>NZ_JARZAE010000004.1:2525843-3788765 GCF_029892095.1 Kitasatospora sp. MAP12-44
ATCGAGCCGATGCTGACCCTGGGCACCTACGACTACGAGATCTGGCCGGACGGCTGGACGGTGGTCACCAAGGACCGCAAGCGCACCGCGCAGTTCGAGCACACCCTGGTGGTCACCGCGGACGGCGCGGAGATCCTCACCCTTCCGTAAGCACTTCCGTAAGCGGGCTGATCGGCTGCTCAGCCGATCAGCCACTGCTCCTCGGCGACCGCGCCCACCTCGGTGCACGCGTCCGTCAGCACGTCCAGCACGCGCAGCGGGTCCGGCAGCGGCTGCTCGGGGCCGCGCAGCCAGCGCACCTCCGAGCCGTCCGGCAGGGCGGCCGGGGGCAGCAGGGTGTACGAGCCGCGGCAGTGCCAGCGCAGGCCGGGGTGCTCGGAGACGGTGTCGGGGTGGGTATCCAACGCGCTGGACCACCACTCGTCCTCGTCGGCGGGGGTGCCACGGCTGGTGGTGAAGAAGAGGTAGCGCTCCTCGCCGACCGCCGCAACCGGGCCCTCGACGCCCAGCTCGGCCAGCCGCTCCAGCGCCAGCACGCCCGCCGCGGCGGGCACGTCCAGCACGTCGTGGGCGCGCCCGGTGGCGGTGATGAAGTTGGCCTGCGGGTCGCGGGAGAGCCAGCGGCCGAGCTGCTCGGCGTCGGTGGTGGCCTGCGACTGCCAGGCGAAGGAGACCGGGTGCTGGGCGGGCGCCGGACAGCCGACCCGGTCACACGAGCAGCGATGGCCCGCGGGATGAGCGGCCGGAGCCAGCGGGAAGCCGGCCCGGACGGCGCCGAGCAGCAGGTCCAGCCGGGCTGCGGGAGAAGTCACGCCGCCGATGTCCGTTCCGGGGTGCTGCCGATCGCGTCGCTGCCACCACGTCGTCCACCTGCTGCTGGCTTCCATCGGTCCCCTTTCGCACCTGCTGTGTCGGGTGTGGCACAGCGTTCGACGCAGTATCCGACGCAACGCCCCGCACCACCCGTTGCTTCCCCGAGTGCACCTGGTCGATCGCCGGACGGCCGGAGCCGGGGTCACCGGGCGGCCGACGCCTTTGGTCCACGGTGCGGAGCGCGAGAACAGAAGCTCGGCGGGCAGGCGCAGTTCAGCGCGCCACCCGACCCGCACGGGGCCGCTGACCCGGGTGAACCCCGGGGGCGTACAGAGCAGGATAAGGGAGTGCGGGGCTCTCGCGGACCGGGGGGTTACCGAGGCGTTTGGCCGGTGCCGGTTCAGGTGCGAGGCTGGTGCGATGAGGAGTGCGGAGACCGAATTCGTGGGCGGGCCACTGGACGGCCGGGTGCTGCCCGTACTGCTGTCCCCATTCAACGCCGTTCCCAAGGTCTACAGCGTCCCGGTGCCCGCGCACGGGGACGTCCCGGCCCAGACGCTGCGTTATGTGCGGGCCAAGCAGTACGACGCCAAGGGCCGCGCCCGGTGGCGGTACGAGTACGCACCGCCACCGGAATAACCGGCCCCTGTGGCCCTTCTCACCTTCCGCTCCGCCTTTTGCTACCCCTCGCCCTACCCCTCGTCGGCGAGGATCAGGTAGAGCTTCTTGCGGGCCTCGACCAGGACCGCGAGCCCCTTGACCCGCTGCTCCTCGGTGCCGGTCGCCATCACCTGGCGGATCGCGTGGTCCACCGAGGCCAGCGCCTGACCGACCTCCTGCACCGCCTCCCAGCCGACCTCGCGGCCGGTCTGCATCCACGGCTCCGCCGGACCCGCCTCAGCCTCGGCCCGGCCGGCCTCGGTCAACCCGAACAGCCGCTTGCCACTGGACTCCTGAGCCGCGATCAGCCCCTCCTCCTCCAGTAGCTGGAGGGTCGGGTAGACCGAACCCGGACTCGGACGCCACGCGCCCTCGGTCCGCTCACCGATCTCGGTGATCATCTCGTAGCCGTGCATCGGCCGGTCCTTGAGCAGCGCCAGCAGCGACGCCCGGACGTCCCCGCGCCGCGCCCTGCCACCGTGTCGCCCACGCCCCCGGCCGCCCCCGCCATGCCCGAACGGCCCACCGCCGCCGAAGGGCCCGCCCCCGCCGAACGGCGGCCCGAACGGCGGCGGCCCGAACCCCCCGCGCCCGCGCCCTTCACCACGCTCCCCCGGCATCCCCGGCATCCCCCCGAACCCGGGGCCCCGCCGCCTGCCGTGCCCACGCCTACGGCCACCGGGGCCGTACGAAAATTCCGCGCGCATGATGCGCACCACCTCTCGAAGTAGTGTCTCGATACTTCGACGATATATCGGTAACTGTCGCTCGTCAACGCCTACCGATAGTCGGTACCGCCCTTCCGTACCTACGCTGGGAGGACTGGTGAACGAGCGCTGGAAGGTGGGTCCGACCGTGCAGCCGAGTGAGATCGCCGAGGTTCTGAACCGTCCGCTCAGCCGGGAGCTCCTGGCCCGTGACCTGACCCGGCTGGCCTACGTCGCCACGGACGGCACGCCCCGGGCCATTCCGATCGGCTTCCACTGGAACGGCTCGGAAGTCGTCATGTGCACGTCGAAGAACGCCGCTAAGCTGCCGGCTCTGCGCCGCAACCCGGCGGTCGCGCTGACGATCGACACCGAGGTGCATCCGCCGAAGATGCTGCTCATCCGCGGTCGGGCCGAATTGGACGAAGTCGAGGGCATCCCGGAGGAGTTCCTCCAGATGAACGGCTCCTACACGATGACGCCCGAGCAGCGGGTCGAGTGGGAGGCCGGCGTCCGCTCGCTCTACGACGGCATGGTCCGGATCGTCGTGACCCCGACCTGGGCGAAGCTGATCGACTTCGAGACGACCCTCCCGAGCGCGGTCGAGGAGCTGATCCGGCAGCGGGACGAACGCGAACGCGAACGCGGTGCCTGAGACCGCGTGAAACCGGAGGCGCTCGCCGGGCAAAACCGTTGGAGGACCCGGCGGGTTCCGTGCTGGGATGGCGCGATGCAACGAGATACGTCGACGGTGGTGGATCGCGGCCAGTACCCGGAGGCGGTCACGCCCTGGGAGCGGGCGGCCTGGCGGGAGAGCGCCCTCGGGTGGGCGGAGCGTGAGCTCGCTGCTCGCGGGCTGCGCGAGACGGGGCAGCGCAGGGTGCGGCTGCGGCCGTGGTCCGTCCTGGTGCGGTTCACCGTCGACGGTCGGCAGCCCGTGTGGTTCAAGGCCAATCCGCCCGCCAGCGCCTTCGAGGCGGCGCTCACCTCCGCGCTGGCCCGCTGGGTGCCGGAGCACGTACTGGAGCCGCTCACCGTCGACGCCGGGCGCGGCTGGTCGCTGCTCCCCGATGGCGGTGAGCTCTTCAAGGACGTGCTCAGCCGCGGGCCCGCCGATCCGCGCGCCTGGGAGCAGCCGCTGCGCCAGTACGCGAGCATGCAGCGCGCGCTCGTCCCGTACGCCGAGGAGATCGAACGACTCGGCGTGCCCAGCGCGCGGACGGCCGCGCTCCCCGAGCTCTTCGACCGGGTCGTCGCCGGGAACAGCGCGCTGCGAGCGGACGAGCACGGCAGGCTGCGAGAACTCCGCCCGCGCCTGGCGGACTGGTGCGCGGAGCTCGCCGGGCTCGGCGTCGCCGACTCGCTCGACCACTCCGACCTGCACGACGGTCAGCTCTTCCACACCGAGGCGGGTCGCAGCACGTTCTTCGACTGGGGCGACGCCAGCGTCTCGCACCCCTTCTGCAGCTTCCTCGTGCCGGCCGGCAGAGCCCGCGACCAGCATGGTCCCGAGGTGCTGCCCCGGCTGCGGGACGCGTACCTGGAACCCTGGACGGGGGACGGTCGGACGGCGGCGGAACTGCGGCGTGCGGTGAGCCTGGCGTGGCGACTGGGCGCGATCGGCCGTGCATGCTCCTGGGGCCGGCTCTTCCCCGGGGCGTCCGACGCCACCGACGCGGCGGGTGCTGCGGAGACCGCCCGATGGATGCTGAAACTCCTTGAGGAGCCGCCGATCTAACCCGGTAGCCGGGTTGCCGGGTTGCCGGGTGGATCGGCGGCTCCTGTGCGCGCTGGGATCAGTTCTGGCTCAGGCTGTCGAAGTCGACCTCTCCGGTGGTGCCGCCGCCGTTGTTGTGGGCGGTCATGAAGACGCCCGCGTCCTGGGTGGCCGCGACGTCGGGAACGGTGGCGCTGCCGACCGTCGTCCAGGTGGTGCCGTCGGTCGAGTAGGAGCCGGTGTAGCTGCTGCCGGTCCGCACCAGCTTCAGCCAGGTCGGGTAACTGGCAGCGCCCAGGCCCGAATCGGACGGTGCCGAGTTGCTGTCCAGCTGGCCGCTGCCGGTGCTGTCCCACTGCAGCACGTAGCCGTTGCCGGGGGTGACCGCGAGGATCAGGTAGCCCGGCGAACTGCCGGGCGCCGTCACGTCGTTGCGGACCATGATGCCCGCCTTGGCCCAACTGCTGGTCGCTGCCTGGGCGGTGACCCGCACGATGGTGGTCGAGCCGTCGTGCTCGGCGCCGTGCCGGTAGACGGTGCTGTACTCGTCCGTGCTGCCCCACGCGTCGGCGCCGCCGCCGAGGATGCCCAGCTGCGTGCCGGACTGCCCGAAGACCGCCGTGGTGTCGCTGTAGGTCAGGTACGGCGACTGCACCGGGGCGGCCACCCGGACGGTACCGGGCGAGTCACCCGTGGTGTCGCCGCCGCTCCAGCGCGCCTTGACCGTCCCGGTCAGGGTGTCGGTCTCGATCGGCTTGGTGAGCACGGTCGGTGCGGTGATCCGGAAGGCCGCGATGGCCATCCGACCCGGGCGCACGGTGCCGAAGCCAGTGGCGGTGAGCGGCTTGACCAGCCAGCCGGCCGGCGCGTTCAGTCCCAGGGTGACGTTGCCGACCGCCGAGCTGCCGTTGTTGGTGAAGGCGGACGTCACGACGGCCGTGGGGCCGTTCAGTTGGGCCGGGATCGCGGTGTCCAGCGAGATGCTCGGCGGGAACGTACCGGGCTTGTCGGTCTTGGCCACCCGGTAGAGGACGGTGCCGTGGCCCGGGACGGCGGCGCTGATGGCACCCGGCGTCTCGGTGGTCCGCTTGCTCCAAAGGTCGTGCAGCGTATAGCCCTTGGCGGCGCCCAGGCCGACCGCCTGGGCGGTCGTGCTGATGGTCGCGGTGGTCGCGTTCTCGTTGAACAGGGCGACCGCGACGCTGCCGTCGGCGAGCGGCTTGGCGAGCACGTCCAGGCCGCCGCTGTTCGCGATCTCCACGCCCTGCTTGCCCAGCGGGTCCTGGTCGACGGCGATGACGTCGCGGTTGGTGTAGATCGCCATGGTCTGCGGGGTCGCGGTGCGCAGGTCGGCGCCGGAGATCAGCGGGGCGGCCATCGCGGCCCAGAGCGAGAACTCCGACTGGTCCTCGATCGGCGTCATGCCGTTGCCGACCTCCAGCATGTCCGGGTCGTTCCAGGCACCCGGCCCGGCCCCGGCCGCCAGCGCGACATTGGTGTGGAAGTTGCCCAGCATCGAGCCGAAGTCGGCGCTGATGTCGCCGGTGGTGCGCCAGAGGTTGCCGACGCCGGCGCCCCAGGAGGCGACGTTCTCGTTGCCCCAGTTGCAGAGCGAGTAGACGATCGGACGGCCGGTCTTGGCCAGCGCCGCGCCCATCGCCTGGTACCGCTGCTGACCGGGGATGTTCTGGTTGTTGCAGTTGTCGTACTTGAGGTAGTCGACACCCCAGGACGCGAACGAGGCGGCGTCCGCGTCCTCGTGGCCGAGGCTGCCCGGGTAGCCGGCGCAGGTCATCGTGCCCGCGCTCTCGTAGATGCCGAGCTTGAGCCCCTTGCTGTGCACGTACGCGGCGACGCCGGTGATGCCGTCCGGGAACTTGACCGGGTCGGGGACGAGGTTGCCCGCCGCGTCACGGGACTTGCTCATCCAGCAGTCGTCGATGTTGACGTACTGGTAGCCGGCCTGCTGCATGCCCGAGGCGACCATGGTGTCGGCGATCTGCTCGACCAGCTTCTCGCTGACGTTGCAGCCGAAGGTGTTCCAGTCGTTCCAGCCCATCGGGGGCGTCTTCGCCAGCCCGTTGTCCAGTGCGGCCGCCGGTGTCGCCGCCGCCGTGACGACGGCCAGCGGCGCCGCCGTCATGGCGGCGGCGAGCAGTGCGGCCCACGCCTTCTTCATGCCATCTCCTGGGTGGTGAGAGGTACTTGTGAGGATCGAGGTGTGGGAGCGGGGTGGGAGCAGGGTGGACGCGTGCGAGGTCCGTTGGCCATGCGCATGGCGACCCCAGGGAATCAAAACTCCACATCACCGGTCAATAACTAACACCGGATTGGGTGCGTCAACTCGCCACTCCCGCAGGCGACATGAGCATCACATCCCGATCCGTCCGGATTTCCACCACTCCGTCTTACCGGCATCCCGCCAGCGCCGCACCGAGGACACCCCGGCGGAATCACCCAACTTCGAACAGCCGCCACCTGCCATCGGCCCCCGTTCGGACGGTGGATACGATGACGAACTCTTGTCTGGGTACGACGTACGACCAACCACGGGGTGGGGACCATGCAGATCGGCAAACGTCACAAGGCTGCGGCCGGACTGGCGGCAGTGGCGGTGGTCGGCGCGATAGCCGCCTACGGAGTCAGCGACCTCGGCGCCAAGCACACCACGGCCGACGTGCAGACCGTCACCGCCGCCGACCCGCCGAGCGGGCCGAACCCGTCGCCCTCGACCGCGCCGAGCGGCCCCGCCAGCCCCTCGCCGAGCCCGTCCGCCAGCGCGTCCGCGAGCGCCTCGATCAGCGCCTCGCCCTCCCCCGGCCACTCGGCGCCCGGTACGGTCGCGCCGGCCTCGACCCGGCCCGGCACCACGACGGCGAAGTCCGCGCCCGCCCCCGCGCCCGCACCGGTCGCCAAGGCGGGGCCGGTCGCCCCGCCGCCCCCGCCGGTCGCCCCGCAGCAGACTCCGCCCGCGCAGGGCGGCTGCAAGAGCTTCAACGGCACCAACCAGCCGCAGAGCGCGGTCGGCTCCGCACTCACCGCCGCCGCCGGCAAGTCCCGCACGCTCACCCTGAGCAGCGGCGGCACCGACAAGCTCCCGCCGCTGCCGGTGAACCTGGTCAAGGCGATCGCCTGGCAGGAGAGCGGCTGGCAGTCGGCCATCCAGGCGTGCGACGGCGGCATCGGCACGATGCAGCTCATGCCGGCCACCGTGACCTGGATGAACGGCAAGTTCGGCACCAAGAACGACGTGCAGACGCTGGCCGGCAACACCGACCTCGGCGCCGAGCTGCTGGACGAACTGGTCGCCTACTACGGCGACTCCGACTTCGGTGGCAAGTACGACCTGACGCCCGACCCGGTCACCGGCAAGAACCCGCTGCTCGACGTGGTGGTCGCCGCCTACAACGCGGGCGCGGGCAACGTCCACTACAACACCACCAGCACGACCGACCCGACCACCGGCGTCACCACCGTCACCGGCGCCGAGGTGATCCCCAACCCGTCCTACGTCACCAGCGTCGAGGCACTGATGACCAACTGCAGCTGCCTGCACTAGAACTGACATACGAACAAAGCGCGTCGTCACAACGGCTGTTGGTGTCCACAGTCCACCGGCAGCCGTCCGGCGCTCTATCGTGGACGGCATGTCGTCGTCGCCATCGCCCACACCCACGCCCGCGCCCATCGGTCCGATCCGGATCGTGTCCCGCTCCTCGCCCATGGCCCTGGCCCAGGTGGAGCGCGTCCGAACCGAGTTGGCCGCCCTGCACCCCGGCCTGCGGACCGAGGTGGTGCCCGTCACCACCTCGGGCGACCGCTGGCCGGGAGCCCTCTCGGCGCTCGGCGGCAAGGGCGCGTTCACCAAGGAGGTGGACGCCGCGCTGCTGGCCGGTGACGCCGATCTCGCGGTGCACTGCGTCAAGGACGTACCCGCCGACCGGCCGCTGCCGACCGGCACGGTCTTCGCCGCGTTCCTGCGCCGCGACGACATCCGCGACGCCCTGGTCCACCCCGGTGGCCTCACCCTCGACCAACTGCCGCCCGGCACCCGGATCGGCACCTCCTCCGTCCGCCGGGTCGCCCAACTCGCGGTCTCACACCCGCAGCTGGTCTGCGTCCCGTTCCGCGGCAACGCCAACCGGCGGCTGGAGAAGCTGGACGCCGGCGAAGCCGACGCCCTTCTGCTGGCCGCCGCCGGACTGGCTCGGATCGGGCTGGAGGAGCGGATCACCGAGATCCTCTCGGTGGAGACGATGTGCCCGCCGATCGGCGCCGGGGTGCTCGCCCTGCAGTGCCGCGAGGACGACGCCGCCACCAGCGCGGCCGTCGCGGCCCTTGGCGACGCGGCGGCCTGGCGGGAGACCACCGCCGAGCGGATGTTCCTGCACGTCCTGCAGGGCCACTGCAACAGCCCGATCGCCGGCTTCGCCCGCGCCGAACGCGATGGCCGGCTCTCGCTGCGCGGCCGGGTCTTCTCCCCCGACGGCAAGACCGTCCTGGACGCCCACGAGTGGGCCGGCCCACTCGACCCCGCCACCCTCGGCACCTCGGTCGCGGTCGCCCTGCTCCGCCAGGGAGCGCGGGAGTTGATCGACAGCATCCCGCACTGAGCGGGCTGACCGGCTGACCGGCCGACCGGCTGGGTCACCCGCCCGCGGCACCAAGCGCCGCGTCGCACTCCTGACAGCGGCGCGTCCCGTGCTGCGGCGGGTACCACGGCTCGTCCGGACCGCCCGGCCGGTACGGCTCGTACTCCAGCGGCGCCGTGTCCAGCCCGCACAACGTCCGCGCCCCGCCCTCAGCCGCCGCGTGCACCCACCGCACCCGCGCCCCGACATCAACCTCGCCGGCGTCGAGCACTTCGGTGGACGACTCCAGCTCCAGAAGGATCACCACACTGCCCATACCCCGACCCTCCCCCGCAATCCGACGCGCCGCATCCCGGACATCGGTCTTGACCATTGCGCGGGTGGCCGAAAGAGTGCGGCTGTCCAGGGGCGGGTTCACGGTTGGCCAGGAGCTGACGCCCGACCAGGTCGCGGCGCTGCCCGGCGGCAACGCGCTGGTGGTCGGCGGCGATATCAATGTCGGCGACGGCAACACCGAGGTGATGCAGGGGAACGGCGTCTACGCCGGGCAGAAGATCGGCGGCAGCCGGTGAGGCTGCGCCAGCCTGCGCATTTCCTCCAGCACGAGCCGGCCAGGGTAGGCGCAGCTATCGACCTGCGAATGGAACCGCGTCGACTTCCCACAGCCAGGTTGCGCCTGTGGGAGTCGACGCTTAGCTGACCGCTACATTCCGTGGAGAAATATTGCGGAAAAAGTAAGATCAATTACGATCAGAACTACCATTGCAAGGCCCGCAATCCGACCGCGCCGCTCTATCTCACGATATCGCGGATGCTGACGGGCGGCAGGATCTCGAGCAGAGGGCATATCGGCGGGGAGTCTCCCCATCCAAAGCAAGGGGAGAGAGACCAGAGTAAAGCCAGATGCACCAACCCACAGTACGCCTCGGGAGTCATGGCTCAGTGCTGCCCACGCTACGAATAGTGCCATGGCCAGAGCAACTGAAGCCCCTCCCTGTCCGGAGCGGAGTCGAGATGGCATCATCCAGAACAAAACTCCAGAAAAGAAGAGAATCCCCACGGCTGCAAGGATCCACATGATCCCGATCGGAAGCGAGTTCAGCTCGAAATAGGAGTCAGCCAGAATCATAATTCTAGACTATACACGGTCCTCCAGGTGGCGGCTAGCCTCATTTTGGAACCGATCAGGGTTCCCAACTGTGAAGCGGAGGCACCCGATTGCTTCGGAATGGGGGGCCTCCGATGCCGTCATGAAGCGTCAGCCGGCCCAGTTATAGCTTCTGAGCACAGTCCACGGGTTCCAGGATCCCTCGCCAACGTTCGTCGGAACAGACTCCGCCACGCCGGCGGCATTGACTGCACGATCGAAACTATTGGCATAGCCGGACGCAAGGCTCGACGCACTGAGCGATGCCCTTGCCCCGGGAAGGGCTGCCCTCGCAGCAAGGGCATCCTTCTTTGTCAGAGGATTCCCGGAATTCTTTAGCCTTGCCTTTGCGGCAAGCTCGCTGACTGCATTCTCGGCAGATTCTTTTGCAGATGCCCGCACCACGGAGCGTATGGACGTACCAAAGCCGGCCACGCCCAGGAGCGCCCCTCCAGCATCGGCATAAGTCTGCCACTGATCAAACGCGCCGGATCCATTGTCTGTGAAATCGGTGGCTACATTCCAAATGCTCCCCACCGTAGCGAGACCGTCGACGGCCAGAGACAGTCCAGCAGTAATGGCATCGACGCCGGGTATCCACGAAGTGGCGATCGCGAGGGTTGTCACGAATGGGGCAGCTGCTCCGGCGACATTTACGACACCGTGGAAATCGTGCCCTACACAGCCCCAGAAGCCATGGCATGCAGCTTTCTTGACAGGATGCGAGACAGTAGGACGGGTGGGCTGATGGACGACGATCGGTGAGCAGCTGTCGGTGTCGCCGCAGCTGCCGGGTCCGTGGCCGCCGGCGGCGGGTCCTGCGTTGGGGTCGCAGGCGGAGTCGCCGTTTTGGCCGCATTCGGAGCGTAGGCCGGTGGGGTCGGAGCCGGTGATGGGGTTGTTGCCGGCGTAGTCGTAGCCGTTGGTTTGGGTGGGGTCGGTGGTTTCGAAGATGGGGTCGGCGCTGAGGAAGCGGCCGGTGGTGGTGTCGTAGACGCGGGCCCCGAGGGTTTCGAGGTTGGTGGTGGTGTCGTTGTGGCCGTTGATGTAGCCGTTGTCGCCAGGCCAGGTAGTGGGGGTGGTGCCGCGGGTTTGGCCGAAGGGGAGGTACTGGCGGCGGGTGACGGCCTGGGTGCTGGCGTCGATGGTGAGTTGGTCGGTGCCCTGGCGGTCGGGGGCGAGGTAGTCGACGGTGTTGTTGCTGGTGCGGACTGCGGTGGTCTTGCCGCCGATGGTGTAGGAGCGGGTGCCGGTGACGGTGGTTCCGGTCAGGACGAGTTGGGTGTCGCCGGCGTAGAGGGTGGTACTGGCGGGGTCGCGGCGCAGGAGCTGGTTGCCGTCGGCGTCGTAGACGTAGGTGGTGAGGCCTGCGGCGGTGGTGTCGCTGGCGAGCTTGCCCTGGTCGTTCCAGGTGAGGGTCTGGTTGCCGAGGGCGCCACCGTTGATGGTGCTGGTGTTGCCGGCCGCGTCGTAGGTGTAGGTGGCGGTGTTGGCGGTGGCGCCGGGGCCGGTGGCGGTGGTGTTGGTCAGGGTGTGGGGTTGGTCGGTGCTGGATCCCGCGGTGGGGTACTGGTAGGTGGTGGTGGTGTCGTTGGTGGTGTTGCCGGTGGTGTCGTGGTCGGTCTGTGTGGTGCGGTTGCCGGCCGCGTCGTAGGTCCAGGACTGCCAGTAGGGGGCGATGGGTCCGCCGACGGTGGCGCTGTTGCCGGGTGTGGGGGTGGCGGTGCAGTTGTCGGTGGCGGTCCAGGCCTGCTGGGCACGGGCGGCGTAGTCGTAACTGAAGCACTGGGTGTCGGTGGTGGTGGCGGCGTTCTGCTTGTCGGTGGTGGAGACGAGCAGGCCGGCGCCCTTGGAGACAGTGGCGTTGGTGTAGTTGTAGCTCAGGTCGTCGATGGTGCCGGAGACGGTGGAGGCGCTGGTCTGGATGTCGGTGATGTCGCGGGTCTGCGGGTCGTAGGTGTAGCTGGCGGTGGCGAAGTTGCCGGAGGTGCCGAAGGAGTACTGGACGGGCTGGCCGTACTCGTCGTAGCCCACCGCGCGGACGTAGTCGCCGCTGCCGGAGCTCATCGTGGTGGGCTCACCGAACTGGTCGTACTGGTAGGACAGGTTCTCGGCGGGCAGGCCGCCCTCGGCGGGGTCGTTCTGGTTGGTGAGGCGGCCGGTGAGGCTGTAGCCGTAGGTGGTGGTGTATCCGGCGGTGGGGACCAGGGCGGTGCCCTCGCCGGTGAGGTTGATGCGGTTGGCGGCGGGTTTGCCGAGGTTGTTGTAGGCCAGGACGGTATTGGTGTAGGTGTCGCCGTTCGAGTAGGAGGTGGTGGCGGTGGGCAGGCCCTTCTTCAGGGTGTCGTAGGTCCAGGCGGCGACCTTGTTGGCGGCGGAGAGCGTCTGGGTGGTGGTGGTGTCGTAGTTGGCGGTCTTGCGGCCGTCGAGGTCGTAGGTGGTGGTGGTCTGCTTGCTGCGGGCGTCGGTGGAGGTGGTGAGCTGTCCGGCGGCGTCGTAGGTGCTCTGGCTGTGGCCGGTGTCGGGGTCGTAGGCGTCGGTCTGCTGGCCGAGCAGGTTGTAGTTCCACGACCAGGTGTTGCCGGCCGGGTCGGTCTCGGTGGCCTGCTTGCCGGCGGGGGTGTAGGTGTACTTGGTGTCGGTGTAGTCGGCGGCCGGGTCGTTGACGTAGTCGGTCGGCATGCCGGTCTTGTACTGGATCAGGTCGGTCTGCTGGCCGCGTGCGTCGGTGACGACGGTGGTGGGGGTCTGGCCGGCCGGGGGGACGGTGGTGGTGAAGTTGCCGCCGTAGCTGGTGGTGGTCTGCCAGGTCTGGGTGCCCAGCGCGTAGGCGATGGCGGCGGTCTTGCGGCCGGCCTGGTCGTAGCTGTAGCCGGTCTCGGAGGGGACCTGGCCGACCTGGGCCTGGACGTAGGTGGTGGAGACGGCACCGGAGTTGTAGTACGGGTCGGTGGTCTCGGACTGCCAGCCGTCGGTGTTGTACATCGTGTCGGTGATGGTCCGCCCGCCATCCACGGTCTGCGTCTGCGTCTCACGCGTGCGCAGCATCGCGTCGTAGAGGGCTTCGGTCAGGCGGTAGGAGTCGTCGTCGTTGAGGGTGTAGGTGTCGACGACGGAGGGGCCGCTGTTGGAGACGGTGTAGGTGTACTTGAGGTTGGGTGGGCTGGGTGCGCTCTGGCCGGGCTGGTAGACGGCGGTGAGGCGGCCCAGTGCGTCGTACTGCTGGGTGGTGACGTAGCCGGCCGGGTCGGTCTTGACGAGCGGCAGGTCGCGCAGCGGGTCGTAGCTGGTGGTGGTGGTGTGGCTGAGCGGGTCGGTGACCGCGACCGAGGTGGGTTCGGCGCCGGTGGCCGGGGTGTAGGCGGTGGCGGTCTTACGGGCCAGTGCGTCGTAGGCGGCGGTGGGTCGGCCGTACTGGTCGACGGTGGTGGTCTGCATCGTCGTGTAGACCGGTGTCGAGCCGGTGTAGGACGTCGCGTGCTGGGTCATGGTCGCGTCGCCGATGGTGGGCGGGGCGCCGAGGGTGGTGGAGGAGTCGTAGAAGGTGAGGTCGTCACTGACCGCGTTGGCGGGGAGTGACGGGGTGGTGGAGCAGTTGACGGAGACGGTCTTGGATTCGGCGGTCTTGTCGAGGATCCAGGCCGTGGTGTTGTCCGCGTAGCTGACGGTGGTGCACAGGTCGTCGGCCGTGGTGGAGGTGTCGCCCTGGTCGTTGGTGGCGCTCACGCGGCCGTAGGCGTCGTGGGTGTAGTCGGTCTCAGTGGTGCGGGTGCTCCCGGAGGCCAGGGGCGTGTAGACCTTGCTGTCCGCAGTGCCGGTCAGGAAGGCCTGCTGAGTGGGGAGTCCGCCGGTCAGGGCGTGGGTGGCGGTGGCCGCCGACGTCCAGGGGTCGTCGATGGTGTCGGTGACGGTGGCGGAGCCGTTGAACTCCTGCGTCTCGTACGTCGATCCGGCGAACTGGTCGGAGTCGGTGACGGCCGGGTCGCCGCGGGAGTCGGCGACGGTGGCGGTGCGGGTGCCGGAGTTCGGCAGGGTGTCGCCGTTCATGCCCCGGAAGTAGGTGTACTGGGTGCGGGTGACCGGGTCGGGGGCGGTGCCGGTGGAGACGGTCATGCCCTGGTAGCCGCGCCACTGGTCCCAGGTGCGCTGGGCGGTGGGGGTGAGCGGGTTGTCGTTGTAGTGCCAGGCGGGGCTGCCGACCGGGGTGTAGCTGGTGACCACGGTGTCGTTGGCGGAGCCGCCGGTGGGGTCCTGCTCGGTGACGGCGGTGACGATGAACTTGTTGAACCAGTCCAGCATCGGCGTGGTCTGCCCGGTGGGTGTCCAGTAGTCCGGGAAGCAGAGCGAGCCGTTCTGCGAGGCGTCCGAGGGCGTGCCGCCGGCGCAGGCCGCGCTGGAGTAGCCGACCGTGATGTTCTCGCCGGTCTCGGTGGTGATGCCGGTCAGGCGCTGGCGGGTGAGCGGCGGGTAGCCGTTGGTGACGTTCACCCGATTCGACAGCGGCCGCCCGGTGAAGACCACCGCGGGCAGCGCGATCGAGCTGCCGCCACCGCTGGTGTCCTGGCCGGTGTGGGTGATGGAGTTCAGCCACAGCGACGGCGTCGTGGAGTCACCGGTGGCGGGGAAGGAGTACGTCAGCGCCCAGGAGTCGACGGGCGTCAGCGTGGAGCCGACCAGCGCCGAGGTCTGCACCCCGGTCAGCTCCTCCTGGGACCAGAACGTCGGCGACTGCGTCTGGCAGGCCGCGCCACTGGCGCAGTTCAGGTCGTAGGGGACGTCGGGGAAGTTCGCCGCCGTCGAACTGTTCAGCGTCGAGGGGTCGCAGCCGGTGGGGGAGGTGTTGCAGCGCCCGTTGACGGTGAAGGACACCTGGCCGGCGGGCTGGGTGGCGTAGACCTGGCCGGCCCGCTGACCGTACTGGATCTTGGAGAGGTAGCCGCCGCGGGTGTAGGACGCGCTGGCGGTGGTGGTCAGGTCGGGCGCGTAGGAGCCCTGCTCGGTGGTGTAGAAGTACGAGACCGCGTCCTGGTGGGTGTCCACCACGTAGTCGAGGTTCCACCGGTAGGCCTGCTGGCACGAGGAGTTGGCGAACGTCGCGTTGTAGCAGGGCTGGCCCGCGGCGGTGGCGTAGACCGGCTCGGTCCACACCGAGTTCGTCACCGCGTTGCCCGACGCCCAGCCCGGCAGCTGGTTCATACCGAAGTAGTACTGCGTGCCGTCGGTCGTCGTGACCCGGAAGTACTCCCCGCCCTGCGCGCCGTTCGCGGCACCGGTCAGGTAGTCGATGCGGTCGTTCGAGTCACCCTGGGCGCGGTAGGTGCCGGTGGTGTCGTCCTTGACCAGGGTGGTGGTGTTGCCGTTGAACGACAGGGTGAGGGTGTTGCTGTTGGACCAGCAGTTGTCACCGGTCTGGGTGGGGCCGGCCGGGTTCTGGCTGCACGAGGCGTAGGACCGCTCGATGAAGGACTGCGGCAGCTGCCAGCCGTCACCCACCAGTGAGGCCTGGTTGTTCGTGGAGGACGTCAGCCCGTCCACGCCCTGCGAGTCGTAGGACAGGCCCAGCTTCGGCTCCAGCCCGCCCGGCACCGCGGGGGTGGGCAGCTGGTAGGACCAGTCGAACGCGTCCGCGGACCCGCCGGCCTGCCAGGAGCCGGACGGCTTCAGGCTGGTGGCCGTGAAATCACCACCGCCCCCGCCCGAACCCGAGCCGCTCGCGGCTGCCGCCAGCACCATCGGCGCCGCCGCCGCCCTGACCGCGAACGCGCTCGCCCCCGCCGCCTTACCGCTCTGCGCGGTGGTCTGCGTGGCGGCCGGTGGGACCGCGAGGTCCGCCTCCAGACTCTGGCCCTTGACGTCGTTGTGGAAGGCAACCGGCGTCTCCACCCGGCACGCGGCCACGTTCGGTGTCGTCAGCGCACACGCCGGCAACTCCACCAGCGACAGCCGCGAGGCCCAGTCGCCACCGAAGGCGTCCTGGAACTGACCGTACGACAGCGCCACATGCGCCGCCCCCGACACAGCAGCGGCATCACCGCGCTGCACCGACCACAGCACACCGTTCACGCCCACCGCCGAAGCGGCCGCACGCGGCGCCACCGTCACCTGCACACTCGACGGCGAGGCGGCCGCCAGCGCCGACGGGCTCAGCGGAACCCCCTGCGCACGCCCCGCCGCTGGAGCGACCCGCACCGGCAGCGAACCGGCCTGCACCGCCGCACCGGCCTTGCCACCGGGGGCCGCCAGCACGGCGGCCGCACTGCCCGACGGCCAGACAGTCTTCGTCGGCTGCCACTTCGGCATCGGCTTCGGCTGCTGGTAGTGGCCCTTCACCGCCGCCACCGGTATCGACTTGTCATGCGCCACAGCCGGCGCCGGATGCACCCCGGCAGCCAAAGCCACCGGCGCCGCCACGACGCTCCCAGCCGTCAGCGCGCCCGCCAGCAGGGCTACCGCCCAGCCGCGAGCAGCGCCGCGCCCATTTTGTCTCCCGGTCGCCTTATCGCGTTTCCCCGGTCCGGCCCATGCCGAATCCCACAGTCCCCGCCCCTCGCCATCACAATGCCCGATGATCATGCCAGTCAGAGCGCGACCGTATCAGAGAGGAGAAGTTGGTGGAGACTATTTTTCTGGCAGCCTTCGCATGCCTATTCCGCCAGCCGGAAAATGCCACCTGTGAAATTTCCAGCCTAAGGCGACAAGGCGCTAGGGGTCATCTCATACCCTCACTGACCTGCCACTTTTGGCGACAATCGCGCCAGATGGTGCCATATCGGACGCACCTTGCCCCCTTATTTGCCAGCACCGTATCGTCTCGACCTGCACCCGCTGCGATCCGTCGCATGAGGGGCTTTGTAAATGTCTAGCAAAGAGGATTTCGTGCCAAGTAAAAGCAGCAAAATGATCGGGCAATTCCCGGTCGGCAAAAAAGCGTCAGCATTCGTGGCCGCGGGAGTGCTCGCCTCCACCGTGTTCGGCGCGACTCCGGCCGCGTTCGCAGCCACCCCGGGCGCGCCCGCGGGAGCCGTCCCCATCCATGCGGCGCCCGCGGCGCCCGCTCCCAAGCAGCCGACCAATCTGTCCGCGATGGAGAGCGGGCAGGGGCCCACGGTGGCGGAGAAGGCGGCCATGGTCGCCGCTGCCGCCCAGGCGCACACGAGCGGCAAGCCGGTCGTGGTGGACGCGCTGACCACCGAGAGCCAGCAGGTGGTGGCGCAGCCCAAGGGCGGGTTCGCGCTGACAGGTAGTCCGAAGCCGGTGCGGACGAAGGAGTCGGGCGTCTGGAAGCCCGTCGACACGACGCTGCGCAAGGGCGCGGACGGCATGCTGTCGCCGGTGGCGACCGCGTACGGCTCGGTGCGGTTCTCCGGTGGCGGTAGGGCTCCGCTGGCGGTGACGTCCTCCGGTGGCGCCAGCTACTCGGTCTCCTGGCCGACCGCGCTGCCGACGCCGACTGTCAGCGGCGGCACGGCGACGTACGCGGAGGTCCTGCCGGGCGTCGACCTGACGGTGTCGGCCACCGTGAGCGGCGGCTTCAGTGACGTACTGGTCGTCAAGAACGCTCAGGCCGCGAAGAATCCGGCGCTGGCCGGGCTCAAACTGGCCGCGCAGGTGGCCGGTGGCAAGCTGGCCGCCGCCAAGGCACAGGACGGGGTCGCGGTCACCGGCGGCGCGGACGGCGCGGTGCTGGAGTCGGCCACGCCGATGATGTGGGACTCCAACACGACCCTGCCCGCCGCCGCTGCTCCGCAGGCCAAGAGCGCGGCGCGCGCAGGCGCCCTGACTCAGAGTCAGGCGGTGACTGCCAAGGTCGCCCCCGATGCCTCGGATGCCGCCCATCCCGGCGCCGCCGCCCGCATCGCCGTCGTCGCCACCAAGGCCGACGCCCACTCGCTGACCCTGATCCCCGACACCAAGTTCCTCACCAACGCCGCTGCGGCGTTCCCCGAGTTCATCGACCCGACGTTCAACTGGCACCCCGCGTCGGCTAATTCACCCGCCTTCGACGAGGTGAAGCAGGGCTCGCCCTGCAACGGCAGCTCACTCTTCAACAACTACAGCTCCGCCGGCGACGGCGGCCAGCTCGGCGTCGGCGTCAACGGCTGGAGCACCTGCCAGGGCATCATGCGGACCTACTACCAGTGGTCACTGCCGACCGTGATCTGGGGAGCGGACATCAGCTCCGCAACGGTCAACGCCACCAAGGTCTACTCCGCGTCCTGCAGTGAGAATCCGACCGTCTCCCTGCACTGGGCGGGCGGCATCGGCTCCGGGACGGACTGGAACAACCAGCCCGGCTATGGCGGTGATATCTCCAGCGCCCAGTTCGGCCCCTCCTACAACGCCAACTTCTGCCCGGGTAACGGCTCGGTCACCCACAGCCTGGACGTCACATCCCCGATCGCGCAATCCGCGTCCGGGCACTGGGGCCAGTTCACCGCGGCCCTGACCGAGGACTCCTACGAGTCCTCCGGCAACGACCTGGGCTTCTCCCGCTTCTCCTCCAACCCGAGCCTGCAGATCTTCTACAACCTGCACCCCAACACCCCCGGCGCCAGCGACCTTTCGGCCGTCACCGGAGCGGACAACGCGGGCTGCGCCACCAGCACTCCGTACCCGTACATCGGCAAGACCATCGCCTCCAACACCCCCGTCCTGAACGCCCACATCTCCGACCCCGACGGCGACGCGCTGCAGGCCAACTTCAAGTACTGGGTGGACGGCTCCTCCAACACCGCCAGCGGCCTGTCCGGCGACAACCTCGCCAACGGCAGCACCGCCGCCTACTCCCTGCCCTCCTCTTTCATCTCCTCGCTGAGCAACGGCCAGACCGTCGACTGGCAGACCCAGGTCACCGACGGTGAGGCCTGGTCCGGCTGGTCCCCGGTCTGCCACTTCACCGCCGAGCCCAGCGGCCCGGACAACCCCAGCGTCATGCCCAACCCCACCTACCCCAACACCGACAACGGCGGCAAGACCGGCGCCCCCGCCGGCACCGCCACCCAGTTCGTGCTCAACGGCGCCACCAACGGCGCACCGGCCACCAAGTTCATCTACCGCCTCGACCAGCAGCCCGCCACCAGCGGCACCCCCGCCAACCAGACCGCCACGATCACCAGCAGCGGCACCACCGCCGCCACCCCCGCCGCGCACTGGCAACTCGCCGACGGCAGCGGCAGCACCGCCGCGGACACCGCCGGCGGCAAGCCTGCAACCCTTGCCGGCGGCGCGAGTTGGACCACCACCGACCCGACCCGCGGCACCGCACTCACCCTCAACGGCACCAGTGCACTGGCCGCCACCACCGGACCAGTGCTGAACACCGCCTCCTCCTACTCGGTGTCCGCCTGGGTCAAGCTCGCTGACACCTCCACCTTCCGCACCTTCGTCTCCCAGGGCGGTGCGAACGCGGCCTCCTTCTACCTCCAGTACTCCCCCTCGGCGGGCGGCTGGTCCTTCGTCTCCCCGAGCATCGACAACGGGGCCGCGCCGGCCTTCTACTCCGCGTCCACCACCAGCGCCCCGGCGCTGAACACCTGGACCCAGCTGACCGGTGTCTTCAACTCCGCCACCGGCGCCATGAGCCTCTACGTCAACGGCGCCCTGGCCGCCACCGGCACCAACCCCAGCCCCTGGAACGCCACCGGGCCGCTGGCCATCGGTGGTGTGAAGCTGGCCGGCGGGGCCACCAACAACTTCGCCAGCGGAGCGGTCAGCGACGTCCAGACCTACTCCCGGGCACTGACCGCCGCCGAGATCAGCACCGCCTACTCCTCCCCCTACGCGGCCGTCAGCCTCAACCCGCTCGCCGCCGGCCCCCACACCCTGTGGACCGCCGCCCTCGACGCGGCCGGCGACCTCTCGGGCATGAGCGCCTACCGCTTCATGACCTCAGGTCACCCCAACACCACCTGCGCCACCCTCGTCGCCTGCCTCAACAACGTCGCGATCAGCTCGGACTCCAACATGGGCCAGGCTTCGGCGGACGGCGGCGGCTACAGCTACTCCGCGAACGACCTGGCCAACGCCGGCTGGAACTCGGGCGGCAAGGTCACCGTCGACGGTGCCACGTTCACCCTGCCCGCGTTCGGTAGCGGCCAGGCGGACAACGTGCTGGCCGCCAACCAGACCGTCAACCTCACCCCGACGCCCACCAGCACCGGCAGCGCCCTGGTCTTCCTCGCCTCCACGACCAACGGCAGCCTCGCGGCGCCGGGCGCCGTCACGAACGACGCGGCACCCTATGTGCCGGCCGGCACCGGAGTGTCGGGCACGTACTGCTTCGACTCCACCAACCCGGCGGCGTACTGCCCCGCCAGCGGCGTGATCACCTACACCGACAACTCCACCCAGCCCTACTCCCTCGTCGTCCCGGACTGGATCAGCGGACCCGCCTCGCTGGCCGCGGTCAGCCTTCCGCACTGGAACAACCCCGCCGGGCAGTCGACAGCGCAGAGCCCGAAGATCTACCCGTTCTCGGTGCAGTTGCAGGCCGGGAAGACGATCGCCTCGGTCACCCTGCCGGATGTCGGCACGCAGCCGGCCAGTATGGGTCTGCACGTCTTCGGCGTGTCCACCCGCAACACCACCACCGGCACCGCCGAGGTCAACGGCACCAGCCCGGCCGCGCCCAGCGGGCAGTCCTGGACCGCCTCTTGGGGAACTCCGACCGAGGGCAACTACTCGCTGGCCGGTCAGAGCGGCAACTTCGCCAACCAGACCATCCGCGTCAACGTCAAGCCGTCCGTGTCCGGTAACACCCTGCGGATCAAACTCGACAACGCCCTGACCAACCTCCCCCTGGTGGTCGGCCACGCGACAGTCGCGGTCGCCTCCAACGGCACTTCGGCGGCGGCGGCGGGTGCCACCACCAACCTGACCTTCGGCGGCGGCGCCGGCGTCACCGTCCCCGTGGGCGGCATGGTCTACAGCGACCCGCTGCCGTACACCGTCACCTCCAGCAAGAACCTCCTGGTCTCCTTCAGCTTCACCAACTCCATGCCGACCATGGCCATGAACCCGTGGGCCAACACCGCCTACTCGTTCCTGTCTCCCACCGGCTCGGGCGACCAGACCACCGACACCACCGGCAGCGCCTACTCCGGCGCCTGGGGATCGTTCACCGACTTCCTCACCAACCTGGACGTCGCCACCACCAACGTCCCCACCCAGGCAGTCCTCGGAGACGGCCTCGTGGACCCGGGCCAGCCCGGCACCGCACCCGTCATCTCCACCACCGCCGTCCACCTCGCCGCCGACCTCGCAGCCGCCCAGTCGTCCTCCGCCACGCCGTCCAGCACCATCGACGAGAGCGTGGTGGGCGACCAGGTCATGCAGGACAACGCCGTCGGCATGTACGGCGGACCGTCCGCCCTGTCCCGGATCGACCGCGACATCCTCGACCAGCCCGGCCTGACCACCGTCGTCCTCAACCAGGGCCTCCAGGACCTCCTCCACGGCCAGAGCGCCGACAACATGACCGGCAACGCCTACACGCAGTTGCTGGGCTACCTCAGCAACGCCGGTATCGCCATCGAGGTGGTCGGACTGACTCCGTGCGACGGCTACACCGGCGACAAGGCCACCGACAACAGCGCCAACGACCCGTGCACCAGCACGGTCGACCACAACCGCACCACCGTCAACACCTGGCTCACCGGCGCCCTGGGCTTGGCCTGGTACAGCACCCCGGCCCTCTACTACATCAACCCTGACACCGCTGTCGGCACGCCAGAGACCAGCAACGGCGAAACGAAGCTCAACACCAACGCGGCCGCCGGCACCGACCATGTGAACCTCAGCACAGCCGGCTACGGAGCCCTCACCTCCGCCATTCTCGGGGCGGTGGACAGCTGGCAGCTCAACGACGGCGCCATAGGCGGGGGCACCGCGAGCGACACCGCCTCCAACAGTGGTAATACCTACCTCGCCAACAACCCCGCCATCGGGCAGGCCCCCCTCACGCTGAACGGCGGCTACAGCTGGACGGCCGACCCCACCAGAGGCACCGTCCTCAGCCTTGACGGCACCACCGCCTACGGCAGCGGCACCACCAGCAACGGCCCCGTCCTCAACACCGCAGGCAGTTTCACGGTGTCCGCCTGGGCCAACCTCGCCAGCACGCCCACCGCTAACGCCACCATCGCCTCCGAGGACGGCACCCAGAACTCGGGCTTCTACCTCCAGTACAACGCCGCGGTCAAAAGCTGGTGCCTGACCACCATGGCCAGCGACACAGCGACCTCCACCGGCAGCGGCCTGTCGCCCTGCTCCACCAGCAACACCACCCCCGGCACCTGGACTCACCTGGTCGGCGTCTACAACGCCACCACCCAGACCGCCCAGCTCTACGTCAACGGCACCCTCGCCGCCACCACCACTGGTCTGACGAACTGGGCCGCCACCGGCAACTTCACCATCGGAGCCGCCCTCTACCACGGCACCCGGACCGACTACTTCCCCGGCATGATCAGCGGCGCGCAGGCCTGGAACTACCCCGTCACCGCCCCCCAGGTCACCGCCCTTTACCAGCAGATCAGCAACAACCCCGGCAGCAGCCAGGCCGCTCCCGGGACCGAGAGCGGACAGACGCGCAGCGCAGGAGCCACCGGCACCTGGGGCAGCCCGTCCTTGGCTGCGACGATCCCCGGAGCCACCTCGGTCAGCTCCGCGGGCATGCCCAACGGCGACACCGTCTACATCACCCTGGCCGGCGGCCAGGAGTACGCCCAGTGGCACTACGCGAACGCGACTCCTGCCTGGAGCCCCGTCACCCTCATCAACACCACCAGCAGCACCGGCGTGCGCTACACGAACATCAGCGCCGTTGCGGCCACCGCGGACGGCACCGGGACGCTCCAGATCCTGTCCCTGACCGGTGGCGCCCTTGAGCACCAGACCTGGACCGCCAAGGCCGGTTGGAGCTATCTCAACTCCCCGCCCGGTGGCGCCACCAACGTCACCGCGATCTCCGCGGCTGGACTCAACGACGGCTCCGCGCAGTTCATGTCGGTCGTCGGCGGGGTCGAGTACCACCAGATCCGCAACGCCGACGGCACCTGGGGCGGCTACAACATGCTCGGCAACTCCGGGGTCACCGCCGTCGCCGCAGCGGCCCTGCCCAATGGCAGCACGCAGTTCCTGTCCGTCGTCGGCACGGTCGAATACCACCAGATCCGCAACGCCGACGGCACCTGGAGCGCCTTCGGCCTGCTCGGCAACTCCGGCGTCACCGCCGTCTCGGCGGCCGGCGACGCTGACGGGAGCACCCAGTTCCTCTCGGTGAGCGGCGCCACCGTCCACTGGCAGATGCGCAACCCCGACGGCACCTGGAGTGCCTACACCCCGCTGCCCAGCTCGGTGAGCGCTGCGACCATCGCCGGCTACCCCGGCGCAACCGCGAGCAACGGCTGGGACAACACCACCCAGCTCATGACGATCGACTGACGCTAGACCGCACCACCTGATCCGTCCCCAGGGCCGGGCGCTCCCCCAGGAGCGCCCGGCCCGTTTCTGTGTACTAGCAGAGCCGGCAAGGGCGGACTGCCGCGGCGAGGGCGGCTCGGTCCTCCTGCCGCTGCGCGGTCACGGGCTGTGGTGCCGCAGGCTGCGCTACCACGGGCTGCGGCGGCGTCTGCGGCGGCGCGGGTACGGTCCCGGACAGTGTCCTCGGCCATGCGGCGTGCCCGGGAACTACGGCTGCTGGCCGCTCGCCATGCGCCCTAGCCCCGGTGCGGGTCACCGGATCCGGGTGGTGCGGGGTCACCGTCCCCCGGCGATCATGGCGGCATGGACCTGGCATCCGCCCCGTACCTGATCCGGATCAACGGACACCTCGGCGCCACCGTACTGTCGGCGTTCCCGGCGCTGGCGCCGCGGCGGCACGGCGCCCAGACTGTGCTCATCGGCCTGCTGGACCGGTCGGCGCTGTACGGCGTGCTGGCCGAGATCGAGGCGCTCGGCCTGGACCTGCTGGAGATCCGAAAGCTCACCCCACAGCTCACCTCAGCAGAACCGGGTCACCGCAGCCATGAAGGATCAATCCACAGGAGACCATGATGACCACCACAGCCCCGACGCCGGGCCGGTATGACATCGATGTCCTGCGTTCCCAGATCAGCTTCACCACCAAGCACCTGTTCGGGCTCGGCACGGTCCGCGGCAGCTTCCGGCTGCGCGGCGGCACCGTCTCCCTCGCCGAGCCGCTGACCGCGAGCCGCGTGGACGCCGTCGCGGACGCGGCGAGTTGCGACACCGGCAACAAGAACCGGGACCGCCAAGTCCTGTCCAAGACGCTGCTGGACACCGCCGGCTACCCGGACATCGTCTTCACCTCCACCGGGGCCGCACAGGACGAGACCGGCGGGTGGACGCTCCAGGGACTGCTCACCGCGCGCGGTGTCCGAGCACCCGTCACCTTCACCGTGGCGAAGGCCGAAGTCGACGGGGAGGAGATCGCGGTGGAGGCCACCGCGACCGTCGACCGCTACGCCCACGGCGTCACCAAGCTCAAGGGCTTGGCCGCGCGGCGCCTGCAGTTGACGGCGACCGTCCGCGCCCGACGCACCGACGACGGTCCCGCCTAGCTGCTCAGGCCCGGCGGCGGGCGGCGATGCCGGCGGCGGCTGCGCCGAGCAGGAGTGCCGTGCCGACCGGCGAGGCCCAGGGGTGGCGGCCGAACAGGGCCAGGCCGCTCATGACGACGGCGAGCGCGGCCGACGAGGACGCCGCGGCCCACAGCCATTCCCGGTTCAGGAGGGCGAAGACGGCGCGCACTGCGCAGAGTGCGGCCACCAACCCCACTGCCAGGGTGATCACTTGACGATCAGCTCATGGACCGCACCCATGATGAGCGCGATGGATCCCAACACGATCGCGATCCAGCCGGCGAGCAGGAACATGCCCTGCTGCGCGTGTCGTCGCGCACCAGCGTGCTCGAGTGACCGCCCAGGTTGATGACGGCGTTCTGCCCCGCCCAGCACTGGTCACCGGAGTTGGTGATGCCGTCCTTCGCGCAGGACTGGTAGCTGCGCTCGATGAACCCGGGCTGGTAGTCCCAGCCCTCGCCCACCCAGGACGCCTGCGCGTTCTGCGAGGAGGTCTTGCCGTCCACCGACGAGGAGTTGTAGGACAGCGACACCGACGGTGCGGTACCGCCGAGCGCCGGCGGCACCTGGATCGGGTACGAGTAGGTGAAGCTGCCGATGTTGGTTCCGGCACCCCAGGAATCCGACGGCGAGAGCGGTGAGGCCGTGTAGGTGCCCGTGGTACCGGACAGCGCGGTCGTGGCCGCCAGCACCATCGGCGTCGCGGTCGGAGCCGATGCCTGGACGAAGCTCGCCTGCGTCACCACACCGGCCTTCGCGGCCGGGGTCGCGGCGGGGAGGGTGACCTCGGCGGTCAGCACGCCCATCTTCGGGTCCACGCTCGACGCCACCGGCGTCTGCCGGCGACATTCCGCCGCCTGCGGCGTCGTCAGCGCACAGGCCGGCAGCGCCACCAGACGCGTGCGGTCCTCGTTCACCGAGTCCTGCAGTGCCCTCAGGTCCAACGCGAGCTTGACCGTGCCACCCGTGCCACCCACGACAGCGGCGGTGTCGGTCAGCGCGATCACCGGACCGGTCGTACCCGCCGCCTTGCCCTGGGCGCTGTCGGTCACCTGGACCGTGACCGCATGCCCGGCGTCACCGCTCCCGGCGGCCACCTTGACGGGCAACTGCCCGGCCTGCACGGCGGCCCCGCCCAGCGTCACCGTCGTCGAACCCGACGGCGCGGAGGGCGCCGAGGGCTTGTACGTCCCCGGCACCGGGAACGCCGGAGCCTTCGGTGCCGACGGCACCACGTTCTTGCCCTTCACCGACTTCTGCGACACCAGAGGCGTCGTCGGCGTCCACACATTCCCATGCGGCCGATGAGCCGCCAACGCCGAGGCGTCCGGCACCGCCAACAGGCTCGACAACAACACCCACAGGAGCATGAAAATGCTCA
Organism: Kitasatospora sp. MAP12-44; assembly: GCF_029892095.1. NCBI lineage: Bacteria > Bacillati > Actinomycetota > Actinomycetes > Kitasatosporales > Streptomycetaceae > Kitasatospora > Kitasatospora sp. MAP12-44. The sequence continues at coordinate 2,551,464 of NZ_JARZAE010000004.1, forward strand.
ACCGTCGGTGTCTGCCCCCCCGCGACCATTGCCCCGCTGGCGTCTCCGTGCGCCATGGACCCACGTCGGTCTCCCGATCAGTCAATATCTCTTCACAAGTTCACAATTGAGCACCTAAGAAAATGTTAAGGACGCACGATTCGAGCAGATCATACGGAAAGGGACATGCTGACCAACCGTCGGATGGATCGTTATCGGATCGCAGCCACGAAATACCCCCCATGCGAGAGACGCGCATGTCTCACCGTCAACAAAAATGTGACCGGTCGACAGGGGAGATAAATGACGCGATGTCATATCGCTTAGAGGGAAACGCCGCTGCACAGAATTGCCGAGCCGTCATTGTTTAGACTCCACCCCATGACCACCACCGAAGCACCGACCGGAGAGCAGCCGTTCAGCAGGATCAAGGTCCGGGTCACCGGGCTGGTCTTCTGCGGCACCGAAGTCGCGCTGCTGCGCCGCACCCGCGAGGACAAGGGCACGGTCCACTACACGACCATCGGCGGCATCCTCTGCCGGCTCAGCTCCCCGCAGAGCCCACTCCCGGCATTCGAGCTGGAACCGATCACCGACGCGAACTACACCTGGATCTGATGCGTGTGTGACGGATCAAGGAAAAAGCCCCTCCCTCGCCGGTCAGCGAGGTGAGGGGCGGACGAGTCGGCCTGTACGCCGGGTTCTTCCACCGTAGCGGTGCCGCAAGGGTGGACCGGGGTTGAGCTGCGAGAACAGCTCACTGAGGATCACTCGGGTTGACCGTGGCTCACGCCGCAGCTTTCCCAGGATTTCCCAGGATCAGCGCACGTCCGGGGCACTGTCACCCCGATCACTCGTAGCAGCAGCAAGAGCCCCCAGGGGTCTGTACACCCCTGAAGGCTCTGACTGGTACTGCGAGGGGTGAAGATCCCCTTCTCCACCCCTGTAAGACTGCGAATCCCAGGGGTAAGAGGGCCAGGCCAGCGGACGGCCAAGCGATCCCCATGGTGCCAGATTTCTCGCCCGATGGAGAGCCGAACAGCTCCATCAAGGGTGCGCACGAGGCGTACCACTCCCCCGACATCTGCGGCTGCGCGCTACGCGGGCATCCCGCGTGCAGTCGCCTCTCCTGCTGCAGGTCAACCCCGCTCGCCGACACGAGCGCCTCGTTCACGCAAGCAAGCGGGGCTCGGCGGTGACCGCGTGAGCGCGGCGCAGACCGAGGGAACGGCCACCGCTCGCCGCCGGCCCGGTACCCCGCTGGGATACGACTTCGCCCCGCTCCCCTCCACCCTGGTCTTCGACCAGCGGGCCAGCGATGCCGTCCGGACCTGGTGGACGTACGTCAACCGTGTCAGCAAGGGCGAGAACGCCCTTGAGATGCCGTGGAGGGACTTCGCCGAGAAGTGCGGCCGTGACCGCCAGTGGGTCAAGACCTGGGGCCACAAGGCGCACAACCTCGGCTGGGCCACGATCACCGAGATGCCCGGTGGGGCGAACCTGATCGTCCTGCACGCCGATCTTGGGGCCCACGTCGAGCACCGGTCGATGGCCGGTGGCGAACGGGCGTTCTTCACCCACACCGACGACGCCACCGTGCCCGCCCGCGCTGCCCGCAAGGCTGCCGCCGAGCCTGTGGATAACCCTGTTGGCGATGCCGTGCCGGTGATCCCTTCGTCGGCGCTGAGGAGGATGAGAGCTCACCCGACCCCGGATGAGAAATCATCCGCCCTCTCGCCTGGGGGAAAGCCAGGCTCTCTACCGCGTGCGTATGCACGCACACGCGAAGAGCGCGCACACGGAGACATGCACTGCGGCGCGGGCGAGGCTGTGGATCAGGTCGAGCAGCCGGTGAAGCTGGCGCGGGGTCAGAAGCCGGTCCTCGCCGAGCCGAAGCCGATGCGGGCTCTGCCCCAGCGGCCGGTGGTCTCCCCCTCCGTGCTGGAGATCGACATGGAGCTGAAGAAGCGCGGGCTGCTGGTCTCGACCGCCAACCTGACCGACGGCGACCAGGCGCTGATTGCCGAGCTGCTCGGCATCCTCGGTGCGGAGCAGATGGCTTGGGTCGCCTCGGTGGTCACCCGCGCCGCCGTCGCCGAGGGCAAGGGACCGGCTCGGCACATCCGGGCTTACTTCGAGACCTGGACCAGCCGAGCCCCTGTCTACCAGCCTGCGGAGCGCCCGGCCGCCGCAGCCAGGTGCCGCGTCCACCTTGGCACCGCGCTGCCCTGCGGCCTCTGCGCCACCGCCCACCGATCCGACCAGATCGAGCGCGTTCCGATTCCGGAATCCCTGCCGGCCGAGGTCGGCCCAACTGGCGAGGCTGCCCGCGCCGCCGCACTCGAACAGGCCCGCGCTGCCGCGAAGGACACCACCGATCGCCGGGCCCTCCGTGCGCGCGCAACTCGCGAGACCCAAGAGTCCGGCCCCATCGAGTTCGAGGTCAGGGCCGGCGCTCGCCGCGCCCTGGACATCTGGGCGGCCGCGATGGACCCGCTCCCGCAGCACGACGTGTTCGATCCCGAGAGCTACCGCCCGAACGGCAACCCGTTCTGGTGATCACGAAGGCTCCCGACATGGGACAGCAGAAGACCCCCGCCGCAGAGTTCACAGCGAGGGCCTGGCGGACGGCTGGCTCAGGAGTTCTCCGACTCGGCCGGCGGGGAGGCGCCGGCGGGTTCGAGGACCGTCTTCGCCTGCTCGTACCAGTCCACCGGGACGGCGACGCCTGCGGGCCCGCCATGTCGGCGAATGCGGACGTGAGCCCCATCGAACTGGACCCGACGCATCAACTCAGCGTACTGGGCTCGCAGTTCATCCACAGTGGGCGGGCCATCCTCTGGCGCCGGACCGTTCACTTCGGCCACGGCACGGGCGTACCAGTCCATCGGAACGAAGACGATCGCCGGTCGATTGCGGCGCGTAACGGTGACCGGGACCTTCTCCAGCTGGACCAGGTCGAGGACCGGGCCGAGCGCCCTGGGCACAGCCGCCATCTTGAACGTCTCCATGGCGGAATCGTACGGGTCCGCTTCCTTCCTTGAGAATCCTTGCACTTCCTTGCTTTTCCATGCCATGCTCTGTCCCGGAACGAACAAGCCCAACGTCGTTGAACAAGACCGGACTTGAGACTCAATCAGCAGCTTGACCAGCACAGATGCAGGCGTCCGGAAGCCGTAGCAGTGCGGCCAGGGAAGCGCAGTTCCTTGTCAACTGAATCGGCATCGCGCCCGAACCACCCGCTGCCATCGGCGGGGAAGGCGGAGTCCGCAGGTGCCACGAGATCAGATGATCTTCCGCTCAGCTCGGTGTATCTACCGAGCCGGAGCAGTGGGCCTTCCGCCCAACGAAACGGCCCTCGACCCGGTGTCTTCAGCACCGAACCGAGGGCCTCCGAGCGATCCCCCTACGACCAGGGAGAACGACGTGAAAACCACGGTACAGCCCAAGATTCCGCCCATCATCAAGAACCCGGCGAAGGCCGTCGGCAAGAGCGTGCTGCACATCCTGCTCGGCAAGGCCGGTGCCTGATGCTCAACTTCGGCAGTAAGAACCAGGGTAGTGGTCAACAGCTCCGCGCCGCAGCCGTGATGACGACCGCCCGCGCCGGACAGGCGTGGGCGGGCCGGGGGCGCAGGGGTGACTACCTGCTCCCCCGGTACGGCACCACGAAGCCGAAGCTGGGGTGGCTCTCGTGACGGCCGCAAGCAGGACGACCGGCAACCACGTGCTGCCCGGCCTGCTGGAGGAGCTGGGCCTGGACGGCACGATCGAGGCGGCTGGCCAGCTCGCCCAGATTCCCGCCGCGCTGCTCCAACTCTCCTTCAGCGCTGGCTCGGACGTGACCCTCCCCGAGGGCGTGGCTGCCCGGCTGCTGGAGGTGTCCGAGTGAGCGACATCTTGCGCAACCACGCGGGCAACTACACCCACCGCCGCTCCGAGGACTTCGCGGCCGAGGTGGACGACCGGGCCGAGCCCGAGCCGCAGCGCGACCAATCGGCCGAGGAGAGCGACCAACTGTGAGCAACCACATGCACTTCACCGCGCCGGAGGGGCGGGAGGCCGAGGCCACCACCCTTGATGGGCAGCTACACACCGCCGACACGGCCGCCGCGCTGGTTGCGCCGAGCCTGCCCGAGGACGAGATCGCCGACATCCTCGGCACCTCCCGCGAGCTGGTGCCGATGGCCGATGTGAACGCCGCTCGCGCCGTGCTGGTCAGGAACCTGCTGGCCGCCCGGAGGGCTGCCGCCCGCAAGGAGAAGCAGAGGTGACGGCCGAGAAGCCCGACCCCGTGAAGATCGCCTACGAGGCTGCCGAGGCGATCCGCCAACTCAACCACGTCACCTTGAACGAGTGCCTCCCGGCCCCGAGGATCAGCGCGACCATGCAGGCGCTGGTGGTGATGCTCGATCGCCTCCCCCAGCTGTTCGAGCAGTTGGCCCATCAGCTCCAGCAGCGCCAGGCCGAGGGCAAGGTCGTGATGGACACCCGGGAGGACCCGGCCATCGTCGTCGCCGAGGTGCTCGCCCAACTCGCCGACGCGAAAGCCATTGCCGAGCCTGCGCACTACAGCGCCTACGGCACCCCGGCCGGAGCGCTCAGCAAGACCGTGCACGCCGCCGCCAGTTCGCTGTTCAGCATGGCCGCGAAGTGACCGCTGGCCGGTCCGGCTCACCCCCGGGCCGGCCAGGATCCGACAACAGAAATGGAGGGGATCATGCAGTCCCCGGCTGACGGCACCGAGCCGATGCGCCTTGATCGAGTGGTGGGGGTTCAGCGGAGGCTGGCGAAGGCCATCGCCGCTGGGTCCGCCATGCTCGCAGTGATCGGGTTCTCCGGCTCGTACACTGCCGTGCAGAAGCTCACTCTCCGGCTCGGCTTCTCCTGGTTCTCCTACGTGCTCCCCGTGGGGGTGGACGCCGGGATCATGGTCCTGCTCGCGCTGGACTTGCTGCTGACGTGGATGCGGATGTCCTTTCCCGCGCTGCGCCACGTCGCCTGGGTCCTCGCCGCCGCGACCATCGCCTTCAACTCCGCCTCCGGCTGGCCGGTCCAAGGCCACGCCACCTGGATGACCTACTTGACCGCCGGCATCCACGCAGTGATCCCGCTGCTCTTCGTGATCGTGGTCGAGGCCGCCCGTCACGCAGTCGGCCGCTACGCCCTGCTGGTGTCCGGCCGGGGCATGGACTCCGTGCGCCGGATGCGCTGGCTGCTCGCCCCAGTGCCGACCTTCCGTCTGTGGCGCCGGATGAAGCTGTGGGAACTCCGCTCGTACGACGAGGTGGTGCACCTGGAGCAAAACCGCATGGTCTACCGGGCCCAGCTGCGTTTCCGGTACGGCCGGGGGTGGCGTCGCTCAGCACCGGTCCAGGCGTTGATGCCGCTGAAGCTCGCCAAGTTCGGCGTCCCGTTGGACCTGAGGATCTTGGACACGCTGGACGGCCCGCTCTTTCCCGGGCTCCTGAATGACGACTCGGAACGCGTGAACGAGCCCCTCGTGAACGCCGAGCCGGAGACCGTGGCCGAGAAGGTTGCGGTGCTTCCCCCCGCCGCCGTGGCCGAGCCCGTGAACCTCGTGAAGGACAGCGTGCACGAGCCCGTGAACGTAGATCCCCCCACCGTGAACGAGCCCGTGCGCGAAGGCTCGATCGACCTGTTCAACCTGGCAGAGACGGACGACTTCAAGCACTACGCCAGCACCACCCTGGCGGTCGTGAACAGTTCCGTGAACGCCCCGGTGGCAACCCCGCCGGAGCCCGTGCAGGAGAATGCGTTTCCGCTGGGGCTGACGTTCATGCCCCTACCGCCACGCCCGGAGCCTGAGACCCCGGAGGAGGCCGAGGCAACCGTTCACGCCTACCCGCGAACGCCGCCGCGATCCACCGTGAAGGGCGTCACGAACCGCAGCAAACGGCCCGAGGCGAAGCCCGTGAAGAAGGCCCGCGCGGAAAGCGCTCAGCAGTCCTCCGACCCGGAGGAAGCCAAGCGTGAACGCGAGAAGGCGGCAGCCGACTTCCGCGCCGTGAAGCTGATCGAGCCGGAGCTGACGCAAGGGGAGTACGCGCGGCGCATCGGCCGGTCCCCTGGCTGGATGAGCAAGGCCGTGAACGAGCGGCCCGCCGCACTGATCAACGCCTGATCGGCAACCCCGGTCGTGCTGGTCGAAGGTCACCCGCTTCCATCCGGGGATGCGATCACGACCAGTGCGGCCGATGCCGCCGGCATGAAGGCGGGGCCGCCCGCCTGTTTTACGACGCGGGCCCCACCACTCCGAGGGACAGAACGTGGCCCTTCCCGACCGCCATGACCCCGACCAGGACAAGCTCGACATTCTTCTTCAGCGCCCGCCATGACAGTTGCCGTGATCTCCTGACGTTTCATCAAGAACCATGCGATGCTCACCCTTTCGACACTCCGCCAAGGGAGCCACCGTGGAAGATCGGTTCGATCCTGTGAAGGCGAAAGCCGCCGCGACCCTCGCGGTCGTCGGAATCGGTAACGGGACTCTGATCGCCATCGATCAGACCGCTGGATCAGTGGCCCTTGTCGGGGCCGTCGCCGGGTACTGAGTGCTCGGCCAGCTGATTCAGAAGCCGCACGGCAAGCCCGACCCGTTCGACGGCCCCGCCCAGCTGACCACCGGGCACTGCTCGAAGTCGGCGACCTCTCCCACCGGCTGCCCGAGTACCGCGAGGCCGCCGGATACCTCGAACTGGCAGAGGAAGCCATCCGCCGGGCAACCACCCCGCTGCCCCGCACCACTGAGTGACCAGCCCGTCAGCATGGCCGCCAAGCGGACCCTGGCGACCGTGCCGGCCGACTGGCCGACACCACCCGGGAGGGGAAACCTTGCTCACCTCGTACGGCTATGACGACGGTCAGGAACTCCGCCAGCACGACGCCGAGCAGTACCTCAACTGCCCGCCCGACCTGGAGTTGTCGAAGCTCACGGTCGAACGCGCCTTGCAGCTGTCGGCGATCACCGCCGCCCAACCCACCGTCCTCGCCGCAAACCAGCGCCTGCTGGCGCTCTTCGCCGCGCTGCCCACCCCCAACGACGAAGACGACCCGCACTTCTGGTTCGAGGTCCAGACCGCCAGTGGCAGCCTCTACCTGATGGCCGCCAACGTCGAAGGTTGGGTCCAGCTGACCTTCGCGCACCCCACCGAAACCGCGCTGGCCCGCTGCATGCTCGATGCCTTCCAGACGCTTGACGCCGAGCACCGCGCGGCAGTTGGGGCAGTCGTCGGAAAGCGTCTGGGGCACGAGCAGCGCGCCGCATACGCCGGGGAGCTGTGGATCAGTGCCGTCGAGCAGGCCGCCTTCGCGACCCTGATCGCCGACAAGGCCCCCAACGACGCAGAGGCCGTCGAAAAGTTCCGCGACGACTGGCTGACCGACTGACCCAACTTCGGCACTATCCCGAAGGCCCGTTCCCCACAGGGCGGGACCTTCGCCGTTCCCGAAGGAGACCTGCGTCCCGTCTCGAACCCCGCGATCCCCGTGTGGGCTCGCTGGTCCAACGGTCGCTGACGGAATCCAGCGCCGCCGCCAGAACGCAGATCCAGAACTTCGCGACCAACGGTGGCACCCACGACGGCGGCACGGCGGGCCGCATCAAGGCCGCTCACGTGTTCGTCGCCGAGGCGTGGAGCAACAAGCGCAGCACCAACCGCATCCCCATGCCGAACATCTTCGAGTAGGCCCCGAGAAAGCCCCCGACTGCCGATCACCACGGCGGCCGGGGGCTCCGTCGTTTCCGGACCACCTTCAAGTTGCTACGGTCGGCGCATGACTGACTACGAGACTGCGTTCCGGTCGTTGGACGGCACAGCGCTGTTCGGCACGGTCACCCCTTCTCCAACTCCTCCCGCCGCGCTGGCCGTCCTCGCCCACGGCGCGGGCGTCACCCGTGAAGAGGGCGGCTTCTTCACGCGCCTGACGGCCGGTCTGGCGTCCACCGGCATCACCTGCTTGCGGTTTGACCTGCGGGCGCACGGCGCCAGTGCGGGCCGCTTTTCGGACGTCACGATCGCCGGGGTCGCCAACGACATCCGTGCAGCGTCCGACCACCTTCTCCAAGTCGCCGGACGCCCGGGGCCGGTGCACGTCATCTCGGCGTCGTTCTCCGGCGGCGCGTCCGCTCTGCACGCCGGAAGCCGACCCGGCGACGTGGCCAAGCTGGTACTGCTCAACCCGCGCATGGACTACCAGAACCGCTTCATCACCGAGACCGCCGGATGGAACGAGAACTACCTGTCGCCCGAGCGCGCCACTAAGCTCGATGAGCGCGGCTTCTCGGTCCACCAGCCGTTCGAGACCGGCCGCGGGCTCCTCAACGAGGTCTTCCACCTCGACCCGGAAAAGCTATGCGCCAACGTGAAGGCCCCGGTGCTCATCGTCCACGGCACGAAGGACACCTTCGTCGATATCGAGCTGTCTCGCCGGTTCCGGCCGCTGTTCGGCGCCGGAGCGGAGCTGTACGAGCTCGAAGGCGCACAGCACGGGTTCGCTGTCCACGATGACCCCACCTACGCACACCCTCAGTCGCAGGCGTGGCAGCGCGAGGTCATCGCCAAGGTCAGTGACTTCCTAGCCTCCTAGCTGGCCGTGAGAACGAGAAGGCGTTCGTGGAGTTCCCGCACTGCCGACCGCTGGCGGTGCGGGAACAGGATGCTGGCGGTTCGGTGGAGTTCAGTGATGGCCTGCCCATACCGGGCCGGGACGGCGATCTCCAAGGCGGTCAGTGCCACGGAGGCGGCCTCGTCTGGCTCACCCACCTCGGCCAGCGCGCCGGACAGGTAGGCGCTGTAGTGGGCGTGGTCGCGCGGGAGGAATCTCTCCGGGATCAGGTAGGTCTGAAACACTGACACCGCCTCCGCCGGTAGCTTGGCCTCGCGCCAGCAGATTGCGGACTGCACCAGGAGCCGGGTCCTGGTGTACCCGTCACCGAGAGGGCCCGTGCAACTCGGCGCCCCACTTGGCGGTGCGGCCTGGTCGAGGGCAGCGTGCGCCTGGTCCAGCACCCGCCTGATCTCCTCCTCCCCGGCGCCCGTCATCGCCAGACCCCGCGCTTTCTGCTGGAACGCTTCGGCACGCGGGCGCGGCGGAAGCGTCCACGGTCCGCTGGTCGCCGCTCCCGCCAGATCGAGTATCCGAGCGGGATCGTTGCGGCCGAGTGCCTGTGCCTGACGCAGCAGGACGTAGGCGTGCATCGCCCCGTCGCCGGTGAAGGTCGCCCACTCCTTGGACTGGCCGTACCAGTAGCCCGTGGTCTGGTCTGGCGATCCGGCGTCGCGGTGCAGCCATGCCGTGAATTCAGCTGCGCGGGCACCGAGGTTGAGAAGCTGGCGGCGGACGTCGGGCTTGGCGTCACGGGCGGCAGTGTTGATGACGGAGAGAATCCCGAGGGCCGCCGGCATGGCGCGGTGTGGCCCCAACAGGACATCCGCGCGGGCTGTCTCGTCCAGGGCACCGCGCAAGTGCTCCACGAGCTGCTGATCGCTGTAGCGATGGGCGTCCCGGGTGGCGGCCGTGAGATGGTCCAGCGCCGCGAGATCGAGCAACGGCGCGGCGGCGGCCACCAGGCCGCCCACGAACGTGCGTCGAAGCACGTGGTCCTCCAGATCGGGCTTGAGATCGGAGGGGGCATCAAGCCGTCTCGGCACGCTGGCTCGCGGGATGAAGCCGAGCTGTTCCAGAGACACACCGAACATCTTGGGCAGCACACTGCGCGCGTCCTTGTTCGGCCACGTCGTCTGTCCCGACTCCCAGCGCCTGATCTGCCGTACGGAGATCTGCGCTTTCGACTGAAGGGCTGAGGCCGCAGCGTTGTACGCCTCGGCGAAGTCCTCCTGCGTGCACCAGCCTCGTTCGACTCGCGCAGCAACGAACTTCCAGTTCGCGGTTGTCTGTTCGGGCACTCCAACCCCCATCGCTCCAACCTAGGCCACCAGGCACCACCGGCAGTGAGAGGACATAACTTACTCGCCGAAGTGTCCGGTGATGTGTCCTCCGATCCGGCCTCGTTCTCGGGATCTGGACGCGGTGAACTGTTCATCAGCCGCTCGCGCCGTGGAAGACACCAGGGCTCCCCCCGGATGAGCCTGCGGGCGGCCCCGTCGATGCGTCCCCCGTCACCGGAGGGGCCGCCGCACCCCACGCCAACCCGGAGACGCTGATGACGACTGCTGACCGATCCCCCCACCCCTGGGCCGCACAGGGCTCCCGCACGCTCGTGGACCCGAACCCGACCGTGGTCCCGCGCCGGGCGCCGTCGCAGCCTTCGGCGGAGAGTGTCGACGCCACCAAGGCCCGCATGACGCTGGACGACCACCGCAGCCAGGACGGCCAGTGTGTGCGGTGCCAGACGCAGTGGCCGTGCGAGGTTACCGCCAGCATCCGGTTCGGGGGCACCGCATGACCGCCGTGCCCATGCGCGTCGCGAGCGGCGGCCCCAAGTGGCGCCCTCTCCCGACGCAGTACTACTACGACATCACCAGCACCGGCGGCCACACCATCTTCATCTGCGACGAGGACCGCGCCGAGCGCCGCCGCTCCGTCCTTACCCGGCTGGCCGTCGGCCGCCGCAAGACCGTACTTCGCAGACTGCGGGGTCGACGATGACAACTGCCGTCCGCTCCGACCGGGACACCAGCGCGGACTTCGTGATGCCGGAGAACCGCCACCCGGGGCTCTACATCCGCACGTACAAGGTCGCCCCCGACGGCACCCGGTACGGCGACTCCGGTGTCACCACCGTCGACCCCGCCGATGTCCCGGCCGCCGCGCTGCACTCGTCGGCGACGTGGCCGTCCTGCTCCTGCGGGAACTTCGGCCACGTCGGGCGCTGACCACAACGCACCCAGTGCAGGCATGCGCACGCGCATCACAGTCTCCTGGCCTGGACACCCAGGCCAGGTACCAGAAACACCGTCACTGAGGAGGAACGAGATGACTCAGATCATCCAGGCCGACCTGGCCGCCGAGTTCGAGTTGGACGTCACCCTGCTGGAGGTCGCGGACTCGGCCGGCCTGGTCAACATCACCGACGACAACTGCGGTAGCAGCTGCGGCGCCTGCACCACCGGTGTCGCCTGACCTGGAACGCATCTCCCGCTGAGTAGGTCGGTGCCGCCGCAGACGAATCCGTGCGGCGGCACCGACGGTCCCCGTTCACTGCGCACATACGGAGGTACACGTGGTCGCCCCTGCGTTCCGAGCTGGCAGTGTCGCACTCGTACGCGCTGTCGCTCGCCCTTCGCTGAGCCTGCCGCCGTGGCCCGACCTGACCGGGCTTTCCTCCAACCCTGCGGTCACGGTCTCGCACATCGCATGGCTGCGGGAAGTGTGGAGTGCGGACGACGTCGCCGAAGCGGTGCAGCACGCAAGTCCGGTCCTCTCCGTGCAGGTGCGCACTCTGGTCGAGGCCGAGAATCCGTCCCCGCGTGATGTCCGGCGCGCGGTCCTGTCCGTCGCCCGCTATCTGCTGCGCTCGCAGGGGCGCGCTACCCCCTTCGGGCTGTTCGCAGGAGTGACGACCGCCTCCTTCGAGACCTGCGCGGAAGTGACCTGGGGCACCAAGCACCGGCCGGTGGCAGGGGCCTCGGCGGAGTGGTTGGCAGCCGTGACAGGACGGTTGGAGAGCTGCCCTGAGCTGTTGACCCGCCTGCCGGTGGTGGCCAACACCGGGCTGACAGTTCGCGGCGACCAGTTGATCGTTCCGTATCAGCCGAACGTGAAAAAGCACGGAACCGGGGCGGTGGAAGTCTCACTGCGGCACACCGCGCCGGTTCGCACAATCCTGGCCGCAGCCCAGGCCCCGATCTCGGTGGAGGACTTGGGCGCGAAGATCCTGGCGGAGTTTCCGGCCGTCGGTATGGACAAGGTGACGGCGCTGCTCGCGGAGTTGGTCGCGCGGGGTGTTCTGATCACCGGATTGAATGCGCCCGGCACTGAGACCGACGCGCTCGGGTACCTCGTGGCGCAGTTGGAGGCCGTCGAAGCCGAGACTGTCACTCCGGTCACCGAGCTGGTACTGACGCTGCGGAAGGTCCGTGCGGAACTGGCGGAATGCAATGCCCTCCCCGCTGCCCGCGCCCGGACGGCCACGACCGCTGTAGCCGAACGGATGAGCGCCCTGGTTCCGGTTCGCAGGCATCCGCTGGCGGTGGATCTACGGCTCGACGGCTCGGTCACGCTTCCCCGCGACGTAGCCCGCGAAGTGGAGCGTGCCGCACTGGCCCTGGCCCGTGTGAGTGCTGCACCCTACGGCGCCACCGCTTGGAAGGTGTACCACCAGCGGTTCTACGAGCGGTTCGGGATCGGCTCGATGGTGCCCGTACAGGACGTGGTCGCCGACAGCGGGATCGGGTTTCCCGACGGCTATCCGGGGTCCGTGAAGGGGGAGCGCCGATCACCGCTGTCGCTCCGGGATGAGGTGCTGGTCCGGCTGGCTCAGAACGCGGTGCTCGACGGCCGGGACGAAGTGGTCTTGGACGAGGCGCTGATGACGTCGCTGGAGCTGGGTCCGGACGAGATCCGGCTACCGCCTCACCTGGAGATGGGGGTGCGCGTGCACGCCGCCGGCCTGGCCGAGCTTCAGCGGGGGGATTTCCGGCTGGAAGTCGTGTCTGTCTCCCGAGGTGCGGGTGTCGGAACGGGTCGGTTTCTCGGCGTCCTGGAAGAACGTGATCGTGCTCGGCTGGCGTCGGAGTTGGCTGATCTTCCCGCCGCTGACGGCGAAACCGTTCCGGCGCAGTTGTCGTTCCCGCCGCTGGTGCCGGAGACGGCTCACGTCACCCGCTCCCCGCAGGTTCTGCCGCTCGTGATCAGCCTGGAGGAACACCGCGCCCCCGATGACCGGGTTCTGACGGTCGCAGAATTGGCGGTGGGTTGCGACGGGCGCCGCATGTACCTGGCCGCCCCTTCGCGCGGACACCGGGTGGAAGCCGTAGGCATGCACGCGTTGAACCTGCACACCCACACCCCGCCGATGGCCCGATTCCTGACCGAGCTGAGCCGCGCCCAGTGCGCCGCCGTCACGCTGTTCGACTGGGGGTCGGCTCGGACGATGCCGCACCTTCCTCGGCTGCGCTACGGACGCACCATCCTCTCCCCGGCCCGGTGGCGTCTGGAGGGCACCGAGCTACCGGCCCGATCGCAGTCCTGGACCGCGTGGGACGAGACCCTGACCGTGTGGCGGCAGACGCGCCGGGTGCCGCGCCAGGTGTACCTGACCGAGGGGGATCGACTGCTCGCCCTGGACCTGGACGAGCCGGCCCACCGCGTTCTTCTTCGCGCACACCTGGACCGTTCCGCGCACGCCACCTTGACGGAAGCACTGCACGATTCCGGCTGGTTCGGAGGTCGGGCACACGAGATCGTCGTCCCGCTGAAATCGGCCACGGCGCCACCATGGCCGCGCCTTCCGAAGCCCACCCGCGCGCGGCTCATCGGGCGCGACCAGGGACAGACCCCGGCAACGTCGATGGTGCTGCTCGCCAGCCTGTACGGGGACATCCGGCGCCAGGACACCATCCTCGCCCAGCACCTGCCGACCCTGCTCGACCAACTCGGTCAACCACCCTGGTGGTACGTCCGGTACCGCGATCCCGACCAGCACCTACGTCTGCGTATCGCTCTGCCCTACCGCGAAGACTTCGGCCGGATCGCGCGCGCTGTGAGCGCCTGGACCGACGAACTCCACCACACCGGGCTGCTCCGGGAGGTCCGCTACCCCACCTCGTACCCCGAGACCGGACGTTGGGGCTCCGGCCTGGCGTGGGGTGCCGCCGAGGCGGTGTTCCGAACCGACTCGTCCGCGCTGCTCGCCCAGCTCCGCCAACCGGTACGCCCGCATCACCGCGCCCTGGTCGCCGCCCACACGGTCGCCATCGCCTGCGCCTTCTTGGGCAGCACCGAAGCGGGCATGCGCTGGCTCATCGACCACGTCCCCGCCGCAGCCACCGAGCCTGTTCCCCGGCACCAGTTCGCCGAAGCTGTCCGGCTCGCCGACCCCTCCGAGGGTTGGGCCGCCCTTCGGGCAGTACCGGGCGGGGGCGCCATCGTGGAGGCGTGGACGGAACGAGACCGGGCAGTGTCCGACTACCGCCGCCACCTCCCAGGCCCGGACACCCAGGGCATCGACGCCGACGACGTTCTCGGCTCCCTCCTCCACGTGCACTTCGTGCGCGCCGTCGCCGTCAACTTCCCCGAGGAAGCCATCTGCCTGCACCTCGCACGCGCCGCCGCCCTCGCGTGGACAGCCCGAGCCTCACGGAGGCCCGCATGACCCGGCACCCGGCCGGCGACCTCATCGGCGTGATCGCCGACCGCCTCGCGCACCCCGACACCGCACCCGCTGAGTGCCGGAGCCAGGACGGGTGGAGGCAGTCACTCGCGCACGGCATCCCCGGCATCGCGCTGCTGCACATCGAACTCGCCTCTGCCGGTCTCAGGCCATGGCAACGCGCCCACGACTGGCTCGCCGCCGCGACCGGAGCCCCCATCACCAGCGGCACCGACAGCCACCCCTACTACGGGGCACCCGCCCTCGCACACGCTCTGGCCTGCGCCGCAGACCGCCTTCCCGGGGCCTACGGGCGCACGCTGGAAGCACTCGATCGGCAGATCGTCACCGACACCCACCACCGGGTGGCCGCAGCCCACCACCGCATCGACCTCGGACAAGCCCCCGCGCTCGCCGAGTTCGACGCGCTCCGGGGACTGACCGGCTACGGCGCCTACCTGCTGCGCCGCGACCCCGACGGTGACGCCCTACAAGCCACCCTCGGACACCTCGTACGCCTCACCCACCCGATCACCCTCAACGGGGAGACAGTGCCCGGCTGGTGGACACCCTCAGGACCCTCCGGACGGCTCGACGGCCGGTTCCCCGACGGCCACGCCAACAACGGCTCAGCCCACGGCATCACCGGAGTCCTGAGCCTGCTGTCCATCGCGGCGCGGCGCGGCATCACGGTAGACGGCCAACTCGACGCCGTACGCACGATCTGCGCATGGCTCGACCGCTGGAAGACCGAGACCGACCAGGGACCGGCGTGGCCCTACTGGGTCACCCGTGACGAACTCCGAGCCGGGCGCCCCCACCCGCCCAAGCCGCAGCGCCCATCTTGGTGCTACGGGGCTGCGGGCCTGGGACGCGCCCAACAGCTCGCCGCCCTGGCTATCGGAGACACCGACCGCCAGCACACAGTGGAGAAGGCGCTCATCGCCGCCTTGACCGACCCGGCCGCGCTCGCAGCAACGACAGACATCTCCCTGTGCCACGGATTCGCGGGCCTCGCCCACGTAGCCGCCCGCGCCGCCTCCGACGCGACCCCCGAGACGGCCGGCCAACTGCATGCCCTCGTTCCCGCGCTGCTGGGCGCCGTCCACCCTCCCGACGCCGACGCGAACCACACCGTCACCGCGCTCCTGGACGCGGAAGGCGGCGGACCGGGGCTTCTCGACGGCGCGGCCGGTGTCGCCCTGGCAGCGCTCACCACCACCACAAGCTCGTTCAGCTCCACCTGGGACACCTGCCTGCTCACCTCCTGACCGCTCATCACCTGACGCGAGGACACGCGGATGTCAACCGCCCGATGGCACCAACACAACATCGAGTTCACCGACCGCGAGCGCGCCCGGCAGGTCATCACCAGCGCCATCGGCCCAGCCATGATCAGCGCCGAAGCCGCCGGACTTGTCCACAGCTGGTGGTACATGAACAAACAGCCGTGGCCGCTGCGTTACCTGGCCACCACCCCCGACGCCATCGGCGAACTGCTCGACAAGCTCGCCGCCGACGGCCGGATCATCAGCTGGGATCCCGGAATCTACGACCCCGAGACGTTCGCGTTCGGGGGCGCCCCTGCCATGGATGCCGCCCACGCGCTCTTCCACCACGACAGCCATCACCTGCTTACCTACGACCCGTCACCCGGCGCCCGGCACCTGGACCGCCGGGAGACCGCGATCCTGCTGTGCAGCGCGATGATGCGCGCCGCCGGGCTGGACTGGTACGAGCAGGGTGACGTCTGGGACAAGGTCGCCGAGCTGCGTCCCCTCTCGGGTGTCCCTGGGTCCGGCTCCGCTGTCCAGGCGCTCGCGGCGATGCGCCGGTTCATGACCGTCAACGTCCGAACCCTGTGCAACCCGAACGGTCCGCTCACCGGACACGACGCGTGGGTGAGCGCCTTCGAACACGCCGGGCAGACGCTGGCCCACTTGGCGCGTCGCGGCCAGTTGACCAGGGCCCTGCGGGCGGTCGTGGCCCATCATCTGATCTTTCACGCCAACCGCGCCGGCCTCCCCTTGGAGGACCAAAGCGCCATGTCCAAACTAGCGAGAGAAGTAGTCATGGGAACGAGTGAAAACACCGCGTCCTCACGCGAGTTGGCCCGCGATCGCACTAGCCTCAGCGAGGTGAACAGCGACACGATCGAAGAGATCGACACCACCCCCGAGCGCCTCCGCAACGCCCTGGTCGACCAGGTGATCAAGGAGGGGCGAGTTCGCACGCCCCGCATCGAAGAGGCCATGCGGACCGTCCCCCGACACATGTTCGTCCCTGCTGCGTCCCTCGAAGAGGCATACGCCAACTCGACGGTCGACATCAAGCAGACCGACGACGGGACGTCGATCAGCTGCGCGTCGCAGCCGGGCATCATCGGCCTCATGCTGGAACAGCTCCAGCCCCAACCCGGCGACAAGGTACTCGAACTGGGCGCCGGAAGCGGCTACAACGCCGGGCTCCTCGCCCACCTGGTCGGCGAGAACGGCCACGTCACCACGATCGACGTGGACGACGACCTCGTGGAAGGCGCCCGCTCCCACCTGGCCGCAGCCGGGATCAAGAACGTCACCGTCCTCAAGACCGACGGAGCACTCGGACACCCAGACGGCGCGCCCTACAACAGCATCATCGCTGCGGTTGGCGCCCACGCTGTCCCGCACGCCTGGATGGACCAGCTCGCGCCCGGCGGCCGACTGCTCGTACCCCAGCGGCTGCGCGGCAGCGTGTCTCGCTCGATCGCCTACGAGCAGAAGAACGGCGCCTGGGTCTCCATCGGCAGCGAGATGAACACCTTCATGCCGCTGCGCGAGGGGGTCGCCGACGACGACCGCCACATGATCCCGCTGACCGCGAACGGCTCCGTGCGCCTCCAGACCAACGACGAACACTCTGTGGACGTGGAAGCCCTCGCCGACGTCCTCGAACAGCCTCGCACCGTGGTCTGGTCCGATGTCTACTACCGCGTCATGGAGTCGCCGGAGTGGATGGAACTCTGGCTGACCTGCACGCTCCCGAGCGGCCTGAACCGGATGCTCTTCAAGAGGGAGACCGTCGGCAGCCTGCTCACCGACGACCCTTACCCCAGCTCCACGGCCGCCTTCGAGAAGGGCGCGCTCACCTACCTCGCTCGGCGCCTGTCCACCAAGCAGACCCCCGAGGGCGGCAAGCTGTGGGAATTCGGGGTGGTCGGACACGGCCCTGGTAGTGCCGACCTGGCCGCCCGAGTCGCCGAGTCCATGCGCACCTGGGACCGCGAGTACCGCGACTGCGAGGCCCGGTTCGAGATCCAACCTCTCGACGCCGCAGCCGTCGATCCGGCCCCGGGCCGGTTCGTCTTCGACACCCCGTTGAACCGGATCGTTGTCGAGTGGCAGTGAGTCGTCCGCCGGCCAGCTAGCCCCCAGGGTGAGAGGCCGATCCCTACTCGCCCACCCGAGCGGTCAGCACCATCGTCCGAAAGGAACGCATGGACCCCCACGGCTCGACAGCCCGGCGCTTCCCACTCGTAGCACGGCCCCGCCCGGTATGTCTCCCGCTCCCCGCTCGCATCGGCAGACTCCGCGAACTCGCCGCCGAAGCCGAGCGGGAGACCTACCAGGGAACCGCCTCCAGCGTCTTCAACCAGGCCGCTCTTCTCGCGTCCGACCTCGGCCTACCCGAGACTGCCCGCCAATGGTGCCACCGGCACGCTGCCGCCTACCTGAACGCCTGCCCCCTCGGCGGCATGGACGCGATCCGTGGGCTCGAACCGATCGTCAACCTGGCACGGTTGCACATCCGGGACGGGCGCGGCGACCAGGGCCACCGACTGCTGCTCGCCCTCTACGAGGCCGTCACCAAGGGCAGCGGCGCCATCCTCGACAGGATCACCGTTCCAGCCGACCTCACTGCCACCGACGCGGACCGCCAGGAAGTACGCCAGTGGCTGTGGCGGGTCATCATCGCCGACGGCACCCGCGCCCTGACCAGCGCCGGACGCTGGCAGGACGCCCTCACCCACCTCCAGCAGCACCACGGCGTCGGCAAACACATGCTCGACGGGCGCCAAGTCGCCGTCCTCGACCGCGCCACCACCGGCGACCACGACGGTGCTCAGCAACTCCTCACCGACACCACTCCGGGCGAACCTTGGGAGAACGCTGTCACCGTCTGCCTCTCCGTTCTCTGCCGCTCGCCCTACCCCCGGCCCACCGAGGAGGAAATCGGCACTCTGCTGGACTGCTGCCACCAAGTCGACTTCCGCGCCGAGCTGGTGGTGTTCCACACTCGCCTGATGCTGTCGGTTGTCGACGCCGCCGGTCGCAGCGGACACCCAGGAGTGCGGTCGCACGCAGCTGAGCTTGTCGACCGGGTTTTGGAGGTCGGCGACGGATATGCGGCACGCGACGTACTCGTCCACGACGGCTGTGCCGTCCTGATGACGGCCCGACAGAGGCAGGCCCTCACCGAAGTGGTGGATGCCTGTGCGCTCGACCGCCAGGCGCTGCCGCCCGAGCTGAACGGTGACCTTCTGGCTTCCCTCGACCGGGCTGAAACGGTCATCACCGACCAGTCGCTTCACGTTGACGACGATCGGATTCCTGACCGACCCACAGTCGACCGCAGAGTGGCCGCCGCCTGATGGACAGCCTCAGCACGCTTGGCGGCCCACCATCGACCAGACAGGACAGTGCCCTTGACCGCCGACATCACCGCGAAACCCACGCAGGAGGACGACCCCAAGCCGGCCGAGGAACTGCGCTATCAGTACCTCGGCGACAAGAACGAGGAAGTCGCCGCCGCCATCACCGCCCGCAACATGGCCCGGCGGCTCCCCCACCTGATGCGCCGTACGCTCGGCCTGGCATGGCGGGTCGATCGGGTCTCCGTGGTCGTCCTGCTGATCTGTCAGGTCCTCTCCGGCATCCTCGGAGCCTTCGGCCTGCTGGCCACCAGCGGCACGATCAAGGCCCTGATCGCCTCCGGACACATCGCCGAGCGCCTCCACCAGGCGATCCCCTCCGTGGCGGTCATCGCGGTGGCAGCCGGGTTGCGGTCCCTGCTGGGGATCACCATCAGCGCCCTCTCCTCCCGGATCTCGCCGAAGATCGCCCGCGAGGCGGAACTGATGCTGCTCGACGCGGGGACCAACGCGGAGCTGACCGCCTACGACCGCCCCGGCTACAACGACCGATTCGACGCCGCCGACCGTGGGGCCGACGTGACGAAGGACCTCATCGGTGAGACCCAGAACGTCATGGCGTCGGCCGCCTCGCTCATCGCCGCCGCCGGGGTCCTGACCGTCCTCCACCCCGTGCTACTCCCCCTCTTGATCCTCGCCTCCCTCCCGCAGGGGATCGCCTCGGTGCGCGCTGCCCGGATCAGCTACCTCACGATGATGGACACCTTCAGCGACAGGCGTCTGCTCGGGATGCTGCGCTGGTACCTGGTGGACAAGGAAGCCGCCGATCAGATCCGCTCGGGCACGATGGCCCCCTACCTCCTGGGCAAGTACCGCGCCGCCGGGGACCGCATCACCATCGCCACCAACAGCGCCGCCTGGCGCAGTGCCAAGGTCTACATCCTCGGCGCTCTCGCGGCCGGGCTCGCCTCCGCGCTGGTCTGGGGCGCGGTGATCGTCCTGCTCGCCACCGGGCACATGTCGGTCGCGTCGGCCGGGACGGCGGTCTTCGCCCTGGGGGCGGCCGGCTCGGGACTGCACGGCATCGTCGGGTACGGGGCCGACCTGTACCGGTCCGGGCTCTATCTGGACGACTGGTCGAAGTTCCTGGACGAGGCCGGCGGCCACCGGCTGAGCCGGGGCGACCAGGTCCCCGCCACCCCCACCGCTGTGAGGGTGGAGAACCTCACCTACACCTACCCTTCGTCGGACAGCCCCTCCTTGGAGAAGGTCAGCCTGGAAGTGCGACGCGGCGAAGTCCTCGCTCTGGTCGGCGAGAACGGCAGCGGCAAGACCACCCTGTCCAAGCTCCTGGCCGGCCTCTACCTCCCCACGGACGGCGCGGTGACCTGGGACGGCGTCGACACCCGCGACCTGGACCCGCACGCACTGTGGCGCGAGACCGGCGTCGTCCCGCAGAACTACGCCCGCTTCCCGATGACCGCCCGGGAGAACATCACGCTCGGCCAGCCCCACGGCGGCGACGAGGCGGTCCACCGGGCGGCACTCGCCTCCGGGGCCGACGACGTGCTCGCGGTGCTGCGCAACGACCTGGAGACCCTGCTCGCGCGGGAGATGTGGGGCGGCCAGGAGCTGAGCGGCGGCCAGTGGCAGCGAATCGCCATCGCGCGGGCCTTCCACCGCCCGGCCGGGCTCCTGGTCCTGGACGAACCCACCTCCGCCCTCGATCCCCGCGCCGAGCACCGGATCTTCTCCGGACTGCGCGAACTCGCCCGCGACCGCGCCGTGGTGCTGGTCAGTCACCGCCTCGCAAACATCGCCATGGCTGACCGCATCGTCGTCCTCGACCACGGGCGCGTGATCCAGTCCGGCACGTTCACCGAGCTGGTCAACGAACCGGGCCTGTTCCGGGAGTTGTGGCTATTGCAGAACGACCGTGGCGTCCCCGCCCCTCGAACAGAGCAGGAGTAATCAGATGACCGACTTCAAGAGCGCCGACAGCCTCATCACCAACAGCCAGGGAGAAATCCTGCTCCAGCTGCGGGACGACATCGAAGGCATCTGCTGGCCCGGCTACTGGATGTCCCCCGGTGGGGGGCGCGAGCCAGGTGAGACGCCGTACAAAACCGCCCGGCGCGAACTGCGGGAGGAGACCGGCCTCGACGTGCCCGGCCTGCTGCCGTTGGATGTCGTGCCCTACGGCGACCACGACACTCTCGCAGAGCGGTACTTCCACGCGGTCTGGGACGGCGACCCCGGAGAGATCGTTCTCGGGGAGGGCCAGGAGCTGCGGTTCGTCCCGCTGGCCGACGTGCAGGGCATGAAGGTGCCACCGCACATCAAGGACTACATCCGGCAGTTGGAAGGGCACCTGCGGGTGGGGAAGCCTCGGGTGTGGGCGGTGATCGACCGCATTCACGCGTACGTCACCGAGCACCGCGCCGCCATCGGGCAGCCGTTCTTTCCTCTCCAGGTGGTGAAGATCCAGGAGGAGGCCGGCGAGGTCGCGGAGGCGCTGATCGGTGTTCTCGGGGCCAACCCCCGCAAGGGCTACAGCCACACCATGAAGGATCTACAGAGTGAGCTGTGCGACGTGATCGTCACCGCCATGGTCGCGCTGCGGGAGACGACGCCGGACGCCGCCTCGGTCCTGTCGGAGCACCTGGCAGCCTGGGACGCGAACGGAGCCAAGCAGTGATCCACGACCCACAGCACAACTGGCTGTTCGAGCAGTACCCCTACGCCTTCGGCTGGGCGTGCACCTACACCACCGACACAGCCGGACGCCCGATCATGATCAAGTCCCACCACAAGGGCTGGCAGATCTGCGCGGGTGGGATGATCGACCCGGGCGAGACACCCTGGGAGGCCGCGATCCGGGAGACGCAGGAGGAGACCGGGCGGATCATCGGCGGGGAGCCGAAGCTCCTGGCCGCCGTCTTCCGACCGCCCACTGAGGAGTTCCCGACGCGGTTCGGATTCATCTTCGACGGCGGCGACTGGAGCACCGAGGAGATCGCTGGCATCATCCTGGACCCGAAAGAACACACCGACTTCGCGGTAAAGAGCTTGGACGAGTGGCAGCCGCTCGTACCCGCCGCACAGTACGAGCTGCTGCGCTCTCTGGACGCCGCGCGCCGGACCGGCGTGGCCGCCTACATCACAGCCCCAGTCGACTGACCAGTACCACGACGGACTCCGGCTCCAGTCCCGGGCCATCACCCCTTTGGGGAGAGTCCCGTTCCGTCCCTTTCTTCCGTGAGGGGAACATCCAGCCATTTGTGCTTTGGGACCCCGAGGGTGCTGGAGCCCGCGTAATCAAGAAGCCGCAGCGGGTTCATCCTCGACTGCGCGAAGTACATGTTGAGGTACAGCACGAAGGGGAGAAGAACGTCGCCGCTCGGACCTGGCTCCGTGTGGCAGAGGGGAGAGCCCGGCGTCGGCGAAACCTGCGGGTGATGGTCGACCTCGTCAAGCCATGTGAAGTACCCCTTACCGAGTACCCAGATGCTGTCCGGGCACTCATCAGGCGGATACTCAGCACACCACTCAGCGAAGTGCTCGCCGAGCTTCTCCATGTCGACGCTGTCGAACGCGAAGATGATGCCGTAGGTCGGCTGGTAATCATACGTCTTCCCGTAGAGCCTGTAGCGCGTCTGGAAGGCGCCGTGCGGGACATATGCAGTCTTGGGGAGCAGCTTGGCTGCGCGGATGTTTTCGCATGCCCCGCGCAGCTCCTGGCGGTTGAGCTTCGATTTCACCTCTACCACCCCGTAGACGCACTCGTTGGGGACCACCCGATAGCTGTCCATATCCACGAGGGGCGGTGTAGACCGGTCGCAGATGAGGATGTCGCACTGCTTCGACACCTGGCCGTCGGCGGACACGATCTCGCCGCTGTGAAACGCCTGGACGTGCCCCGGCAGATACTTGGTGATCACATCCACCACCAGCTTCTCGCGGGCAGTTCCCTTCTCTCCTGAGTGGTTGAAGCCGCCGGACTGTTTGAACTCGGCACGAAGCCGCTCGGCGACCGAGTCCATGATCTTGCCGAGTCTGGTGTTAGCCACGGGCCGAGGGTAGGCCCCAGCCCGGGGACGCGTCTGGCCCTTCGCCAAGCAAGTTACGGAAGCGCAACGCGGAGCGGCGCCAGTGGGTCATCAGCGCCAGGCGGCCAGGGCGGACGGCTCCACGCTGATCTCGACGTCGGACTGCCTCGGGAATCCCCGAGTCACAAACGAACTCGGCGAGTACCTCCAGAAAAATGGCCCTCCCTACGCTGATGATCACCGTTCTCGCAGGGAGGCTCTCCATGCCCAGCCCGACACCGTGTGGCGGCTCGATGCCGACGAATGCGACCGGCAGCCGGACCGCCCAGAACGTACTCCTGGAGCACGCTGGCCGCCTCGCCTCCATCCAGCCTTTCGCCGAGCAGCGCGGCAAGTACCAGTCCCTCGCGCCGACCAATAGCGCCCCCACCGTCAACCCGAACGCAGCACCGGCCGGCAGCTGGGCGCCGACTTCTCTCAACGGAGCAACTTCATGAACCGCGACTCACGCGACCCAGTCCAGCAATCCCCGCTGAGTCAGCATCAACCCACCGAAGCGGATATCTCCCTCGGCTCGCATACCCCCGGAGTGGCCGCACAGAATCTCAACGCCAGGCAGTTCGGCCGGGGCACAACTCCCCGACCGGGGAGCGTCATGCCCCACTTCTCCGATGGACCGCACCACCAGGGCGTGAACCCGTTTCCGTGCCTCGCCTCCAACGGTTCGGACAACGGCTTGACGCCGGGCTCGAACCCACTGCTGGCGCCGGGGACACCAGGGACGGGACCGACTCAGCCGGGCCAAGTGGTCGGGCACGGACGCAACCGGGCCTACATCCCGACCGAGACGCAGGGAACCCGGGGCACGTTCGAGGATGAGGTGTGGCGGGCCTCCCCGGGCCAGCGGCAGTGACCCATGAACAGGTCTCCAGCGCTTGTGGTGCTCGCGCTGGGGGCCTTCGACATGTCCAGGACTGGCGAGCAGCTTGTGGTGAGCAAGCGGCGGGGCAAGCTGCTTTGCCGGATGCACCTCGGGTGCACGTAGTGAGCTGGACCCTTGGGCGGCCCACTTGCGTCACCCGTTTGGCGGACACGCGGGCCTGGCCGTGCTCACTACTCTGACCAGGTAGCGAGCTGATCAAGCGCCAGCTGACGCAGTAACTCCAAGCTGCCGTTCGCGCCCTCGTAGACGTTCGTGCTGAATCACGCGACCGTTGAGCATGTCGGCGATCCAGGATCCGGCCATCCACGGCCGCCCGTACAACCCGCTGATGCGCCAGGACCGGACGCCAGCCGACCGGATGAAGACCGGCACCCACTCGTCCCATTCCGCCACCACGACCGATAGCTTCGAGCTGGGCAGCCAGACATCCTCCAAGATGCGGTAGCCGCCGTCCTTGGCGTGGTGATCGCTCAGCACCAGGTCGATGTTCGCGTGGAGGCCGGGGTGGCGGTTCAGCGGCTGCTCAACCCATTCGATCTGCCGAGTCCGCAGGACCGCCCAGCCCTGCCGGATGTACCACCACTGTCTCCCTGCTCGCCATTGGCATCCCGGCAACGGGTCGGGGTAGACGCGTTCCCAGGGCCTCAACTGCGCGTAGCTAGTCATAGATTGCGCATCGCAAGGGATTGTTGGGCTTCGGCATGGGGTCGTTGGCCGAGCGGAAGGTGCGCGGCGGGGTGTGTCGCTCGGCATGGTCCGTCGCCCACCAGCGCGGCCGACTGCGATAGATCGGATTGTCGGTGCTCTGGATCTCCGGCAGACCCATGGCCGGACCCCAGAAGTTACCGCCAGCCTGCTCTCGGGCCTTGCGCTGCCGTTCCTGCTCCTGGGCGTCGGCGAAGGCCCTCTTCGCACGGTTTCGCTCAGCGATGACGGAGACCATGTGGCCGCCGTGGTTCCCGGATTCGAGCGGGCGTTGGCCGGGCGCGAAAACCTGGGCAGCCTCACAGGCCATGGCGGCCAGGTCCGACTCAGGGCTGCCCGCCGGGAGTGTTAGGGAGATCGTGGCGGGCAGCCCCGAGCCGAGCCGAATGAACTGCCTGATCAACATGAGCAGCCCCGTGGACGGGCTCCGGTGTCCGGATTCCAGTTGCAGCTCGTAGCGCCGCGAGATGCCCAGCTGCTGAGCAACCTCTGCCGAGCTGAGTGCAGCCGCCTTGCGGGCCGCCTTCAACTCGGCACCGTCGAACTCCGCCGCAATGCTCTGCTGGTTCATGTGAACCTCCTACAGCGGGATGTAGTTCGCCCCGGCGTCAGGGTCAGGGCCGTGTACGGCCTCCGACAACCACGCCACCGCTGCTTCTGCCTCTCTCCGCTGGGCCTCGGTGCGCTGCCACGGCAGGATCCTCAGTGGATCGACAAACGGCCGCACGACCGGCACCCCGCTGGTGTAGTCGGTCACGGTACCGTCGCCGACGATCTTGCCGTCCCTCCCGCGAATTGGGGGGACGTTGCCGGTGCGCTTGGTCATGTGGGCTTCAACTGCCGCGCCGAGACGCCGCAGGAAAGGCGTGCGGCCGGCCAGCACGTCATCCCACGAGCTGGCCGCTGCGATCCGCCCTTCCGGTGGCCGGGACCACTCCGGGTTTTCCGAGTCGTACGCATCGCCGGCCATCAGTCGACCACATCTCCACCGAGCAAGCGGTTCCGAACGGCCGGGGGTGGAGTCGCCAGAAGCTGACCCCAGAATCCGCCGTCGGCCGGGACGTTGTGCTGCGGCTGTTCGGCCACCACGTTTCGTCGCTGGACCTCCGCCCTCCACCGCGACACCTCGTTGCGCGCGTCGGCCACGGTCGGCCCGGCGGTAGTGCCGGGCTCAAGGTGCCGACCGGGCAGCGAGCGGCGGCCGAACGCCTCGGGCCCTGCTGACTGGATCACCCGAGTGCGATCGAACCAGGCGTCCGCTTCGGCCTGCTGGTCAGCTGCCGCTGCTGCGTAGATGTTCCCGGAGGCCATACGGTCGGCACGCTGCTCGGCATAGAGCGCACTGGCGCGGGCTCGGATCTGGTCGACGGTCGGTGACGCGTTCTCATGCATGGTCACTCCTCTGCGAAGTCGGAAGACTGACCGGCCGCCACCAGCGCCTCGGCAGGGCTCTCCTCGTGGCGGAGCAGGCGAGCCGAACCGGCGGTGTAATCGATAACTTCGGCGGGCAGCGCATAGTGACCGCTCTTCGGTCGCGGCACTGCACTTCGGTACTCGGGATGCGCCTCACCCCTCACCCCACGCGACAGCTCGACCTCCGAGAACCAGAAGTGAAGGACGGTCACCACCTCGTTGACCGCCGTGCGCGGTATCTCGACGGCCTGCACGGCGTCGTTCCAGAGCGGCGTCAGGTGGGCCAGCGCCTGAGCGATGGCCGGGCCGTCCGCGTTTTCAGGCAGCCGGAGGAGCGCCGGCAGGTGGGCGCTGGAAGCGTCCACGAAGATGGTGGGGTTCATGAAGTCCTCCGATAGGTGGGGACGAAGTGTGACGTGCTGGGTTCAGTGGTGGGCGGCGCGACGGCCCGCCGTGGGATCACGCTGCGGGAGGCGGGCGGCTCAGCCTCGGCGATAAGTTCTGCGGTCGCGGTGTCGAGGCGGGCCAAGACACGGGCACGCCGCGCGATCGTCAACGGGGCGAGGAACTCGACCACCTCGCGGTCGAAGTCGTCGCCGGAGTCCGCCTCGAAGAAGTCGGCCGGCGTGACATCGAGGGCGACGGCAAGTCGCTCGACCATCGCCGGGCGCGGGACGGTCGCACCCTTGAAGTACTTCTCTACGGTCTCGGCGGTGAGACCGACGCGAGCCGCTACCACCGTGCTGTTGCACCGGGCAGCCTCGGCGATGTACCTGAGTCGGGCTCCAGAGAACGTTCGATCATCCGTCATGGCAAATTCCCTTCACGCTGAAGCTGCTCTTCAACGCATTGTCGATCCCGGGAAATAGCAGTCCATAATTCGCCAGGGCACCTCCATGCACCCATCCGGGTGACGTTTGGACGGCGGCCCTCGAAGGAGTAACTCCACTAGCCACACGGATTTACTGCTGCCTGTACGAATATTTTTTGATGTGCTCTCATACCTTGCATGAGCACTGACACCGCACGATGGATCGGCCCGGGACTCCGCGCCGCCCGAATCGCCAAAGGACACCGCGCCGTGAAGGTTGCCAAAGGGGCAGGCATCGCACGCGGCACCTACTACTCCATGGAGCGCGGCGTAACTCTGCCGTCCGTGCCGGTCTTCCTTGCCCTGCTGGACTTGCTGGATGTGACAGTGGCCCAACTCCGTGAGCTCTCGGAGATCGAGATCCAGAGTGTCCCGGAGCAGGTCCGACGCCAAGCCCTCGATGTGCTCGCCGAATCCGTCTGACCTGAGACATGCGAAAGGCCCGGTGGACAAGTTCCGGGCCTCACGCCAATCATTCAATTCGCCAAGGACATGTTACCCATGAACGAGTTTGATTCACCACGGCCGAACGGGCGGATCCACCCCTCGGCAAGGTGGGACCGTCTCAACGCCAACGACGCCACCACACTCTTCCGCGATTCGTGGAAGTCGATCGATGACGTTCCCAGCTTGCTGAGCCTCCCAGCGAAACACCGAGCCTTCGGCATCGACCAGTTGACGCCAACCGAGTACAACCCCGACGAGTACAAGACCGTGGCCGCCTGGGTGGAGAACCTTTCGGACCAGCAACACCGCGATGGGCTCTCCCCGGCCGATACCGAGGGCTACGGACAGGGCCTCTACCTCAGCGGCCCGTACGGCACCGGGAAGACCACCATTGCCGCCGCCGCGCTGGTCTCCGTCTACCGAGCCGGGAACTCCGTGGGGTTCATCCGCTTCACGGACCTTCTGGCCGCCCACAGACCGGCGCCCGGCAACGAGCGCCGCCTGGAGGACGACCTGGAGCGCAAGGAGGAGGCCGGACAACTCCAGGGGTGGAAGAAGCTCGCCCGCGAGGCGGGCGTACTGCTGATTGACGATGTGGGCCAGGAGCGCGAGATCAAGGGCTCCGAGTTCGCCGAGGACATCCTGACCAGCACCCTGCGAAGCAGGTTCAACGCCGGTCTCCCGACCATGGTCAGCACGAACCTCACGCTTGATCGGTGGCGAGCGCGATACGGGGACGCGCTCGCCTCGTTCATCCATGAGGCGTTCGCGCACTTCCTCTTCTTCGGTGGCCCCGACCTTCGGAGCACGCGGTGAAGGAGCCCGTGGACCAGCTCAAGGCCAGGGAACTGGCCGCCTGGTCGGGAAGGAAGGCCGAGGTGGCCGGCCAGGCGGCCACCTCGAAGATGCTCGACACCTTCCGCGAGCACCTCCTGGCCCCCGCCCAGATGCTCCGGCTCCCGTCGGCCCCGGAACTGATCCAGGGCATCCTCGCCGCCAACTCCTTGGTCTGGCTGTGGGGTCCTCCCAAGCAGGGCAAGACCTTCATCGCGCACGACTGGGCTGGCCACGTCGGAGCCGGAATGCCTTGGCAGGGAAGGGAAGTGACGAAGGGGCGGGTGCTATATGTAGTCGCTGAGGGGGCCGCCGGGTACCGCAAGCGCATTCCGGCCTGGGAGAACTACCACGAGTACCCGATGACCGGGGTGACGTTCTTCAATCACCCCCTCCAGCTGCTCGACCACGCTCAGCACTCGGCCTTTCTGGTTCTGATCGAAGAGCTGCGTCCGGCGCTGGTCGTCATCGACACGCAGTCCCGGTGCACGGTCGGCAAGAAGGAAAACGACGCCGACACGATGAGCGGCCTGGTGGCCGCGCTCGACCAAATCCGGGTTGCAGCCGGCGGGGCCTGCGTCCTGACGCTGCATCACGGTGAGCGCACATCCAGGAACATGCGCGGCTCCTCCGTCGTGGACGGCGCGGCCGACACCACGATCAAGGTCACCCGCGACCAGCGGAGCCCGAAGAGTCCGATCAAGCTGACCTGTACCGCTCAGAAGGACGACGCACCGTTCGGGACGATAGCCCTGCCCGTGATACAGGTCGACGGAAGCCTGGTCATCGCCAACCAAGATCCTCAGCTGCCGGATTCGCTGTCGGGTGGCGGGGCCGCCGTCGGGTCGAACCCGACATGGAAGACCGTTCACCTGTCGGGTCTCCAGGCCGACATCCTCACGCTGCTCCAACGGCAGGGCCGGCACACGGTCAAGGAGCTTGCCGAGCACCTCAAGAAGCACCGCGACACCATCAACGATGCCGTGAAAGCACTGGTCAAGCAGGGTTTTGCTGAGCGGGCCACGCCCTACGTCCAGGCCGTCGAGAGCTCTCCCGGTGACGTCGAAGAGGCAGCTTGAACCGGCCCTGTCGGGCTGTCGGGTTTTGTCGGATTCAATTCATTTCCGACAGCTCAGGCACTGTCGGGCGCGACTCCCCCACCCTTAAGGGGGAAGCGCCAGCCTCCGACAATCGGCGGGAGCAGATCAAGATCCATCTACTCACCGCAGAGGAGCCCAGGATGAAGCAGACGCCCGAGACCCGGATCAGCGTCACAACCTCATGAGGTCCTTCGTGAACCTGACCGAGGATCTCGCCGAGAGACTCAACCCGACACCAACTGTCCTACCCCTGCCGCATCATGGAGCGGTGAAGATGCCTCGCATCAGCTGCCCGTCCTGCTCGCGCCCGGTCGCGCTGATGCCACTCACCGGCCGCGCGGGCTACGGAACTGTCCACGACCACAAGGTGCACAGCCACGAACTGGTGCTGTGCCCCGGCAGCATGACTCAGCTGCCGCTGACCGATGCCCTGGCCTTCCAGGACCAGCTCGACCTGAAGGAAGTACTGGAGAGCCAGCAGGAGGCCAACCAGTCCGCGCTCTTCACCATCGCGCGCGGCCCGGTTCACCTGGACGGCCTCACCACCGCCGAGAGAAGGGAAGATACTGCCGTAGACGAAGGGGGAGTTCCGCTGTGGACGCAGTCATAGCTGTCGCAGTCGCCATGATCGCCGCCATCTCGGCGCTGGCCGGCGCCCGCATCGGCCGGGCCGGGGGCAGGGAAGCGGCTCAACTGGTTGCCACCGCCACGCGTGATCAACGGCGGTACGACGACCAGCGCGCCATCTGTGCGGACCTGATCGCGGCGACTGACGCCGAGCTTGCTCTTCTCTGGCAGCAGGAAAGCGGCACGGACACTGGATCAGCTCAAAACCTGGAAGCTGCCGAGCTGTTTCTCCCCCGCTTCCGCGCCCAGGCCCTCGTCCGGTTGGAATGCCCGGCCGAGGTCGAGGCTTCAGCAGACGCACTGACGAAGGCTGTTGGCCCGCTGTATCGCGTCCAACCCGATCCGACGAAGCGCGAGCGTGAGCGGATGGCCTACAACGAGGCCCGCGACTCGTTCATTCTCGCCGCACGAAAGCACCTCGATGCCCTGCGCCCGTAGCAGCTACCGGCGGCGAGCGGGGGAGAGCTTCAGGTAACTGATCCGGGATCAGGCACGCTCAGCTCGTGTGAGACGATCCATGGCTTGTGCCCTTGGCGGCGGCACTCCAGCGTGAGGCGGAGCGGCTTACCCTTGAAACGGCGCTGCCAGGATTCGAGGTCCGTGAACCAGTGCGGCTTGAGGGTGCACTCCATAGCGAACGGCCGCCATTCCCCACGCTCCAGTGCGAACGGCGCGACACCACGGCCGAGCCGATCGGCCCCATCGACACTCGGACGAAAGCGGTACTGGCTCCAAACGACGGACCGGAGTTCCTCAACCGGAATCGACCCGCCGAGTCCAGCATGACCCTCGTGATCGACACCGCCCTCGTCTCGGACCGTGACGACAACCTGATCCAGTCGATCAAGGCCAGCCGGTCCCCGCAGTTCCACCTTCAGCAGGGCATACGAGTCGCCTTGGGGCTCGAACATGATGCCCAGGTCTGGGGTGAGATCGACATGCCACCGGTCACGCTCGATTGCGGCGACCGTCTCAGCAGTCCGGTTCGCCCGGCCAGAGGTTCGCAGCGCGGCGCCGGCCGCGATAGCGCTGAACACGGCTGCGGTTGTACTCAAGGTGGTAGCCCAAGGAAAGGTCATGGCGGAGGCTACCAACCGCCGCCACCCCACCACCGAACACCCAGCAAGCATCACTGAGCAGCCCAGCTCAGACGCTCCGCAGCACCGCCTCGCACCCTCTGCACCGCCGGTCCGCGAGATCCTCGGGGTACCACGACTGCCCTGGTCCGGACAGCCGGTAGTGGGAATGAACGAGGGGGTCAGTGTCGATCCCGCAGAAGGTCCGGGGACCTGGGTCATCGGGAACATCCGGGTCGGCCGGCGCGGCGTGCACCAGCCGGACTACCTGGGCGTCGACGCCGCCCGCGTCGAACCAATGCCTCGTGGGTCGACTCCAACTCCAGCAGAACGATCACGCCTCAGATCCAGGGGAATTAGACGGTTCATCGACGGCCGTCACGTCTGCTTTGACGAAGCACCACTTGGCTCGATTATATTCGGCCCGAGAGAATAGCGAACCTTTTCCGGTTGATTCTTAACGAAGTATTGGTAAGCCAGGCAGCCGGTGGCAGCGCCGGTCGCGATAAACACTCCACCAGGAACGAAGGCACCCAAGAGAACTGCCGAAATATTGGGTGCCGCTTGCATTGCGAATGCCTTCACGGACAGATCTCTCAAATCAGATTTTGGTGAAAGCTTGCACAATTTCTTTGCGTATTCCTCCAGGGCCCGCTCTGCCCGATCCCGGGTTTCATCGTTCGGATTTTCAATGAAAAATCGGACTTTTATACGCCAATCATCCCCATGATCTCGAGCGTCAATAAATTTCGACGGAGACCATTGAAGAAGGCGCTTCACCCTCGGGATCTTAATAGTGCGGACGATCTCATCTCGAGGGGGACCCTGAGGCCCATATCCCAAAATCGATGGCACTGCACTCTGCAGTACGGCGAGAGTGTTTTGACTGGTCGCGTACATGCTCAGAGAAACACCTAGCTGAGCAGCCATGTTTATTCGATGCATCTCGTAGATCCAATCGAAGAACTCCTTTGCTGCGCGATACCGAATCGACTCGCCATTCACCTTATAAGCGTAGAGCTTTAAGATCTCGCCACGGCCTACAACTTGCGAGCCATGCGGGTCAACCACGCCAAGAATCTTTCCAGCCACCCGTGTCAATTCGCCGCGCCTTAGCCCTTCACCCTCCGGGCGCGAATTCGTCATCTCCTCCGCCTCAGAGATGCCTTCACGAAGCGGTTCTGTCAATTTCCAAATCTTTGGATCAATTCCCTGGGGTTGCTGCTCCAGCAAACAGCGCCGTATCAATTCGTCATAGCCGACCCCGGAGTGGGCAGGCAAGGTACTTTGCACGTCTTCAAGGTCACGCGCTTGAGAGAGCAGAGCAGCATAGTACTCAGTATCCTCTTCATCATATTTTCCCTGCAGCTGCTGACCTCTCAGATACCCCAGGACTTCCCGGAAGGTCCCGGCAGGCTTTCGCAACATTGGCGTTATCAATTTTTCATGCAAGGCGACTGCAAAAAGGCTCCTGGCGTCACGGTCGGAGGCGCGCTCCTTCAGAACGTGCTCTTTCAAATGAGGCGAGGAGAAGAAATACGTATCGGGCATGACGAGTTTGGGTTCCAAGAGAAGCCCGTGCACAAGGCGTGTCGAGAACGCCTCGTACGTGGTGTCAAGCCCGTCGGTGATGGTGAAAAGGGGATGGTCAGTACGATCTGGCATAGGAAGCCTCACATGCGAGTCGCTATCTACAAGTGTACGTTGATCCCATAACATCTGCGAGAGCTGGCTTGGCGCCGCCGC
The DNA here is from genome assembly GCF_029892095.1 of Kitasatospora sp. MAP12-44. Classification (NCBI taxonomy): domain Bacteria; kingdom Bacillati; phylum Actinomycetota; class Actinomycetes; order Kitasatosporales; family Streptomycetaceae; genus Kitasatospora; species Kitasatospora sp. MAP12-44. The sequence continues at coordinate 2,584,180 of NZ_JARZAE010000004.1, forward strand.
TCTGGCGAAGGAGCCACTGCCTCTCCGTGCAGGTCATGGGCCAGCACGACGCAGATCATCGCCCTTGCCATTTTTGCGCCCGCACAACGCGGGAGCTGCACTTGCCCTGCCTTGTGCCTCACAGCTGGTGCTGAGGCACAAGGCAGGGCCTTCGCGTCACCCGAGCCGGAGTCCGCTGCATCGCTTGCGACAGCGAGAGTCAGGGCTCGGCCCCGTGTGGCCTTTTTATTTGGACAAGCAGTATCAGCATCGGCTCCTCCCCAAGTTCTTCACCGGCCCTCCGCTCCTTAAATATTCTCCGGCGGGGAAACGGCAAAGCCCGCCCTCCGGGGAGAGCGGGCCCCAGAGCCACTACCAGCCAGTGACCCTTTTTCACTGCATCGGAACCGCGAGCCGCCCGGCGCTCTGCGTCGGGATTCGAACCTCTACCAGGCCGCCCTCGGTGGGAATGTCGGGCGCGGCCCTGGGAGCCACCAGGGGGACGTTCGTCAGGGCGTTGGCGCCCTTGCGGCGAATGTAGCCGTCGGCGACGATGGACTTCTCCCTCCAGCGTCCTTGCTTGCGAATCTCCCCTGGGGTGGCGCCGTTCTCGTCGGCGAGGCCGGCGCCGGTCGCACGCAGTCCGTGGGCGGTAAGCCTTAGCCCGTTCTCGTCGTAGTCCACGCCGGCCGCAGCGGCGATCTTCTGAACGATCAGGTTCACGGACTGGGGGGACAGCTCGTCGGAGATATTGCCCCAGCGGTCGATTTTCCGCAGGATACGGCCGCTGGTGACGCCGTGGAGGGCAAAGGCGTCCCGGTAGTCCCTCCAGGCGGTGACGGGGTCCAGGAGGTCGCCGCGCCGGGGCATGGTGACGGTCTCTCCTTTGGCGGCCTGGTCGGTCTTGCTGCTGGAGAAGTAGAGGTCGAGCCCCTCCTTCGTCACGGTGGCGTCGGGGAGGGTGCGGGCGGTGAGTTCGGAGCGGCGGGTGAACGCCCAGACGGACCAGATGAGGATCAGGCGGTCCCGCAGGCCGGTGAGGGTGGCCGGGTCGCACTGCTCGACCATGGCGGCGAGTTCGTCCAGCTCGACCACTGCGGACTTCTTCACTCTGCGGCCGGCGTCGCGGAGTCGCTTGATGTGGGCCTTGAGCAGCATCCGGGCCGTCTTGGTGCCGGGCTGCCCGTCGTAGCCCTTGAGGGTGTGCAGGGAGCGGATCGCGGCGACGCCGCCGGAGATGTAGGTGCCGCCGTACACCTCTCCGGTCTTCTCGCTGACGGTCTCGGTCATGACCCTGACCCACTCCGTGAGTGTTTCGGGGGTCATGGGCAGAAAGGTCCGGTTGTTCTCCTCGCACCACTGCGCGCAGCGGGCCCACCAGCGCTCGTACTCGCGCCGGGTGTTCTCGGGGATGGACTCGGCGAGTGCGGCAACCGTTTCGGGGCTCAACTGACGGTCCGGGTTATCTGATCCATAAATAACCCGACTGTCCAACCCACCTTCTCGACTACCTTCCGCGACGGGAAGTAGCTCTGCATTGACGATTTCCGACTCGCCCATTTGTTCCATTCCGTCTCTAGCGACAAGGAGTATTGTCACTACTGAGCCATGCCTCACCGAGCCTTGACGGTGCGTCGGGGACAGCTTGTCTGACTTGAGGGTTTAGTCAGACAAATTCATGTTTGCCTGGCTCGCCGCTTTCGTCTTGCAATCCACTGTTCAAGTGCTTCTGTCGCAATGAGGGACATCGAGCGACTGTCGAGCGCTGCGGCGTCCTCGGCGAGCTTCTCGGGGATGCGAAGGGTCACCTTCTTCAGTGGCGTCCCCTTCTCGTGCCGGACGCGGTCCTCGGGGTTCTTCGGTGAGGTCATGCTGGGCTCCTGGGGAGAGCGCGCCCGCCAGCGATTCGAGGCCGGCGGACGCGGTGACGAAGTTCGGGTCAGTCCCGCGAGTCGAGCCACTCCTGGTAGTGCTCGGAGCACACCGGCTCGCGCACGTCGCCAGGCTCGATCAGTGCGGTCTCGCGGGTGGCGTACCGACCGCAGGTCCGCGCGCACAGCGGCGGCAGCGGAACCTCTTCTCCGGTGAGCCGGTTGACGATGGTGACGGTGACGTCGAGGTCCCGGCTCACGTCGGTGTCGAACAGCTTCCCGCGTTCCCGCTCGGCCTCATCCTGGGTGTAGCAGGCGGTGGTGGACTTCACCCCGTTCTCCCACTCGTACGAGAGCCTCCAGGGAAGCACTGCACCCTTCTTGGGCATGCCGAACTCCTTCTCAGGCTGCGAGCGCGGTGGCGGTGACGAACTTGACGTTGATGGTGTCGCTCCGACTGTCCATCGGCAGCGCGATCCCGCGCACTTCAAGGATCTTCACCATCTTGCTCTTGCTGACGATGTCGCTGTTCTTCGTGCGCTCGATCAGCGTGGCTCCGTGCAGCCCGGACGGCGCCCGATCGAGCGTCCGCTTGGCCTGGCCCTCCAGCGCACGGGCCTCGGACGCAAGCTTTCGGGCCCGGATCAGCTGGCCGGCCGCGTGCTCGATCTCCTCGACCGTCGGCGACTCCTCGACCACCACGGCGGTCTTCTGCGCCTCGACCTCGGCCTTGATCAATTCGAGGCGGGCCGCGAGACCTGCGGTCCGATTCATGATCTGCTCGAACGCGTCGTCACTGAGGACGGCGGGGGCCTGTGGCCTGCGGAACAGATCGCGGAGTCTGGCTACGATGTGCATTGAGTCCTCTTCTTCGCGGTTGGGGTTCTCAAACAGGCCCGCGCCGGTCTTGACCACCAGCGCGGGCCTTCTTACTGCCCATGATCCTATCCCACAGTGCTGTCACTACGGGGCACTTCGCACGGTCAACTCGCTTGAATAGCAGTGCCGTTGCTGTCGCGCCCTTGCGCTGCGCGTCGACTGCGCCCGCCCGGCCCGACCGGCGCTCACCCCCGGGACCGCCCCGGATGCTCCCCGCTGTGGGAGAAGGTGACCGCCCCCGCCGGTCAGTCCTTGGACCAGCTCGCCGGGAAGTGCCCAACGGTCACCAGCAGGTCTTCGGCCGAACACGGCACACCGTGCTCCCCACGGTCGAAGTCAACGAGCGGGTTCGGGCCGTCGAAACCCACGACCTCCCCGAACTCCTCGCGTCCGTCCTCGTGCACCCAGAGAACGCGTTCCCCCTTGTAGAACGTGGTCGCGTGCCATGCGTCGGCCCTGTGCTCAGCCACCCACTCAGCGGGCACCACGTCCGGCACGGACTCGGCCCAGAGCTGATCCCCGCCGACCTCTAGGAGGGTCTCCACCACGTCCACCGGGCCGTCATCCCGCTGCGCCACGTCCACGTCGTACCGGACGTCTTCCAGCTCCCGCCACAGACCGCTCATCTCCGCCTGCCACTGCACCCAGCCCATGCTTGGCGCATCGTCGGCGATCTGCTCGGCCATATCCCCGAGCAGGGACGCCACGTCGTCCGGCACGGTGACCCACTGCGCGTTGACCTGCGCAGCTAGAAGGAAGATGTTCGTGATGCGGTCGGACTCCCGGGCCTGCTGCTCCGCTGCCCGCGCGTCCAGCGCCTGGTGGTCCACCACCGTCATGCGGGCGCCCCTGCCGAACGTGCCGCGCAGGGCGCGATGGTGCACCCGCCCCCGCGCTGGACGAACGGTCACCGCAGGATCTCCCGTGAGCTCCGCCGTCAGACTCTCGACCAAGAGGGAGCTCACCGCAAGATCTCCTGTCGGGCCGCACGGCCCCCCGTGGTCGTGACCGATCGGGCCACGCTCACAGATCCGGGGCTGCTCGAACGGCCCCCATGTCCCCCAGCACTGCCCATCGTCGGCCAGCACCTCCGACCGGGCCACCAGTACGGCCACGGGCTCAGGCTCCAGGTCGAGGCCGGCAGGAGGGGTGGGAAAAACCGGCTGCACCTTGAGCCGCTGCAAGAGCAGCGATCCGGCTTCGGCCGCTGCCCGCTTCCGGCCGTGCTCGCGGCACTGCTCCAGCAGCTCGGCACAGGAATCCGCCGTGCCGACGCTCACCAGGTTGCCGGGGATCAGTACCCCGGTGATCCCGCGCCACTCCGCCAGGCGAGCCATGCCATGCCACCGGCCGCCGCGCTCCTGAACCTCATAGCCAAAACCGTGCCGGTCGCGGAAGATCCACCAGTCGTTCCCCCAAGCAGGGTTGGTCACCTCGGACGCCTCACCGTCCAGCAGCACCCCGGGGAACGGCAGGTCCTCCCCGCGCTCTCGACGACGCGTCGCCTGGACGTGGTCCCCGTAGAGCCGGTAGGCAGCCCGCCGCGCCTTCGCGCTGATGCCGTACGCCTGCTGGTTCGCTATCTGCTGCTGCAACTTCTGCACGGTCAACGGCTGCTCGACCACGGGCGCCGGGGTGAGCACCGGGCGCGGTGGGGTGACCGAGGCCCCGCCCTCGTTCTCGAAAACCTCGATCAGGTCAGCTTCTCGGGCCTCCGAGGGTCGGCCGGCCGCCGGTGCAGAATTCTTCGCCGCCTTCTCTGCCGCGACCCTTGCCAGGATCTCCTTGCCCTGGTCGGTGTTCTTGATCATCACGTAGGCGGCCCGCTGCTTGGCGGTCAGCTGGTGGTCGTTGTCCTTCTCTGCCACCGACACCCAGCCCTGCCGCTTCGCCGCGTGCCACAGCGTCCGCGCCTCCCGACCAGCAGGGGAGAGCTTGAAGTACCGCCGCGCCTTCTGCTCCGCCCACTGGGTGATGAACCCGGCCGCCCACAACGAGATGACCCGCTTGGAGTTGAAGTTCTTCGGGCTCTGGTTCCAGCCGTCGCAGGGATAGAAGCCGCTCACGTCCTCCACCAGGCCGTCACCCCCACCGACACCCGAAGCGGCGGACAGGATCTCGATCTGGGCAGCCGACCACGCGAAGCCCTGCGCCCTGCTGATCTGGTGCTCGGTCAGCGGCTCTTCCTCGCGGGGGTGCGTGGTGGCGTGGTCCTCGGCGATCCGGAACGCGTCCTCGAAGGCGTCCGCCGTGCCGACCTGCTCCCAACTTCCCCCGTGCCGCTGGCACTCCACGAACCACGAGTCCGCTAGGCCCTCCGAGACCTTGAGCCACCCCGGGAGCGCGGCCAGCAGCGCGCGCCGTCCGTTCTCCTGCTCAAGCTGCGACAGCGACACCGAACCGATGGTCATGTAGGGGGAGCGGCGCGCGCGCTCGGCCTCGGCCTGCGCCTGGCGCTCCCTCAACGCACGCTCGCGCCCCGGGTCCGCCACGGCGGGCGGCTCTACCTGGGTGAGGCTGTACAGCTCGGCGCGCTTGGCGGTGCCGCTCACCTTCTGGAATCCGGGGACGAAGCCGTACCCGTTGCGCTCAGCCAAGGCGTCCAGCTCGACGGCCACGACGTTCTCAATCCCGAGCTTGCGGCGGGTGTTGCCGTGGTCCAGGCCGAACCGCCGCTCTCGGTCGGGGTTCTCCTCGATGAGGTTCTCGCCGCACTCGCAGGTGAGCCGCTCGTGAAGCAGCTCGCGCAGACCCACGGCCGCAACCTCGGCGTACCTGATGACGTGGTCGCACGGCTCGGGCTGCTCCTCCTCCTCGGCCTGGTCCTCCCGAAGCAGCTCGATCGAGTCGGCCCGCATCGCCTCGAACACCGCCGCCCAGTCGTCGCCGCCCATCGTCACCACGCGGGAACCGCCGCCCAGCAGAACGAGGGACTCGTCAAAGTCCGGGAGCGCCTCGTACGCGTAGCCCTCGGCGCTGGTGAGCAGCCAACCCCGGCCGCCCTCGCTGACCTTCTCGCCCTTCGCCCGGTGGGCCTTGGGCCCGGCCGGCTGCTCCGGCTCCGATTCGGCGGGGATATTCACGGCGGGGGCCTGGTCCTCGAAGACCACGGCGACGGGGAGGGGGTAGCCGTACCAGTCGGCGAGCAGCTCGGCCGCCTTCTGCTCCGAGTTGGCGTGGCCCGCGTCGGTGCCCTCGGCGTCCTGGGTGGCGTAGTACGAGTGCCCCGCGTAGCCGGTGACGTGGTTCACGATGCACTCGCCGTCCAGGCTCGGGAGCGTCACGGCCCAGCGGCGGGAGTCGAGGGGGCGCAGCGTCGCCGTGGTCTGCGCCTCGGTGGGGGTGGGGGTGTAGCCGGTCACGCTGCTGCGGTTGCGCTCAACGCCCTTGAAGCCGTTCGCCTTCAGCGTGGCCACCATGAGGTTCAGGGCGGCATCCCAGCGGCGTTCGGCGTCGGTGTTCTTCCGGGGCCGCTTGAGGGTGTCGTCCTGCTTGTAGAAGACCTCTACGCTCCCGCTGACGACCTGCTTACCGTGGCGCACGCGGAACCCGGTCACCCGTACGGCGTTGCGGTCGAGGTCGCCCAGCCCAGCCGCCGTGAGTGCGGCCTTGGCCTTGCGCAGGTACCAGGCGAGTCCGCGCGGGGCCGGGGTAAAGGTCGCCCCCTCGGCCGGCTGCTCCCCGGTGGATTCCTCAGCCATATTCACGGCTGCCGCCCGCTCCTGGTCCTCCCGAGCGGCGCGAGCCTTCAGGGCCTGCGCCTTGCGCTCCCGGTGCTCCGTGTTCAGCGCGCTTGCACCGTCCCGCGTCGGGGCCCGCCCGATCACCCGGGCGTCGTCACCCCGGCCGTACCCACGGCCGTAGATCGCCACGAAGTCGGCTCCCTGGGCGTCGTACTCGATCCGGTACGCCTTCCACCCCTGAACGGTGCAGTCCCACGCCTTCGCAGGCTCCCAGCCGCTCGGCGTCACCCAGTCGGGCCGCCGCGACGGGATGGGGTGGGCCATCGCTGCCCGGTACTCCAGCCACTCCCGCACCGCGCCCCGGGCAACCGGGGTGATCCCCAGCTCGGACATGACCGCTTCGACGGTGCCGCCCTTGTCCGTGACGTACTGCCAGTCCGCGCCTTCGTCGCCGATGTGCTCGGCCGCCGTCCAGTGCAGCCCCCACGACTCCCCAGCCGCCCGGGGGTCGGTGCACAGCCGCACCGCGTCACCCTCCGGCAGCCAGTACATGACTCGCGCCTTGCTCGGGGTGTGCCCCTCCGAGACGAGGAAGCAGGCCACCAGGTCGGCCGCGTCGCTCCCGGGCACCTCGCGGCCGGCCGGAATATCGGGGGTGCCCGCGTCGGTGGGCTCGCCCCCGTCGCCCTGGTTGTCGTCGTCCTCGTCGCCGTGGACGTCGGGGTACAGCTCAGCGAGGTAGCGATCCAGCGTCTCCCGCCACGGCACCCCGAGCAGCTGACCCCACACCGCCAGCGACACCAGGGGGCTGAAGATGTCTCCGAGCTGCTGGCACTGCGAGGTGTGCGAGCCGGTCACCGGGTAGTCACCCGGCAGGCCCACCAACTTGCACACCTCCTCGATCGTGAACCGGCGCCCCGTCTCGGCGTTGTACCAGGACCGAATCTTGCTCGTGATCGTGGTCATCGGCCGGTCACCGTGCACCCGCGTGACGTTGCCGCCGCTGGTCTTCCGCTCGCCCCTGGTGTTGACCGGCGTACCCGGCTCCCACCCGATCGCCAACGCCGCAGGCGTGGTCAGCCCCGGGGCCGCAGGCAGAGCAGCGCGCCGGTACCAATGCGCCCCCATGACGGCCCGCTTGCGGGTGCTAGGGGAACCGAAGTCCCCGGCGTCCAGAACATCCCACTCCGCCGACTCGCACCCGGCCGTCACCAGCTCAAGCCAGATGTCCTCTCGCACCTCTACGGGCAACGCGCTGGACTGCTCGATCACCACCCGCGTGAGGGGGGCACCGATGTACCGCAGCCCCAAGACCCAGATCACCGGGGCCAGCATGAGCCCCGCCGTCTTGCCGGTCATGCCATCGACCAGCGCCCACATCTCCCCGACGGTCGTGTCAGTGCGCGAGCCGTACGTCTCGAAGCAACCACCCTCGTCGGTGCAGTCCTCCCCGGCCTGCGTGCACGCGCAATCCGCCCCGTCCATCTCATAGTTGCCGTAGATGGAACCAACCTGGTCGATCGCATCGCGGATGATCGCCACGTTCTCCCGAGCACGCCCCGCCCCCGTGCCAGCGGGAGAGAAGTCCGGGCAGGGCATCGTGAACGTGGCGTCACGGTTCCACCGAAGGCCGGGGTGCTCCGGGTCGAGCGTGCGCACGTCCGCCAGGACGACCGTGCACCCGGCAGCCTGCGCCGTCGCCACCGCATCCCCGGCCAGATCGACACAGACCATGTCGGTGTCGCTGACGAGCCGCTTGCCCTTGCAGCCACCGCCGCACCCCGCGCAGAAGTTGAGGCCGCGCGGCCGGTCGCCTTCCTGCTCCGGGTACAGCCACCGCACCGGCCACGGCTCGGCCAACTCCTCCCGCTGCTCCTCGGTGAGGGAGTCCAGCAGCGCCACCAGGTCGGCGCCGTCCACCGCGAACAGGTCAGCGTGCGTCACCACCAGAGCAGGAGCACCGTGCCGGGCGAACTCTGCCTCTGCCGCCTCGCGGGTGGGGAACCAACTCGACTCCCAGTTCCCATAATCGCCGTCGGAGTGCACACGCCGGGAACCGGTGCCGCACCCCTCCCAGCACGTCAGGTAGAAGTGCCCCGGCCGGGTCGTCTCGGACTCGTGAAAGGCCACCTTGTGACCGTGCGGGTTGTACCCGGACAGCTCCGCCTTTCCGTAGTCGCGGGTGCCGATCACCTCGTCGTCGGCCTGGTCCTCCGGCTCCTCAACCACCGGCGCCCCCGGCGCCTGCGCCTTGCGCTGCGCCGGAGCCTTGGCCGCCTTCACCGGCTTGGGCTTCGCCTCGGCCGGGGACTGCTCCCCCAACTCGGCCGCGTACAGGCGAATTACCGCCTTCGCCTGAGCCTCGGTGGTGCCGTAGCCGACCACCTCACCGGCCAGCCGGGCCGCGTACCGGCTGCCCTCGTTGCGAACGGTGAAGACGCGGCCGACACAGAGCCACTCCCCCGCCTCACCACCCTTGGCCACCGTCGCCCCCGAGGGCTTGCCCCGGCGCGCGGGAATGGCCGCCGCCGCCCGCGTACGGCGCTCCGCAGCCTCCAGGCCATTCGCCGGGGTCGCCACGGGCTCCACAGGGGCGTTCTGGGCCATCGTCAGCGCCAGGCGCACCGGGGCCGCCGGAAGCGCGAGCCGCTCGACCACCGGCACCGGCTCGGCCCGCCGCGCCGTGACCACCTCGGCGTGAACGAGGGTTCCGGACCACTGCTCATACGAGACGTACGTTGCCCCGTCCCACTGCACCCCGGCCATCTGCTCACCGTCGGACCGGTCACGAATCGAGATGACCTCTCCCACGCTGCCGGAGTCGTTGCGCGGGTGACCGCTGCGCACCACGTCACCGACGGCGAACCGTTGCCCGTAGATCTCCCAGCCATATTCGGACGGCTCGGCGACCGGCGCGGCCTGCTCCACGGCGCCCGGCACGTGGCCGCACCCGTCACACCGTCCCCCGACCACCTCACGGCACCGGCCCGACTCGCACAGCCCCTTGACCGGCACCACGGCCACGCTCTCCCCCTCGGTGTCCTGCGGGTCGGAAATTCCCACCTGTGCCCGGGGCTGCAGGTCCGTCCCCGGCAGACGCACCACGGGCGGGGTAAGCGTCGTGTAGTTCTTCCCGTGGTACGTCGTCATGCCGCTGCGCCACACCTCACGACCGGCAGCCAGCCGGTATCCCACGCGGTCGAGCCACTTCGTAACGTCCGTGTCCGCGACCGACGGGATATTCAGGTACGGCAGGCCGGTACCGGGCTTCTCCACGTCGGCGAACGGTCCGGAGTGCACACGACAGGGGCAGACCATCCGCGCCTTAACGCCATGGGTGGGGAACTGCGCCAATTCGATACCGACATACCGACCGGAGCACGTAGCGGCATCCAATGCCCCCTGTGCCGACGGAGCGGCCTTAATGGCAGCCGTGCGCGTCTCGCACTCGGCAATCTCGCGCTCGGTGTCGGCGACGGACTTAAGGCCGATGGACTCCCGGTAGACGTCGAATGCCTCCCAGAGGTCATCACGCATATCCGCAGCGCGCCCGGACGCCTCATACCAGGCAGCGAAATCCTGCGCCGGACCCTCGAAAGCCTGCGCGATGCGCTGCGCCCACAGACGCACCCGAGCCAGCGTCACGGGCCGCTGAGCCCATTCGACCGGCAAGGACTCCTCACGGAAACCGTGCTCTGAAATGGCACACTCCGGGCACATCACGTATGAGCACTCACGCTCGTTGTAGCCGGATTCCAGACCAATTTCCGGGCGCGGCTCACACTTGCACCCGTGGTCACACACGTCGGTACAGTGCGTACGGCACACCTCCATACGGCCGGTGTCCCACGCGAGCACCGGGCCCCCATTACGGGAGGTCAGAATCTTGTGACCCGACTCACCCGGCGCAGGGTCGGAGAACATCCGCGACCGGTGCGCCCGGATCTTCACAACGGCGTCATCCCAGTCGTCCGCCATGTGGAAATGCCGTCCGCCCTTTACCGACAGGTTGTAGGCATAACCGGGAATTGACTGACCGAGCCGGTAGAACACCCCCTCACATGAGGCAGTCATCGCGCGCGCGGACGGGTCGAACAGACCAGCGTTCGACCAATTCGAGATGACGGTTACCGGTACGTTATCCCAGTCCACAGGCTCAACCACGGATGCCACGGGCTCTACGGGGGTCACAACGGCCGGTGCGGGCTCAACCGGTACCGGCGCGGCCTTACGGGGCTTGCGTGCCTTAGGCGCCTTTACGGGGGTGCGCAGATGGGGGAAGTCGCGCGCACCGAACGTGATGTAGTCGCCTTCCGGCTCACCCCCGTTCCACGAAACCAGTTCGTAGTTACGGGTGTTCGGTCCGGCATGCTTGAGACACACCCGCACCGGCTCACCAAAGGGCACATCCTCCTCAAATTCACACCCGCATTCCGAATAGTCGATTTCCGGAATTTCATTCTCGGAAATCCACTCGGTTGCAGCCTTGAGAGTGCCGGTCGATTCCTTGGCACTGAAACGGCCGTTAATCCACACAAGGGTGAACTCAGACGTGATCACCCCCTCTCCCTCCAAATCGGCGGAGAGGGTGAGCGTGTAGGAGGGTTCCCCCTTCTCCGTTACGGACCATTCGCCGGGGGAGACATTCCACCCCCGTTCCGTGGCCAGCTTCGAGAGTGGCCCCGCAGACGCGGGAACCTTTTGGGCATGCTGAATAGCGGACCGTGCGTCCGTGCTCACTGGGATTTTGCCCCCTCGGTCATCTGATCGCTGGTGGCCGGGAGTCGAATCCGGCCGTCACTACTTCCAACGGATACATGCCCGCCTCCGTTCCTCGTTAAGCCACTTTCTGGCGTGACGAGAATTACAGGAGATTGCGGCAACGAATTAGCAAAGGCGCTTGAAATTTTCAACACGCCCGGAATGCCGACTTCGCTTGGATTGCAATACTTGGCGAAGGATGCGACACTTGCCATAAATCGCGGAAATTGGGATAAAATGGGGACCACCCACCATTAATCCAAAATGTCCGAATACGGCCCCCTGGCCCCGCGAATACAAATTCAGAATAGCACGGGAGGCAGTATCAGCAATCGGGGCAGTGTCATTCTCCGGCTTCCTCCGTCGGCCTTCGATGCAGTACGCTGGCCACGTCCTCGTTTGATCGCTGGGACACCGCGCCTGACCCGAGTCGAACCGGCTTGCCGGACGGAGGGCGCAAGAGGGGCCTGGGCACCACGCCGGGCCCCTCACCCAACTCTCCCTCCCCGCGCTGGACTGACCTACCAGCCACTGCCTCTCCGCCTTCACGACTGCCAGACTGCAGTCATGGCCTACGCGTACCCGCAGCAGTAACCCGTCGCAGCAGCTTCACGTCACCCCGCCGGCCGAGCACTGCCAAGGCGTCTGCCTCACGTGCTCCGCACCGGACGGCAGGCCGTGCCGACCGACGAACTACAGCTACCCGGCTGGCGGCACCCATGTTAAGCGTCTCCGCGCGGCTGGTATCGACCCGGCCACCGTGGAGGGGACCGCCGCCTATGGCCGCCGGATGGCCCAACTCCAGCGAAAGGCCGAGGCCGAGGAAGGCGCCCGGTACGTGGTGGAGATGATCGATCCGGTGGGCGGCTGGGAGGCATGGCTGGCGCTGGACCCCAGTCCGAGCCCGGACTGGATCGAAGGGATTCGGCAAACCTGGGAGTCTCCGGAGGCCCTGGCGATCCGTCAGCAGAGTCCGCAGCCGGACCCCGAGGTGATGATCGCGATCGAGGCCGCTGGAAGCTGGAGCGCCTGGCGCGAGGACGAGAGAAGGAAGGCCACGGAGGAGTTCAACAGCATGCTCGGATGCGACCGCAGGCGCGAGGACGACGCGTCGTGCTCCGAGGCGACACCCAAGGCAACCTCGTAGAGGGACCTTGCAGCTTCGGGTGACCTCCCATCAGAACGCCTCGCACGGGGGCCGCCCTCTGTCCCCCGAAGGCAGCGGGCTGATTTTCACATAACACCTGCCCGCCAGGACCAGGACGCGGCATCATGCTGAGATGCGTAACCTCTCTGTTTTGTCAGACGTCGAGTTCGAGGAGCTAGCTGCTGACCTTCTCTCGGCAGAGCTAGGCACTCCAGTGGAGCGGTTCGCTGCCGGCCCAGACGGTGGAGTGGATCTTCGATGGCGCGGTACCGCCATTGGCCAATGCAAGCACTACCAGCGCTCTTCCTTCCCCAAGCTGCTGGCAGCAGCAGAGAAGGAGCTATCGAAGGTAGAGAAGATAGCCCCAATTTCATACGTTTTCATCACCTCCTTCGATCTCACCGTTGGACAAAAGGAAAAGATTTACGGAATTTTCAAAGACTGGATGACTGGACCCGACGATGTTTGGGGCGGCCGGGATATTGATGGGCTTCTAACGAACCATCCAGACGTCGAGCGGCGCCACCCAAAGCTGTGGGTAACGACTGGGATGCAGCTTTTCTGGGCAACGAACTCCGGGATTGCAAATAGGGCTGGCGCACTAAGGGCACAGATCGAGCGATCCGTCCCTCGGTATGTAGTAAGCGAGGCATACCCCAAAGCCCGCAAACTGCTGGATGACCACAATATTTGCATCCTCTCAGGGGTGCCAGGAATTGGAAAAACCGCCCTATCGCAAATGCTGCTAGCTGAGTACATCTCTCGCGACTTTGAGCCCATCGAGGTATCTGGCGATATAAATGAGGCATGGGTGGCCATGGAGGCCGGACGACGCCAGATTTTCTTCTATGACGATTTTCTTGGCCAAATAAGCCTTGACGAACGACTCGGGAAGAATGAAGACAGGCGACTTGCGGATATCATAGAAAGAATAGCAGGAAGTCAGACAAAGAAACTTATTCTCACCACTCGCGAGTACATCCTCCGAGATGCTCGCCTATCCTACGAGCGCCTAGCGGACCTCGATCGTCGATATCACTTCGTCCTAGCATTGAACGACTATAGCCGCGAAGACAAAGCAAGCATTCTCTATAATCATCTTTGGCATTCTGGACTTTCCGTCGACTGCCTTCGGGAGGTGGCTGCAGGTGGCTACGAGAAAATTATCGATCACAGTGCATACACGCCACGACTGATCGAGTACTGCACCAGTAGTGCCTTCGATCTATCTAGCCCCGGCTACCCAGATCGCGTTATCAGTTTTCTGCGCAATCCCCAGAAGATCTGGCAGACTGCCTTTCAGAAGCATCTGACTGAGGCTCAGAGGTTGCTCCTGCTGGTTATGACCACCCTGCCCGCACGGGTCGTCCTCGAAGATGCCCAAGAGGCTCATGCTGCGCTTTGTCGGCGGTTTTTGATCGTCGCCACTGATGCCATTTTTCGAGAATGTCTTGAGGTTTTGGAAGGAACCTTCATAGAGATCCGGAAAGATCCTGTAGCGAGCCTCACTTTCGCGAACCCTTCGCTGCGCGAGTTTGCACTCGGCCAGCTTTGCGGGGATCGCATGGTTGCGCGCGAGATCATCTCGTCCGCGCCGTTCTTTGAGCAGATTGTAGCTCTAGTGCGCCATGCTCAGGGGTCTCTAAATCGCGCTGGAAACGCTCAGCTAAACGCCGCCCTTCTTGTCGATTCTCCACTCGTTGCAGGTGCGCTTTCCAGGACATTTGGGGATCCCTCGCCTGAACGTGACTGGCATCTGTTCGGTGCCTCCCTGCGCTTGAATACAATGGAAAGCCGGCTGGCCTTTAGCGTACGCGAGTCATCTTGGATCCCTTTCGCGAGCGAATGGCTTGAGCGAAAGGCTGAGTTTTTGATGGCACGATGGGAGGATGGATTGGGCGACAAGGAAGCCGCAATTGACGCTCTCCATGAAATCGAGCTTGCCGAGCTTAAGGATCTATATGACAGTGTGCACGTTGCGCTTGACGACTGGCTCGAGGAGAGCCTGGAAGATGGCTCGGATTGGACAGCATTCACTTCTCATCTAGCACGAGACCATGTTGCAGATACCCAACTTTTAACTGACTTGGCAGAGCGGTTCAATTGGTTTATCGAAGAGGTGCTGAATGAAAGAAGCGCCTCTCATGTAGATTGGGTCGCCATGCGTGAAATTTCCGACCAATTCGAGCTTCATGACCTATCGCTAAGCATTGAAGAAAAGATTGACCAAGAGGAATGGGAATGGCAGGCCAGCGAGAGGCCCGGCCACGTTTCCAATACTCTTTCAGGTGCCATAGATAAGATCAGAAGCAAAAGTCGAATGGACTCACTTTTTGGGCGCCTGCTGGAATAGTCGCTACATGAGAAACGGGTGCCGGATGAGGTCGATCAGGTATCCTGCGCGTCGCAAAGTGCGCTGAGTGTCGCGATCAGCCACACCAGCTAGGCACTTGGCGAACGTCCCGAGCTGTATCAATGCCACGGAGTGGCCTCCAGGATGCCCCTCCTGACCGGTCAGCCACCCTGGGCTACCGGACCAGTTGATGTCCTCGGTCGCCAGCGCCGAATATGTGCCGACGCTGCGACATCACTTCATGCCTTCGAGGAGATCCAAGCAGCCTCGGACGCTCCGTCACGGTCACGGATGAGTAACGCAATCCAAGGTCGTCCCTCACGACCCTTCACCAGAAAGATCATGAGCAGAGACAGTGGCGAGACGACAGGAGTAGTACAGTGACGGATCCGTGGGTGGCGCTGGACTTCGAGACTGCCAATGAGAACCGGGGCAGTGTCTGCGCAGTCGGCATGGTGACCGTTCAAGACGGTCAGGTCATCGACCGTTGGGAGACGTTCATCCAGCCGCCCGAGTCCATCAGCGGCTTCTCCCCATTCAACACCAGCATCCACGGCATCACCGCCGGCGACGTGAAGAACGCTCCTACATGGCGGGCGACGCTCCCCGAGATCGTGGGCCGCGCGGCTGGCCGGGTGGTCGTCGCCCACAACGCGGCCTTCGACCTGGGCGCGCTCCGGGATGCCTGCGATGCCGACGGAACCGCCTGGCCCGAACTGCGCTACGCCTGCTCGCTCGTCACAGCACGGCGCGCATGGCCAGAGCGGCTGTCCTACAAGCTGGGTTACCTGGTCGAAGACCTCGGACTCGACCTGAACACGGACCGGCATCACACCGCGCTGTGGGATGCCGAGATGTCCGCTCGCGTCATGCTCGCCGCGATGGACCGCCACGACGCACCCTTGCTCCACGACCTGCTCGGCGCTCTGAACGTCGGCTACGGGCACGTCCGCCCCGACGGTCAATGGACGGGCTCCGTCTTCAAGAGTCCGTACGTCAGCGGGTCGAAGACACCACTGCCGGAAACCAACCCGGACGCAGACCCCAATGGCGCGCTGTACGGCATGACCGTCTTCCTGACCGGCACGCTGTCGAGCATGACCCGCATCGAGGCGCAGCAGCGGATAGCGCACGCGGGCGGCTTCCCCGGCGCCAAGGGCCTGAGCAAGCAGACGAACATCCTCGTCGTCGGTGACCTGCGGTCGACGGAGATGCTCGACGGCCGACCAAACAGCAGCAAGGTCAAGGCAGCCGCGAAGTACCGCGCGGCCGGCCAGGACATCGAGATGCTCGACGAGGCGGAGTTCCTGGCCCGGTTGGCGAGCTGAGTTATCGAGCAGTCCAGGGCAGGGTGCCTCCCACTATCAGCATCAACATGCGTGAGAGCTGGCTCTGCGGGGAACTGTCGGCGGCGGTTGAACCGTGACCCACTTTGGCCGGTTGAGTTCTGACCCTCGCGTCGTTGGTTGATCTTGGTTAGTCGTTGTCGGTCGTAGGGACGCGGCCGAGTTCGCGGCCGCGCATGCGGTAGGACTCGCCTTTGAGGGAGTGGACCTCGGCGTGGTGGACGAGTCGGTCGATCATGGCGGCGGCGACGGTCTCGTCGCCGAAGGTCTCTCCCCAGCGTCCGAAGGGCTTGTTCGAGGTGACGATCACGCTGGCCCTCTCGTATCTGTTCGAGACCAGTTGGAAGAACAGGTTCGCGGCCTCGGCCTCGAAGGGGATATAGCCGACCTCGTCGATCACGATCAGCGGGTAGCGGCCGAGCTTGACCAGTTCGTCCTGGAGGCGACCGGCCTGATGGGCGGCGGCGAGGCGGTCGACCCACTGGGCGGCGGTGGCGAACGCGACCCGGTGGCCGGCCTGGCAGGCCCGAACCGCGAGTCCGGTGGCCAGGTGCGTCTTGCCTGTGCCCGGCGGTCCCAGGAAAACAGCGTTCTCCTTGGCCGCTATGAAGTCCAGTGTTCCCAGGTGTGCGAGTTGTTGTCGCGTCAGACCGCGCAGGTGGGTGAGATCGAGCTCCTCGATGGTCTTGATGGCGGGGAAGCGGGCGGCGCGGATGCGGCCCTCACCGCCGTGGGAGTCGCGGGCGGAGACCTCCCGTTGCAGGCAGGCGACCAGGTACTCGGTGTGGGTCCAGGCTTCGGCCTGGGCGCGGTCCGCCAGGCGTTCGGCGGCGTCCAGCAGCGCGGGGGCCTTCATGGCCCGGGCGAGGAAAGCCAGGTCGGCGGCGGTCTGCCGACCGGTTCGGGCCGTCTTGCCGTCCGCCTTCGCCGACGCGTCGGTCGTGGGGTTCGATGCCGCGGGTGTGGTGCGGGCCATCAGGTGTCCTCCTTCCCGGCGCCGCCCTCGATGAGGGTGAACATGCGGTCGTAGGTGCCCAGTTCGCGTTGCTCGACCTCGATGCCGAGGCTGTCGGGGGCCAGGAGGGCGGCTCGGGCGGTGGCCGCCTGGGCGGCCTGCTGGTGGATCACCTCGCCGCGCAGGACGCTGGCCGCGGCCGCGTGGTCAGGGTCGGTGATCGACTGGTGCTTGGCCCAGCAGCGGGTATGACGGGCGACCAGGTCGTTGCCGGCGAGGACGGTGACCTCCTCATTGTCCGCGCGGACCATGGCGGTGTGTCCGATCGCTCTGGGGTGGACGGAGTAGTCGTTGGTGTCGACGCGGATGTAGTGGTCGCGGCCGATGCGGGTGTGGAAACGCCACCAGTGCGGCGGGGTGACCGGCGGGACGGTGAGCATCGCGGCGCGGTCGGCTTCCCAGCGGTCGACCGGCCGGGCGTCGATGCTGCGGTGGGTTCGCCGGTTGGCGATCTGCAGCCAGGCGGTCAGCTGGTTGTTGAAGTCGTCGGGGCCGGTGAAGGTGCGGCCAGGCAGGAAGCTGGTCTCCAGGTAGCCGTTCGCCCGCTCGACCAGGCCCTTCGCCTCCGGATCGCGGGGGCGGCAGAGGTGCACCTTGACCGCGAGCAGGCCCGCGAACGCGGCGAACTCGGAGGTGAGCTTGCCCCGGCCGACGCCGGCCTCGTTGTCCCAGACCAGCATCTTGGGGACCGCTCCCCAGCCGTCAGCCAGCAGGCGCCAGTGGCCGTCGATCAGATCGCCGGTCTGCCGGGAAGGCAGCATCCGGGCGGTGATCACCCGAGAGTAGCCCGAGACGATGACCAGGACCGGCGGGCGGCCCGACTGGCCGTAGCCGAGTGGGATGTCGACGGGCGGGAACCAGAGGTCGCACTGGGTGAGCTCGCCCGGCTGATAGACCGTCCGCGAGACCGGGTCGACCGGCAGGTAGGCCGGGCGCAGCTCGCGCACGCGTTCCTTGAGGATCGTGATGCCGCGCTCCCAGCCGATCCGCTCGGCGATGACCGTGGCGGGCATGGTCGGGGTCTGCTTGAGCAGCTCGCGGATGGCGGGCTCGAACGGGTCCACCGCCGAGCCCTTCAGCGGGCGCTGGTAGACCGGCGGCCGGTCGGTGGCCAGGGCCCGTTTCACCGTGTTCTTCGAGATGCCCAGATGGCGGGCGATCGCCCGGATCGGCAGGTGCTCGGCCCGGTGCAGCCGCCGGATCTCAGCCCAGTCCTCCACAGTAATCACCCTCTCCTCCTGACCCTTGGAAGATCAGGATGATCAGACGATCGCGAGGTGGGTCACCGTTGATCCGCCGTTCAGCGGTCAGATTTCACCCGACGCCGAGAGGAACCTCAATCGGGCGCCAGCCAGGTTGGTGAAGTGCACGCTGGCGCTGACACCGTCGCGCTTGCTCGTCACGCTGAAGTCTCACGTGGGGGCATTCTCAGGCGGAGCTGACACCGCCCACGACCCCCGAGTTCGAGGCGTGGGCGGTTGGTCGAGCTACACCCTCTCGACGTCCAGCAGACTCCAATACCCGTTCATGCTGTCGGGTGCCACCTCGGCCGTGAGGTCGTCATGTCCGGGCCGGTGGTGGCACTCCGCGTACCGGGCCCAGGAACGGAGGACCGGTCCGAAGTCTTCGATCAGCGCGTTCCCGGTGTGGTGGGCGAAGACGATCTGGTCGGCATCCGTCAGCGCGGCGAAGATCTTGCCGAACGTCACCTGGGCGGCCAGTGCTTCGTGGCCGGTCATGCCGGCTGCCGCTGGATACCAATTTGCCTTTTCTGTGAGGTAGTTGGAACCCATGGAGTGAGTTCGACCCCGTAGGCCATCCAGTTCCGCACGTTCTCGGCGGTGTAGAGATGCCCGAGGCCGCTACCCCGGGCGTACAGCTCCGGGAGGCGGTAGAGCAGGTGCACCCCGCCGAACGTCGAGGATTCGCCCAGGTCAAGGAAAACCGGCCGCCGGCACTGCTTCAGGTAGTTAGGGGCTTGCCTCCATCGGTACGGCACTGGGGCCTCGGAGTCCGGCAACGCGACCCTGAGCCGACCCTCCGCATGGGCTTGACGGGCATCGAACAGCCATGCCATGCCGTTGTAATGGAGTTCCCGCTCCTTGATGTCCCCAGCGCTGATCGAGCTGCGTTGGAACTCCACCACGATCCCGTCGAAGGTGACCGCGTCAGGCACGTGGTCGCCGTATCGACGGTGACGACGGTCCGACTCAACCGCTTCCTGCCACCACCAGTGCCACTCCGAAACGTTGGCCGGGCGCGGTTCGCTGGTCAGGTAGGTAATGCTCATCCCCTCATCCCTCGTCGCACATAGTCGGCCGACTCCTCCGAGAGGCCCAGTTCCTGCGTCGTTGTACCCGTCAGCTCAAGCATCCGGTCGAAGTCACCTCCGGCGGCGGGGACCAGCAGCCAACGGCGCTCGATCTCCTTCTTGGCCTTGGCCACTTCCTTGTAGACATCCCAGCGGTGACCGTTCGCCTTCTTCGCCAAGCGATCCTTCTGCTGGCTCCGTCCGATCCGCGTGTCCTCCGCCTTGGCACGCTGGAGGTCGTTCTCCACCATTCGCCAGAACGTGCTCAGCCGTTCCACGACGAACAGGGGAAGCTGCTCGGGCCCAGTCGACACCGAATCGTTCCCCGTAGTGGGGAGGTTGTCCGAGGTGCCAGCGGTGTCATGGTCGTGGGCTCCATCGCCCTGGGGCGGGATACCGCCAACCGGGGCGTCCTCAATGGTGGCGACCGATGTGCTGGTCGGGGCCGTGTCGGCGGTGGCGTCGACGGCGTTAGTTCCGTGGTTTCCTCCGGGGGCAGTACCACCGCTGCCTGTTGTCACCTCGGGGGCTTCCCGGCTCCAGACGGCCTTCAAGTGGTCGAAGATCTTCTTCGATTCGCGCTTCGCCCCGAGGATCGCCGCCTCGAACGCCCACGCCTCTCCGGCTTCGAGGGCCTTGGTGTACTCCCTGCTGAACCGGGCGACGGTCTCGCGGTCGTCGCCCTTGGTGTCCGCATAGATGCCCTCCATCAGCGGCTTGACCACCGACCACGAGGCTCCGGTGAAGTCGAGCCGGTTCGGGTCGCGCCCCATCAGCCGGTCGCCGTCACGGCCCGCAGGTGCGACTTCTTCACCATCTGGGACAGCCGCTTCGCGGAATCGACCAGGTCAGCCACGCTCTTCCGCAGATCGTCGTCCGCGATGTCCTCAAGGGGAAGGTCGTAGATCGCCTGCAGGCTCTTGTGCGTCTTGGAGAGCACGCCGTACGCCTTGGCGCGCTGCTCGCACGCCTTGATCTCCGGGTCGTCCTCGATCGCCTTTGCGATCACTTCTTGGACCTTCTCGAACGCCTGCTCTGCCCATTCCTCGGCCGTCTGCTCCTCAGTCCGCCAGTCCACCACGGCGAGATGCTGCGTGACCTCCTGCTTCACCGCCTCGGGAACCTCGATGACCTGGCCGGCCGGGGTGGTAACCGTGCCCTCTTCGGCGATCTTCCGGAGGCCCTCGATCTGGCTGGCCTTCTTCGTCTCGACCTGAGCGACCTTGAGCACGTCGGCCCGGAACTCCGGCTCCTTACGGATGCGCTCGGCCAGCTTCTCCACGGTCATAGCGTTAGCCGAGTTCGGGATCTGCTTGGCGCCGTTTGCCGTACGGTACTCCGTGGCGGTCAGCCGGGTGAGCTTGGCCTTCTTCGCCTCCTCACAGCACTCGGCCAGCTTCAACCAGCGATCCTCATCGGACAGCGGAGAGCCCGAGGTGTTCAGCGCGGCCTCGCGGAGGACGGACCAGGAGAAGGAGACCCCCGTTGCCATCGCGCGATCCCACACAAAATGTGGGCACGAGGCCAGTTTTTGCACGTACGCGTCCTGGCACTCCCGGATCTGGTCGTACGCCATCCCGACCCGCGCCCCCAGGTCTTTGAGACGCGTAGCACCAGCGTGCGCCCTCGCTCCCGTCTCCGGGTTCTTGGGGGCGATCTCCTCGAACCGCTCGCCCATCTTCAACCGTGCATCGCGCTGCTCGACCGTGGCCCGGTCGCTGCGGCCGACCAGGGCGCGGACGTACTCCACGTCGTCGTCGGTAAAGTCGCGGCCGTCGCCCCCGTCAGGCCCGGCCAACAAGGAGTCCCCGTCGTCCTCCACGATCTCGGCTTCGACCCAGTACTCGACATCGGTCACCGCAACGTCCGTTCGCCGTAGTAGTTCTGACGATGCGTAGCGTAACTGTCGCCACCGACAATGGCCCAACAGACCGTTGACTTTGTCGGATTGTCAGACTCATAGTGCGATCATCGGCTTGGTCTTCGCGAGGGCCCTCGTCAGCACCATGGGCGCAGTGGCTAATTTCTGGCACAACACGCAACCACGCGGGTGATTCTCACCGCGTTCTCGCTGGTCAAAAAGTTGCAGGAAAATCGCACCCGAAGACAACTCCCGCGACTACATGATCAGTTGGCCGTCGTGGGTGAGGCTGGGTGTGCCCAGGTGATCCGTCACCGCCTCCAGTGACCCGGGAGCCCTCAATGTCTCGCGCCCGTAAGCCCGCTGTCGATCCCTCCGACCAGCCCCCGGCCGTAGTACCCGACCAGCTGATACAGGCGGAGGCGGCGGCGGGGCTGCTGGGCATCACGGTGGGCACGCTTCGGAACTGGAAGGGGAAGCGAGGTCCGCAGCCCATCCCCCTCGGCGATGCGGGGCCGAAGAACCGAGTGCGGTACAGCCTGCTCGAAACTCTGTCCTACATCGAGGAGTTGAAGGCCACCCGGCCGACGGCGGTGTCCGACGGAGCTGCTAAAGCTGCTGGTCTGCGCGGAAGGTCCGCGCCGAAGGGAGCCGCAGCATGAGCGGGATGATCGAGCCGTTCGACAGGTGGCACAAGCGGTATCCGAAGCCCGGCGACAAGCGGTGCGGTTGCGGGCGCGGGATGGTCGCCTCGGCGGAGCACGGGGTCAGCGGCCGGTGGCAGATCCGTTGGACCGCCCCGTCGGGGAAGCCCCGGAAGGCCGGGTTCAAGGAGAAGCCGGACGCCGAGCGAGAGCTGATCAAGGTGCTCGCTGATCTCCAGCGGGGTACGTACATGGACCCCGACCACGGCAAGGAGACGCTGCGGGTCTTCGCCGAGCAGTGGTTCGCCTACCTCGACCGCGTCCACGAGCGGGAGAGCACAGTGAAGACCTACAAGACCCACATGCGGGTGCACATCGTGCCGTTCATCGGGCATGTGCCCGCGAAGGAGCTGCGCCGGCCGACGTCCAACGCCTTCGTGGAACACCTGGCGGGCAAGGGGTTGGCGGCGTCGTACGTCGAGGGGATCTTCAAGACGTTCAAGATCTTCGTCAACTGGCTGACGAGGGAGCAGGAGGTGCCGCTTCCGGGCAACATCGTCGCCGGGATCAAGCTCCCTCCGGTGCCCGACCGGGTCGAGGTGGTGCTCACGCCGGAGGAGGTGACGCGGCTCGCGGACTGCATCGATCCCCGGTACGAGATCATGGTCTGGCTGGCGGCCTGCGCCGGGCTGCGCTTGGGAGAATGTGTCGGACTGACCCGTGCGCGCGTGAACTTCACCGAGTGCAAGCTCTACGTGGAGAAGCAGGGCCAGGGCGGCAAGGAGGTCAAGCTCAAGACGAATGCCTCCTACGCGACGCTGCCAGTGGACCACTTCCTGATCCGCAACATCGCTCAGCACATGGTCCGTTTTCCCGGGGCCGACCCTGTGGGTGACGACGCGGTCCGCAAGCGCCGGTACAGCGGCTACCAGCCCCCGGCCAACTCCGGGCTGGTGATCGTCAACAGCGATGGGCGGCCGGTACAGCGGCAGGGCTTCAACAAGATCTGGCAAGTGGCGGTCGAGAAGGCCGGCCTGCCGAAGGGCACCCGCTTCCACGATCTGAAGCACTTCTACACGACGCGCCTTGGCGCGGCGGGGCACGACCGCAAGACCGTCCAGGCACTGAGCCGCCACAGCGATCCGTCCATGACCGACCGGTACGCCCATCCGCCGGAGGCGGTGGAGGGCTTGAAGATCAAGGCGTTCGGCGCATTGTTCGACCCAGGTTCGGGGCGACGGGAGGCCAACCGCCGCCGGGGGCTCGCGCGCTGATCACAGCTCACATCACAGGAGGGGCAGCGCGGTCACCGGCAGGTGTGGCAAACTCCACCTCGCGGTGTCCTACCGTGCACGCCGGGTGAAGCTGCCCGGCACCTGATTTTCCCAGGATCTTCCCAAGTGGCACCCCGAAAGGTGCCTCTGACCCGGGTTTCCCCAGGTCAGAGGTGGTTACAGCGGACGAGTCGGCCTGTACGCCGGGTTCTGTCTCCCGCGGCCTTGCGGCCTTTGGGGAGGCGGTCATCCATCTAGGGCTGCCGTTGCCGACAGCCTCGTGCGGTCTACCCGCGGACTCGGGCGAGCAGCCCTCGATCATCCGCGCACGGTACCCGGGGGTACCGATCTTGACCTTGCTCCGGGTGGGGTTTACCTAGCCGGCCGAGTCACCTCGGTCGCTGGTGGTCTCTTACACCACCGTTTCACCCTTACCTGCTGCCGAAGCGGCAGGCGGTCTGTTTTCTGTGGCACTGTCCCGCGGGTCACCCCGGGTGGGCGTTACCCACCACCCTGCTCTGTGGAGCCCGGACGTTCCTCGGCGGGACCCTTACGGGACCCGACGCGACCGCCCGGCCGGCTCGTCCGCCGTACTGGTCATCGTAGCCGGTCGGATCGGGCCGGTCGGACAGCGGCCGCGGGGACGGCTTCGGGGTCGAGGCGGGCGGCCACGTCGGCGGCGGTGGCGCGGGCCCAGGGAGTGGTGGTGACCGCGCCCAGCACCAGGACGACCAGGCCCAGGCCGGTGATGATCCACCAGCCCGCGTGGCTGGCCTGGGCGAGGCCGCCGGCCAGCGGGCCGACCACCGCCGAGGTGACCACGGTGCCGATCACCGCGACGCCCAGCGACTGCCCGACCTGACGGCTCGTCGAGGCGACCGCCGCGGCGACCCCGGCCTGCGAGCGCGGCATGCCGGAGACGGCGGCGTTGGTGATCGGGGCGTTGACCAGGCCGAAGCCGAGTCCGAAGAGCGCGTACGCGGCGAGCAGCAGGGCGGCCGAGGTGGTGGCGGTCAGGCCGGTGAGCAGCAGGCCGCTGCCGGCCAGCGCGGTGCCGGCGATCAGCAGCGGGACGCGGGGGCCGCGTGCGCCGACGATGCGTCCGGAGATCGGGGCGCAGACCAGGGTGAGCCCGGCCATCGGGAGCGTCCAGAGGCCTGCCTCGACCGGGCTGTAGTGCCGGACCTCCTGCAGGTAGAGGGTGTTGAGGAAGAGGAAGCCGCTGAGCGAGGCGAACGAGCAGACGGCGATCACCGTCGCACCACTGAACGGCGCGCTGCGGAAGAACCGCAGGTCGAGCAGCGGTTCGGGGGTGTGGTGCTCCCAGAGCGGGAACGCGATCAGGGCGGCCAGCGCCAGCGCGGCCAGGGCCAGGATGAGCGGCGAGGTCCAGCCGTGGCCGGGGCCCTCGATGATCACGGCCGTCCCGGCGGCCAGCGCCGCCACCGCCAGCAGCTGGCCGACCGGGTCGAGCCGGCGTGGCCGCGCGGCCCGCGACTCGGGTATGTAGCGCGCGGCCAGCAGCCAGGCGAGCAGGCCGATCGGCACGTTGATCAGGAAGATCGACGGCCAGCCGGCGCTCTCCACCAGCACCCCGCCGACGATCGGGCCCAGCGCCATGCTGATGCCGACCACGCCGCCCCAGACGCCGATCGCCTGGGCCCGTTCGCGCGGGTCGGTGAAGACGTTGGTGATGATCGACATCGCGACCGGGTTGAGCATCGAGCCGCCGACGGCCTGCAGCGCCCGGAAGGCGATCAGCCAGCCCAGGCTCGGGGCGATGCTGCAGAGCAGCGAGCCGAGCACGAAGAGCACCAGGCCGGTCTGGAAGATCCGGCGCCGGCCGATCCGGTCGGCGACCGACCCGGAGAGGATCAGCAGCGAGGCCAGCACCAGGGTGTAGGCGTCGATGATCCACTGCAGGCCGGAGGCGGGCGCGTGCAGGTCGCGTTGGATCGAGGGCAGTGCCAGATTGACGATCGTGTTGTCCAGGCCGACGATCAGCAGGCTCATGCAGCAGATGGCCAGGATCAGCAGCCGTCTGCGGCGGGTGAGGTTGGCGGTGGCTTCGGTCACCTATGCAGTGTCGCATTCATGGGATGAATCACGGCAGTCGGGTCTCAGTACGTGACACGGAGCCGCCGGGGCCGGGTGCCGGCCCGGTAGATTGCTGCATGTAGCCGCACGTTTCTGAGGGGATCCACCGATGCCGTTCCTGGTCCTGTTGCCGCCGTCGGAGGGCAAGGCCCCGACCCTGGAGGGCGCGCCGCTGGAGCTCGGCGAGCTGTCGCTGCCGGGGCTGACCGAGGCGCGCGGGCGGGTGCTGGACGCGCTGGTGGAGCTGTGCCGGGGCGGCGAGGACACCGCGGCCGAGGTGCTCGGGCTGAGCCAGGGCCTGCGCGGCGAGATCGCCCGCAACGCGGGGCTGCGGACGGCGGGCACGCTGCCGGCCGGCGAGGTGTACACGGGGGTGCTGTTCGACGCGCTCGGACTGGCCAAGCTGGACGAGGCGGCCTACGCGCGGGCCGAGCGCTCGCTGCTGGTCTTCTCCGGGCTCTGGGGCGCGGTCCGGGTGAGCGACCGGATCCCGTCATACCGCTGCTCGGGCGGGGTGAAACTGCCGCCGCTGGGGGCGCTCGGCGGATACTGGCGGCGCGCGATGGCGGACGTGCTCCCGGCGGAGGCGAACGGTCTGGTGCTGGACCTGCGCAGCGCGGCGTACGCGGCGTCCTGGAAGCCGGACGGCGACGTGGTGGCCCGCACGGCGACCGTCCGGGTGCTGCAGGAGCGGGACGGCAAACGGTCGGTGGTCAGCCACTTCAACAAGGCCACCAAGGGCCGGCTGGTCCGCGACCTGCTGGTCTCCGGCGCCGAGCCGACCACGCCGGGCGAGCTGCTGGAGGCGCTGCACGCGCTGGGCTACACCGTCGAGGTCGCCGCCCAGGGCACCGCGCGCAAGCCGTTTCAGCTGGACGTCGTGGTGACCGACGTCCACTGAGCGACAGAACGGCTCAGCGCAGGTGGCTGGTGTCGTTCAGCAGGCGCAGCGAGGCGTTGCCGTCGGAGTAGTACTGCACCGCGCTGACCGAGGCCGCCGCGAGCTCCATCCGGTACATCGCGTCCGGCGGGGCGCCCAGCGCCAGCCGGACCAGCGTCTTGATCGGGCTGACGTGCGAGACGACCAGCACGGTCTTGCCGGCGTAGCGGGCCAGCAGCCGGTCCCGGGTGACGCCGATCCGCTGGGCCAGCGTGGCGAAACTCTCGCTGCTGCCGGTCGGCTTGGCCTTGCTGGAGCCGAGCCAGGCGTTGAGGTCCTCGGGGTGGCGCTGCTGCACCTCGGCGAAGGTCAGGCCCTCCCAGTCGCCGAAGTCCAGCTCGCGCAGGCCCTCGTCGATCCGCACCTCCAGGCCCAGCCGGGCCGCGACGGCGCCGGCGGTCTGCCGGGTGCGCCGCATCGGGGAGCTGACCACGGCCTGCACGGTGCCGCGCGCGGCGAACGCCTCGGCGGCCCGCTCGGCCTGCCACAGGCCCGTCGCGGAGAGCTCCGGGTCGCTGCCGCCGCTGCCGGAGAAGCGCTTCTGCGGCGTCAGCGCGGTCTCGCCGTGCCGCAGCAGGACGAAGGTGGTGGCGGTCGCGAGGTCGCCGGCCGTGGACCAGCCCGCCCTGGGCGCGGCCGGCGCGGCCTCGATCTCCTCCGCCGGTCCGGCGGCGGGCCGGGACTTCGGTGCCCACTGCCGGCCGGCCTGGCCCGCGTCCATCGCCTCGTTGGCCAGCCGGTCGGCGTCCTTGTTCCGCTCGCGCGGGATCCAGGAGTACCCGACCTGCGAGCGCGGGAAGACGGTGCGGGCCTCGGCGGCCAGCGGCTGCATGTCCGGGTGCTTGATCTTCCAGCGCCCGGACATCTGCTCGACGACCAGCTTGGAGTCCATCCGGACGTCGACGGCGGCCGACGGGTCCAGCTCGTACGCGGCCCGCAGGCCGGCGATCAGGCCCTTGTACTCGGCGACGTTGTTGGTCGCCCGGCCGATGTACTCGGCCGTCTCGGCGATGATCATGCCGGTGTCGCCGTCGCGGACCACCGCGCCGTAGCCGGCCGGACCCGGGTTGCCCCGGGAGCCGCCGTCCGCCTCGATGATGAACCTGCGGGCCGTCATCTGATCAGATGCCCGAGTCGGCCGTGCGCACCAGGATCCGGCCGCAGTTGTCGCAGCGGACCACGGCGTCCTTCGGCTCGGCCTTGATGGCGTTCAGGTCGGCCGTGGAGAACTCCACCCGGCAGCCCTCGCAGCGGCGCTGGAACAGGCGCGCGGCGCCGACGCCGCCCTGCTGCTCGCGCAGCCGGGTGTAGAGCTTGAGCAGGTCGGCCGGGATGACCACCTCGACGGTCTCGCGCTCGCGGGCGACCTTGGCGACCTCGGCGTCGATCTCGGCGAACTTGGCGTCGCGACGGGCCACCGCCTCCTCCAGGACGACGGTGGAGTGCTCCAGACGGGCCGTCAGCTCGGTCACCCGGGTCTGCGCGGACTCCAGGCGCTCCATCACCTCCAGGACGACGTCCTCCAGGTCGCCCTGGCGCTTGGCCAGCGAGCCGGTCTCGTGCTGGAGGTTCTCCAGGTCCTTGGCGGAGGTGACGGCGCCGGAGTCCATCCGCTGCTGGTTGCGGGTGGCACGGGAGACGACCTGCTCGACGTCCTGCTCGGCCTTGACCAGCTCGCGGGCGGTGTCCCCCTGCTGGGCCTCGGCGGCGACGACGAGGGACGTCAGCGCGGCGTGGTCGGCGGAGGCCTTGTCGATCTCGGCGTGCTCGGGCAGGGTGCGGCGCCGGTGGGCCAGCTGGTCGAGCTTGGCGTCGATGGCCTGCAGGTCGAGGAGGCGGATCTGGTCGGCGGGCGCGGCGTTCAAGCGGGGGGCTCCTGAAGTGAAGATGGTCGAGCGGGGCAGAAGTAGGGGTGATCCCGGCGGATCAGGGGGTGCGGGGCATCGGCGCATGGGCCGTCCACGGGTCGGTGACCCGGGTGGAGACCCTGGTCTCCAGCGGCCAGCCGCGGTCGGCTGCGACGGCCCGCAGTTCGCCGGCCGCGCGCTCCAGCCAGGGCCACTCGGTGGCCCAGTGCGCCGCGTCGACCAGGGCCAGCGAGGAGGCCTCGGCGGCCTCCGAGGCCGGGTGGTGGCGCAGGTCGGCGGTGACGTAGGCGTCCACGCCGGCGGCGTGGACGGCGCCGAGCATGCTGTCGCCGGAGCCGCCGCAGACCGCGACCCGGTGGATC
This sequence comes from Kitasatospora sp. MAP12-44, assembly GCF_029892095.1. Taxonomy (NCBI): domain Bacteria; kingdom Bacillati; phylum Actinomycetota; class Actinomycetes; order Kitasatosporales; family Streptomycetaceae; genus Kitasatospora; species Kitasatospora sp. MAP12-44. Next base: position 2,612,571 of record NZ_JARZAE010000004.1, read on the forward strand.
AGCCGCTCCGGGTCGCCGGCCACCCGCACGCCGGTCGCGGTGGCCGGCAGTCCGGCCGCCACCTGGGCGGCGAAGGCGGCCAGCGTCAGCGGCTCGGGCAGCTCGCCGATCCGGCCGCCGCCGCGGCGGCCCGCCGGGTCGGTCGGGTCCGGCACGAGCGGGCCGGTGATCCGCAGGCCGACCGCCTCGGCCAGGGCGTCGGAGACACCCGGATCGGCGTGGTCGGCGTTGGTGTGGGCGACGTGCAGGGCGATCCCGGCGCGGATCAGGGTGTGCACCACGCGGCCCTTGAAGCCGGTCGCGGCGACGCTGGTGGTGCCGCGCAGATAGAGGGGGTGATGGGTGACGACCAGGTCGGCGCCCCACTCCACGGCCTCCTCGACCACCGTCGAGACAGGGTCGACGGCGAAGAGCACGCGGCTCACCTGGTCCTCGGGGTCGCCGCAGACCAGGCCGACGGCATCCCAGGACTCGGCCCACTGCGGTGGGTAACGCTCTTCGAGCACGCTGATGACGTCGGACAGTTTCGGCACCCGTTGAGACTACCGCGCGCAGCCACCCGGCCGGGGCGGCGGCCCGCGCCGAGGACCTGGGGCCGCACACCGCACAGCTGCCCGTCAACCGGCGGGCCGACGCGCTGCCGGGCAGGGCACGCGGGTCGCCGCCCCGCCCCGGCGGTGGCCGCAAGCCAGAGCGGGGCAGGGGCGGCGAAGCAGAACCGGAGCTGGATCACCCGTACGAGTGAAGTGACCGCGTAGGCGTTGAGCCACCCCGGCACGGAAAGTAACTTCACTGATGCGAACGGGAGTTGCCCTCGGGATTTGCGGGGCGCTCCGCCGCACGTGGCCGGGCTGATCCCGCCACGGCCGTCGACCGGTTCCGGGGCAGCCGCATGACACATAGGGGTGTGAAGCAGATGGGGGGCGGTCACACCGCTGCGGCCGGCCGGGGGGCCGGAACCGGTCGACAGGACGCCGACAGGCGGCGCCGACGCCCGCTGGGCCGACCCCGTCGAGGGGAGGGGGTCGGCCGGCACCGGCGGTGACGGGGGCCTGATCGGTGGCCGGTACGCGCTGACCGCGGTGCTGCGCCAGGACGACCTCGGTGGCGTGTTCCTCGCCGTCGACACCCGCACCGGCGAGGACGTCGTGGTCAAGCAGGCCAGGACGCCGCGCGGCTCGGGCGCCGACCCGAGGTCGGCGCTGCGCGAGGAGGCCCGACTGCTGGCGCAGCTGGATTCCCGGGGGATCGCCCCGCAGCCTCTGCGGCTGATCGAGCAGGGCGACTCGCTGCTGCTCGTCCAGGAGTGCGTCCCCGGTCAGGCGCTGGACAGCTGGGTCGCCGCCCGGCTCGCGGGGGACGGCACGCCGCAGGTGCCGTGGGCGGCGGCGCGGCCGCTGGCGCTGGCGCTGGTGGACCTGGTCGAGCAGGCGCACGCGGCCGGGGTGCTGCTGTGCGGCCTGGCGCCCGGCGCCGTGGTGGTCGCGCCGGACGGGCTGCCACGCCTGCAGGACCTCGCCGCGGCCTGCTCGACGGACACCGGCGGCGCCGACCCGGGCGGGCGGGCCGCCGACAGCCAGGCCGCCCGGGCCGCCATGGCCGCCGACCGCTACGCGCTGGGCGGCCTGCTCCTGCTGCTCGCCACCGGGCACGACCCGCTGCTCGCGCAGCAGCCACCGCAGGCCCGACCCGTCCCGGAGCAGCCGCGTCCGGCCAGATCGACCGGGCCGGGCCTCGGCCGCTGGCTGGCCCTGGCCACCCGCGACGGGCTGACCGCCCGCCGGCTCGCGCCCGCCGTGCTGGGCCTGCGCGCCGAGGACCCGGCGCGCCGCTGGCAGCTGCCCGAGGTGCGCGAGGCGCTCGGCGCCACCCCCGAGCCGTCGGCGCCGCCGGAGGTGACCACGCAGCCGCTGGAGCGCGCCGTCCGCGACGGACTGCGCCACCTCGCCGAGACCGTCACCCCGCACCGGCCCGACCGGCTCTGGCCGGCCGTCCCCACCGGGCGGTCCCACGACCCGTGCACCGAGCAGCGCGAGGCGGCCGACCTGCTCAGCGTGCTGGCCCGGGCCTCGGCCACCACCGGCCTGCCGCCCGAGGTGCGCGAACGCGCCGCCCGGACGGCCGCCACCGCGGCCGCCTGGATCGAACGGCGCTGCGCGGCCGGCCCGGCGCCGCGCCCCGACCCGCACCACGCCCGCTCCGCACCCGTCCGGGCGCTGCTCGACGCCGCCGACGCGCTGGGCGACCCCGCGCTGAGCGCCCGCGCCCAGCGGCTGGCCGAGCACGAGCCGTGGTGCCGGCCCCACCCGAGCGCCTGCCGGGGCGCGGCGGGAGCCGGCCGCCGCCAGCTGCGGCGCTGGCAGCGCACCGGCGAGCAGCGGGCGCTCGACCTCGCCGTCGCGGCCGGCCGGGCCGTGCCGGTGGACCGCCACGGCGGCGTCACCCGCGGCTGCCACGGGCCGGCCGGCGACGGCGCGTTCCTGCTCGACCTGGCCGAGGCCACCGGGGACGACGCCTTCCACCGCGCGGCCCTGGAGTCGGCCTTTCTGCTGGTCGCCCACTCCACGCTGCGCGACGGCCTGCTGGTGCTGCCCGAGGAGACCGGCACCGGCTGCCCGGCCGCGTACGGGACGGGCGTGGCCGGCGCGCTGGCCCTGCTGCTCCGGCTGCGCTACGGCGGGGAGTTGCTGCGCTTCGACCTCCCCCGGGCAGCCGTCCGGTGACCGCCGCCGTACGCGCCGCGGCGACCCGCTCGCTGCGCCGGCTGAACTTCACCTTCGCGGCCGACGGCTCGCACGCCGCCTGCCTGGCCGCCGGGGCCGACGGCGGCTGGTACGTCGAAAGCTGGCGGCTGGACGGCGCCGCGCCTGCCTGGCCGACCGCCCTGCGGCTGCCCGCCGGGCGGGTGGAGAACCTGCGGTCGCAGCTGATCTCGCTGCCGGACGGCCGGGTGCTGGTCGCCAGACCCGAGGGCAACCGGCACGAACTGGTGCTGCTCTCCCCCGCCCCGGAAGCCCCCGCCGCGCTCGAAGTGCCGCTCGGCGCCCTGCGCCTGCCCGGGCTGCGCCTGCTGCCGCCACCGGCCGGCGGCAGCTGCGTACTCGCCCTGAGCACCGACCACGGATCCGACGGCCGACCGCTGACCACCGGGTGGCTGATCGACGCGCACGGCGATCCGCCGCGCCAGGTCGCCGAGCTCCCCGGCCTGCATGGCGGCGGCGTCTGGCTGGACCGCACCGGTCGCCTGCTGGCGCTGGACCGGGTGCACGCGGGAGCCGTCAAGAGCGTCCGGCTCGACCTCGAACTCGGCACCACAACACCGCTGTTGGAGATCGGCGAGAGCAGCAACGACCGGCTCGTGCTGTTCGACCCGGACACCGGTTTCCTGATGCTGCGCAGCGATGCCCCGGGCGGCGACCGGCTCGGCTGGGGTGTGCTGGGCGGTCCGGAGCCGGTGCGCTTCCCGGACTGCCTGCACCTGCCGGGGCTCTTCCTGCGCCCGGTGGCGCTGGAGCCGGGGGCCGCCACGCCCGAGCGCAGCCGGGTGGCCGTCCAGATCGACCGCGGCGCCGCCTGCGAACTCGCCCTCTGGCGACCCGCCGACGGCCGGCTCGCCACGCTGCCGGTGCCGCCCGGGCGGCTGGGCGCGGTGGGCCACTGGTCGGCGGCCGGGCTGCGGATGCCGTACTCCGCGCCGGACCGCCCGGCCGCCCTCGCCACCCTGGAGGTGGACGCCCTGCTCGCCGAGGCCGCCACCCCGCCGGCCGGCATCCCGCTGCCGCTGCGACTGGCCCCGCTCGGCGCACCCCGCAGCGCGCCCGGGCCCCGACCGACCCCACCGACCCCGCCGCCACCCGGCTGGCGGCTGGACGGCAGCGCCGCCCCGGCCGACGGCGGCCGCTGGCACCCGGCGCAGAGCGTGCGGCTGCCCGGTCCGGCCGGACCGATCGAGGCCGTCCGCTACGGCGGCGAGGCCTGGCTGAGCAGCCCGCACCTGGTGCTCGCGCTGCACGGCGGCCCGGCCGACGCCTGGCTGCTCGAGTTCGACCCGGTCCTGCAGCGGATGGCCGCCGCGGGCCTGGCGGTGCTCGCCCCCAACCAGCGCGGCAGCACCGGCTACGGCCTGCCGCACGCGATGGCCGTGCACGGCGCCTGGGGCGGCCCGGACCTGGAGGACGTGCTGACCCTGCTGGAGGGGCTGGCCGGCCAGCGGGCCGCACTCGGCCTGGAGGCCCCGGCGCTCTTCGGGGTCAGCTACGGCGCGTTCCTGGCCCTGCTGACCGCCGCCCACGCGCCCGCCGGGCGGATCTCGCGCTGCGCGGTGGTGGCCCCCTTCCTCTCCGGGGCGCGGCTGCTGGCCGAGGCCACGGCGCCGGTCCGGGCGCTGACCGCCCGGCTGGGCGGCGCCGAACCGATCGTCGACGCGCGCGGCCCGCGCGACGTGCTCCGGCTCGCGCACCGGTTGACCGCGCCGCTGCTGATCGTCCACGGCGACCGGGACGAGGTCGTACCGGTGGGCCAGTCCCGGGCGCTGCGGCTCGAACTGCTGCGCCTGGGCCGCGGCGAGGGCACCGACTTCCGTTACGTGGAGGCGGCCGGCGCCGGACACGAGGTGCTCGCCGAGGAGGGCGCGCCGGTGCTGCACGAGCTGCTGGCCGGCTTCCTGCGCACCGGCCGACCCTGCTGACGGCAGGCCGCCGGACCCCCTCGATGATCCCGGTGTCGGTCCCGGCGGTTAAGGTGACGGACGGAAATGGGACGTGAGAGTCCCGGCGTGGCGTGGGGTACCGCGGCGCTCCGGGGGAACACTTCCCGCGGCACGACAGACCCGCACCCTCGCACGGAGAAGACGATTCAGATGTCCGAAACCCTCACCGACACCACCGAGCACGGCGCCGACGAGGCCACCTCCGAGGACCAGATGCACGGCCGCCACCGCGGCGTCACCGCCGCCGACGACACCCCCGAGGCCGACCCGCACGGTCGCCACCGGGGCGTCACCGCCGCCTGATCAGGCTCTCGGCACGTTTTGGGGCCCGGCGCGATGCGCGCCGGGCCCCACCGTTTCCTACAGCGTGATCACGGTCCGCAGGGCCTCGCCGCTGCGCATCTGGGCCAGCGCCGTGTTCACCTCAGCCAGCTCGACCCGGTGCGTGATCATGCCCGCCAGATCGAGCCGCCCGCTGCGCCACAGCTCGATCGCCAGCTCGATCGTCCGGGCCACCTCGCCGCCGCCGTACATCGAGGGCAGCAGCCGCTTCTCGTTGAAGAACAGCTCGGCCATGCTGAACTGCGCCAGGTCGTCCCGGGCGCCCGCGCCGATCACCACCACCGCGCCGCCGCGCCGCGCCGCGTCGTAGGCCGCGCGCACGGTGGCGCCGCGGCCCACCGCCTCGAAGACGTAGTCGTAGCCGCCGGACGGCAGGCTCCGGGCCGCGCCCTTCAGCTCCTCGGGGGCGATCGCGTCGGTGGCGCCCAGGCCGAGCGCCCGCTCGCGCCGCGAGGCGACCGGGTCGACCACGGTGATCCGGGCCGCGCCGCAGACCCGGGCGCCCTGGACGGCGGCGACGCCCACCCCGCCCGCGCCGATCACCGCGACCGAGGCGCCCGGCTCGACCCGCGCGGTGTTGACGGCCGCGCCGAGCCCGGTGGTGGCCCCGCAGCCGACCAGCGCGGCCAGCTCGTACGGCATGTCGTCGGGCACCTTGATGACGCTCTCGGCCGCGACCACCACCTCCTCGGCGAAGGTGCCGGTGCTGTAGAAGCCGAAGGCGTCGGTCTCGGAGCCGATCCGGAAGCTCGGCTCGCGCAGCCGGCCGAGGCTGTCCACGCACAGGTGGCCCTGCCCGCGCCGGCAGTGCGGGCAGTGGCCGCAGGGCGCCATCCAGCACAGGACCACCCGGTCGCCCACCGCCACGCCGCGCACGCCTTCGCCGACGGCCAGCACGTCGCCCGCGCCCTCGTGCCCGGGGACGAACGGCGCGGGTTGCGGCAGCACGCCGCTCATCGCCGAGAGGTCCGAGTGGCAGAGGCTGGCCGCGCGCAGCCGGACCCTGATCCGGCCGGGCCCGAAGCCGACCGCCTCGACGTCCTCGCGGACCTCAAGATCGTCGTCTCCGATCGTGTGCAGAACCGCTGCGCGCATGCTGGCCCTCCCGGTCGCCGCCGGCCAAAGGTAGAACCTGTTCTACCAGGCGGAATTCTCCTGTATACCGCATCATCCGGCGCCCGGAAAGACCGCCTACCGGCCGGTAACCGGCTCGGACGGACGATCGAGTAGGGTCCCGGGCGAGGCGTGCCGCCGCACCGGGCGCCGCCCACCAGCCTACGGAGCAGCCAGATGACCGACCCCCGGGCGCAGTCCCTTCCCGCACCCGAGGTGCTCGCAGCGTTCGAGTCGGCGACCGGCTTCATGCCCGCCGACGAGGGCCTGGCGCTCTACGCGGCCGCCGTCGAGGCCGCCCGCACGACCGGGCTGCCGGTGCTGGAGATCGGCACCTACTGCGGACGCTCGGCGATCCTGCTGGCCGCCGCCGCCCGGGAGACCGGCACGGTGGCGCTGACCGTGGACCACCACCGCGGCTCCGAGGAACAGCAGCCGGGCTGGGAGTACCACGACCCGGGCCTGGTCGACCCGGCGGTCGGCCTGATGGACACCCTGCCGACCTTCCGCCGGACCCTGCACGCGGCCGGCCTGGAGGACCACGTCGTCGCACTGGTCGGACGCTCGCCGCAGATCGCGGCCCTCTGGGGCGGCCGGCTCGGCCTGGTCTTCATCGACGGTGGCCACACGGACGAGCACGCCACCGGCGACTACGAGGGGTGGGTACGCCACCTGGCCGAGGACGGCCTGCTGGTGGTGCACGACGTCTTCCCCGACCCGGCCGACGGTGGGCAGGCGCCCTACCGGGTCTATCTGCGGGCGCTCGCCGAGGGCTTCGAGGAGCTCTCGGTGACCGGTTCGCTGCGCGTACTGCGCCGGGCGCGCTGAACCGCTGATCCCCGCGCCGCCCGGGAGCCGCCGCCGTCCAGGCCCGATCGGCCGGTACGGTGTCGGTCCAGGGCGGCGAGCAGCACGCCGCAGGCGAGGCACGAAGGCGGGGGCCACACCATGACGGACCAGAGCGAGCCGACACCGGCGGTCTGGGACCCGACCGCGCGCGACGGCGCCGGCGGCTGGGTACGGCGTCCGGCCGCCGCGCCGACGACGCCCGCGGAGCCCGCAACGTCCACGCCGTCCGCAGCACCCGCAGCGCCCGCAGCGTCCGCCACGCCCGCGCGGCCCGCGACACCGCCCCCGGCCGCACCGCCGACCGCGCCGCCCGCCGCGCCGCCCGCAGCCCAGGGCTTCCCGCCGCCGCCCGCCCTGCCCCCGCAGCAGCCGGACGCCCGCGCCAAGCGCTCCCCGCTGCTGCTCGCCGTCGGCGTGCTCCTGCTGCTCGCCGTCGGCGGTGGCGCCGTGCTGGCGCTGCAGGCCGCCGACGGCAGCGGCCATCCGCAGGCCCAGCCGGCCCCGCCGACCAGCGCCCCCGCCCAGCCGCCGACCGCCACCCCCAGCGGCTCAGCCGCCCCGAGCAGCAGCCCCAGCAGTAGTCCCAGCAGCAGCCCCAGCAGCAGCCCCAGCGCCACCCCGATCGGCGGCCCGAGCGCGGGCGCCACCCCCGGGCCGAACGCCAAGGCCCAGGCCCAGGCGCTGGACAAGCTGCTGACCGGCTACCAGGCGGCAAAGATCGGCAGCGAGGTGGCGATCGTCTCCAGCTGCCCGGACAAGGCCACCGTCGACGCCGCGGCGCAGGTGTTCACCGCCGACGCCGCCCAGCGCGCCACGCTGCTCACCGGCCTCGCCAAGCTCAGCTTCAGCGACCTGCCCGGCGGCGCCGACGCCGCGCAGACCCTGCAGACCGCCTGGCAGCAGTCCGAAGCCCTCGACCAGTCCTACGGCGCGTGGGCCCGGGCGATCAGCGCCACGGGCTGCAGCGGCGCCCACAGCGCCCCCAGCACACCCGACAAGCAGAACGCCGACAACCTCTACCCGCTGGCGACGCAGTCCCTGCAGAGCTTCGTCAGCACCTGGAACGAGCTGACGGCGTCATACGGCCTGGACCCCCTCCACGCGGACGGACTCTGAACAGCGCTATGAACCGCTCCACTCCTCGCTCCCCGTACCTGCGGCTGCTGGCGGCCGCGCCGCTGCTGCTCACCGGCCTGCTCGGCTGTGGCACCGCCACCGGCGCCCCGGCCGCCGCTCCCCCGCAGCGGTCCGCCGTCCCGAGCGCCGGCTCCAGCTCCAGCGCCGCGCCCGCACCGGGGGCCAAGTCGCTGGCCGGCCGCACGATTGTCATCGACCCCGGCCACAACCCCGGCAACTTCCAGCACGCCGCCGAGATCAACCAGCAGGTGGACGTCGGCAACGGTCACAAGGAGTGCGACACCACCGGGACCGAGACCTACGCCGGCTACACCGAGGCGGCCTTCACCCTGGACGTCTCGCACCGGGTGCGCGATCTGCTCAAGGGGCTCGGCGCGACCGTGGTGCTGACCCAGGACGGCGACACGCCGTGGGGCCCGTGCGTCACCCAGCGCGCCGCGATCGGCAACGCCGCGCACGCGGACGCCGCCCTCTCGATCCACGGCGACGGCGGACCGGACTCGGGCAGCGGCTTCCACGTGATCATGCCCGCCGAGGTCAAGGCGGGGGCGGCCGACACCACCCCGATCGTCGCGCCCTCGCACCGGTTCGGGCTGCTGCTGCGCGACACGTTCCAGGCCCAGACCGGGGAGCCGTACGCGGACTACACCGCCCAGCAGGGCCTGGACACCCGCAGTGATCTCGGCGGGCTCAACCTCTCCACGGTGCCGAAGGTCTTCATCGAGTGCGGCAATATGCGCAACGCCGGCGACGCCCAGCGGATGACGGATCCCCAGTGGCGCCAGAAGGCCGCGCAGGGCATCGCCGACGGGTTCCTGGCCTACCTGACCGGCGTCCCGAGCGGGTCCTGACCGCGTCCTTCGCCGGACGTGCGCAGAACCCGCCGTATGGGGCTCAGTAGAAGGGCCCTAGGCTTTTGTCCCGACCGGATGCGCGGGCAGTCAGTACAATCACTCCCCGTCACGCCGTCCACGACACACCAGCGAGGGGAACGTTAGTGAATCTGCGCGCTCTCACCAGGGGAGATGCCGCCATCGCAGGTGCGGCCGTCCTCCTGTTGATCTCATCCTTCCTGCCGTACTTCTCCCTGGGCTGCTCGGCCGACGCCTGCTCGTCGAGCGCGTGGGCCACCGACCTGCTGCCGGTGCTGCCCTCGATCTACCTGCTGGGCATCGCCGCCGCGGCGCTGATCCTGCTCCAGAAGTTCCAGGGCGAGGCGGCCAAGACCCGCCAGGTCCTGGGGCTGCGCCTCGACCAGTGGGGCAGCGCGTTCGCCGTGGCGGCGCTGTGGACCTCGGTGTGGGCGCTCGGCGCGGGCACCGGTCACTCGATCGGCGCCTACCTCGCCCTCCTCTCGCTGCTCGTGCTGACCGGCGCCGCGCTGGCCGGACCGCTGGTGCCCGCGCTGCAGGCCCCGCTGCTCAGCGACAAGCCCGCCGTGCCGGCGCAGCAGAGCTACCCGGGTGTCGGCGGCTACCCCGCCCCCGGCCAGACCTTCGGCGGCGGCCAGCCGCAGCAGGGCGGCTACGGCTACCCCGCGGCCGGTCAGAGCTTCGGCGGCCAGCAGCAGCCGCAGGTCGGCGGCTACGGCTTCCCCGCGCCGGGCACCGGGCAGCCGCAGGACGCCGGCTTCGGCCAGCCGTCCCCGTTCGGCCAGCAGGCCCCGCAGGCTCAGCAGGTTCCGCAGGCCGGCCAGCCCGACGCCGGCTTCGGCCAGGCCCAGGCCCAGCCCTTTGGGCACCAGGCCCCGCAGGCTCAGCAGGTCCCGCAGCCGCAGCAGGCCCAGCAGGCCCAGCCGCAGGACGTCCTCAAGGCGACCACCCCGCTGCCCGACCCGACGCCCGCGCCCGCCCCGGCCGTCGAGTTCGCGCCGTTCTGGTTCGCCGTCCCGGCGCCCCGCCAGCTCAGCCCGAAGGACGGCGCCCCCGGCCCGTTCGTCGGCGACCTGGTGCCCGGCACCTGGTACCTGGCCGTCGAGCAGCGCGGCGCGGCCCTGGTCGCGCAGCTGCAGGACGGCACCCAGGGCGTGCTGAACGACGTCTCGGGCATCCAGCGCGGCTGACCCGCGCACCACGCACGCACGCGCAAGGACCCGGCGGAATCCCGCCGGGTCCTTGCGCGTGTCCGTGCCTCAGCGGCAGCGCCTCAGCAGCAGCCCACCACGGCGAGCCCGCTCGGCAGCTGCTCGGCGCCGAAGACGGCCACCGTTGCCGGGTCCCCGCCGAGCGCCGCGACCGCGAGCAGCAGCGCGCCGGCCGTCCAGGTGGTGCGCTCCTCGGGCCAGATGGCGTCGTCCTCGAACACGTAGCCGGTCCAGTACGAGCCGTCCTCGTGCCGCAGGTGGCGGATCCACTGCAGGATCTCCACCGCGCGGTCGGACTGGCCCACCGCCCAGAGCGCGAGCGCGAGTTCGGCGCTCTCGCCGCCGGTCACCCAGGGCCGGTCGCTGACGCAGCGCACGCCGAGGCCGGGGACGACGAAGCGTTCCCAGTCCCGTTCGATCCGCTGCTGGGCCGCCGGTCCGCGCAGTGCGGTGCCGAGCACGGGGTAGTACCAGTCCATCGAGTAGCGGTCCTTGTCGAGGAACCGCTCGGGGTGCTCGGCCACCGCGTGCTGCAGCCGTCCGGCCGCCAACTCCCAGTCCGGCTGCGGTTCTTCGCGGTACTCGGCGATGGCGAGCCCGCACCGCAGGGCGTGCAGGATGCTGCTGGAGCCGGTGAGCAGCGCCTCCTGGACCGCCGTGCCGTGCTCGTCGAGCCGCCAGGCGATCTGGCCGCCGGACAGCTGCAGGCCGACGGTGAAGTCGAGCGCGCGGCGCACCATCGGCCACATCTGGTCGAGGAAGGTGTCGTCCCCGGTGCTCAGGTGGTGGTGCCAGACGCCGACGGCCGGGTAGGCGCAGAAGTTGGTTTCCACCGCCGGGTTCGAGACCCCCTCGGCGCCGTCGCCGAAGTAGCCGGCATACCAGGAGCCGTCCGGGTTCTGCCGGTCCGCCAGCCAGCGGTAGGCGCGTTCGGCGGCGGCGTGCTCGCCGGCCGTGTCCAGCGCCATCGCGGCCTCGGTGTGGTCCCACGGGTCCAGGTGGCCGCCGGTGAACCACGGGATCGCGCCGTCCGCCCGCTGCTCGGCCAGGATGCTGCGCACCGTGGCGACGGCCTGCGCCGCGTCGAGCACGCCCGGCAGGAGCAGTGCCTCGGAGGCCGTCAGCCCCTCCCCCGTGCTCACGCGCCCGGCCGGTTCGGCTTGCTGGCGTACGCGACGAAGCTCTTGCCGATCACCGGGTTGAGCGCGGCCTCGGCGGCCCGGGTGAGCTTGCTGATCACCGGCGTCCCGACGATGTCCCAGACCAGCAGCTGGTGGTAGGCCTTCACCGGCAGCGCCTTGTCGTTGCCGACGCCCACCGCGCACTTGATCCACCAGTACGGCGAGTGCAGCGCGTGCGCGTGGTGGGTGCCGTACGGGGTGAGGCCGGCGCCGCCCAGCTTTTCCAGCAGCTCGTCACCGCGGTAGATCCGGATGTGGCCGCCCTCGTTGGCGTGGTACTCGTCGGAGAGCGCCCAGCAGATCTTCTCGGGCAGCCAGCGCGGCACGGTCACCGCGAGCAGCCCGCCGGGCTTGAGCACCCGGGCCATCTCGGCCAGCACGCCCTTGTCGTCGGGGATGTGCTCCATCACCTCGGAGATGATGATCTTGTCAAAGCTCTCGTCCTCGAACGGCAGCGCCAGCGCGTTGCCCTCCATGGCGACGGCCGAGGAGCCGGCCGGGGCCTCGCCGGCCGCGGCCATCGCGTCGAACCACTTCTTGACCTCGGCGATCTCCTCGGCGTTCTGGTCCAGGGCCACCACGTTGGCGCCACGGCGGTAGCACTCGAACGCGTGCCGGCCCCCGCCGCAGCCCAGGTCGAGCACCCGGTCGCCGGGGGCGATCGGGAAGCGGGAGAAGTCGACGGTCAGCACTGCGGGGCTCCCTGAGGGGGTGAAGTCGGGCAAGTGGTGTGAGGTCGGGCCGGGTTGGTACGAAATCAGGCGACGTGATCAGGCGACGTAGCGCCAGCCGGCACCGGACCGGGCGCGCTGCCCGGCACCGGTGGCGATGGCCGCGCGGTAGCGCTCGGCGGTCAGCTCGGCGGCCCGTTCCCAGGTGAAGCGGGCCAGCACCCGCTCGCGCCCGGCCGCGCCGAGCCGGGCACGCAGCTCGGGGTCGTCCAGCAGCCGTCCCAGTGCCAGCGCCAGCGCCCCGGCGTCGCCCGGCGCCACCGCCAGGCAGCTCTCGCCGTCCGGCCCGGCCACCTCGGGGATCGCCCCGCCGGTGGTGGCGACCAGCGGCGTGCCTGTGGCCATCGCCTCGGCGGCGGGCAGCGAGAAGCCCTCGTAGAGCGAGGGGACGCAGGCCACCTCGGCGGAGCGGTAGAGGTCCACCAGCTCCTGGTCGGTCAGGCCGGTGCGGAACTCGATGTACGGCTCCAGGCCGAAGCGCCGCACCGCGTCCGCCACCGGCCCGGCGCCCTGCTTCTTGCAGACCACGACCAGGTGCGCGTCCCGCTCGGTGCGCACCTTGGCGAGCGCCTCGACCAGGTGCACCAGGCCCTTGAGCGGCACGTCCGCGCTGGAGGTCGCCACGATCCGCCCCGGCACCACCGCGACCGACTCGGACGGCGACCAGAGCCGGGTGTCCGCGCCGATCGGCACCACCGAGACGGCGCCGGGCGCGGCGCCCAGCTGCTCGGTGATCTCGGCCTTAGAGCTGCCGGAGACGGTGATGATGTGCTCCAGGCGCGCGGCCACCCGGCGCTGCATCCGGGTGAAGGCGTACCAGCGGCGCAGCGAGAGCCGCTTCAGCCGGGTGGGGGCGGCCTCCAGTTCGAGGCGGCGGTCCACGGTGATCGGGTGGTGGATCGTGGTGACCAGCGGGAAGCCGTGCCGGGCCAGGCCCAGCAGGCCGTAGCCGAGCGTCTGGTTGTCGTGCACCACGTCGTAGCGGCCCTTGTGCAGGGCGAGGTGGTGGCGGGCGCGCAGCGAGAAGGTCAGCGGTTCGGGGAACCCGCCGGTCCACATGGTGGCGACCTCCAGCAGGTCCACCGGGCCGCGGTACTCCTCGCGGCGCGGGGTGCGGAAGGGGTCGTCCGCGCGGTAGAGGTCCAGGCTGGGCAGCTCCACCAGGCGGACCGAGCCGGGGCCCTCGACCTCGTCCAGCACCGGGAACGGCTGGGCGCCGATGACGTCCACGTGGTGGCCGAGCCGGGCGAGCTCGCGCGACAGGTGGCGGACGTACACGCCCTGCCCGCCGCAGAACGGGTCGCCCCGATAGGACAGGAGTGCGATCCGCAGCGGCCGCCGGTCGGCAGTGGAGGGTGGCTGCCCCGTCATGGTCGCCCCTTCTGCCCACTTCCCCTCGGCCGCGGCGGCCTCAGCGGAAAAGTAGATCAAGTTTCATGGTGGTGTGGAATTCGTCATTGGACATGTGAACAATGAGAGACCTCGAAGATACCGGCCCGTAGCTTCCGCATCGGAGGCAGGGCTGGTGATTCGCGACACGCTGCGGCCGGGCCGCCGCCATGCTGCCGCCGAGCGACGTCAGGGGTCCCGTTGAGTACCACCGCCGCTTCGCCAGTGAACCTGGCGCTGACGCCGCGCCAGGCCGAACGGCGCCGCCGGATCCTGGCCGCCGCCACCGCGCTGGCCGCCCGGGGCGGGTACGAGGCGGTGCAGATGCGCGAGGTGGCCGAGGCGGCCTCCGTCGCGCTGGGCACGCTCTACCGGTACTTCCCGTCCAAGGTCCACCTGCTGGTGGCGGTGATGCAGGATCAGCTGGGCCGACTGCTCGACCAGGTCCGCCGCCACCCGCCGACCGGCGAGGACCCGGCGGCCCGGGTGGCCGAGACGCTCACCCGGGCCTTCCACGCCCTGCAGCGCGAGCCGCAGTTGGCCGAGGCGATGGTGCGGGCGCTGTCCTTCGCCGACCGCTCGGTCAGCATGGAGGTGGACGAGGTCAGCAAGCTCACCACCGCGATCATCCTGGACGCGATCGGCCGGCCCGGTCCGCCCGACTCCCTGGACGAGCGGGACCGCGCGGCGGTCCGGGTGATCGAGCACACCTGGCACTCGGCGCTGGTCAGCTGGCTCTCCGGGCGCTCCTCGCTGGACCAGGTCCGCGCCGACCTGGCCACCGCCGCCCGGCTGCTCTCGATCTGACGTCTCCTGGTCCGACGTCTCTGCTCCGTCCCGGCGAAGGCCCCGGACGGCCTCGGCGAGCCCCGGCCCTTCGGGTGAACCACCCCACTAGCGTCACCCCGTGTGACGAAGCAGAGCTCCCCGGGCCGGCAGACGGCATTCGCCTGGGCCCGGGGCACGCCGAGGTCGGAGTCCGCCGCCCGCGCGCTGGACGCGCGGCTGCCGCTGTTCGACGTCGCCCGGGGCGCGGTCCGCAAGGTGTTCCCGGACCACTGGTCGTTCCTGCTGGGTGAACTCGCCCTCTACAGCCTCGTCGTGCTGCTGCTGACCGGCGTCTATCTGACCTTCTTCTTCCGCCCGAGCATGGGCGAGATCGTCTACCAGGGCTCCTACCAACCGCTGAGCGGCGTGCGGATGACCGAGGCGTACTCCTCCGCGCTGGGCATCAGCTTCGACGTCCGCGGCGGCCTGCTGATCCGTCAGATCCACCACTGGGGCGCGGTGGTGTTCACCGCCGCGCTCAGCGTGCACATGCTGCGGGTCTTCTTCACCGGCGCCTTCCGCCGCCCGCGCGAGCTGAACTGGCTGCTCGGCGTGACGCTCTTCGTGCTCGCGCTGCTGGAGGGCTTCTCGGGCTACTCGCTGCCCGACGACCTGATCTCCGGCGAGGGCCTGCGGATCGCCGAGGGCGTGATGCTCTCGCTGCCGCTGGTGGGCAGCTACCTGACGTTCTTCGTCTTCGGCGGCCCGTACCCCGGCAACGACATCATCCCGCGGCTCTACTCGCTGCACATCCTGCTGATCCCCGGCCTGCTGGTCGCGCTGGTCGGCGCGCACCTCCAGCTGATCGTCACCCTCAAGCACACCCACTGGGGCGGTCGCGGGCGGACCAACCGCAATGTGGTCGGGCTGCCGTTCTTCCCGCAGTTCCTGGCCCGCACCGTCGGGCTCTTCTTCGCGGTGGCCGCCGTGCTGACGGCACTCGGCGCGCTCGCCCAGGTCAACCCGATCTGGCTGTTCGGCCCCTACCGTCCCGACCAGGCCTCGACCGGCTCCCAACCCGACTGGTACATGGGCTTCCTGGAGGGATCGCTGCGCCTGATGCCGGCCACCGAGACCCGGCTGCTCGGCCACAGTGTCTCCTGGGGGGCGCTGGTCCCGGCGGTGCTGCTGCCCGGGGTGATCTTCACAACGCTGTACGTGTACCCCTTCGCCGAGCGGTGGCTCACCCGGGGGCGCGGCGAGCACCACCTGTGCGACCGCCCGCGCAACCAGCCGACCCGCACCGGCCTCGGGGTGGGCGCCATCGCGTTCTACGCCGTGCTGCTGGTGGCCGGCGGCGACGACGTGATCGTCTACTCGTTCGGCCTCACCGTGAACGGCTTCGTCTGGACCTTCCGGGCCCTGCTGGTGCTGCTGCCGCCGCTCTGCTTCGTCATCACCAAGCGGGTCTGCCTGGCCCTGCAGGCGCACGACCGCGAACGCCTGCTGGCCGGCGACGAGAGCGGGGACGTCGTCCAGTCGGTCCAGGGCGGCTACTCCGAGCGCCACCGGCCGCTGACCGCCGACCAGCGCTACGACCTGCTGGTACGGGACGTACCCGAGCCACTGGACGAGCCGGCGCCGGCCGGCCCCGCGCTGCTGCGCCGGCTGGCGCGGGTGCGTACGGCGCTCAGCCGCTGGTTCCACCGCGACCGGGTGGAACTGCCCGCCACCGAGGAGCAGTACCGGCGGATCGCCGCCCTGGTCGCACCCCCAGCCCGCAGCGCCGCCGAGTACGAGTACGAGTACGAGTACGAGTACGAGCACCAGGAGGACGAACAGTGACAACCGTGGCCACCGAACAGCAGGCGGGGGCGGCGGAGCGGATCCGGCGCGGGCGCGCCGTACTGCGCTGGGTGACCTCGACCGACCACAAGATGATCGGCAACCTCTACCTGGCCACCTCCTTCGGGTTCTTCCTGGTCGGCGGCCTGCTGGCGATGCTGATGCGGGCCGAACTGATGCGCCCTGGGCTGCAGTTCTTCACCAACGAGCAGTACAACCAGCTCTTCACCATGCACGGCACGATCATGCTGCTGCTCTTCGCGACCCCCACCTTCGTCGGCTTCGCCAACGCGGTCATGCCGCTGCAGATCGGCGCTCCCGACGTCGCCTTCCCGCGGCTGAACGCCTTCACCTACTGGGCGTTCCTGCTCGGCGCCCTGATGGTGCTCAGCGGCTTCCTGACCCCCCAGGGCGCCGCCGCCTTCGGCTGGTTCGCCTACGCGCCGCTCAACAGCGCGGTCTTCTCGCCCGGCACCGGCGCGGACCTGTGGACGATGGGCCTGGTGGTGGCCGGCGTCGGCACGATCCTGGGCGCGGTCAACTTCATCACCACCATCACCTGCCTGCGGGCCCCCGGGATGACGCTGTTCCGGATGCCGATCTTCAGCTGGAACGTGCTCTTCACCTCGATCATGGTGCTGATGGCCTTCCCGGTGCTGACCGCGGCGCTGCTCGCGCTGGAGGCCGACCGCAAGTTCGGCGCGCACATCTTCGACGCGGCCAGCGGCGGCGCGCTGCTGTGGCAGCACCTGTTCTGGTTCTTCGGCCACCCGGAGGTGTACATCGTCGCGCTGCCGTTCTTCGGCATCATCAGCGAGATCCTGCCGGTCTTCAGCCGCAAGCCGATCTTCGGCTACGCCAGCCTGGTCGGCGCGACGATCGCGATCACCGCGCTGTCGATGACGGTCTGGGCGCACCACATGTTCGCCACCGGCCAGGTGCTGCTGCCGTTCTTCTCGCTGATGTCGTTCCTGATCGCGGTGCCCACCGGGGTGAAGTTCTTCAACTGGATCGGCACCATGTGGCAGGGCTCGCTCTCCTTCGAGACGCCGATGCTCTGGTCGATCGGCTTCCTGGTGACCTTCCTGTTCGGCGGCCTGACCGGCGTGCTGCTGGCCGCCCCGCCGATCGACTTCCATGTCACGGACAGCTACTTCGTGGTGGCCCACATGCACTACGTGCTGTTCGGCACGGTGGTGTTCGCCACCTTCGGCGGCTTCTACTTCTGGTGGCCCAAGCTGACCGGCCGGATGCTGGACGAGCGGCTGGGCCGACTGCACTTCGGACTGCTCTTCGTCGGCTTCCAGACCACCTTCCTGGTCCAGCACTGGCTGGGCGCGATCGGCATGCCGCGCCGCTACGCCGACTACCTGCCCAGCGACGGCTTCACCGTGCTGAACACCATCTCCTCGATCGGCTCCTTCGTGCTGGGGGCCTCCACGCTGGTCTTCCTCTACAACGTCTGGTGGACCGCGCGGCACGCCCCGAAGGTGACCGAGGACGACCCGTGGGGGTACGGGCGGTCGCTGGAGTGGGCCACCTCCTGCCCGCCGCCCAAGCACAACTTCCTTGCGCTGCCCCGGATCCGCTCCGAATCCCCGGCGTTCGACCTGCACCACCCCGAGTTCCGCGACGGTGCCCTGTGAAGCTGGAGGGGTGGCTGTTCGCCGGGATGGCGCTGTTCCTGGGCGTCGTCGCGCTGGTCTACTGGCTGCTCTCCAACGAGCCGACCGGCACCACCGTGCTGACCGTCGGCTTCCTGATGTCCTCGCTGGTCGGGTTCTTCTACTACGTGCAGTACCGGCGCGGCGGGGCCCGCCCGCAGGACCGCGCCGACGGCGAGATCGTCGACACCGCGGGCCCGCTGGGCTTCTTCCCGCCGCGCAGCAGCTGGCCGGCGGCGCTCGCGGTCGGGCTGACCGTGCTGGCGCTGGGTGTGGTGTTCGGGGTGTGGCTGGCGCTGATCGGCTTCGCGCTGGTGGGCGGGGCGGTGGTCGGATTCGTCTTCCAGTACGTGGGCCGCGAGGGGCGCTAGTACCTGGGCCGTGAGGGGCGCTGAACGGGCCCGGGTACAGTCGGTGGTTCCGCTGTGTCCCTCGAAAGGCCGATCATGCTCTCCCCCGCCCGCACCGGCGCCACCGTCCTGACCGCCGCCCTGCTGGCGGGTCTGGCCGCCGCGCCCGCCCTGGCCGACACCGCCGCCGCCTCGCCCTCGCCCTCCCCGGTGGCCGCGCCCGCCGCGCTGTACGGCAAGAGCGACCCGACGTATGACGGCGTCTGGCGCCAGTCGCTGGCGCTCACCGCGCTGGCGGGCGCGAAGATCACCCCGGCCGACTCCGCGGTCGCCTGGCTGAGCGGGCAGCAGTGCGCGGACGGCGGCTGGCCCTCGTTCCGGGCCGACACCGCCGTGCCCTGCACCGCCGCGACCGAGGACAGCAACGCGACCTCGGTGGCGATCCAGGCGCTGACCGCCCTCGGCGGGCACCAGGGCGCCGTGGACAAGGGCGTCCAGTGGATCAAGGCCAACCAGAACGCGGACGGCACCTGGTCCTACAACCCCGGCACCCCCGGGGACGCCAACTCCACCGGCCTGGTGGTGAGCGCGCTGCGGGCCGCGAAGACCGACCCGTCGACGGTGGCCAAGGCCGGCAAGAGCGCCCTGGACGGACTGGCCGCCTTCCAGCTCGGCTGCGCCGCCCCCGCCGACCAGCGCGGCGCCTACGCCTACCAGCCGGACGCCAAGGGCGCACTCGCCGCCAACGCGCTGGCCACCTCGCAGGCCACCCTCGCCACCGCCGGCGGCTCGCTGCCGGTGGCCGCCGGCGCGCTCTCGGGCCCCGCCCCCACCGCGCCGGCCTGCGCGGACGCGGCGACCAAGCTGTCCCCGGCCCAGCAGGCCGAATCCGCCTCGGCCTACCTCGCCACGCAACTCGCCACCGGCGGCAACCACTTGATGCTCGCGATGCCCGGCGCCACGCCGGCTCCCGACTACAACGCCACCGCCTGGGCCGCGCTCAGCCTGGTCCGCGCCGGGCACCCGCAGCAGGCGGCCGACGCCGTCGCCTGGCTGGCCGGCACGGCGGGCAACTGGGCCAAGGGCCCGGCCGGCACCGACGCCTCGGCCACCGCCACCCTGCTGCTGGCCGCCCAGGCCACCGGCCACAACCAGCACGCCTTCGGCGGGACGGACCTGGTCGCCCAGCTCGTCGCGGCCGGTCCCACCCCCAAGGCCTCGACGGCCGGCGGGCAGACCGGCCGCTCGCCGGTCTGGATCGCCGGGCTCGGGCTGATCGGCGGCATCGGCGCCGGGCTCGTCATCAGCATGAACCGCAGGCGCGCCGCCGCCACCCGCAAGTGACGGCGGCGTTTCGGCGGTCGGCGGCGGCCCTGACGGCCATCCTGCCGGCTGCCCTGACCGCTGCCCTGACCACTGTCCTGACCGCTGTCCTGCTGTGCCTGCTGGCCGCCGCCCCGGCCGGCGCCGCCTCCAGCTACCGCTACTGGTCCTTCTGGCAGCAGTCCAGCGGGAGTTGGAGCTACCAGCAGCAGGGCGCCGCGGTGCACATCCCGGCGGACGGCTCGGTGGACGGCTGGCGCTTCACGCTCAGCACCGACGGCGGCAAGGACACCGAACGCCCGCGCAGCGCGCCCGACTTCGCCGCGAGCTGCGCCAACACGCCTGCCCAGCGGGGGAAGAAGCGGGTCGCGGTGCTGCTGGACTTCGGCACGCCCGCCGACTCGTCCTCCGCCGCGACCCCGCCGGCGGCTCGCAGCGCCTGCGCGGTGCTGGATCCCACCGCCAGCTCGGCCGACGCGCTGGCCGCCGTCGCGCCGCCGCTGCGCTACGACACCAGCGGGCTGATCTGCGCCATCGCGGGCTATCCGTCCGCCGGTTGCGGAGAGGTCGCCGCTGCGCCGGCCCCGGCGAAGCCGGCCGGCAACGGCCCGAACCTCGGCCTGCTGGCCGGCGGCGCGCTGGTCCTGCTGCTCGGCGCGGGGGCCTGGTGGCAGGCCCGGCGGCGATGACCACCCGGTCGCGGGGCACCCGGTCGCGGGGCACCCGGTCCACCATCGGACCGCGCCAACTGCACCCGGGCGCCTGGTGGTTGTGGGCGCTCGGGCTGGCGGCGGCGGCCTCCAGGACCACCGACCCGCTGCTGCTCCTGCTGATCGTCGGGGTGGCCGGCTATGTGGTCGCCGCCCGCCGCACGCAGGCACCCTGGTCCCGCTCGTACGGCGCCTTCCTGCGGATCGGGCTGGCCGTGCTGGTCGCCCGACTGCTCTTCGCGGTGCTGCTCGGCTCACCGGTCCCGGGCTCGCACGTGCTGCTGTCGCTGCCCCAACTGCCGCTGCCCGGCTGGGCCCAGGGCGTGCGGATCGGCGGCCGGGTCACCCTGGAGGCGCTGCTCTTCGCGCTCTACGACGGCCTGCGGCTGGCCACCCTGCTGGTCTGCGTCGGCGCCGCCAACGCGCTCGCCTCGCCGGCCCGACTGCTGCGGATGCTGCCCGGCGCGCTCTACGAGGTGGGCGTGGCCGTGGTGGTGGCCACCTCGTTCGCGCCCAACCTGGTCGCGGACGTCCAACGGCTGCGCGCCGCACGGCGGTTGCGCGGACGGGCGGACCGGGGCGTGCGCTCGGTGCTCAGTGTCGGGCTGCCGGTGCTGGAGAGCGCGCTGGAGCGCTCGGTGGCACTGGCCGCCGCGATGGACACCCGCGGCTTCGGCCGCACCGTGCCCGTCCCGCGCCCGGTCGCCCGAGCCACCGCCGCGCTGACCGGCGGCGGACTGCTCGCCCTGTGCGCCGCCACGTACGGCCTGCTCACCGCCGGCACCGGCGGCTGGCCCCTGCCGGTCCTGCTGGGCGGCCTCGCGGCCACCGGCGGCGGCCTGCTGCTCGGTAGCCGACGTACCGTCAGAACCAGCTACCGGCCCGACCCTTGGGCCCTGGCCGAGTGGCTGGTAGCCGGTTCCGGGGTGCTGGCGGCCGGCGCGCTGATCTGGCTCTCCGGGCGCAACCCGGGCGCCTTCGCGCCCTCGGTGGTCCCACCGACCGCGCCCACCCTGCCGCTGGCCGCCGCGGCCGCCGTGCTGCTCGCGCTGCTGCCCGCCGTCGCCGCACCCACGCCCGCACCTGCAAGAGAGGCCGAGCACCCGTGATCACCTTCGAGCAGGTCTCGGTGCACTACGCCGACGCCGCCGAACCAGCGCTGACCGGCGTCGACCTGACCATCCCCGAGGGCGAACTCTGCCTGCTGGTCGGCCCCTCCGGCGCGGGCAAGTCGACGCTGCTGGGAGCGGTCAGCGGACTCGTCCCGCACTTCACCGGCGGCGTGCTGCACGGCCGGGTCACGGTCGCCGGGCGCGACACCCGCAGCCACCGTCCGCGTGAACTCGCGGACGTGGTGGGCACGGTGGGCCAGGACCCGCGCGCCCACTTCGTCACCGACACGGTCGAGGACGAACTCGCCTACGGCATGGAGTCGCTGGGCATCGCACCCGAGGTGATGCGCCGCCGGGTGGAGGAGACGCTCGACCTGCTGGGCCTGGCCGAGCTGCGCGACCGGGCCCTCGGCTCGCTCTCCGGCGGCCAGCAGCAGCGGGTCGCGATCGGCTCGGTGCTCACCGTCCACCCCCAGGTGCTGGTGCTGGACGAGCCCACCTCCGCGCTGGACCCCGGCGCGGCCGAGGAGGTGCTCGCCGTACTGCAGCGGCTGGTGCACGACCTGGGCACCACCGTGCTGATGGCCGAGCACCGCCTGGAGCGGGTCGTCCAGTACGCCGACCAGGTGCTGCTGCTGCCCGGCGGCGGGCAGCCCCCGGTGCTCGGCGAGCCGGCCGAGGTGCTGGCGCACTCGCCGGTCTTCCCGCCGGTGGTGGGCCTGGGCCGGGTGGCGGGCTGGTCGCCGCTGCCGCTCACCGTTCGCGACGCCCGCCGGCGGGCCGCGCCACTGCGCGCCCGCCTTTCCGAGCTGCTTCCCGCCACCACCAGCACGGCCACCCCTTCGGCCGCCGCTTCGGCCGGCCCGCCGATGGCTTCAGCGGATCGGCTGACGGTGCGGCGCGGCCCGGTCCCCGCGCTGCGCGGCGTCGACCTCGCGCTGCGGCCGGGCGAGATCACCGCACTGATGGGACGCAACGGCGCGGGCAAGTCCACCCTGCTCGGCGCACTGGCCGGGCTGCACGCCCCCGCCTCCGGCACCGTCCGGGTCGGACCGCTCACCCCGCACAAGGCCCGGCCCAAGGAGCTGATCCGCCAGGTCGCCCTGGTCCCGCAGGACCCGCGCGACCTGCTCTACGGCGAGACGGTCGCCGCCGAGTGCGCCGCCGCCGACCAGGACGCCGACGCGGCGCCCGGCACCTGCCGCGCACTGGTCGAACGCCTGATCCCCGGCATCGCCGACGCCACCCACCCGCGCGACCTCTCCGAGGGCCAGCGGCTCAGCCTGGCGCTGGGCGTCGTACTGACGGCCCGGCCGGCCCTGCTGCTGCTCGACGAGCCGACCCGCGGTCTTGACTACGCGGCCAAGGCACGGCTGGTGGAGATCCTCGAAGCGCTGGCGGCCGACGGACACGCGATCCTGCTGGCCACCCATGACGTCGAGCTGGCCGCCGAACTCGCGCACCGCACGGTGGTGCTGGCGGACGGCGAGATCGTCGCGGACGGGCCGTCGGCGGACGTGGTGCTGGGCTCGCCCGCGTTCGCGCCGCAGGTCGCCAAGGTGCTGCAGCCGCAGCCGTGGCTGACCGTCCGCCAGGTCGCCGCCGCGCTCTCCTCGGTCCCCTCGGTCGCCTCTCCCCCCTCGCTCCCCTCGCTCCCCTCGCTCCCCGAGGAGCCGGCCCGATGAGCCTGGCCCGTCCGGTCCCGCTCGGCCGGCGCTCGATCGCCGTCCTCACCCTGACCTCGCTGATCGGCCTCGCCGCCTTCGGCTGGCCGCTGCTCGCGTCCACCTCCTCCGCCGTGGTCGGCCACTCCGCCGACGCGCCCTGGCTGTTCGCCCTGCTGATGCCGCTGCTGCTGGCCGTGCTGGTCGCGCAGATCTCCGAGTCCGGGCTCGACCCGAAGGCTGTCGCGCTGCTCGGCGTCCTCGCCGCCACCGGCGCCGCGCTGCGGCCCCTCGGGGCGGGGACGGCCGGCCTGGAGCCCATGTTCTTCCTGATGGTGCTGTCCGGGCGGGCGCTCGGACCGGGCTTCGGCTTCGTGCTCGGCTCGGTCGCGATGTTCGCCTCCGCGCTGCTGACCGGCGGCGTCGGGCCCTGGCTGCCGTTCCAGATGCTCAGCATGGGCTGGGTCTGCCTCGGTGCCGGCCTGCTCCCGGGCGCTGGAACCCTGCGCGGGCGGGGCGAGTTGGTGCTGCTCGCGGCGTACGGCGCGGTGTCCGCAGTCCTCTACGGCACGATCATGAACCTGCAGGGCTGGCCCTACATCGGCGGCCTCAGCAGCTCGGTGGCGTTCGTCCCCGGCGACCCGCTCAGCGCCAACCTGCCGCGCTTCCTGGTCTACTGCCTCACCACCTCGCTCGGCTGGGACCTCCCCCGCGCCGCCCTCACCGTCGTCCTCTGCCTCACCCTCGGCACCCCCGTCCTGCGCACCCTGCGCCGAGCCACCCGCCGTGCCGCCTTCGCCGCACCGGTCAGCTTCGTCCCGCCGGAGCAGGACTCGACCCAATCGGCTCCCAGCTAGGTTCCGGGCTGCGAAACGTTTCTGCGAGGCGACCCCGAGCCCTCGTCAGAGACCGAGGATCTCGCGAATGAGGCCGAGCTTGCGCTCCGGGGACAGCTCCCGAGGGCGGTCGGCGAGCAGGCCGTTCAGGACGGCGGACACATCGGAGCCATCGGGGGCCTGGATGGCATCGATGACCTGACACCGCAGGCCACCGTCTCGGACGAACACCCACAGCTCCTGCTCCTTGCGCGGCTCGCTGTTCTCCCTCGCCGACAGTCGCGAGGACGGGAACCAGCCGAGTCCCGCCTCGGCCAGGCCCTCGGCCACCTCGTCCAGGACGTACCTGCCGAGCCGCCGATAGCCGAGCTCCTCCCGCAGCTCGCCAAGCGTCGCCTTGAGCAGCCCACCTGCGGCGCGACAGCGCTCGGCTACCGTACCGGCCCAACCGTCCTCTGCCGCCCCCAGCGAGTCGCCCTGCGGATGCGTTAAATCCCTCATGCCCTGGCCAACGACTCGGCTGGCCTGGCGATGCGTCATCTCACCAGTGTGGACGAGGGCAACAGGAGAAACGGTCCTCCTTAGCACCGAGCTGAGGAGCCGCACCGCGTGCGGACGCAGGTGACGACAGGCCGAATTACCCCCGAGTGCGCCACTTCATCACCCTTTTGCACCTTTATTACTCATTACTACTTAACGTGTCATCGCACACTGTATTGAGTTGGTGACGGTACGTCGTGAGCGCGAGTGCAGGGCTTGTGGTCTGACCAGAACTCACCACCAGTGCCCGGAATCCCTCTTCACCGAGGGGGCCGGGCTCAACGGCGACAAGAAAGGTCTCGTCCTATGGCAGTCGATGCCACTCCCCCCGCACCCCCAGGACGAGGGCGCAGACGCTCCCGACTCAAGGAGGCCTTCGTCATACTGCCCGGACTGGCGCTACTGGCGACAGCCACCCTGGTCCAGAGCCCCGCGCATGCCGCAGACGCACCAGTGAACCTGGGGACCGACACCAGCTACGCCGTCCTGGCCGGTTCAACGGTCACCAATACGAACCCCAGCGTCATCAACGGCGATCTGGGGCTCAGCCCAGGCTCCTCGGTGACCGGATTCCCGCCCGGGACAGTCAACGGATTCCAGCAAGTAGCCGACGCCGAGGCTCTCCAGGCGCAGTCCGACCTGGTCATCGCGTACAACGACGCTGCCGGTCGGGCGCCGACGGCCCTGCTGACCTCCCCCGGCGATCTCGGCGGACTGACGCTGACGCCCGGCGTCTACAAGGCCACGTCGTCGCAGAACCTCACCGGGACGCTCACCCTCGATGCCCTGGGTGATCCCAGCGCCGTCTTCATCTTCCAGATCGGCTCGACCCTGATCACGGCTCCGTCGAGCGTCGTCAGCCTCGTCAACGGTGCCCAGCCCTGCAACGTGTTCTGGCAGGTGGGCAGCTCGGCCACCATCGACGTCAACTCCTTCTTCAAGGGCAACATCCTGGCCCTGACGTCCATCTCGGTGAACCACGCCGCAGCGATCGAAGGCCGGGCCCTGGCACGCAACGGCGCGGTCACGCTGGACGACAACGTCATTACGCGGGCGGCCTGCACCGTCGGCCCCCCTGGCGCGCCCGGCCCGAGCGGCCCGAGCGGGCCTGCCGGTCCGAGCGGGCCCGCCGGCCCGACGGGTTCCCCGGGTGCCGCCGGTGCGCCCGGAGCTCCCGGCGCACCCGGAGCGCCTGGGGCACCTGGTGCACCTGGTGCTCCCGGCGCACCCGGTGTACCTGGGGCCCCTGGCGCGCCCGGCCCCAACGGAGCACCTGGCGCTAACGGTTCACCCGGAGCACCCGGAGCCCCTGGCCCGACAGGCGCACCTGGTGCACCTGGCGCTAACGGTTCGCCTGGCACCAACGGCCTACCCGGAGCCAACGGCCTGCCCGGCGCCAACGGATCACCCGGAGCCAACGGCGCACCCGGAGCCCCTGGGCCGACAGGCGCACCTGGTGTACCTGGCACCAACGGCCTACCCGGAGCCAACGGCCTGCCCGGCGCCAACGGATCGCCCGGAGCCAACGGCGCACCCGGGGCCCCCGGGCCGACAGGCGCACCTGGTGTACCTGGCACCAACGGCCTACCCGGAGCCAACGGCCTGCCTGGCGCCAACGGATCACCCGGAGCCAACGGCCTGCCAGGGGCCAACGGCCTGCCCGGCGCGAACGGATCACCCGGCGCCAACGGCCTGCCCGGCGCCAACGGATCAGCCGGAGCCCCTGGCCCGACAGGCGCACCTGGTGCTAACGGTTCGCCTGGTGCCAACGGCCTGCCTGGCGCCAACGGCCTGCCTGGCGCCAACGGATCGCCTGGTGCCAACGGATCACCGGGCGCACCTGGTGCTAACGGTTCGCCTGGTGCCAACGGCCTGCCCGGAGCCAACGGCCTACCGGGGGCAAACGGCCTGCCCGGAGCCAACGGATCACCCGGTGCCAACGGATCGCCTGGCGCACCCGGTGCTCCCGGTTCACCTGGTGCCAACGGCCTGCCCGGCGCCAACGGATCGCCTGGTGCGCCTGGCCCCGCAGGACCGGCAGGACCCGCAGGACCCGCAGGACCCGCAGGACCTCCCGAGTATCCGGGAGAACACGGCGGCCCTGGGCAAGGCAATCATCAGCAGGGTGGCTACGGGCAGGGTCAGGACAACTACGGCAGCGGTCAGGGCGCCCAGCAACAGGGTGGACCCGCTCAGCACCCGAAAGAGTCGAAGCACGAAACTCTCGCCCAGACCGGTGCAGGCGGATCAATCGTGATGGCCGGCTCTGCGGTCGCGCTGCTGCTGGGAGGCTCGATCCTCATCCTCGTCAGGCGAAGCCGACGAGGCACAGCGACCCGTCGGCACTAGCCGTTCGGTAGGTCTGAACCGCCGAGCTGCACCGCAGCTGTCGGCAAGTGGCTCCGGGTCTGCGGGACTTGTTCCCGCAGACCCGGAGCCCGTCCCGTTCCGGGACCAGGTCGGTCCGCGAGTCTCAGCCCTTGGGGCCGGTGGACTGCACGACCTCGAACGACCACAGCGTCGAACCCGAGGCCGCCGGCTTCTGCTGAGCGTCACCACTGGGCCGGTGCGCCGACTGCATCGGGCCCGACATCCACGCCTGGAACGCCTCCTCCGACGCCCAGCGGGTGTACACGAGGTACTGGTCGGTGCCCTCCACCGGACGTAGCAGCTCGAACCACTCGAACCCGTCCGAGCTCTCCACCGCACCGGCCCGCGAGGCGAACCGCTTCTCCAGCACCTCCCGCTGCTCAGCGGGGACGGTCAGCACGTTGATCTTGACAATGCTCGGCACAGGAAACCTCTCATCACAAGGCGCCCGACCAGGGGCACCTCACCTTGACCACGTGCAAGCAGTCTCCTACATCCGCCAGTCCAACTCCGGACATTCGGGCTCACTCCGGGGGTGCGCTGTACCGTTCCACGGCGCTCCGGCTCGTGCTGCCGTCTCGGAAGACGAGTTCCCACGGACCGGTGTTCACATCGAAGTCCTTCCCGAAGCCCAGCCACTTCCCGGCCAGCCTCCGGCCGGTCGGCTCGGCGAGTAGCTGGAGTGCGCCGTGGTAGCGCGCGCCCCGGTAGTAACCCTCGCTAGCCGTCTGCTCTATCCACGTACCCGTGACCACATTCCGGTCGGCCTGTAGGTCGAGCATCAGCGAGGACCCCGAGTGGGAAGACGACAGCGATCGACCCGTGAGGCGGTTCCCGCGCTGAAGGAGCAGGACGTGGTGCTTACCGACGAACGTGTCTCCCCGGCTGGAGGAGAAGAACTCGTATCGGCTGAGCCAAATCCCTGAGTAGTTCTGACCGGTGGCGGTTGCCGGCTCTGCGTCCGGACTCTCGATACCACCCCCGCCGGCCGCCAGATCATGCCCACCGTGCCCGTCGGGTTGGACCCTCTCGCCGGGTTCCGGCATGTCGAAGCCCATAGCCTCAACCGGCATGCCTGTAACGGCTTCCAAGGCGCGCGTAGACCGGCCGGGGCTGACGGCTGGTACCCGATTCCCAGCGCTGCACAAGCCGCTTGTTCGCGTCGTTCGGTTCCCCTATGCGCTCCCCGGCATCCCGTAGGCGCTTCGCCAGCTCGTCCTGACTGAGACGCATGCCGAGCCGCACGGCCCGCGAGGTGTCGTTCGGTGTCGTCATGAGGGACACGGTACGACTCAACGGGCCCTCAATGACACCGAAATGACGCCCCCGAGTGACACCAGACCGACGCCTGACGCGACGCCGCGCTGCCCCCCGCCCTCCCGGGAAGGTTGGTCAACCGACCTGGGGGGACGAGGGAGGAACGAATGTCCGTACCAGCAGGGCCGACCGCCGGGGCATACCAAGGGATCGTCACGGACCACAACGGGGATCGCCGTCCAACCCGCTCCACCGCTCTGGACTACGACCCGAACGTCAAGCTGGGGCCGTCGCGGGGTCAGGACTGGCCGTTCTGCCAGTGCGGCAGCGACAAGTGCCCGGACAAGCTCTCTCGAGCACTGCCGTAACGAGCGGTCCCACAAGCGCCCGTGCCTGCCGTCGGAAGGGTCAACACCCCGGAAACTGCGCCTCGCACTGCAATGGCGGGGGTGGAGGCTGCGAAGGCAGCTAGCCTGAGCCCCACCGAACACGGAGAGGGCGGGAACATGGACAAGGACGAAGCCCAGCGGGTAGCCGGCACACTCCGCCGCCTAGGTCTGCGGGGGATCGTCTCCCCGGAAGACCTGGACAACCCGGACGGGCAATGGCGGGTGTACGACAGCGCCGACCCCGACACCCGGCGGGACATCACCGACGAAGCACTCGCGGCCATCAAGGACGTGTCCAGCCGAACCGGCCCGACGCGTGGATTCGTCGTCCCCGTCACCCGCTGAACAGCACCTCATAACGGCCCCGTTCGACCAGTGACCCAAGCGCTGGCCGGGCGGGGCCTGACCTTGACCATGCTCAAGCAGTCTCCTACATCCGCCAGTCCAAGAAGCGCGAGGGCGGCTCGCAGGCTTCCTCCACTGCGCGACACACCAAGCTTTCGCCTGCCTCAGGCGAATATTCGAGAATCAAGCCTTCCGCGGGATGGCTTCCGGGGCATCCTGGCTCCGTCCAGCCCGACGACGAGGGGAACGCCGTGACCGACTCCGGCGAGGTGGCCCAGCTCCGCAACGTCAAGCCCGGCGAAGCGTTCGTGATCGTACCGCGCGTGCTGCTGGCGGACTTCTCGCCGCGCGACGTTGATCGAGAGCCGCTGCTCATCAGCTTCGAAGAGTTCGACGGCATGTTTGAGACCTTTGAGCACACGGCCTTCCGACTGGAGACGCGTCGCCGCTACCGCTCCGACGAGCAGACGGAGACATCCGGCCGGTTCTCCGCAGGACAGTCGGCCGGATGGGACCTCGATGACCCATGGTGCCGATCGCGCCGTGAACAGGTGGCCATGGGCAAGCGATTCGAGCGCGTGAGGATCATGGACAACCCGCCGACGGTCGGGCAGCTGTACCTCCTCGACAATGCCGAGCGGAACAGCGCCGCGGGCGAAGTCATCCGGTACCTCTGGCGCACCGACGCCGATCGCCTGAGCCTTCCGGATGAAGACGCGTGGTTGTTCGACTCGCGCGTGATCGCACTGTTGCACTTCGACGCCGACGACGATCTGACTGGGGTGGAGCTGATCACAGACCCGGTGCAGGTGGCTCGCGCCTGCCAGGTCCGGGATGCTGCATGGCACTTCGCCAAGCCCCACCGCACGTTCAGCGCTGAGGTACCGTCCGGCGCGTGGGCACAGACTTCCAGCAGGCCCGAATCGCCCTCGGTATGCGGCTGCGTGAGCTGCGTGCCGAGGGCGGTTTTACGGGTCGGCAACTGGCCGACCGCCTCGCTGGCCAGTGCGGCGGTATACGGGCCGGATGCCCAGCGGGTCATCACGCGGTGCCGCAGGGCGCTCGGAGACATCTGAGAATCCACACGCAGCCGGGCCACCGCTCGAATCGGTATTGGCGTCCGATACCCCTGCGAAACGCTGCCCTTTCAGGCAGAACCGGTCGGTGTCGGGTTGCGTGTAGGGGATTGGCCCACCTTGTGCAGGTGGCTTTATCAAACCTTGGAGCTTTTCTTGAAGACCCGTCACCTGACCGCTGCCGCCGTTCTGGGCTTTGCCGCACTCACGCTGACCGCGTGTGGACCCGATGCGACCCCGTCGGCCTCCGCGCCCGTGGCAGGAACCCCCGCCGGCACAGCCCCCGGCTCGGCCGCATCGGGCGCGTCGGGAGCAACGGGCGCGGGCAAGTCCACTGCGAAGCCGGGCGGGACGGCGAGCCGGCCGGCCGGTACGGACGCCCCGATCTGCGGCAGCTCGGAGAAGGAGAGCGACGTCACCGGCCAGATGATCGGCCTGGATGGCAAGGCCGATCCCCGGTGGACCGGCGTCATCAAGCTCACCAACACCTCCGGTAAGGCCTGCGTGATCTACGGAGCCGCCGACCTGCGGACCGACGGCTCGCCCGTGTTCACCAAGCTGGCCACCGGAGTCCTCGGCAGCGGAGCGTTCGCCACCGACCGGGCACACGGAACGGTCCTGACGGCGGGAGAGTCGGTCTACCAGCCCGTCACCTGGCTCTCCTCCCCGCCGATCGCCCCCAACGCGACCTGCACGACCGGCTCGCAGCT
Organism: Kitasatospora sp. MAP12-44; assembly: GCF_029892095.1. Taxonomy (NCBI): domain Bacteria; kingdom Bacillati; phylum Actinomycetota; class Actinomycetes; order Kitasatosporales; family Streptomycetaceae; genus Kitasatospora; species Kitasatospora sp. MAP12-44. The sequence continues at coordinate 2,643,063 of NZ_JARZAE010000004.1, forward strand.
CATCGTGGTCCGCAACGACGAGGTCCTGACGGTGTCCGTCCCCGTGAAGAACGCCCGCTTCTGCCCCGACAAGGCCACCGGCTCCCCGCAGGTGCTGATCGGCGTCCCGCAGACCAGCCTCGCCGCAGCACAGGCCCAGCTGCAGAACGTCGCTTCCTAGCCGGCGTCAGCACGTACAGCTGCCCCGCCCTCGGCAGGCCACCGTCATGGTGGCGACGCCGTCACCACCACCGCGACACCGCGAACACGAAGTCCCGCCGGACCAAGATCCGGCGGGACTTTGTCGTTGCCGCCCGACACCACCAGAAGCCGTCGCCCTCATTACCAGATCGAACGTCGCGCAACACCCAGTACCCGCGCGGAGCCGGACGGCGCAGATAGTTTGCAGCCGAACCAGTGAACCGGGATCGAGGCCCATCAAGGAGCGGCTCGCCGATGCCGACATTCATATGACAAGTGGTCGGGTCGGCTCGCCCTGTGCAGCAGGCTCCGCCCATGACTCCAGCAGATAGGAGAAGTTCTTGCGCGCGAAGCATGTACTGACCGGGGCTATTGCCATAGCTCTCGTGGCCATCGCGGGTCCGGCAAGCGCCGCCGGTTCGGGGGACACCACCGTGACCTTCACCGTGACGGTCGGCGCCATCTCGATCACGGTCCCCAGCTCGGCCGGCCTCCCGGCCGGGGTCCCCGGTGGCACGACCAGCGGGCAGCTCGGGGCGGTGACGGTCACCGACAACCGCGCCCTGCTCAACGCGTTCTGGACGTCGACGGTCTCCTCGACGGACTACACCACGGGTGGGGGAACGGCCCCGGAGACGATCACGAAGAGCAACGTGTCCTACTGGTCGGGACCCGCCACCGCCACAACCGGCAACGGGACCTTCACCCCCGGACAAGCCACGTCCACCCAGAAGCAGGCCCTGACCACGGCGATCACCGCTTTCAGCATGACCGGCGGTAGCGGAGACAACTCCGCGACGTGGAATCCGACGCTGGTGGTCGCGGTACCCGCCTCAGCGGTAGGTGGGCTCTACACGGGGACGGTGACACATTCGGTCGCATAGTCCGGCGCTTCGCCTGGCATTGCTGACACTGCTGCTGGCCGCGCTGTGCATCAGCGCGGCCAGCGCGGTCGGTGCGACGACCACGACGGGCCGGTCCGCGAACGCGGATCCAAGCCCGGACGGCAGCGTCGGCATCCGCCTGCTCGAAGCCCCGCTCAACCGGCACGACGACCCTCGTGCGCTCACTTCCATCGTCGACCACCTCGCCCCCGGCGCCGTGATCAATCGACGGCTGGAGATCTCCAGCACGTCATCCGCACCCCAGCACGTCGAGGTCTACCCCAGTGCCGTGGCCATCGAGCACGGCAGCATGGTCTTCGCCCCTGACCGCACGGCGAACGAGCTGACGGACTGGGTCACGCTCGACCACACCAGCCTCGACCTTCCCCCGCACGGCACAGCAGAGGTACGGGCAACCATCAACGTGCGGCCCGCAGCGTCCTCCGGGGAGCGCTACGCCGTCATCTGGGCCCAGGTCGCCTCCCGGCCCGACCCTTCGCACACCGTGACCACCGTCAACCGCGTAGGGCTTCGCCTCTATATCGATGTCGGGCCCGGTGGTGAACCGCCGTCGGACTTCCAGATCGGGGAACTGACCGCCACACGTACCAAGGACGGACAACCCGAGGTCCTCGCCCAGGTGCACAACACCGGCCAACGCGCCCTGGACCTCGGCGGAACACTGTCGCTGACGGACGGCCCGGGCTCCACGAACGCCGGGCCGTTCCAGGTCACACACGGCACCACCCTGGCGCCGGGGGACACCGCACCGGTCACCGTGCTGCTGGATCCCAGACTCGCCGACGGCCCCTGGACGGCACACCTGACGCTCGTCAGCGGCCTCGTCAAGCGGACCGCAACCGCAACCCTCACCTTCGCTGCCTCGCCCGGGAGTACCAGCCAGGGCGTCCTGCCCCAGACGGGATGGCCCACCCTCGGCCCGGTCGTCGCGGTGATCGCGGCTGCCGGAAGCCTGGGCCTGCTGCTCCTCGCCGCACGACGCCGTACCGGGAGGCGATGAAGAGAACTCGAAGCGGTCCGCGCGACGCGCCGCGCCCCCCAGCGGCGGAGGCCGGAACTAGTGTGGGTGAACCACACGCACCGCCGGGCTGGGTCGGCGGTGCGCGGAACTGAATGACGGAGTATCGGACGACCCCACCGACTGAGACGAACCGCGACGTGTCGCCTCGCGACGCCGCCGCTGGAGGAAGAACCAGTGAACGAACCGGCGGCCGTGCTCGCCGCCCGAACGACAGTGGCGCTGTCCTGCGCAATCGCGGTCGTGCTGCCCACAGCCTCGCCGGCGTGGTCGGAAACCCCGCCTGAACCCCGGTTGCTCGGCCTGTCCATCACGGTACCGACCTCGGTGAATCTCGGGAGTACGGCGCCTGGCGGAACGATCACCGCGCACCTCGGCTCAGTGACAGTCGACGACACCGGCGTCGTGTCCAGCTGGACGGCCACCGTCACCGCGACGAACTTCACCACGGGCGCCGGCGCACCCGCCCAGACCATCGCGAATGGCAGGCTCTCCTACTGGTCGGGGCCGGTCACCGCGAAGACCGGCAGCGGTACTGCCACCCCGGGGCAGGCCACCGCGGCGCAGGCGCAGAGCCTGAGCGCCTCCCGCACAGCCTTCACCCTGCAGTCAGGCCTCCTGATCACCTCCGTGACCTGGAATCCGACCCTGATCGTTTCGGTGCCGGCCTCCGCTGTAGGGGGTGCGTACACCGGAACCGTGACGCACTCGGTTGCATAGTCGGCGGCAAGGCCGCGCGGCGGCGCACCCCGGCCAAGCGAACGGAGGCCCGCGCCGCCGGAATCGCGTTCCCTCTCGGCGTCAACTCCGGTATTCCCTGCGAAAATCAGGGCCGGGAGTTCGGCGGCGGTCACGAAGCGGGGGCACCGGTGATCCAGATCAAGCTGACGGCGGACGCGACGGCACGCACGCGCTTCGCGATCTCGCCGGTCTACCAGACCATGGGCTTGCTCTTCGAGCTCGGCCGGCGCCCGCAGCTGGTGCCCCGCGAGTTACGCCTGCGCAGCCGGACGGTCATCCAGAATCGCGGGCTCTGGCTGCTCTCCGCACTGACGGTGAGCGAGAAGGGCTACACGCCGGACTTCCTGACTCCGGAGCCCGTCGCCTACCGCTCACCAGTGGACGATGAACTGCACCGCATCGCGGGCGTCGCAGCAGACCGAGTGCGCGACGAGATGGCGGTGGTGTGCAACGGTCTCGACGTCGCCGCGCTGCCGGCGCGCGCTGCTCAGCGCATCGTGCTGGAAGCGCTGGACGCGGGCGAGGACCGGTTCGCGGAGCAACTCGCGTGCCAGCTGGACGTGTTCTGGGCCGAGGTGATGTCACAGTCCTGGGAGGACCTCTCCGAACGCTTGGAGCGCGACGTCGACCAGCGTGCCGCCATGACCGCACGATCCGGCCTCGGTGGCATGATCGACGGCCTGGACCCGGTGTTCGGCTGGGCCGACGGCGCGCTGTCGGTCAGGAGCGAGTACCGCGTCGAGATCGAGGCTCCGGGGGTCATCCTGATCCCCGGAGCCTTCCTCCACTCCCCCACGTTCTCCATCGACCCGACCTACGCGGATACGCCGCGCACGCCCGTGATCACCTACCCCATCGGCGCCCGGCCGGACGTCCCCCACGACCTCGGAGAGCTCATCGGCGGATCCCGGGCCACGATCCTGAAGGCCCTGGCGACCCCGCGCACCACCGCCGAGGTCGCCCGACACGTCCACCTGAGCCCCAGCACGGTCTCATACCATCTCCAAGTGCTCCACCGCGCCGGCCTGTTACGGCGCTTCCAGCGCTCACGCCATGTCTTCTACCAGGTGTTGTAGGACGGGCGACGGCCGTGGCTGGAGACCCCCGTCCACCAGCCACGGCCCGTGCGCTCGTACCGTCGGAGCGGCCGCAACCCGGCCCGAGCAGTACTGGCGAACGCCCCTGATCCGCCGCCAGGGAGCTTGTTCCCGGCCGGACATGACCAGTGAAGCGGCGGGACGGGCAGGCAATCGAATGATTCGACCAGCTTCGAAGACGATCACCACGGGGGGGCGGCCGCACAGCACAGAGCCCCTGACGCCCGAACTGGGGCGCAGGGGCTCTGTGGTGAACCCGGGAGTCAGACGGCCCCGAACTCGCCCGCCTTGATCCCGGCAACGAACGCGGCGAACGCCTCGGCGCCGAACACCAGCGCGGGGCCGTGCGGGTCCTTGGAGTCACGGATGGGGACGACGGCGTGGAAGTCGGGCGCGACCTCCACGCACTCGCCGCCATTGTTGCTGCGCGTGGACTTCACCCAGCGAGCGCCGGCCAGGTCCGTGGAGTCGCGGTTCAGGGCGACGGCCGGGAAATCAAGCGCGACCTCCACGCAGATACCGCCGTTGTTGCTGTGCTTGGACTTCACCCAATGAGCGCCGGACAAGTCGATGGTCATCAGTCAACTTCCTTCCGAACAACGGGGATCGCGACGAGCGAGGCCACCTTCGACAGCGACTCCACCCATAGCCGATGGTAGCCGCGCCACCCCAAGCGGCAATGAGGCAACACAAAGCCCCTGGGGCCCGGGACTGGGCCGCACAGGGGCGTCGTGGTGAACCGGGGAGATCAGACGGTCCCGAACTCGCCCGCCTTGACCCCGGCAACGAACGCGGCGAACGCCTCGGCGCCGAACACTAGCGCTGGGCCCTGCGGGTCCTTGGAGTCACGGACGGGGACGACAGCGACGAAGTCGGGCGCGACCTCGACGCAGTTACCGCCGCTCTGGCTGTGTCGTGACTTAACCCAGCGAGCACCGTGCAAGTCGATGATCGTCATTCAAGTTCCTTCCGAACAGCGCGGATCACGGCGAGCGAAGCCACCTTCGAGAGCGACTCCACTTGCAGCTGATCGTAGTCCTTCTCCCAGTCTGCGACGGCTTCACGCCCGCGCTCAAGATGACCTTTGGGGTGGGACTCGGCGTATCCCACCACCGTACGATCAGGCAGCGTCAGCAGGACGACGGGCAACGCGAAGGGAGCGTGCTCGGCAAGGCTGAACGGAGCAACCTGGATCGTGACGTTCGGACGATGCGCCAGTTCCTCAAGGTAGTCCAGCTGCGGGAGCATCACCTTGCGCCCACCAACCGGACGGACCAGACAGCTTTGGTCCATGACCGCATGGATGATGGGCGGCGACTTCTGCTCGAGCAGGCGTTGGCGAGTGGCCAGGAACGCGATCCGTTCGTCAGCCTGGGCTTGAGTGATGCTGCCGCGCTGCACGGCCGCCGAGGCCATCGCTGTTGCGTAGGCCGTGGTCTGGAATAGGCCAGGGATCAGACCCAGTTCGTAGGTACGCAGCCTGCGGCAACGCGCCTCCGCCTCCGCGAACTCCGGGAACCCCTCAAGCAGCGCAGCCCGCGCACAGCGCTGCCACAGCTCGTAGAGCGTCCCCCCGGTATCGAACACCTCATCGGCTTTAACAGCGAAGTGGCTTGTTGGAGGTCGCTTCCCTCGTTCGATGTACGAGATCAGGGTGTTGGAGTACCCCATCCGCTTCCCCAGCCCGACCTGCGACCAGCCCCTCGCCCGCCGCAGCCTGGCAAGTTCCCCGCCGAACCTCAGGCGCGGAGATGACGTTGGATCAACTTCCGTGTGTTCCATGATCTCCCGAACCTTTCACCGCACGGATCGGTCAACGTTGACTCTCTAGCGAGCGTAACTCGGATCGCCGATTCTTGTAGCGGAACGACTACACAGAGGAGTCGGCCGTGGGGTATTCGCCATGCGACAGGAGTCCAGGTGTCACAACTGAGCAGAATCCGAGCAAAGAAGCGCAAGCAAGCCACCGATGCGCTCGCCGAGTTGATCGCCGCGCTCACACTCGCCGACATCGTGCTGCCCTCGGCCGGCGTCGACTGGCAGTCGGCGATCACCGGCGAGGTCCTGGTCGAACTCGGCAGGGCCCGACCGGATGTGATCACGCTGCTGGCGAAGGTCATCCGGGTAGGCGCGGAGGTGCTACGTGCTTCCGCGTGTTGAGGACCCCGACCAGCAACTCATCCGCCACCACAAGGAACAGGCGGTGCGCGCCATCCGCTCCCTCGTCCAAGGCCTGGACCTGGCCGGACTTCCTCAACTCATCACGCTGGAAGGCGAGATGGCGACCGGAACGCCGTACGGCGGACACGTCCAGCTCGGCGGAGCGAACGCGCGCGTCGTTCAGGCACTGGCCGACTTCCTCCTCACCCACGCCCACTGCACCGGCCGCATCATCCCGGGCGAGCTCATGCCCACTCGGGTGGCCGAACTGCCCCCTGTGCGAACGGAACTGAACCCATGAACCACCCCACCCCCGACGACCTCCCGCCCACCGGCGCCTACGTCGTCGACCGCAAGTCGCTGCGCATTCTGGTCGTCATGGACAACCGCGCCGGCGAGCTCTACCTCCGCCCACCCGGCGGCGGCATCGAGATCACCCGCAAGCCCGACCAGATCCGGCCCGCCGACCGCACCGAGACCCTGCGCGGCCGCGTCGCCAAGGCCAACCTGGACGCCGAACACGGCTGCGCCGGCTGACCGGCCCCACCCCCCGCCCCCGCCGACCCCGACCCTTACCCCGGCCGGCGGGGGCCTGCCTGCTGGCAGGAAATGCCCGGTCGCTGGCGGTCGCCGCCCTGTCGGCGCAGGGGCCGCGCGGATGACCATGGACGCATGCTGATCCGCCCCGCCACGCCCGCCGACCTGCCCGCGCTGGCCGCCCTCTGCGCCGACCACGCCCGCTACGAGCGCTCTGGGCCCGTCGCAGCGGACCTCGCCGAGCGGCTGCACCCGGCGCTCTTCGGCGCGGCCCCGCGACTCGCCGCCCTGGTACTGGTCGCACCGGACGGCGAGTTGGCCGGATACGCCACCTGGAGCCGGGAGTTCTCCACCTGGACCGGCGCCGAGTACACGCACCTGGACTGCCTCTACGTCGACGCGGCACACCGCAGCGGCGGTCACGGCCGACGGCTGATCGAAGCCGTCATCGCCGAGACCGACGCCGGCCCGCTGCAGTGGCAGACACCCGACTGGAACACCGGGGCGCAGCGCTTCTACGACCGCCTCGGCGCCCACGGCACCGCCAAGATCCGATACACCTACCGTTGATGGGTCACTGAGGTCTCTCCACGGACCTTCTCTTCGTGCGACGGAGGGACATGAAGCGTCCCTGGCTGTCCGTCACTGCGGCTTCCAGTGGGCAAACACCTCCTGGACGTCGTGAGGGGAATGGGCAAGCGCGGCAGGATCGGGTTCGGCCGCCGTGACGTGAGGGAGGTGCACGATGACGTCGTAGGCGTCCAGCGGGCTCACGTCGGAGTAGAAGGTGCCAATGCCCGCGCGCTGTTGGGAGGCAGCCCGAACGGCTTTGGTGTCGGCCGGTGACAGCCGCCGCAGGTCGGTCGCGAAGGGTCCGTCGTGGCTGGCGGCCATGAGCGCGTCGAGGCTGCCGGGCTGGGGATTCTCCATGTCCGTGAAGAGTGTGCCGGTATAGAAGTCAGCCCCGGTGTTGAGGATGTCGCCGGTCCCCGAGGTCGTACCGATGACCAGGTAGTCCGCGCCGAGCCGGTCGGCGAGGTGCATGCCCATCGGCGTCATCGGAGCCATGCCGGGAGTCGCGCCGGGCCAGCGCTGGATATGGCCGTTGTGGGCGGCGAGGACAATCCGGTCCTCCCTGCGCAGGATCCAGTCGACCGTGTCCGCGATCGTGGCATCGCGGTTGAACATCATCCCCTGCCGGTCGCCGCGCACCATCTCACGGTTGAACGTGTCGAGGGCGACCGTGACGCGCAGCGAAACCAGCGCGCGCTCGTAGGCGTCGAGCGTGGTCCGTCGAAGGTAGGTGAGGCGCCGGCCCGTCATGCGTGCCGTCAGCTCGGCAAGGCTCGCCGTCAGCGCGTCCCTGCGTTCGGGCGCGAGCTTCCCGTAGGCGGTGATGGCCGCGGGCGCGGAGAACGCCGATGCAGCAGCATGGGCGCAGGCCGTCTCCCGAACGCTCGGGTCGACCTGGAACTCGGGATCGACCTGCGCAAGGTAGGCGAGCACGGCGTCCAGGCCGGGCAGCAGGGACACCATCGAACCGGGAAGGTCGATCCCGTAGAAGCCGATCGGGTGCGCGGCATGGCGATTGTGCTCCCGCATCCACTCCAGCTGGGCGCGCAGCTGCGTCCACAGCCCCATCAGGGACGTCGTGCCGGTTGCCATGACCTGGCCGAGCTGCTCGCCGCCGCCTCGGACCCAGCTGTCGACCAGCTGTCCTTCCACGAATCCGGTCTCCATCGCGTAGGCGCTGAAGCCGTGCCGTTCGACCAGGTAGCGAAGCAGGCGGTGGCGGAGCTGGTAGCACTCGCGGTTGTAGTGCGCGCTCTCGCCGATCGCCACGACCCGCGCCTGGCCGATCGCCTCATCCAGCCATTCCAGGTCGTCCAGCGGCTCGGTCGGATCCAGCGTGCGCAGCGGCATCACCGCCTCGCCACTCAGCCGAGCCGCCGCCGTCGAGGTGTCCGTGGTCACTGCCAGCCCCTCTCGATTGTTCCCAACTTTGGGAACGGTATCAAATATGGGATTGTCAGGTGTGGACACGCGAGACCTCCTCCTGCATCCCGTGCGACTGCGCATCGTGCACGCCATGTCCGGCGCACGCGCCCGCACCACGTCCGAGCTGTGCGCTCGCCTGCCCGACATCCCCAAGACCACCGTGTATCGACATGTCGGCCTACTGGTCGAGGGCGGAGTGCTGGAGGTCGCCGAGGAGCAGCGCGTGCGCGGCGCCGTCGAACGCCACTACCGGCTGCGCCGGGATCGAGCGGTGATAGACGCCGACGCGGCCGTGTCGATGTCGCTGGACGACCACCGCCGCGGGTTCGCCGCCGCCATGGCCGCCCTGCTCACCGAGTTCAACGCGTACCTCGAACGGGACGGAGCCGACCCGGGCGCCGACTCCGTGGGTTATCGGCAGGGCACCCTCTGGCTCAGCCCCGACGAACTCGCCGAGATGGTCGGCGCGTTGCGCGAGGTCTTCACGTCGAGGGCGGCCAACAAGCCCGCGCCGGGCCGCAGCCCCCATCTGGTGAGCGCGATCTTCTTCCCGAGCGAGGAGTCAGCGGTCTAAGGACAGGGGCAGTTCAACACCCTGCTGCGGCACGTGCGAGACCTCAGAAGCGCGGTCCGTCAGTTCCGTTCGGCCAGGATCGGCGTCACCAGGGCTTCGATCTGGTCGGTGGACACCGCCTGCAGGGCCCGGGCGGCGAGCCGGCCGTGACGGTCGACCACCAGGGTGGTCGGGAGGAACTGCGGGTCGAAGCTGCCCTTGGGGAACCTGAGGATCTGGGTGCCGTCCGGGTCGTACAGGCTCGGGTAGGTGATGCCGTGTGTCTGCTCGAATCGCAGGGCGTTGGTCGGATCGGTGTCCCGGGTGTTGATGCCGAGGAACTGGACGCCCTGGCCCTGGTACTTCTCGTAGGCCTGCTCCAGGCCGTCCGCCTCCGCCCGGCAGCCGGAGCACCAGGAGCCCCACAGGTTGATCACGACGATCTTGCCCTGGTAGTCGGAGAGCGCGATCGGTTTGCCGTTCAGGTCGTTCCCGGCGATCGCCGGGGCGGCCTTGCGAGCCGCCAGCGGCACGGTGTCGACCCCGGCACTGCCCTTGATGAAGCCCGCGTCACTGCTGGAGCCGGACCCCGAGGGGGAGCACCCGGTGAATGTGAGGGCTCCCGCCAGCATGAGCACGGCCGCGACGGGGAGGCGCTTCTGACCAGACATGCCAGGAGCTTCGCACAAGACCTGCCGGTACTTCAGCGGGGGGTGAGTTCCTGCTCCGGGCGGTCCGGGGTGGGGCCGGCCGGGGCGGCGGCTTCGTCGGCGGCCTGCTTCTCGCGGGCCTCGCGGAGGTCGCGGCGGAGCAGGACGACCCAACCGGCCGGGATCAGCGCGGCGAACAGCCACCACTGGATCGCGTAGGGCAGGTGGACGCCCTGGCCGACCACCGCGTCGTCGCTGGTGGAGGAGGCATTGGGGGCCGGCACGAGCTCGGCCTCGTCGGCGGCCGGCGGGGTCGGGCTGGTGGAGACCAGTTCCAGGTAGCCCGCGACGACCGGCTGCTTCAGACGCGCGGCCTGTGCGCTGCTGTTGATCAGCATGAACATCCGGTCCGGCAGGCCGCCGTGGTCGGGGATGCCGGTGCCCTTGGTGGTCTCGTCGGGCCGCAGCCGGCCGGTCACGGTCAGCTCGCCGGTGGGAGCCGGCGGCACCGTCGGGTAGCTGCCGTCACCCGCTTCCGAGGCGACCCAGCCGCGGTTGACCAGCACCAGGTCGCCCGCGTCAGTGACCAGCGAGGTGATCACGTAGTAGCCGACCGTCGCGCCGTCGGCCGCGGTGCGATGGCGGATCACGAACTCGTGCGCCAGGTCGTAGTGCCCGGTCGCGGTGACCGGGCGGTACGTCAGCGCGGTGGGCACGGTCCCGCCGGGGTGCGAGACGACGTCCATCGCGACCGGCGGCGCGTCCATCGCGGCGGCGGTCACGACGTTCTGCCGGTTGGTCTGCTCGTAGCGGTGGTACTGCCAGCGTCCGAGCAGGACCATCGCCGGGATGATCGCGAAGAAGACGAGGGTCAGGACCAGCCAACGCCGGGTCAGGAGGGTGCGGAGCAGCATCAGGTGACGCTATCCCCCTTTACCTTTCCGCCACGAACCGCCCTCGCCACGAACCGCCCCGATGGGAACCGCCGCCGGTGGGAACGCGACCTCGAACCAGGCGCGGCGGCGCGTTCGGAGGGGTCGTCCGACGGAGACGGCCCCTCCGAGGGTCAGCGGTCGGGTTCGTGGTCGGCGAGCACCGGGTCAGTGCCACGTCCAGCTCTGGTTGGTCCAGCCATTGCAGGCCCAGAGCTGCACCTTCGCGCCGTTGTTGCCGATCGTGTTGGTGTCCCCGTCCAGACACTGCCCCTGGTCGTAGTTTTTCAGCGTGCTGCCGTTCCAGATCCAGACCTGGTTGCTCCAGCCGTTGCAGCCCCACAGCTGCACCTTCGCACCGTTGTTGCCGATCGTGTTGGTGTCCCCGTCCAGACACTGCCCCTGGTCGTAGTTCTGGATGACGTAGTAGCCGACCGGCAGGTTGGGTGCCGGGGTCCACACCCAGCTCTGGTTGCTCCAGCCGTTGCAGGCCCAGAGCTGCACCTTGGCACCGTTGTTGCCGATCGTGTTGGTGTCCCCGTCCAGGCACTGCCCCTGGTCGTTGTTGGTGAAGGCCGTCGTGCGGTAGCTCGCGTTCGCCGCGATGGCGTCGGCGGTGATGCTGCCGACGGCGGGCGGCATGGCCGAACGCGGCGTGGTCTGGTGCGTGGTCAGGTGGGTGCTCTGGGCGGCCTGGGCGGTCGCTCCCTGCGCGATGCCGAGCGTCAGGACGCTCATGCCGATGGTGAGGGCGAATCCGAACCGGTTCGTGCGCATGGCTGCTCTCATTTCGTCGCGGGACCGAGGTGGATGTTCTCCGTGTACGACTGGTTAGAACGGTAGAGAGTCAGCCCAGGCCAAGGCAATAGGTTCCTAAATAGACGTAAAATAGCCCTACTCAGAAGTCAGTTGGACGTGCGTCAGCTTGTCGGGGTTGCGGACGATCCGGATCGCCGCGACGCGGCCCTGCGAGACGTCCAGGCAGGAGACCGAGTCGGCGCGGCCGCCACTGCTGATCAGCAGCCCCGGGCTGCCGTTGACCAGCACGGGGTGGACGCCCATGTCGGGGAGCGGGGTGGAGAGGACGCCGAGAATGAAGCGGGCGACCTTGTCGGCTCCGTGGACCGGGCGCAGCGCGGCGCGGACCTTGCCACCGCCGTCCGACCAGGCGGTGACGTCGGGGGCCAGCAGTTCCAGCATGCGGTTCAAGTCGCCACCCAGGCAGGCGGACAGGAACTCGTCGGTGACCTGGCGCTGGGTGGCGGCCGAGGCGTCGTAGCGGACGTTGCGCTCCTGGACGTGCGCGCGGGCGCGGCTGCCGACCTGGCGGACGGCGGCCTCGCTGCGGTCCAGGGCCTCGGCGATCTCCTTGTAGGAGAAGCTGAAGACCTCCTTGAGCACAAAGACCGCGCGCTCCAACGGCGACAGGCTCTCCAGCACCACCAGCATCGCCAGCGACACCGACTCGGCCAACTCGACGCTCGCCGAGACGTCCGCCAAGGCAGCTGCCGAGACCGACGCCCCGACCGACGCCCCCGCCGCCGGCCCACCGCTCAGGCCCGGCAGCGCGGTCACCAGCGGCTCGGGCAGCCAGCTGCCGACATACGACTCCCGCCGGACGGCCGCCGAAGTCAGCCGGTTCAGCGAGAGGTTGGTGATCGTCCGGGCCAGGTAGCCGGCCGGGTTGGCGACCGTCGCGGTGACCTGGCTCCAACTGATCCAGGCGTCCTGCACCAGGTCCTCGGCATCGGCGACGCTGCCCAGCATCCGGTAGGCGATGCCGAACAGCATCCGCCGGTGCTCGGCGAAGGCGGCGGCCCGCGCCTCCACCTCCGAGCGGTCGGAGCGCTCGGAGTGGTCGGAATGGTCCAAGTGCGCTGCGGCGGCGGGCTCGTCCGATCCATCGATCACCGCCCGACGGTACCTCACACGCCTCCGAGAACCGGGCCACCGCAGAAAACCCCCTGGCGCGATGCCTTGACTAGGGGTTTACGATCGCGATGATCAGCCTTGAGTCTGATCATCCCAAGCGGTAGCTCTGCACAAGGTGGTACGGGGGATGGACGCGATGAGTGTCATCGTGATCGTGGGTACAGCGGTACTCGCGCTCGCACTGGGCTGGGGGGTCGTCCGGGCGTACAACCGGCTGATCAGGCTGCGCAATCAGACGCAGGCGTCGTGGGCGCAGATCGACGTGCAGCTGAAGCGGCGCCACGACCTGATCCCCAACCTGGTCGAGACCGTCACCGAGTACGCCGACCACGAGCGCGGCACCTTCGAGGCGGTCACCGCCGCCCGCGGCGCCGCCGCCTCCGGCGGGCTCGGGACGGCGCAGCGGGCCCAGGCGGAGGGCCAACTCACGGCCACGCTGGCCAAGTTGCTCGCCACCGCCGAGGCCTACCCGCAGCTCAAGGCCGACCGGAACTTCCTGCGCCTGCAGAGCGAGCTGACCGGCGCCGAGGACCGGATCGCCTACGCGCGGCAGTTCTACAACGCCGCCGTGCAGTCCTACAACACCGCACTGGAGACCTTCCCGAGCAACCTGGTGGCGGGGCTCGCCAGCCACGCGCCGAAGGAGTACTTCGAGGCCGAGGCCGCCACCCGCGAGGCCGTCCAGGTCAGCTTCCGGTGAGCGCACCGGAGGAGTTCGCCGCCGCCGGCGCTGCCGCCCTGCTCGGTTGGCTGCTGGCCTTCGCGCTGGCCCTGCTCGCCACCCGCAACGGCACCGTGGTGCCCGCCCCCGCCACCCAGGAGCTCGGCGACCAGCCGGAGCCACCCGCCGTGGTGAGCCTGCTCGCCGCCGACTGGCGCTCGACCGCCCACGCGGCCGAGTCGACGCTGCTCGACCTCGTCGCGCGCGGGCACCTCGAACTGCGCCAGGCCGGCGACGACCCGGCCGACACCACCGTGCACCTCACCAGCCACTCCCCCACCGTGCTGCGCCCGTACGAGCACCGCGTGCTGGCCCGGGTGACCGCCCAGGCGGGGGCCGCCGGCGCGCCGATCGGCGCGATCGCCTTCCGCGACGCCAAGCAGGCCGTCGGCTGGCACCTGCGGTTGCGCCAGGAGATCATCGCCGAGGCCCGGCTGCGCGGGCTGTCCCGCCCGCGCTTCAGCAAGGCGCTGATCCTGGCGCTGTTCACCGGCACCTTCGTGCCGGCCGTGCTGCTCGGCCTGGCGGTGCTGGCCCTCGGGCATGCGCACAGTGTCCGGCCGGCGTTCGCCGTCGGCGCGCTGACCGTGCTGGTCCTCGGCTGGCTGGGGCAGCGGGCGATCGGCGAGCGCGCCACGCCGGCTGGGCTGGCCCGGGCCGGGCACTGGCAGGGCGTGCGGTCCTGGCTGCGGGCGCACGAGAGTTTCGCCGAACTGCCGCCCGCCGCCGTCACGGTGTGGGAGCGCTATCTGGCGTACGGGACGGCGCTGGGCGTCACCACCCGGGCCGCCCGGCTGCTGGACTTCGGCAACGGCGACCGCCACCGGGTCTGGTCCGGCTACGGCGGCAGCTGGCGCGAGGTGCGGATCCGCTACCCGCGACTGCGCCCCGGCTACGGCGCCGCGCCGAGCGGCCTGCGGCGGCGGGCGCTGGCCGCGGCCACCGTCGCGGTCGGCGGGCTGCTCTTCTCGCTGCTCCGCCAGCCGAGTTGGGCGGTGGCCGACGGGCCGCTCTCGGCGGACTCGCTGCGCCGCCCCGGGCTGCTGCTGGTCATCGGCTGGATGCTGATCGCCGCGCTCGCGCTCGCGGTGGTCGGCCGCTTCAACCGCCCGACGCTCACCGCCTGCGTGCTCGCCGGGATGCTCGCCAGCGCCGTCCTGCGCAACGGTGCGCGGCACGCGATGGAGGGCCCGCTGGTGGGCGAGTGGGTGGTGATCGGCGTCTTCGCGGCGCTGGCCGGCTACTTCCTCGTGCTGGCCGCGCTCGACGGGCGCAGCAGCGCCACGCTCACCGGCGAGGTGCTGCGGATCGAGTCGCGGCACAATCCGAAGTGGCCGAACTTCCTTGCGCTGGACGACGGTTCGACCGACCGTACGGTCGCCTGGGCGCTGCCGGGCCCGGCGGCGGGCTTCGCGACCGGCAGCACCGTGCGGGTGACGGTGTCCCAGGTCACGCACCGGGTCCGGGTCGTCCAGGTGCTGGCCCTCGGCGCGGACTACCAGGCGCAGCAGCGCGAGCCCAGCCCCATCCCGTAAAAGGAGTTCAGAGCGTGCGGCCCTCGTTGTGCGGCACGTGTTCGTGGGGCGTGGGGTCGGGCCGGTCGTGCGGGTCGCCGCAGAGGTTGTTGCTGAGCCGGGTGAGCAGCTCGGCGAGGTCGGCGAACTGCTTCTCGTCCCAGTCGCCGCACAGCTGGGAGAGCTGCGAGCGCCGGGCCGCGAGCAGCCGTACGGCCACCGCCTCGCCCTCCTCGGTGAGCCGCATCGGCAGGCCGTTGCGGTGGGCCAGGCCGCGCCCCTCGACCTCGCGGGCCGCCGCCTCGACCACCTGCGGCGGCACGATCCTGTGCTCGGCCAGCTCGGCCGGCTCGACGGCGCCCTGCCGGTGCATCTGCAACAGCAGCCAGCTGGAGGCGGGTTGCAGGTCGAGGCCGGCCTCGGCGGTGATCCGCCGGTAGAGGTCGCGGCGCGCCTCGCGGGTGTTCAGTACGGTCAGCGCCCGGGCGATCTCGTCCACCGAGGAGCGCTCCACCGGGTTGAAGCCGATCCCCTCGCCGAGGTCCGGGGCGGTGACGGTGGCCCGCAGCGGCTGCTCGCGGATGAAGAGCGCCAGCACGAAGGCGACGGCCGCCACCGGCACGGCGTAGAGGAAGACCTCGGTGATCGACGCGGCATAGGCGTGCAGCACCCCGTGTGCGACCTGCGGCGGCAGGCTGTGCACCAGGTGCGGGTCGGAGGTGATCCCGCTCGCCGAGAAGCCCGCCGGGAGGTGCACGCCCGCCAACGCGTCGCGCAGCCGCCGGTTGAGGCCGCTGGTGAAGATCGCGCCGAAGATCGAGACGCCGAAGGAGGCGCCGATCGAGCGGAAGAAGGTGGCGCCGGCGGTGGCCACCCCGAGGTCCTGGTAGCCGACGGAGTTCTGCACGATCAGCACCAGCACCTGGAGGACCAGGCCGAGGCCCAGGCCGAAGACCAGGAAGTACAGGCTCATCTCCAGCGTGCTGCTGTTCTCGGTGAGCCGGGAGAGCAGCAGCAGACCGACCGTCACCACCGCCGTCCCGGCGATCGGGAAGATCCGGTAGTGGCCGGTGCGGGCGACGATCTGGCCGGAGCCGATCGAGGTGAACAGCATGCCCAGCACCATCGGCAGCATGTGGATGCCGGACAGGGTCGGCGAGACGCCCTGCACCACCTGAAGGAAGGTCGGCAGGAAGGTCAGCGCGCCGAACATCGCGAAGCCGACCACGAAGGAGATCACCGCGACCAGGCTGAAGGTGCGCGAGGCGAAGAGCCGGGGCGGCAGCACCGGCTCCTCGGCCTGGCGCTCGACGAGGACGAAGGCCGCCAGCAGCACGAGGCCCAGCACCCCCAGGCCGATCACCTGCCAGGACGCCCACGGCCAGGTCACCCCGCCCAGCGAGGCCATCAGGACCAGGCAGGTGGCCACCGAGGCGATCAGGAAGGTGCCCAGGTAGTCGATCCGGTGCTGCCGCTTGGTCTCGGTGGTGTGCAGCACCGCGGCGATGACGGCCAGCGCGACGATGCCGATCGGCAGGTTGATGTAGAAGACCCAGCGCCAGGAGAGGTTGTCCACGAAGAGCCCGCCGAGCAGCGGGCCGAGCACGCTGGTGGCGCCGAAGACGGCGCCGAACAGGCCCTGGTACTTGCCGCGGTCCCGGGGCGGTACCAGGTCGCCCACGATCGCCTGGGTAAGAACAATGAGGCCGCCGCCACCCAGGCCCTGCAAGGCCCGGAAGGCGATCAACTCGCCCATGTTCTGGGCGACTCCGCAGAGCACCGAGCCGATCAGGAAGATCACGATCGAGGCCTGGAAGAAGCGCTTGCGGCCGTACATGTCGCCGAGCTTGCCCCAGAGCGGGGTGGCGGCGGTGGAGGCCAGCAGATAGGCGGTGACCACCCAGGAGAGGTGTTCGAGGCCGCCCAGGTCGCTGACGATGGTGGGCAGCGCGGTGGAGACGATGGTCTGGTCGAGCGCGGCGATCAGCAGGGCCAGCAGCAGCGCCCCGATCGGCACCCAGAGGTTGTGGACACCCGCCTCGGGGGAGACCAGCGGTCCGGGCGGCGCGTCGGTACGTCCGGGATCGGCAGCCGGGTCCGCCATCGGGGTCTCCTTGCTGTGCGGGATCGCCCAGATCCGGGCGAGTCGACAAACCGATGATCTGACTATTAATCCGATTCCCCATCGTGTCAGGTTTGCCCCGGTTTGCAGTACTGGACTGGGCCATCCGTAAGTGCTGCAAGGGAAATCGGCTCTGTTCGGCTCCGGCGGCGTCCTGCATAATCGGGCGCGTTCGACCCCAGTCAGCGATTCGAGGAGGAACGGCCCATGCCGGGACAGCATTGCCCCGCATGCGGCGCCGCACAGACCGGCTACGGCTGCGGCTGCCTCGCTGATTCGGACGTCACCGACACGGCGGTGCTGCCGCTGATCGAGGGCCCGCCGCTGGTCCGGCCGTACGTCCCGGAGGTCGCCATGACCGGCGATCAGGCTGACGACCCGTACGGCACCGCGGTCCTCCCCCCGCTCCCGCCGATGCCCATGGCGTCACCGCCGTTGCCGCCGTCACCGCCGTCCCACGGCGCACCGCGCGAGCTGGGGCTCTTCCCGATCGCCGCAGCGCCCGAGACCGCGCCCAGGCGGGGCGGCTCGCGCCGCGCGGGACGGCGGCGCAGCCGCACGCTGACCATGGTCGGCGCGGGGGCCGGCGTGGTCGCGCTCGGCGTCGGCCTGGCCTTCGCCTTCTCCTCAACGCCGACGCCGCACCAGGACTCGCTGGAGCCGCTGCCGAGCAGCGTCCCGGACCTCGCCCCGAGCGCCACCGCGAGCGTCGCGCCCACCAGCGCGGCGCCCACCCTGGCGCCCAGCACCCCGCCCGCGAGCTCGGCCAGACCGTCGCCGTCCCGCACCAGAGCCAGCGCACGTCCCAGCACCCAGACCCCGATCTCGGTCACCAGCGCCCCCGCGCCCACCAGCGCCCCGCCGGTCACCAGCGCCCCACCCAGCCCCACGGACAGCCCGACCGACTCGCCGCAGACGCTCAGCTACGGGATGAGCGGGCCGCAGGTGTCGAGCCTGCAGCAGCAGTTGGCGGCCGCCGGCTGCGGCCGGCACCTGCACAGCGGGGTCTACGACGACGCGACCACACAGGCGGTGATCAACCTCCAGCAGACGAACGGCCTCAACCAGGACCAATCCGGTGTCTACGGCCCGGAGACCCGCCAGGCCCTGGAGAGCGGCGCCAACTGCATGCAGTAGCAGGTAGGTCAGCCCGCGACGGCCTCGACGAGGCTGATCCCCGCCAGCACCAGCATCGCCGCCGCCGCGACCCGGATGATCACCTTCATCGGCACGTGCTTCAGCAGCTTCTGCCCGCCCAGGATCGCCAGACCGCCCACCGCGCACAGCGCCAGCCAGGCCCCCAGGCCGACCGAGAGCGGATCGGCGTACTTGGCGGCCAGGTTGGCGGTCATGATCTGGGTCAGGTCGCCGAACTCGGCCACCGCCACCACCACGAAGCTGGTCCCGGCGACCTTCCAGAAGCCGCTGGAGGACGGCTCCTTGGCCTCGTGCGCCTCCTCGTCCTTGTGGAGCAGTAGCATCACGGCGCCGGCCAGGAAGAGCAGCCCGCTGACGCCCTCGACCCAGCGGTGCGGCAGCAGGGCCAGCAGGCTGCCGGCCGCCAGCGCCAGGCCGACCTGGACCGCCATCGCCGCCGCCACTCCGGCGAAGACGTACGCGGCCCGGTAGCGGGTGCCGAGCATCAGCGCGGCCAGCGCGGTCTTGTCCGGCAACTCGGCCAGGAAGATGATGCCGAAGGTGACGGCGAATACGGTCAGGTCCATCAGAGTCGGTGTCCCTATGGTCGGGCTGCCCGACCGGTCGGCCTCATAAAAAAAGAGACCTCGGCCCGACAGCACTGGTCATGATCACAGCACTGCGGCCGAAGGTCTCGCCGACACCCACGGATAACGGGTGTCCCGGGCGCCGGGCCCCAGCAAGGCGGCCAGTATGTCGACGGTCCGGTGGAGGGCTACTCCCCTTCAACGCCCCCACTCTACCGGACGCCGTACCAGGCCCCGCCCCACCAGCTCGAGCACCACCACGATCGCCACCGCCTCCACCGCCAGCAGCGCGACCAGGACGAAGAGTTGCACCGCCCCCGCCGCCACCGGCGAGGAGCCGCCCAGCAGCATGCCGACGAACGCGCCTGGGAGGGTCACCAGGCCGACCGTCCGGGTCTGGTCCAGGGCGGGCACCAGTGAGGTGGCGGCGGCCGGGCGGCAGATCTCCAGACGGGCGTCCCGGTCCTCGAGACCGAGTGCCAGCGCGGCCTCCACCTCGCCGTGCCGCTGGGTCAGCTCGTCCAGCGCCCGACGCCCGGCCAGCGAGGTCGCGGTCAGCCCGCCGCCGATCAGGATGCCCGCCACCGGGACGATCGACAGTCCCTTGAGCGGCAGCAGCCCCGCGCCTATCAGCAGCGCGAGCACCGGCAGCACTCCGGCGCCGATTGGGGCGGCCGCCCAGGCCCAGCTCCAGCCCGGCGCGTCGGTCATCCGCCGCCCGGCCGTGCGCACCGCCACCGTGAACATCACCAGGACGAAGAGCGACGTCGACCAGAGCGCGTGCACCACCCAGGTGATCACAAAGGCGACCGCCGCCAGCTGCACCACCGCCCGCAGCCCGGCCCGCGCCACCGCGTGGCCCTGCCCGAGCATCCCCCACCCGGCCACCGCCACGGCTATGACCAGGAAGAGCACCATCGCGACCCCGAGTACCGGGGTGACCGGGAACAGCTGGTTGCCGACGGAGGCGGCGGCGAGCGGCGGCACGGCGCTCAGATCCAACTGACGAACCACATGTGGTCACGCCAGACACTCGTGGGGACGACCTGGCCGGTGTACAGCGGCAGGAAGTAGGCGAAGCAGACCACCACGGCCAGCACGATCGCCCCCGCCGCCGCACCGCCGATCGCGCGCCGGCGCGCGGAGCAGCCGGCCGGCCCGAGCATCGCGCCCAGCATCTGGGCCACCGCCAGGCAGAGGAAGGGGACCAGCACCACCATGTAGAAGGAGAAGATGGTCCGCTCCTGGAAGCCGAACCAGGGCAGGTAGATCGCCGCCACCGCGCACAGCACGGCGCCCGAGCGCCAGTCGCGCCGGAAGAACCAGCGCCACAGCAGGTAGACCAGTGCGAAGCAGGCCGTCCACCAGAGCAGCGGGGTGCCGAGCGCCAGGATCTGCGCCGTGCAGCCGCCGACGGCCTTGCAGCCGTGCTCGCCGACGTTGGAGTTCTCTACATACATGGAGACCGGGCGGCCCTGGACCAGCCAGCTCCACGGGTTGGACTGGTACTGGTGCGGCGAGGTGAGCGTGGTGTTGAAGGTGTACATCTCCGCCTGGTAGTGCCACCAGCTGCGCAGCGCCGCCGGGAGCAGGCCGGGGCGGCCGTCGGCCCAGTGCCGGTCGTAGCCGCCGCTGGTGGCGAACCAGCCGGACCAGGCGCTGAGATACGTCAGGGCGGCCACACCGACCAGCGAGAAGAAGGCCGGCGCCGCGTCGCGCCGCAGCATGCTGCCCAGCGGGTGGCGGGCGCCGGCCTTGCGGCGGGCGGCCTGGTCCCACAGGACCGCCAGCAGGCCGAAGGCGGCCGTGATCTGGAGGCCGTTCCACTTCACCGAGCAGGCCGCGCCGAGCAGCAGCCCGGCCGCCAACCGCCAGGGCCGCAGCCCCAGCCGCACCCGGTCACCGTCGACGCCGTCGACGCCGGTCATGCGGGCGATCCGGGCCCTGGTGCGATCGCGGTCGATCAGCAGGCAGCCGAAGGCGGCCAGGACGAAGAACATCAGGATGCCGTCGAGCAGCCCGACCCGGCTCATCACGAACTGCAGGCCGTCCACCGACATCAGCAGCGCGGCCGTGCAGCCGATCAGCGTGGAGCCGAAGAGCCGGCGCCCGATCCGGGCCAGCATCAGCACCGAGAGGGTGCCGAGCAGCGCGACCATCACCCGCCAGCCGAAGGGGTGCAGGCCGAAACCCCACTCCCCCAGCGCGATCACCCACTTGCCCAGCGGCGGGTGGGCGACGAAGGCCGGCTCGGAGGAGAGCGGGATGATCTGCGGCACGGCGAGGATCTGGTCGTTGGCGATGAGCGGCCAGGTGCCCTCGTAGCCCTGGTGGAGCAGCGACCAGGCGTCCTTGGGGTAGTACGTCTCGTCGAAGACGAAGGCGTTGGGCAGCGCGAGGTTCCAGAACCGCAGCACCCCGGCGAAGACCGCCACCGCGATCGGGCCGATCCAGTCGGCGTACCGGGTCAGCCAGGGCACCCGCCGGGTCAGCGCCGCCAGCACGGGCGGGCGGGTGCCGGCCGAGCCGCCGGCTTCGGGGGCCACTACATCGGGCCGCTCGGTGACTGCCGTTTCTGCCATGACCCCACCGATGTCGACGCGCTGACCAACCGGGCTGACCCTATGTCCCGGTGGCCAGCTCCGTCACCCTCTCATGCCACCGGTCGGAGCTCACGGACCGGCACGGGCGCCAACTCGCGTGCGTCGTCGTCGTACCTGCCGTCCCCGCGTACGTCGTCCCCGCGTACGTCGTCCTCGCGCACGTTGTCCTGGGCCGGCGTGAGGTGGCGCCGCAGGCTCAGCGCCAGCAGCACGATCAGCAGGGTGCAGCCGGTCATCGCCGCCAGGTAGAGCGGCCACATCCCGGTGCCGACCAGCAGCACGCCGACCGCCGGGCCGACCGCAATGGCCAGCTGCTTGACCAGTGCGAAGGCCGAGTTGTACGTGCCGAGCAGCCGGGTCGGCGCCAGGTCGGCGACGATCGGGCCCAGGGTCGGGGCGAGCATCGACTCGCCGACGCCGAACAGCACGTAGATGGAGACGATCGCGATCGTCGCGGCCATCGCCTCGCCGCGGATCAGGCCGGCCAGCAGCGCGGCGGCCCAGGCGCCCAGCCAGATCACGCCGGTGGCCGCCATCGCCGTGGTCCGCCGGTGGCGGGCGGTGATCCGCACCATGAACATCTGCAGCAGCACGATGGTCAGCGCGTTGGCGCCCAGCGCCATGCCCAGGGTGGCGGGCGGGGTCCGGACGGTGTCAGTGGCGAAGGCCGCGACACCGGACTCGAACTGTCCGTAGCAGGTGAAGAAGATCAGCCCGGCCAGCAGGCACAGCCGCAGCATCGCCTTGTCGGCCCGCAGCGCGCGCAGCCCGCTCGGGGCCTGGGCGCCGGCCGGCTCCGCCACCGCGGCGGCGGTCAGGGCGGGGCCCTTGGCGAGCTTGGCGGTGCCGGTGACCGCTCCCAGTGCCAGGAAGGCCAGCGCCTCGATGGTGAAGAGCCTGGTCAGGCTGGCCGGGTCGGCGACGTTGACGATCTGCCCGCCGACCAGCGCGCCGAAGCCCATGCCCAGGTTGACCAGGGTGAACTGCAGGGCGAAGGCGTGCGAGCGGGTCGTGGGGGTCGAGCAGCGCACGATCATCGTGGCCAGTGCCGGCTGGCAGGTGGTCACACCGCCGCCGAAGAGGAAGGAGGAGACCAGCAGCCCAGCCGTCCCGGTGGCGTGCCCGAAGCTGAACGCGCCGGTGGCGGCCAGCGCGGCGCCGGCCAGCAGCACCGGGCGCGGCCCGTACCGGTCGATGCCGCGGCCCGCGAAGGGCAGCACGAAGAGCGCGGCCAGCGCGAAGACGGTGAAGACCATGCCCGCGGCGAACGAACCGAGCCCGCGCACCTCGTTCACGTACACGAACATGTACGGCATCGTGAACCCGCTGCCGAACGCGCTCAGCGCGTTGCCGACCTGGACCCGGCGCAGGGGGCCACCCGCTCCGTACGTGTGCTGCTTCATGGGTGGACACCCCTTCAAGGTTTTAGGCTGCAAGATTTCAGAGCTAAAATATACAAAGCGTAAGAGTGTGGTGTCAAAGGCTTAAGAGATGCACCGATCGTGGGAGACTGGCGGCATGAGCTCCCCCAGACCCGCGCCGGCGATCGGCCAAGAACTGGCCATCGACGAGCAAGTGGCCATCTACCAGCGGGAATTCCCCACCGTGGACCCCCAGGTGGAGACCATCGTGTCCACCCTGTCGCGGGTCGCCCGCCGGATGGGGACGGCCTATGGGCGGCAACTGACTGTGCTCGGAATCACCAGCGCGGAGTGGGAGGTGCTCAAAGCCCTGGTGGTCGCGGGCAGCCCGTACCAGCTGGGACCGGGCGAGCTGGCCAAGCGGCTGGGCCTCACCCCGGCGGCGATGACCCACCGGATCGACCGGATGGTCGCCGAGGACCTGGTCACCCGCGAGCGCGACGAGAGCAACCGGGTCCGGGTGATCATCGAGCTGACCGCCAACGGCCGGGACAAGTGGCTGGAGTCGATGCGGATGGCGGCGGTCTTCGAGGAGGAGCTGCTGCAGGACATCGTCGGCGAGGAGAGAGCGGTGCTCTCGGGGATGCTGGCGCGGATGCTGCGGCGGATCGAGGACGGCAACCGCTGAGTGGCGGGGGCGGGGCGGCTGCGGAAGGGTTGAGGCGAGGGGGGCGAGAACCCTGTCCGGACCACTTGCAGCCCCTGGAGGCGACACCATGTCCGTGGTCACCACCCCGTACCCGCCCGGCACCCCCTGCTGGGTCGACCTGATGGCCCCCGACCAGCAGGCGGCCATCGACTTCTACCGCGACCTCTTCGGCTGGCAGGGCGCGATCGGCTCCGACGAGTTCGGCGGATACTCGGTCCTCACCCTCAAAGACAAGGCGGTGGCCGGCATCGGCTCGGCCGTGTCGATGAACGACCAGCCGCCGCCCCCCACCGCCTGGACCACCTACCTGTCCGCGTCCGACGCGGACGGCGCCGCCACCCGCATCGCGGACGCCGGCGGCACCCTGTTCACCCCGGTGATGGACGTCGGCACGGTCGGCCGGATGCTGGTCGCCGCCGACCCCGCCGGCGCGGTCTTCGGCGTCTGGCAGCCGGTGGACTTCTTCGGCGCGCAGATCGTCAACGAGCCCGGCGCGGTGATCTGGAACGAGCTCAACACCGCCGACCCGGCCGGCGCCGCGGCCTTCTACCCCGCCGCGCTGGGCGTCGGGGTCGGCCCGATGGAGGGCATGGAGAGCTACTTCTCCCTCTCCGTCGACGGCCGGACGGTCGGCGGCATGCAGGGCCTGGCCAACCAGCCGCCTGGCACGCCCTCGCACTGGGCCACCTACTTCGCGGTGGACGACACCGACAGCACTGTGGACGCCGCGGTGCGCGCGGGCGCCACGCTGCTGGCGGCGGCCTTCGACACGCCGGTGGGGCGGATGGCGCCGATCAAGGACCCGCAGGGCGGGATCTTCTGGGTGATCGCGGCCACCGGGCCGGGGCAGGCCTGACCGGTTCGCGGCGCTGACCCCGTGAGGCCCGGACCGAGGAGTGTCGGTCCGGGCCTCACGGGGTCAGCGGGTCAGCGGGTCAGCGGGTCAGCGGGTCAGCGGGTCAGCAGGGGCCGTTGTCGGTCCAGACGCCCCACTGGCCGCTCAGCGAGGGGTCCTCGTTGGTGGTCCACCACTTGTTGGTGTAGTTGTGGCCCTTCCAGGAGACCTGGGTGGGCGTGGCGTACACCGCGGAGGCCGACCAGCTCGGCGCGCTGCAGGTGCCGGCCGGGAGGGTCGGGGTCGGGCTGGTCGGCTGGGTGGGAACGCCGGTCGGGCTGCCGGACGGACTGCCGGTCGGCGACGAGGTCGGGCTGCTCGTCGGCGAAGACGTCGGCGAGGAGGTCGGGCTGCTGCTCGGCGAGGCCGTCGGCGGGGCCGGGCAGCCGGCCGCCGAGCCGTTGGTGGCGTTGACCATCGTGTCGAACAGGCCGGTCTGGGTGCCCAGGTCGTACAGCGAGAAGGCGAACGAGCCGCCGAGCCCGTTGCAGTGCAGGTAGTCGGCCTTGGCCTGGATGGACTGGGCGTCCTCACCGCTCCAGAAGTTGGTGCCGTCGTAGAAGTACGCGGCCTTGGCGGTGTCGTCCCAGTAGGTGTCCGCCGGGTTGTCGACGACGCCGTTCAGTTCCTTGTACATCCGGATGCCGGCGACGTTCCCGGAGTCCGCGGCACCCGCGGCGGGGGCGGTGGCGGGCTGGAACAGACCGTGGTTGGCGCCGGCCGGCACACCGGTCCAGCCGCGGTAGTAGAACGGCACCCCCATATTGATCTTGTTGGCGGGGAAGCCGCCGACGATGCCGTACTGCGGATCACCGACGGTCCAGGCCTTGACGGCCTCGTCGATCGAGTACTTCTCGTTGCCCGGTGCGATCGCCGTGCTCGGGTCGTTCGGGTCCGAGTAGAGCGGCGCCTGGTGGTTGGCCGGGCCGGTGCCCTCCCAACCGCCGTGCATGTCGTAGGACATGACGTCCAGGAAGGTCAGGTACTGGCCGATCTTGTTGGTCTCGACGTTCTGGATCTTGTCCTGGCCGGCGCCGACCGCCGCGCTCAGCGCGTAGGTCTTGCCGTCCGCCTTGCCCTGGGCGTCCAGCTCCGAGCGGAGCTCGGCGAGCAGCGCGGTGTAGTTCTGCTTGTCGTTGGGACTGGAGTGGTTGCCGGTGTGGCCGCCGCCGCCCGGGTACTCCCAGTCGATGTCGAAGCCGTCGAAGATGCCGGCGCCCGAGCCCGGGCCGCCGTAGCCGGCGTCGGTCGGCAGATTGCCCTTGATGAACATGTCGATGCAGGACGAGGCGAAGGCCTTGCGCGAGGCGTCGGTGGCGGCGACGTCCGAGAAGTACTTCGAGTAGGTCCAACCGCCGATCGACAGCAGGATCTTGAGGTTGGGGTTCTTCGCCTTCAGCTCCTTGAGCTGGTTGAAGTTGCCCGCGATCGGCTGGTTCCAGGTGTCGGCCGTGCCGCTGACGCTGGTGGTGGCGTCGTAGGACTTCTCGTAGTCGGCGAAGGCGTCCGCTGCGCCGTCACCGGCGTTCGGGTTGCTGTCGTCCTGCGAGGCGGCCTTGGTGGCCTCGAAGCACTTGCCGCTGGTCGGGTCGATATTGGCGAAGTCGTAGATCAGGTAGTCCAACTTGCCGGCCACGCCGGTGTCCTGGACGGTCTTCGGGTAGTACGCGTTGGCGTACACCGACCACTGGTCGAAGTAGGCGACCTTGAGGCCGCCGCTGGTGGCCGGGGCGCCGGTGGTGTTGCCCGGCGCGGTGGCCGCGGCAGCGGTGCCGGCGGCCTGGGCGGTGCCGGCCGAGTTCAGCGCGAGGCCGGCGCCGAGCAGCAGCGAGACGCTGGTGCCGAGGGCGAGGGCGACCAGGCCCTTCGAACGGCGCGGCCGGGCGGGAGCCGGGGCCAGCTCCCGTGAGGCCGGTCCCGAGGGGACAGAGCGAGTAAACATGCGTGCGTCACTCCTGGTTGTGGGGGCCCGCCGCGCCCAGTGGGTGGAGCCGAGCGGGGTGGGGCCACTCAGCCATGGGCATGACAGGGGAAAGGCGTGAAGTCTGTGCGAGGACCTGCTGGCGGACGCCGGAGAGCACCAGGACCGGTGTCAGTGGTCGAGACCACTGACACCGGCTCAGGGGCTCCCTGCACCCTGGGCATTAAAATGGACTAGACCAACACCGGCGTCAAGGGCCGACCTCGGACCTTGAGCCGCCGTTAAGGTTCGAGTGATCGACATGGTTGCCCTGACCAGCGGTTAAACCCTCGTCACAGATCCGGGTCATTCTTGAGATGTAGGCCGGGTGCATCCTGCGACCCACCCCGCGGCCCGTCCGGGTCCCTCTCACGCGGCTCGCCCGGGGCTGGTCCCGCTGCCTAGCGTGGGAGCCGACAGTCCGCTTCCCTCCGCCCGAGGACCACACCATGATCGAAGCCGTCGGCCTCACCAAGCGCTACGGCCCGAAAACCGCCGTCGAGGACCTGAGTTTCAGCGTCCGACCCGGCATCGTCACCGGATTCCTCGGCCCCAACGGGGCCGGCAAGTCCACCACCATGCGGATGCTGCTCGGCCTGGACGCCCCCAGCGCCGGCCACGCCACCGTCAACGGCCGCCGCTACGCCGAGCACGCCGCCCCGCTGCGCGAGGTCGGCGCCATGCTGGAGGCGCGCGCCATCCACACCGGCCGCAGCGCCTACAACCACCTGCTCGCGCTGGCCGCCACGCACGGCATCCCGCGCTCGCGGGTGGACGAGGTCATCGACGTGGTCGGCCTGCGCGAGGTGGCCAAGCGACGGGCCGGCGGCTTCTCGCTCGGCATGGGCCAGCGCCTGGGCATCGCCTCCGCGCTGCTCGGCGACCCGGCCACGCTGATCCTCGACGAGCCGGTCAACGGGCTCGACCCCGAGGGCATCCTGTGGATCCGCAACCTGCTCAAGTCGCTGGCGAGCGAGGGCCGTACGGTCCTGGTCTCCTCGCACCTGATGAGCGAGATGGCGCTGACCGCCGAGCACCTGATCGTGATCGGCCGCGGCAAGCTGATCGCCGACACCTCGGTCGCCGAGTTCACCCGCAGCGCCTCCAACGGCGGCGTGCTGGTGCGCACTCCCGACTCGGTGCGCCTGGCCGAGCTGCTGACCGTGCTGCCGGGCGTGAGCGTGGAGACCGCTGACGACGTCCAGGTCCTCCGGGTGCAGGGCGCCGACAGCGAGCAGATCGGCCGACTGGCCGCCGAGCACGCGCTGGTGCTGTTCGAGCTCACGCCGCAGCAGGCCTCGCTGGAGGAGGCGTTCATGGAACTCACCAGGGACGCCGTGGAGTACGAGGCCGTCGTGGCCACCCCCGCCCTGGTCAAGGAGCCCGCAGCATGAGCACCGTCACCGTGATCTCGACCAAGGCCGGCGCCGGCAAGGTCACCCTGCCCCGGGTGGTCAACTCCGAGTGGATCAAGTTCCGCACCCTGCGGTCGAGCTACTTCACGCTGCTCGCCGCGGTCGTCTTCATGATCGGCTTCGGCCTGCTGGCCTGCTACGGCGCGATCGACCACCTGAACCACCCCGACATCCACGACCACGGCGGCCCGTTCCAGGTCGACGCGGCCGACCGCAGCCTGCGCGGCTACCTGGCCGCCCAGCTGGCCATCGGCGTGCTCGGCGTGCTGGTCGTCAGCGGCGAGTACAGCACCGGCATGATCCGTGCCTCGATGTCCGCCGTCCCGCGCCGGCTGCCGGTGCTCTGGGCGAAGGC
Source organism: Kitasatospora sp. MAP12-44 (assembly GCF_029892095.1). Lineage (NCBI taxonomy): Bacteria > Bacillati > Actinomycetota > Actinomycetes > Kitasatosporales > Streptomycetaceae > Kitasatospora > Kitasatospora sp. MAP12-44. Next base: position 2,671,145 of record NZ_JARZAE010000004.1, read on the forward strand.
GGCCGTGTTCGGCGCGGTCACCCTGGTGCTGACCGGCGTGACGGCGTTCGTCGCCTTCTTCGGCGGCCAGGCCATCCTCTCGGCCAACCACGTGCAGACCACGCTGTCCGCCACCGGTGTCCTGCGCACGGTGCTGGGCACCGCGCTCTACCTGACCCTGGTCGGGCTGCTCGCGGTCGCCATCGGCGCGCTGATCCGCAACACCGCCGGCGGCATCGCCGCGGTGTTCGGCCTGCTGCTGGTGCTGCCCACCCTGGTCGAGGTGCTGCCGGCCTCGTGGGGCACCCACATCAGCCCGTACCTGCCCGGCGCGGCCGGCCAGGCGGTGGCCACGCTGAACCCCGACCCCGGCACGCTCGCCCCCTGGACGGGCTTCGCCGTGATGTGCGTCTACGTCGTGGTGGCGCTGGCCGGTGCGGCCACGGTGCTGAAGCGGCGTGATGCATGATCCGTCGGCCCACCACAGCCGACAGGTACAGGACAAACGGCGGGCATAGGACAATGGTCCGATGACCACCGCCGAACTCCTCCCGGCAGCCCTCGGGCGGCGCTTTCCTCGCGCCGCCCGAGGGCTGGCTGGCCTGCGCGTACGGCTGCTCACCCAGCGCTACCCCACCACCGTCGACTTCGGCTTCGCGCTGGCCGTGCTGGCGCTGACCGCCGCGGCCCACGGCCGGCACCTGCATCTGCGGGACCACCCGTGGGTCTGGGTGCTGCAGGTCGCCCTGGTGCTGCCGCTGACCTTCCGCCGCCGCGCGCCCTTCGCCGTCTTCGGGGTGACCGCCGGCGTCGCCTTCGTCCAGTGGCTGACCAGCGAGGCGATGCCGGCCGACATCGCCGTCCTGCTGGCGCTCTACACGGTGGCCGCGCACTGCCCCCGGCGGCGGACCCTGGTGGCCTACGGGGTGGCCGAACTGGGCGTGGTGCTCGCGGTGAGCCGCTGGGCGGTGCCGCGCAACGCCTTTGACGGCCCGCTGGAGATCTGGTTCAAGGCCGCCTTCATGCTCTCCGGCGCCAGCACGGCCGCCGCCGTGCTCGGCCTCAACGTCCGGGCCCGGCGGGCCCAGCTCGGCGCGCTGCGCGAGCGGGCCCGCGAGCTGGAACTCCAGCGCGACCAGCAGGCCGCCCTGGCGGTGGCCGAGGAGCGCTCGCGGATCGCCCGGGAGATGCACGACATCGTCACGCACAACCTCTCGGTGATGGTCGCGCTCGCCGACGGCGCGGTCTACGCCAACCCGCACGCCCCCGCCAAGGCCACCGCCGCGATGCGCCAGTCCGCCGAGACCGGGCGCCAGGCGCTCACCGACATGCGGCGCTTCCTCGGGGTGCTGCGCGCCGACGAACCGGACGCGCTGCGCCACCCGCAGCCCGGCATCGGCCAGCTGGCGGCGCTGGCCGCCCAGGTCAGGGCGGCCGGTCTGCCCACCGAGCTGCGCCTGAGCGGGGAGACGGACGGGATCTCGCCCGGCGCCCAGCTGACCGTCTACCGGCTGGTGCAGGAGTCGTTGACCAACACGCTCAAGCACACCGCCCCCGGCGCCCGCGCGGTGGTCGTGGTGGAGTGCTCGGCCGCCGCCGTACAGCTGGAGATCCGCGACGACGGGCGGGCCGTGTCGATCGGCAGCGGATCGGTGAGCGCGAACGCGGGCACGAGCGCGGCGGGCCAGGTCGGCCACGTCGGCCACGGCCTGGGCGGCATGCGCGAGCGCGCGGCAGCGTACGGTGGCGAGCTGAGCGCCGGACCGCTGCCCGGTGGCGGCTGGCGGGTGGCTGTCACCCTCGACCTCGGACCGGACCCCCAGGAGGTACCGCCCTCATGACCATCCGCGTGCTGCTGGTGGACGACCAGCCACTGCTCCGGGTCGCCTTCACCCTGGTGCTGGACTCGCAGCCGGACCTCGCCGTGGCCGGCGAGGCGGGCGACGGCGCGGAGGCCGTCCGGCTGGCCGCCGAGCACCGGCCCGACGTGGTGCTGATGGACGTCCGGATGCCCGGCATGGACGGCATCGAGGCCACCCGGCAGATCGTCGAGCAGTGCCCGGACACCAAGGTGCTCATCCTGACCACCTTCGACCTGGACGAGTACGCCTTCGCCGGGCTGCGCGCCGGGGCCTCCGGCTTCCTGCTGAAGAACGCCCAGCCGGACGAGCTGCTGAGCGCGATCCGCTGCGTGGCCGCCGGCGACGCCGTGGTCGCCCCGCGGATCACCCGGCTGCTGCTCGACACCTTCGCCTCGCACCTGCCCACCGACGGCGGCGGCCTGGCCCGCGGCGAGCAGGCCATCGAGGCGCTCACCACGCGCGAGCGCAGCGTGCTGGTCCAGGTCGCCCGCGGGCTCTCCAACTCCGAGGTCGCCGCCGAGCTCTACCTCGCCGAAGCCACCGTCAAGACGCACGTCAGCCGGATCCTGCTGAAGCTGGGGCTGCGCGACCGGGTGCAGGCCGTCGTCTTCGCCTACGAGAACCGGCTCGTCCGACCGGCCTGAAACGGCTCGCTGCCGGTCGGTCCGAGCGTCCCGAGTGCGAGAATCGGGCGATGAGCGACCAACTCACCACCCAGCAGCGTCGTACGGCCGCCCTGCGGGCCTGCGAACGGATCCTCTCCGACGGGCGGCCGGTGACGATGCGCGAGCGCCTGGCCGCGCTCGCCGCCCTCGACGGTCTGGACGCGCCGGGCGACTTCTACGGCGAGGGCGGCCCGGTACGCCGGCTGGAGGAACGGGTGGCCGGCCTGCTCGGCACCGAGGACTGCGTCTTCTTCCCCACCGGCACGATGGCCCAGCAGGTGGCGCTGCGCTACGGCGCCGAGCTGACCGGCCGCAGCGCCGTCGCCCTGCACCCGCTCAGCCACCTGGAGCGCCACGAGCGGCACGCGTACACCCAGCTCACCGGCCTGCGCGCACTCTGGCCCACGACCGCCTCGCGCCAGCCGACGGCCGCCGAACTCGCCTCCCTGGGCGAGCCGTTCGGCACCCTCACCGTCGAACTCCCGCTACGCGACGCCGGGTTCCTGCTGCCCAGCTGGGAGGAGCTGGTCGAGCTGACCGCCGCCGCGCGCTCCGCCGGCGCCCGGGTGCACTTCGACGGCGCGCGGATCTGGGACGCAACGGTCCACTTCGACCGCCCACTTGAGCAGATCGCCGCCCTTGCGGACAGCACCTATGTGTCGTTCTACAAGACCCTCGGCGGCATCAGCGGGGCTGCTCTGGCCGGCACCGCCGAGCTGGTCGCCTACGCCCGCCGCTGGCGCCACCGCTACGGCGGCAACCTCTACCAGCAGTGGCCCGCCGCGCTGGCCGCGCTCAGCGGCCTGGACGCCGAACTCCCGCGCATCCCCGGCTATGTGCGCCAGGCCCGGGTGGTCGCCAAGGCGCTGGCCGCCCTCCCCGGCGCCCGGATCAACCCGCTGCCGCCGCACACCCACCGGTTCCAACTCTGGCTCCCGCACCCGGCCAAGTCCCTGAACCAGGCCGCGCTCACCCTCGCCGAGGAGGACCGGGTCGGTTTCGTGGACCGCTGGCAGGACACCGCCACCCCCGGCCAGGCGATGGCCGAGGTGACCGTCGCCGCGGCCGCCCTGGAGTGGACTCCCGAGGAGGTCACCGACATCGGCGAGCACTTCCTCGCGCTGGCCCGCAAGTCCTGAGCCGTGCTTGGACCGACCCGCCTGCTTGGACCGACCGGCCTGCTTGGACCGACCGGCTCAGTACCGCAGGGCGACGTCCACCGAGGCGGTCACCGGACCGGTGAGGGAGCGGTTGCTGCGGGCGGTGGCGTGGGCGGTCTGGCCGGCGGCGAGGGTGGGGATGTTGACCACCACGGCGTCGACCACGGAGTCGGAGGAGTCCTTGAAGGTGATCTCGACCGTGTAGCGGTTGGAGTCGGTCTGGTGGTTGGTGACGGCCACCGGGACCTCGCTGCGGCCGTCGGAGGCGGTGAGCACCGAGCCGAGGGTGACGTCGCCGGAGGCGTCGAAGCCGCCCTGGATGCCCGCCACCGCCGAGGAGGCGGCCGCCTGCGCGGAGGCCGCCGCCGCGGCCGCCTCGGAGCTGAGCCCGCTCGCCGCTGAGGCCCCGGCGGAGGCGGCCTGCGAGGCCAGCGACTGGGCGGCGGACTGCGCGGCGGAGGCCAGCGACTGGGCCACGGCACCGGCCGAGGACGCTGCCGAGGACGCCGTGCTGCTGGCGCTGGAGGAGCAACCGGCCGCGCCCGCCGCCCCCAGCAGCGTCACCCCGGCCAGCAGTGCGGCGGAGGTACGGGGACGGCGAGCGGCGCGGCGGTGAGCGGCGCGGGGCGACTGGCGGACCATGAGCGGCCTCTTCCCTGGGATGCGGCGGAGATCCCCCTCACCCTTCGTCAGGTGCGGGGGCGCCGCCAGCCCGGCCGGGCATCCGAGGTACGCACTACGCACTACATGCTGAGGTAGACCGCGCTGCCGATGCCCATGACCATGCAGTAGATCGCGAACGGCGTCAGGCTGCGGGTCTCGAAGTACTTGGTGAGGAAGCGCACCGACACATAGCCGGCGACGAAGGCCGCCAGGCAGCCGGCGGCCAGCGGGCCGCGGATGCCGGCGTTCTCGGGCTTGAGCAGCTCGGGCGCCTTGAGCACCGAGGCAGCCAGGATGACGGGCGTGGCCAGCAGGAACGAGAAGCGCGCGGCGTCCTCGTGGTTGAGCCCGCGCAGGATGCCGGTGCTCATGGTGACGCCGGAGCGGCTGATGCCCGGGAGCAGGGCCAGGATCTGCGCGGACCCGATCCACATGCCCTGGCGCAGGCTCAGCTGCGCGAGCCGCTGGTCGGACTCGATGGCCGGGTCCAGGCCCGGGGTGTGCTCAACGTGCTGGCCGGCCCGCCGGCGCCCGCCGCCGCCGCGGCGCAGTCGGTCGGCGCCCAGCAACACGAAGCCGTTGAGGGCCAGGAAGATCGCGGCCGGAAGCGGCTTGCCGAGCGCGGCCGTCAGGGCCTTCTCAGCGACCAGGCCGGCGATGCCGACCGGGATGGTGCCGACGATCAGCAGCCAGGCGAGCTTCTGGTTGACCGTCTCGATCCGGCGCTCGCGTATGGAGGTGTAGAGCCCGTTGACCACCCGGACCCAGTCCTTGCGGAAGAAGACCACCAGCGCCAGCGCGGTCGCCAGGTGCAGGCCCACCAGCACGGCGAGGTACGGGGAGTTGGGGACCGTCATGTCGAGGTCGTGGTGGACCCCGCCGCCTATCAGGGCGGGTATCAGGATGCTGTGCCCCAGGCTGGAGACCGGGAAGAGCTCGGTGACACCTTGCAGCAGTCCCACGCCGATGGATTCCGGGTAGGTCAGGGACATCGCACACCTTCAGCTCTGCGGTACGGGTCTCGACGGAAGGTCACAGCGTACCGAGGTGTGTCGACGCAAACCTCAGGCCCCTGCCAGCGAGAACGTACTACAGATCTGTAGACGCTCGTTGGTCAGGGGCCGGAATTCCGGGAATTCATCTACCGGTCACTCAGACCGGTCGGTCCCGCGGATTCTCGTCACTCGGGCTCGTCGGTCATCGAGGCCGCCGCCGCCTGCCTCGCCGCCTCCTTGACGGCCTGCTGGCGCTTGCACACCACCTGGACGGCGCCGCCCGCGCTGAGGGCGAAGGCGGCCAGGTCGAGCCAGGGCCGGTCGAGCCGGTAGCCGGTGACCGCGTCCAGCGAGTAGCAGCCGGCGCCGGCCAGGCCGAGCGCCAGCCCGCAGGCGCCGAGCACCGCCGGGTACTCGTAGCCGCCCTTGGTGACGAAGAAGCCGTGCGGGAAGTGCACCGCGATCGCGCCGGCCATCGTGCCGGCCACGATCGCGCCGGCGGCGGGGGTCGCCAGGCCGGCGATCAGCAGCGCGCCGCCGCCCGCCTCGCCGAGGCCGGCCGCCAGCGCGCTCTGCCCCCCGGGCTTGAACCCCATCTTCTCCATGGCCTGCGCGGTGCCCTCCAGACCACCGCCGCCGAACCAGCCGAAGAGCTTCTGCGTGCCGTGCGCGAAGAGCACCCCGCCGACGGCGGCGCGCAGGGCGAGCAGTCCCAGGTCCTTGCGGTTGACGCAGCCCATGATGTCCTCTTCTCTCCTGACCCCCGTGCGCCTCCATCCCAGCCGACCGCTCCCCGGTCCTCGACCGGGGCAGGCCATCCGAGGGACATCCGAGGGACAACGGCGGGCGAGCCGAGCGGGCGAGCGGGGCGCGACCGGGGGGCTCGCCCATGCTGAGGGGATGTCCGTCTTCAACCTGAGCAGCGCGTTCGTCACCTTCTTCGCCGTGGTCGGTCCGCCGAAGGTGCTGCTGGCCTACGCCCAGCTCAGCCGGGACCGCAGCCTCAACGCGATGCGCCGGCTGACCGTGATCAGCTCACTGCTGGCGGCGCTGGTCGGCACGATGATGGCCTTCAGCGCCGACGCGGTGACCTCGTTCTTCCACGTCAGCGACGAGGCGCTGCAGCTGGCCGGCGGTGTGATCTTCTCCATCTACGCCATCGCCCTGGTGCTGGGCCTGCACCTGGGCGGGAGCGGCGAGGACGACACCGACCGGCTGTCCAGCCCGCTGGCGGAGGGCGTGCGCGAGCTGCTGCTGCCGTACGTGGCCAGCCCGCTGGCGATGACGGCGGTGCTGGTGGAGTCGCTCGCCAAGGACACCTGGGGCTGGCGCACCACGATCGCCAGCGCCTACCTCGCGGTGGTGGTGATCAACGCGCTCTGCGTGCTGGTGCTCGCCCCGCTGCTGCGCCGGACCCATCAGACCTCGTTGGAGGTGCTGTCGCGGCTGCTCGGCCTGCTGCTGGCGGCGGTCGGCGTGGAGCTCTTCCTGAACGGCCTGGCCGGCCTCGGCGTCCCGGTCCCCGGCGGCTACACGCACTGAGCCGCTGGTCAGGGCCGATGGTCAGGGCGGCGTCACCGGGCGCCAGGGCACCGGGCTGGAGAGGATCATCGAGCTGGCGGGCTGGCCGTAGCCGGCCAGCCGGTCGATCAGGGCCTCGAAGTCGGCCATCGTCGGCACCGCGACCAGCAGCGCGCAGCAGGCGCCGCCGGTGACCCGGTGCAGCTGGAGCACCTCGGGCCACTGGGCCACGGCGGGGTCGCGCAGCACGCAGCGCGGGCCGTAGCACTGGATCTGCACCAGGGCGGTGACCGGCAGGCCGCTGCGGGCCAGGTCGACATGGGCGTGGTAGCCGCTGATCACGCCGTCCGCCTCCAGTCGGCGCACGCGCTCGGCGACGGCGGGCGGCGAGAGGCTGACCCGGCGGGACAGCTCGTTGTAGGAGAGCCGGGCGTCCTGCTGGAGCTCGGCCAGCAGGCGGCGGTCGACGGCGTCCATGGCTGCTCCGGTGGTTCAGGGTGGTTCTGGTTCTGGTTCTGGTTCTGGTCGCACGGTAATCGCATGGCAGGCCGGATCGGGGAAAGACCTTTTGAATGGAAGGCGATGCCTCTGATCGGGTGGCCGCCGCCCCTTCAGCAGGAAGGACGACCCGCCGCACAATAGTCCGCATCAGCCACCAGGAGGAACAAGGCCATGGGTCAGCACACCGTCAGCACACCCAAGCTGGCGTTCGACCTGGAGGGCCCCGGCTCCGGCCCCGGCCCCGAGGACACCGGCGCCACGCCGTACGAGCGCTACGCCCGGCTCGACGTCCTGCACACCCTGCAGCAGCCGCGCAGCAAGGTCGACGCCGAGCTGTCGTTCATCATCACCACCCAGGTGATGGAGCTGCTCTTCGACCTGCTGCGGCACGAGTGGACCCGTGCCCAGCACGCCCTGCGCGAGGACGACCTGACCGCCGCGCTGGCCGCGCTGCGGCGCGGCACGCACGTCCAGGACGTGCTGAACAACTCCTGGGACCTGCTGGCCACGCTCACCCCGGTGGAGTTCAGCGCCTTCCGGCCGGTGCTCGGCGAGGCCTCCGGCTTCCAGTCCTCAGCCTTCCTGCAGCTGGAGTTCCTGCTGGGCAACAAGGCCGAGCGGCTGCTGGAGATGTACCAGGGCAGCGCCGCCACCCACCAGGAGCTGGCCGCCGCGCTGCGCGGCGCGAGCCTGTACGACGACGTGCTGATGCTGCTGGCCCGGCGCGGTCTGGCGGTGGACGGCACGCCGAGCACCGCGCGCTACCGGGCGGACCCGGCCGTCGAGGAGGCCTGGCGGGCGGTCTACACCGATCCCGCGCTGGCCGACCTGGCGGCGCTGGCCGAGGTGCTGCTGGACACCGCCGAGCGCGTCAGCCGCTGGCGCCAGCGCCACTACGCCTCGGTGAAGCGCTCGATGGGCGCCAAGCCCGGCACCGGCGGTTCCAGCGGCCTGAGTTGGCTGAAGGCCGCCGCCGACCAGGACATCTTTCCCGAACTGTGGTCCGTGCGAGGAGCATTTTGACTTCTCCCCCTCGTAAGCGAGGAGGATTCCCCTCAACCTTGGGTTGAGCGCCGCTTGCGCGGCGACGCCTCACGGCGTGGGTGTTCCTGTTTCATCGGCGACAACACCAGGGAGGACCCTGAGTGGTTTACGTCACCTCCGCAGGCATCGCCGGGGTTTCCCCTGGCTGCGGCTCGACCAGCCGCAAGGATGTTCTTCGCCGCGTTCACGTCCCGGTCGTGCCGGGTGCGGCAGGTGGGGCACGTCCAGTGCCGGGTGCTCAGGGACAGCTCCTTGAGGAGGTGTCCGCAGTGGGAGCAGGTCTTGGAGCTGGGGTGCCAGCGGTTGATCACCACGAGTGTGCGGCCCCACTTGGCGGCCTTGTACTCCAGCATCGAGCAGAACTCGCCCATGCCGGTGTCGGCGACGGACCGGTTCAGGCCGCGCTTTTGCGCGACGTTGCGGCCCGGCTTCTCGATGGTGCCGGACGCGGACGCCATCATGCCCTTGACGTTGAGGTCTTCGATGGCGATCAGGTCATGGTCGCGGACGATGTTCGTGCTGACGCGGTGGAGGAAGTCCCGGCGGGCGTTGCCCGCCTTGCGGTAGGCGCGGGCGATCTTCGCCTTGGCCTTGCGCCGGTTCATGCTGCCCCGCTCGCAGCGCGCCATGCGCCGCTGGTAGCGGGCGAGCTGCTTGGCCTTGGACTGCAGGTGCTTGGGGTTGGCGATCCTCTCGCCGTCGCTGGTCACGGCGAAGTCCTTCACCCCGAGGTCGATCCCGACCTCCGCGCCGGTGGCCGACAGGGGTTCGGGGTCGTCGGTGTCGATGGCGAAGGTCACGTACCAGCGGCCGTCCGGCTCCCGCGAGACCACCACCATCGTCGGGTTCAGCTCGGCCAGGTCCGCATCGGCCCACGACCACACGAGCTCCAGCGGAGTCGCGGTCTTCGCGAGCTTCAGTCTGCCCTCGCGCAAGGAGAACGCCGAGCGCGTGTAGTGCGCGGACTGTCTTCCGTTGCGGGACTTGTACCGGGGGTACTTCGCCCGACCAGCGAAGAAGTTAGCGAACGCGGTGTGCTGGTGTCTGAGCGTCTGCTGCAACGGCACCGACGACACCTCCGACAGGAACGCCAGGTCCTCGGTCTTCTTCCACCCGGTCAGCGCCGCGTCGGTGTCCTTGTAGGAGGTGGACTTCCCCTCGCCGTGGTAGCGGGTGTGCCGCTCGGCGAGGGTCTTGTTCCACACCAGGCGCACGCAGCCGAACGTGCGGCTGAACACTGCCGCCTGCTCGGTGGTCGGGTATGCCCGACACTTGTACGCCACTCTCACTGCACTGACGTTACGTCAGCTGACGGCTCGTGTAAAACTGCTGGACCGATCTCAGCGAACCCCAGTTCTCGGGCTGTCCCACCCCACTGGGCCACCCCTGAAGGGGGCCAAACTCCTCCCCGACCTGATGACCGGGGCACCCTTTGGAGGATCAGGTGAACATACCCACCACCCGCGAGCAGTGTGCGGCCCTGGACGCCGTGGACCCACTGGCGGCCTTCCGCAAGGAGTTCACGCTCCCCGAGGGCGAGATCTACCTGGACGGCAACTCGCTCGGCGCGCTGCCCGCGCGCACTCCCGAGATCGTCCGGCGCACCGTCGAGGACGAGTGGGGCCAGGGCCTGATCCGCAGCTGGAACGCGGCCGGCTGGACCGAGTTGCCGCACACCCTGGGCGACCGGATCGCGCCGCTGGTCGGCGCCGGTCCCGGCGAGGTGGTGGTCTGCGACACCACCTCGGTCAACCTGTTCAAGGTGCTCACCGCCGCACTGCGGCTGCGCCCGGGCCGGCGCACGGTGCTCGGCGAGGAGGCCTCGTTCCCCACCGACCTCTACATCGCGGAGGGCGTCACCGGGCTCTTCGAGGGCGGGCGCAGCGTGCTGCTGCCCTCGGTGGACGACCTGGACGCGCACCTGGACGACAGCGTCGCGGCGGTCGTCCTGTCGCATGTCGACTACCGCACCGGCGTGCTGCTCGACATGGCGGAGATCACCGAGCGGGTGCACCGGGCCGGCGCCCTGATGATCTGGGACGTCTGCCACTCGGTGGGCGCGCTGCCGATCGAACTCACCGCCTGCGACGTGGACTTCGCGGTCGGCTGCACCTACAAGTACCTGAACGGCGGCCCGTGCGCGCCGGCCTTCCTCTATGCCGCGCCGCGCCACCACGCCGCCGCCGACCAGCCGTTGACCGGCTGGTTCGGGCACGCCGCGCCGTTCGCCTTCCAGAGCGGCTACCAACCCGCCCAGGGCATCGGGCAGTTCCTCACCAGCTTCCCCTCGCTGCTGGCACTGGCCGGGCTGCGGGCCTCGCTGGAGATCTGGGAGCAGGTGGACCTGCACGCGGTCCGCGCCAAGAGCCTGCTGATGTCCGAGCTCTTCATCCAACAGCTGGGCGAGCTGGATATGGTGACGCCTCGTCAGGGTGATCGGCGGGGAAGCCAGGTGGCGATCCGCCATGAGGACGGCTTCGCGGTGGTGCAGGCGCTGATCGAGCGCGGCGTGATCGGCGACTTCCGCTCGCCGGACCTGATGCGCTTCGGCTTCACCCCGCTCTACCTCTCCTACACCGACGTCTGGGACGCCGCGCAGGCGCTGCGCGAGGTGCTGGCGAGCGGCGAGTGGCAGGCCGAGCGCTTCGCACAGCGCGGCCCGGTGACCTGAGGCCACCGGGCCGGGACCCTGTGAGCGGGGGCTCTGTTAGTGGGGCTCTGTTAGTGGTGGCGGCGGCGGCTGAGCAGCAGGGCGGCCGCGCCGCCGAGCAGCAACACGCCTGCCGCGCCCGTCGCCAGGGCCAGCGGTCGGGGCCGAACAGCCGAGTGTTAGCGTGCCTGACGGGTGATTCCCGCCCCGTGATCTCCCGCGAACTCCCCCCTCCCCCTCACCCCCCGAGAAGGCTGTTGCTCCTCATGGCCAAGTTTCTGCTGAGCCTGCACGTCCTGGTCGCCATCCTGGCCATCGGACCGGTGACGGTCGCCGCGAGCATGTTCCCGCGCAAGGCCGAGGCCGCACTCGCGGACGGCGGGGCCGAAGCGGTCGCGTCGGTGCGGCTGCTGCACCGGATCACCCAGGTGTACGCCCTGCTCGGGATCGCCGTCCCGGTGCTGGGCGTGGGCCTGGCGCAGGTGATGGGGATCATGGGCCAGGCCTGGCTGATCGTCTCGATCGCGCTCACCGCGCTGGCCGCTCTGGTGCTGCTGATCCTGGTGCTGCCCCGGCAGGAGGCCGTGGTCGCCGCGCTGGCGGGCGAGGAGGGCGCGGACAGCGCGTCGGCGCTCGGCGGGCTGAAGCTGCTCACCATGAGCACCGGCGTCTTCTCGCTGCTCTGGGCCGCGGTGACGGTGATGATGGTGATCCGGCCGGGGTCGACCACCCACGTCTGAGGCCGGTCGGCGAGTGGTGTGTCGGCGGTCACCATCGCCGGATGTCACACCGGCGGGGGCCGGATACGTCTTGGGCCTGTCAACGAAGGTTGGACAGGGAGAGACGACGATGAACGAGACAGTGATCCTCGGCGCCGGATACACCGGCCTGACCGCCGCGCTGAGCTCCAGGATCTGGCCGCGGGCCACCTCCACGACATGAACCAGGCCCGGAATACGCCTTGATTACGCCTTCGGGAGGGTGAGCCGGACGCCGGCCCGCTTGACCGCGCGGCCGACGATCGCGGTCTCCACCCGCTGCACTCCCAGCGGGCCGAGCACCTCGGTGCTGAAGCGGTAGAGCTGGCCGTAGTCGGCGCAGAAGAGCGTGGCCATCAGGTTGGCCGGGCCGCTGGTGGCCAGCACACCGTGCACCTGCGGGTGGGCGGCCAGCGCGCGCCCGGCCTCGGCGAGCCGGGCCGGGGGCACCTCCAACCACAGGTTGGCGTCGACCGCCATGCCCAGCAACCGCGGGTCGATGGTGGCGTGCGTGCGCAGCAGCCCCGCCGCGGCCAGCCGGTGCAGGCGGCGCCGGACGGTCGACTCGGGCGCGGCGACGGCGGCTGCCAGCGCGGCGGCGGAGAGCCGGGCGTCGTCGGCCAGGCGGCGCAGCAGCAGGCGGTCGAGTTCGTCGGGCTGGACGGGCTGGACGGGCTGGCCGTCGGCCACTGGTGGTTCGGGAGTGAGCGCGGCGACCTCGTCCGGGGTGAGCCAACCGGCCTGCCAGTGACCGGCGTCCGCGAAGACGTGCAGCACCGCGTGCACGGTGGTCTCGGTGACCGCGGCGGTGCCGGGCAGCTGGCTGTGCAGCAGGCGGTCGCGGCCGGCGCGGTCGGTGAGCGCGACGGCGCTGACCTCCTCGCCGCCGAGCATGATGTCGACGAACGGGATGTCCGGGCGGGCCGCGAGGGCGTCCGCGATGGCCTCCACCCGGCCGCGCAGCACCCGGACCCGGAGCAGCAGCGCGCCCACCGTCTCGTCCGCGACCCCGTTCATCAGCACCACCCGCAGCACCCCCGTCTCGCGCAGCCGACTCAGCCGGCGGGTGACGGTGCGCACCGAGACACCGAGCACCTCGGCGATCCGGCCCGGCTCGGCGCGACCGTCGAGTTGCAGGGCGCAGACCAGCCGGCGGTCCAGCTGGTCGAGCAGGGTGGCCGGATCCGCCGTTTCGGTGCGCATGCCTGTCCGATCTCCGCCACAGCGGCGGCCTTCGACGTCGTCTTCTGCCGCACCGACGGTACTCCTGGTGTCCCGACGGAGAGAGGACGGAACCATGCGGAAGCTGCGGGAACAGGTCGAGGCGGCGGTGCGCGAGGTCGGCGCCCGGCTGGCCGAACAGCAGGGCGACGCACCGATCGCGGCCACCACGCGGGAGGCCGCCTTCGCGGCGTTCGCGGCGGTGGACGGGCCGGCCTCGGCGCTCCTTCGCGAGCGGCTGGGCGCGCTGCGGCCGACGGCCGGGTGGCTGGACGACGAGCTCGAGGACGAGCTGGAGAGCGCGGTGCCGGCCGGCGGCGAGTGGTGGATGTGCGACGCCACCGACGGCGCGGTGCAGTACCTGCTGGGCCTGCCGCAGTGGGCGGTCACCGCGACCCTGCTGCGGGACGGCGAGGCCGTGCTGTCGGTGGTGCACGCACCGCTGCTGGGCCAGACCTACACCGCCCTGCGAGGCGCCGGCGCAGAGCTGAACGGACGCCCGATCCGGCCCTCCGCACGGGAGTTGGCGGCCGCCGTGGTCGGCACCAGCCAGCCCCCGACGGCGGCTTCCCACCCCGAGGCGCTGCGCCGCGCCGGCCGTTCGCTCCCCCTGGTCCTGCCCGCCGTCCTTGCCGTCCGCAACCTCGGCCCGACCGCCCTGCAGGTCGCCCAGGTCGGCTCCGGCCACCTGGACGCCTTCTGGGAGTACGGCCCCGACCCCGTCAACCTCCTCCCCGGCGCCCTGATCGCCACCGAAGCGGGCGCCTCCGTCACCGACACGGCCGGCGCCCCGTGGACCCCGGCGGCGGACGGCTTCCTCGCGGCGGCACCGGGGCAACGGGCCCAACTGCTGGCGCTGCTGGGCCAGGTGAGGTGATCAGTTGAGGTTAGCGGCTGGGTGCTCGGGGTCGTAGGCGCGGGACCAGGACGTCGGCGCTCCCAGCCGTAGCAGCGGTTCGGTGTTGGACGGCCGGAGGTTGAACCACCGGCCGTCGCCGAGGTCGACGGTGAGCCCGTCAGGTCGGTCGCAGGTCACACCGTCCAACTGGCAGTAGGCGCCGCACTCTTGGAGAACCTGCTCGGATCGTCGTGCGTTGAGGATGTCGACGGCGTCAAGACATACGCCGGCGCCTTCGGGCGGATCGTCGCAGCCGCGCTGTCAACGGACGACTCGCTCCGTTCGGGTGATCAACCGTCAAGGGCCGCAGAGCAGCGCGCTCCGCCCTTAGCCCCACCCTCACCCAAAGTCGGACTGATCGACTTTGCGCTCCCGGTGCGCTCCGCCGGTCCGCCGGTCCGCCGGTCCGCCGGTCACACTCTCGCGAATACTGTCCGTGTAGCAGATCCGATGACATTTCGCCCAACAAGCGAGGATGCCGCAAATCTGGCCATCCGGTACGCGCTTGCACTCGCCGCCCGCGAGCAGCGCCAAGCTGACCTGCGAGCCGACGCCGCACGGTTGATGAGCACCCCCGAGTATCTGACGGAGGTGCGGACCGTGCGAGTGGAGGTGGACGAACTCAGTGCGTGGTGACGTCCGTTTCAGGCGACTTGACCCACAGGCCCCACGCCCCGTCTACACGGCATTGGGTCTAGACGAGGGTCACGTCGTCGAGCGTTCCAGGACCGTGCAGGACCACCTGAAGCTCTGCCGGCAGGGACGCCCGGGCCAGGTCGGCGACGGCCCGCGCCTCCTGCGGCCAGACCCGCGGGTCGAAACGGAGTTCCACGTGGACGGCGGGCCCCGCGGCGTCGTCCACGAGCTTGAAACGAGGGCTGCCGGCCTCGTAGTGCCGTTGGTCGGCATCGGGGTACAGATGGCGGGGACTGACCGCGACCTGCGGCAGGTCGGCGAGGGCGGCCACACAGTCGGCGGTGGTGACGAACACCCCGCGCTCGCCGACCGCCAGGCAGTGCTCCTCCCGCCCCAACGGGCGGAACCCCGGCTCCCCCCACTTCGGGCAGGGCTGCGCGGCGAGTTCGACGAGGTCGCCGGGCCGGTACCGGATGCGGGGCTCGAACTCGACGTAGGGGTGGAGCGCCGTCACCAGCAGGCTGCCGCGTCCGCCCAGCGGAACGTAGCGGTCGGGATCGGCCGGATCGACGACCTCCGCGACGCAGGAAGGGGGGAAGTGGTGGTGCGCGCAGACCCGGCACTTGAGCGCGTTGCACATCCGCAGTTCGGAGAAGCCGTAGACCGTGTCGATCTCCGCGCCCCACCACTCCCGCAGCCGGAACTCCCAACCCGGGGAAAGGAATTCACGTCCGACCTCCAGCGTTTCGAGGCCGAACCCGGCGAGGTCGCCGAAACGCTGCTGCATATGCAGCGTCAGGTCCTTGATCTGCCGCGCCGTGCCCGCCAGGACACGAACGCGGCTCCCGTCGGCCGAACCGTTCACGATGAGGTCGGCCGCCAGGTCGAAGTAGCGCATCGACAGCAGCGGGACGAAGTCCCCTTCCCCGGCGAGGTCCAGTCCCACCACGGCCCCGTGGTTGAAGCCGACCAGCTGCAGCCGTCGCCGACCGTCGGCGACCCGGCCGGCCCTCAGGGCCGCGCGCTCGGCCTCGGTCGAGTAGAAAGCCTTGGGGACACCGGAGGTGCCGTTCGTGAACCCGGTGGTGATCCCGTCGAACGTCGAGGTGCGCAGCTGCTCGCGGACCGCGGCCCAACCGGCCGGGTCGAGCCAGGGCAGCTGTCGCAGCAGGGTGGGGGCGTTGGCGGGCCCGATGTCCCCGGCGGGTATCAGCTGCCGGTAGAACGGGCTGTCCGCACGCAGGCGGGTCAGCGTCCGGGCCAGGCCGATCAGGCGCTGCTCGGTCAGGGTGGTGTGCATGAGCTGTCTCCTTGGGACCGGGACCGCCGGGCCGGGGCCGTCAGGTGGATCCGATCGTCACACCACCCCTCGCCGGAAGGTCAGAAGCACCCGGCCGGCCGGAAGAGCTCCACGCCATGGAGGTGCTCGGGCGTCGCCGCGGCGGCGATCGGGCAGCCTCGGGCTTCGGTCGTCGTCGGACCGGCCGAAGCGGTCGCCGCCGCCGGCACGACTATCAGTCCGGCGCTGATCGCTGCCAGAACGGCGACGCGCACGACCGGGATTTCAGGAAGACCGTTGAGCATGTGCGTGTTCCTTTGATTGGGCAGAACTCTTGATGCGGTGAGACCGTAGCAGCACATCAGTGTCAACGATCATCGGGATGCCCGACTGAACGATCCTGGGGGTCCTGGCTCCTGCGAGATCGTCAGATCATGACGGAAGGTCATGGCGCCGCCACCGTAGGCGGGTGCGGGCCGTACGCGCCGGTCGGCTGTGACCACCCGCGTAGCCGTAGATCGCGACCTTCACACTGCCGTGCCCGGAAAGCGGGGAGGTCATGCACTGCCTCGGGGCGACCCGACATCCTGACCGCGCCAGACCCTTGACCCACAGGCCCCACGCCCTGTCTACACGGCATTGCAGCTAGGTGAGGTTGGCGGCTGGGCGGTTGGGGTCGTCTGTCTGGATCAGGATGTCGGCGGATTCAGCGGGGGTGACCTCGGCTTCGTAACGGGCGAAGGCGGGGAGGGTCCAGTGGTCGGCGGGTGGGGTGCGGCGGCGTAGCGCGGCCGGGGACATCCGCAGGTGGACGGTCAGGTCGAACGGGAACCAGCGGCCCTGGAGCAGCGGGCCGTCCAGCAACAGGACGGTCCCCGGCGCGAGTTGGACGTACGGGCTGCGGGTGGCGCGGTCGGTGGCGGGGTCGCGGAGGTCGGGCAGGATGCGGCCGGTGCCGCCCGGGTCCAGCGGCGTGAAGACCTCGCGGAAGAGCGCGTCGGCGTCCAGCCAGAGGCTGTAGTAGGCGTCGGCGTCCTGGTGCCCGTACTCCAGGCGCAGTGAGGCGGGGCGCAGGAAGCCGGTGCTGCGTACGCGTTGGACGGCCCGGCCGCGCAGCCGCAGCTCCTCGGCCAACTCGGCTGCCAGCCGCTCGGGTTGGGCGGCGGGGGCGCCGTCCAGGGCTACCCGTGGCCAGGCGCTGCCGTCGGCCGGCTCGATCCGCTCGATGCGGTTGGCGAGTTCGTCCGTCAGTCGGGGCCAGGTGATCGGATGCAGCCGCATGATCTCCATCATGCCCGGGCAGCGGCGGCCGTCTCCAGCAGGGTCTTGCCGATCGCGGCCCTGGACTCCATCGCGGCGTGCGCGTCGGCGGCCCGCTCCAGTGGGAACCGCTGGCCGATCACCGGACGCAGCCGGCCGGCGGCGGCCTCGGCGAGGGCCCACGCGGTGCCGGCGCGCACCAGGTCGGGGGTGATCAGGGCCCGGGCGAGGCGGACCTCGCGGGCTGCGGCCAGCTCCTCGGGGATCGCCGCCCACGCGCCGCTGGACAGGCCGTAGCTCACCATCCGGCCGCCCGGGCCGAGGAGTTCGAAGGCCTCCCGGCCGATCGCGCCGCCGACGCCGTTGCCCGGGATCATCGGCGGCTCGGCTCGGCGCGGAACGGACCGGCGCCGGTGGCCCGGAACTGGGTCTCCACGAAGGTGACGTTGGCGTAGGCGACCTCGACCAGCACCTGCCCAGGCCCGGGCACCGGCTCGTCGGCGTCCCCCGCGACCAGCACCTGCTGGGCGCCGAACTCCTTCAACCACACTGCACGCACGAGGACTCCTCGGTCAGGTTGCGACGACCTGACCATCCTCACTCTTCAAGTGCCCTTGAGGTCAATGTGAGGTCAACAGTGCCGCCAGCGCCTGCTCGGTCGCCGCGCGGGAGGCGGCGTCCAGGTCGGCGGCGGTGCCTCGCAGGCGGTGGGCGGTCTCGACGGCGGCCAGTGCGAGCAGGCCGGGGAGCAGGTCGACGCTGCGCCGGGCCAGCCACGCGGTGCCGCGGGTGGCCAGCCACCAGAGGTCGGCGGCGCGGCTGGGCGGCGGGGGTGCCAGGACGGCCGTGGGCGGCGGGCCCAGCGGGTGGCCGGCCTCGGCGAGCAGGGCGTGGAAGTGCCGGGCGATCAGCAGGTGGCCGGCCGGGCTGGGGTGCAGGCGGTCGGCGCTGAGCAGGGCGCGGTCCGCCAGCCAGGGCAGCCGGGCGAGGTGCAGATGGACCGCCCGGTGGCGCTTGGACAGCTCGTGCACCACGGTGTTGACGGCCGCCATCCGGCGGGCCAGCGGGCGGGCCAGTGGGGCGGGCAGGCCGAGCAGGACGCCCGGGTCGGGCAGGCAGGCGGTGAGCAGCACCGCTCCGCCGGAGCCCAGTTCGCCGAGCACCCGGTCCAGCGCGGCCGCGGTGCGCCGCAGGTCGAAGTCGGCGCGCAGGGTGTCGTTGCCGCCCACCAGGACGGCGGCCAGCTGGGGGTGCAGGGCCAGGGCGCGGCCGAGTTGGCCGTCCGGCAGGTCGGCGGCGCGGGCGCCGCTGGTGGCCAGGTTGTGGAAGCGGACGGCCGAGGGGCGGGCGGCCAGCGACGGGGCGAGCAGCGCGGCCCAGCCCCGCCAGCCGTCCGGTACCGGGGCGCCGACGCCCTCGGTGAGCGAGTCGCCGAGGGCGACGAAGTCGGTGATCCGGGTGGCGGGGACGGGAGCGGGGACGGACGGCGCCGGACGAGCGGGGATGGGAGCAGCGGGAGCGGAGGCGGACGGCGCCGGACGGGCGGGGGCGGTCATCGGGCCCGCCCCAGCACCGGCTGGGCCGGGGCCTCGTGCACGCCCAGGAACGCCGCGACCGAGGCCTGCCAGCCGAAGTCCCGCGCCCGGCTGCGGGCGGCCGCCCGGCGGGCCCGCTCGGGACGGGCGAGCAGCGCGGCGACGGCGTCCGCGAAGCCCGCCCCGGTGTCCGCCGCCGCGACCCCCGCCGGGCCGACGACGGCCGGCAGGGCGGACGAGCGGCTCACCGCGACCGGCGTACCGCAGGCCAGCGCCTCCAGCGCGGCCAGCCCGAAGGTCTCCACCGGACCGGGTGCGAGCACCACGTCGGCGGAGGCCAACAGTGCTGCCAGCTCGGCCCGTTCGGCGACATGGCCGAGGAAGTGGACGGGCAGGCCGGAGCGCCGGGCGCGCTCCTGGAGGCGCTCGCGCAGCGGGCCGGCGCCCGCCACCACCAGGGTGGCGGGCACCGCGCGGCCGATCAGCTCAGCAAGCGCGTCCAGGGCGCGCCCGGGCCGCTTCTCGGCGGAGAGCCGCGAGCAGAGCACCAGCAGCGGCTGCCCGGGGGCGGCGTACCGGGCCCGGACCGCCGGGTCGCGCAGGCCGGGGTGCAGCCGGTCGAGATCCACCCCGAGCGGCGCCTCCAGCAGGTTGCGCGCGCCGATCCGGCGGAACTCCGCGGCGGCCCAGGCCGTCGTGCAGACCACCGAGTCGTACGCCTGCGCGGTACGGGAGTTGAGCCGGTCGGCGAGCAACTCGGCGACCGGCTGCGGCAGTCCGCGGGTGCGCAGCAGGCCGGTGGCGTTCTCGTGCGAGACCATGACCGCCCGCACGCCGTGCTCGCGTGCCCAACCACCGGTCCAGCGCAGGGTGGTGCGGTCGGAGACCTCCAGACGGTCGGGGGCCAGCCCGGCCAGCACCGCGGCCACCGCGCGCCGGTCGGTGAGCACCCGGTAGCCGCCGCTGGCCGGCAGGACCGGGCCGGGCACCGTGATCACCCGGCCCTGCGCGGTCTGCTCGTCGCGGTGCACCGGGCCGGGGACGATCAGGACCGGCTGGTGGCCCGCCGCGAGGTAGCCCGCCCCGAGGTGGCGCAGCGCGGTACGCAGGCCGCCGGAGACGGGCGTGACGAAGTTGGCCAGCCGGACGATCCGCAGCGGGCCGCTCATGCCGGCAACTCCTCTACGGGGGACGGGAAGTCGTGGATCGCGGGGAGGTCGGGGAGGTCCGGAAGATCCGGCAGGTCGGGCAGGTCGGGCAGGTGCGGGATCCCGGGCAGATCGGGGTGGCTGGGCAGATCGGGCACGCCGGGCAGGTCCGGCACGTCCGGCACGTCCGGCAGTGGTTCGCCGCGGTGCTCGGCGAGCACCTCCGCGTAGTGGCGCAGCAGCAGGTCGCCCACCGCCTCCCAGGTCCGCGCGGTGACGTCGGCCCGTCCCGCGCGTCCGTAGGCCACCCGGCGGGCCCGGTCGGCAGCCAGCTCGGCGACCGCCTCGGCGACGGCCCGGGCGTCCCGGGGGGCGATCAGCAGGCCGGTGCGCCGGTGGCCGACCAGGTCGAGCGGACCGCCGGCCGCCGGGGCCACCACCGGCACCCCGCTGGCCATCGCCTCCTGGATGGTCTGGCAGAAGGTCTCCAGCGGTCCGGTGTGCACGAAGAGGTCGAACGTGGCGTAGCAGCGCGCCAGTTCCTCGCCGGTGCGCCGGCCCAGGAAGACCGCGCCGGGCAGCGCGGCCTTCAGCGCCGGGGCGCTCGGCCCGTCGCCGATCACCACCAGCCGTACGCCCGGCAGCGAGCAGACCCCGGCGAGCAGGTCGACCCGCTTCTCGGGCGCCAGCCGTCCGACGTAGCCGACCAGCACCTCGCCGCCGGGGGCGAGTGCGCGGTGCAGTGCCTCGTCGCGGCGGCGGGGGTGGAAGCGCAGCGAGTCGACGCCGCGCGGCCACAGGTGCACCCGCGGCACACCGTGGGCGGTGAGGTCCTGGGCGGCGGGGGTGGAGGGGGCCAGGGTGCGGGCGGCGGCGCCGTGCACCGTGCGGATCCGGTGCCAGGCGGCGCCGGCGCCGAGGCCGCCGCCGACCCGGTAGGCCTGGGCGTAGCCGGCCAGGTCGGTCTGGTAGACGGCCAGGGTGGGCAGACCGAGCCGGGCGGCCTCGACCGCGCCCCGGGCGCCGAGGACGAACGGGCTGGCCAGGTGGACCAGGTCGGGCCGAAAGCCGGCGATCGCCGCGCGCAGCCGGGAGCTGGGCAGCGCGAGCCTGACCTGCGGGTAGCCGGGGAGCGGGATCGAGGGGATCCGGACGACGGGCAGCTCGGTGGCGTCCGGGCCGAAGGAGTGCGCCGGGCAGCTCGCGCCGCGGGCCGGAGCGGGAGTGATGACCAGGGGTTGGTGGCCGCGCCGGACCAGGTGCTCGGCTGTGCGCAGCACGCTGTGGGCAACGCCGTTGACTTCGGGCGGGAAGGACTCGGTGACGATGGCGACACGCATGCCTTGGTTGTTGCCTGGCCGGACGAGCTTCGGGCCAAAGGGATCTGTCGAACAGGCGAACGGTGGCCAGCGCTTTCCCGCAGGTCGACCGCGCGCCGGCGGTCGACTCCCCCATGTCCGATCAAGACATGACAAAGGATCATGACAAATCCGCGCACAACCGCTAGCCAACCGACCAGTAACCAACTTACCGTCAACTCCCCACCCTTCTGAGTGAGGAGCAGGCTTTGCCCAGACGCGCCCCCACCCGGGGACGGCGGTCCGCCCGCAGTTGGCCCGCCGCCGCCCTCGCGCTCGTCCTGCTGGCCGCCGCGCCGGCCGTCACCAGCAGCACCGCCGTCGCCGCCACCCCCCACGCCGCCGCTGCCGACTACTGCGGCGGCCAGTGCAACGACATCCTGCCGCCCGGCGAGAACGGCAACGCCACTCTCGCCGACATCCTCGGCAACAAGCTCTTCGGCACCAGCCCCGCCAACACCAACAACCAGCTCGCCCCCTACACCAACCTCGCGGCGGCCTACCCCGGGCTCACCGACAGCCAGTTGGGCAACTTCTTCAACGACGCCTCGTTCGGCGTGCCGGCCGACCAGGTGGCCAGCAGCATCAGTCCGCGCCCGGACGTCACGATCGTGCGCGACAAGGCCACCGGCGTCCCGCACGTCACCGGCACCACCCGCTACGGCACCGAGTACGGCGCCGGCTACGCGGCCGCCCAGGACCGGCTCTGGGTGATGGACCTGTTCCGACACGTCGGGCGCGGCGAGCTCTCCAGCTTCGCGGGCGGCGCCGCCGCCAACCGGCAGCTGGAGCAGAGCTTCTGGCAGGTCGCCCCGTACACCGAGGACGAGCTGCAGCAGCAGATCAACACGATAGCGAGCACCGGCGGCGCCCGCGGCCAGCAGGCGCTGGCCGACGCGCAGGCGTACCTGGACGGGATCAACCAGTACATCACCCAGGCCTACAACAGCCGGACCTTCCCCGGCGAGTACGACCTGACCGGGCAGATCAACGCGATCACCAACGCCGGCTCGATCGCGCCGTTCAAGCTGACCGACCTGGTCGCGCTGGCCTCGGTGATCGGCGCGCTGTTCGGCTCCGGTGGCGGCGGTGAACTCCAGTCCGCGCAGGTCAAGGAGGCCGCCGACGCGCAGTACGGGCAGGTCCAGGGCGATCAGCTCTGGAGCTCGCTGCGGGAGGCCGACGACCCCGAGGCGGTCTCCACCGTGCACGACGGGCAGTCCTTCCCGTACGCGCTGCCGCCCGCGAACCCGCAGGGCGTGGCGATGCCGGACCCGGGCTCGGTCGTCCCCGAGCAGCTGATCTACAACGCCACCGGCTCGGCGACCAGCCCCACCACCAAGGCGGCCGGGGTGCTCCCCGGCAACCTGATCACCGCCAAGCACGGGATGTCCAACGCCCTGGTGGTCTCCGGGCAGCACACCGACGACGGGCACCCGGTGGCCGTCTTCGGGCCGCAGACCGGCTACTTCGCCCCGCAGCTGCTGATGCTGGAGGAGTTGCAGGGCCCCGGGATCAGCGCCCGCGGCGCCGCGTTCGCCGGGCTGAGCTTCTACGTCGAGCTCGGCCGCGGCCAGGACTACGCCTGGAGCGCCACCTCGGCCGGCCAGGACATCACCGACACCTACGCGGTGCCGCTGTGCACCACCGACGGCTCGCCGGTCACCCTGGCCGCCCAGTCCTACCTCTACCACGGGCAGTGCCTGCCCTTCGACAAGCTCGACCGCCAGGACTCCTGGTCCCCGACCACCGCCGACTCGACGCCCGCCGGCTCCTACACGCTGACCATGTACCGGTCGAACTACGGTCTGGTGACGGCGCGCGGCACGGTCGGCGGCAAGCCGGTCGCCTTCACCTCGCTGCGCTCCAGCTACAAACACGAGGCGGACTCGATCATCGGCTTCCAGATGTTCAACGATCCGGGCGCGGTGCGCGATCCGGTGAGCTTTCAGCAGGCCGCGCAGAACATCAACTACACCTTCAACTGGTTCTACGCGGACGACAGCCACACGGCGTACTACAACTCGGGCAGCAACCCGGTCCGGGCGCCGAACGTCGACCCCGGTCTGCCGGTGGTCGCCGACCCCGCGTACGAGTGGGTCGGCTTCGACCCGGTGACCAACACCGCCCAGTACACCCCGCCGGCCCAGCATCCGCAGTCCGTCGACCAGGACTACTACGTATCCTGGAACAACAAGCAGGCCCCCGCGTACGGTTCGGCCGCCTTCGGCGACGGATCGGTGCACCGGGCCAACCTGCTGGACAGCCGGGTCAAGGCGCTGCTCGCCAACGGCGGTAAGGTGAGCCGCAGTTCACTCACCCAGGCGATGGAGAGCGCGGCGCTGACCGACCTGCGCGGCGAGGACGTGCTGCCCGACCTGCTCCAGGTGATCGGCAGCGCACCGGTGACCGATCCCAAACTCACCACCCTGGTCCAGGAGTTGCAGAACTGGCAGGCGGACGGGACCAAGCGCACCGAGACCTCGGCGGGCAGCCAGACCTACCGCGACGCGAACGCCATCCAGGTGATGGACGCCTGGTGGCCGCTGCTGGCCCAGGCGGAGTTCCAACCGGGCATGGGCAGCACGCTGTTCAACGCGCTGACCGGCGCGCTGCAGATCAACGAGTCGCCCTCGGGCGGGCAGACCGGCCCGGTCAGCGGCGGCGTGAGCGCCAACGAGTCGATCCCGCACAAGGGTTCGTCCTTCCAGTACGGCTGGTGGAGCTACGTCGACAAGGACCTGCGGTCCGTTCTCGGTGAGCCGGTGGCCGGCCCGCTCGCCGTACCGTTCTGCGGCGGCGGGAACCTGGCGGCCTGCCGCACCGTGGTGATCAACTCGCTGGAGCAGGCCGCCGCCGAGACCCCGGCCCAGGTCTACCCCGGCGACAGCTCCTGCGCGGCCGGCGACCAGTGGTGCGCCGACACCATCATCCAGCGGCCGCTGGGCGGGATCACCGACGCCAAGATCACCTGGCAGAACCGGCCCACCTACCAGCAGGTGGTGCAGTTCACCTCACACCGCTGAGCTGAGCTGAGCTGAGCAGTAGGAGGGGGTGCCGAATCGGCACCCCCTCCCCGGCGAGCGATCGGTCCTCGGGTACTACCAGCCGCCAAGTGAAACGCCGGGGCCTCCTGCCAGGTAGCGGGTGAGCGCACTCGCCGTGGTGGGCACGAAGTTCTCAGGGATGGCATCGACGGAGATCCAACCGACTTGCGCGTGCTTCTCCGGCTCGACATTGACCGGGTCACCTGACCAGCTGTGGGCAGCGAAGACCACCGTCAGGAAGCCGTTGGGCGCCTCAACTCCCCGTGCACCGTGGATGACATGGGCCAGCTGGAGGGCTTCGGGGTCGACGACCAGGCCGGTCTCCTCCTTGAGCTCTCGGACCGCGGTTTCGGTGATGGGCTCGCCTGGCTCGCTCTTGCCGACGGGGAGGTCCCACATGCCCTGGGCGAACTTGGCCCGGGGACCGCGCTGGAGGAGGACGACCCGGCCCGTCTCGCGGTCGTGCACGATCACCGCCGCGACCAGCAGCGTCATGGAGTCGGTAGCAGGCTTTAGAGCTTGACCTGCGTCGGCGATCTGCTGCTCGGCCACGGCGGTCCCTTCGTCGGCGGGAATGGTGCTAGATCAGGGCGTCTCGGGCTCGCTGCTCCAGCTCGGCGGCCCCCGGCACTCCGCGTCTACGGTAGATCGCCAGGCTGGGCCTGATCGAGGAGATGGCCTTTCTGGTGCGGTCCGAAGACATGCCCTCCATGAGCGCCATGGCTTGGCGCCACGTCGCAACGGCCTCGTCGGCCCGGGCCTGGGCAGCGAGGCTGTCGCCAAGGTCGGCGTAGGTGAGCACGTGGACGCGTTTGTATTTCTCGGCGTCCCACCAGACGAGTGCAGCTCGGAGCTGTCGTTCGGTCCCGACGTGATCGGCAAGGTCCGTCAGAGAGTTCGCGGCGTCGCAGGCCAAGCGCGCGATCTCCGGCGTCCTGGGAGCAGGAGATCACCGACAAGGCGTACGAGATCCGCGTGACATGCGTCGCCGGTGAACTCTTCCCAGTCCGGATCGACGCCCCTGACGGTCCTGGCCGGCTCGACTGGCGCACCGACTCCAAGAACCTCACCTACTCCCCCGTTCAGCTCCCCGGGCACGTCCACACCGGCATCCTGGACATGCTGTATCGCCTCGGACTCGTCTACGCCGCCGTTGATCTGATCGTCGATCAGGCCGGCACCCACTGGCTGGTGGACGTAAACCCTGGCGGCCAGTGGGCGTGGATCGACACCACCCGCGACGCGATCACCCGCGCGCTTGCGAACCTTCTCCAGAAGGGCACCCAGTGACCACCAGCACCACCGACCCGACCGCCGAGGCTTTGCGACATGCCATGGTCGACGCGCTCGGCGCCGACGGCAGTCTGACCGACGACAGGTGGCGCGAGGCGTTCGTCAACGTGCCCCGGCACGCCTTCGTCCCGTTCTTCTACCGACAAGGCCTCGACGGCTCCCACCAACGGGTCGGCGACGACGACCAGGGCCAGCGTGCCGAGTGGCTGCAAGCCGTCTACCAGAACCAGGCGCTCGTCACCCACCTGATCGACGGGAACACCGCGTCGTCGTCCAGTCAGCCGTCCCTCATGGCCGTGATGCTCGAAGCGCTCGACGTTACCGAGGGCACGCGCGTCAAGGAGATCGGTACGGGGACCGGCTACAACGCCGCGTTGCTGAGTCACCGGCTGGGCGACGAGAACGTGGTGTCCGTCGATGTCGACCAAGACATCACGGACGCCGCCCGCGAGCGCTTGGACCGTGCCGGGTACCGGCCGACCGTTCTCACCGGCGACGGCTCCCAACCGGAGCCCGGGCGCCCGCGCCCCTACGGCGGCATCATCGCCACCTGCGGCCTACGGAGCATCCCGCCTGTGCTCCTGCGCGAACTCACTCCTGGGGGTCTGATCGTCGCCCCGCTCGGCTTCGGCGTCGTCCGCGTCCAGCAGACCGGCGAGGGCGAGGCGCAGGGGCGGTTCCTCGCTACCCCGGCGTACTTCATGCCGCTTCGGGCGGCCGGCGACAGCGGAGTGATCCACCGTCCGCAGGTGCCGGGCGGCGATGCCCGGCCGTCCGCGATGGGCCCTGACGTGATCGTGGACGAGGGATTCCGGTTCCTGGCCAGCGTCGCGCTTCCCGCGCTGGGCTGGCAGTACGACCTGTCGGACGACGGCAGGCCGACCAGCGCCCGTGTCTGGACGTCGGACGGATCGATCGCCGACCTGCGGGACGACGGCACCGTGACCGAAGGCGGCCCGCGCCGCCTCTGGTCGGAGCTTGAAGCCCTGCACCACGTCTACGAGAAGCACAACCGCCCGGCCCGCGACCGGTACGGGATCACCATCACCGGCACCGAACAACGGGTGTGGCTCGACAAGGCAACCGGACCGGGGTGGCCGCTAGGCTGACCCAGGGGGGCGCCGGCGACGGCGCCCCCCTTTGCCAACTCCCCTGACCCGCTCGGGAGTCGGCACCCAACCGTCGCCCCTCCCCGGTGAGGGCGGCGGTGGGAACTTCAGATCCTGGATGTCATCCACTTGCGGCGGCCCGCCGTCGGTGTGTCCATGGCGCTCATCCCCGCCTCCCCGGGTAGCATCCTCGAAGCGTACACCGTACGCGGTGCACTACTGCGTACAAGGTACGCACGGATGTCGGAACGCGCAAGCGCTCCGAAAAACGTTGGGGTGAGCGAAGAGTTGAGCAAGAAGCCTTCGGATAGTGCGGCGAACTCGGCGGAGAGCACTAGTGCACTAGGCGATGAGGAGGAGGCGCCCTACCTGCGGATCGCGGCGGAGATCCGTGCCAGGATCGAGCGCGGCGAGCTGCGGGCGGGCGACCGGGTGCCCTCCACCCGGCAGATCACCCAGGAGTGGGGGGTCGCGATGGCGACCGCCACCAAGGTGCTCGCCGCGCTGCGCCGGCAGGGCCTGGTGCAGGCCCGGACGGGGGTCGGCACGGTCGTCGCGGCGAAGGCAGCAGCAGAGGCAAAGGCGGACGCACCCCCCGTACGGCGCGAGGTGGGTGAGGGCGGGCTCACTCGGGAGCGGATCGTCGACGCGGCCGTCGCGCTCGCCGACGCGGAGGGCATCGCCAGCGTCTCGATGCGCCGGGTCGCCGCCGAACTCGGCGTCGCCACCATGGCGTTGTACCGGCACGTGCCCAGCAAGGACGAGCTGGTGATACTGATGTCGGAGAGCGTGCTCGTCGAGGACCCGTTCCCCGCCGAACCGCCGCTGGGCTGGCGGCCCCGCCTGGAACTCCTCGCCCGCACCCAGTGGGAGATCTTCCGACGGCACCCCTGGCTGGCCCCAGCCGTCTCGGTCAC
This sequence comes from Kitasatospora sp. MAP12-44, assembly GCF_029892095.1. Classification (NCBI taxonomy): domain Bacteria; kingdom Bacillati; phylum Actinomycetota; class Actinomycetes; order Kitasatosporales; family Streptomycetaceae; genus Kitasatospora; species Kitasatospora sp. MAP12-44. The sequence goes on from NZ_JARZAE010000004.1 coordinate 2,698,644, forward strand.
CCGGCCGGTCCCCTCCCCCAACGTGCTGCGCCACGCCGAGCGGGCCGTCGGGTCGCTGGACGGGCTCCCGTTCGACCCGCCCACCAAGCTCTACGTCCACCTGCTGCTGTTCAGCTTCGTGCGCGGCATCGCCTTCAACTTCGAGCTCACCGCCCAGGCCGAGCACGAGAGCGGCGCCACCGAGGCGGAGTGGATGGACTCCCAGCAGAGCTCGTTGGAGTCGCTGATGACCTCCGGCGCGTACCCCGCCTTCTCCCGACTCCTGCTGGACATGCGGACGTTGGAGGGATCCGTGGACTTCGACTTCAGCCTCGACCGGCTCTTCGAGTTCGGCCTGGCCCGGACGCTGGACGGCATCGAAGTGCTGATCGAGGCTCGCGAGGGCGAGGTGGACTGACGGCGCGCGAGGTACGCGCCACCCGCGCGGCGGCCCCCGGCTTGCCCGGGGCACCGGCCGCGTCAAGGCTGGTTGCCATGACAGACCCCGGCCCCGGCCCCGGCCCCCGCCCGCACGACACCCGGCTGCCCGGCGAGTCGGCCGCCTACCGCACCGCCCGCGAGGAACTGCGGCTGGCCGAGGTCGAGTTGATGCGTCAGCGCGAACGCGTCGCCGGCCGGCGCCGCGCCCTCCCGCCGGGCCCCGCGCTGCAGGACTACAACTTCCTGGAGGGGCCGGCCCAGCTGGACGGCGGCGACGAGCCGGTGCGGTCCGTCGCGCTGAGCGAGCTCTTCACCGCGCCGGGGCGGGCCCTGGTGGTCTACCAGTTCATGTACGGCAAGCGGCAGACCAGCCCCTGCCCGATGTGCACGCTCTGGATCGACGGCTTCAACGGCGTCGCCCGACACCTCGCCCAGAACATCGACTTCGCCGTGGCGGCCGCCGCCGACCCCGGCCCGCTGCGCGCCCACGCCCGCCGGCGTGGCTGGGACCAGCTGCGGCTGCTGAGCTGCGCGGCCAACACCTTCAAGTACGACCTGCGCAGCGAGGACGAGCAGGGCAACCAGGACTCCACCGTCTCGGTCTTCACCCGCGACCAGGACGGCACCATCCGGCTGCACTACTCGGCCCACCCCCGGATGTCCGAGGACATCGACCAGCGCGGCATCGACCTGCTCTCCCCCGTCTGGCACCTGCTGGACCTCACCCCGCAGGGCCGCGGGGAATGGTCTGGCGGGCTGGACTACTGACCTCCTAGAGTCGCCGGATGGACCTTGCGGTTCGAGCTGATCGCCGAGCTGCGCTAGGGGCGGGTCTGGTCGCCGCGCAGCAGGGAGGCTCCGGCGGCCAGCAGGGACATCGCGGTCGCCGTCGCGAAGACCACGATCAGGCCGTGGTGGAAGGGCGCGGAGATCAGGTTGGGGAAGAAGTCCCGGCCGGTCAGCACGGCGACGTTGGACGCGGGCAGGGTGTGCAGCACGCCGGTGGGTCCGAGCAGCGTCTGCACCGGGTTGATGCCGAGGAAGGCCGAGAAGACGGTCGAGACCGGCGGCAGCGAGGCGGCGTGCTGGGCGACCGCGGCGGGGACGCCCTGGGCCTGGAGTCCGGCGCTGAGGGTGTGCGGCAGTCGGGCGGCCAGGCCGGCGATCAGCAGCGAGAAGAAGACGCCGATCGACAGCGAGACACCGGAGTTCTGGAAGGTGGAGCGCATGCCGGAGGCCGCGCCGCGGTGGATCGGCGGGACGCTGCTCATGATCGCCGAGGTGTTGGGCGCCGAGAACATGCCCGAGCCGACTCCGTTGAGCGCGATCAGCAGCGCGAACGCCCAGTAGGGGAAGGCGATCGGCAGCAGCATCAGGCCGACGAAGCTGGCGGAGAAGACCAGCAGTCCGCCGGTGGTGAACCAGCGCACGCCCAGCCGGTCGGAGAGGTATCCGCAGAGCGGGCCCGCCGCCAGAAAGCCGGCCGTGAGCGGCAGCAGGAAGATGCCGGCCCACAGCGGCGCGTCGGCGTAGTCGTAGCCGTGCAGCGGCAGCCAGATGCCCTGCAGCCAGATGATCAGCATGAACTGCAGGCCGCCGCGGGCGATCGACGCGAGCAGCGCGGCGGCGTTGCCGGCGGCGAAGGAGCGGATCCTGAAGAGCGCGAGGTTGAACATCGGCTGGGCCACCCGCCGTTCGACCAGCACGAAGGCCACCAGCAGGAGCACGCCGCCGCCGAGGCCGCCGAGCACCTTGGGGCTGGTCCAGCCCATGGTGTGGCCCGCGTAGGGCTGGATGCCGTACGTGATGGAGATCAGCAGCAGGCCGGCGCCGGCGGCGAAGGTGAGGTTGCCCCACCAGTCGATCCGGGCGCTCTGGCGGGTGGAGGTCTCGCGCAGCGAGCGGTAGGCCCAGATGGTGCCCACGATGCCGACGGGTACGTTGATCCAGAACACCGCCCGCCAGTCCCAGGCGGAGAGCAGGCCGCCCAGCACCAGGCCGATGAACTGGCCGGCCAGGCCGGCGATCTGGTTGATGCCGAGCGCCGTGCCGCGCTGGTGGACGGGGAAGGCGTCGGTGATGATCGCGGCGGAGTTGGCCATCAGCATCGAGCCGCCCAGCGCCTGGACGATCCGCCAGCCGATCAGCCAGAGCGCGCCGGCGCCGCCGTACATCGGGTCGAAGGAGAGCGCGACCGAGGCCAGCGTGAAGACGACGAAGCCGAGGTTGTAGATGCGCACCCGGCCGACCAGGTCGCCGAGGCGACCGAGGGTGACCACCAGCACGGCGGTGACCAGCAGGTAGCCCATCATCATCCACAGCAGGTAGCTGATGTTGCCCGGCGCGAAGGGGTCCAGGTGGATTCCGCGGAAGATCGCGGGCATGGAGATGATCACGATCGAGGCGTCCACGGTGGCCATGAACATCCCCAGCGTGGTGTTGGACAGCGCCACCCACTTGTAGCGGTCCGGCCGCCCCGCCGGGCCGGCCGCCGTACTGCCGTTGCCGGCGGGGCGGCCGGCGGCTGCGGTGGCCCGGGATGTGTCGGGCTGGGATGTGTCGGGCTCAGACACGACGGGTGATCCTCTCCAGCAGGGGGATGGCGGCGGCCAGTTGGTCCTGCTCGGCGGCGGTCAGCTCGGCGGAGATGGCCTCGGTGAGGCGTCGCGCGCGCTCCTCGCGGGCGCCTGCGATGCCCTCGCGTCCGGTCTCGGTGAGCGAGAGGACGATCCGACGCCCGTCGGTCGGGTCGGGCGCCCGGGAGACCAGGCCGCGCTCCTGGAGCACGCCGACGATGGTGCTCATGGACTGCACGCGGATCCCCTCCCCGGCCGCGAGCTCGGTGGTGGTGGCCGGGCCCTCGCGGTCCAGCCGGACCAGCGCCGAGGTCTGCGAGAGGGTGAGCTCGCCGTCCGGCCGGACCTGGCGCAGCCGGCGGACCAGGGGGCCGAGGCAGGCGCGCAGGTCGGCCGCGAGGCGTGCGGTCGTACTGGTGGTCGTCACACTTCTCAGCATAGACTGCTCAGTCCAGACTGACTATAGGAGCGAGAGGCGACCTATAGGAGCGGGAGGCGACGGCGGAGATGCCGACCCCAGTTCAGCCCCTACTTCACGCGCTGGCTGCAACTCGGTTTTAGGGGTGAGTAATTCGGGGCACGGACCGCCGATCGTATTCATGACACAGCGCCGATGCCGTAGCTTGCCAGCATGGATCTCACCGTGACAGAGGCAGAGAAGTCCAGGTTGGATGGCAAGGCGATAGCCGCGGCGTCGGTGACGGTGGTGCTGTGGGCCTCGGCGTTCGTGGCCATCCGTGAGGCCGGCGGCCACTTCAGCCCGGGGGCGCTGGCGCTCGGACGGCTGTCGGTGGGGGCGCTGGCCCTGCTGGTGCTGTGGGCGGTACGCGGCGAGGGGTTGCCGCCGCGGGCGGCCTGGCCGGGGATCGCGGCTTCGGGCGTGCTGTGGTTCGGGCTGTACATGGTGGCGCTGAACTGGGGTGAGCAGAAGGTCGACGCGGGGACCTCCGCGATGGTGGTGAACATCGGGCCGGTGCTGATCGCCCTGCTCGGCGGGTGGCTGCTCAAGGAGGGGTTCCCGCCCAAGCTGATGGCCGGCATGGCGGTGTCGTTCGCCGGCGCCGTCGTGGTGGGCATCTCGATGTCGAGCGGGGGCGGCAGTTCGGTGCTCGGCATCGTGCTCTGCCTGCTCGCGGCGGCGACCTACGCCAGCGGCGTGGTGAGCCAGAAGCCCGCGCTGCGGCATGCCTCCGCGTTGCAGGCCACCACCTTCGGATGTCTGGTCGGGGCAGTGCTCTGCCTGCCGTTCGCCGGTCAACTGGTGTCGCAGGTCGCCAAGGCGCCGGCCTCCGCCTCGCTCAACATCGTCTATCTGGGCCTGTTTCCCACCGCGTTGGGCTTCACCACCTGGGCCTACGCGCTGTCGCGCACCACCGCGGGCAAGATGGGCGCCACCACCTACGCGGTGCCGGCCCTGGTGGTCGTGATGGCCTGGATGACGCTGGGCGAGGTGCCCGGCTGGCTGACCCTGGCGGGCGGGGCGCTCTGCCTGGGCGGCGTCGCGGTCAGCCGGCGGCGCTGAGCACAGGGCCGCAGCGGGGCCGCCGTCAGAGCACGAGGACGGTCTCGCTGCGGCCGAGCAGGAAGCCCAGGTGCAGCCGGTTCTTCGCTCCCACACCGTCCTTGAGGTGCGCGACGTGGGCCTGGAGCGAGCGCTCGCTGATGCCGAGACGCCGCGCGATGACCTTGTCGGAGTGGCCCTCCACCAGTAGCCGGCGGACGGCGTCACGGATCGAGGGGACGACCTCGGGTGCCGCGCCCGCCGCGTGGATCGGCACGAAGGGGAACGGCTCGGCCCGGTCCCAGGAGCGCTCGAAGACGTCGCTGAGGAAGCGGACGACCGACGGCTCCTTGATCATCACGGCCACCGTGCGGTCGTCGTTGGCCGAGATGAAGGCGGTGGCACGGTCGATGACGATCAGCCGGTCGAAGAACTCGGCCAGCGTACGCACCTGCACGCCGTAGTCGGTGACCGTGCGGACGTAGTCCTTGGTGGCCTCGTCGAACCTGGTGGTGTGCTGGTAGAGCGTGCGCATCGCGACGCCGCCGGCGATCTGGCGGCGGACCGACTCCAGGGCGTCGTCCAGCACGGCCCTGGGGCGCGGCCCGTCGGGCTGGGCGGTGAGGATCTCCCGCTCGGCGCCGTCCAGCGTCGACTGGATGGTGCGGTTGATCTCCGGAAGGCTGTAGAGGTAGACCACCGCGGCCCCGGGAGGGGACTCGACCGGAGCGGCGGCGGCAGCATGGACGGCCTGTTCCAGGGCCTGCCGGGAGAGCTGGGCCAGCGCCTCCGCGACCACCTTCAGCGGGTCCGGGTAGTCGGCCGGCCGAGCGCCTGCCAGGAGGCCCGCCGGTACACCCGCCGGTACGTCAGGAAGGCTTCCCGGCAGCTGAGTCGAGCCATCCGTTTTGCCTGCTTGTGTACCCATAAAGACCCCTCGACTTATGGCAATGCGGAGACCCGAACCGTCGTAGATCTGTCTGCGCAGGCGCGAGCGAGGGAGAGTTGGAGCTGCGGGCAAGGGGCCGCGGAAGATCGCAGGGCCCCACGGAACGCACCGGCAAGACGTACGCGAAATTCGCCGAACGCGTTCCGGACACCTTCGACATGCCTTCGACAGGACAGGACTGCCATGCGTCAGAACAGCTCGGTCTCCCCCGTCAACACCACCCCTGCCGCTCGCGTTCTCGTCCCGCTGCTGATCGCGCTGTTCGCCGTCGCGGCCCTGCTGGCCGGTACCGGATCCCTCGGTGGTGCGCTCAGCCCCTCCGCCTCGGTGACCCGCCCGCTGGCCGACGTCGGCTGGAACTCCACGCCCGCCGATCCGACCACGCCCGCTCCGACTTCTGCCCCCTGACCGTATCCCGGTCCCGCGGGCGAACGGCACCCCAGACCACCCCCTAGCAGGAAGCGACTGCCAACCATGCTCGACTCGCCGTGGTTCGTCTCCCGCGCCGCAGGTGGCCCCCGGGAACTCACCGTCTTCTGCTTCCCGCACGCCGGCGGCAACGCCCGGACCTTCCTGGGCTGGCAGCAGCACCTCGCCACCGAGGCCCAACTCGTCGGGGTGACCATGCCCGGACGCGGCCTGCGGCACGCCGAGCCGGCCCCTGCGAGCGTCGCCGAGCTGGCCGACCGGGCAGCCGAGGCGATCGCCGCGGCGGTGGACCACCGGCCCTTCTACCTGCTCGGCCACAGCTTCGGCGCCATCCTCGCCTTCGAGGTCGCCCGCCGGCTGCGCGACCTGCCGGGGCTGCGCCGGCTGATCGCCTCCGGCTGCTCCGCGCCGGTCCTGCTGCCCACCGACCGCGTGGTGCGCACCGCCAGGCTGACCGGCCAGGCCTTCACCGAGGCCGTCGGCTTCTTCGGCGGGCTGCCGCCCGAGGTGGTCGCCGACGAGGAGCTGCAGGACCTGCTGCTGCCCGGCCTGCGCGCCGACTTCCGCCTGGTGGCCGGCTACCGCTACCGTCCCGCCGCCCCGCTGCCGATCGAGGTCGCCCTGATCAACGGCCGCGACGATCCGCACATCGGCGCGGCCGAACTGCGGCTGTGGGAGCGCGAATGCGAGGGCCTGCCGCGCTACCACTGGGCCGACGGCGGCCACTTCTACTTCGAGCCGGACCCCGCCCCGATCGTCGACCTGGTGCGCTCACTCATTCGCAGTGACTCCGGCGCGGCCCGCCACCTCGACGAACACATTGAACTTATCTAGGTGTTGTCCACAGTGCCGCCATCCGACGGCACCGGCACACCAGAGAGGAACCCCCGATGCAACTGGCCGCAGCGGACCAGAATCGGCGAGGCATCGCCTTCCGTGAACTGCACCACGGCCCCCGGGCGTTCGTGATCCCCAACCCCTGGGACGCCGGAACGGCCAAGCTGCTGGCCGGTCTTGGCCACCCCGCACTGGCCACCACCAGCGCCGGCCTCGCCTTCGCGCTCGGCCGGTCGGACGGCGCCAACCTGGTCGACCGGGCCGACACGCTGGCCAACGCCCGGGCGATCGTGGCGGCGACGCCGCTGCCGGTCTCCGCGGATCTGGAGAGCGGGTTCGGGCCGACGCCGCTGGACGTGGCCGAGACCATCCGGCTGGCCGCCGAGGCCGGTCTGGTCGGCGGCTCCATCGAGGACGCCACCGGCGACCCCGACCGTCCGATCCACTCCTTCGAGGCGGCGGTCGAACGGGTCACCGCGGCCGCCGAGGCGGCGCGCGGGCTGGGCTTCCCGTTCACGCTGACGGCCCGCTGCGAGAACTACCTGTACGGCCGCCCGGACCTCAAGGACACCATCCGCAGGCTGCAGGCCTTCGAGGCGGCCGGCGCGGACGTGCTGTACGCACCGGGGCTGCCCGACGCGGAGGCGATCCGCGCGGTCTGCGAGTCGGTCGGCCGGCCGGTCAACGTGCTGGCGGGCGGCGCCGGACCGCGGCTGACCGTGGACGAGTTGAGCGAGCTGGGCGTCCGCCGGATCAGCCTGGGATCGGCGCTCGCCCGAGCCGCGCTGGGGGCCGTGCTGCGAGCCGTGCGGGAGATCGGGCAGGACGGGACCTTCGGCTTCGGCGCCGACGCACTGCCCTACGGCGACGCCAACCAGCTGATGGCCGACGAACCGACGGCCGACCGGCCAGTGATCAGCCACCTGACGGACCGGGACGACGATCCCGGCGAAACCCGGAGGACTCCATGAACCGCCCGGCCGCCCTGCTGCAGGCGCCGCACTACGTGCTCGGCGAGATCGAGACGGACCACCGCGAGATCGAGGGTCTGGCCGAGCGGGCCGCCGAGCTGAAGATGGTGCCCCAGGCCAAGCTCTGGGGCTGGGGCACCGTCCGGCGCACCAAGCGGACCCTCGAGGAGCTCGCCGTCGAGAGCGGCACCGCGACCCTGCGCCTCGCGGGGGTGGCGGCGGAGTCAGTGGACGCGCTGGTGCTCTGCTCGACCCGGTTCCCCGGCGGGCCGCGGACGCACGGGCAGTTCGTGGAGCGGATCATGTCCGGGCTCGGCCTGGACCGGGCCGCCTACCTGGGGGTGACCCTCAACCGCTGCACCAACCTGCTGGTGGCGCTGGAGACGGCGCGGGCCCTGGTCGTCTCCGGGCGCCACCGCAGGGTGCTGGTGGTCACCACCGACCTGATCGAGGACGAGGTCGAGCGGATGGAGAGCTTCGCACTCTTCAGCGACAGCGCCGCCAGCTGCCTGGTGACGGCTGGCGACAGTGAGCCGGCCGACGGCGAGCCGGCGGACGGTCTGCGGTACGAGATCCTCTCCACCGCGAGCGCCCAGGAGGCCGCCGCGCTGGACTGGTCGCACGAGATCAGCGCCGACCTGGCCCGCGAGGCCAACGCCCGCCTGCTGGAGCCGGTCGGCCTCACGGTCGGCGACATCGACGGTCTGCTGCACGCCAACCTCTTCCTGCCGCTGGTGACGATGAAGGAGCGGCAGGCCGGTTTCAGCGCCAAGCAGCTCTACACGGCGAACGTCACCCGAGTCGGCCACTGCTTCGCCGCGGACCCGCTGGTCAACCTGGTGGACCAGGAGGAGGCCGGCCGGATCCGCGAGGGCGGGCACTACGTGCTGGCCGTGAGCGTCCCCGGCTCCCGGGTCACCGTGCTGCTGCGCCGACTGGCCCGCTGACTCCAACACCAGTCCATCCCACCCCCGCCCCGCCGTGCTTCGCCATGCCCTGACACCCTTGATGGAGCCTCCGTGAACGTGCCCCAGAGCCATCCGCTCGACGATCTCACCACCTCGCTACCGGAGTTGCCGTATCTGTTCGGCCCGGCCGCGGCCGCCGCGGCGGACCAGGTGCTCGGCGGCTCACCGGCGAGCCTGTACCAACGGCTGCTGGACGACCAGGAGTCGGAGACGGTCCTACTGGTCGCCCGCCGGGTGCTGGCCGCCTTCCTGGAGAGCGAGGGTGAACCGGAGGCAGACCCGCCGGCCGACCCGACGGCCGACTCGCTGGCCCGGCTGGTCGCCACCGAGCGGGCCGAACTCGCCGCCCGGGCCAGCGCGTTCTGGTCCCAGGGAGACGCGGAGAGCGAGACCGACAGCGAGCTGCGGCAGGACGTGCTGCGCCGGCGCGCACCGATCGCGCTGCTCGCCGGCTGCTGGCTGGACACCCTCTCGCAGCCCGCCACCCAGCCGGCCGTCATCGTCAACCGCCTGTTCGCCCACCACTTCGAGCTCAAGGGAGCCGGCCGGCCGCAGCGTTCGCTCGCCGAGCTGCGGCGCCGGGGCCTGGCGGACGCCGGGGTGCTGCTGCCGGAGATCGAGGAGGAGGACTTCCTGCGCCGGGCCGAAGCCCGTCCGCTCACCGCGCTGCACGGTGCGTTCTACCTCGCGCTCTCCCGGCTGCCCGCCAGCTTTCTGCCCGAACTGGTCGGCGTGCACTACGCGTTCCACGCTCTCGGCGTCGACGAGCTGCTGACCGGCGCCCAGCCGGCCCTCCCGGCGAATGAACTGGACGGCGTGCTGGCGGAGTTCATCGAGCTGACCGCCAACTCACCGAGCGGGCGGCGGGATCGGATCCGGCTGGCCCGGGCGGTCCGTCTGGTCCTGCGGCTGGAGCGCGAGCAACTGGCGCTGCTGGGCGAGCTGGTGGAACGCCGGCGCGGCCTGTCGCTGGACGCGCGGGTGGCCGAGATCGTCGAACGGCACCGCCCGTTCGCCGGGCGCCAGCACCGCAGCGTCAAGGTCGCCGGGCGGCTGCTCTCCGAGACGCTGGCGGACCAGGACTTCGATCCGGCGGGCTTCGTCCAGGACTTCCGGGCCTCGCGCCATCTGCGCCCGCTGAGCACCGGCGGCTGCCCGTTCACCCGGGGCATCAAGTTCGGCGGTCCGATGTTCGGCATCTTCGACGAGCGTGAGGCCGCCGTCTTCACCGCCTGGGCGGCGGCCGTGGCCGCGGGCGAGCCGGCGGGCGCGCCGTACACGCCCGACCGCACCGGCGAGGAGCAGGCCGCCCACTGGCAGCGGGCCGTCGCCGACGCACGACCGGCGGACGTCCGGTTCGCCGAGCCGGCCCCCGCCGACGACCGGGAGCTGTTCCACCGGCTGGTCAACATCGAGAGCCACCCCAACACCCTTCCGCTGGCCAGGAGTCTGGCGGTGGCCGGCCTGGACCGCGCCGAGCTGCTCTTCGAGCACGGCGGCGGCGGCCGCTACACCGACGCGGGCTGGTTCGAGTACAGCCCGCAGGCCCTGCTGGAGCGGGTCGACCGGATCTACTGGGACAAGCTGGTCGAGCCCTACCGTCCGCTCCAGGAGATCCCCGAGCGCGACGAGGTGGTCTTCCACCAGAAGACCTTCGCGCTCGGCAGCCTGATCGACGGCACCTGGGCGTACCGGATCGGCAACCTCGGCCGCTACCACCGGCAGAGCGACGCGATGCTCTTCTCGATCTACGCGGACGAGATGGGGCGCGGCGACCTCGCCAAGAACCACATCACGCTGATCCGCCGGGTGCTCGCCTCGATGGACGTCCAGCTGCCGCACATCCGCTCGGCGGACTTCCTCGACCAGGGCGAACTCCCGGACGAGCTCTACGGGTTCTCGATCCACCAGCTCTGCCTGGCGCTGTTTCCCGACACCCTCTACAACGAGATCCTCGGCTACAACCTCGGTATCGAGATGTTCGGCCTGGGCGAGATGCGGCTGCACGAGATCGAGAAGCTGCGCCGCCACCGCCTGGACGTCTCCTACGAGGAGGCGCACCTGTCGATCGACAACGCCTCGGCCGGCCACGCCCGGCAGTCCGCCGAGATCGTCGTCTCCTACCTGGACGGCGTGCGGCGCAGCTCCGGTGAGGCGGCCGTGCAGCAGGAGTGGCGGCGGATCTGGCGCGGCTACGCCTCGTTCGCCTGGTTCGTGGAACACCCGCTGGTCAGGTCGCTGACCGCGCGACCGGCGCAGAGTGCCGACCTGCTGATCTGACGCCCCCGCCGGACACGTTGAGGAGATCCGACCGTGAAGCTCACCCCACCGACCGCCTTCGACCGGGAGATCCTGGCCCTCCCCTTCTACGAGGACCACCACCGCACCCGCGCCCAGGCGCTCGGCCAGTGGTGCGAGGAGCAGGCCGAACTCTGGGAGCAGAGCCGCCGGGAGAGCCCGGAGAAGGCCGGCCGGCGCATTCTGCAGGCGCTCGGCGAGGCCGGCTGGCTGGCCTTCCTCGACCCGGCGGCCGCCTCCGGGAGCCCCGGTGACGGCGACTACCGCTCGATCTGCCTGGCCCGGGAGGCCCTCGCCTACGCGGAGGACCTGGCCGACTTCGCCTTCTCGATCCAGGCCCTGGCCGCAACGCCGATCCTGCGCTACGGCAGCGAGCAGCAGCAGCGGCGCTATCTGCCGGGGATGGCCGCCGGGACGCTGGCCGGGGCCTTCGCGGTCTCCGAGGAGCAGGCCGGCTCCGATGTCGCCGCCCTGGCGCTGGCGGCGGTACGGGACGGCGACGACTACGTCCTGAACGGCGAGAAGGCCTGGATCGCCAACGCCACGGTGGCGGACGTGTTCTGCGTGATCGCCCGGACCGGCGAGGGGCCGGGACCGCTCGGTCTGACGGCCTTCCTGGTCCCGGCCGGCACACCCGGTCTGCGGGTCGGCGAGCCGGTGGAGATGATCGCGCCGCGCTCCTTCGCCCACCTGTCCTTCACCGACTGCCGGGTGCCCGCGGAGAGCGTGCTGGGCCGTCCGGGCCGGGGCTTCGTGGTCGCGATGGACCTGCTCGAACGCTTCCGGATGACGGTCGGCGCTGCGGCCACCGGGTTCGCGCGGCGGGCGGCGGACGCGGCCCAGGGCCGGGCCAGGCAGCGCCGGATCTACGGCGGAACGCTCTTCGACCTGCCCACCGTCAAGGCCGAACTGGCCGCCATCGAGGTCGACTTGAACGCCTCCGCGATGCTGGTGGCGCGGGCCGCCTGGGAGCTGGACCGAGGCAGCCGCGGCTACGCCAAGCACTCCGGGATCGCCAAGCTGCACGCCACCGAGGCGGCGCAGCGGATCGTCGACCGCTGCGTGCAGGTGTTCGGCGCGGCGGGGCTGGTACGGGACAGCCTCCCCGAGCGGCTCTACCGCCAGATCCGCTCGCTGCGTGTCTACGAGGGCGCTTCCGAGGTTCAACAGCAGACGATCGCCGGCGCACTCGACGCGCGCCGGGCCCGCTGACACAGGAGTACGAGCTCATGCTGACACCGGTCGACGCCGTCCGGCACCCGGACCCCTACCCCTACTACGCCACGCTGACCGCCGAACTGCCCTTCGCCTACCACGAGTCGGTGCAGGCCTGGGTGGCCGCCGACGCCCGGTCGGTGACCGCCGTGCTCGGCTCCGCCGGGTACCGGGTGCGCCCGACGGCCGAACCCGTGCCGACCGGCCTGCTCGGCACCGCCGCCGGGGACGTCTTCGGCGACCTGGTCCGGATGACCGACGGGCCCGTCCAGCAGCGGCTGAAGCAGGTGGTGACCGGGGCGCTGCGGGAGGCGGACGGGCCGGCGGTCGGCAAGACGGCGGCCGAGCGGACCCGGGCCAGCCTGGCCCGCGGCGGCGAACCCCGGTTCGAGGAGCTGATGTTCGGCGTCCCGGCCCAGGTGGTGGCGGCGCTGTGCGGCCTCGACGACGGCGCGGACGAGGAGGCCGCCCGGCTGATCGGCGACTTCGTGCAGTGCATCCCGGCCTCGGCCACCCTGGAGCAGCAGCAGGCGGCCGCGCTGGCCGCCCAGCGGCTGCAGGCGCTGCTCGGCCCCGGGCTCACGGCGGGCCGACCGGAGGGCCAGTCGGAGGGCCTGCTCGGCGCGCTGGTCCGGGCGGCCCGGCGCGAGGACTGGTCCGAGACGGCACCGCTGCTGGCGAACGCCGTCGGGTTCCTCTCGCAGACGTACGACGCCACCGCCGGGCTGATCGGCAACAGCCTGCTGGCGCTTCGCGATCTCGCGGCGGTGCCGCACTCCGCCGAGGAGTTGGCGGCGGTGGTCCGCGAGACGGCCCGCCATGACGCTCCGATCCAGAACACCCGGCGGTTCGCCGCCGCGCCACCCCAGCACGGCGGGCCACCCGCGCACGCCGAGCCGCTGCGGTACGGCGACGCGGTGGTCGAGCCCGGGCAGGCGGTCCTGCTGCTGCTGGCCGCCGCCAACCGCGACCCGGCGGTCAACCCCGACCCGCACGCGTTCCGGCCCGGCCGCCCGGCACCCGCCGTCTTCACCTTCGGCGCCGCCGCGCACCGCTGCCCCGGCGAGGAGCTGGCGGTGGCGATCACCACCGGCGTCCTCGCGGAGCTGCTGGCGGCCGGCTTCGACCCGGCGTCGCTGCCCACCCAGGTCGCCTACCGGCCCTTGGCCAACGCCCGCATCCCGGTCCTCTGACCAGCCCAACCCACCAGGAACAACCTCCGAAAGGAAGAAACCGATGGCAGACATGCCACGGCTGTGGATCCGGCATGAGGCGCGCTCGACCGAGCGCCGCGCCCCGATCGTGCCGGCCGATGCCCGCCGGCTGGTCGAGCACGGGTTCCAGGTCACCGTCGAGGAGTCCCCCCAGCGAGTGTTCCCGCTGGAGGAGTACACCGCGGCCGGCTGCGAGACCGCGCCGGCCGGCGGCTGGAGCGGCGCACCGCAGCAGGCGTACGTCCTGGGCCTCAAGGAACTCCCCGAGGACGGCAGCGCACTGACGCACCGTCATATCTTCTTCGGACACGCCTACAAGGGACAGCAGGGCAGCCGCGAGCTGCTCGGCCGGTTCAACGCGGGCGGCGGCGCCCTGCTCGATCTGGAGTACCTGGTCGACGACATGGGCCGGCGGCTGGCCGCGTTCGGCTACTGGGCCGGGTACGTCGGCGCGGCGCTCGCCGTGCTGCACAGCCGGGGCGCCCTGCGCGCACCGCTGGAGCCGCTGGCCAAGGCCGAGTTGGACCGCCGGCTGGCCGAGCCGCACGACGGCGAGCAGCCGTCCGTGCTGGTCGTCGGGGCGCTCGGGCGCTGCGGACGCGGCGCACTGGACGCCCTCGCCACCGCCGGGCTGGCCGCGACCGGCTGGGACGTCGCCGAGACCCGTCAGCTCGACCGGTCCGCCCTGCTGGACCACGACCTGCTGCTCAACACCGTGCTCACCACCCGCGCGGTGGAGCCGTTCCTGCGCCCGGCCGACCTGGACGAGCCACTGCGCCGGCTCTCCGTCATCTGCGACGTCACCTGCGACGTCACCTCGGCCTTCAATGTGCTGCCGGTCTACGACACGGTGACCAGCTGGCAGCAGCCGGTCCGCCGGCTGCGCGAGGGCAAGCCGCTGGACCTGATCGCCATCGACAACCTGCCCTCACTGCTGCCCGCCGAGGCCAGCCGGGCGTTCTCCGCCGAGCTGCTGCCCCAGCTGCTGCCACTCGCCCTCGGCGAGGCCGCCGCCCCGGCCTGGCAGCGCTGCCTGTCCGACTTCCGCACCGCATGCCGGGCGAACGACCTGGAGGCCCCCGATGCCTGATTCCATACCCGCCCCGACATCCGCCCCGACACCCACCGCGATACCCACCCGCGCCACCGGGACCGTGCACTGGATCGGCACCGGGCTCTCCACCGGCCGCAGCGGCCTCGGCCTGGTCTGCGACCGCGCCTCCCGGGTGGTGCTGTGGGGGCGCACCCGGGAGCGCGCCGCCCAGCGCCTGGCGGAGCTCGGCCTGACCGGCCGGGCCGAGCCCCGCACGCTCGATCCGGCCGTGCTGGCAGCCGAGTTGGCGCCCGGGGACGTGCTGGTCTCGATGCTGCCGGCCGGTCAACACCCGGAGCTGCTGCGGCTCTGCACCGACCGCGGCGCGCACTTCGCCTGCTCCAGCTATGTCTCCCCCGAGCTCCAGGAGGCCGCCCGCCAAGGCCGAGTCGAGCGGAACGGTCGTGCTGACCGAGGCCGGCCTCGACCCCGGGATCGACCACCTGATGGCCCACCGACTGGTGGAGATCGGCCGGGCGGCACTGCCCGGGGCCGTCTCGGCGGACTTCACCTCCTACTGCGGCGGCCTCCCGGCGGTGCCCAACGCCTTCCGCTACCGGTTCAGTTGGGCCCCGCTCGGGGTGCTCTCCGCACTGCGCAACCCGGCCCGCTACGTGGCTGGCGGCGAGGAGCTGACCGCCGAGCGACCCTGGGAGGCGACCGTCGACCACCGGGTGGACGGCGAACTCTTCGAGGTCTACCCGAACAGGGACAGCCTGCCGTTCGTCACCCAGTACGCGATCCCGGCCGACTGGCAGCTGCAGACCTTCGTCCGCGGCACGCTGCGACTGGAGGGCTGGCAGGCGGCCTGGGCGGAGGTCTTCGACACCGTCCGCTCCGGCGACGACAACCGAATCGCCGCCCTCGCCCAGGAGTTGGCCGCCAGCCACCCGATGACCGAGGCCGACCGCGACCGGGTGGTGCTCACCGTCGCCCTGCGCCTGCGGGCCGCGGACGGGAGCAGCTGGTCCGGCGAGTACCTGCTCGACCTGCTCGGTGACGAGCACGAGAGCGCGATGGCCCGCTGCGTCTCGCTGCCGCTCGCGTACGGGATCACCAGGATCCTCGACGGCGCCCTGCCGGCCGGCCTGCACCGCGCGGCGAGAAGCCCCGAGGAGGTCGAGCGCTGGCTGTCCTTCCTCGCCGAGCAGGGCATCACCAGCAGCTTCCAGCAGTACCCACCGTCCCCAGAAGGAGAACCGACGTGATACCACCGACCGAGACGCCACCGGCCGAGGCACCACCGACCGAGACACCACCGACCGAGGCCGAGCGGGCGAGCCGCCCCGCGGCCTTCGTCCTGACCGGCGCCTTCCGGGTGGTCTGCCGCAACCACCGCTACCTTCGGGAGCTGGCCGCCCGGGGCCTGCGGATCCTGCTGATCACCCCGGAGAGCGCCCGGGAGCAGGCACTCGCGGCGCGCAACGACCCCGACCACCCGGCGGCGCTGATCGACGAGATCGGCTTCGTCGAGGGCGAGTTGAACCAGGAGGGCTCGTTCACCGCCGGGCTGATCGCCCGCGCCGCCGCCTGGCGCCAGAGCTACCGGATCGTCGGCGCCTACGCGGTCGGCGAGACCCTGGTGGAGCCCACCGGACTGCTCAGCGACGCGCTCGGCCTGCCGACTCCGGGCCTGCGGGCGACCCGGGCCTGCCGCAGCAAGTACCTGCAGCGCTGGTACCTGCCGGAGTTCAGCCCGGTGGCGGCCGTCGTGCCGCCGAGCGAGCGGGCGGGCTTCGATCCGGCCCGGGTTCCGTTCCCGGTAGTCGTCAAACCCACGGCGCGGCACTCCAGTTCGGGCGTCGCCACGGTCGAGGGACCGGCCGCGCTGCGCGAGCAACTGGCCGGCTACCCGGCGCACGAGACCGTCCTGGTCGAGCAGCAGGTGATCGGCCAGGAGTACTCGGTGGAGAGCCTGGTGCAGGAGGGCAAGGTGCTGTTCGCCTCGGTCACCCGCAAGGAGACCACCGAGTCGCATGCCCGCTCCTTCGTCGAGCTCGCACATTCGGTGCCGAGCGGCCCTGACGGTCCGGACGCGGTGCTGCTGGCCGCGAATGCCCAGCTGCTGGAGCGGCTGGCCTTCGGCAGCGGCATCGCCCACGCGGAGTGGCGGGTGGACGCGGCCGGGCAGGCGGTGCTGATGGAGGTCGCGGCCCGGACCCCGGGAGACGGCCTGCTGGCGCTCTACCACCTCGCCACCGGCTCGCCGCTGGAGCCGGAGATCGTCAGGATCGCGCTCGGCGAGCCGGCCCACTACCCCGAGCCGCGCCGCTGGACCCGTCAGGTCTATCTGGAGCACCGCAGCGGCGTGCTGGCGGACGTGCTGCTCGACTGGCCCGGCGTCGAGCCGGTCTGGGTCGGCGAGGGCGGCATCTGGCCCGAGCTCGCACCCGGCGCCGCCGGCGATCCGGCAGCGCTGCGCGCCGTCCTGGTGCTCAAGGAGCGCGGCAGCCTGCTCGGCCCGCTGACCAGCTCGGACGACCGGGCGGTCACCTTCCTGATCGACGCGCCGTCGGCGGCGGAGCTGGACGCGCTGGAGCAGCGGGTCCGCGCGGCCCTCAGCGTGCAGGTGGGCGAGGCGCGGGCGGTGCCCGATGTCGACTGACACCGCCGGCCCCGCGCTCGAGACGGACGCCGCACTCGGGACGGACGCCGCGCACCAGACTGACACCGCGGAGCAGACGCAGCAGCCGGCAGCGGGGGCGCCGGCTGCGCAGCGGGCGACCGTCTGGGCCACCTTCCGGGAGTCCCCGCTCGCGGTGAAGACGGTGCTGGCCGGGGTGCTGGTGAACCGGCTCAGCGGTTTCCTCAACATCTTCCTGGTGCTCTTCCTGACCTCCAAGGGCTACTCGGCGGGTCAGGCGGTGATCGCGCTGGGCGTCTACGGCACCGGGGCCGTGCTCGGCGTGCTGGTCGGCGGGACGCTGGCGGACCGGCTGGGCGTCCGCAACGCCACCGTGCTCAGTCTGGCCGGCACGGCGGTGCTGACCGCCTCGCTGCTCTACCTGCCCGGGTTCGTGCCGCTGCTGGCGGCCATCGCGCTGGCCGGTCTGGGTGCGCAGGTCTTCCGGCCCGCCTCGGCGACCCTGCTGTCGGAACTGACCTCCGACGAGCGGCAGGTGATGATCTTCGCGATGTACCGCTTCGGCCTCAACCTGGGCGCCACCGCCGCACCGCTGCTCGGCTTCTGGCTCTACAACGCCGGGCATCGCAGCTACCTGATGCTCTTCTGGGGCGAGGCGCTGATCGCGCTGGCCTACGCCGTCCTGGCGCTGGCCACCCTGCCCGGCAAGTCCACCGCAGCGCGCCGGCCGCAGGCAGGAACGCAGGCAGGGACGCAGCCGAGCACCGGCGGCGGCTACCTCGCGGTGCTGCGCGACCGCCGGTTCGTGCTCTACGTGGCCGCCGCCTTCTGCCACGCCGTGGTGTACGTCCAGTACCTGTCGACGCTGCCGCTGTTCGTGCAGCACCAGCGGATGGACCTGGTCTGGTACACCGTCGCGGTCTCGCTCAACGGCTTCATCGTGATCGCCTTCGAACTGCTGGTCACCCGGCTCGCCCAGAGCTGGCCGCTGAAGGTCACCATCGGCCTCGGCTTCGCCCTGGTGGGCGCGGGGGTCGCGTTCTACGGCCTGCCGATCGGACCGGCCGCGCTGGTGGTCGGCACCCTGATCTGGTCGGTCGGCGAGATCATCGGCGGCCCGACGGTCTTCGCCTACCCGGCCACGGCCGGCCCGGCCCACCTGCGCAGCCGCTACATCGGCAGCTTCCAGTTCAGCTTCAGCCTGGGCACCGCACTCGGTCCGCTGGTCGGTGGCTGGCTCTTCCTCCAACTCGGCGCGCTGGTCTGGCCGGTGCTGGCCGCCGGCTCCCTGCTCGCCACGGTGCTCGGCCTGCTGGCCGTCCGTACCGAGCCCGCACCGGTCTGAGCACAAGCCCCTCGCACGACATCCCCTGGACACCCTCCCCGCTGCGCCCGCGGTTCCTCGACCATGCCCGCGCAGCCGCTTCTCCCGCATCGCCACCCGAGTAAGAGAGGCTCAGAAATGCCCAAGGAATCCGCCCACACCCAGCCGGAACACGCGCACTACAGCTGCGTGGGCATCGGCGCCGGCCCGGCCAACCTCAGCCTGGCGTCGCTGCTGCACGGCCACCCCGAGGTGTCGAACCTCTTCGTCGACCGCCGGGACTCGTTCGGCTGGCACGACGGCCAGCAGATACCCGGCGCCACCCTCCAGGTCTCGCTCTTCAAGGACCTGGTCAGCCTGACCGACCCGACCAACCCGTTCTCCTTCCTGTCCTACCTGCACGAGCAGGGCCGGATCTACCACTTCCTGAACGCCCAGTTCGCCGACGTGCCGCGGCTGGAGTTCCGCAACTACCTGGAGTGGGCGAGCCGGCGCAACCCCAACGTGGTGTTCGGCGAGGAGGTCCGCACGGTCGAGTTCGACCGGCACTTCACCGTCCGCACCAGCCGCCGCACGGTGACGGCCGACAACCTGGTGCTCGGCGTCGGCAACCAGCCCTGGGTGCCGCCGCAGGCGCTCGGCCGGCTCGGCGAAACCCAGTTCCACGTCAGCGACTTCGTGGAGCGGGCGCGCTCGCTGGGCGGCAAGCGGATCGTGGTGGTCGGCGGCGGCCAGTCGGGCGCCGAGGCGTTCCTCGACCTGATCTCCCGCGCGGGCGCCGAGCTGCCCCGCCGGGTCTCCTGGGTCTCCCGGCGCCGCAACTACTTCCCGATCGACGACTCGCCGTTCACCAACGACTTCTACATGCCGGACCACTCGGACTACTTCTACGGCCTGGACCGGGAGACCCGGGCCCGCTTCAACAGCGCGCACACCCTCACCAGCGACGGGGTGTCGGAGGCCACCCTGCGCGAGATCTACCAGCGCGTCTACGTGCACCGCTTCATCGAGCAGTCCGAGGACCTGGTCGCGCTGGAGCCCAACCGCGAGGTCACCCGGGTCACCCCGGGCGTCGCGGGCGGCTGGACGGTCGAGGTCCAGCACAACGACCAGCGGTACGGCACCGAGCGCTACGAGGCCGACGTGATCGTCTGGGCCACCGGCTACCGCCCGGCCCGCACCGACTTCCTGGCCCCGATCGAGGACCGGCTGGAGCGCGAGGGCGACGAGCTGCGGATCGACCAGGACTTCGCGGTCCGCTGGGACGGCCCCGCCGACCGGAACATCTTCGTGCAGAACGGCGCCAAGCAGCAGCGCGGCCTGGCCGACCCCAACCTCAGCCTGAACGCCTGGCGCAGCCGCCGGATCGTCGACCGGCTGCGCGGGGTGCGGAGCAACGAGCAGCTGGACTCCTTCATCGACTGGTCCGCCAAGTCCGATGTCGCAGCCCGGTGGGCGGCATGACCGCGCGGCCGCCCGTCGACGTGGCCGTCGTGGGGGCGGGGATCATCGGCTGCCTGACGGCCCGCGAGATCCTCGCCCGCGCGCCCGGCTCGACGGTCACCGTGCTGGACCGGGACGCCGTCGGCTCGGGTGCCAGCCGCCGCTCGGCCGGGCTGCACTTCCCGCGCGGCGGCACCGGGCAGGTCCGCCGGATGACGGCCTACAGCCAGGACTACTACGCCGAGTTGACCGACCTGCTGCCCGGCCTGCCGATCCACCCGCTGGCGATGTCGGTGGTCAGCGCCGACGAGAGCCGGCTGCGCGAGCAGTACCTGGCGAGCGCCGAGCCGCTGCGCACCGACCGCGTTCCCGGCGAGCTGGTCAGGGTGCCCGAGGGCGCGGGCGTCTGGGAGGTCACCGGCGGCCAGTACGCGGACGTGCACGGGCTGACCCGCGAGCTGTTCGGCTCGCTGCGCGGGCAGGTCGAGGTGCGCGAGGGCGTCGCCGTCCGCGCGCTGCTCCCAGGATCCGACCACGTCACCCTGTGGCTGGGCACCGGCGAGGAGTTGACGGCCCGTCAGGTCGTCCTGGCGCCCGGCCCGTGGATCGCCGCCCCCGCCTGGCAGGAGCTGCTCGCGCCGCTCGGCGTGCGGGTCAAGAAGGTCGTCGCCCTGCACATCGAGCGCCGGCCCGCCCCTGGCGACCACGCGATCGTGCTGCAGGACGAGGACGCCTTCCTGCTGCCGCTGCACGACCGCGGCCACTGGCTCTTCAGCTACACCTGCCAGGAGTGGGACGTCGACCCGGACGAGCTCACCGACGGGCTGCGCCCCGCCGACCTGCGCGACGCGCTGGCCGCGCTGCGCGCGCTGGCCCCCGGGCTCGCCGAGCACTGCACCTCGGGCCGGGTGTTCTGCGACGCCTACAGCGGCACCGGCGAACCGCTGGTGCGCGCGCTGCCCGCCGACTCCCGGCTGATCTTCGCCGGCGCCGCCAACGGCTCCGGCTACCGCCTCGCCCCGGCCATCGCCGCGCAGGCCGCCGACCTCCTCCACCTTCTTCCCACGTCAGGAAGCCTTGCCATGTCAGGAAGCCAGCAATGATCATCAATACCTACGACCCGTCGGTGCTGCACGACGCCTTCGGCATCGAGATGAGCGGCATCGACGGCATCGAGGGCCTCCAGGGCTCCGGAGCCGGCTGGGGACGGGTGGCGCCCGGCGTCAGCTCGCAGCTGCACCGCCATGACGAGACCGAGTTCTTCGTGATCGTCGCGGGCTCGGGCGAGTTCATCGTCGGCGATCAGCACCACCCGGCAACGCCCGGCACGGTGGCGCTCTTCGAGCCCTTCGAGACCCATGTGCTGCACAACACCGGCGAGAGCGACCTGCTCTTCGTCACCCAGTACTGGCGCGACGCCGAGCGGGCCCTGGAGGCCTCCCGGCGGGCCGAGCGCGGCGGCTTCGCGGACCGTCCGGTCTTCGTCTTCTCCACCCCGCCGACCCCCAACGGCGATCTGCACCTGGGCCACCTCTCCGGCCCGTACCTGGGCGCCGACGCCTTCGTCCGCTACCAGCGGATGAACGGTACGCAGGCCTGGCACCTCACCGGCAGCGACGACTTCCAGAGCTACGTGGTCGGCGCCGCCGACCGCGACGGCCGCACCCCGGCCGAGACCGCCGCGCACTACAGCGCCGAGATCGCCGCCACCCTGCAGCTGATGGACATCCCGCTCGACCAGTACACCGTCACCAACGAGGACGCCTCCTACCCGGCCGGCCTGCAGGCCTTCTTCTCCCGCCTGGTGGAGTCCGGACGAGTCGCTCTCCAGGAGGGCGCCGCGCTCTTCGACGGCGAGAGCGGCGACTACCTCTACGAGGTCGACGTCAAGGGCGGCTGCCCGACCTGCTCGCACGCCACCTCCGGCAACATCTGCGAGGAGTGCGGCGAGCCGAACTCCGTGGTCGACCTGGTCCAGCCGCGCTCCAACCGCTCCGACGCCGAGCCGCGAACCGGCAGCGCCGAGCGCTACACCCTCCCGCTGCACGAGTTCGCGCCGGCGATCGCCGCCCACCACCGGCTCGGCCGGGTCCCCGCCCGGCTGCGCGAGCTCGCGATGCGGCTGTTCCGCCGCCCGAGCCTGGACATCAGCGTCAGCCACCCCTCCGGGTGGGGCGTGCGGCCCGCCGAGGACGCGGGCGAGGGCCAGGTGATCTGGGTCTGGCCCGAGATGTCCTACGGGTTCCTGCACGGCATCGAGGCGCTGGGCCGCCGCACCGGGCAGGACTGGCGGGCCGCCGCGCCGCAGCCGGACTGGAAGATCGTGCACTTCTTCGGCTACGACAACAGCTTCTACCACGCGATCCTCTACCCCGCGCTGTACCAACTCGCCTTCCCTGACTGGGCGCCGGACATCGACTACCACGTCAACGAGTTCTACCTGCTCGAGGGCTCCAAGTTCTCCACCAGCCGGCGGCACGCCGTCTGGGGCAAGGAGATCCTCAACCCGCAGAGCGTCGACTCGGTGCGCTACTTCCTCTCGCTGACCCGCCCCGAGGGCCGGCGCACCAACTTCGGCCGCGCGGAGTACCGCGAGGTGCTGGAGCAGACCCTGGTCGGCGGCTGGCAGGGCTGGCTGAACGACCTCGGCGCCCGGGTTGCCAAGAACTACGCCGGGCAGGCACCCGACGCCGGCAACTGGACCGCCGAGCACACCGCCTTCCTGGCCCGACTCGGCTCCAGGCTCGACGCGTTGACCAACAGCCTGGGCCGCGACGGCTTCTCGCTGAACCGGGCCGCCGCCGAGCTGAACGGCATCGTCGAGGACACCGTGCGCTTCGCCGCCGCCGAGAGCCCGCTCGCCGAGGCCGAGGGCTGGCGCGACGAGGCGCGCACGGCGACCGCGCTGGAGCTGGCCGCCGCCCGGCTGCTGGCGCACGGCGCGGCGCCGGTGATGCCGCGCTTCGCCGCCAAGCTGGCCGCCGCGCTCGGGCTGCCCGCCCCCGCCCGCTGGCCGAGCACGCCGGAGCTGCTCACCCCGGGCAGCCGGGTCGACCTGGCCGACCAGGTGTTCTTCGGCGCCCCCGCTCAGGCCGAATCCCCCGAAGCCCCCGCGCTGCTCGGCTGGCTCACCGACCTGGTCGCCAGCACCCTGCAGGCGCCGCCGGCCCCGGCCGACGCCACCCTGCTGGAGCTGGGGGCCAGTTCGCTGCAGAGCGTGCTGCTGCAGTACCAGCTCCTGGAGCAGCTGGACGTCGACATCCTGGTCGACGAACTGCTCGGCGAGCACGACCTCGCCGCGCTCGCCGCCCTGCTGGAGCAGCGGGCCGAGCCGGCCGCCGTCTCGGCCGTCCTCTCCGCCGCCTCTTCGGTAGCGATCGGGGTGGCGGCATGAGTCACCTCGACGTCCTGCGGGAGATCGAGGCCCGCGGGCTCTCGGTCGGCGTCACCGGCGGGGACCTGCGCCTGCAGGGCAGCCGCGAGCGGATCGACGCCGAGCTGGTCGCCCGGATCAAGGCCTGCAAGCCGCAGCTGATCGCCCACCTGAGCACCCTGACCGCCCACGAGCCCGGCAGCTTCGCGCTGACCCCGTTGCAGCACAGCTACCTGCTGGGCCGCGGCGGCATCTTCGAGATCGGCGACATCGCCAGCCACGTCTACCACGAGATCGAGGGCAGCTGGGACCTGGACCGGCTGGAGGCCGCGCTGCGCGCCGTCGTCCAGCGGCACGACGTGCTGCGCTCGCGCTTCAGCGAGGACGGCCGCCAGCTGGTCGAGCCGGACGCGGACGGCCTGCGGATCGAGCGGCTCGACCTGCGCGGCCTGTCCGCCGCCGAGCAGGACGCCCGGCGCCTGGCCCTGCGCGAGGAGCGCTCGCACCGGGTGCTGCCCGCCGACCGGGCGCCGCTGATCGCCGTCGAGGCGACCGTCCTGCGCGAGGACCTGACGGTGCTGCACATCAGCCACGACGGCCTGGTGATGGACGGCATCAGCAGCTTCCTCTTCTTCCGCGCCTGGTGGGAGGAGTACCAGGGCCACCCGGCCCCGGCCGGCCGGGAGTTGCCGTTCGAGGACTACGTGGCCGCGCTGGAGAGCGCCCGCGCCAAGGCCCCGGCCGAGCGCTCCCGGGCGTACTGGGCGGGGCGGTTGGACGACCTGGCCCCGCACCCGGACCTGCCGCTGGCCACCAGCCCGTCCGCGATCACCCGCACCCGCTTCACCCAGCGCCTGGTCCAGCTGGACCCCGCGCGCTGGTCCGCCCTGAAGGACCGCGCCAAGCGGGCCGGGCTGACCCCCTCCGGGCTGCTGATCGCCGCCTACGCGGAGGTGCTCTCACGCTGGGGCGCGGGCTCCCGCTTCACCCTCAACACCACGGTGGCCAACCGGCCGCCGCTGCACCACCGGGTCTTCGAGGCGATCGGACCGTTCTCCGACACCATGCTCGTCGAGGTCGAGATCGACCGCCGACTCGCCTTCGAGGAGCGGGCGCAGGCCCTGCAGGCCCGACTGCGCACCGCGCTGGACCACCGCCACCACTCCGGCATCGAGGTGCTGCGCGAGCTGGGCCGCCGCCGTGGCGGGGCGGCCGAGGCGCGGATGCCGTTCACCTTCAACAGCGCGATCGGCTACGCCCGTGAGGACGTGGACGGCTCCGCCCTGGAGCTGTTCGGGCCCGAGGTGTACAGCGTCAGCCAGACCCCGCAGGTGTGGCTGAACGCCTTCGCGATGGAGCAGCACGGCGGCCTGGTGGTCCAGTTGGACGCCGTCGACGAGCTCTTCCCGCAGGGCCTGCCGGACGCGCTGGCCCGCGGCTACCAGACCCTGCTCGAGACCCTGACCGAGGAGGACGCCTGGTCGCGGACCACCTTCGAGCTGCTGCCCGAGGAGCAGCGCCGGCGCCGGCGCACGGCCAATGACACCGCCCTGGAGCTGCCCGAGGTGCTGCTCCAGAACGCCTTCACCGCACGGGCGCTGGCCGATCCGCAGGCCGTCGCGATCCTCACCTCGCAGCTCTCGATGAGCTACGGCGAGCTGCACCGGCGGGCCTCGCACACCGCCGCCTGGCTGCGTGAGCGGGGCGTCGGCCGGGACGAGCTGGTCGGCCTGGTGATGCACCGCGGCCCGGAGCAGCTGATCGGCATCCTGGCCACCGTGCTGGCCGGCGCGGCCTACCTGCCGGTGGACGCGGCGCTGCCGGCCGAGCGCCGGCAGTACATGCTGCGCGACGGACGGGTGCGCTGCGTGCTCAGCAACGCCGGCTGGCAGGACGCGGACGGCCGCGAGGTGCTGGCCCTGGACGCCACCGACGAGCCGCCCGCCGGCCCGCCGATCGCGCTGGAGCCGCTGCCCGGCGCCCACCCGGACGACCTCGCCTATGTGCTCTACACCTCCGGCACCACCGGCGCGCCCAAGGGCGTCATGGTGACCCAGCGCAACGTGGCCAACGTGGTCGCCGACTGCCACACCCGCTTCGGCATCAGCCCCGCCGACCGGTTCTTCGCGATCAGCGCCTTCAACTTCGACCTCTCCGTCTGGGACGTCTTCGGCGCCCTGTCGGCCGGCGCCGCGCTGGTGATGCCGGACCGCGACAAGGCGGTGGACCCGGCGCACTGGCTGCGGCTGTGCGAGAGCGCCGGGGTGACGGTGTGGAACTCGGTGCCGGCGATCGTCGCACTGATGCACGACCAGGCCGTCGCCGAGCGGACCGCGCCGCCCGCGCTGCGCCTGGTGATGATGAGCGGCGACCGGCTGCCGCCCGCGCTGCCCGCCGCGCTGCGCCGGCTGCGGCCCGACCTGGAGGTCGTCTCGCTGGGCGGACCAACCGAGACCACCATCTGGAACATCCTGCACCCCGTCGGCGAAGAGGAGGACGGCAGCGAGAGCATCCCGTACGGGCGGCCGAACACCAACAACCGCGCCTACGTCCTCGACCAGGACGGCCAGGACGCGCCGGACTGGGTGACCGGCGAGATCGTCGCGGCGGGCACCGGGCTGGCCCGCGGCTACTGGGGCGACGAGCAGCGCACCGCCGAGCGGTTCTTCCTGGACGAGGCGCGCGGCGAGCGGCTCTACCGCACCGGCGACCTCGGCCGCTACCTGCCCAGCGGCGAGATCGCGATCCTGGGCCGCAGCGACTTCCAGATCAAGGTGAACGGCTACCGGATCGAGGCCGGCGAGGTGGAGACCCGGCTGGCCGCCCGCGCGGCGGTGCACCAGGCCGTGGTGGTCCGCCAGGCGGGCGCCCGCGGGGACCGCCTGGTCGCGCACCTGGTGCCGACCGGAACGGACCGTCCGAGCGTCGCGGAGCTGCGCCAGGAGCTGCGGGCCGAGCTGCCCGACTACATGATCCCGTCCGCCGTGGTCTGGCACGACGAGCTGCCGCTCACCCGCAATGGCAAGGTGGACCGCGGCGAGCTGCTGCGCCGGGCCCCCGAGGCGGAGTCGGCCGCGCCGGCCGCGCCGGGAGTCGTGGACGACGCGCCGGCCACCGAGACCGAGCTGCTGCTCAGCGGTATCTGGTCGGAGATCCTGCGCGGCGCGGTGGTCGGGCCGAACGACAACCTCTATGCGCTGGGCGGCGATTCGATCAGCGCCGCGCGCATCCTGACCGCGGTGCGCAAGCGCTTCAAGGTGGGCATCGCGCTGGACCTGCTGCCCGCCCTGGAGACCGTCCGCCTGATGGCCGCCCACATCACCGCGGCGACCATCACTGCGGCGAGCGAGGGGAACGCCCGATGAAGGACTCCGTCCTCGACCACATCCTCGCCCACCCGCCGGTCGGCGGCCGGATCACCTTCGCCCGGCTGGACGGCACCGAGACCTTCGAGCTGACCCGACTCCACGAGCTGGCAGGGCAGTTGGCCGCCGGCCTGAGCAGGCTGGGGATCGGCCCCGGCGACCGGATCGGCATCCTGAGCGCCAACCGGCTCGAGTGGGTGCTGCTCGACCTGGCGGCGCTGCGGCTCAAGGCGGTCACGGCGGGCTTCGAACCGGGCAAGTTCGAGCCGGACGCGGCGTTGATCGCCAAGTACGGGCTCACGCTGCTCTTCACCGACCGCCCCTGCGAGGCCGCGGGCGCCCTCCCGATGGAGGAGGCGCTGCGGCTCGCCACCGAGGACGCGCCGACGCCGGCCGCCGAGCCGTACTCCCCGCTCGAGGTGACCACCATCAAGTTCACCTCCGGCAGCACCGGCGAGCCCAAGGGCCTGGGCGCGACCGCGGGGAGCATCGACAGCTCACTGCACGCCGTCCAGGAGCTGTTCCAGCACGGCCCGGACGACAGCCTGTTCGTCTTCCTGCCGCTCTCGCTGCTCCAGCAGCGCTACTGGGTCTACTCGGCGCTGCGGCACGGCCACGACCTGACCGTCTGCAGCTACGAGGCGGCCTTCGCGGCGCTGCGCCGGGCGCGGCCCACCGTGGTGATGGGCGTGCCCGCGTTCTTCGAGAGCGCCCGCCGGCACATCGAGGGCCGGGCGCGGCGCTCCGGCCAACCGGTCGCGGTGCAGGCCCGGCAGCTCTTCGGCGACCGGATCCGGTACCTGTGGACCGGCTCGGCCCCGGCGAGCGCGGCCCTGCTGCGCTTCTTCACCGAGGCCGGACTGCCGATCCACGAGGGCTACGGCCTCAACGAGACCTGCATCGTGGCCAAGAACCACCCCGGCGCCCACCGCGAGGGCAGCGTCGGGCGGGTGGTGCCCGGAAAGCAGGTGCTGCTCGACGAGGACGGCGTGATCAGCGTGCGCAGCGACCACCCCGTCAACGTCCGCTACGAGTACGCCGCGCCCGGCGTCTCGGAGCAGGTCTTCCAGCCCGGCGGGATCGTCCGCACCGGCGACCTCGGCCATCTGGACGAGGACGGCTTCCTCTTCATCCGGGGCCGGGCCGACGACGTGATCGTGCTGGAGAACGGCAAGAAGATCATCGTCCGGCCGATCGAGGAGCAGCTCAAGGCCGCCGGGTCGGCGATCGAGGAGTGCGTGGTGTTCTGCCCCGCGCAGACCGACCTCGTCGCCGTCGTGTCACCGCCGTCGCTGCCGCTGCTGCCCGCCGACGAGTCGGCCATCGAGCAGCAGCTGGCCGCCGCCAACGCCGCCCTCGGGCCGGACGAGCAGATCAGCCGGGTGGTGCCGGCCCGCGAGCGGTTCAGCATCGAGAACGGCCTGCTCACCTCGCAGTTCAAACCCCGGCGCCCGCAGATCCGGGACGCCTACGCCACCGAGCTCGACAACACCCTGGAGGGTATCCGTGTCCGCACCGATGCACGCTGAGACCGAGAACGCCGCCCGCGAGAACCTCGCCCTGGTTCTCACCACCGGCGTCGAGCCGGAGGAGATCGACCCGGACGCCGACCTGGTCGCCGCCTACGGGCTGACCTCGCTCAACAAGGTGCTCTTCCTCACCTCGCTCTGCGACGAGACCGGCACCGAGCTGTTCCACTTCACCGAGCACGACCTGGCCCGGATGACCACGCTGCGCGAGGTCGTCGAGGCCGTCACCAACACCATGACGAAGGCGGTCTGAACATGAGCTGGGTAGAGAAGTCGGCAGTCGTCCTGGAGAACGAGCACGTCCTGCTGCGGCCGATCACCGCCGAGGACCGCCCCTCGCTGCGCACCATCGCGCTGGACGCGGCGATCTGGCGCTACTTCGTGACCCGGATCGACAGCGAGGCGGACTACGAGAAGTACTTCGACGCCACCCTTGCCGACCAACTGGCCGGTCGGCGCGCGGTCTTCCACATCACCGACAAGCGCACCGGTCGCGCGGCCGGCAGCATGAGCTTCGGCAACCTGGCCGAGGCGGACGGCCGGTTGGAGATCGGCTGGTCCTGGCTCGGCCTGGAGTTCCAGGGCCAGGGCATCAACCGCTGGGCCAAGTACCTGCTGATGGGCCACGCCTTCGAGCAACTGGGCGCCGAGCGCGTCGAGTTCAAGACCGACGTGCTCAACCAGCAGGCGCGCCGCGGCCTGCTGAACATCGGGGCCAGCGAGGACGGCGTGCTGCGCAGCTTCAACCCGATGCCCGACGGGGCGGCGCCGGGACGCCATCTTCTACAGCGTGCTGCGGGCCGAATGGCCCGAGGTGAAGGCCCAGTTGGCGACCAGCCCGAAGATCGCCCGGGCCCTGCACGCGGAGCCGGTCGGATGAGCGGCGGCGCCGTCCCGCTGGTGCGGGCGACCGGCGACCCGTACGCGCTGGGGCTGGCGCACGGCGCGGCCCTGGCCGCACCGCTGCACAGCTTCCTGGACGACTCGCTCGCCCGGCTCAACCACCTGGTGCAGCCGCCGCTGTCGATGACCGCACTGCAGCCGACGATCGCCGCCTACCGGGCGGCGGTCGAGGCCGCGACACCCGAACTGGCCGACGAGGTAAGGGGACTGGCCGACGGCGCCGGGCTGAGCGAGCCGCAGGCCTGGCTGCTGCAACTGCGCCGGGAGGTGATGGGCTACCACAAGGTGCCTACGGCGGGCGACTGCACCACCTACGCC
This sequence comes from Kitasatospora sp. MAP12-44, assembly GCF_029892095.1. Lineage (NCBI taxonomy): Bacteria > Bacillati > Actinomycetota > Actinomycetes > Kitasatosporales > Streptomycetaceae > Kitasatospora > Kitasatospora sp. MAP12-44. The sequence continues at coordinate 2,727,954 of NZ_JARZAE010000004.1, forward strand.
CGGGCCGGCTCGGCCTTCGCGGGGGACGCCGTCCTCGCCCAGACCGTCGACCTCAACGGCGACCTGGACGACCGGATCAGCGTGCTGGACTTCGGCCGGGCCGCCGGCTCCCGCCGCTCGCTGGTGCTGAGCTTCGCCGGGCTGCTCGGCTACCTCGGCCTCAACAGCGACGGCCTGGCGATCGGGCTGAACCTGGTGCTCGGCGGCGACTGGCGTCCCGGCCTGCCGCCGTACCTGGCGATCCGCCATCTGCTGGACACCACCGGCAGCGTGGACGAGGCACTGGAAGCCCTGCGCGGCCTGCGACTGGCCAGCTCGCGCTCGCTGACCCTGTGTGACCACGAGCGGACGGTCTGCGTGGAACTCCTGGGCGACGAGCTGCGGTTGCTCCCCGACGCCCAGGAGAGCCGGCACACCAACCACTTCCTGCACCCCGACTTCGCCCCGCGCGACGAACTGAACATCTTCGCCCGCAACTCCTCACTGCGCCGGCTGAAGACGGCCGAGGCCGGCCTGGCCGACCTCGACCCGCGCGCCACCCCCGAGGAGCACTTCGCCCTGCTCTCCCAGCCACCGATCTGCGTCCCGGACGAGGGCGACATCCGGCGCGAACGTACGGTGGCCGCCGTGGTCCTGCTCCCCGAGCGCGGGGAACTGCACCTGCGACCCGGCGATCCGTCCCACTCCGGTACGCAGGTCTTCAGCCTGCGTCCGACATGAGGGGCCTGGGCGCGGCCGGCCGCGGGGTGGACGCCTGGCTGGCGGATCTGGGGGCCGACGTGCGGTCGCTCTCCCCGGCCCGCTACGCCGACGACCTCACCGAGGCCGAGCGCCGACGCGCCGCCGGCTACCTCGACGACCAGGACGCCCGGCTCTTCCTGCGCTCCCGGCTGGCGGTGCGCGCCCTGCTCGCCGACCGGCTCGGCGAGGCCCCCGGGGCCGTGCACCTGGCCACCACCGCAAGCGGCAAGCCGTACCTGCCGGACCACCCGGACGTCCGGGTCAGCTGGTCCCGCTCGGAGGACCTGCTGCTGCTCGGGATCACCGAGGAGGGGCCGATCGGGGTGGACCTGGAGCGCCTGCGGGTGATCCCCTCGGCCGCGCACGTACTCGCCTCGGTCTACCCGGCGGTGCCGCCGAGCGCCGAGCAGTCCGGGCCCGACCTGTTCTTCTACGCCTGGACCCTGCTGGAGGCCGCGGTCAAGGCCACCGGGCGGGGCCTGGCCGAGGGGGCCGGCGACGTCACGCTGACCTTCCCGGCCGCCGGGGGCGCGGCGCTGCTGGGCATCGCCGGCAGCGGGGCCGAGCCCTGGTCCGCCAGCACCGACCTGCTGACCGGCCGGAGCCCGGACGACCGGCTGATGGCCTCGTTCGTCTCCCGGACCACCCGCCCGGGGGTGCGACTGCACCGCTGGCCGGCCTGAGTCCCGCCAGGCCCGGGGGTGGGCGGCCCGCTGCCCACCCCCGCCCACCCCGTACTCACAGAGGGAGCCCTTGTGCACTGCGCACACCTGCACGCCATCGCCCCGCACCTGGACCTCGCGAGCCTGCGCCACCTGCTGGGCGGCGAGGCCTGCGCGGCCCTGGTCCAGGACTCCTGGGACGGCCCGCACCTGCGGCTCAGCCTCCCGGCCGGCCCGGACGCCGCGCGCTCGGTCGAACTCCTGCTCTCCGGCGGGGAGTTGACCCCAACCTTCCGCTCCCCCGCGCCGACCCCCCGGATCACCCTCTCCAGCCGGCTCCCCTCCTCCAGCAGTGCGCAGGACGCGGCCCTCGCCTGGCAGCGCACGATCGGCAGCCGCGGCCCCGCCTTCGTCCTCGACCCCGTCGGCCCCCCGGTCCTGCCGGCCGGCTGGCTGCTGCGCTCCTGGTCCAACCCGCTGGCCGGCCGGGTGCAGTGCACCATCCGCCCGCCCCGCCCCGGCGTCGCCGCCCACCGCCTGCACCTGGAGTCCCCGGGCCTGGCGACCCCGCAGGAACTGACCGACCTCCTGGCCGACTGGACGAACGCGCTCTAGCAGGAGCAGACTTGACGAAGTGTTGACAGGTCTCGCTCCGCCTCAGATCGGAGTCCCGATGCGCCGTCTGCTCACCGTCCTCGCCACCGCCACCCTGCTCGCGGCCGGCCTCCTCGCCGCCCCGGCGGCCCAGGCCGCCAGCGCCGCGCCCGCCTCCCCCGCCTCCCCCGCGCTCTCCTACAAGACCGTCTACGTCTTCCAGACGGGCGCCCACATCCGTGCGTGCCCGACGACCAGCTGCACCATCGTGGACACCGTCTCCCACATCTACCTCGACGACTGGTGCCAGACCGACGTGGGGACCACCCCCGTCGTCGACCCCGGCGCCCCCGGTGGCAAGAACCCCTGGTGGAGCGAGGTCACCCTCACCAGCGGCAGCGACTCGGCCTGGATCAGCAACACCAACCTCCAGGGCGGCATCAAGATCGCCGGAGTCCCCGACTGCGCCTCCTGATACGCCCTGCCCTGCTGATCACGCTTCGGCTCAGAGCGTGGTGGTGAACCGGTCTGTAGCTCGATGACCGGCAGCTTTCGGGTGGTGGCGGTGTCGGGGTGGCCGGCTGGGGGCAGCCAGCGGAGGGTTCGTCTGGTTGTGGAGGTGCGGAGTGCCGTCGGTGATCGCATTGCTGGAAGTCCGGGAGGCGCGGGCCCGGGAGGATCTGGAGTCCTGGCTGGAGATGCTGCGGGAGGCCGAGGTGCAGGCGGAGGCGGCTCGCCAGCGGCTGGAGCATGCGCGGATCGCCCGCGAGGAGGTGGCGCTCATGTTCGCCGAAGGGCCGGGTGCGGGACGGGAGGGTGACGGGGCGTCACCAGCGCCGACCGTGGTGGAGAAGCCCGTGGGTGTGGCCGGGACACCGCCGACGGGTCCGGTGCTGCGGGAGGGCTACGATGCCCGGCCGCCGGCCTGGCAGCCGGGGCTGGGAGCCGATGCGCTGTGCGGGGCCTACCGGCAGGTCTTCGAGACGGCCCTGGCCGCGCCGGGGCCGGTCACGGTGCAGGAGCTGACCCGGGCCCTGGGGCGGGACGCGGCGCGGTTGAACGAGGTGGAGAAGGTGCGCCACCGTGCCTATGCACTCCAGGCGCGCGGCTGGCTCCTGCGTGAGCGGGGCCTGTTCAGGCCTGCCGCGGGTCCAGGCGCTCTGGCCGGAACTCGGGCCAGTGAAGACGTTCTTTCGCCAGTCGCCGCGTCAGGGTGATCAGGGCGGCCCACCACACCATCTGCGTGTGGTGGTCGGGCCGGCGCTCGTGGTCGCGGTTCAGGCGCCGGGCCCGTGAGAGCCAGCCCAGTGTGCGCTCGACCGCCCACCTGCGGGCGAGCACCACGAATCCCCTGGTCCCGTCGGGGCGTTTGACGACCTCGACCCTGACTCCGTGCGCCGCGAACGCCTCCGCCAGCGCCGGGCCCTGGTAGGCGGTGTCCGCCCAGACCAGTTTCAGCAGGCGTCCGGGCTCGGCCATGAACGCGTCGATGAGTTCCGGGGCGGCCACCGAGTCGTGCACGTTGGCGGGGGTGACGGTGACCTCCAGCAGCAGGCCGCCCGTGTCGGTCAGGATGTGGCGCTTGCGTCCGTCGCGGAGCTTGTTGCCGTCGGTCCCGCGCGTGGCGGCCGGGCAGGTCTCCGAGCCGTCCACCGACTGGGCGTCCATGATGCCCGCGCTCGGCTCGGCCGCCCGGCCCTCCCGCTCGCGCTGCAGGCGACGTAGCCGCTGGTAGAGCTCGCGCACGTATCCGTGGCGCGACCAGCGGCGGAAGAAGTCGTAGACCTTGCGCGGGGCCGGCAGGTCGACGGGCATCGCCCGCCACTTCGCGCCGTTGTCGACGAGGTAGCGCACTGCGTCGACCATCTCACGGTGGCAGTGGGCCTCGGGGCGTCCGCCCCGGCCCTCCAACCAGGCCGGCACCGGCATCGAGGCCTTGATCTGGGCCCATTCCGCATCCGTCATGTCGGACGGGTAGTGCGGCGCACGCCGCCCCGCCGCGATCGCCCCGTACTGGTGAACGAAGCAGTCACACGCCAGAGTGACCGAAGTGGCATCGCCCGGCACGGGAATGGTCAACTGGTACGGCAACGGGCCTCCTGGGCCGGAGGGTTGGTCTCGACAACCGCACTCCTACCAAGAGGCCCGTTCGTCTACACCCGCCCAACGGCCAGCATCAACGTTCGAGGCAGCCCCGACCCGACCCCACCGAACACCACCCGGTTCACCACCACGCTCTCAGTCCCCAGACCCCGCCCCCGACCAACACCCGGCAGCCGCAACCCCGGTGGCCTCCGTGGCTGTGCCCGGCCCGTCGGCCCCCAGCACCGAGGCCAGCACCCCGCCCGCACCCGCACCGACCCCCACCAGGACGACCCCGCACCCCACACCAGCCCACACCACCGCCCCCGCGATACCCGCCTCGGGAACGTGCAGCATCCTCTCCGACGCTGGCACCTGCTACCAGGCAGCCAGTTCTGCCGCGACGCCGACCCAACGCCGCCGGCCGCCCGATCACCTGCATCGTGACTCCTCCCCCAGACGAATCCAGGGGCTTCTCGCTAGGCCGCGTTGGCCTGACGACGGACCAGCCCGGCCCGTAGAACGTTGATCGCCGCCACGGTGTCCGCGTGCGCGATGTGGCCGCAGGACCGACAGTGGAACTTCTCCTGCGTGGGCCGGTTCTCCTTGGCGACGTGTCCGCACTCGGGGCGCGGACAGGTGCGGGAGGTGTTGCGGGGGTCCACGGCGACCACGTCCCGCCCGGCGCTTTCAGCCTTGGCGTGCAGGATCGTCAGGAACACCCCCCAACCGGCATCCATGATCGAACGGTTGAGGCCGCTCTTCGCAGCCGCCCCGTTGGGCAGGAACACGCCCGCCCGTTCGGGGTCGGGCTTCGGCGCGACGGTCCGGCTCATGTTGCGGATTCGCAGGTCCTCGTGCGCGATGAAGTCATACTCACGCACCAGTTTAAGGGCGGTCTTGTGCGCGTGATCGAGCCGCTGACGGCGGACCTTGCCGTGGAGCGTGGCGACCCTCTCCACCGCGCGCTGGTGGTTGCGGGTGCGCTTGTCCCGGCGCACGCGCCCAAACCGGGACAGCGCCTGCTGCGCGGCTTCGAGCTTCGCGGCCGCTACCCGTGCGTGGCGGGGGTTGGGAACGAAGCCGCCGGCCGAGTCGGCCAGGAAGTTGACGATGCCAAGGTCGATCCCGACCACGCCGCCGGTCGCCGGCAGCGGCTCGGGCTCCCGCTCGGCGGTCACTACGACGAACCACTTGCGTCCCTCACGCTTCACCGAGACGGTCTTGACCCTGCCGACCACCGGGCGATGCCGATGCACCTTGACGTGCCCCACACCCTGGAACCGGACGCGAGTGACCGGGTCGTGCGGGGCGGAGTCCCACCGGCACCCGTCCCCGTCCCTGGGGAACTCCACCGTGTCGAACCAGCCCACCCCGCGAAAGCGCGGGTAGCCGGGAGTGTCAGCGGACTTGACCCGGCGGAAGAACGCCTGCATCGCCTTGTCCAAGCGCCGCAACGTCGCCTGCTGCGAGGAGAACGACCACCGACCCTGCCCCAGCGGGTCGAACGCCCGGATGTCCTTGAGCTGCGCCGACTGCTGCCCGTACCTGACGCTGGTCTTCGAGGCGTGCCGGTAGGCGTCCCGGCGTTCCTGCAGTGCCCCGTTGTAGAGCCAGCAGTGATCCTGCAACATCTCGCCGAGGGCCTGGGCCTGCCCCACGGTGGGCCGTATGAGGAACTTGTACGCACGGATCACCCAGCCCACCCCCCTTTCGGTCCACGCGATCAACGTAACCGAGGCCACTGACAACGCAGCGCCCTCCGGCGCTCCGCACCACCGGGTCAGGGATCACATTCCCGCCCAGCTGAAGGCCGGGATTCCCTGCGAAGACCACGGGATAGAGTCCGGCAAGCCGCACTGGCACTACTGACCGCGCCCCCTCCCCCTCCCCGCTCGCCGTTCTGGAACACTGGGCAGGTGGCAGAACTCGACGGCCGACCGGTCACCCTCGACGAACTCAAGGCGCTGGCCCTGGTCAACTACGGCCATTTCACGACGATGCGAGTCGAGAACGGCGCGGTCCGCGGACTGTCGCTGCACCTCGAACGCCTCACCCGCGACTGCCGGGAACTCTTCGACGCGCCCTTGGATCCGGACCTGGTCCGCCACCTGCTGCGCCGGGCGCTCGCCGGGACCCCCGGCCCGGTGGTCGCCCGCGTGACGGTGTTCGACCCGGACCTCGACCTCGGCCACCCGGCCGCCAAGGCACAGCCACGCGTCCTGGTCACCCTGCGCCCCGCGCCGTCCGGACCGCTGCCCCCGATCCGCGTGCGGCCCGTCCCGTACCGTCGCGAGGCGCACGCCGTGAAGCACGTCGGCCTCTTCGACCTGCTCCGACTACGCCGCGCCGCCCAACTGGCCGGCTACGACGACGCCGTCTTCACCGACGCCCACGGCCAACTCTCCGAGGGCGCCACCTGGAACCTCGGCTTCTTCGACGGCACCCAGGTCATCTGGCCGCACGCCGACCAACTCCCCGGCGTCACCATGGCCCTACTCCACCAGGCCCACCCCGACCACCGAATCGAACCCATCTCCCTCCCCCAACTCCCCACACTCCAAGCTGCCTTCGCCACCAACGCAGCCATCGGCATCCGCCCGATCACCGCCATCGGCCCCACCACATTCCTCCCAACCCACCCGATCCTCACCCAACTAGCCACCGAATACACCGCAATCCCCGCCGACCCCCTCTAACAGCCGCCCGGCCGACCGGAGATCAGTCAACGGGCCGGTCCCCCGTCGCGGCACGACCGCAGTACGACAATGCGTGGGAACCCTGTTTCGTGCAGTCCCGGAAGCTCACGGACCCGGAGCGACGGGCACAGTTCAAGATCGCGGCAACCACAGCCCTACCCGGAAGGCCTCACCTTGAGCGAGTGGACAGTCCACGGCAGCCGCACGATTTACACGAGCCCCTGGGTTGAACTCGACCTTGTCGATGTCGAACCGCCCGGGCATCCGCGCTACGAACACCACCTCGTCAAGTGGGCACCCGTCGCGGCCACCGTCGTCCTCAACGCCAACGACGAGGTACTCATGATGTGGCGTCACCGGTTCGCCACCGATACCTGGAACTGGGAAATCCCCTCGGGCATCGTCGAGTCGGGCGAGGCTCTGGAAGCAGCGGCAGCCCGGGAGGTCGAGGAGGAAACCGGTTGGCGGGTGGCGGGTGTGGAGCCGCTGGCGTACAACCAGCCAGTCGGCGGCATGTCCAACGCCGAACACCACATCTTCCTTGCCCGCGGCGCCCAGTTCATCGCACCACCTGTCGACACCCACGAGGCCGATCGCATCGAATGGATCCCTCTGGACCGGATCCAAGACATGATCGACCGCCGTGAGATCGTCGCGGGCGTTGCCGTCACCGGTCTCCTTCAGCTCCTCGCTCGGCACCCCTGAGCAGACAGCGCCGGTGGCCTACTGGTGGAGATCACCTCGCGCAGGTCACGGACCAGCGGCATTCCTGCAGACGATGCGGCGGGGAACTCGGGGAAGTCAGGCGGGCCGCGATGGTACGAGGTGGCGAGTTGGCAGTCCCGGCTCACACCGCCGACCGGTAGAAGATCTTCCCTGGGTGGGGCCGCACGCCGAGTGCCTCGTACAGTTCCAGCGCTGGCGGGTTCTCCCGGTCAGCCGTCCACTCCACCCGCGAGCATCCTGCCGCCCGGGCCTCCGCGTGGACCGCCTCCATCAGCTGGCGGGCCACGCCATGGCGGCGATGGCCATCGCGTACATACAGCTCCTTGAGGTACAGGCTGGCATCGGCGCCGGCCGCAGGCCATAGGAAGCTGACGGACGCCAGGCCGACGACCACCTCGCCGTCGCGGGCGAGTAGCACCGTCGCGGCCGGCCGCGAACCGAACAGCGCGGACCGCACCCGTTCGACCGGCGGCGGCGTGTTCGTCCCGCCGTAGTACTCCTCGATCTCGCCGAGGATGACAGCGATCGTCTCGGCGTCGGCGTCGGTTGCGGACGCGATGTCCAGTCCCATCGGGGTGCCTCTCATCCAGCCCAGGGGCGTGCCAGCAGGTCGTGCAGCACCCGCACCTCGTGCGGTCGTCGTTCAGCCTCCGGCACCAACCCAGCGACGATGTCCTCCACGCCATCGCAACCGCCCTGAACGTCACCCCCGAACACATCCGCAACGGCCCTGGGGGCGCTGACAGCCGCGTCCACGCCGCGATCGCAGGAGGTGACGCTGACGAGAGCAGACGGCCCGGCTCAGTGAGCCGCAGCGACCGCGTCGGTGTACTGCTCGGTTGTCAGGTCACTCTCGCCGATCCCGAGCGTTGCCAGGATGGCCCGGACCGCGCCGAGTGCCTCTGCCAGACCGTCATGCTCTGCCTGGGTCTCCAATTCGATGAAGGTGCCTTGGATCTGCGGTACCCGGACGAGCGTGGCGAGGAAATCGCGTCCGTCCAGCTGGAACGAGTAGTTGCGGCACCGCTTCTCGAAGGCGATGGTCGGCGCGTATCCGAGGCCTCGGAGGATGGCGTGCGCGGCGCTGGCGTCCTCGACCCGCGTCTCGTGCTCCGGCTTGGACCCGGAGGCCTCATCGACCCGGGCGCCCTTGTACGTCAGGACGGTGCGGGTATCGGTCGCGCCGTGGACGGTGCGGATCCGCAGCTCGCGGTCAGCGCTGGTGAGAGCGCCGACCGGGAGGTCGTAGTAGGTGTCCTGGTAGACCTCGGGGCGCCCGGGGCCGTAGGCCTCCTCCAGTCGGGCCATCACGTCTTCGGGGTTCTGCACCCGGGCCTTGAGCTCGGCCTCGATCGCCACTGCATCTCCTCTCTCGTCAGATGACGCGTTCGCTCTCATCGACCATGGCATCAAATATCCTGCGGAGGCCCCGGTACAAGGGCCCGTGAGGCGTGGACAGGATCTTGTAGGTGGCCGACTCGTGCCCTTCCCATTCGGTGTCGAACGAGCTGACGAACAGGGTGCCGTCCAGTCTGATGATCCGCCATGTCGGCAGCGTCCTGTACTGGTAGACCTGCACGTCTCCGATGGTGGCGAGTTCGCGCAGCCGCACCTCGGCGAGCCGGATCCCGCTGGCGAGTGACTCTGGGGACTCTCCGATCTCGCTGGCACGCTGCGCGGCGGCAGCCGAGTCGGGGTGGAGGAGGAGCACCCGTACCTGGGGGGCCGTGTCGTCCCGGGTGACGGCCGGTCGCAGCAGGGAGTCGCGCAGGCCGAGCAGTCCCAGGCCGCGGACCGCGAGGATATCGACCTCCAGGGCCGTGCCTGCCTGGCGTTGGATCTCGGCTGCGGCGCTGGCTTGTTGGGAGTAGACGCGGACGATCTCGGGGAATGCGGCGAGGTCGAATGCCTGTCCGCCGGCGCGGGTCTCGCGTTGCGGGGCGAGGCCGAGAACCCGCCGGGCGTCGTCGGGCATGGAGAGGCCGTCGGCGATCCGCTCGAAGACGTCCAGGCGGCTCACTTGGCGGCGCCCGTTGAGGACTTCATTGACGCGGCCTTGGTTCATGCCGGTAGCGGTGCCGATGCGAGCCTGGCTGGCGCCGCTGTGGTGCTGGATGAAGCGGAAGAGGGTGCCGATGTCACGAGCGCGCAGTGCCCTCCGGACGTCGGGGCTTTGCCACGCGGAGTCGGGGAGAACAAGCGGCATGATGACTGTGGTCATGATGGCTCCCGTCGGGCACGGCAACGTATCTCACGGTGAGATTACCTGTCGGGTATCGATCCTGACTGCCAGTCACACGATTCTTACGGTGTGGATACACAGACCCCGCAGTTTACCCAGGCCCAGCTGAACGGCACCGAGTGCATCAGCTGCGGCACCGAAGAGAAGCCCCTGCACTGTGGCGAGACCATCACGACCCGGGTGAACTCCGGTGTCGTGCAGGACACCACCGTTGTCCGATGCACTCCGTGCGTGAAGGTCCGTCGCAGCGCCCGCGCCGGGGAGGGGTCTTGATGGCGCCCGTGTCGGATCGGCGGCACACGGATGTATATGTGGGGGCCCGGACTTGGATGGTGAAGCACGGGCTTCATTCGGAGCCGGACATCTATCTCGCGCACGGCTACGTCGGACTTTGCCTGCGGGCGTGGCCGGGCGCTTCGGGTGCGCCGCTGCAACTGGCGGTTCAGTGGGCGTTGTTGACGTGGCGCCTGGACGATGTGCTCGACGTGGAGTTGCGTGAGGCGGCGCCGCTGGACGTGGGCGGGTTCGTTGGGCGGCTGGTCGACACGGTGGAGGAGAGCGAGCCGGTCACCCCCGACGACCACCCCACCGTTCGCGCGCTCGCCGACCTGGTCGAGCGGACGCGGCAGGCCATGCCGGGGTACTGGTGGGGCCGGTATCGAAAGCACCTGGTCGCCTGGGTCGAGGCAGCTCACGAGAAGTTGGTCGGCTTTGTGCAGCCCGGCCGGGTGCCGACGCTGCGCCAGTACCTGACCATCCGGCCGCCGGACGGCGGGATGGTACTGGCCGCGATGTGGACGGAGTTGGCGCAGCAGGTGGTCACGCCGGACTGGAACAGCCCGCTGGTCCAAAGCCTGTTGGCCGCGTTCTCCGCGTGCGGGTACCTCGCCAACGACCTGGCGGCAGGCGCCGGCGACACGTTCACCGCCCTGGACGCACTGGCCCGCACCGAGGGCCTGCCACCCGACACCGCACGCCACGAGGTACTGGCCCAACTGCACGCCGAGGAGCGCCGGTTCTGGTGGCTGCGCTCCGCCCTGCGGGAGTACTCCGACGCGGCACGCCCGTCCACCGCCCACGACGGCCTGACCGAGGACACCGCCCGCTTCGCGCTGCACCTCGACTCGTTCCGCCACGCGCTGCGCGAATGGACCTCCGCCAGCACCCGGTACGCGCCGGCCGCACCGGAGGGCCCGGACGCGGCCGCGCACCGCCTGCGCCGCACCGTCATCGGCCGCCACAGCTGGCTCCCCGTAGACTCCCGCCCAGAGCCCGCGCCTCTTCACCAGGACGAAGGCGACAGTGGATAAGATGCGTGGATAAGCTGCCAGACCAACAACAGCCGCTACCGGTCGACGAGTTCCGCGACGAACTGATCGCACGGGGCCTGGCAGCGAGACCGCCCGCGCGATACCCGCGTCCCCCGCGTCACCCGCGTCCACAGCGCTCAGCCACCCCCCGACCAGCGATGCTCGGCCGCGTCACGACCGGCCAGGGCTGGAGGTCGAGGAGGTCGAGGAGGCGGATGTCCGTGGCGTTGCGCTGGATCTAGCGCCCGTCCGCCGTCCCCGGTAGGTCCCGCATGCCGCGCAGCGGTGAGTGGTAGATCGGGACCCACACCACGGCCAGCCCCAGCGCACCGGCCCAGAGGGCGGCGCGGAGGGAGGCGACGGTGGCCAGCAAGCCGGCCAGGGCGGCGCCGATGGTGAGCGCGCCGGTCAGCAGGAAGCGCATGGTGGCGTTCATGCGGCCGAGCAGGTGGTCGGGGGTGGCGTGCTGACGGAAGCTCACGTTGATCACGTTGTCGATGCCCACCTTGAGCGTGATCAGTAGCCAGGCCCCGCCGGCGCACCAGAGCAGCGGGCCACGGTCGGCCAGTGCGACCAGCACTCCCAGTGGCGCGACCGCCAGGCCCATCAGCCACAGGACCCGCCCCGCGCCGAGCCGGCGGGCCAGCGGGCGGGCGAGCAGCGAGCCGAGGAAGACACCCACCCCGCCGAGTGCGAAGAAGAGGCCGAGCACGCCGTCCGCCAGGTGCAGGGTGCGGGCGAAGAGTACCGGGAGCACGGTCTGGCAGAGCTGGATGGAGAGGTTGGTGCAGGAACCGGCCAGCGCGATCGGGCGCAGCAGCGGGTCGCGCAGTACGAAGCGCAGCCCGTCCCGCACCTCGCCCGCCAGCCCCCGAGCACTGCCGCCGGCCGGTCGGGGGGAGAGCACCGGTTCCGGACGGCGGATCCGCAGCAGCAGCACGGCCGAGCCCAGGTAGCTGACCGCGTCCACCAGCACCGCCATGGGCGCCGACACCAGCGCCACCAGGAAGCCGCCGGCCCCGCGCCCGCCGACCTGGGTCACCGCGTCCGCCGTGACCAGGTGCACGTTGGCCCGGCTGAGGCCGGCCCGGCCCACCAGCGCGGGCAGGTTGCTCAGCGCGGCCACGTCGAAGAAGACTGTCGCCGCCCCCGCGAGCACCACCACCAGGGCGAGTTGGGTGAAGGTCAGGCAGCCGAGCAGCCAGGCCACCGGGACCGAGCCGAAGAGCACGGCCCGCACCAGGTCGGCGGCTATCATCACCGGGCGCTTCGGCAGCCGGTCCACCCAGGCGCCGACCGGCAGCCCGATCAGCAGGAAGGCGACCGTGCTCAGCATCGCCAGCAGGCCCACCTGGCCGGCCGAGCAGTGCAGCGCGAGAACGGCCACCAGGGGCAGCGCGAGCGAGCTGACGGCGGTGCCGAGCTTGCTGACCGTGGCGGCGGCGAGGAGCAGCCGGAAGTCCGAATCGGGGGAAGCGGCCGAATCAGGGGAGGCAGGGGAGGCAGGGAGGACGGGCCGGCTGGCCCGCAGGTCGGTGGTCATGGGGCAGAAGCCTGGCCGCTGCCGCCGTCCCCCGGCCATGGATTTAGGCTGAGCTCAATCGACGGGCCGCCGCCCGCCATCCGCCATCCGCCGCCCGCCATCCACCGAGGAGGGCCTGCCCCGTGCTGGAGTTGGAGTTCACCGCCCGCGACCTGGCCCACACCCGGTTCGCCGTCTCTCCGCTGTGGGAGGTGGTGGCCAGCGTCCGGGTGCTGCGGCGGCCGGACGAGCATCCGCTGCACCGACCCTGGCTGGCGGCGGTCCGCCCCAGGCTGGCCGCCGCCCGGCTGGACTGGCAGTTGCTTGCCGACCTGGTGCCGGAGGGGCCGTTGGCGATCCCGGTGTTCGTGGCGCCGCCGCCGACCTCCTCGGTGCCGGATCTCGGAGTGGAGCTGGCGGCGCTGCGGGCCACCCCGCCCGAGCAGGTCCGGGCCGAGCTGGCCGGGCCGCGGGCGCCGCGCACCGAGCGGGTCGAGGCACTGCGCCAAGACCCGGAGGCCGAACTGGCCCACCTGGCCGACATCGTGGCGGCGTACTGGGAAATCGCGCTGGCGCCGTACTGGCCGCGGCTGCGCGCCCTGCTGGAGGGGGACGTGCTGCACCGGGCCCGGCTGCTCGCCCAGGGCGGCATCCAGCAGCTCTTCACCGACCTGGACCCAAGGGTGAGTTGGGCCGGTGAGCGACTCTCGGTCGAGCACCGCTACGGGGGCGGCGGGCGTCGGCTGGGCGGGCGGGGACTGCTGCTGATCCCCTCGGCGTTCGTCTGGCCGCAGCTGTTCTCGGTGACCGTCCCCGGCCGCCAGCCGACCCTGCGCTACCCGCCGCGCGGGGTGGCCGCCCTCTGGGAGCGGCGCGACCGCGAGCCCGCGCGGGCGCTGGCAGCGGTGCTGGGGCGCACCCGGGCCCGGCTGCTGGCCGAGCTGGATGCCCCGGCGGCCACCGAGGAGTTGGCCAGTCGGACCGGGGTCACGGCAGGCGGCATCTCCCAGCACCTCGGCGCGCTGCGCGCCGCAGGACTGGTCGCCGCCACCCGGGCCGGCCGCCAGGTGCTGTACAGGCGCACCGAGGCGGCCGAGGTCCTGCTCACCGCGGCCGACCGCGACCCGAGGTGACCCGCACTACTGCGCGCTGATCGCCCGCAGCATGTTCAGGCGGGCCGCCCGCCGCGCCGGCCAGAGCGCCGCGAGCACCCCGATCGCCAGGCCGAGCAGCAGGAACAGGCCGAGCCGCGCCCAGGGCAGCACGATCTCGTACTGCGGAAGCGTGGACCTGCTGAGGCTGCCGCACGCCCAGGCCAGGAAGATCCCCGCGCCGATGCCCAGGGCCGCACCGAACAGCGAGATCGCCACCGACTCCAGGCGCACCATCTGCTTGATGCCCCTGCGGTCGAGGCCGATCGCTCGCAGCAGCCCGATCTCCCGGGTCCGCTCGACGACCGACATGGCCAGGGTGTTGATGACGCCGAACACCGCGATGACGACGGTCATGCCGAGCAGGCCGTACATCATGTTGAGCATGACGTCGCTCCCGCCGGACTGCTCCTTCGTCAACTGCTCCTGGTTCTGCACCCGCAGGAGCGGACTGTTGCCGAGGGCCTCGCGGATGTCCTGGTCGAGGCCGCTGGTGTTCCGGTCGGACGCGGCCTTGACCAGAATGCTGTCGAGCTTCCCTGCGACGAACGCGTTCGGCAGGACATCGCCCAAGGTGCCGATGGCGCCGCCGAAGGCGCGGGTCTGCCGGTAGACACCCACCACGGTCAGCACCTTCTCGTTGTTGCTGCTGTTACCCACCCTGCCTTGGAAAGTGTCGCCCTTCGACAGGCCGGTGTCCTTGGCCAGCCTGTCGGAGAGCAGGATCCTGCCGGGGCCGAGGTCGGCGAGCGAGCCGCTGCTGAACGTCAGGTCGGAGACCTTGGCGAGCTGCTGCGGGTCCGCGCCGGTGAGCGTGGCGCCCTCGCCGCGCGCGACCAGGGCCGCGGAGGCGACGGGCACCGACTCCGCGACGCCCGGGAGTTGGGCGACCTTCGCGCCGAGTGCGGGGTCGATGGTGGCGGAGCCGCTGACGGACACCTTGTAGTCCGCAGTCAGGCCCGCTACGGCCGCCGCCTTGAGCGCGGCGTCCATGGAGCTGCCGATCACGCTCAGGCTGGTGATCAGGGTGAGCCCGATCATCAGGGCGGAGGCGGTCGCGGCGGTGCGGCGCGGGTTGCGCAGCGCGTTCTCCTGGGCGAGCTTGCCGCTGACGCCGAAGAGCCGGGTGGTGACCGCGCCCGCGAGCCGGATCAGCGGCTGGGAGAGCAGCGGTGCTATCACGATCATGCCGGTCAGTGTGAGGACTGAGCCGAGTGCGGCGGCTTCGAGGTTGCTGTCGGCTCCGTTCTTCTTCATCGCGACGTACAGCATGAGGAGGACACCGGCGCCGGTGAGCACCCCGCCGAGGCTGTTGCGGAGCACCAGGCTGCGCCTGGGCGGCATCAGGTCGACCGTGGTCAGTGCCTCGACCGGCGCGATCTTCGCGGCCTTGCGGGCCGGCAGCCAGGCGGCGAGCACGGTGACGCCGACACCGACCAGCAGGGACTGGACGAGCGCAGCCGTGGAGACGACCAGGGGGCCGTCCGGCAGGCCCGCACCGCCCGCGTTGAGCATCGGCCGCATTGCGGTCGCAATACCGATGCCGAGCGCGATTCCGGCTACGGAGGCGCCGAGTCCGAGCAGCCCGGCCTCGGCGAGGACCGCGCGGACCACCTGGCGGCGCGAGGCCCCTACGGCGCGCAGCAGCGCGGTCTCACGGCTGCGCTGAGTGATCAGCATGGTGAAGGTGTTGGCGATGACGAAGACGCCGACGAACAGCGCGATCCCGGCGAAGGCCAGCAGCATCCGGGTGAGCGCCTTGGTGCCGTCGGCGATCTGCTGCGCCTGCTCGTCCGCGAGCTGGGCTCCGCTGGTGACCGTGATGCCGGCGGAGGGCAGCAGCGCGCGGATCCTGCTGGTGAGCTCCTGGTTGTCGGTGCCTGGCGCGGAGCCGACGGCCAACTCGTCGAACTGGCCCGCCTGCAGGAAGAGTTGCTGTGCGGTGCCGGTGTCGAAGAGCGCGAGGCTGCCGCCCGCGGTCACGCGCGGGTCGTCGGTGCTGACAATGCCGACCAACTTCTTGGTGAGGGTGGGGCCCTGGACGGCGAAGCGGACCGTGTCACCGATGGCGTAGCCGGCCTTGGCGGCGGTACGCCGGTCCAGCGCGATCTCGTCGCTCGCGGTGGGGGCGCGTCCGGCGCTGAGGGGGAAACGGCTGTCCCGGTCCGTGTTCGGGCTGTCCGGTGCGTAGTTGATCGCCAGGTTCTGCCAGCTGCTGTCGGCGTTCAGCGGTTGGCCGTCCTTGGCTGCCAGCGTGGCGGCGCCGTCGACGATGGCGTGCACGGAGGTGACCCCGGGTACGGCACGGACCTTGTCGACGAGAGCACCGGTGAGCGCCGTGGAGCGGGCGTCGTCCGCCTGGCTGTCGGGGTTCTGCTCGGAGGTGGCCTGTACGGAGACGGCGACGCCCTTGAAGCTCTTGGCGGAGGCGCCGCGAAGGGCCTGGGCGACAGAGTCGCCGAAGACGAGCGTGCCGCAGACGAAGGCGACGCCGAGCGTGATCGCGAGGGCAGTCATGACCAGTCGGGCTTTGTGCGCGAAGACGTTGCGCAGGGCTGTACGCAGCATGGCGGTGTGGTCCCACTTCTGACGTGCGTGAATGGCGGGGAGCGGACGGCCGGGTCAGCTCGTGCGGGCCTCGGCGTCGAACTGCCTCATCCGGTCCAGGACGCCCTCGGCGGTCGGCGCGAGCAGCTCGTCGGTGAGGCGGCCGTCGGCGAGGAAGACCACGCGGTCGGCGTAGCCGGCGGCCGCCGGGTCGTGGGTGACCATGACGATGGTCTGGCCCAACTCCCGTACGGAGTCCCGCAGGAAGCCCAGGATCTCGGAGCCGGCGCGGGAGTCCAGATTGCCGGTCGGCTCGTCCGCGAAGATGATCTCCGGGCGGGACGCGAGGGCGCGGGCCACGGCGACCCGCTGCTGCTGGCCGCCGGACAGCTGAGCGGGGCGGTGGCTCAGCCGTCCGGAGAGTCCGACGGTTGCCACGACCGTGTCCAGCCACTCCTGGTCCGGCCTGCGGCCCGCGATGGCCATCGGCAGCGTGATGTTCTCCAGCGCCGTCAGCGTGGGGAGCAGGTTGAACGCCTGGAAGACGAAACCGACGCTGTCCCGGCGCAGCCGGGTGAGCTGCCGGTCGTTGAGGCTGGACAGTTCGGTGTCGCCGATCTGTGCGGAGCCGGCCGAGACCGAGTCGAGCCCCGCCATGCAGTGCATCAGCGTCGACTTGCCGGAGCCGGACGGCCCCATGATCGCGGTGAACCGGCCACGCCCGAACGCCAACGAGACCGAGTCCAGGGCGACGACCCGGGTCTCGCCCTGGCCGTAGACCTTGGACAGCCCGGTGGCCCGGGCGGCGACAGGACCCGCGGGGGATGCGGAGGATTGGGCGGGCACGGCGGCGGCTGCCTGTATCGACATGTCAGCTCCGGAAGTTACGGGGGGAAGAGGCTCTGTGCCTGCCTCTCATCCTCGATGCGCCGTGCTGGCGAACCGTCAGCCTCAGGGTGTGAACAAGGCGTCTGCCGAAGGTCGGGCCCGGGGGCGCGCGTAGTCCTCGGGGCGGACGGCCCGTCTCTGTCCTTCGGCAGAGGCAGAGACGGTGTGCGGCGTCGTTGGTCAGGCCAGCAGGCCCGTCCGGTAGGCGAGTACCGCCGCCTGGACCCGGCTGTCCGTGCCCGTCTTCACCAGGACGGCGCTGACGTGGGTCTTCACCGTGCCTACGCCGATGCCCAGTTGACGGCCGATCTCCGCGTTGGCGAGGCCCTGGCCCAGCAGCGCGAGGACGTCGCGCTCCCGGCCGGTGAGCGTCGCCAGCCGCTGTCCGGGGACGGGGGCGGGGACGGAACCGGTGACCGGCGCTGACGCCCCCTCGGCTCCCGGCCTGCCGACACCGCCGGCACCGCTGGCACCGCTGGCACCGCCGTCGAGCATGCGCTCGATGACGCTGCGGGTAACCTTGGGCGAGAGCACCGCGTCGCCCGCGGCGGCGGCCCGTACCGCTCTGATCAGCTCCTGCGGGCCCTCGTCCTTGAGCAGGAAGCCGGTGGCGCCGGACCGCAGCGCGCGCGTCACGCTCTTCTCGTCGCCGAAGGTGGTGAGCATGACGACCTGCGGCCGGGGGCGCAGCGCCAGCAGCCGCTCGATCGTGGCGAGCCCGTCGAGCACGGGCATCCGGATGTCGATCAGGGCCACGTCGGGACGGGTCTCGGCGGCGACCCGCACGGCCTCCTCGCCGTTCCTCGCCTCGCCGACCACCTCGATGCCTTCGGCATGGCGCAGGATCAGCCGCACGCCGTGCCGGATCAGCTCCTCGTCGTCGGCGAGCAGGACCCGGATCGGGCGGTGGTCGGCAGCGGGAACGTCGGTCATCGGGACTCCCACGGTGGTGTAAGCGACACCATGGACACGGTGAAGCGGTCGATCGTGGCCAACGTATCGCCACGGAAGCAGTACCGGGTGATCCCGAGCTGATCGGGGCCCTCGGCCGGCGGCGTGGAGTCGTCGAACGACATCGTCGAGTACAGGCAGCTCGTCACGGACTGCGGGTGGGCCGGCTCCCGGCCCGTCGCCGCCGCGCGCGCCAGTGAGCTGCCCCCGTACACGGCCTGCTCCACCATCGTGCGGGACATCCCGATCCGGGGCGGCTCGGGAACGCTGGGGTCGGGTTGCGGGAACGCCTGGGTGACCAGAACGAGGCCGCACATCATCATCACGCCCACGCCGATGAGGCCGAGGAGCCCGCTGAGCGCATTCACGGCACGGCGTTGGACACCAGCGGGCTCAGGCGGCGGGGCGGTCGTCGTTGCCGTCGTGGCCGTCGTGGCCGTCGTGGCCAGGCTCGCTCCCGGGTCCGGCCGCGCCGGGATCCGGGCCGTCACCGCGAAGCCGCCGGCCGTCGTCGGGCCCACCTCCAGGGTGCCGCCGAGCAGCGCCACCCGTTCCCGCAGCCCGACATGGCCACGCCCCGAACCCAGACCGGTCTCCGCCTCCGGAGCCACCGGCGGGGTGCCGTTGCGTACCAGCACCACCACCCGGTCGTCGGTGTGGGTGACCGCCACGGTGACGTGCGCTCCGGCGGCGTACCGGTGCACGTTGGTCAGCGACTCGCGCACCACCCGGTGCACCGCACGCCGCACCTGCGCCGCGCGGTCGTTCAGGTCGGGGCCCTCCCAGGTGAGCTCGACGGGTATGCCGCCGCTGCGCGACTCCTCGGCCAGCGCCTCGACGTCGGACCGGGTACCCGTCGTATCGGTCAGCGCGTCCGTCCCGGTGTCCCGCCCCAACGGGCCCAGCACACCCAGCACTTCGCGCAGCTCCCGCATCGCCTCCACGACAGCCCAGCGCACCAGGGCCGCCTCGTCGCGCAGTTCGGGCGACTCCTGCTGCAGCGCCATCTCCAGCCCGCCGGTGTGCAGCGAGATCACGCTGAGCCGGTGACCGATCAGGTCGTGCATCTCCGCGGCGATCCGGGACCGTTCATGGATCCGCGACTCGCTCTCCGCCAGCCGACGGGCCGCCTCCGCGGCGGCGGCCCGTTCCCGAAGCGCCCGCAGCAGCCGATCCTCCTGCCCGCCCGAGCTGCCGATGAGTCCCGGCACCAGCAGCGTGGTGGCGGCGAGTACGGCGCCGACCGCAAGCCCGTACGAGTGGCTGCCGAACCCGATGCCCGGGGCGAAGGCGGCGCAGGCCAGCGTCGCCAGCGCGGCCGAGGCGAGCAGCACGGCGTTCCGGCGCCGGGGTGCCGTCAGGTGCTTGACCGTGGTGTACGCCGTGATGGCCGCAGGCAGCCCGGCGGCCGGCAACAGGCCCAGCACGACGGAGATGCCCAGCAGACTCATCGTGGGAAAGCGACGGCGCACGGCGATCAGAGGAAGCGCGAGGACGCCGAGGAGGAGCCTGATCCCATCGGACGGGCCGGGGCCCCGCAGGGTCACCTCGGTGAGAAGCATCAGCAACCCCCCGCCGCTCACTTCCGCCAGCGCGCGCCACAGCCCCCGGCTCTGCCTGCCGGCGGCCATGGACGGATATCGGGAGATGGTGACCATCGGCCAATTGTCCGGGGCAGTACAGCGCGCCCGTATGCGACCTGCGGATGACCTACTGCTCCCCCAAAAGCCAGAGGCCCCCCGGAGCCACCGTCCTCGTCGGCCATCCCTGACGACCCATCGATCTCCCTCACCGAGCGACCCGATGCGCATGCGTCCGGCGCCGTTGATGTCAGATGGTGATGTACCGACTCCGACTACCCAGCCCCGGCTGCAAGCCCGATCTCCCTTGTGCTCCAAGTGATCCCCCTACGCGCCCTTGTCGCGCTGCGCTGATCACCAGACCGTCAGAGTTGACGATCGTTCAGAGCGAATCCGGACCCGGGGGAATTCATGACCGATGAAGATACGGCTTCGCCGTGGGCCCGGAAGGTCTTTGGCCCACTCGCTCCCAGCCTGAGCCGGATCGTCCCGGCTTGCCTCGTCCGAGCTCACGAGCGGGCCAGGGATGCTCACCAGAGCGTGCACACTCAGACCCTGGAGGCTTACGGGCACGGGCTCTACGCCGCACAGTACGAAGAGCTGGCCACCGGCCTGGCGGAGCTCCCTGGCGCTGAGCCGGTCCGGCTTCAGGCGCGCACCGTCATGGTCGTGGCCGGCCACGTGCTCTATCCGCTCCGCTACTCAAAGAAGGACGTACCCGTCAGCAGCGCCAAACTCCGCCGCGCCTCCGGCCTGCGAGCCGACCTCATCCGGCGCCACGGACCAGATCCGATGCAGGGCGAACTGGACCTGGGCCTCGACCACCACGAGCCGGACGAACTGCACAACGACCTCGCCCGGCTCGCCCCCGAGACCAAGCTCGTCCTCGTCGCCTACGCCTGCGCCCAGCACAGCGGCGTCGTCCGCCTGGAGTGGGGCTCGGCAGAACTCCGCAGCGAGGACAGATCACTGATCTGGCACCACCACGAAGCGCTGCCAGTGCCCCCGCAACCGACCGCTGTCTGACCACCCGGGCACCACACCTTCCGCTGGCGCCATCGTCGTAATCGCCGTCTGAGCGGAAGGGCGCTTAGAAGGGCCCCTGTCGCTCCGGGGGGATCAGGCCCCTGACCTGCGCAGTAGCTTCTCAGTCGAGGTGCCGCAACCTGGCCGCGACGCGAATGCGACGCCGCAGAGCAGCGATGGGGGCTTGTTGGAGGTGTGCTGCGTGAGCATTGTGAGAACTTGGCACCGCGACGGAGTCCTGCAACAGGTTGACCGATGCCCTGAGCCTGCGATCGAGGGGATAATGATTGCCATCGCTATCTCATCAGGCGTCGCAGTGGAATTGCTTAATTAGACTCTAAATGAGTCGCCAGCAAAGAAGTATTGCTCCTTGCCTTCAAGTCCAGTGAGAGTGTCGATCAGCATCGGGAGAGCGCACTCGCGGGCAACTGCGTCGAACATGTAGGCTTGCTCTGGATGAATTTGCGAATCAAAGACCGATGGCTTATATCTAACGAGCGAGGATGCATAGTATGCAATCGCGTACCTGGCAAGCGAGGACGGCATGGGGATCATCTTGGTCTTGTAGAGACTCGGAGATATTGTGACATCTGCAGTCTCGTTGATCCGCATGCTTAGAATGCCGCGGATCTGCATAGTGAGTTTGTGTGCGCCTGAGATGTCTAGGGTGCCAGGCGGGTCCGATGGGGCTGTAAGTCGAGACTCATATAGGGCCATTGTAGTCATTAGACGTCGACTGATCCCAAAGTGGTCGCGCCATTCCGACATTATTTGAGTTTCGCGAAAGTGCCTAAAGAATAGCTTGCCAGTGACACTCGAAGCATCTATCCGGGTGCCGCCCAGAAGAAGTATGAGAGGCCATGATTGAGAGTGGTCGGCGGCCACCATATGCTGGGCCTGGAGCACCTGCGTGTCGCCCATCCCGGCGTCGGCGACCTGCGTTCCGATCTCGGGAATCTGCACTAGCAGGCGCTTTACGGGGATGCGCATACCCACGGGTAGGGTGGTTCCTGTGCGCTGCTCATAAAGCCATCGGAAAACCCCTTCCTTGACGACAAGGGAGTCTCCGGATACGGTTTGCGCCTGCTTGGGGCTGAAGCTCAATCCATGCCCTACAAACTGTCCACTTATTTTGGCTGCGTGACTGCTGAGGAGTTCAGCCTTCGCGAAATTTAGCATGGCGTAGTAGTAGAGCAGGCAGGCGGACCTATTGGGAACTCCGAGCGCCGCCTCGTAGTTGCTCAGGCCTTGGCGCAAAAAGTTCCTGTATTCCCTCCATGAAGAGTTCTTTTGGGCGAGGGTTCCTGGGAATCTAGCTCGTCCAACTGCGGCGATTTCCGCGTGGCGCCTCAGGTTTTCTAGGAGCAGTGGAAATGAAGCCGACTCGCTCCATATTTGATATCCAGTGCCAGGGTCAACTGGTGGCATTGGAATCCACGACATATACGGGCGATGGGGAGGGAGCGTCATTCGGCTAGTTCCCTTCTGCGGCGGCAGAGTCTCCTGGGAGGCGTGGCTAGACGATAGACCCTGGCACTCCTCCGTGCATGCGATACGTGTCATTTCTCAGTCGGGTGCACTTGTTCCGGCCGTGGCGGCGGTCGAGGCTTGCCTCACCCACGCTGCGGCTCGCCTGTACCCGGAGGCCTCCCGTCCCGAAACAGCCCGGTGCTGACCCGAGAGGCGTGGGTGTAGCCGCAGCCGGTGGACTTCGCCGACATCGAACTGTCCTGGCTGACCCAGACGTTGCCGCCTCAGGTGATCGGCAGTGAGCCGGAGGCGGAGGGCGTGCGGCCGCTGCTGGCGCGCGGTGGGCGGTTCGATCGGTACACGCAGGTGGTCCGGACGATCGATCGGCTGTCACTGTTCGTCAATCGGTCCAGCTTTCGGCTTCTGGTCGACTCTGATGCTGCAGTGCTTGTTGGCGGGAGCCGTTCGCCCCTGGGCGCTCGGCCATACTGACTGAGTCCCCGGGAGCAGGGCGGTAGTCCTTCATGCTGGTTAGGACGAAGACACCAGGGAGGGAGTGGCCAATGCCCGAGCGGAACCCGCGTGGCACGTACCTTCGGATTGCTGACGCGCGGCGGGGCCGGATCGGTGACGGCTCCGAGATCGAGAGGCTTCCGTCCGAGGCTGCGCTGATGGAGTCGTACAGGGCGGCGCGGACCATGGTCAAGCGTGCCCTGGACGTCCTCGAAGCCGAGGGGCTGATCAAGTCTCAGCCTGGAGTCGGCTGGCTGGTCACGGGGTGAGCGGCCAAGCCCACTGTGCTCAGCCAGCTGACGAGCATGATCGCACGGGAGCACTTCAACATCGGCGATCCGTTCCCGTCCGAGAAGAAGCTGTGCGAGGCGACGGGAGCCGCACGCGGGACCGTCCGGCAGGCCCTGGCCCAGTTGGAAGGTGCCGGGATCCTCGAAGCACAGCACGGCAAAGGCCGATTCGTCCGGGCCCTGCCGGCAAGGCACGAAACGTCTCAATCCTCCTAGGAAGGAACGCAAGTGTGGGCCTATGACCTCGCTGAATCGCTCCTCTCGGACGACCTCCCCCGGCGCTGGGCGCACAGTCAAGGGGTGGCCGGCCGGGCCCGTTCACTCAGGCTGATCCTCGGCGAGGACGCTGGGTTGCTCGAAGCCGCCGCGGTCCTGCATGACATCGGCTACTCGCCCCGAATCACAGACACCGGGTTCCACCCGCTGGACGGAGCACGCTTCCTCCGCAACACCGAGCACGTTGATGAGCGGATCGTCCGCCTCGTTGCGCACCACTCCTGCGCCGCTGCTGGAGGCCAAGGAGCGCGGGCTCCGCGAGGAACTCGCGTCCGAGTTCCCGCTGGAGGAACCTCACCTGGTCGACGCGCTGATCTACTGCGACATGACCACCACGCCAGACGGTACGTCGACCACGACGCCGGCCCGGATCTCCGAGATCGTAGGCCGGTACGGGCCGGACAGCATCGTCGGACGGTTCATCCGCCGTGCCGAGCCCGAGATCCACGCTGCCGCGGAGCGCGTGGAGGGCCGGATGTCCCAGCTCGGCGTGGAGCGTTAACCGATGTACGGCTGGACCCGCCCGGTCTCAAGACCGTGCTTGATCCGGAGCCGCATCGACAGATGGATCGTCAAGGTGTCGAGGTCCGCTGGGTCCACCCAGCGGACCTCTTTCGATTCCTCGCTGGTGCGGAGCACCCCGCCGACCGGGCGGGCCCAGAAGCAGATCGAGAACTGCTGGCGGACCTCGCCGTCGTCGTAGGCCATGACGTGCGCGGGGTCCGTGTAGAGCCCGGTCGCCGCGAGCACCTCAACATCGATGCCAGTCTCCTCCCGCACCTCGCGAACCACCGTGTCGCCGACCGATTCCCCGATGTCGTGCCCGCCGCCAGGCCGATGAGCGTCTACACCCATGTCGCCCAGGACACCCAGCGCGAGGCCCTCGGGAACATGGATCGGCTGCTCAAGCGCCGCTACTGATGACACTCACTGATGCAGAACGCCCCGCACCATGATCGGTGCGGGGCGTTCCTGCTGGTGGGCACAGACGGTTTCGAACCGCCGACATCTGCTTTGTAAGAGCAGCGCTCTACCACTGAGCTATGCGCCCCAGCCGCGTGGTGACCCGGGGGTGGCCAGGCGGTGAGAGGTAAGAATACCTGGTTCCGCCGGGGGCGTGGTGCAGGGCGGCGGGGGAAGGTGGGGGGCGATCGGGGAGAATGAGGGGCGGACCACCGAAGGTCGCGTCGGATCGGTCGGGTCGGCTGCGGAGCAGGGAGCGCGGAGTGCAGGCGGGAAGCACACGAGGGTATCGGGCGCGGGTCGCCGTGGCGCTCGTGGTGGAGGTGGTGCTGACGCCGCTGGCGGTGGGCGGCGCGCTGGCGGCGGTGGCGCTGGCGGCGTCCTCGGGGCCGGGGTCGGGCGGCGGGCGGTCGTGGTGGCGGCGGCAGGACGGGCAGCGGGCGGAGGCGCTGGCGGCGCGGGACGCGGCGCAGCAGGCGTTCTACGAGCTGGACTCCGCGCAGCGCGAGGTGGAGATCGCCGTCGAGACGGTCCGCGCGGCCGAGGAGGGCGCGGCGGGACGGCAGGCGCTCGCCGACTTCCAGGGGCTGTCGGCCCGCATCGACCAGGTGAACGTGGGCTACCTGGCCGCACTGGACGCCTGCGACCTGGACGCGCCGGAGCTCGCGCCCGGCGCGGTGGCCCAGGCCCGTCTGCGGCTGGACCAGGCGCGCAATGAGCTGGCCGCCAAGCAGACCGAGTTGGACAATTTTCTTCGCCGCCTGCAGCCGCTGCTCGACCACGCGGAGGCCCAGCTGATCCGGGTCACGCCGGCGGTGGCCAAGGCCAGGCAGGCGCTGCTCGGGGCGAGCGGAGCGCTGGACGCGGTCCGCGCGGCCGGCCTGCGGGCGGACGAGCTGGCGGCTCGACTGGCCGAGCTCGCACCGGAGTTGACCAGGCTTAACGAGGGCGCGGCACGGCACGGCGTGGCCGCCACGCTGGCCCGCGCCGAGCTGGTGGCCGGCAAGGCCGACGCCCTGCGCGCCGAGAGCGAGCAACTCCCGGAGAAGGCACGGGAGATCGACCGGCGGGTGGCCAGTCTGCGGACCAGGATCCAGGCGCTGGAGACCAAGGCCGGCGCGGTGGAGCCGACGCTGAGCGAGCTTCGCCGCCGGTTCTCCGCGGCCTGCTGGCAGGATCTGCAGCGGGTGCCGCAGCAGGCCGCGGAGGCGGTGCGGACGGCGCAGGCCCGGCTCACCGAGGCTGCCCGCTCGCGGGACGAGCAGCGCTGGGCCGACGCCACCGCGGCGATCGGCTCGGTGCGGGCGCTGCTGGAGACCGCGGACGGCTCGGTGGCGGCGGTGGGCGACCGGCTGCGCCGGCTGACGGCGGTGGAGCGCGATCCGCAGCAGGAGATCCAGCAGGCCCGGTTCGCGGTGCGCGACGCGCAGCGGCTGGCGATGGCGGGACGCCAGACCCCGGACCCGCGGCACGCGGAGCCGCTGGACGCCGCGGTGGGACGGCTGGACCGCGCGGTCGCCTCGCTGGAGGTGGCGGGACGGCATCCGGACTACTGGCACTTCCTGACCGAGCTGGACGCGGCGCGCGGGACGGCGGCGCAGGTCGTGGCGATGATCCGCGGCGACCACGGCGACCACACCGGCCACACCGGCCACAGCGAGCGCGGCGGTTACAGCGGTCCGGGAGCCCGCTGACGCCTCCCCCGTGCCCGGACTGGGTACCCTGCGGGTATGCCTCGATACGATTTCCGCTGCCGCTCCTGCGGTGCCACGTTCGAACTGCGCCGCACGATGGCCCAGGCCAACGACCCCGCCGTCTGCCCCGAGGGGCACCCGGACACCGTCAAGCTGCTCTCGACGGTCGCCGTGACGGGTGCTGCCGGCGCCGGCGCCGCGCCGCAGGCCCCCTCGGGCGGGGGCTGCTGCGGCGGCGGCTGCTGCAGCTGAACCCCGGCCACAGTCGAACAACTGCTCGGCGAAGCGGGCTCAGGCCCCCGCCGCACTGTCGCGGACGCGGGCGAGGAACGCGCGCACGATCTCCTCGCCCGCCAGCACCCCGGCCTGCTCCAGCGCGGTGACCTTCGGCGCCGTCCACCCGCTGTCGGCGAGCTCGCCGTGGCCGGGCCGCCAGCCCTCGTCGGCGGCGAGCAGCAGGTCGGCGTCGAGCAGCGAGTCGCCGGCGGCGAGCACCGAGGTCGCGCCCACCCGCCGGACCACCTCCGCCAGAGCGGCGCTCTTGGTCAGCGCGGCGGGCACGGCGTAGACCTTGCGGCCCTGCAGCGAGACGGTCCAGCCGCGCTCGGCGCACCAGGCGGTGAACTCCGACAGCCAGCCGGTCGGCACCTGCCCGCGCTCAACGACCAGATAGGCGAAGAGGTCCTCGGCGATCCGGCGCTTCAGCGTCCACTGCGGGTCAGCGCAGCGGGCCAGTCGGTCGACGACCTCGGCGAGCGGGACACCGCCCGCGGCGAGCCGTGCGGTGACCTCGGCGTCCCAGTCACGATCGGCCTCGCCCGCCACCAGCAGCCGTCCGCCGTTGGCGCAGATCGCGTACGGCGGTCGCCAACCGTCCTGCGGGCCGGGGAGGTTGACGCGCCCGTACTGCGCCCGGGTACGGGTGGTGGCCGGGACGAAGACCGCCTCCCGCGCCAACTCCACCAGCAGCCGGGCGGCTTGTTCGGTCATGAACGAGAGCGGCTTGGCGTCGTGCACCTCGACGCAGAGCAGCCGCGGGGCGAGCCCGTCGGCCCCGGACAGCGCCGACGCCAGCCCCAGCGCCCGCCCGGAGTAGATCAGTGTACGGTCCAAGTCGCTTGCCACCAAGGTGCCATGACGATCAGTCATCAGAGGGCTCGCCCGTGCTCGCCGACGGAACCGCGGTTGTAGCGCGGGTGGATCAGGCCCACGCAGGAGTACGGCAGGTCGTCCACCTCCTCCACCGGCACGCCGCGCTGGGCGGCCAGCAGTCGGACGTGGTCCAGGTCGCTGCCCGCGCCGCGCCGGGCCAGCACCCGCCAGGGCACCCGGCGCAGCATCACCCGGGTGGTCTCGCCGACCCCGGGCTTGACCAGGTTGACGTTGTCGATGCCGTACTCGGCGCTGATCCGCTGCACCGCGGCCCAGCCCTCCCAGGTGGGCTCCCGGTCCTCGGCGGCCAGCAGCAGGGCGGCGGCGGCCGCCTCCTCCCGCACGGGCGCGAAATGGTCCGCGACGGTGTCCAGAAAGGCGTTCGAGACATCGGCGCCGGCCAGCTCGCCGTAGTGCTTGGCGCCGTGGAAGTCGTCGGGGCCGATCAGGTCGTCGCGCAGCACGGTGCGCGAAATCAGGCCCGAGACCGTGGAGTTGAGGCAGGCCGACGGGATCAGGAAGTCGTCGCGGGTGCCGTATGTGCGCACGCAGCGGCCCGGGTCGGAGAGGACGGCCAGCTCGGGATCGAACGGCGTGCCCTCCAGCGCGGCCGCCAGCTCCCGGGTGATCGCACCCTTGCCCGTCCAGCCGTCCACGAAGACCACACCGGCCGGATCGTGCCGGGCGGCCAGGTAGCGCAGCGCGACCTGGTCGATGCCGCGGCCGCGGACGATCGAGACCGCGTAGTGCGGCACCTCGATCCGGTGCGTGGCGGCGAGCCAGCGACGCAGCAGGATGCCGACCGGCGTGCCGGCCCGGGCCAGCGAGGCGAGCACCAGCTCGCGCCCGGCGCCCGCGCCCCGCTCGCGCACCAGCGTCTCGGCGACCGTGCCGACGGCCAGCGCGATCCGCCGGGCCGAGCCGCGCAGGGCCTGGTGGAAGAGCTCCTGGTACTCGGGGCTCGGCTGGTACTCGACCGGCAGCGACTCCGCGTAGTGCGCGCCGCCGGACTGGACGGCCTCCTCGCGCTCCTCGGTGGGCGCCTCCAGGGCCACCTCCGAGAGGTCGGTCAGCAGCCAGCCGACCTCCTGCGAGGCGTACGAGGAGAAGGACGGCCCGTAGAGCGGCCGGGGCAGGATCGGGCGGTCGGTCGTGGGCATCGGCAGGCTCGCCTTCGAGGGGGCTCGGGTGATCAAACGTTCAACCCGCTGACGAGGTTCCGACGCTGATCGTGCTCCGCGGATCGTGATTCCGCCGGAAGGTATGACGGTACGACCGCCAGCACCACCCGGTCGGTCACCTCGCGCAGCAGCGCGGTCAGCCCGGCGAGCTCCGGCGTGTCGGCCGGCGTGTCCAGCACGAGGACTATCGCGTCGAACCGCCGCCCGCGCTCGACACCGGGCGCGACGTTGTAGGCGTACCGCTCGCCCGGTCCGTCCGCCGGGCTGTCGTGGGCGGGGAAGACCAGGCGGGTACGGATCGCGTAGCCGGGGTCGTCCACGGCCAGCACCGGCGAGCGGGTGGTGGTCGAGTACCGGACGTCGACGGCCGGCAGGGCGTCGGCCAGCGCGCCGGCCAGCCGCAGCGGGACGTACATCAGCTCCTCGAAGCCGAGCACCAGCACTCGCCGCTCGGCACCGCCCAGCGCGCCGGCCAACCGGGCGGCGAGCTCGGGCAGCACGGACTCCAGCTCGGCGGCGTGGCCGGGCGTGAACCCGTGCCGCCCGCCGTCCGGCAACCCGACCGGCCAGGGCAGCTCGGCACGAACCAGCTCACCGACCTCGCCGCACTCGCCAAGCTCAGCCGACCGCGTCGACGCGACCAGCGCCTGCGCCCGCTCCAAGGTGCCCGGCGGCAACCGGACCCGCCCCTGCGCCAGCGCGACGGCCTCCACCCGCGCCCCCAGCGAGGCGGCGAACTCCGCCAGCCGCACCCGGTCCTCCTCCTCACGCAGGTCCACCAGCGCTGCGATCACGTACCGTTCACGCGGCCACCGCCGGTGCAGCGCGGCGATGGTGTTCAACACCGTCCGCCCGGTGGACAGTTCGTCGTCGACCAGGACCAACGGGCCGTCGCCGTCGAGGAGTTCGGGGTCTTCCGGCAGCAGCAGGTGCTCGGTGGCGTGCGAGTGCTCCTCGGCGAAGCCGCCCGCCGGCACCACCCCGGCCACCGGCCGCCGGGTGGAGTGCAGATAGTGGGCCCCCAGCGCGTCGGCGACACAGTGGCCGAGCCCGGTGGCCGTCTCCGCGTAGCCGAGCACCACCACCGGCCCGGCGTCCGCGCCCCCGTCCCCGAGCACCGCCCGGACCGCCGCACCCAGCCGCAGGCCCGCGCCGTACACCGCGCCGGGCCGCTGCGGCACATGCTTGCCCAGTACCTGGGAGACCAGCAGGTGCGCCCGCTTCGGGTTCTCCCGGACGGCCATCCCGAGCAGCTGGGGCAGTTCGGGCGAACCGGTCAGCCCGATGCCCAGCCGATCGGCGACCCACCGGCCGCTCCAGACGGTCTCTTCCACGCTGCTGCCTTCCACTGCCTCGATCACTTGAAGATCACCTGAACACGTCGACGGTCACGATCACGCACGGCTACCCGCAGACCCCCGCCGCGAGCAGATCCGCGAACGTCACGTCCGCACGGGCCACCCCGAACACCTCCGCCCGGAGCATCACCCGCTCCGCCCAAGGCCGGTGCGGCTTGGTCTCGTTCATCTTGTTGGTGTACGCAGAGCGCAGCACCCCGCCGCCGGCCCGCTCCGGACGCAGGATGTCGGCCGCGTCGCAGTACTCCTCGTGCGTGACGACGGAGAGCGCGTGCACCGCGGGGACATGGCTGGGGTGGATGCAGGTCTTGCCCAACAGCCCGTTGGCCCGGTCGAGTTCGACCTCCCGGATCAGGCCGCCCAGATCGCTCTCAGCCACCTGCGGCTTGAACACCCCCTCCCGGACCGGGAAGTACTCCCAGACCGGCCCGGTGACGGTGAATCCGGTGCCGTCCGCCCGGCCCAGGACATTGACCACATCCCCTATCACCGCCGCCACCAACGCCAGGTCGTACGCGGTCAGAGCAGCCGAACGGCGCAGCCCGTACGCCGAGCAGAGGTCGGTGACGCCGAGCCGGACGGCCAGGATCCGCTCGCGGTACTTGGCGAGCAGGGCGGCGATGCCGAGCAGCTGGCCGCGCCGGGTCTCCAGGTGGGCGAGCTCGGGGGATTCCAGTACGGGCATCGCGAACAGCCGCCGCCCGCAGGCGACTTCGGCCACGGTGAGCTGCTCCAGATACTCCCCGCCGTTGTCCTCGGTGAACTTGGGCAGGACGAAGCCGCTCAGCAGGGCGACAGCCGGGCCCAACCGCTGCACCAGCTCGGTGATCTGCCCGGGGGTGCGGACCCGCACGAAGAGCAGCGGGAGCGCCGCGTGGTCGATCGACTGCGCCAGGCCGCGGAGTTGCCCGACCAGGTTCCGCTCGGCCGCCTCGACCTCATGGTCCCCGATGGCGTCCTCCAGGCAGAGCGCCATGGAGACCACCCCGCGCGCGGCCTGCTGTCGGATGTCGTCGGCCAGCGACAACCGGGTGGCGGGGCTGTAGAGCGTGGCCCCCAGGGCGACGGAGAGCGTGCCGGCCGCACTGTCGCGGTCGAACGGCGCGGGCTCCACCAGGAAGAGCTGACGGCGGATTTCCGCGCCGAGGTGGCCGAAATGGCGCAAGTTCACTCCCGGAAAACGCGTCAGAATTCTCGGAAGATTACCGCCCACTTCAGCATTGGCAAAGCACTTGCGATATCGCGCAAGTTTCCCGGCCCACGTCATCGCTATCTCAAGGCCGCTGCTTTCCCACCGTGACCCCCTGCTCACCGAAATCCCCTTTCCCGGTCACCCCCTCCCCTCGGACGCCGCGCTCCCGGCACGTCCGGTCCCTCCCCCACGTTGTCCGCAGGGGCAGGCAGCGGGCAGGATGGGTGGTTATGACGCACGTGATGGCGAAGGGCGCCAATATCTCGCTGGCCGTGGCCGCGGTCCGCGCCGTACTGCGCTGGGCCGCCGTGCCGGGCGCGCCGGACGTGGACGCCTCCGCGCTGCTGCTCGGCACCAACGGCCGGGTCCGCTCGGACGCCGACTTCGTCTTCTACAACCAGCCCCGGCACCCCTCCGGCGTGGTCCGCCACCTGCCGAAGCACCGGGTGCCCGGCGCCGAGGACATCGCCGACACGGTCGAGGTGGACCTCGGCAAGCTGCCGGCCGAGATCGATCGGGTGGTGCTCGCCGGGTCCACCGAGGAGGGCTCGTTCCGCAGCGTCGCCGGGCTGCGCGTGCTGCTGTACGACGCGGCGTCGCCGGCGGGGGCGGCCCCGCTCGCGGAGTTCCCGGTGACCGACGTCGAGGACGTCTCCGCCCTGGTCTGCGGCGAGCTCTACCGGCGCTCGGGGAGTTGGAAGTTCCGCGCGGTCGGGCAGGGGTACGCCTCCGGCCTCGGCGGCCTCGCGACCGACTTCGGTATCACCGTCGACGACGTGCCGCCGGAGCCGGGCCGGCAGGCGCCCCTCGCGCCCGTGGCGTCCGCCCCCTCCGCCGCACCCGAGCCCTCGACCTACACGCTCTCCCCGAGCGCCCCGAGCACTCCCCCGCCACCGATGACGCCCCCGACGGCGCCGCCCGTGGTCCCCGCCCCACCGACCCAGGTCCCCGGCCAGCTCCCGGTGGCGACCTACGGCTACCCGCCGGCGTACGGCTACCCGTCAGCCCAGCAGCAGCCGCAACCCACCTACGGCTACCCGCAACAGCCGCAGCCCCACCAGCAGCCCCAACAGCACCCCCAGCCCCAGCCCCAGCCGCCGGCCTACGGCTACCCGCAGCAGCCCCCGCCGGTCCAGCCCGCGAACCCCGCGAACCCCGCGCAGCCCGACCCGGCCGGCTTCGTCCTCCCCCCGCAGGGCCCCCAGTTCCAGCCTCGCCAGCAGTCCTGACCCCGCCCCACCACGTCAGACGCCGCTGATCAGCTGCCCCGATCTCAGCTGCCCGGCTGCTCCTTGTACCCGCGCTGCCACTGCATCCCGAAGCCGTACAACCGGTCCAGGTCCGACTGGAACCCGTGCACGTACCGGACCTCGCGGCGCACCATCAGCTGCCCGCCCTTGTTCTCGATCAGCATCACCGCACACGAACGGGCCGCCGCCTCCCGCGCCTCCAGGTTGATCTCCAGGCGCGGACCGCTCGGCGGCACGATCTGGATCTGCGCGTGCGTCTGGTGGAAGGCGGGCGTGCCGTCGTAGATGTAGACGAAGATCAGCAGCCGCTTGAACTGGTCCTTCTTCTCCAGGTTGATGTACATCGTCTCGCCGGACGTCGACCCGTACTGGTCGTCGCCGCTCAGCTTGATGTACGGCGGGTGCTGGAGGTCGCCGAAGAGCTGCCCGAGCGGCTGGACCACGCCCGTGGTGCCGTCGGCGAGTTCGTACATGCAGGCGAGGTCGAGGTCCACGTTCGTCTGCTCGGACTGGTAGGTCTGCGGCTCCACCGGCATCACCAGCCGTGGCTGGAGCAGCCGGCGGCGCAGCTGGCTGCTCGAGCGCTGGGTCGTGCGCGCCGTCCAGTGCAGGTTGACGTAGAGGTTTCCGGTGGTCGGCCCGGCGCCGGTGATCGCGTACTGGGGCTGCGACTTGGTCAGGGTGACCTTGCCGTGCACCCCGCCGTCGATCGTGCTGCGCTCGCCGCGCAGGTACTCCCAGACCGTGGCCATCCCGACTGCCCCCAAGTTCTCGTCGCCCACCACCCGCGGCACCATTGTGCCCTGCTCCCCCTACCCGCCAACGGGCTTGAGCCACCGTCGGTCCGCGACCCGGAACGGGGCGTTACCCGACTCCCGTAACATGTCGCCCCTTCGGACGCGATATCGTCTAGCCGCACAGGTGTCCCCTCCGTCCTGCGCGGGTATGCACCGCCGACTCCGGCTCGCACTACGAGCCGTCAGAGGCAGTGTCCGCGATGGGAACTGACGAGGGTTGGCGCCGAGCGGTGCCGACACGGTACTGCGCACCAAACCCTGCCCTGACCTGCGGAAAGCAGAGGCACACGCCCCAATGACACTCACCTCCATACAGCTGGTCTGGGCCGTCGTCGGCGGCGCGGCGCTGCTCTTCACGGCGATCCTGGTCGCCACGCTGCGCTTCAAGAACACCAAGTCCGAGGAGAGCGGGGACTCCTGGGAGCGCACCGAGGAGCGCCGCCGGCGCAAGGAGATGATCTACGGGATCTCCTCCTACGTCCTGCTCTTCTGCTGCGCCGGCGTCGCAGCCGCGCTCTCCTTCCACGGCCTGGTCGGTTTCGGTACGGAGAACCTCGGCCTCAGCGGCGGCTGGGAGTTCCTGGTGCCGTTCGGGCTGGACGGCGCGGCGATGTTCTGCTCCGTCCTGGCCGTCCGCGAGGCCAGCCACGGTGACGCCGCGCTCGGCTCGCGCCTGCTGGTCTGGCTCTTCGCCTTCGCCTCCGCCTGGTTCAACTGGGTGCACGCGCCGCGCGGCGGCGACCACGCCGGTGCGCCGCAGTTCTTCTCCGGCATGTCGATCTCGGCGGCCGTGCTCTTCGACCGCGCGCTCAAGCAGACCCGCCGGGCCGCACTGCGCGAGCAGGGCCTGATACCGCGCCCGCTGCCGCAGATCCGGATCGTCCGCTGGCTGCGCGCCCCGCGCGAGACCTACGCGGCCTGGTCGCTGATGCTGCTGGAGAACGTGCGCAGCCTGGACGAGGCCGTCGACGAGGTCCGCGAGGACCGGCAGGCCAAGCTGGACGCCAAGCAGCGCGCCCGCAACGCCGACCGCCGCGAGCGGGCCGAACTCAAGGCGATCTCCCGGCAGGGCGGCATGCTGGCCCGGACCCGCGGCGGCCGCCAGGTGCCCGCGCTGACCGCGGGCGGCTCCGGCGACGGACAGCCCGCTACGGAGCCTGCCCTAGCCGCCTCTGACGACCTGACGAGCTCCACCGGCCGCTCCACTGCTGCGTCCCACTTCTCCGCCACCGCGTCGGACTCCTCACGCCGGTCGTCCAGCATCGACCTGACCGCGGACGACGACACCCTCTCGATGCCGAAGCTGGACTCCCTCGACTCGCTGGAGCGCAAGCTCCGCGCGATCGAGAAGCAGCTCGGCTGAGCACTCCTCGCCTCAACAGGATGGCCCGCACACCTCTCAGGTGTGCGGGCCATCCTGCGTGCTGGGGCCGTCCCGGCTCAGCTCTTGCCGCTCGCCGCCACCCGGTCCGGGTCGAGCGCCGAATCCAGCGCCGCCGCCCGCTTGTTGCGGACCAGCGAGGAGGCCAGCGCCGCGCCGATGAAGGCCACCCCGATCAGGCCGGTGACGATCTCCGGGATCTTGTGCTCAATGGAGATCAGCAGGATCGCGGCCAGCGCGCCGATCGCGTAGTGCGCGCCGTGCTCCAGGTAGACGTAGTCGTCCAGGGTGCCCTTGCGGACCAGGAAGACGGTCAGCGAGCGGATGTACATCGCGCCGATGCCCAGGCCCAGGGTGATCTGGAAGATGTCGCTGGAGATCGCGAACGCGCCGACCACGCCGTCGAAGGAGAACGAGGCGTCCAGCACCTCCAGGTACAGGAAGAGGAAGAAGGCCGCCTTGCCGGCCACCTGCACCAGCGACTGCCCGGAGGCCGCGGCCGCCGCGTTCTCCTCGTCCTCCTCCTCGTCCTCCAGGCTGGACTCGAAGACGCCGGAGAGGCCGCTCACCGCCAGGTAGGTGCCCAGCCCCAGCAGGCCGGCCAGCAGCACGGTCTCCGCGTGCGCGCCGGCGAAGAAGCGCGAGGCCAGCGCGAGCGTGACCAGCGCGACCACCGAGGACAGCGCCTCCAGCCGGCCGATCCGCTCCAGCGGCTTCTCCAGCCAGCGCAGCCAGTGGAAGTCCTTCTCCCCGAAGACGAAGTCCAGGAAGATCATCAGCAGGAAGATCCCGCCGAACGCGGCGATCGCCGGGTTGGCCGCCTCCAGGTGCTGGGCGTAGGTCAGGCCCTGGTACGTGTGGCCGGAGTTGAGCGCGAGGTCGATCACCGTGCTCGGACCGATGTGCGCGGTCAGGCCCACCACCAGCAGCGGGAAGAGCAGCCGCATCCCGAAGACCGCGATCAGCACGCCGACCGTCAGAAAGATCTTCTGCCAGAACGGGTTCATCCGCTTCAGGACCGTGGCATTGACCACCGCGTTGTCGAAGGACAACGAGATTTCCAGGATCGCCAGGACCAGGACCACGCCGAAGCCCTCGGCGCCCCAGATCAGCCCGGCTGCGACCAGCCCGGCGATCGTGGTCGCGAGAGACCATCCGAAAGTGCGGAGGAACACGGGAATGGATACCTTTCGGTGTCGAGGCGCGCCGGGGTCGCCCCGACCGGTCGGAATCTGACATCCGACCAGCCCCCCACACTGCCGCTGAATCATCAAGAAGGGCGCTGAGCGCCGCCTTTATTGTACGTTTACCCCGAAATCAAGCGCGATGCCACGCAAGCCCGAGGCATAACCCTGGCCGACCGCACGGAACTTCCATTCACCCTGGTACCGGTAGAGCTCACCAAAGATCATGGCAGTCTCGCTGGAGGCGTCCTCGGAGAGGTCGTAGCGGGCGATCTCCTGGCCGCCCGTCTGGTCCACCACCCGGATATAGGCGTTGCGAACCTGGCCGAAGCTCTGCACCCGGGCCTCCGCGTCGTAGATCGACACCGGGAAGACCACCTTGTCCACCTGCGCGGGGACCAGGTCGAGGTTGACCACGACCACCTCCTCGTCGCCCTCCACGCCCTCCTCGCCGCCGACCAGGTTGTCGCCGAGGTGCTCGACGGACCCCTCGGGGCTCTTGAGGTTGTTGTAGAAGACGAAGTACTCGTCGCCGAGCACCCGGCCGCCCGAGCAGAGCAGGGCGCTGGCGTCGAGGTCGAAGGGCGCGCCGGTGGTGGACCTGGCGGCCCAGCCGAGGCCGATCTGCACCTGCGTCAGGTTCGGCGCCGCCTTGCTCAACGAGACGTTGCCGCCCTTGGCGAGCGTGACACTCATGGTGGCTCTTCCTCCCACTCCCTGGCGCCCCGACCTGGGGCGCCGTCAGCTGACCGGGGCCCGTGCCGTACGGCGGCACGGAGAGGCTCACCCACAGGTGTAAGCCCACGCGCGCCCATCCGGCCACCGGTCGGCCGCTGAACTTCCTGAACATGCGGTCAACATGCGGTACACACGCTGAACCAGCCGAACCTATCAAGCGGGCCACCGTCCTCTGCCGCCCGTCGCTCCGGCTGCCACCGCCCTCGATCGCCTTCGGCACAGGCCGTACGATCCTCCCGATCAGCAGGTGCCCTGTCGGCCCGTCACCCCGACGGCGCGGGCGGCCGCACCGCAGCAACGGGGGAGAACCACCATGCCGTTCCAGCCACTGGAACCCACCGATCCGCCGGCCGTCGGCCCGTATCTGCTCCTGGCCAGACTCGGGGCCGGCGGGATGGGGCGCGTCTACCTCGCCCGCTCGGCCGGCGGGCGCACCGTCGCGGTCAAGGTGGTGCGCTCCGAGCTCGCCGAGGACCAGGAGTTCCGGGAGCGCTTCCGCCGCGAGGTCGCCGCCGCGCAGGCCGTCAGCGGGGTGTACACCGCGCCGGTGGTGGACGCCGACCGCGACGGGCCCAACCCCTGGCTGGCCACCGCGTACGTCCTGGGCCCCTCGCTCACCGAGGCCGTCGCCGCCCACGGGCCGCTGCCCGTCGCGGCGGTCCGAGCGCTGGGCGCGGGCCTGGCCCAGGCGCTGAGCGCCGTCCACGCCGCGGGCCTGGTCCACCGCGACCTCAAACCCTCCAACGTCCTGCTGGCCGCCGACGGACCGCGCGTGATCGACTTCGGGATCGCCCGGGCGCTCGACGGCGACCGGCTGACCAGCACCGGCGTGGTGGTCGGCTCGCCCGGCTTCATGTGCCCGGAGCAGGCCGCCGGCGCACCGATGGGCCCGTCCGGCGACGTCTTCTCGCTGGGTTCCGTGCTGGTGTACGCGGCGACCGGCGCCGGCCCGTTCAGCCAGGACACCGAGAGCGCGGGCTCCGCCGCCGCGCTGCTCTACCGGGTGATCCACGACGAGCCCGCGCTGGACGCCCTGCCCGCCGAGCTGCGGCCCGCCGTCACGGCCTGCCTGGCCAAGAACCCGGCCGACCGGCCGACGCCCGCCGAACTGGTCGACCTGCTCAGCGGCGGGCGGACGCAGCTGCGCAGCGGCTGGCTGCCCTCCGAGCTCTCCTCGGACATCGCCACCCACGCGGCCGCGGTGATGGACCTGGAGACCCCGGCCCGCGGCAGCTCCGCGCCGCCCGCCGACCCCCGGCTGACGGCCGACCACCCGCCCACCCGGCTGGACGCGGCGGCGCCGG
This sequence comes from Kitasatospora sp. MAP12-44, assembly GCF_029892095.1. Taxonomy (NCBI): domain Bacteria; kingdom Bacillati; phylum Actinomycetota; class Actinomycetes; order Kitasatosporales; family Streptomycetaceae; genus Kitasatospora; species Kitasatospora sp. MAP12-44. Next base: position 2,765,418 of record NZ_JARZAE010000004.1, read on the forward strand.
CCGAGCACACCGTCAAGCTCACCGGCAGCGCCACCCCGCCCGAGCCGCCGGCCCAGGCCCCCGCGGGCCCCTCCCGGCGCCTGCTGCTGGCCGGTGGCGGCGCCGCCCTGCTTGCGGCCCTCGGCGGGGCCGCCTGGGCCCTGACGGACCGCACCAAGCCCCTGCAGCCCGTCCCGACCCCGACCGGGCTGCTGACCGCCCCCGCCCCCACCCCGACCGCCGTCCGCGCGCCCGGCATGCCGCCGGTGGCCCTGTGGAACTTCACGTTGCCGCAGAGCGCCGGCGGCAACAGCCTGCCGATCTGCGTGGGCGACGTGGTGCTGCTCGACTCGGACGGCCTGTTCGCCCTGGGCAGGACCGACGGCAAGCAGCGCTGGACCGACCCGCAGGCGGCCGGCGGCATCGTGGTGGCGGCCGGCGGGACCATCTCGTACGCCGCGGCCGACATCGTCACGGCCGACCCGGCCAGCGGCGCGCTGCTGTGGAAGTACACGCCGCAGAAACTGGCCAACCCCTCGCAGCTGCTGGAGAGCTCGACGATCCTGGCCGCCGACGACCGCGCCGTCTACGCCCTGTGCAGCTACCTCCTGCTGGACGGCGAAGGCCTGCCAACCAGCGATCCGCTGGCCCCCGGGATCCTCGCGCTCTCCCGCAAGGACGGCTCGGTGCTCTGGAGCCAGCACCGCGCCGCGAACGCCGACACCGATGTGATGGCCGTGCTGGCCGGGGACACCCTGCTCTACACGGACTCCAAGACCAACTTGGTGGCCCGCAGCACTAGCACCGGCCAGCAGCTGTGGTTCGCCGACACCGAAGCGCAGGCGCTCTACCCGCCGGCCACCGACGGCGACCGGGTCTACTGCTCGGCCCCCGGTCTTGGCGTCCAGGCGGTGGCGGTCTCCGGCGGCAAGCAGGTCTGGACGAAGGCCGCGCCGCAGAAGCGCCTCTGGTACGCCCCGCCGACGGTGGCCGGCGGCGTGGTCTACACAGTGCTTGGCGGCATGACGGTGACCCTCGACGGCACCCTGTACACACCCCCTGCCGGTCCGGTGCTGATCGCCTACCGGGCCACCGACGGCGCCGAGTTGTGGCGGCTGGCGCTGCCCAGCGAGTGCTCGATGAACACGCCCTCGATCGTCGTGCAGGACACCCTCTTCGTCCCGACCGACAGCAAGGGGATCTACGCCGTCGACATCAAGGCCCACACGATCCGCTGGATCTTCCAGAACGGGGTCACCACCGACGTCGAGTGGCAGTTCGGCACCGACGGCAAGCAGTTGATCGCCGTCCAGGACAACCGGGTCTACGCCCTCCCGCTGGTCTGAGACCGCTCTGGAAGAGCGACGGCCCGCGCCCTCCCTCCGGAGCCAGAGACGGAGCCGGAGACGGAGAGCGCGGGCCGAACGTCGAAGGATGCCTCAGACGTTGACGCCGAAGTCCTGGGCGATCCCGCGCAGACCGGAGGCGTAGCCCTGGCCGATCGCGCGGAACTTCCACTCGGCGCCGTTGCGGTAGAGCTCGCCGAAGACCATCGCCGTCTCGGTCGAGGCGTCCTCGGAGAGGTCGTAGCGGGCGATCTCCTGACCGCCGACCTGGTTGACCACCCGGATGTAGGCGTTGCGGACCTGGCCGAAGCTCTGCAGCCGGGTCTCCGCGTCGTAGATCGACACCGGGAAGACGATCTTCGCGACATCGGCCGGGACGGCGGCCAGGTTGACCTTGATCGTCTCGTCGTCGCCCTCGCCCTCACCGGTGAGGTTGTCGCCGGTGTGCTCGACCGAGCCGTCGGGGCTCTTGAGGTTGTTGAAGAAGACGAAGTTCGCGTCCGAGGAGACCTTTCCGCCCTCGTTGCACAGCAGCGCGCTGGCATCGAGGTCGAACTCGGCGCCGGTGGTGGTGCGCGCGTCCCAGCCCAGCGCGACGAGAACACCGGTCAGGCCGGGGGCTTCCTTCGTGAGCGAGACATTGCCGCCCTTGCTGAGGCTGACACCCACAGGATCCTCCAAGAATCGGGAGGCACCTCGCGGCACCCCGTAGTGCGGTCCGAGCGCACGTGCGACGGGCCCTCATTCGAGCCAACGGGCCGATCGTAGTGCCGGGTTCCCGCCCGGAGCAGCGCGACGGCCCGGTGTGGCCGCGGAAAGACCGCCACACCGGGCCGTAGGACACGCCGGGCGGTCCAACACGCAGGCGTCAGAGCGCGCCGAGTGCCTTCAGGTACTCCTGCTCGTCCCGGGCGTCCGGCAGGCCGTTGACGATCGACCAGCGCACCACGCCGGCCTTGTCGATCACGAAGGTGCCGCGCACCGCGCAGCCCTTCTCCTCCTGGAAGACGCCATAGGCCTTGGAGACCTCGCCGTGCGGCCAGAAGTCGGAGAGCAGCGGGTACTCCAGGCCCTCCTGCTCGGCGAAGACGCGCAGCGTGAACGGCGAGTCGTTGGAGACCGCCAGGACCTGCACGTCGTCGTTCTGCAGACGCGGCAGCTCGCGCTGGATCGCGCAGACCTCGCCGGTGCAGACGCCGGTGAAGGCGAACGGATAGAACACCAGGACGACGTTCTTCTCGCCCCGGAAGTCGGAGAGCTTGACCGACTCGCCGTGCTGGTTCTTGAGCTCGAAGTCCGGAGCCAGGGTGTCGATCTCGATGGCCATGGTGAGGACCTTTCTCAGCGGTGATCGCGGGGCGATCGCATCGTTACGGCGGGCGCAGCGGCCGACCGCGGCCACATCCTCGCATTCGTTCGGGTCGGTTCCGCCGAACGAGTGAGCAGACCGGAGCCATTCGGGGAAGTTTCGCCCCGGGCGAACACGTTCCCCGGCGGGTCCTCCAGTCGCCCGCCGGACGCGGCAGGGCCCCGCTGGAGGAAGCTCCAACGGGGCCCGGCCGTACATTCCCGGAGAGTCTCAGCGCTTCCCCGACTTGGCCGCCTTCGGGGTGGCAAGGCGGGTGCCGGCCCAGTCCTTGGCAACCGTGACCGAGCTGGTCTGGGAGAGCCCGGCGGTCTGCGCGGCATCATTGATCTCATGGGCCTCGACGTGCCCGTCACGGCCCGTCTTGGGCGTGAGAAGCCAGATCAACCCACCATCGGCCAGGTACTCCTGGGCGTCGACGAGGGCATCGGTGAGATCCCCGTCCTCCTCGCGGTGCCACAGCACGACGGCGTCGGCGACATCGTCGTAGTCCTCGTCGACGAGCTCCGCACCGGTGATCTCCTCGATGCCCTCGCGGAGATCCTGGTCACTGTCTTCGTCGTACCCGAGCTCCTGCACAATCTGGCCGGGCTCGAAGCCCAGTCGGTAAGCCGGGTTGGACTTGTCCGCGGGGTCCGCGGTCGCGCTCACGGGAATAACCTCCAGTATTCGGCCTGGCATCGGCGCCAAGGCTGTGGCCGTAGTCCACACGGGAGCGGCGGTTCGCGCAAGTACCCGACCCCCGATCCCACCCAAAGGTTGACGTGTCGTGGCAAGACACGCCGATTCCTGTGGTGGGAATCACACCGATTTGCCCTTTTGCTGACCGTTCGCCCATGCTGCGGATGACCTTGGCCCGGCGGCCTCCCCCCAGGCCGCTCTGCCCGCGATACGAACGGCATTCGAGTGCAACGCGATCACGGGCGTAGAGTCTCCTGTTGGCCCTCACCCCGGCCACCCGCCATCGGGCGGACGGGGAGCCTGAAGGCCTGGAGCACCTGGACATCCAGGTACCGCAGGCAGAGCAGGTACAGGTCGGACCACCTCTTCGTATCACCCGGTGGTGCGCGGGCGGGCAACGATGCCCCAACGCACGCCTCCTGACCGATTCACCCCCTGGGTGAAACGGTTACCCATCGGTAGAGATGACGGATCTCCGAGTTGCGGTACACGATGGAGGCGGCGCGACACACCTCTAGTTTCGACCGACAGTGAAGGAACAGCGTGGCTTCCGGATCCGATCGCAACCCGATCATCATTGGCGGCCTTCCGAGTCAGGTCCCGGACTTCGATCCCGAGGAGACCGCGGAATGGCTGGAGTCGCTCGATGCGGCCATCGACGAGCGGGGCCGTGAGCGTGCCCGCTACCTGATGCTCCGCCTGATCGAGCGCGCCCGCGAGAAGCGTGTCGCCGTGCCCGAGATGCGCAGCACGGACTACGTCAACACCATCGCCACCAAGGACGAGCCGTTCTTCCCCGGCAACGAGGAGATCGAGCGCAAGGTCCTGAACGCGACCCGCTGGAACGCGGCCGTGATGGTCTCCCGGGCGCAGCGCCCGGGTATCGGCGTCGGTGGCCACATCGCCACCTTCGCCTCCTCCGCGTCGCTCTACGACGTGGGCTTCAACTACTTCTTCCGGGGCAAGGACGCCGACGGCGAGTCCGGCGACCAGATCTTCTTCCAGGGCCACGCCTCCCCCGGCATCTACGCCCGCGCCTTCCTGCTGGACCGGCTCAGCGAGCAGCAGCTCGACGCGTTCCGCCAGGAGAAGTCCAAGGCGCCGTACGGCCTCTCCAGCTACCCGCACCCGCGGCTGATGCCGGACTTCTGGGAGTTCCCGACCGTCTCGATGGGCCTCGGCCCGCTCGGCGCGATCTACCAGGCGCGGATGAACCGGTACCTGGAGCACCGCGGCATCAAGGACACCTCGGCCAGCCACGTCTACGCCTTCCTCGGCGACGGCGAGATGGACGAGCCCGAGTCGCTCGGCCAGCTCTCGCTGGCGGCCCGCGAGGGCCTGGACAACCTCACCTTCGTGGTCAACTGCAACCTGCAGCGCCTCGACGGCCCGGTCCGCGGCAACGGCAAGATCATCCAGGAGCTGGAGTCGCAGTTCCGCGGCGCCGGCTGGAACGTCATCAAGCTGATCTGGGACCGCAGCTGGGACCCGCTGCTGGCGCAGGACCGCGACGGCATCCTGGTCAACAAGCTCAACTCGACCCCGGACGGCCAGTTCCAGACCTACGCCACCGAGTCCGGCGCCTACATCCGCGACCACTTCTTCGGTGGCGACCTGCGGCTGCGGGCGATGGTCGAGAACATGACCGACCAGCAGATCCAGCACCTGGGCCGCGGCGGTCACGACCACGCCAAGGTCTACGCGGCGTACAAGGCGGCTCGCGAGCACAAGGGCCAGCCGACCGTGATCCTCGCCCAGACCGTCAAGGGCTGGACGCTGGGCCCGAACTTCGAGGGCCGCAACGCGACGCACCAGATGAAGAAGCTGACGGTCGAGGACCTGAAGCGCTTCCGCGACCGCCTGCACCTGCCGATCACGGACAAGCAGCTCGACGAGGGCTACCCGCCCTACTACCACCCGGGCAAGGACTCCGAAGAGATCCAGTACATGCACGACCGGCGCGAGGAGCTGGGCGGCTACATGCCGACCCGCAAGGTGCGCCCGCGCCAGCTGGAACTCCCGGGCGACGACGCGTACAAGGCCGTCAAGAAGGGCTCGGGCAACCAGACCATCGCCACCACCATGGCGTTCGTCCGGGTGCTCAAGGACCTGATGCGGGACAAGGGCATCGGCAACCGCTTCGTGCCGATCGCGCCGGACGAGTACCGCACCTTCGGTATGGACTCGCTCTTCCCGTCGGCGAAGATCTACAACCCGCTCGGCCAGACCTACGAGTCGGTCGACCGCGACCTGCTGCTCGCCTACAAGGAGTCGCCGAGCGGCCAGATGCTGCACGACGGCATCTCGGAGGCCGGCTGCACCGCCTCGCTGATCGCCGCCGGTTCGTCGTACGCCACGCACGGCGAGCCGCTGATCCCGGTCTACGTCTTCTACTCGATGTTCGGGTTCCAGCGCACCGGCGACCAGTTCTGGCAGATGGCCGACCAGTTGGCGCGCGGCTTCGTGATCGGCGCCACCGCCGGCCGCACCACCCTCACGGGTGAGGGCCTGCAGCACGCCGACGGCCACTCGCAGCTGCTCGCCTCGACCAACCCGGGCGTCGTCGCGTACGACCCCGCGTACGGCTTCGAGATCGCGCACATCATGCAGGACGGCATCCGCCGGATGTACGGCTCCACCGCCGAACACCCGCACGGCGAGGACGTCTTCTACTACATGACGGTCTACAACGAGCCGATCAAGATGCCGGCCGAGCCCGAGAACGTCGACGTGGACGGCATCCTCAAGGGTCTGCACCGCTACGCTCCGGCGACCGCGGGCCAGATCCCGGCCCAGATCCTCGCCTCCGGCGTGGCGGTGCCGTGGGCCCTGGAGGCCCAGCGCATCCTCGCCGAGGAGTGGAACGTGGCGGCCGACGTGTGGTCGGCGACCTCCTGGAACGAGCTGCGCCGCGACGCGGTGGAGGTCGAGGAGTTCAACCTGCTGCACCCCGAGGAGCCGCAGCGCGTCCCGTACGTGACGGCCAAGCTCCAGGGCGCCGAGGGCCCGTTCGTCGCCGTCTCCGACTGGATGCGCGCGGTGCCGGACCAGATCTCGCGCTGGGTGCCGGGCCAGTGGCAGTCGCTGGGCGCGGACGGTTTCGGCTTCGCCGACACCCGTGGCGCGGCCCGCCGCTTCTTCCACATCGACCCGCAGTCGGTGGTGCTGAGCGTGCTCACCGAGCTCGCCAAGCAGGGCAAGGTCGACCGCAGCGCCCTGAAGGAGGCGATCGACCGCTACCAGCTCCTTGACGTGTCGGCCGCCCACCCGGGTGCCGCGGGCGGCGACGCCTGAGTCAACGCATGACCGAGGGCCGGACCCCTTTCGGGGAGTCCGGCCCTCGGGCGTTCACTCGGGCGTCTCGTCGGCCTCCGGTCGGCCCAACTGCCCGGGCAGTGGCGGCCGATGGGCGCGATGATCGGCCCATGAAGGACGAGATCATCGCCAGAGCCCGGTTCCTCCTCACCGACCTCCACCTCCCGCCCGTCGAGGCCAACACCCGCCTCAAGGACTACTTCCCCGAGCTGGAGCTGGAGGAGCGCGCCCGCTACCTCCGCGAAGCCCGCGAACCGCTCCCGGAGGCCACGACGCCGTAGGACGTCAGCTCGTCAGACCTCAGATGTGGACGGCCGGGCCCGCGGCGGTGGTGCCGCGCTTGGTCAGCAGGCCGAGCCCGGCGGCGGCGAGGGCCACCACGGCGGCCACCGAGAAGGCCAGCGACATCCCGCTGACGAAGGACGTGTGCACCGCTCCGGCCATCGCGTGCACCGCCTGCTCGGGTGTGCCGGGGGCGGACGGCGGGGTGATGCCCAGCTGCGCGAGCTGCTTGACCCCGCCGGCCTGCGCGCCCTCCAGCGGCGGCAGCCCGGCCTTCGCCCAGGTGCCCGGCAGCACGTCGCCGACCTTGGCGGCCATCAGCGCGCCCAGCACCGCCGTCCCCAGGCTGCCGCCGACCTGCATGGCGGCCTGCTGGAGGCCGCCCGCCACCCCCGACAGCTCCAGCGGGGCGTTGCCGACGATCACCTCGGTGGCGCCGACCATGACCGGGCTGATGCCCAGGCCCATCAGCACGAACCAGAGCGACATCGGCCCGCTGCCCGAGCCGGTGGTCAGCGTGGACATCCCGTACATCGCCACGGTGGTGAGCAGCATCCCGACCACGATCGGGATCCGCGGGCCGACCTTGCCGATCGCCGCGCCCGCCGCCGGCGCGCCGACGATCATCATGCCGGTCATCGGCAGCAGGTGGACGCCGGCCTGCACCGGCGTCATCCCGTGCACGTTCTGCAGGTAGAAGGTGACGAAGAAGATCGCGCCGAAGAACGCGAAGGCCATCAGCACCATCAGCAGCGCGCCCGCGGAGAGCGGCAGCGAGCGGAACAGGCTGAGCGGGACCAGCGGCTCCTTCGCCTTGGTCTGCCAGAACGCGAAGGCCGCCATGGCGAGCACCGCGCCCAGCAGGAAGGCCAGCGTCCGGGCGTCTCCCCAGCCCCAGGCCGGCGCCTTGATGATGCCGAAGACCAGCATGAACATCGCGGCCGAGAGCAGCACGATGCCGGGGATGTCGAAGGACTTGGCGGCGTTCTCGGCCTTGACGTCCCGCAGGATCCACAGGCCCAGCGCCACCGCGATCAGCCCGACCGGCACGTTGATGAAGAAGACCGACTCCCAGCTGACGTGCTCGACCAGCAGCCCGCCGACGATCGGACCGGCCGCCGTCGAGGCGCCGATCACGCCGGCCCAGATGCCGATGGCCATGTTGAGCTTCTCGACCGGGAAGGCGCCGCGCAGCAGGCCGAGCGCGGCCGGCTGGAGCAGCGCGCCGAAGAGCCCCTGGAGCACCCGGAAGGCGATCACCGTCTGGATGCTGCCGGCGAAGCCGATGGCGGCCGAGGTGGCGGCGAACCCGGCCGCGCCGACCAGGAAGGTCGCCTTGTGGCCGAACCGGTCGCCGATCTTGCCCGCGGTGATCAGGAAGACCGCCAGCGCCAGCAGGTAGCCGCTGGTCACCCACTGGATGTCGGCCGGCGAGGCGTGCAGGTCGGCCTGGATGACGGGGTTGGCGATGGCGACCACGGTGCCGTCCAGCGCCACCATCATGACGCCGACCGCCACCGTCAGCAGGGTCAGCCAGGGGTGCCCCTGGAGGCTGCGGCGGCCGGTGGGCGGCGCGCTGCGCGGTGGGGCGGTGTCCGCCCGCGGAGTGGAAACGTCGGACTGGCTCATCGACAGGGCCTTCCAGCGGTCTGGCGTACGAGGACCCAGGCAGATTATGTCAGCAGCTGACAATCGGCAAACACTGTCTTCTGCTGGCAGCTGCCATCTGACAGAGCGCTATCGTTGACCCATGGCCCCGACCCCCACGGCGCCCACGGCGCCCCCGATGGCACCCGCCGCCGAAGCCCCCAGCCGGCAGGCACTCGGCCTGCGCGAGCGCAAGAAGCAGCGCACCCGGGACGCCCTGGTGGACGCCGCGCACGGCCTCTTCCTCAGCCAGGGCTACGCGCGCACCACCATCGACGAGATCGCCGCCGCGGTGGACGTCTCGCAGCGCACCTTCTTCCGCTACTTCGCCAACAAGGACGAGGTCGCGCTCGCCGTCCTGGCGGACGCCGAGGACTACTTCATCGCGTGCCTGCGCCGGCGCCCCGCCGAGGAGAACCCGCTGCAGGCGATGCGCGCCGCGATCACCGAGTCCTGGCGCGATCTGGGCTGCGAGCCCGCCGACGGCCACCGCAGCGTGACCGCCGCCCTGGAGCTGATCCAGCTGATCGAGAGCACCCCCACCCTGCTCGCCGCCCACCTGCGGCGCACCACCGAGCAGGAGTGCGTGGTCGCCGCCGTCCTCGCCGAGCGCGAGGGCCTGGACGTCGCCACCGACCTGCGCCCGCGCCTGCTCGCCGCGGTCTTCGGCGCGATCCTGCGGGTCTCCCACCTCGCCTGGGGATCGAGCCCGCTGCCCACCGACGACAGCGGCCCGGAAGCGATGATCGCCATCATCGAACGTCATTTCGACCAGCTCGGCCCGGCCCTGGCCGGCGACTGGCACTAGAGCGAACTGCACGAGGGCAGGCCGGCCGTCAACCCCGAGGGCCTGTGAGTGAAGCCACAGTTTGGACCGTCTACATCCCCCGTTCGGACCGAATACGCTGGCCGTCTGTAGTTGGCATTCGCACGACCATCGGGCCCGGCCCGCTTCAAGGTCATGGGTTTCCGAGGGAGTTGACGCGATGCAGCGCAGGCGGCTGAAGCGTGTGCTGATAGGCGTTTTCGCGACGTGCGCGGTCCTGGCGGACGCCGGCGCGGCCGCCGCGCAGGCCGCCGCGTCCAACGAGCAGGTCGCGATCACCACACCGCCGGCCGGCAGCGCGGCCTGGGTCGCGGACCACTCGCTCGGACGGACCCTGCCCGATCCCGCCACCGCCGACCCGGCCACCGTGGCGGCCTTCTTCGCCGCACTCAGCCCCGCCCAGCAGGACCGGCTGGCCACGGAGTACCCGCTGGTCGTCGGCAACCTGGACGGCGCGCCGCTCGCGCTGCGCTACCGCGCCAACGCCGAGGCGCTGGGCCAGGAGCGCGACCGCGCCCGGGCACAGGCCGCGGACACCAAGCTGGACTCCACCACCCGCGCGCTGGCCGTCTCACGCGCCAACGACACCCAGAACCTGCTCTCCCCCGGCCGGCAGATCCTCGCCTTCGACCCCGCGCGGCCGCGGGCTGGTCAGCGAGGTCTTCGGCGACCTGGCGAGCGCCCAGCGCGTCTCGGTGATCGTCCCCGGCTCGGACACCGACCTCGGGCACTTCGACCGCAGCGTCGACCCGCTGCGCTCCCCCGCCGGGATGGCCCGCGCGCTGCGAGCCGAGGAGCAGCGCCAGTCGCCCGGCACCCGGACCGCTGTGATCGCCTGGACCGGCTACGTCACGCCGGTCGGCCTCGGCCCCGACGCGGTCACCTCCCGGCTGGCCAACGCCGCCGCCCCCCGGCTGCTGCGCCTGCTGGACGGCCTGAAGCTGACCAGCAGCCCGGTCGCCCCGCCGGCCCTGCTCTGCCACTCCTACGGCTCGGTGGTCTGCGGGACCATCGCGCCCGAACTGCGCGGCCCGACCACCGACATGGTGGTGCTGGGCAGCCCCGGGATGGGCGTGCAGAGCGCGGCGGAGCTGGGCACCGGCGTGCACGTCTGGGCCACCCGCAACCCCACCGACTGGATCGGCGACGTCCCGTACCTGGAGGTCGGCGGGCTCGGCCACGGCGCCGACCCGACCAGCGCCGACTTCGGCGCCGAGGAGATCTCCTCGGCCGGCGCGGCCGGCCACGTCGGCTACTTCACCGACGGGACGGCCAGCCTGCACAACTTCGCCGCCATCGCGCTCGGCGGCTACCAGTCGGTCACCTACCGGACCAACTGAGCCCCGAGCGCCCGGCTACTCGCGAGCGGCCGAGGTGCTGCTCATGTCGGGGTAGCGGGCGCCCTCGACCTCGGCGGCGATCGGCTCCAGCGCGGCGAGCTCGGCCTCGGTCAGCCGCAGCGTGGCGGCCGCGGTGTTCTCGGCCAACCGGGTGCGCTTGCGGGTGCCGGGGATCGGCACCACGGTCAACCCGTGCACGTCCGCGCGCTGGTGCACCCAGGCGAGCGCGACCTGGGCGGTGCTGACCCCGCGCGCGGCGGCGATCTTCTGCACCGGCGCGATCAGCGCGGCGTTGGCGGCCGCGGCGTCGCCGGTGAAGCGCGGCTGGTGGCGGCGGAAGTCGTCCGCGGCCAGCTCGCCCGCATTCGCGAAGGCACCGGTCAGGAAGCCCCGGCCGAGCGGCGAGTACGGCACGAAGGCGACGCCGAGCTCGGCCGCCGCGCCCACCGCGCTGGCCTCCACGTCCCGCGAGAAGAGCGACCACTCGGACTGCAGCGCCGCGATCGGGTGCACCGCGTGCGCCTCGCGCAGCTCGGCGCCGGTGACCTCGGAGAGCCCGAGGTGGCGCACCTTGCCCGCCTGGACCAGCTCGGCCATCGCGCCGACCGACTCGGCCAGCGGGACGGCGGGGTCGCGGCGGTGCATGTAGTACAGGTCGATCACGTCGATGCCCAGCCGGCGCAGCGAGGCGTCCACGGCGGAGCGGATGTACGCCGGGTCGTTGCGGATGCCCCGGTAGTGCGGGTCGTCGGCCTTGCGCTCGATGGAGAACTTGGTGGCGAGCACCACCTGGTCCCGGTGGGCGCGGACGAAGGGGCCGATCAACTCCTCGTTGGCGCCCGAGCCGTAGACGTCGGCGGTGTCGAAGAGGGTGACCCCGGCCTCCAGCGCGGCCTCCAGGGTGGCCAGCGCCTCACTGGTGTCGGTGGGACCGTAGAACTCGCTCATACCCATGCAGCCGAGGCCCTGGGCGCCGACCAGCGGACCCTGGGCGCCGAGCCGGACGGTGGGGAGCTTGCCGGTGTTGCTCATGCGGAGTGCTTCTTCCCTGAGTAGAGGTCGATCTTGTAGTCGAGGACGGCGAGCGTCGCGTGCAGGTCGGAGATCTTCTGCCGGACCTCCTCGCGGTGCGCTAGCAGCAGTTCGCGCCGCGCTTCCATCGTCTGGTCGCCGGCCCTGGCCAGTTCCACGTAGCGGAGCATGTCGGCCACCGACATACCGGTCAGCCGCAGCTTGCCGAGGAACTCCAGCCGGGACAGGTCGGCGTCGCAGTAGCGGCGCTGGCCGGAGTGCGAGCGGTCCACCGGGTCGAGCAGGCCGATCCGCTCGTACCAGCGCAGGGTGTGCGCGGTGAGCCCGCTGACCGCGGCGACCTCGCTGATCGAGTGCCGTGGCGTGTGGTCCAGCGACTGAACGGCGGTGATCATCCCGCTAACCCCCTGAGGTCCTGGCGACGTGAGAACGACGCTACTGAGTTGGAGTGCACTCCAAGCAAGCCTGCCACTCGGCCGCCCCGGCGCACCGCACTAGAGTTCCCCCATGCAGAGCTTGCGGATGATCGAGGACTGGCCGGTACCGACGGCGGCCACGGCGGTGGTGCGCGGCGCGGACGGCGCGCTGCTGGGCGAGAACGGGCCCCAGGAGCACCCGTTCCCGCTGGCGTCGGTGACCAAGCTGCTCAGCGCCTACGCGGCGCTGGTCGCCGTCGAGGAGGGCGTCTTCGAGCTCGACGACCCGGCAGGACCGCAGGGCTCGACCGTGCGCCACCTGCTGGCCCACACCTCGGGGCTGGCCTTCGACGAGCACCGCACGATGGCCGAACCCGGCACCCGGCGGCTCTACTCCAACGCCGGCTTCGACGTGCTCGCCGAGACGCTGGCCAAGGCGTCCGGCATCCCGTTCGCGCAGTACGCCGCCGAGGCGGTCTTCCAGCCGCTGGGCATGGCGTCGACCTTGATCGACACCACGCACCGCACGCCGGCCGGCGCGGGCGGCGTCTCCACCGTGGCCGACCTGGTGCGCTTCGCGGCCGAGCTGCAGGCGCCGCGGCTGCTGGACGCCTCGACGGTGGCCGGCGCGACCCGCGAGGTGGCCTTCCCCGGCCTGAACGGCGTGCTGCCGGGCTTCGGGCACTGCAAGCCGAACGACTGGGGCCTCGGCTTCGAGATCCGCGGCCAGAAGTCGCCGCACTGGACGGGCCTGACCAGCTCGCCGGAGACCTTCGGGCACTTCGGCCAGTCCGGCACCTTCCTGTGGGTGGACCCGGTCGCCGGCGCGGCCTGCGTCGCGCTGACGGACCGTGACTTCGGGCCCTGGGCGGCCGAGTCCTGGCCGGAGTTCACCGACGCGGTGCTCGACGAGCTGCGCGGCTGAGCCGCTGAGCCGTTCAGCCGTAGCGCAGCGGTGAGTGCATCTCCCAGAGCAGCAGCTCGGCGCCGTCCGGCCCGGCGGTCGGGTCGGCGAAGGCCGAGCCGGTGATCCGCACGCTGTCCCCCGGCTCCAGCGAGCGCCCGGCGCCCTGCGGGCCGGGGACCGTGCGGTAGCCGAGCGCGCCGGCGGTCAGGTGCGCGTAGCGGTACGGCGCCTGCGGCAGCTCGGGCAGCGGCTGCCAGGGCCCGGCGGTGACCAGGTGCAGCGCGGCGTCCGAGCGGCGCAGCCGCAGGGCGGGCGTACCGGCGTCCCGGGCGAGCCCGGAGGCGAGCAGCACGCAGTCGTCCGGGCCCGGCGCCACCCGGCGCAGCCCGTAGGACGGCGGCGTGTCGAAGATGTCGGGTTGCAGCCACATCTGGATGAATCTGACCGGAACGTCGGCCCCGCCGACGTTGCGCTCCGTATGCGTCACCCCGCTGCCCGCGCTCAGGTGCTGGACCATGCCGGGGCGGACCACCCCCGCGTGCCCGTCACCGTCCCGGTGGGCGAGCGCGCCCTCCAGCACCCAGGTGAGGATCTCCACGTCCCGGTGGCGGTGCGCCTCGAAGCCCGCGCCGACGGCCAGGCTCTCCTCGTTGCAGGCCAGCAGGGCTCCGAAGTGCGTGTTCTTCGGGTCGTAGTGGCCCGAGAAGGAGAAGGCGTGGCGGGTCTCGATCCCCTCGGCGGGGGTGGAGCGGTAGCGCTCGGCGGTGCGGCGCAGGTCCGCCCGGGGGCGTCCGCGCTCGGTCTCAAGGTCGGTCACAGCCACTCACCGTATCGGGTGTGACCGGCACCACCGAGCCCATCCGCGGGGGGTGTGCAGCAAAGACCCGGCGCCGTGAGGCAGTCTTGTCCCTGTGCCAGCCCCCTCAGCCCCAGCATCGAACGACCAGAACCCGCCCCGCGCGAAGCGGCCCGCCAAGAGACCCGCCGCCGGCCCGACCGCCGTGGAACGACGGCTGGCGGCCGAACGCGCCGAGTTGCGGGCCGCCACCCTCAAGCGGTTGGAGAAGTCGGCGGGCAAGCTGGCCACCGCGGCGATCTCGCGGATGGACGACCAACTCGGCTGGTACCGCCGGATGCCGCCCGAGCACCGCTCCTGGATCGGCCTGGTCGCCCAGGCCGGCATCGCGGCCTTCACCGAGTGGTACCGCCACCCCGACGCCCCGCAGGCGATCAGCACCGACGTCTTCGGCACCGCGCCGCGCGAGCTGACCCGGGCGATCACATTGCGCCAGACCGTCGAGCTGATCCGCACCACCATCGAGGTGATGGAGGAGGCGATCCCCGAGGTCGCGGCGCCCGGCGACGAGGAGGGCATGCGCGAGTCGGTCCTGGTCTACGCCCGCGAGATCGCCTTCGCCACCGCCCAGGTCTACGCCCAGGCCGCCGAGGCCCGCGGCGCCTGGGACGCCCGTCTGGAGGCACTGGTCGTCAACTCGCTGCTCTCCGGGGACGCGGACGAGGGAGTGCTGTCGCGCGCCGCCGCCCTCGGCTGGGGACAGCCGAGCCAGGTCCGGGTGGTGATGGGCAGCGCCCCGGACGGCGACAGCGAGGCGGTGGTCGAGGCGATCCGGCGGGCCGCCCGCTACGCCCGGCTGCATGTGCTGACCGGCGTGCTGGGCAAGCGACTTGTGGTGGTGGTCGGCGGCGAGAAGGAGCCGGTGCACGCCGCCCGCGCGCTGATCGGCCAGTTCGCCCCCGGCCCGGTGGTGGTCGGCCCGACCGTCAACGACCTGCTCTCGGCCACCCGCTCCGCCCACGCGGCGGCAGCCGGGCTGAAGGCCTGTGCGGCCTGGCCGGACGCTCCGCGCCCGGTCCTGGCGGACGATCTGCTGCCCGAGCGCGCGCTGGCCGGAGACCTGGTGGCGCGACGTCAGCTGGTGGAGGAGATCTACACACCGTTGGACGAGGCAGGTTCGGCACTGCTGGAGACGCTGAGTGTCTTCCTGGAGCAGGCCTCCTCCTTGGAGGGCGCCGCCAGAATGCTCTTCGTCCACCCCAACACCGTGCGCTACCGGCTTCGTCGTGTGACTGACGTCACTGGCTACGCCCCTTCGGACGTGCGTTCGGCGTTCACTCTGCGCATCGCGCTCGCCTTGGGCCGACTGGAGTCCGGCGCCGAGCAGGGTTGACGGCCTGTAGGGATTCCACAATCCGACGTACTTATCTTCGTTACCGTCGCCTACCCGCCCACGGGCGCCTGGCGAGAGAGGGTTGAACCGTGCTCGTAATCGTCGCCCCTGGACAGGGTGCCCAGACTCCCGGCTTCCTCAACCCCTGGCTCGAGCTGGACGGCGTAGCCGCCCAGCTGGCCGAGTGGACCGAGGCGGCCGGCCTCGACCTGGCGCACTACGGGACCGAGGCCTCGGCCGAGGAGATCAAGGACACCGCCGTCGCCCAGCCGCTGCTGGTCGCCGCCGGTCTGATCACCGCCGGGGCGCTCTTCCCCGGCCAGGACGAGGCCGTCAAGCGGATCGGCGCGCTCGCCGGACACAGCGTCGGTGAGATCACCGCCGCGAGCATCGGCGGCGTGCTGAGCGCCACCGACGCGCTCACCTTCGTCCGCGAGCGTGGCCGCGCGATGGCCGAGGCCGCCGCGGTCACCGCCACCGGCATGATCGCCGTGCTCGGCGGCGACCCCGAGCTGGTGGCGGCCAAGCTGGCCGAACACGGCCTGACCGCCGCCAACAACAACGGCGGCGGCCAACTCGTGGCAGCCGGCACCCTGGAGCAGCTGGAGGCCCTGCGGGCCGACCCGCCGGCCGGCTCCAAGCTGATCGCCCTCAAGGTGGCCGGCGCGTTCCACACCGAGCACATGGCCCCCGGCGTGCAGCGCCTGGCCGAGCTCGCCCCCAGCCTGACGGTGGCCGACCCGCTGGTCAGCTACGTCTCCAACCGGGACGGCGAGGTCGTCCAGTCCGGCGCCGAGGTGCTGAGCCGCCTGGTCGCCCAGGTCTCCAACCCGGTCCGCTGGGACCTGTGCATGGAGACCCTGGGGCAGCTCGGCGCGACCTGCGTGATCGAGATGGCTCCGGCCGGCACGCTGACCGGCCTGCTCAAGCGCAACCTCAAGGGCGTCGCCACGCTGGCCCTGAAGACCCCCGCCGACCTCGACAAGGCCCGAGCCCTGGTGGCCGAGCACGCCGAGGTGGGCGCATGAGCAACGTCCGGATCCAGCCGACCACCGGTGCCGCGTACGCGCGGATCCACGGTGTGGGCGGCTACCGGCCGGTCCGGGTGATCCCGAACTCCGAGGTGCTTGAGTGGATCGAGTCCTCGGACGAGTGGATCCGGACCCGCAGCGGCATCGCCGAACGGCGCTGGGCGGGCCCGAGTGAGACCGTCGCCGAGATGTCGGTGCAGGCCGCCGGCAAGGCGATCGCCCAGGCCGGCATCGACGCGGCCCGGATCGGCGGCGTCATCGTGGCCACCGTCTCGCACTTCAAGCAGACGCCGGCCATCGCCACCGAGATCGCCGAGCGGCTCGGCTGCGGCACCGCACCCGCCTTCGACATCTCGGCGGCCTGCGCCGGCTTCGGCTACGGCCTCTCGCTGGCCGACGGCATGATCCGCGGCGGCAGCGCCGAGTACGTGCTGGTCATCGGCGTCGAGCGGCTGAGCGACCTGACCGACCCGCACGACCGCTCCACCGCCTTCATCTTCGGCGACGGCGCCGGCGCGGCCGTGGTCGGCCCCTCCGACGAGCCGGGGATCGGCAAGATCATCTGGGGCTCGGACGGGTCGCAGAAGGACGTCATCACCCAGACCGAGGCATGGGACACCGCCTTCGCCAAGCCGGACGCCATCAACGGCGTCGGCGCGGAGCAGAAGTGGCCCGCGCTGCGGATGGAGGGCCAGACGGTCTTCCGCTGGGCGGTCTGGGAGATGGCCAAGGTGGCCCAGCAGGCGCTGGACGCCGCCGGCGTGACGGCCGACCAGCTCGGTGCCTTCATCCCCCACCAGGCCAACATGCGCATCACCGATGCCATGATCAAGGCCCTCAAACTGCCCGACTCGGTGCCGGTCGCCCGCGACATCGCCGAGACCGGGAACACCTCCGCCGCCTCGATCCCGCTCGCCATGGAACGCATGTTGGAGAGCGGCGAGGCAAAGAGCGGAGACCTCGCCCTGATCATCGGCTTCGGGGCGGGTCTGGTCTACGCCGCGGCAGTCGTTACCCTCCCATAGGCACCGTTACACGCCTTACGGACCATTACTCGGCGTCATGCACCCGCAGGACGTCATCACCACTGAATGAGGAGCAGCCACTATGGCTACCAAGGACGAGGTCCTGGAAGGTCTCGCCGAGATCGTCAACGAGATCGCCGGTATCCCGGCCGAGGACGTTGAGCTCGACAAGTCGTTCACCGATGACCTGGACGTCGACTCGCTGTCCATGGTCGAGGTTGTCGTCGCCGCTGAGGAGCGCTTCGACGTGAAGATCCCGGACGACGAGGTCAAGAACCTCAAGACGGTCGGCGACGCGGTGGACTACATCCTCGCCCAGGCCTGATCACCTTCCGGTGGGGGCGGCCGATCCGCCGCCCCCACCGGGCCCCTTCCCGGCCGGCCACCGCCTGCTCACGTGAGAGAAGAAGAACCAGTGACCGCTGAAAACCGCACCGTGGTCGTCACGGGTATCGGCGCCTTCACGCCGCTGGGCGGCGACGCCGCCTCCAGCTGGGAGGGCCTGATCGCCGGCCGTTCCGGCGTGGCCGCGCTGACCGAAGAGTGGGCTGCCGACCTGCCGGTCCGGATCGCCGCACGCACCGCCGTGGAGCCGAGCGAGATCCTGCCCCGCCCGCTCTGCCGCAAGCTGGACCGCTCGGCGCAGTTCGCGCTGATCGCCGCCCGCGAGGCCTGGGCCGACGCCGGCTTCGACGTCCCGGCCACCGACGAGTCCTCCAAGATCCTCCCCGAGCGCCTGGGCTCCGTGATCGCCTCCGGCATCGGCGGCGTCACCACCCTGCTCGACCAGTACGACGTGCTGAAGGAGAAGGGCGTCCGCAAGGTGTCTCCGCACACCGTGCCGATGCTCATGCCCAACAGCCCCTCCGCCAACGTGGGTATCGAGGTCGGCGCCCGGGCCGGCGTGCACACCCCCGTCTCCGCCTGTGCCTCCGGCGCCGAGGCGATCGGCTACGCGATCGAGATGATCCGTACCGGCCGCGCCGACGTCGTGGTGGCCGGCGGCACCGAGGCGGCGATCCACCCGCTGCCGATCGTCGCCTTCGCCAACATGATGGCGATGTCCAAGAACAACGACGCCCCGCAGCACGCCTCGCGCCCGTACGACAAGGCCCGCGACGGCTTCGTGCTGGGCGAGGGCGCCGGCGTGGTGATCCTGGAGTCCGCCGAGCACGCCGCCGCGCGCGGCGCCCGGGTCTACTGCGAGGCGGTCGGCCAGGGCCTCTCCTCGGACGCCCACCACATCGCGCAGCCGGAGCCCACCGGCTCGGGCGTGGCCCGCGCGCTGGCCCACCTGTTCGAGTCCACCGACCTGGACAAGGCCGAGGTGGTGCACGTCAACGCGCACGCCACCTCGACCCCGCAGGGCGACATCGCGGAGATCAAGGCGCTGCGCAAGGAGCTCGGCGAGCACCTGGACCACGTCGCCGTCTCCGCCACCAAGTCGATGACCGGCCACCTGCTGGGCGGCGCGGGCGGCATCGAGACCGTGGCCACCGTGCAGGCGCTCTACCACCGGCTGGCGCCGCCGACCATCAACCTCGACGACGTCGACGACGAGGTGGACGCGGACATCGTCCGGATCGAGGCCCGCGAGCTGCCGCAGGGCCGGATCGCCGCGCTGAACAACTCGTTCGGCTTCGGCGGCCACAACGTGGTGCTGGCCTTCCGCAGCATCTGACGCACCGTACGAAGCGGGCAGCTCCCCCGGGCCGGGGGAGCTGCCCGCTTTCGCGTCACGGCGTCACACCACCTGGTGCAGCCAGCGCACCGGCGCGCCCTCCCCCGCGTAGCGGAACGGCTCCAACTCGTCGTCCCACGGCTTGCCGAGCAGCCGGGAGATCTCGGCCTCCAGGTTCCCGCCCTCGTTGCGGGCGCGCAGCAGCACCGCGCGCAGCCGGTCCTCCGGGATCAGGATGTCCCCGTGCATACCGGTGACGGCGTGGAAGATGCCCAGGCTCGGGGTGCTGCTGTACCGCTCGCCCTCGGCCGTGGCACAGGGCTCGCTGGTCACCTCGTAGCGCATCAACTGCCAGCCGCGCAGGGCCGAGGCCAGCCGGGACGCGGTGCCCGGCTCCCCCTGCCAGGAGAACTCGGAGCGCCAGTGGCCGGGCGCGGCCGGCTGGCGGATCCAGTCGAGGCTGACCCGCACGCCGAGAACGCCCGCCATCGCCCATTCGACGTGCGGGCACAGCGCGCGGGGCGCGGAGTGGATGTACAGGACTCCACGTGTCGTCACCGGGACCTCCAGGCTGTGGACGAGGGTCGCCTTCCCCAGCTGCCTCGTGCCCGTGGCCGGTTGGTCCTGAGCGTCACATGGCGGTTTGCTGCCCGTTTGTCACTCTGGTCAATCGACATTAGGTAACTAACTTGCTCAAAACGGACAGGCTTCAACCATGGTAGTCAGTTCCGCAGGGAGGTCTACCCCTGATCGGGATCTCTCCCCCGAACGGCCCCATCCACTGCCGGTGTGGCGGTGCGGCCACGCTATCGCGCCGAGCCGGAGCCTGTCTGACGGTCGGTCGGAACAGGCGCAAAAACGCGCCCCCAGGGTCGCGCGGAGCAACGCCGCGCGCCCCTGGGGGCCTTGAGCTTGACGATCACTCAGAAAGCGAGCTGGACCACCATCTTGCCGGTGTTGTCACCGCGCAGCAGGCCGATGAAGGCCTCGGGGGTGTTCTCGACGCCGTCCACCACGGTCTCGTCGTAGCTGAGGCTGCCGTCCTTCAGCCAGCCGGCCATCTCGGCGACGAACTGCGGCTGCAGCGCGGCGTGGTCGCCGACCAGCATGCCCTGCAGGCGCAGCCGCTTGCCGATGGCCAGCGCGAGGTTGCGCGGACCGGCGGGCGGCGCGGTGTCGTTGTACTGCGCGATGGCGCCGCACAGGGTGGCCCGGCCGTGCACGTTCAGCGCGCCGATCGCGGCCTCCAGGTGCTCACCGCCGACGTTGTCGAAGTAGACGTCGATGCCGTCGGGGGCGATCTCGGCCAGCTGCTCGCGGACCGGTCCGTCCTTGTAGTTGAAGGCGGCGTCGAAGCCGTAGTCGTCGACCAGCTTGGCGACCTTCGCCGCC
The DNA here is from genome assembly GCF_029892095.1 of Kitasatospora sp. MAP12-44. NCBI lineage: Bacteria > Bacillati > Actinomycetota > Actinomycetes > Kitasatosporales > Streptomycetaceae > Kitasatospora > Kitasatospora sp. MAP12-44. The sequence goes on from NZ_JARZAE010000004.1 coordinate 2,785,873, forward strand.
GAACCGGCCGAACCGACCACCCGGGAGGCGCCCTTGAGCCGGGCGATCTGGCCGACCAGCGAACCGACCGCGCCGGCCGCGCCGGAGACGAAGACGACGTCGCCCTTCTTCAGGCCCGCCACCTCCAACAGCCCGGCGTAGGCGGTCAGTCCGGGCATCCCGAGGACGCCCAGGTAGTAGGAGAGCGGGGCCAGCTCCGGGTCGACCTTGACGGCGGCCTTGGCCGGCACGGTGGCGTACTCGCGCCAGCCGGCGCCGTGCAGCACGGCGTCGCCGACCGCGATGCCCTCGGCGTTCGAGGCGACCACATAGCCCACGGCGCCGCCGTCCATCGGTGCGCCGAGCTGGAACGGCGGGGCGTAGGACTTGATGTCGTTCATCCGGCCGCGCATGTACGGGTCGACCGAGAGGAAGGCGTTGCGGACCAGGATCTCGCCCGGCTCGGGGCGTCGCACCGGCGCCTCGACGAGCTCGAAGTCGGTCGGTACCGGCCAGCCGTCGGGCCGGGCCCTGAGGTGCCACTCGCGGGCGGTGGTCGGCACGGACTGCTCTGCCATCGGTGTGCTCCCTGTTCTCTGATCCACGTTCTCTGGTCAACCTGGAAGGTTGACTTACTGAAGCAACCATGGACATGAAAGGTTCAGCTTGTCAAATATTCAGGTAGGCTCTGCGGCATGTCGAACCCACCCGTTCCCGCGACAGCCGACGACCTGACGCGGGAGGTCGTCGACCTGATGGCGGGCCTGGTCGCGCTCTTCCACCGGGAGTACGAGGAGGCCGCGGCCGCCCGCTCACTCACCGGGGCGCAGGCCAAGGTGCTCGCGCTGCTGCGGCGCGGGCCGATGCCGATGCGGCACATCGCGCAGACGCTGGGCTGTGAGCCGTCGAACATCACCGGCATCGTGGACCGGCTGGAGAACCGCGGATTCGTCACCCGGGAGGCCGATCCGCAGGACCGCCGGGTCAAGCTGGTCGCCGCCACCGAGGCCGGCGAGGCGGCCTCCGACGAGCTGCGGAAGTCCCTGAACTTCGCCCGCGAGCCACTGGCCACCCTGGACGAGGCCGAGCGCGCCACGCTGCGCGACCTGCTCCGCCGCATGCTCACCGGCGCCGCTCAGGGCTGAGCGATCCTCAGGTCTGCCCGGCGCAGCGCTGCCAGCAGAGCCGCCCGGCCCAGAGCAGCCCGCCGTAACCGGCCGCGACCCCGACCATCGCCCCGTACGCGGCCGACGGCAGGCTCTCGAAGCCGAGCCACTCGCCCAGCCAGGTCGCCGGCAGCAGCAGGCCGCCCACCGCGAGGGCCCCGGCCGCGGCCCACACCGTGCGCGGCGGCCGGATACCCGCACTGCCCAGCCCGTAGAGCAGCGGCAGCGCCAGCGCCTGGGTCACCAGGTTCTCGCCGAACCAGGCGGTGTGGAACATCCCCGCCGCGTCCGGCACCGAGAACCCCCTGGTCACCCGGTTCATCGCCTCGAACATCACGATGTCGCCGGCGGAGTTGAGCAGCCCGAAGAGGACGGCGAAGAGCGCCAGCGAGCCCCAGCGCAGCCGCACCGGCGAGCTCCCGGCGCGGGCGTCCCTGCTGCTGACCGCGAACGAGAGCTGGGCCGCGTCGAAGCACAGGTTCTGCACCAGCACCTGCACCGGCAGCATCGGCAGGAAGGGCAGCAGCACGCCGCCCGCCAGCATCGAGACCGCGTTGCCCAGGTTGCAGGAGAGTGCGATCCGCAGGTAGGCGGCCACGTTGGCGACGGCGGAGCGGCCGATCGTCAGCGCCCGGCCGAGCGAGGTCAGATCGCCCTCGCGCAGCACCACGTCGGCCCACTCGCGGGCCGCGCCGACCGCCGTGCCGGCGCTGATCCCGACGTCGGCGGCGCGCAGCGCGGCGATGTCGTTGACGCCGTCGCCCAGGAAGCCGACCGTACGGCCGTCCTGGCGCAGCGCCTGCACCGCCCTGGCCTTCTGCTCCGGGGTGCAGCGGGCCAGCACCGAGGCGCCGCGCACCGCCTGCGCCAGCAGGCCGACCGTGCCCTCGGCGACCTCCCGGGCGGCGAGCGCGTCCAGGTCACTGCCGAGCAGCACCGGTCCCGGCGCCAGCCCGAGCCGCCCGCAGAGTCGCACGGCGGTGCGCGGATGGTCCCCGGTCACCACCTTGACCGCGACGCCGGCCGACGTCAGCAGCGCCATCGCGTCGGCCGCCGAGTCGACCGGCTCGTCCTGCAGGCCTACGAAGCCCAGCAGCGTCAGCTCGTGTTCGTCCGCCGGACCGTAGCCGCCCAGCCGGGGCGCGAGCTCGCCGCGGGCGACCGCGAGCAGCCGCAGCCCCTCCCCGGCCCGGCGCGCCACCAGCTGCTCCAGCGCGGCCCGCCTGTCCGCGTCCAGCGGCCGGGTGGCGCCCGGCCCGGTGCGCACCTCGGTGCAGCGGGCCAGCACGGCCTCCGGGGCGCCCTTGAGCACCAGGACGTGCCGGCCCGCCTCGCGCAGCAGCACCGAGGCGCAGCGCCGGGACGCGTCGAACGCGATGGTGTCCAGCACCGCGGGCGCCGGGCCGTCGAGCAGTCCGGACAGCTCGGCGGCGTCCAGCAGCGCTTCGTCCGCCGGATCGAAGGCGCTCGGGTCCGCCTGGTCGAGCGCGGCGTCGGCGGCGATCGCGGCCCAGCGCAGGGCCAGCGGATCGGGGTGGTCGGCAGGGTCGAGCGAGACCGCCACGGCGAGCGTCGCCGTGGTCAGGGTGCCGGTCTTGTCCACGCACAGCACGTCCATCGCGCCCAGCTCGGAGACCGCCGGAAGCCGCCTGACCAGCAGGTTCCCGCCCGCCAGCCGCTGGCTGCCGCGTGCCAGGACGGTGCTCAGCACCAGCGGCAGCAGCTCCGGGGTGAGCCCGACGGCCGCCGCCACCGCGAACGGCAGCAGCCCCGCGCTCCAGCCGTGCAGCAGGGTGTCCGCGCCCACCGTCAGCGGCACCGCGGCGAGCATGAAGGCGATCAGCGCCCAGACCGCCCGCCGCACCCCGCGCTCGACGGCGGAGCGCCCGGCGCCGACCTCCGGAGCCCACAGGTGCGCGGCGCCGAAGCAGGTCGCCTCACCGGTGGCCAGCACCACCGCGGTGGCGCTGCCCGCGACCACCCGGCTGCCGGTGAAGCAGAGGTGCGGCTCGTCGAAGGGCCCTCCGGGCGCGGCGGCCGACGGCGCGTCCGGGGCCAGCCGCCCGACCGGCTCGCTCTCGCCGGTGAGCGCCGACTGGTCGATGACCAGCCCCTCACTGCGCAGCAGCCGCAGGTCGGCCGGGACGGCGTCCCCGCAGGTCAGCCGGACCATGTCGCCCGGGACCAGCTGGTCGGTCGGGATCTCGCGGGCGAGCGGCAGGTCCTGCAGTTCGGCGCGGCGCAGCACGGTGGCCGTGCCGGGCAGCAGCTCGCGCAGCGCGCGCATGGCCAGTACCGAGCGCCGCTCACCGAGGAACCGCAGCAGGCCCGCGGCCAGCACCAGGGAGCCCAGTATCGCGCTGCTGCCCAGCGAGCCGATCACCGCGCAGACCAGCGCCAGGCAGGCGAGCAGCACGGTGAACGGGTCGCGCAGCGCGTTCAGCACGCGGCGGGCCACCGGCGGCTCGCGGCGCGGCAGCACGATGTTCTCACCGTGCAGGGCGAGGCGGGCTTCGGCCTGCGCCTCGGTCAGACCGCGCGGGGAGGAGTCGACCGCGCGCAGCACCTGGAGGCGGCTCAGCCGGGCGGAGCGCTCCCACCCGGCGGGCTCGGCCCGCGCCGGGAGGTCGGCGGGCTCGGTTCGCCGGGATCCCGGGAGCGCTGCGAGGCGTGCCCCGTTCTCAGGCACCGCTGCCCCGCAACCGGTGCGGCTCGGCGCCGAACCCGGGATCGTCCAACTTCTCCACCATCAGCCGTACCAGCGTCGCCACCTGCGGATCGTCCACGCCGTAGACCTGGCGACGGCCCTCGCGGCGGTTGGAGACCATGCCCGCCAGCTTGAGCTTGGCGAGGTGCTGGCTGACGGCCTGCAGGGTGCCGCCGACCCGTTCGGCGAGCGTGCCGACGTCCGCCTCGCCCTGGCTGAGCACCCAGACGATGTGCAGCCGCATGGTGGAGGCCAGCAAGCCGAAGGAGGCCGCCGCCTGCTGCAGAATCTGCGGGGAGGGGTCGTCGTGACCGGCCCAGCCCGTCATCCGTACCGCCCTCTCCCTAGCTGTTCCCGGAGGTCCCCGGTGCTGTGAACCAGCCGTGGAGCCGTTGGACGAACTGATCTGCGAACCAGCTCATGAGGGGGCTCAGTGTAGCCGCGCGGTCTTCGGCCGCGAAGGGGCCCGTGGAATGCGGGGCATCGCAAACGTGCGAGAATTCGCCGGTCCACGATGACGCGCTGTGGGGAGATCACCGTGATAGGCAGCCTGCGGGCCGAGGGGCGGCGCGGCGCCGACCGCCGCCGCAACCTCGAACTGGCCCTGGTGGCGTTCGCCGTCGTGGTCTCGCTGTTCGGCTACATCGACGCCGACCTCGCGCTGAACAACAAGCTCCCCCCGGGCCTGCTGGTCTACGGGGTCAGCTTCTCGCTGCTCGCGCTCGTCCTGCACCTCGCGGTACGGCAGTTCGCGCGCTACGCGGACCCGCTGATCCTGCCGTGCGCGGTGCTGCTCAGCGGCCTCGGCCTGGTGCTCCAGCACCGGCTCGACGAGTCGTACGCGATCGTGGACTCCGGCGACTTCCAGAAGATTCCCTCGGCGCCGTCCCAGGTGATGTGGCTCTTCATCGCGTCCTTCGCGGCGATCGGGCTGCTCGCGCTGGTCAAGCACCACCGGTTCTTCCAGCAATATGTCTACATCCTGATGGTCGGCTCACTGGTCCTGCTGGCCGCGCCCGCCTTCTTCCCCGGTGACACCTTCGGCGCCAAGCGGTGGATCAAGCTGCCCGGCGTCTCGCTGGAGCCGGACGAGTTCGTCAAGCTCGCCATCGTGATCTTCTTCGCCGGCTATCTGACGGTCAGCCGCGACGCGCTGGCGCTGGTGGGCCGCAAGGTCTGGGGCATGAGCCTGCCGCGCGGGCGCAACCTCGGCCCGGTGCTGGCGATCTGGGCGGTCAGCCTGCTGGTGCTGATCTTCGAGCGCGACCTGGGCACCTCGCTGATCTTCTTCGGCGTCTTCGTGGTGATGCTCTACGTCGCCACCGAGCGCACCAGCTGGATGATCCTCGGCGTGCTGATGGCGGTCGGCGGAGCCGTGGTGGTCGGCAGCCTGGAGCCGCATGTGCACGGCCGAGTGGAGGCCTGGCTGCACCCGCTGGACTACTACAAGCCGGTGCACGACGCCTCACTGAGCTCGCCGCAGTCGGCGCAGGCGCTGTTCAGCTTCGGCAGTGGCCATCTGCTGGGCACCGGCCTCGGCCAGGGACGGCCCTGGATGATCGGCTTCGCCGGGCGCAGCGACTTCATCTTCACCACCGTCGGCGAGGAGCTCGGCCTGGCCGGGGTGACCGCCGTCGTGCTGGTCTACACGCTCTTCATCCAGCGCGGCCTGCGCACCGCGATCTCGCTGACCGACCCGTTCGGCAAGCTGATGGCCACCGGTCTGGCAGCGGCCCTCGCGCTGCAGGTCTTCGTCGTGGTGGGCGGCGTCACCGGGCTGATCCCGCTGACCGGCAAGGCCCTGCCGTTCCTGGCCGCCGGTGGCTCGTCCACCGTCGCGAACTGGCTGCTCACCGCCCTGATGATCAAACTCAGCGACGCCGCGGGCCGCAGCACCCTGGACCCGGATCCCGAGCCGAGCGGCGCCCTGGCGCCGGCCGCCGTCTGACCTCCACCGACGATCCCGCGGCCGACCGACACCCGGTTGGCCGCGGTGGCGGAGTTTGCCATCCGCCCAATACTTGCTAAATTGCGCAACTGTGCACACGGTCGGTCCAGGCCGTCCACCTGAGCGACCGGCTCGCCGGCGACCGCGCGGAGCGTACAGATGACCGATCCCGAGACCGGCCCCGGCGACCCGTACCCCCTGCACCCGCAGAGCACCGCAGACGAGCTGAGCGTACGACGGCCCGAGGCCGACGGGCATCCGCGCCGCCGCCGGCTCTTACGGATCGCCTGCCTCTCGGCGGCCGGACTGCTGCTGGCCACCGTCGGCGCCGGCGCCTGGTTCTACCAGCACCTCACCGGCAACCTCAACGTCTTCGACAGCGGCGGCCTCTCCGCCAACCGCCCCGGCGCCGGCCCCGCCGACGCCAACGGCACCAGCCCCGTCAACGTCCTGCTGCTCGGCTCCGACACCCGGGCGAACGGCAACGAGGACCTGGCCGGCGGCACGGTCGGCGCGGGCAACTCGGACACCGCCCTGCTGGTGCACGTCTACGCCGACCACCGGCACGCCGTCACGGTCTCCATCCCCCGCGACTCGCTGGTGGACATCCCGCCCTGCAAACTGCCCAGTGGCAAGTGGACCGCCCCGCAGCACGGCCAGATGTTCAACTCCGCCTTCGCCGTCGGCGGCTCCCCCACCGGCAACCCGGCCTGCTCGCAGAACACCGTGGAGACGATGACCGGGCTGCGGGTCGACCACACCATCGTGATCGACTTCAAGGGCTTCGCCGCGATGACCAGCGCGATCGGCGGCGTACCGGTCTGCGTGCCGAACGAGGTGAACGCCTACGGCATCCACCTCGGCAAGGGCCGGCAGACGGTCACCGGACAGCTCGCGCTGGACTACGTCCGGGCCCGGCACGGCTTCGGGGACGGCTCGGACATCGGCCGGGTCAAGCGCCAGCAGGCCTTCCTCTCCTCGCTGCTCAAGAAGGTCCAGGACCAGGGTTTCAACCTCACCACCCTGCTGCCGCTGGCCGACGCGGCGACCCGCTCGCTCACCGTCGACCAGGGCCTGGGCAGCGCGCTGAAACTGGCCGGCTTCGTCCAGTCGATCCGCTCGATCAAGCTCGCCGACTTCACCTTCGTCACCGCGCCGTGGCGCTACGCCGGGGACCGGGTGGCGCTGGTGCACCCGGATGTGGACGAGCTCTGGGCGCTGCTGCGCCAGGACCGGACGCTGGACGGGCACTACACCGGCCGGGTCGCCCCCACCGCGCCCGCGGCCGGCGCCTCGTCGAGCGCCGACCTCACCATCCCGGTCGTCGTGCACAACGGCACCGGGACGGTCGGGCTGGCCGACCGGGCCGTCCAGGATCTCGCGGCCCAGGGGTACCGGCAGGTCGTCGCGGGCGGCCCCGGCATCTCACGGGCCGTCACCGTGGTGGTCTACGCCGCCGGGCACCAGGGGGACGCCGAGCAGCTGGCCCGGCTCTTCCCCGGCGCGGAGCTCAGCGCCGACCCCGCCACCGCCGCTCCCGGCACGGCGGGCGTGAGCGTCGAGCTCGGCCACGACTACCTGGTCGCGGCAGGACCGTCCTGGTCCACCGACCCGTCGGCGCCCAGCCCCGCGCCGAGCACCCGCCCCGCCACCACCGTCCCGGACGGCATCGCGGACAACACCCGACCGGCCGACACCGACGTCTGCGCCGGCCTGACCTACGGCTGACGCCGGAAAGGAACACCATGCAGATGCCCTGGGGGGACCGGGACACCAGCAACGCCGCCGAACTGCGGCTGGCGGCCGCCGTTGCCGAGATCGAGGGGCTGCACACCGCCCTGCTGCGCAGTGCCGACCCGGCCCGCCGTCGCCGGCTGCTGGGCCAGCTCGCCGCCGCCGCGCGCCGACTGGCCGACCTGGCCGGCACCGCCCCGGGCCTGATCCCGGCTCAGGCCCGGGGCATCTCACGCCGCCAGCGCCGCCGAGCCGCCATCACCCGCGGCGCCAACTGGCTGCTGCGCGCCACCCGCGACCGGTGAAGGCCTGCTGCCGGCCGGTCCTAGAATGGACGCGCAGCGACGGCCCCGGGAGACACAGGTGCAGCAGATGCGACCGCAGACCGGAGCCGTCGACCCCGACGCCGACCCGGCCCCGCCCGCCGCGCCTCGCAGCCCCTGGGCCGGCCAGGGCGACATCCTCGCGGTGATCGCCCTGGGCGGCGCGATCGGCGCCTGCGCCCGCTACGGCGCCGGACTGCTCTGGCCCGCCGCTCCCGGCACCTTCCCGACCACCACGCTGGCGATCAACGTGGTCGGCTGCGCGGTGATCGGCGTCTTCATGGTGCTGATCACCGACGTCTGGTCGGCGCACCGCCTGGTGCGGCCGTTCTTCGGCACCGGCGTGCTCGGCGGCTTCACCACCTTCTCCACCTACGAGGTGGACATCAAGCGCCTGATCGACGGCCAGCACGCCGCGACCGGGCTGGCCTACCTCGCATCGACCCTGCTGGCCGCGCTGGCCGCGGTCTGGACCGCCGCGGCGCTGACCCGCCGCGTGATCGGCTGGAGGCAGCCATGAGGCCCACCGCTCCCGCACTGCGCGCGACGATCCTGCTCGGGGAGAACGACACCTGGCACCACAAGCCGCTGTTCGCCGAGATCGTCCACCGCGCCCACGCCGCCGGGCTGGCCGGCGCCTCGGTCTTCCGCGGCATCGAGGGCTTCGGCGCCTCCCGGGTCGTCCACACCACCCGGCTGCTCTCGCTCAGTGAGGACCTGCCGGTGGCCGTGATCCTCGTCGACACCGACGAGCGCGTCCGCGGCTTCCTCCCCCAACTCGACGAGCTCCTGCCGGACGGCGGCCTGATCACCCTGGACACCTGCGAGCTGCTGCTCCCCCACCGGGAGACCTCGTGAACTGGCTGCTGGTCATCGCCGGCGCGATCATCGGTGCCCCGCTGCGCTATCTCACCGACCGCGCCGTGCAGTCCCGCCACGACACCGTCTTCCCCTGGGGCACCTTCACCGCCAACATCGCCGGCTGCCTCATCCTCGGCACGCTGGCCGGCGCCGCCACCGCCGGGGTCGCCTCCTCCCAGCTCCAACTCCTCATCGGCACCGGCCTCTGCGGAGCTCTGACCACCTACTCGACGTTCTCCTACGAGACCCTGCGCCTCGCCGAGGACGGCGCCACCTTCTACGCCGCCGCCAACGTCACCGCGAGCGTGGTGGCCGGCCTCGGCGCGGTCTGGACCGGCTCGGCCCTGGCCCAAGCCCTCTGGGGCTGACGGGAGTACGCACCGTCAATGCCTGCGGCAGGGGGTTCCCATTGGGTGAACTTCGGCCTGTCGGGGCTTCAACTTGCCAGGGGTGCCCTAGGGTTCTCCCAGGTGAGGCACAGGACTGCTGTGTAGGGCGGGTGGGACTCGAACCCACGACCCAGGGATTATGAGTCCCCTGCTCTAACCGGCTGAGCTACCGCCCCGACTCACCGCGTGGGTACCGGCCACCACAGTGGCTGTCCATCGCAGCGGAGACGGCCCCGGGGGACCGCCTCGGGCAGCATATCCGGTCGATCAGCCGTGGTGCGCGCCGGGGGCGGACCACGAGTGCGTTCCCCGGGGCTGCTGGGGTGGGGCCGGGGTGGGGCCCGGGTGGGCTCAGGGGCGGGTGCAGCGGTGGCAGGGCGCCGAGGTCCGGGTGACGCTGGGCTGAACAACAGGCGCTGGAGGGAGTCGGATGACGGTGCGTAGCCGGGCACTGGGCGGTGCGGCCGTACTGCTGGGACTCTCGCTCACCGCGGCGGGGTGCGCGTCCTCCCCCGCGCGGCCGAGCGGCGCGATGTGGCTGACCCCGCCGAGCGGCGCGACTCCGAGCGGGGCCGGTACGTCGCCCACGGCGACCAGCGAGGCCACGACCGAGGCGACGTCGTCCCCGCTCCCCTCCGGATGGTCCAGGCAGCGCTTCCTGAAGGCCTTCGGCAAGCACAAGGGCACCACCCACACGGCCTCCCCCACCGTGCTGAACGGCCTGGTCGGCGCGGTCTTCACGAGCAACGCCTCCGGCGACCACTTCTGCACCGCCAGCGTGGTCGACAGCGCCGGGCAGAACCTGATCATCACGGCCGCGCACTGCGTCTACGACCCCGGCGTGGGCCAGCGCAACAACCTGGTCTTCGTACCGGGCTACCGCGCCGGCGAGACGCCCAACGGGGTCTGGCCGCTGGCCGCGATCACCGTCGACCAGAGCTGGGCCGACCACGGCAACCCCGACCTGGACGTCGCCTTCGCCATCGTCCAGCCGCAGGACGGCAGGCAGGTGCAGCAGGTGCTCGGGGCGAACAAGCTGGGCATCGGCAAGGGCTACCAACTGGACGTGCGGGTGACGGGCTATCCGAGCAGCAGCGACGAGCCGATCACCTGCGTCAACCAGACCGTCGAGCAGAGCCCCACCCAGCTGCGGATCAGCTGCCCGGACTACACCGGCGGCACCAGCGGCAGCCCGTGGGTGACCGGGTTCGACCCGAGCACCCACACGGGCACGGTGGTCGGCGTGATCGGCGGCTACCAGCAGGGCGGGAACACCCCGGACATCTCGTACACCAGCTACTTCGGCAGCGGGGTGCAGGCGCTCTACGACCGGGCGACGCAGTAGGACCGGGGTGAGCGTCTGGCGCCGGACACCCCGAAGCTGGTAGATCATTGCTCCGGACGCACACAGCGAGGACCGAGAGGCGGGCAGCGGATGCTCCTGCGGGGGTACGGGGGCCTGAAGCTCGTGGCCGCGCTGGCCGCCGTGTTGGCGGCGGCGGGCTGCAGCACGCAGAAGCCGGATCCCGAGCCGGCCGGCCTGACCGCGGTCACCGCACCGCTCGGCGCGGCCAGCAACCGGATCGGCGTCCTCACGCTGCCCCCGCAGAACGGCTCGCAGAGCCCGACCCGGGCCTGCACGGCGAGCGTCATCGACAGTCCCGGGCGCGATCTGCTGGTGACGGCGGCGCACTGCGTCTTCAGCAAGATCTCCGGCCCGGCGGAGGGCCTGACGTTCGTGCCCGGCTACCGCAACGGCACGTCCCCGCACGGCAGCTGGACGGTCGACCGGATCACCACCGACCCGCACTGGGAGGAGAGCGAGGATCCGGAGTACGACGTCGCGTTCCTGCACGTGCGGCCGCTGGACGGCGAGCAGATCGAGGACGTCCTCGGCGGCAACAGCCTGGGCCTCAACCTCGGCTTCGACCTGCCGGTGACCGTCACCGGCTACCCGTTCACCCGCGAGGAGCCGATCACCTGCAGCACCCGCACCACGGCGCAGAGCTCCACCCAGGAGCGCTTCGACTGCGGCGCCTTCTCGGACGGGACCAGCGGCAGCCCCTGGCTGACCGACGTGGACCCGGCCACCGGCCTGGGCACCGTGGTCGGCGTGATCGGCGGCTACCAGGCGGGCGGGGACACCCCGGACGTCTCGTACAGCGTCAGCTTCGACGACCGGGTCTCCGCCCTCTACCGCGAGGCGATCAGCTGACCGGCTTCCTCGGCTTCCCCCGGCGTCGCAGGCGCGGGGAACGCAGAACGCCCCCCGGCGGACCGAGGGGCGTTCAGTGCTGGCTCCCGCAATTGGACTCGAACCAATAACCTGCCGATTAACAGTCGGCTGCTCTGCCAATTGAGCTATGCGGGACCGCTCATCCAGGGTGGTACCGGCCGGGAAGGCCGGGACACCTCTCTGGGCTCCCGCAATTGGACTCGAACCAATAACCTGCCGATTAACAGTCGGCTGCTCTGCCAATTGAGCTATGCGGGATTGAGCTGGCTGCCTCGGTGGTCCCCGGTCTCCCGGGCCTCGGCGTTCGCTGCGGGACATACATTAGCGCACTCAGGGGGGTGGTCCGCCAATCGCTTTCGCGGGCCGGCCACCGCAGGGCGCCTGACCTGCTCCGCTCGGCGCGCCCGGCGGGCGGCCCGGTCGCCCGCCGGGGATGCTGGAAGGACGCGCCGAGCGGCGGGCGGTTCGCCGGGCGCCGGGACGGGTAGGGCATCGCGGCAAGGGCCGCGCGAGAGGGTGGAGGCCGAGTATGTGGAAGCTGACGTTCATCGTGGGGGTCACGGCGGGCTACGTCCTGGGGGCCAGGGCCGGTCGTCAACGCTACGAGCAGATCGCCACGACAGCGCACCGGATCGCGGAGCATCCCAAGGTCCAGGAGGCCACCGAGCGGGCCAAGCGGACGGCCGGCTCGGCGGCCGGAAAGGCGGCCTGCGCGGTGACCGACCGGGTCGGCGACCGGCTGCCGAACGCGCTCACCGACCGGGTGTCCTGCTTCAACCGCAGGCAGGACGAGGACGACAGCTGGGGCACCGTACGCCCCTAGACCAACAGACCCGGTACCGACTGGGCAACACTTGCCCCGAGCGGCTCCGGCGGCACCCCCGACTGAGGCATGATCTCTAACATGGCCATCGTTGCGGGCATCGACAGCTCGACCCTTCGCACCCGGATCGTCGCGTGTGACGCGGACACCGGTGCCGTCCTCCGCTCCGGCAAGGCCCCGCACCCGGTGTCCGAGGCGCCCGAGGCGAGATCCACCGAGGCCGACCCGCAGGCCTGGCTGCACTCGCTGGGCGACGCGGCGGCCGGCGGCCTGCTGGAGGGCGTCCGCGCGATCGGCGTCTCCGCACAGCAGCACAGCATGATCGGCCTGGACGCGGGCGGCGTGCTGGTCCGCCCGGCGCTGCTGTGGACCGACCCGCGCTCCTCGGGCGCGGCCGCCGCGCTGGTGGACGCGCTCGGCGGCCCGGCGGCCTGGACGGAGGCGATCGGCGCTGTTCCGGCCGCCACCTACACCATCGCCAAGCTGCGCTGGCTGGCCGAGTTCGAGCCCGCCCACGCCCGCCGGATCGCCGAGGTGCTGCTGCCGCACGACTGGCTGGTCTGGCAGCTGCTGGGCCACCCCCAGCGACGCACCACCGACCGCGGCGACGCCTCCGGCACCGGCTACTGGTCCCCGATCACCGGCGAGTACCGGCAGGACCTGATCAAGCTGGCGCTGGGCCACGAGCTGATGCGGCTGCCCGAGGTGCTCGGCCCCGCCGAGCCCGCCGGACACACCCCCGAGGGCCTGCTGATCTCGGCCGGGACGGGCGACAACATGGCCGCCGCGCTGGGCCTCGGCCTCGGTCCGGGCGACGCGGTCGTCTCGCTCGGCTCGTCCGGCACCATCTTCGCCCTGCACGACCAGCCGGTGGTGGACCCGAGCGGCACGGTCTCCTCCTTCGCCGACGCGACCGGCCACCACCTGCCGATGGTCGGCACGCTGAACGCCGCCGGCGTCCTGCGGGCCACCGCGCACCTGCTCGGACGGGACTTGGAGGGCCTGAGCGAGCTCGCGCTGCGCTCCTCGCCCGGCGCGTACGGGGTGGTGCTGCTGCCGTACCTGGACGGCGAGCGGACCCCGAAGCTGCCGCACGCGGCGGGCAGCGTGAGCGGCCTTCGGCGCGAGTCGATGACGCCCGAGCACCTGGCCCGGGCCGCCGTCGAGGGGATGCTCTGCAATGTCGCGGACGCGCTGGACACGCTGCGCGCCAAGGGCGTCGCGGTGCGCCGGGTGATCCTGCTGGGCGCGGTCGGCCGGCTGCCCGCGGTGCGGGTGATCGCGCCGCTGGTCTTCGACACCCCCGTGGTGATACCGCCACCGGGCGACTACGCGGCGCGCGGCGCGGCCCGGCAGGCCGCCTGGGCGCTGGCCGGCACCGCCGAGCCGCCGCACTGGGAGCTGCCGGAGGTCACGGTCATCGAGCCGGACCCGGGCCAGCCCTTCGGCAAGGCTGTGCGCCAGCAATACGGCGTGGTCCGCGACCAGGTCCACCCGGAGCTCGCCGAGCGCGATTAGCGTGACCAGCGTCACTTGAAGGCACTCCCCCGACGAAGGGCGATCCTGGCATGGCGCTGCACCGAGGCAAGAGCGGGGACCACCGGTTGGCCGTCAACGCGTTCCTGGGGGAGGCCGATCCGCTGGGCGCGATGAACCTGGCCCCGGCCAAACACCAGCTGCCGACCGGGCCGATCCCCCCGCACACCGCGTACCAGCTGATCCACGACGAACTCATGTTGGACGGCAACGCCAAGCTGAACCTGGCCACCTTCGTCACCACCTCGATGGAGGTCCAGGCGCAGGCGCTGATGGCGGAGTGCCTCGACAAGAACATGATCGACAAGGACGAGTACCCGCAGACCGCCGAGTTGGAGCGGCGCTGCGTGGCGATCCTGGCCCACCTGTGGCACGCGCCCGACCCGGAGGCGGCCGTCGGCTGCTCCACCACCGGCTCCAGCGAGGCCTGCATGCTGGCCGGCCTGGCCCTCAAGCGCCGCTGGATGCGCGCCAACCAGGCCCGCTACGACGCCGGCGCCCGGCCGAACCTGGTGATGGGCGTCAACGTGCAGGTCTGCTGGGAGAAGTTCTGCAACTTCTGGGAGGTCGAGGCGCGCACCGCGCCGATGGAGGGCGAGCGGTTCCACCTGGGCGCCGAGCAGGCGGCGGCGCTCTGCGACGAGAACACCATCGGGGTGGTGGGCATCCTGGGCTCCACCTTCGACGGCTCGTACGAACCGGTCCAGGCGATCTGCGCCGCGCTGGACGACCTGCAGCAGCGCACCGGCCTGGACATCCCGGTGCATGTGGACGGCGCCTCCGGGGCCATGGTCGCGCCGTTCCTCGACCCCGATCTGGTCTGGGACTTCCGGCTGCCGCGGGTCGCCTCGATCAACACCTCCGGGCACAAGTACGGCCTGGTCTACCCGGGCGTGGGCTGGGCACTGTGGCGGGACGAGAAGGCACTGCCCGAGGAGCTGGTCTTCAAGGTCAACTACCTGGGCGGCGACATGCCGACCTTCGCGCTGAACTTCTCCCGCCCCGGCGCCGAGGTGGTCGCGCAGTACTACACCTTCCTGCGGCTGGGCTACGACGGCTTCCGCGCGGTGCACCAGTCCTGCCGCGAGGTGGCCCAGTACCTGGCGGCCCGCATCGAGGCGCTCGGCTCCTTCCGGCTGATCACCCGTGGCGACGAACTCCCGGTCTTCGCCTTCACGGTGACGGACGACGTGACCGCCTTCGACGTCTTCGACGTGTCCCGGCGGCTGCGTGAGCGCGGCTGGCAGGTGCCCGCGTACAGCTTCCCGGAGAACCGGACGGACCTCTCGGTGCTGCGGGTGGTCTGCCGCAACGGCTTCACCACCGACCTGGCCGACCTGCTGCTCGACGACCTGGCCCGGCTGCTGCCCGAACTCCAGCTCCAGTCCAAGCCGTTGAAGGACATCGGAATCGCCCCGCGGACCGGCTTCCACCACTAGCCACTCCCCGCGGCTGACCTTGCAGGGGGTGGGGCCGGCGCTCTGGCTGGCGGTCAGCCTTCGATCAGTCGACCTGGTCGACTGATCGAAGGCTGACTGATCGGATGAAACGGTTTTCCGTCCTGCGGCCAAGTACGAGTGAGGGGACCCAGCCAGGGTCCCTCGGACAGGAGGCCGCCGTGCTCGGACGAGAGCGCAGCAATGGACGTGAGCGCGGGCATCCCCCGGCCGGGATCACCGGCCCTGAGGAGTTCGGGGCGTTCTACCGGGACCATGTCGACGCCGTCCTCGGCTTCGTCACCCGCCGGGTCGCCGACCCGCAGCTGGCCGCCGATCTGACGGCGGACATCTTCGTCGCCGCGCTGGAGGCCGCCGACGGCTACCGCCCGGACCGGGGCGCGCCGATCGCCTGGCTGTACGGGATCGCCCGCAACGTCATCGCCGGCCACGCCCGAGGACGGACCCGCGAACAGGGCGCCGTCGCGCGGCTCAGCGGGCGCCGGCTGCTGGACGACGAGGACATCGCCGCCCTGGAGGAGCGGATCGACGCCCAGCAGGCCGTCCGCGCGCTCGCCGACCGCCATGCCGCGCTCTCCGAGCCGCTGCGCGCCGTCCTCGACCTGGTGGCGCTGGACGGTCTGAGCACGGCGGAGACCGCCCAGGCGCTGGGCATCACCCACACCACCGTCCGGGTCCGGCTGCACCGGGCGCGCCGGCTGCTGGGGGCTCCGCAGACCGACCCCGGCCCTGTCCCCGTACCGCAGTTGGAGGTTGCACGATGAACGACAGGCCCGGCGCATTCCAGGAGCGGCTCGGGGAGCAGCTCGCCCTTCTCGCGGCGGCTCGGCCCACACCAACCGCCGCGCCCGCCCGCTTCCGGACGACCCGGGCCCGGCGGCCCCGGATGCTGCCGGCCGCGGGCGCCCTGGCGGTGCTGACGGCGGGTCTGGTCGCCTACCCGGTGCTGGGGCACGACACCTCGCCGGGGTCGGCGGCCTATGCGGTCACCAGGGGGGCCGACGGCGAGATCCTGGTCAAGCTCTTCAACCGGGACGGGATCCCCAGGTTGCAGAAGGACCTGGCCTCCCGGGGGATCCCGTTCGTGGTGCTGCAGGAGAGTTCGCCCAGCAGCTGCCCGCGGGCCGACGGCGTGCCGGTGCCGGATCCGGTGCTGGCCTACCTGAAGGCGCACGGCGCGGCCGACGGCGGTGCGGTGCCACCCGAGATCCTGCGGCAGAGCCTGGTGACCTCCTCCGACGGCAGCTTCGCGGTGCGGCTCACCCCGCAGACCATGCCGCCCGGGTCGACGCTGGTGCTGGAGGTCCCCCCGGGGCGGTCCAGGTCGGGCCCCTTCGGGATGGCGGTCTACTGGACGGTCCCGACCTGCGTACCTGACCACAGCGCGAACCCCTGAGCCCTAGTCCAGGTAGCCGCGCAGTTGCTGGGCGAAGGCGTGACCGCGTAGTTTGCCGAGGGTTTTGGACTCGATCTGGCGGATCCGCTCGCGGGTCACGCCGAACAGCGCGCCGATCTCCTCCAGGGTGCGCGGGCGGCCGTCGGTCAGGCCGTAGCGCAGCTCGACCACCTTGCGCTCGCGCTCGCCGAGGGTGGACAGGACGGCCTCCAGGTGCTCGCGCAGCAGCAGGAAGGCGGCGCTCTCCACCGGGGAGGCGGCGTCGGCGTCCTCGATCAGGTCACCGAGGGCGACGTCGTCCTCCTCGCCGATCGGGGTGTGCAGGGAGACGGGCTCCTGGGCGAGCCGCAGGATCTCCCGGACCCTGGTCTCGGTGAGCTCCAGCGCTTGGCCGACCTCGGCGGCGGTGGGCTCGGTGCCGTGGTCCTGGAGCATCCGGCGCTGCACCCGCAGCACCCGGTTGATCAGCTCGACCACATGCACCGGCACCCGGATGGTGCGGGCCTGGTCGGCCAGCGCGCGGCTCATCGCCTGCCGGATCCACCAGGTCGCGTAGGTGGAGAACTTGTAACCGCGGGCGTAGTCGAACTTCTCAACTGCCCTGATCAGGCCGAGGTTTCCCTCCTGGACCAGGTCGAGCATGGTCAGCCCGCGGCCGACGTAGCGTTTGGCCACCGAGACCACCAGGCGCAGATTCGCCTCGATCAGACGGCGTTTGGCGATCCGGCCGAGCACCACCAGGTGGTCCAGGTCGTCGGCCAGTCGGCCCTCGGGCACTCCGTGGTCGTGCAGATACTCCTCGGCGAAGAGCCCGGCCTCGACCTGGCGGGCCAGTTCGACCTCCTCGGCCGCGGTGAGCAGCCGGATCCGGCCGATCTCTCGCAGGTACTGGCGGAACAAGTCGGCTGCCGGGCCCGGTGGTTCGCTCAGCAGCGGGCCGTCGTCGTCGGGGTCGACCGACTCGGCCTCGAACTCGACGAGGGCGGCGGGCGCGGGCTCGCCGTCCGGTCTCTCGGCCACCTCCTCCTCGGCTTCGGCGTCCTGGGTGGCGGCGATCTCCAAGGGACCCACCCCTCCGCGGGCCGCGCGGGCCCGACCTGTACGGACTGAGACACCCTCAGTGTGGGGTACGCCACACGCGCGAGCCGAGAGTCGTGCGGTGATTTTCTGCCACCCGCCGGCCGGAGTTCGGTTCAGCGACGGGCTCAGCGACCGGCTCAGAGCCCGGCCGCGCCCCGGGTCCGCAGGCCCGCGTCGTACTGCTGGAGCGCCCAGAGCTCCTGCTGCACGGCTGTCAACTGCCCGGCGTCCGGCCGGTTTCCGAGCCGCTGGAGCTGGGCACGGACCTCGTCGATCCGGCGCTGCACGGAGGCCCGGCGCAGGTTGACCAGGAACTCGCCCGCGTAGACCTCGTCCGGCTTGCGCCGGGTGCGGATCGGCTCCACGGTCAACTCGGTCACCAGGGCCCGGACATGGTCATTGTCGGCGACGTCCAGGATGGTCGCGACGAAGTCCTGCAGGCCGGCGCCGTGGACCGTGCCACCCGCCTTGCCGACCGCCCGCCGGACCGCCGCGTACGGCGGGGTGGGGAACTCGTCCTCGCCGTACTGGTCGAAGGCCGGGCTCACCAAGTCCGGGTACTGGATGGCGAGTTTGAGCAGCTCGCGCTCCACGAACTGGCTCTTGTCGCGCGGGTCGAGCCGGTAGGCCGGGCGCTGAGCGGGCGCCGGCTGCTGCGGCTCGGGCCGCCGCAGGCTCTGGCCGCGGCCGTTCGCGGGGGCCTCGCGCTGCCAGCGGGCGATCTGGCCGATCCGGCGCACCACGAACTGCTCGTCCAGGATGCCCAGCAGACCGGCGAGTTGGACGGCGTACTCGTGCCGGATGGACGGGTCCTTGATCTTGGCGACGATCGGAGCGGCCTCCTCGAGCGCCGCCGCGCGGCCCTCCGCGGCATCCACCCGGTGGCGCGCGACGGCCGAGCGCAGCGCGAACTCGAAGAGCGGGACGGGGTTGGCGATCAGCTCGCGGACCGCCTCGTCGCCCTGCGCGAGCCGCAGTTCGCACGGGTCCATGCCGCCGGGGGTGATCGCGATGGAGGTGCGCCCTGCGAACTTCTGGTCGTCCTCGAAGGCGCGCAGCGCGGCCTTCTGGCCGGCCGCGTCGCCGTCGAAGGTGAAGACCGTCTCACCGCGGTACTGCGAGGTGTCCATCAGCAGCCGACGGATGATCTTGATGTGGTCCTCGGCGAAGGCCGTGCCGCAGGTGGCCACCGCGCTGGTCACGCCGGCCAGATGGCAGGCCATCACATCGGTGTAGCCCTCGACCACCACGGCCCGGCCGCTCTTGGCGATCTCCTTCTTGGCCAGGTCGATCCCGTAGAGGACCTGCGACTTCTTGTAGATCGGCGTCTCGGGGGTGTTCAGGTACTTGGGGCCGTTGTCGTCCTCGCGCAGCCGGCGCGCGCCGAAGCCGACCACCTCGCCGGCGGTGTCCCGGATCGGCCAGACCAGCCGCCCGCGGAAGCGGTCGATCAGCCCGCCGCGCTGCCCCTGCGAGGCCAGGCCGCCGAGCAGGATCTCCTTGTCGCTGAAGCCCTTGCCGCGCAGGTAGCGCACCAGGTGCTCCCAGCCGGCCGGCGCGTAGCCGACGCCGAAGTGCGCGGCGGCCGCCTCGTCGAAGCCCCGCTCGGCAAGGAAGGTGCGGCCGAGCTCGGCCTCCGGCGTGGTCAGCTGCTCCTGGTACCAGGCCGAGGCGACCTTGTGCGCCTCGACCAGCCGGGTCCGCTCGCCCGGCTGGTGGCGCTGGCTGTAGCCGCCCTCCTCGTAGCGCAGCGTGATGTTGGCGCTGGTCGCCATCCGCTCGACGGCCTCGGCGAACGAGAAGTGCTCGATCTTCATCAGGAAGGTGATCGTGTCACCGCTCTCCTGGCAGCCGAAGCAGTGGAAGAAGCCCTTGCTCGGGTTGACGTAGAAGGACGCCGACTTCTCGTCGTGGAACGGGCAGACGCCCTTGAGCTCTCCCCCGCCACCGCCGGTCAACTGGACGTAGTCGCCGACCACCACGTCAATGGGCAGCGCGTCTCGCACTGCCTGTACATCTTCGTCCCTGATCCGCCCGGCCACCTCGGAAGTCTACGGCTTCGCCGCACCGGTCAACCGGGCGTGCAGGGCCAGCGCGGAGGCGTCGGTCAGGGTGGCGATCTGGTCGATCACCGCGCGCAGTGCGGCGCGGTCGTCCTCGGCCTCCTGGTAGAGCGCCGCGAAGACCGGGTCCAGGCCCTCGGGGGCCCGCCGGGTGAGCTGCTCGGCCAGCTCGGCGATCACGATCCGCTGGCGCGAACGCAGCTGCGCCTGCTCGTCGCGCTGCATGACGTAGCGCACGGCCACCGCCTTGAGCACCGCGCACTCCACCCGGACGCCGCGCGGGACCACCAGCTCGGCCTCGTAGCGGGTGAGCCGGTCCGGGCCGTAGCGCTCCCGGGTGGCCTGCTCGGCGGCCAGGCAGAAGCGGCCGATCAGCTGGCTGGTGAGGTCCTTCAGGCCGGCCCGGGCCCGCGCCGAGCCGTCGTAGCCGCCCGGCCACCACTCCTCGGCCTGCAGCCGGTCCAGCGCCTCGCCGAACTCCTCCGGCTCGGCGTCCGGTGCGTACCGCTCGGCGACCTTGAAGAGTTCGGCGCGCTCGCCACCGCTGCGCAGCGCCGCCGGGTCGATATGGCCCGCCTGCAGCCCGTCCTCGACGTCGTGGGTGGAGTACGCGACATCGTCCGACCAGTCCATCACGGTCGCCTCGAAGCACTTGCGGTCCTGCGGCGTACCCGAGCGCAGCCAGTGGAAGACCGGCAGGTCGTCCGTGTAGACGCCGAACTTGGAGGAGGCCGGGTCGACCGGGTGGCCGCCGCGGGCCCACGGGTACTTGGTGGCGGCGTCCAGCGCGGCCCGGGTCAGGTTGAGGCCGACGCTGCGCCCGGGCCAGGGGGCGAGCCCGGCGGGGCTGCCGTCGAGCGGGGCGAAGCGCTTGGGCTCCAGCCTGGTCAGGATGCGCAGCGACTGGGCGTTGCCCTCGAAGCCGCCGCAGCCCTCGGCGGCCTGGTCGAGCGCCTGCTCGCCGGTGTGGCCGAACGGCGGGTGGCCGATGTCGTGGGCCAGGCAGGCGGTCTCCACGAGGTCCGGGTCGCACCCCAGGGCCGCTCCCAACTCCCGCCCGACCTGGGCGCATTCGAGCGAGTGGGTGAGCCGGGTGCGGGGGAAGTCGCTGCGCATCGGGGCGACCACCTGGGTGGTCCCGGCGAGCCGGCGCAGGGCCGCGGAGTGCAGGACGCGTGCGCGGTCGCGCTGGAAGGCCGTGCGGCCCGGCCGCTTGTCGGGCTCTGGCACCCAGCGGGCCTCGGCGTGCCGCACGTCGGTCGGGTCGGGGTCGATCGGATACGCGGTGTCGTCCATATAGCGCCACCGTACGCCGCCCGTGCGACAGCCCGGGGGCGCGGCACGGAAGAAGATGCAGAGAGTTCTCTGCAGAGACATCTATGCAGAGAACTCTCTGCACGCTACGGTCTTCCCATGGACGACAGCACCGAGCAGCCCGCCGCCCGCCCGGCCCGAACGGTCGACGCCCGCAGCCTGCGCGCACTGGCCCACCCCCTACGGATGCGGATCCTGGAGCAGCTCACCGACGAAGGACCGGCGACCTCCGCCCGGCTCTCCGACCGCCTCGGTGAGAGCACCGGCACGATCAGCTGGCACCTGCGCCACCTCGCCGAGCACGGCTACATCGAGGAGGAGCAGGGCCGCGGTACCAAGCGCGAGCGCTGGTGGCGCGCGGTGCGCGAGAAGCGGGTGGTCGACAGCGCCCTGCTGCGCGCCGATCCGCAGACCGCGCAGGCCCTCTCGCTCTACCACCAGCAGTACCTGGAGCAGCAGTTCCGACGCGTCGCCGAGGCCCTCACGGTCCACCCGGAGGGCACCTGGGCCGGCTCCGGCACCCTCGCCGACTGGTCCGACGTGCGGATGACCGCCGACCAGCTCAAGGCGCTCAACGCCGAACTGCTCGCCGTGATCGAGCGCCACGTACCCGCCGCCGACGCGCCCGCCGACCCGGACGCCCGGCCCGTCTTCATCCAGCTCCAGTCGATGCCCGCCAAGCCGAAGGACACCGAGACCCGATGACCGCCGACCGCCGCAGCCTGCTGCACCGCAACCGCGACTTCCGCCTGCTCTGGACCGGCGAGGTGGCCGGCAAGTTCGGCTCCTCCGTGACCGGCCTCGCGTTACCCCTGATCGCCGCCACCACCCTGCACGCCGGAGCCTTCCGAGTCAGCCTGCTGACCATGGCGAGCTGGCTGCCCTGGCTGCTGATCGGCCTGCCGGTCGGCGCCTGGGTGGACCGGATGCGCCGTCGCACGGTCATGATGGCGGCCTCCGCGGGCTCGCTGCTGCTCTTCCTGACCGTCCCGGTCGCCGCCGCCCTCGGCCGGCTCTCCTTCGCCCAACTGCTGGTCGTCGCCCTGCTGGCCGGCGCCTGCGCGGTCTTCTTCCAGACCGCCTACACCGCCTACCTGCCGGGCCTGGTGGCCGAGCCCGACCGCGCCGAGGGCAACGCCAAACTGCAGGGCAGCGCCTCGGCCGCGCAGATCGTGGGCCTGGGCACCGGCGGCTCCATCGCCCAGGCGTTCGGCGCGGTCGACAGCCTGCTGGCCAACACCGTGACCTTCCTGGTCTCGCTGCTCTGCACCGCCCGGATCAGCCACCGCGAGCCCCTCGCCGACCCCGCCCAGCGCCGCGGCCGGACCCTGCTGAAAGAGGTCGGCGAGGGCCTGAGCTGGGTGGCCCGGGACCGCTGGCTGCGCAGCTTCGTCCTGTACGGCGCGAGCTCCAACCTCGCGCTGACGGCCTACCAGTCGATCCTGGTGGTCTTCCTGATCCAGCAGGCCGGCCTGCCGCAGAGCGCGATCGGCGCCGTGATCGGCCTGGCGAGCGTCGGCGGGGTGGTCGGCGCGCTGCTGGCCCGCCGGGTCGGCGCGGCGATCGGCACGGCTCGCGCGACGCTCTTCTTCCTGCTCGGGCTGCCCGTGCTGGTGCTGCTCATCCCGCTCACCACCGGCGGCGCCGGGGTGCTCTGCTACCTGGTCGGCGGCTTCGCGGTGTCGGCGGGAGTGGTGGCCGGGAACGTGCTGCGCTCGACCTTCCAGCAGCGCTACTGCCCCGCCGAACTGCTCGGCCGGGTGACCGCCGGCAGCGCCTTCCTGAACTACGGGACGATCCCGCTGGGCGCGCTGGCGGGCGGCTCGCTGGCGGCTCTGCTGGGGCTGCGCGCGGCGATGTGGGTGGCCACCGCCGCCGTGCCGCTGGCCGCCGGAATCCTCTGGTTCTCCCCGCTGCGCGGGCTGCGCGACCTGCCGACCGGGCTCACCCTGACCCTCACCCCCGCGGTCGCGGACCGCACCGCCTGCGCGACGGCCCGCTGACCCCCTGCTCCGCTCCTCCGCTACCCCGCTACCCCGCTACCCCGCTACCCCGCTACCCCGCTACCGCTACTCCGCGCCGCGCTCGTGCTCGGCGAGGAACTCCTCGAAGCGGCGGCCCAACTCGTCGGCCGAGGGCAGCTCGGTGGAGTCGGCGAGCAGGCTCTCGCGGCTCTCCGCGCCCGCCACCGCGTCGTACTGGCCCTCCATGCCGCGGATCGCCGAGCGCAGCTCGCCGTCGCCCTGGGCCAGCTGCTCCTCGATGTCCGCGTAGACCTCGCCGACCCGCTCGCGCAGCTCGTGGCCGGGCAGCACCAGGCCGGTGGCCGACTGGGTGGCCTCCAGGATCAGCACGGCCGCCGCCGGGTAGGCGGAGCGGGCGACGTAGTGCGGCACATGCACGGCGAAACCGAGCACGTCGTGGCCCGCCTCGCCGAGCCGGTACTCCACCAGCGCCTGCGCGCTGCCGGGCACCTGGGCCTGCTCGAACCACTGCGGGTAGCCGGCGGCCAGGTCGAGCCGGTTGCCGTGCGGGGTGAGGCCCACCGGGCGGGTGTGCGGGACGCCCATCGGGATGCCGTGGAAGTCCAGCGTCAGCCGCACCCCGAAACGCTCCACCAGCTGGCGGACGGCGCCGGCGAAGGCCTCCCACTCGACGTCCGGCTCCGGGCCGGTGAGCAGCAGGAACGGCGCTCCGGTGGCGTCCTGGACCAGCTGCAGCAGGATCTCGGGCGGCTCGTAGGACGTCCAGCTCTCGCGGTCGAAGGTCATCGCGGGGCGGCGGGCGCGGTAGTCCACCAGGCGGTCGTGGTCGAAGCGGGCGACCACCACGGGGCTGCCCTCCTCCAGCAGGTGGGCCATCACCTGGCCGCCGGCCTCGCCGGCGTCCATGAAGCCGTCGAAGTGGTAGAGCAGCACCAGGCCGCCGTCCGGTCCGCCGTGGTCCTGGGACACGGCCGAGTTCGCGGCGGTCACCGCCGCAACACCCTGCGGCTCAAGCTCGTACAGCGCTTCGAAGTCGCGCACCGCGCACCCAACCCGTTTCTCGTCGGTCCATCGTCAGCCGGTCTGCGGACCCGCGACGCTACTGCTACGCCAACGGCCCCGCCATCTGCAGCGTGCCGCAGAGCGCCGACATTCCCGCCGGGAAAGAAATCATCTCATCTCGATCACCCCGGCCGCTGGATAACCCCTGGTCAGAGGACCCCTGTCGAACGAAGTGGCGTGCCGGCGGCCCACTCGCGCCCCCAATGGCGCGCCGCGAAGTGACGCACGCGTCCAAGGCAGGTATCGTCCTCTCGCTGCCTCGCATCGTCGCGTCGTCGCCACGTCGTCCGTAACGCCGTGGGCCACGACCCGAACCGTGTACGGCCAGTCACGATTCCCGCACCTTGCCTTCACCTGGCCGCCTGCTTCCCTTCGCGCTCTCGTTCCTTCCTCGGCCATTTCGCGGACACACACTGTCCCCCCGCACTTCCCGCCGGACCGGTCCATGCGAACCGTGTCCGCTCCGGCACCGTGCTGCCCGTCTCCGGGCCGCCCCCTCCCGTCGTACAGCCGATGCTCCGGCGTACGCGGGAACGGGCGGAACACCTCGGAGCGGGGCGACCTGTCCTTCCCGACCGCCGGACACCCCAGGCGCGAGGGACCCTCCGACCGCCGAAGGAGCGAAGGTTCCGTGCCAGTTCCCGTTACCCTCACCGGCCGTACCGTTCGGCTGGAGCCCCTCACCGAGCAGCACGCCGAGGCCCTGGCCCAGGCCGCCGCCGAGGACCGCACGACGTATGCCTTCACCGCCGTCCCCCAGGGCCTGGACGGCGCGCGGGAGTTCATCGCCACCGCGCAGGCCGACATGGCCGCCGGACGCTCCCTGGTCTTCGCCACCGTGCGGGCCTCGGACGGCCTGGTGGTCGGCTCCACCCGGTTCCTGGAACTCGACTACTGGCAGGGGCCGGTGGTCTGGCCGCCACTGCCGCAGGGCCCCAGCGGCGACCCGGCGACCGCCACCCCGGACGCCGCCGAGATCGGCCGCACCTGGCTCTCCCCGCTCGCCCAGGGCACCGGCATCAATACCGAGGCCAAGCTGCTGATGCTGCGGCACGCTTTCGAGACCTGGGGGGTGCAGCGGATCTCGCTGCGCGCCGACGCCCGCAACCTGCGCTCCCGCGCGGCGATCGAGCGGCTCGGCGCCACCAGCGAGGGCGTCCGCCGGGCGCACAGCCGGGGCCTGGACGGAGTGGTCCGCAGCACCGCGTTCTACTCGATCCTGGACGAGGAGTGGCCCGCCGTCCGGGACATCATCGAGCTGCGGATCGCCGCCGCCATCGCCCCGAGCGCGCCCGAGCGGCGCCTGCCCCGGGGCATGGGGCGCGAACTCGACCAGGAGTGCGTCAGACACGCCGGTTCGCTGATCCCGGCCTAGCCGCTACCGGTGCTCCCGCCGCCCGCGCGGCAGGTGGCGGAGCACCCGGGCGAGCAGATCGCCGTCCTCGGCGCCGGTGAAGCGCGCCGGATGGGCCTCGACCAGCACCTCGACCGGCCGCCAGCCCCCGCCGCGGACCGGGGCCACCCGCACCGCGGCGCCGTTGCCGTACGAGCCCTGGCCCTCAGCGCCTGGTCAACACCCGCTGGGAATAGCCACATCCGAGGGATCTTTCGCATACCTACCGTTTCTTCGGGCACTTCTCCCCCATGACCGCCATCGACTCCGTCCGGCTGCTCGGCGCCGACCAGCAGCACATCGTCACCCGCGCCCAACTGATCGAGCACGGGGTGCCGTCCGGCACCATCGCGCATCGACTGCGGCCCGGCGGCCCCTGGCAGCGGGTGCTGCCGCGGGTGATCTGCCTGCAGAACGGCCGGTTGACCGCCCATCAGCGGCTGCGGGCCGCGCTCAGCTACGCGGCGGCGAAGGGGCAGCTGCCGCTCCCGGGGGCCGTGCTGCTCACCGGGCTGGCCGTGCTGGCCGAGGCCGGGCTCCCCAGCGCCGGGCATCCGGCCGACCTGGAGGTGATCGACGTGCTGATCCCGGGCGCGCGGCGGGTGGCCAGCCGGGACTTCGTGCGGGTGCACCGCGCGCCCGGCATGCCGGCCGGGTTCGAGCGGGACGACGGGCTGTGGAGCGTCGGGGTGAGCCGCGCACTGGCCGACCTGGCGCCGCATCTGACGAGCGGTCGGCGCTTTCGGGCACTCTGCGCGGAGGCGATGCAGGGGCGGCACTGCGAGCGCGCCGATCTGCTCGGCAAGCTGCTCGGCGGCCCGTCGGCCACCGCCACGCTGCCGCACGTCCAGCAGGTCGCGGACGAGCTGACGGCCGGGACGTACTCGATCGCCGAGAGCGAGGCGCGTGAGGTGCTGCGGGCCGGCGGGCTGCCCGAGCCACTGTGGAACCCGGTGCTGATGCTGGACGGCGGGTTCCTGGCGATCCCGGACGCGTACTGGCCGGACGCCTGCGTGGCACTGGAGGTCGACTCGCGGGCCTGGCACCTGCGACCGGCCGACTACGAGCGGACGCTGAGCCGGGGCAATCGGCTGCAGGCCGCCCGGCTGCCGGTGGTCCGGGCCACCCCCACCCAGCTGCGCAGCGACCCGGGCCCGGTGCTGCGCGAGCTGCGCAGCCTGCTCGCCACCGGTCCGCACGGCCCGCACCGGCGGATCAGCTGGCAGCGGGCCGCCTGACGGCTCTGCCGGGCCCGGACATGCCGCCGGGGCGGGAGCGGACGCCATTGTCCGTTCCCGCCCCGGCTGCTGTACGTAGGCGGTTCTCCTGCGCCGAGCACCGCCGTACGCCCCTCCCCGACGGAGGGGATGCGGTCAGCGAGAGTCGCTGCCCGCGGTCTCAAGGGCGGCGCGGCCTGCCTCCAGGCGCGCCACCGGGATCCGGAACGGCGAGCAGGACACGTAGTCCAGGCCCACCTCGTGGAAGAAGTGCACCGACTCCGGGTCACCGCCGTGCTCGCCGCAGACGCCGAGCTTGAGGTCGGGACGGGTGGCCCGACCCTCCTTCACGGCGTGCTTGACGAGGGCGCCGACGCCGTCGCGGTCGATGGTCTCGAACGGCGAGACCCCGAAGATGCCCTTCTCCAGGTACGCGGTGAAGAAGCTCGCCTCCACGTCGTCGCGGGAGAAGCCCCACACCGTCTGGGTCAGGTCGTTCGTCCCGAAGGAGAAGAACTCGGCCGCCTCGGCGATCTGGCCGGCCGTCAGCGCGGCGCGCGGCAGCTCGATCATCGTGCCGAGCTTGATGTCCAGCTTGACACCGGTGGAGACGGCGACCTCGGCCAGCACGCGCTCGCACTCGTCGCGGACGATCTCCAGCTCCTGGATCGTGCCGACCAGCGGGATCATCACCTCGGGGCGCGGGTCGCCGCCGGCCAGCCGGCGCTCGGCCGCGGCCTCCGCGATCGCCCGGACCTGCATGCCGAACAGGCCCGGAATGACCAGCCCGAGGCGCACGCCGCGCAGACCCAGCATCGGGTTCTGCTCGTGCAGCTTGTGCACCGCCTGCAGCAGGCGCAGGTCGTTCTCGTTCGGGTCCTTGCGGGCCTCGGCGAGCGCGACCCGGACCGAGAGCTCGGTGATGTCCGGCAGGAACTCGTGCAGCGGCGGGTCGAGCAGGCGCACCGTCACCGGCAGCCCGTCCATCGCCTGGAAGAGCTCGACGAAGTCGCCCTTCTGCAGCGGCAGCAGGGTGGACAGGGCCAGCTCGCGGTCCTTGTCGTTGTCCGCCAGGATCAGGTGCTCGACCTCCTTGCGGCGCTCCTCACCGAGGAACATGTGCTCGGTGCGGCACAGGCCGATGCCCTGGCCGCCGTAGCGGCGGGCGCGGTTGGCGTCGTCGGCGTTGTCGGCGTTGGCGCGCACCGCCAGGCGGCGGCGGACGTCGGCGTGCGACATGATCCGGTGCACGGCCTGCACCAGGCCGCCCTGGACGTCGGCGCCGGCGTGCAGGGTGCCCTCGAAGTACTCCACCACCGGGGACGGCAGCACCGGGACCTCGCCCAGGTAGACCTTGCCGCTGGCGCCGTCGATGGAGACCACGTCGCCCTCCTCGATCACCTGGCCGTCGGAGGTGGTCATCCGGCGGCGCTTGGTGTCGACCTCGAGCTCCTCGGCGCCGCAGACACAGGTCTTGCCCATGCCGCGGGCGACCACGGCCGCGTGCGAGGTCTTGCCGCCGCGCGAGGTGAGGATGCCCTCGGCGGCGATCATGCCGTCCAGGTCGTCCGGGTTGGTCTCCCGGCGGACCAGGATGACCTTCTCGCCGGAGCGGGACCACTTGACGGCGGTGTAGGAGTCGAAGACCACCTTGCCGACCGCGGCGCCCGGCGAGGCGGCGATGCCCCAGCCGATCTGCTTGGAGGCGGCGTCGGGGGCGAAGCGCGGGAACATCAGCATGGCGAGCTGGCTGCCGGTCACCCGGTGCAGCGCCTCGTCCAGGTCGATCAGGCCCTGGTCGACCAGCTGGACGGCGATCCGGAAGGCGGCGGCGGCGGTGCGCTTGCCGATCCGGGTCTGCAGCATCCAGAGCTTGCCGCGCTCGATGGTGAACTCGATGTCGCACAGGTCGCGGTAGTGCAGCTCGAGCTTGTGCATGATCGCCATCAGCTCGTCGTACGACTTCTTGTCGAGCTGCTCCAGGTCGGCCAGCTGGAGGGTGTTGCGGATGCCCGCGACCACGTCCTCGCCCTGGGCGTTGGAGAGGTAGTCGCCGTAGACGCCGACCGCGCCGGTGGAGGGGTCGCGGGTGAAGGCGACGCCGGTGCCGGAGTCCTCGCCGAGGTTGCCGAAGACCATGCTGCAGATATTGACCGCGGTGCCCAGGTCGTTCGGGATGCGCTCCTGGCGGCGGTACAGGCGCGCCCGGTCGCCGTTCCAGGAGTGGAAGACGGCGTGGATCGCCAGGTCCATCTGCTCGCGCGGGTCCTGCGGGAAGGCCCGGCCGGTCTCGCGCTGCACGATCGCCTTGAAGGTCTCAACCAGGACCTGGAGGTCGGAAGCATCCAGGTCGAGGTCGTTGGTGGTGCCCTTGGCGGTCTTCAGCTCGTCCAGCGCGTCCTCGAAGAGCTCGCCCTCGACGCCCAGCACGGTCTTGCCGAACATCTGGACCAGGCGGCGGTAGGAGTCCCAGGCGAAGCGCTCGTTGCCGGACTGCGCGGCCAGGCCGAGCACCGAGGCGTCGGAGAGGCCGATGTTCAGGACGGTGTCCATCATGCCGGGCATCGAGAACTTGGCGCCGGAGCGGACCGAGACCAGCAGCGGGTTGTCGGCCTGGCCGAGCTGCTTGCCCATCTCCTGCTCCAGGGCGGCGAGGTGCTCGCTCACCTCGGCGTGCAGCGAGGCCGGCTCGCTGCCGGTCTCCAGGTAGACCTTGCAGGCCTCGGTGGTGAGAGTGAACCCCGGAGGGACGGGGAGCCCCAGGTTGGTCATCTCGGCGAGGTTGGCACCCTTGCCGCCGAGAAGATCCTTGAGGTCTCTGTTTCCTTCGGTGAAGGAGTAAACAAACTTCTGCGTCGCCGGCATGGGTCGGTCTCCTCGCACGGGGTTGCCCTGACGCCGGAGAACATACCCATTTCGAAGGCGCTTTTGCGCCCCAGATAGGCCGTCCGGGGCCGATACCGAGGGGTAACCCACGAGATCAAATGCTTGTGAAGGCGTTCACCTTTGTTGCCGAAATCGTCCGCCTGACGCTAGCTTGCCTTCAAGTCTTGAATACAAAAGCCCTCGAAGATCGCGTCTGGCCGACAGAGGGTAGCGGTAGGCGCCCCGGCGCGTGGCCCCGGCTTGATTTCCTGCACCCAAGGGCCGGATCCACCCCGCCTCCCGTTCGGGAAGCGTTTTGGACACCATGGCACATTGACTACCCCTGACACAGCGTCAATCGCACCTCGGTGTGGCAAGAGTCACGGACGCCGCTCGCCCATCGTACGTATCGGAACTCATCACTCCGTCGCCCAACGCGCTCAGTTGGCGACGTTTAGTGATCACGATCTGCCAAAAAGGAGTCCCCCTGGCCGGATCGGACAAGGGGACTGGGCCAGGCTGTCGGAGCAGCCGAATCGGCCTATTGTGACAGTTCGCAGTAATCAGCCGCCGGAGGTGTCCAGTTCGGCGTCAATGCTCGGCAGGGCGCAGTCGTACGGATCGTCCAACCACCCCTCGGGCAGCACTACCCGGCCGTTGCCGCTGGTGCGCCCGCGCGGGCCGTCGGCGGAGGCCGGCCAGAGCTGCTCCTGGCCGACCTGCGCCAGCAGCTCGGCCAGCTCGGCCAGCGAACCGGCCATCGCCAGCCTGACCCGCAGCTCGGAGCCGACCGAGAAGCCCTTGGTGTACCAGGCGACGTGCTTGCGGAAGTCCACGACCCCGCGCGCCTCGTCGCCCATCCACGCCCCCAGCAGTTCGGCGTGGCGCAGCATCGCACGGGCGACGTCGGCGAAGCTCGGGCGCGCCGTGTCGGTCTCGCCCTCGAAGACCGCGACCAGGTCCTTGAAGATCCACGGCCGGCCCAGGCAGCCGCGACCGACCACCACGCCGTCGCAGCCGGTCTCCCGCATCATCCGCAGCGCGTCGCCGGCCGACCAGATGTCGCCGTTTCCCAGCACCGGCACGTGCGAGGGCACTGCCTCGCGCAGCCGGGCGATCGCCGACCAGTCGGCGGTGCCACCGTAGTGCTGGGCCGCCGTGCGGCCGTGCAGCGCGATGGCCGAGACGCCCTCCTCGGCGCCGATCCGGCCGGCGTCCAGGTAGGTCAGGTGGTCGTCGTCGATGCCCTTGCGCATCTTCATCGTCACCGGCAGCCCGCCGGCGCCGGCCACCGCCTCGCGCAGCAGCCGGGCCAGCAGGTTGCGCTTGTAGGGGAGGGCCGAGCCGCCGCCCTTGCGGGTCACCTTGGGGACCGGGCAGCCGAAGTTGAGGTCGATGTGGTCGGCCAGGTTCTCGTCCGCGATCATGCGGGCGGCCCGGCCGACGGTGGCCGGGTCCACGCCGTAGAGCTGGATCGAGCGGGGCTTCTCGCTCGGGTCGAAGTGGATCAGCTGCATGGTCTTGGCGTTGCGCTCGACCAGGGCCCGGGTGGTGATCATCTCGGAGACGTACAGGCCCTTGCCGCCGCTCTGCTCGCGGCACAGGGTCCGGAACGGCGCGTTGGTGATCCCGGCCATCGGGGCCAGCACGACCGGGGGCCAGACCTCCAGCGGGCCGATCGCGAGCGGCGCGAACTCACCGGCGGCCGGCGGCGCGGGCGGCGTCGGCGGCGTCTTCGGGGCGGGCTCGGTGGCGGGCTCGGCGGCGGCGGTCTGGGCTCGGTCGGACGTGGTGGTCATGCGCGGCGGATCCTCGGCAGAAGCGGGGGCGAGCGGGACGGGACTCTCCATTGTCCCTTAGTACGTGCGGGTGGTCAGTCGCCCGGGGTGAAGCCGAGGGTCACGGTGCCGGAACCGGCGCTCGCCGTGATCGTGCGCGGCGAGCCCGAGTCCGCCAGCAGTGGGGCGATCCGCGGGGCGTCCCCGGCGCTGCGGGCGCTGACCCGGTATGTCGAGCCGGGCGGGACGGTGGCCCGCACCGAGCCGGAGTCGCACGCCAGGGTGAGCTGGTCCGGCGGCTGCGCGAAGGCGAGGTCCGTCTGCCCCGAGTCCGTCGAGGCCCGGACGCCGGCCGAGGCCAGCCGCATCCCGCTGATCCGGCCGCTGGTGAGCCGCGCGTCGATCGGGCCGGAGTCCCGGTCCAGGTCCAGCTCCCCCGAGGTGCCCCGCAGGTCGAGCGCGCCGCTCAGCCCGGCGATCCGGCCGTAGCCCGAGGTCATCCGCACCGTCACCGCCGTCGCCGCGGGCACCTGGAGATCCAGCGCGACGCTGCAGCCCGGTTCGCCGATCCCGAGGATCCGCGTGCAGCTCACGCTGATCCGCAGCGTGTGCCCGTCCAGGGTCTGCTCGACCCTGGGGCGGCGCAGTGTCCAGTTGAGCTGCGGGGTCAGCACCACCGCGTCGTCGGAGCCGGCGATGACATCGGCCGAGCCCTCCTGGAGGTCCAGCACCACCGCGGTGACCGAGGTGTAGCGGCTGGACACGGTGCTGCTCTGCCCGGCGAGCAGGCCGCCGGCCTCGCCGGCGCCGATCACCATCACGACCGCGGCCACCAGCACGCCGAGGGTCCGCCAGAGCCTGCGCTGCATCGTGCCGCCACCGTCCGCGGCCGGCTGCCCGTCCGCCATCGGCTAGCCCTCGCCCAGGAAGCGCAGCACGGCCAGCACCCGGCGGTGGGTGTCGTCCGCGGCGGGCAGGTCGAGCTTGCCGAAGATGCTGTTGATGTGTTTGGCCACCGCGCTGTCGCTCACCACCAGCGAGCGGGCGATCGCCGCGTTGGAGTGCCCCTCGGCCATCAGGCCCAGCACCTCGCGCTCGCGCGGTGTCAGCCGCTCCAACGGGTCCCGGTGCCGGCGGACCAGCAGTTGGGCGACGACCTCCGGGTCCAGCGCCGTGCCGCCGGCCGCGACGCGCTGCAGGGCGTCCACGAAGTCGTCCACATTGGCGACCCGCTCCTTGAGCAGGTAGCCCACCCCGCTGGTGTTGGTGGAGAGCAGGTCGGCCGCGTAGCGCTCCTCCACATACTGCGAGAGCAGCAGTACGGCCACCTCCGGCCACTGCCGGCGGATCATCAGGGCGGCCCTGACCCCCTCGTCGGTGTAGTCCGGCGGCATCCGGACGTCCACCACCACGACCTGCGGCGCGTGCTCCTCCACCGCGACGAGCAGCGCCTGCGCGTCGCCGACCGCGGCCACCACCTCGTAGCCCACCGCCTCGAGGACCTTGACCAGGCCGACCCTCAGGAGGACCGAGTCCTCGGCGATCACAGCTCGCACGGCAACTCCACGGTGATGGTGGTGGGACCCCCGAGGGGGCTGGTTATGGAGAGGACGCCGTCGACCGAGGCGGCGCGCTTGCGCAGCCCGGTCAGCCCGGTGCCCTTGGCGGGGTCGGCGCCGCCCACCCCGTCGTCGGTGATGACGATCCGCAGCAGCGGGCCGGAGCGGCGGACCGCCAGGTCCACCCGGGAGGCCCGGGCGTGCTTGGCGACGTTGGCCAGCGCCTCGGAGACCACGAAGTACGCCACCGCCTCGACGGTCGGCGAGACGCGCTCGGGCAGGTGGACGTCCAGCCGCACCGGCACCGGCGCGCGGGCGGCGATGCCGGAGAGCGCGGCGTCCAGGCCGCGGTCCTCCAGCACCACCGGGTGCAGCCCGCGGACCAGGTCGCGCAGCTCGACGATGGCGGCCTGCGCCTCCTCGTGCGCCTCGACGATCACCCGCATCACCTCCGGCGGCACGTCCTTGAGCGTCTTGCGGGCCAGGCCCAGGTTCATCGCCAGCGAGACCAGCCGCTGCTGGGCGCCATCGTGCAGATCCCGCTCGATCCGGCGGCGCTCGGCGTCGGCGGCGTCGACCACGCCGGCCCGGCTCTCGGCGAGGTCCTCCACCCGGCGCTCCAGCTCGCGGGCGCGGTTGGGGCCGAGCAGCGCGGCGGCGGCCGTCCGGTCCACCTGGTTGACCTGGCCGGCCAGCCAGGGCGCGGCGGTCAGCAGGGCCAGGCCGATCAGGGTGAGCCAGCTGTCGTAGGTTTCCCAGCCGATCCCGTGGACGGAGTTGCCGAACGGCGTCATCCAGGCCCAGCCCAGCACCGTGGCCAGCAGCCCGCCCGCTCCCCAGAGGAGCAGCACGCACACCCCGGCGGCGGCCAGCAGCGGCCCGACCACGAAGTGGTAGAACGCCTGGCGCCAGGTCGACTCGGTGCGCAGCCACCCCAGCGGACTGCGCAGCAGGCCGCCGGTCGGTACGGACCGGCGGGCGGGGATGTCCAGGCCGGCGAGCACCCGGAACCGGCTGCGCTGAACCGCCGTCAGCGCTCCCAGGCAGAGCATCAGCAGCACGAGGAGCGGCACACTCAGCACCGGCGTCGTCAGGATCGCCAGCACCGGCAGCGCGAACGGCACCCCGGCGGCCAGCAGCAGGCACTCCCGCCCCGCGGCCGCCGACCAGGGCGCGGGACCGAGGCGCGTCCAGGGCCGGGAGCGCGCGGCGAATCCGGGCTGCCTCGCGAACCAGTCGCGCAGCCTGCTGACGGTGGGCATGCGGATCAGCTTAGGGGTTGTGATCATGGCGCGGCACTGGCCCTGGCACCCGGGGCGGGGTGGTGCTGGGTACATCCCCGAAACGGCAGTGGGCGCCAATGACATGACCCGGCTTCAGCGCGATTCTGGACACCATGAAGAGGAGCACTAGCCACTCGGCCGGCACCCCGTGGTCGGTCCGCACCAGCGCACGCCGGGACGGACGTCCGGTCCTGGAGATCTACGAGCACGGCGAGTTGCTGGACGTCGTGGTCGCCTCCTCGTTCACCGGCGAGCTGCTGCGCGGAGCCCGGCGGTGCTCGGGCGGCGGGCGCAGTGCGGGTCTCGCGTGGGGGCGGCTGGCCGCCGACCACTCGCTGCCGCAGGTGGCGTTCAGCGCCGGGCGGCTGCGGCCGCGCTGGCGACCGGTCCAGTTGGCCGTGGTGGCGCGGGAGTTCTGGGTCGCCCGGTCCGTCGACGGCGTGGCGGGCGTGCTGCTGCGGCACCCGGACGGCAGCACCGAGCACCTGCGTCCGCACCGCTCGGGCGGGCACTGCGCCCGAGCGGTCTGAATTCGTTCGCGGCTTGTCGGACCCGGGTGCCACGATGGGGCCATGACGACGACCACGCCGCTGACACCGCCCGAGACGCGCTCACGCGAGGAGCTCGCCGCGCTGGTCGCGGCGGGGGCGCGCCCCAAGTACCTGCTGTTCTGGGGGCATCGGCCGGAGCGGGACGGCGGGATCGGGCCCGGGTCGCTGAGCCAGTGGTGGCCGGCCGCCTTCGTGGTCGACGGGGTGCGCTACGCCACCGCCGAGCACTGGATGATGGCGGGCAAGGCCCGGCTGTTCGGTGACGCGGAGCTCGTGCCGCGGATCCTGGCCGCGCGCACGCCCGCCGAGGCCAAGAAGCTCGGCCGCCTGGTGCGCGGCTTCGACGACCGGCGCTGGGACGAGGCGCGCTTCGAGCTGGTGGTGGCGGGCAACGTCGCCAAGTTCGGGCAGGACGAGGCGCTGCTCGGCTATCTGCTGGGCACCGGCCAGCGCGTCCTGGTGGAGGCCAGCCCGGTGGACCGGATCTGGGGCATCGGTCTTGCGGCCGACAGCGAGCTCGCCATCGATCCGGCGCGCTGGCGCGGGTTGAACCTGCTGGGCTTCGCGCTGATGGAGGCCCGCAAGCAGCTCGCCGAGTGACGCAAGGACCCCCACCGCGGCGGGCGCAGTGGGGGTCCTTGCGGTTCAGCGTCGGTTCAGCAGCCGATCAGGCGGGCGCCCAGGTAGGACTTGACCTGGTCGAGCGAGACCCGCTCCTGCGCCATGGTGTCGCGGTCGCGGATGGTGACCGCGTTGTCCTCGAGGGTGTCGAAGTCGACCGTGACGCAGAACGGCGTGCCGATCTCGTCCTGGCGGCGGTAGCGCTTGCCGATCGCGCCGGCGTCGTCGAACTCGACGTTCCAGGCGGTGCGCAGGTCGGCGGCCAGGCCGCGGGCCTTCGGCGAGAGGTCGGCGTTGCGCGACAGCGGCAGCACCGCGACCTTGACCGGCGCGAGCCGCGGGTCCAGCCGCATGCCGACGCGCTTCTCCATGACGCCCTTGGCGTTGGGCGCCTCGTCCTCGAAGTAGGCGTCGATCAGGAAGGCCAGCATCGCGCGGTTGAGGCCCGCTGCCGGCTCGATGACGTACGGGAAGTACCGCTCGCCGGACTCCTGGTCGAAGTACTTGAGGTCCTGGCCGGAGTGCTCGCTGTGCACGGTCAGGTCGTAGTCGGTGCGGTTGGCCACGCCCTCCAGCTCGGAGAACTCGCTGCCGCCGAAGTTGAAGCGGTACTCGATGTCCACCGTGCGCTTGGCGTAGTGCGAGAGCTTCTCCTTCGGGTGCTCGAAGAAGCGCATGTTCTCGGTCCGCAGGCCGAGGTCGACGTACCAGTCCCAGCGCTGCTGGAGCCAGTAGTCGTGCCACTGCTCGTCCTCGCCCGGCTTGACGAAGAACTCCATCTCCATCTGCTCGAACTCGCGGGTGCGGAAGATGAAGTTGCCGGGCGTGATCTCGTTGCGGAAGCTCTTGCCGGTCTGGGCGATGCCGAACGGCGGCTTCTTGCGCGAAGTGGTCTGCACGGCCTTGAAGTTGGTGAAGATGCCCTGTGCCGTCTCGGGGCGCAGGTAGGCCAGGCCGGAGGCATCCTCGGTGACCCCGAGGTGCGTCTTCAGCATGCCCGAGAACTCCTTGGGCTCGGTGAAGGCGCCCTTGGTGCCGCAGTGCGGGCAGTTGAGGTCGGCGAGGCCGTTGACCGGCGGCTTGCCGTGCTTGGCCTCGTACGCCTCCTCCAGGTGGTCGGCGCGGTAGCGCTTGTGGCAGGAGGTGCACTCGGTCAGCGGGTCGTTGAAGGTCGCGACGTGGCCGGAGGCCTCCCAGACCTCGCGGGCCAGGATCACCGACGAGTCGATCCCGACGACGTCCTCCCGAGCGGTGACCACCGAACGCCACCACTGGCGCTTGATGTTCTCCTTGAGCTCCACGCCGAGCGGTCCGTAGTCCCACGCGGCGCGCGTACCGCCGTAGATCTCGCTGCAGGGGTAGACGAAGCCACGGCGCTTGCTCAGGCTGACGATCGTGTCGATCTTGTCGGCGGCCACAGTGCTCTCTTCAGTACGACGACGCGGTCAAGGACCAGGGCGGGGCGCAGACAGGGCCCGCGCCGAGAGGTGGGCGGCGCGACCTTAACCGCGCACCCGAATACCCCAGGTTACCGGCCCGGTGGGTGGGAGTTTCAAATCGATGGGCAAAGATCGGGCGACATCCAGGAATGTTGACAATCATTTCCAATTAAGATGATAATGATTTTCATCATGCTCTGCCGCCACCGGCGACGGCGACGGTCGGCCCCGGACCGGAACCGATCACAGTCGACGCCCGCGAGGCCCCTGCCGGGAGTGCGGGGCTGGCACAATGAGCAGTGACTCGACCCCACCCCCAGGAGGATCCCCGGTGACCACCGCAGGCCCGTCGCCACGCGCCCGATCCACCCGGCAGCGCGCCGCCGTCTCCGCTGCGCTGGATGAGATCGAGGACTTCCGCAGCGCGCAGGAACTGCACGACATGCTCAAGCACCGGGGCGACTCGGTCGGCTTGACCACCGTCTACCGCACGCTGCAGTCGCTCGCCGACGCCGGCGAGGTGGACGTGCTGCGCACCTCGGACGGCGAGGCGGTCTACCGCCGGTGCAGCAGCGGACACCACCACCACCTGGTCTGCCGCAGCTGCGGCAGCACGGTGGAGGTGGAGGGCCCGGCCGTCGAGCGCTGGGCCAACGCCATCGCGGCCGAGCACGGGTTCAGCGATATCGCGCACACGCTGGAGATCTTCGGCACCTGCGGCGACTGCGCCGCCAAGCAGCAGTCGGCCTGAGCACAGCCGACAGACGCGACGGAGGGCCGGCCCGAGTTTCGGGCCGGCCCTCCATGCTGTCCGGGCGGGCTCAGCGCTGCGGCGGCACCTCGGCGGTGGTCGCGTCGTTCGGCAGCGCCCCGCCGAAGCGGCGGTCCCGCATCGCGAACTGCTCGCAGGCGTTCCACAGATCGCGCCGGTCGAAGTCCGGCCAGAGCACGTCCTGGAACACGAACTCCGCGTAGGCGGACTGCCAGAGCAGGAAGTTGGAGGTGCGCTGCTCACCGCTGGGGCGCAGCAGCAGGTCCACGTCGGGCATGTCGGGGTGGTACATGTAGCGGGCGAAGGTCTTCTCGTTGACCTTCTTGGGGTCGAGCCGGCCGGCTGCCACGTCGGCCGCCATCGCCGCCGCGGCGTCCGCGATCTCGGCCCGGCCGCCGTAGTTGACGCACATGTAGAGCGTGACGGCGTCGTTGCCCTTGGTCTGCTCCTCGGCCACCTGGAGCTCCTGGACCACGCTCTTCCAGAGCTTGGGCATCCGGCCGGCCCAGCGGATCCGCACGCCCATCGCGCCCAGCTCGTCGCGGCGGCGGCGGATGACGTCCCGGTTGAAGTTCATCAGGAACTTCACCTCGTCCGGCGAGCGCTTCCAGTTCTCGGTGGAGAACGCGAAGAGCGAGACGTTCTTCACGCCGATCTCGATCGCGCCCCTGAGCACGTCGAGCACCACGCTCTCGCCGACCTTGTGGCCCTCGGTGCGGGGCAGGCCGCGCTCCTTGGCCCACCGGCCGTTGCCGTCCATCACGATCGCCACGTGGCCGGGCACCAGTTCCCCGGGGAGCTTCGGCGGCCGGGCGCCGCTCGGGTGCGGGGTCGGGGGGAGGTACTCCCGCTGCTTGCTGCCGCCGAAGAGCCGTCGCGCTGCCATGCTCACTTCTCCACGTATCTCATCGAGCGGATGCCCCGCTCGAGGTGCCACTGCAGGTAGGCGGCGACCAGGCCGCTGCCCTCCCGCCAGTACCTCGGTTCACAGGTGTCGGCCGTCTGCCAGTCGCCGGACAGCAGCGCGCCGAGCAGGACCAGTGTCTCAGGGGAGGGTACGGCACAGCCAGGCACACGGCAGTCCGCGCACAGCACACCGCCGGCCTGCAGCGAGAAGAACCGGTTGGGGCCGTCCAGGCCGCACTTGGCGCAGTTGGTGAAGCTGGCGCCGTAGCCGTTGACGGCCAGCGAGCGCAGCAGGAAGGCGTCCAGGACGAGATGCGCCTCGTGCGCTCCGGCCGCGAGCGTCCGCAGTCCGCCGACCAGCAGCAGGTACTGCTGGACGGCGGGCTCGCCCTCGTTCTCGGCGAAACGTTCCGCCGTCTCCAGCATGGCCGTCCCGGCGGTGTAGCGGCCGTAGTCGGTGACGATGCTGCCGCCGTACGGCGCGATGGTCTCGACCTGGGTGCAGAGCGGCAGCGAGCGGCCCACCAACTCGCTGCCGCGGCTGAAGAACTGCACGTCGACGTGGGAGAACGGCTCCAGCCGGGCGCCGAACTTCGACTTGGTCTTGCGCACCCCGCGGGCGACCGCCCGGACCTTGCCGTGCTGGCGGGTGAGCAGGGTGATGATCCGGTCGGCCTCGCCGAGCTTCTGGGCCCGCAGCACGACACCGTCATCGCGCACCAGGCTCATCGCCGCACCTCACGACGGAGCGGCGGGCGGGCGGCACGGGCTTGCGGACGGCAGGACGGGGAGGCCATCCCCCCATTCTCCCGCACCCGGCAGCCGCGCTACCTCGGGGTGCGGGTGGCGGCTTCCAGCAGTCGGCGGATGGTGTCCTCGCCGAGCCGCAGGCACCCGCCGACGGTGGCCAGCACCTCGCGCTCCTGCGGGAGGTAGCGGCCGTCGGCCAGCGCGATCCAGGCACCCTGCAACAGCAGGCGCTCCAGGCCCTGCTGGGCCAGGTGCGGGGCCAACGGTTCGAGCGCCGCGTGCAGTTCGACGGCCAGCCCGCCGCCGAGGCCGGGCACGTCGACCGGCTCGCCGTCGTCGCAGCCGGAGAGCGCGGCGAGTGCGGCCAGCACCTGGGCCTCGCCGCAGTCCTCGAAGCCGGCCGCCTTGATCACGGCGCAGGCCTCGCTGCGCGCGGCGGCGGTGCCGGTGCCGCCGGCCGCGAGCACGGCCAGCGCGACCGTGTACTGCGCGTCGCGGAGCATGGCGGTGAGCCGCACGCTGGTGGGCTGCTCCAGGCTCTCCAGGCCGTAGCGGCCCTGACAGGAGGTGCACTGGACGCTGCCGATCACCGGGCCCAGCGGCAGCAGCGGTGAGCCGAACAACCGCAGCCACCGCCGGCCGTGCTGCCGGCGGTAGTTGCGGTCTCCACCGCAGCCTGGGCAGAAGAAGTCGCCGAGCACATCCGTCCGCCACCTCGGGCGAACACCCCACAACCGTGTCACGGCGCCAACTCCCCAGACATGGCAGGCGGCCTGCACGTCGACGGGCAGGTCACGCGACCGGAGCTGGAGGTCGTCCCACCGACCCCCGCTCCGGTGCGTCGATGTTGCCACGGTTACCGACATGTGTCAGCACCTCCAACACCCGTCGACGGGAAAAAATGTGTCCCAGACCACATCTGCCCCAGCAGGTCCACACGTTCGGGTCAGCGGCGGCTGGCCCGGTTGACGGCGCTGATGATCGCCTTCAGCGAGGCGCGCACGGTGTTGGCGTCGATCCCGACGCCCCACAGCACCTGGTCGCCCACCGCGCACTCGACGTAGGCGGCCGCCTGGGCGTCGCCGCCCTGGCTCAGCGCGTGCTCGGCGTAGTCCAGGACCCGGACGTCGACGCCGATCCGGGCCAGCGCGTCGGCGAACGCGGAGACCGGGCCGTTGCCGGTGCCCGCCAGCGTGGTCTCGACGCCGTCCAGCACGGCGGCGGTGGACAGCGTGTCGCGGCCGTCCGCGGTGGTCAGGCTCTGCTCGCCGCGCAGCGCGATCCGGCCCCACGGGTTCTGCGGGGTGGGCAGGTACTCGTCCTGGAAGACCGCCCAGATGTCGGCCGGGGTGACCTCGCCGCCCTCGGCGTCGGTCTTGGCCTGGATGATCCTCGAGAACTCGATCTGCATCCGGCGCGGCAGGTCCAGCTTGTGGTCGTTCTTCAGGACGTAGGCGATCCCGCCCTTGCCGGACTGGCTGTTGACCCGGATGACGGCCTCGTAGCTGCGGCCGACGTCCTTCGGGTCGATCGGCAGGTACGGCACGCCCCAGGTGTAGGAGCCGACCGGCACGCCCGCCGCGGCCGCGTCGGCCTCCAGGGCGTCGAAGCCCTTCTTGATGGCGTCCTGGTGCGAGCCGGAGAAGGACGTGTAGACCAGGTCGCCGGCGTACGGGTGGCGCTCCGGTACGACCATCTGGTTGCAGTACTCGTACGTGCGGCGGATCTCGTCGATGTCCGAGAAATCGATCATCGGGTCGACGCCCTGCGAGAACAGGTTCATCCCCACGTTGACCAGATCCAGATTGCCGGTTCGCTCACCCTGACCGAACAGGCAGCCCTCGACCCGGTCGGCGCCGGCCATCACGGCCAGCTCGGCGGAGGCGACGCCGGTGCCGCGGTCGTTGTGCGGGTGGGTGGACAGCGCGATGAACTCGCGGCGCGACAGGTTGCGCGACATCCACTCGATCTTGTCGGCGTACACGTTGGGGGTCGAACGCTCCACCGTGGTGGGCAGGTTCAGGATGATCTCGCGGCCCTCGCCGGGCTGCCAGACGTCCATCACGCCCTCGCAGACCTCCAGGGCGAAGTCCAGCTCGGTGTCGATGAAGATCTCCGGCGAGTACTGGTAGCCGAAGACGGTGTCGTCGCGCAGGATCTTCTCGGCGTACTCCATGACCAGCCGGGTGCCGTCCACCGCGATCGCCTTGATGTCCTCCCGGCTGCCCCGGAAGACCACCCGGCGGAACAGCGGCGAGGTGGCGTTGTACAGGTGCACGGTGGCGCGCGGGGCGCCGACCAGGGACTCCACGGTGCGCTCGATCAGGTCCTCACGGGCCTGCGTCAGCACCGAGATGGTGACGTCCTCGGGGATCGCGCCCTCGGTGATCAGCGAGCGGACGAAGTCGAAGTCGGTGGCGCCGGAGGACGGGAAGCCGACCTCGATCTCCTTGTAGCCCAGCCGGACCAGCAGGTCGAACATCTTGCGCTTGCGGGCCGGCGACATCGGGTCGATCAGCGCCTGGTTGCCGTCCCGCAGGTCGGTGGACAGCCAGCGCGGCGCCTTGGTGATCACCTGGCTCGGCCACGTGCGGTCCGGCAGGTCGACGGTGCCGAACGGCACGTAGCGCTCGAACGGCATCCCGGACGGCTGCTGGCGGACGCCGGCCGCGGTGATCGGAGTGGGCCGGTCGACGAACGCGCGAGCGATGGAGGACTGCTCAGTCATGGTGAGGCTCTCGGCTTCTCTTCGGGTGCGGGCGGGGTCGGGGCGGCGTTCACCCGACGGGCCGACTGGCGCTGCGCAGAGCAGGAGATGGGTGCGCACACCAAAGACTCCGCGGCGAGGGGGCCGGCCTTGAATCGATCTACAGGCCCTCGACGCGGCAGCTAAGAAGAAGCAGCCCGTTACGCATGATGCGGACCAGCGTAGCCGAGCGACTGTCGGGGCCGAAGTGAAGTCCACGACCTTTCCACGCCTTGAGACGGCCGCCCGCACCGGTCGCCGGATCCCGGTGTCGAAAAAAGCGCGCAATTCCCAGCGCTGGGTAGCAGACTGGCGACCATGCGTATACAGGTGACCAGGACCGGCGGCCTCGCGAGGCACACCACACGAGCCGAGCTGGACACCGCCGAGCGGCTCGACGCCCCGCATGTGCACGCGCTCGCCCGCGAGGCCGTCGCCGGCGCCGCCCGCATCGCGTCCTACGGCGTGCCGGACGGCTATCACTACGAGATCGTCGTGGACGGCCGGGCGGTCCACTGCGCGGACCCGAAACTGACCGACTCCCAGCACGAGTTGGTCTCCCTGGTGCTGCGCCAGGGGGTCCCGCGCGGCTGAGACCGGGGGTCAGGGCGCGACCGGGCCGTCGATCCAGTCGCGGTCGATGGTCAGGGTCTGGCCGCCGTAGGACTCAGTGACGTTGCCCCGGTACTGGTGGAGGCGGCCGTGGGCGGACCAGAGGCTGTCGTCGAGCCCGCCGCTGCCGTCCGTGGTGGCCCGCCCGTCCCAGCGGGCGTACCAGACGGCGTCCGGGAGCGGCGAGGTGCCGGCCTCGGCGGCGGCGGCGAGGTCCGAGATGCCGGAGCCGAGGCTGGAGTAGAAGCCGGAGCGGTAGCCGAGCCGGTGCAGCTCCTGGGTCCAGGCGACGGTGAAGTCGACCACGGCCTGCCCGCAGGACGCGTCGGACCCCGAGTACGCCTCGACGTCGAGGTAGACCGGGCTGCCCGCGCCCAGGCCGAGCGCCTGCAGCGCGTTCGCCGCGCCGTCGGCCTCCGCCGAGCCCTGGTCGGCGGCGTTGGCCGGGTCGATCCGGTGCGGCTTGCTCCCGGAGCCGCTGCAGGGCGCCTGCGGTCCGACGTCGATCGGCAGCAGCTGCCAGCCCATCGCGTGGACCTGGCGCACCCAGTCGGCGCTCAGCTCCGCCTGGTGGCAGGCCCGCTGCTCGCCGCTGATGTAGATGCCGGCCGCGCTGTAGGGCGAGGAGTCCCACCAGGCCTGCATGGTGTCCACCGGTGGGGCCTCGCAGGTGTCGAACCCGGCGCCGGTGTAGGTGGGCTGGACGTCACGCCCAAGACCGGTCAGCACGGTGCGGGTGACCCCCGGTGGGACGAAGGCCCCCGCGGGGGCCGCGTCCAGCGCGAACGACAGGACGAGACAGAGCGTGGTGAGCGCCGTGGCGCGGAGAGATCGCACAATCCAGCATGTGACGATCCATCATTTCATCTGCGTAGCAGCGCCGCGCGG
Organism: Kitasatospora sp. MAP12-44; assembly: GCF_029892095.1. NCBI lineage: Bacteria > Bacillati > Actinomycetota > Actinomycetes > Kitasatosporales > Streptomycetaceae > Kitasatospora > Kitasatospora sp. MAP12-44. The sequence continues at coordinate 2,829,312 of NZ_JARZAE010000004.1, forward strand.
CGACGGACTTCACCCCTCCGGCGGAGGCCAGGACGGGCGCGGGAAGTCGGTGGGTCCGACTTTCCGCGCCCGTTCGCCCGCAGCGGGCCGATTCGCCGTCAGAAACCGAGCTTGCGCAGCTGCTTGGGGTCGCGCTGCCAGTCCTTGGCGACCTTGACGTGCAGGTCCAGGTAGACCGGAGTGCCGAGCAGCGCCTCGATGTGCTTGCGGGCCGTGGTGCCCACGTGCTTGAGGCGGGCGCCCTTGGCGCCGATGACGATGGCCTTCTGGCTCTGCCGCTCGATGTAGACGTTCGCGTGGATGTCCAGCAGCGGACGGTCGGCCGGGCGCCCCTCGCGCGGGATCATCTCCTCGACCACCACGGCCAGCGAGTGCGGCAGCTCGTCGCGCACGCCCTCCAGGGCGGCCTCGCGGATCAGCTCGGCGACCATGATCACCTCGGGCTCGTCGGTCAGGTCGCCGTCCGGGTAGAGCGGCGGACCCAGCGGCAGCAGCGGGGTGAGCAGGTCGGCCAGCAGGTCCACCTGCTTGTCGCCGACGGCCGAGACCGGGATGATCTCGGCCCACTCGATGCCCAGCTCCAGGCCGAGCTGGTGGATGGCGATCAGCTGCTCGGCGAGCTTCTTGGAGTCGACCAGGTCGGTCTTGGTGACAATCGCCACCTTGGGGGTCTTCTTGACCTCGGCCAGCTCCTTGGCGATGAACTTGTCGCCGGGGCCGAGCTTCTGGTCGGCGGGCAGGCAGAAGCCGATCACGTCGACCTCGGCCCAGGTGGAGCGGACCAGGTCGTTGAGGCGCTCGCCGAGCAGCGTGCGCGGCTTGTGCAGACCGGGGGTGTCCACCAGGACGAGTTGGGCCTCGGGGCGGTGCACGATGCCGCGCACGGTGTGCCGGGTGGTCTGCGGACGGTCGGAGGTGATCGCGACCTTCGTCCCCACCAGGGCGTTGGTCAGGGTCGACTTACCCGCGTTGGGACGGCCTACGAAGCACGCGAAACCCGAGCGGTACGGGGCAGCCGGGGAAGAAGGAGTGTCGCTCATGGGACCCATTCTCCCTGATCACCCGGACCGGACCGGACAGGCCCGCGTACGACGGCCCGCTGCGGGCCCGCCGGTCACGTTCCGTGCTCACTTGCGGCGCGACTGCAGCGCCCCGATCAGGGTGAGCAGCAGCAGGACCAGCGAGCCCGCCAGCCAGTAGGGCGACTGCGTCTCGTGCCAGCGTCCGAGCCCCATCAGGACGGCCAGCAGCGCGGCGAAGAACGCGAGTACACCCATGCCGAGTCCCATCCCCCCGAGTCACAGGTGAGATTATCGGACTACTTAGCGTGGTGTCAGCTTGCGTCGACCCGCGTCCGCAGCACACCGTCCGGTCCGGCCAGCAGCAGCGGCGTGCCGGCTCCGCCCAGCTCCCGGACGACGGCCAGGTCAGCCTCGGTGGGAGCCTGCTGCGCCGTCACGACCACCGCCGCCTCCAGGCCCTTGGCGCCGCTCGCCACCGCCATCGCCACCGCCGTCTGCACGGCGCTCAGCGCCAGCGACGGCAGCGCGACCGTCCCCGCGACGTAGGTGCGGCCGGTCTCGTCGCGCACCGCCGCTCCCTCCGCCACCTGGTTGCGGGCCCGGGCGGAGCGGGCCAGGGTGACGAGCTTCTGGTCTTCGGCGTCGAGGGCGCGATCAAGGTCAGTCATGCCGCTGAGCATAAAACAATTAGTCGGTCTGCTCGGGGCTGTCCTGGAGCCGGCGGACCGGCGTGGCCACCACGGTGCCGATGCGGTTGCGGCGCCCGGCCGAGCTCTCCGCGGTCAGCCTGATCGCGCTGAGCCCGGTCGACTCGTCCAGCGGCACCGGCACCTCGCAGGCGGAGCCGGGGATCGGCACCCGTCCCAGGTGCTTGGCGAGCAGGCCGCCGACCGTCTCGATGTCCTCGTCCTCCAGCTCGATGCCGAAGAGCTCGCCGAGGTCCTCGACCAGCAGCCGGGCGGTGATCCGGAACGAGCCGTCACCGAGGTCCTCGATCGGGGCGATCTCCCGGTCGTACTCGTCGGTGATCTCGCCGACGATCTCCTCCAGGATGTCCTCGATGGTGACCAGGCCGGCCGTGCCGCCGTACTCGTCGATCACGATCGCGACGTGCGAGCGCATCTGCTGCATCTCGCGCAGCAGGTCGCCGGCCGGCTTGCTGTCCGGGATGAAGACAGCCGGCCGCATCATGGTGTCCACCTGCTCGGACTCGGCGTCCCGGCTGATGTGGGTCAGCCGGACCAGGTCCTTGAGGTAGACGATGCCGACCACGTCGTCCTCGTTCTCGCCGACCACCGGGATCCGCGAGAAGCCCGAGCGCAGTGCCAGGGTGAGCGCCTGACGGACCGTCTTGTGCCGCTCGATCATCACCAGGTCGGTACGCGGCACCATCACCTCGCGCACGATGGTGTCGCCCAGTTCGAAGACCGAGTGCACCATCCGGCGCTCGTCGTCCTCGATCAGGTCGTCCTTCTCGGCGAGGTCGACCAGCGCGCGCAGCTCGGCCTCCGAGGCGAACGGCCCCTCGCGGTAGCCCTTGCCGGGCGTCAGCGCGTTGCCCAGCAGGATCAGCAGCCGCGGGATCGGGCCGAGGATCCGGGCCAGCGGCAGCAGCACGAACGAGGCTGTGGTGGCCGAGGTGAGCGGGTGCTGGCGCCCGATCGTGCGCGGCGAGACGCCGACCGCGACGAACGAGACCAGCACCATCACACCGAACGCCACCAGCACGGCCTGCCAGGTCTGCTGGAAGGACCGGACGCAGACCACCGTCACCAGGACGGCGGCAGCCACCTCGCTGGCCACCCGGATCAGGGTGGCCAGGTTGAGGTAGCGGATCGGGTCGCTCGCCAGCGTCAGCAGCCGGTCCGAGCCGCGCCGACCGGCCCGGACGGCCTCCTCGGCGCGGAACCGGGAGACCCGGGAGATCCCCGCCTCGGCGCAGGCGGCCAGCCAGCCGACCATGACCAGCAGACACGCCCCGACCAGAAAACTCGTACTGTCACCGCTCATCGCGGATCAGTGCGTGGTGGGCGCCGGGGAGAGCCCCGACAACCCGCGACCGGTACGCCAGTCGTCCAGGATGCGCTTCTGGAGGGCGAACATGGTGCGCTCCTCCTCCGGCTCCTCGTGGTCGTAGCCGAGCACGTGCAGCACCCCGTGGACGGTGAGCAGTTGCAGCTCCTCGTCCATCGAGTGCTGCGAGGGAGCCGCAAGACCCTGGGCCTTGGCCACCTCCGGGCAGAGCACGATGTCGCCGAGCAGGCCCTGCGGCAGCTCCTCGCCCTCCTTGCCCGGACGCAGCTCGTCCATCGGGAAGGACATCACGTCGGTGGGACCGGGCAGGTCCATCCACTGGATGTGCAGCTGCTCCATCGCCTCGCTGTCGATGAGGATCACGGACAGTTCGGACTGCGGGTGGATCCGCATCTTGTCGAGGGCGAAGCGGGCGACGTCGAGGATGGCATCCTCGTCGGCGTCCCAGCCGGACTCGTTGGCGATGTCGATGGACATGAAGAGGTCTGCGCTCAGCTTTCGGTGCGATGGGGCTGTCGGGGCGTGCGGGTGTTGCGACGGGGCGCGGGCTTCTTCGCCTTGGCGCCCGCCGGGGTGTCGTCCTCGGCGTTCTCCAGGGCGTCCCAGCGCTCGTAGGCGTCCACGATCCGGCCGACCAGCTTGTGGCGGACCACGTCGGTGCTGGTCAGGATCGAGAAGTGGATGTCCGGGACGTCCGCGAGGATCTCCTGGACCACCTTGAGGCCGCTGCGGGTGCTGCCCGGGAGGTCGATCTGGCTGGTGTCGCCGGTGACCACCACCCGGGAGTTGAAACCGAGCCGGGTGAGGAACATCTTCATCTGCTCGGGCGAGGTGTTCTGGGCCTCGTCCAGGATGATGAAGGCGTCGTTGAGGGTGCGGCCGCGCATATAGGCGAGCGGGGCGACCTCGATGGTGCCCGCGGCCATCAGCCGGGGGATGGAGTCGGGGTCCATCATGTCGTGCAGCGCGTCGTAGAGCGGCCGCAGGTAGGGGTCGATCTTCTCGAAGAGCGTGCCGGGCAGGAAGCCGAGCCGCTCACCGGCCTCGACGGCGGGCCGGGTCAGGATGATCCGGTTGACCTCCTTGGCCTGCAGGGCCTGGACGGCCTTGGCCATCGCCAGGTAGGTCTTGCCGGTACCGGCCGGACCGATGCCGAAGGTGATGGTGTGCCGGTCGATCGCGTCGACGTAGTTCTTCTGGTTCTCCGTCTTGGGACGGATCGTGCGGCCCCGGTTCGACAGGATGCTCGCCGTGAAGACCTGGGACGGGCTCTCGCCGGCCCCGGCGGGGTCGGCGGCGGCGTTCCTGAGCATCGCAATGGACCGCTCCACGGCGTCCTCCGTCAGGGGTTGGCCGGTGCGCAGCACCAGCATCATCTCGTTGAAGAGCTGCTGGACCAGGACGATGTCGGCACGTTCGCCGGTTGCGGTGACCTCGTTGCCCCGGACGTGGATGTCGGTCTCGGGGAAGGAGCGCTCGATCACTCGCAGGAGGGAATCGGTGGCACCGAGCAGGGTGACCATCGGGTGCTTCTCGGGGATCACGATCCGGGCGCTGGCGCCGTTCGTGGCCTGCGGGCGGTGCTGTGCGGTGTCACTCATAGGGTCACTCATGGGTCGGCGCTGAGGCCTGCCTCTTCCCATCCGTGGTCTCGGGGTGCCGCTCGGTCGGTTCCGGGGTCACCAGGGTACGCCGCGCGGTCGTCAGCCGTGCTGCGGCCTGATCGATGGTCGGGCAGTTCCGGCGGTGATGCCACCCCTTTTCGGCCCTCATCGGCGGGACGGCACCGGAATCCGGGCCAGGTCCTCGGCGACCACCAGCTCGCCGTCGAAGTGCGCGCGGGCCTCGGCGAGATGTCCGTCCAGGTCCGGGTAGCGCTGCGAGAAGTGGGTCAGCACCAGGGTCCGGACGCCGGCCGCGGCGGCGACCTGGGCCGCCTGGGCGGCGGTGAGGTGGCCGTGCTCCTTGGCGAGACGGGCGTCGGCGGCCAGGAAGGTCGCCTCGATCACCAGCAGGTCGGCCCCCTCGGCCAGCGCGTGGACGCCGTCGCAGAGCCGGGTGTCCATCACGAAGGCGAAGCGCTGGCCGGGCCGGGCCTCGCTGACCTCGGCCAGGGTGACCGTACGGTCGTCCAGCTGGATCCGGCCCTCGCGCTGGAGCCGGCCGACATCCGGTCCGCGGACCCCGAGGGCGGCCAGCCGCTCGGGCACCAGGCGGCGGCCGTCCGGCTCGGTGAGCCGGTAGCCGAAGGAGTCCACCGGGTGCGAGAGCTGGACGGCCGACAGCTCGAAGGGCGCGCCGGCGCCGTCCAGCGGGCCGGCGGCGGCGATCGGGTGCGGGCGCAGCTCGGCCGTCTCGTGGAAGGCGGTGGCCTGCCGCAGCCGGTCGAAGAAGACCTGGCCGGAGGCCGGGTAGTAGGCGTGCACCGGGTGCGGGACCCGGTCCAGGTTGATCCGCTGGATCACCCCGGCCAGACCCAGGCTGTGGTCGCCGTGGAAGTGCGTCACGCAGATCCGGGTCAGGTCGGTGGCCGAGACGCCCGCGTACAGCATCTGCCGCTGGGTGCCCTCCCCCGGGTCGAAGAGCAGTCCCTCGCCGTCCCACCGCAGCAGGTAGCCGTTGTGGTTGCGGTGCCGGGTGGGCACCTGGCTGGCCGTGCCGAGGACGACGAGTTCGCGCATGGACACCGGATCAGACCAGGCCCTCGGAGAAGCCCCGGCCGCCCAGCAGGTGGACGTGCGCGTGGAACACGGTCTGCCCGGCGCCCGCACCGGTGTTGAAGATCAACCGGTAGCCGGAGCCGTCGAGCTTCTCGTCGGCGGCCACCTCGGCCGCCTCGGAGAGCAGCGCGCCGGCCAGCGCGGGCTCGGCGGCGGCCAGCGCGCCGGCGTTCGGGTAGTGCGCCTTGGGGATGACCAGGATGTGCGTGGGGGCCTGCGGGTGGATGTCGCGGAAGGCGAGGGTGCGCTCCGACTCGCGGACCACGGTGGCCGGGATGTCGCCCGCCACGATCTTGCAGAAGAGGCAGTCGGGGTCGGTCGGTTCGGCCATGGGTCACTCTCCGGGGAACGTGGTCGGGCGGCTCGTCGGACGTGCCGTCAAACTACCGGACAGGCAGTGGCGCAGGGACGGGCCCCCGGAGCTCAGGACCAGCGGCCCGCGCGGCCCAGCAGCAGCGCGCCGGCCGCGACGCCCGCCGTCGAGGTGCGCAGCACCGACGGGCCCAGCCGGTACGGCTTCGCGCCGGCCGCGGCGAAGGCCGTCAGCTCCTCCGGGCTGACCCCGCCCTCGGGCCCGACGATCAGCATGATGTCCCCGGCCGTCGGCAGCGGCGCCGCCGCCAGCGGCTCGGCGCCCTCCTCGTGCAGGACGGCCGCCAGCGCCGCCGCGGCCAGCAGCGGGGCCAGCTGGCGGGTCGTCATCACCTCGCGCACCTCGGGGAAGCGCAGCCGGCGCGACTGCTTGCCCGCCTCGCGCGCGGTGCTCCGCCACTTGGCCAGCGCCTTGGCACCGCGCTCGCCCTTCCACTGGGTGATGCAGCGCGAGGCGGCCCAGGGGATCACCACGTCGACACCGACCTCGGTCATCGTCTCGACCGCCAGCTCGCCGCGGTCGCCCTTGGGCAGCGCCTGGACGACCACGATCCGCGGGCTCGGCGCGGGCTCGGCGACCGTGTCGGCGAGGGTCACGTCCAGGGCGTCCTTGCCGAGCACGGCCGTCACCGTGCCGTGGCCGCCGAGGCCGAGCCCGTCGGTGAGGGTGATCGCCTCGCCCACCTCAAGCCGCTTCACGGCTGCGGCGTGCCGCCCCTCGGCTCCGTCCAGCCTGACCACGGCGCCCGGCGAGGCGGCGGCGAGGCGGTCGGTGTCGACGACGAAGACGGGCGCGGTCATGGGGCGTTCCTCACAGAATGATGGCCGGCCCCCGCCGCACAGCGGGCAGGGACCGGCCAGTTGGTTCTGACAGCTCAGCGTTCGTGACCGCTCAGCGGCCGTTGAAGGCGTCCTTCAGGCGGGAGAACAGACCCTGCTGACCGGGTGCGAAGGTGCCCGAGGGCCGCTCCTCGCCACGCAGCACCGCCAGGCGGCGCAGCAGGTCCTCCTGCTCGGGGTCGAGCTTGGTGGGCGTCTGCACCTCGACATGCACTATCAGGTCGCCTCGGCCGCCCCCGCGAAGGTGCGTGACGCCCCGGCCGTGCAGCGGGATCGACTGGCCGGACTGGGTGCCGGGCCGGATGTCGACCTCCTCCAGGCCGTCCAGGGTCTGCAGCGGCACCTGGGTGCCGAGCGAGGCCGCCGTCATCGGGATGGTGACCGTGCAGTGCAGGTCGTCGCCGCGGCGCTGGAAGGTCGGGTGGGCGGTCTCGGCGATCTCGACGTAGAGGTCGCCGGCCGGGCCGCCGCCGGGGCCGACCTCGCCCTCACCGGCCAGCTGGATCCGGGTGCCGTTGTCGACACCGGCCGGGATCTTGACGGTCAGCGTGCGGCGGGCGCGCACCCGGCCGTCGCCGGCGCACTCGGGGCACGGGGTCGGCACGACGGTGCCGAAGCCCTGGCACTGCGGGCAGGGGCGCGAGGTCATGACCTGGCCCAGGAAGGACCGGGTGACCTGGGAGACCTCGCCCTTGCCGCGGCACATGTCACAGGTCTGCGCGGAGGTGCCGGGGGCGGCACCCTCACCGCTGCAGGTGGTGCAGGTGACGGCCGTGTCGACCTGGAGTTCCTTGGTCGTGCCGAAGGTGGCCTCGTCCAGGGTGATCTCCAGGCGGATCATGGCGTCCTGGCCGCGCCGGGTGCGCGACCGGGGGCCGCGCTGGCCTGAGGCGGCGCCGAAGAAGGCGTCCATGATGTCGGAGAAGCCGAAGCCGGCCGCGCCCGCGCCGAAGCCGCCACCGCCGCCGTTGGGCGACAGCGGGTCGCCGCCGAGGTCGTAGACCTGCCGCTTCGCGGGGTCGGAGAGCACCTCGTAGGCGGCGTTGATCTCCTTGAACCGCTCCTGAGTCTTCGGGTCCGGGTTGACGTCCGGGTGCAGTTCACGCGCGAGGCGCCGGAACGCCTTCTTGATCTCGTCCTGCCCCGCATCCCGTCGGACGCCGAGTACCGCGTAGTAGTCCGTGGCCACCAAATGCTCCGCTTGTTCCGCCTCTAGAAGGTGCTGCGACTGGTCCGGACGCGCCCAGGTGAGCCCGCCCGCATCACTATCTCTACTGCCTCTACGATTCGGCCAGGATCTGGCCCACGTACCGTGCCACCGCTCGCACCGCCCCCATTGTGCCCGGATAGTCCATCCGGGTGGGGCCGATCACACCCAGTTTTGCCACGCTCTCATCGCCCGAACCGTAACCGACGGAGACGACCGAGGTGGAATTCAGGCCCTCGTACTCGTTCTCCCGGCCGATCCGGACGGTCATCCCGGCGTCGGCGGTCTCACCCAGCAGGCGCAGCAGCACCACCTGCTCCTCCAGCGCCTCGAGCACCGGCTGGATGGTGAGCGGGAAGTCATGGCCGAATCTGGTCAGGTTGGCGGTGCCGGCCAGCATGATCCGTTCCTCGTTCTGCTCCACCAGCGATTCGAAGAGGGTGGAGAGGATCGTGGTGACGATCGGACGGTCGACCGCCTCGAAGGAGGACGGGAGGTCCTCCACCAGGGCCGGGACGTCCGGGAAGCGCCGGCCGCCGGCCTGGGCGTTGAGCCGGGCCCGCAGGTCAGCCAGGGTGGTCTCGCCCACCGGACCCGGGCAGTCGACGATCCGCTGCTCGACCCGGCCGGTGTTGGTGATCAGCACCAGCATGACCTTGCTCGGCGCCAGCGCCAGCAGCTCGACGTGCCGGACGGTGGACCTGGTCAGCGACGGGTACTGGACGACCGCGACCTGCCGGGTCAGCTGCGCGAGCAGCCGGACCGTACGGGCCACCACGTCGTCCAGGTCGACCGCGCCGTCCAGGAAGTGGCGGATGGCGCGCCGCTCCGGCGCGCTCATCGGTTTCACCTCGGCCAGCCGGTCGACGAAGAGCCGGTAGCCCTTGTCGGTGGGGATCCGGCCCGCACTGGTGTGCGGCTGGTGGATGTAGCCGTCCTCTTCGAGGGTGGCCATGTCATTGCGGACCGTGGCCGGCGAGACACCCAGGTTGTGGCGCTCGACCAGGGCCTTGGAGCCGACCGGCTCCTCGGTCCCGACGTAGTCCTGCACGATGGCGCGCAGCACGGCGAGCTTGCGCTCGTCGAGTTGGCGGACCTCCAGGCGGCCGGCGTCGAGCAGGTGGCTGGTGTCCAGGCGACTGGTGCGGGCGGGCGTGACACGGGGGCCCGAAGGTCCGTCGGATGTGGACGACCGGCCGGGCGGGCGGGGGTCGGACTCTGCTTCATCGAACATGGCACGCACCTCCCTCTTCGCACGTTGTCCTGGTACCCAGGTCTTGTGGTGTCCTGTGACGGGTTTGGCACTCGGGCGAGCCGAGTGCCAGAACCGTACCTGCCAGTGTAAGGCCCGGGTCCGTCAGCAGGAACGCCCTGTCCCTGGATGCCGCGCGGATCACTTCCGGGCACGGGTGGTGCCTGCGGGGGAACTAAGTGGCAGCATCGACAGCAACCGAGAGTGATTTCCAGAGGAGCAGCCATGTCGGCATCAGGTCCCCACACCCGCTTCGCCCCCGACCGCGGGCTGACGGGGCGGATGGTCACCACCATGTTCCTGATCGGTCTGCTCTACGTGGGCTTCACCGGTGTGCTGATCGTCCTGCTGAAGGGAGCCTGGCCGCTGATCGTGCTGCTGTCCGGCGGCCTGTTCATCGCCCAGTTCTGGTTCAGCGACAAGATCACCGAGCGGGCGATGGGCGCCCGGCCGGTCACCCCCGAGCAGTACCCGCAGCTGCACGGCACCATTGACCGCCTCTGCGCGCTGGCCGACATGCCGAAGCCGCGGGTCGCGGTGGCCGACAACGACATGCCCAACGCCTTCGCCACCGGGCGCAACCAGAACAACTCGGTGATCTGCGTGACCACCGGACTGATGCGCCGTCTCGACCCGGAGGAGCTGGAGGGCGTGCTCGCCCACGAGCTCTCGCACATCGCCCACCGGGACGTCGCGGTGATGACCATCGCCGGGTTCCTCGGCGTGCTGGCCGGAGCGATCACCCGGATCGCGCTCTACAGCGGGATGATGGGCGGCGGCAACCGCAATAACAACAACAACGACAACGCCGCCCTGATGATCCTCGTGGTCACCGCGGTCAGCGTGGTGGTCTACGCGCTCAGCTTCCTGCTCACCCGGATGCTCTCGCGCTACCGCGAGCTGGCCGCCGACCGGGCCGCCGCCCAACTCACCGGGCGTCCCAGCGCACTGGCCTCGGCGCTGACCAAGGTGACCGGGCAGATCGCCGCCATCCCGACCAAGGACCTGCGCAAGGCGCAGCCGTACAACGCCTTCTACTTCGCCCCCGCGCTCAGCGCGCGCGACGCTGCCTCCCAGCTGCTGTCCACGCACCCCTCGCTGGAGCAGCGGCTGGAGCAGCTGGGCAAGATCTCCGCCGAACTGGGACGCTGAGCCCGGTCGGTACAAGCCCGACTCGTCACCTGTCTGGAAGGAACGACCCGTGGGATTCCTGGACGCCCTGCTCGGCCGCAGCAAGCCGGTGCGGCCCGACCTCGACCAGCTCTTCGGCGTGCCCTCGGCCGCGCTGACCCTGGAGGCGGCCGCCGGGTTCCGGCCCACCGGCCTCGGCTCGGTCTGCTTCGCCGCCGTCGAGGGCGGGGCGTTCGGCGAGGTGGAGCGCCAGATCCGCGCCCTGCTGGACGCCGACACGCCCAACGGCGGCGTGCCGGTGGAGGCCAGCCAGGACGAGTACGGCTACTCCTGGCTGCTCGCCCGGCACACCCCCGAGGAGCTCCCGGAGCTGGTCAACGACCTGCACGCGGTCAACAGCGAGCTGGAGGCGAACGGCTTCGGCCCGCAGCTGCTCTGCTCGCTGGTGGGCTTCCGCAACGAGGCCGGGCAGTCGCTGGCCCTGGTGTACCTCTACAAGCGCGGGACGTTCTTCCCGTTCGCCCCGATGCGGGGTGGCGGGGAGCGTCGCAACAGCCCGCTGGAGCTCCAGGTGAAGGCGATGCTGGGCAACGACCTGCGGGTGGAGTCCGACCTCAGCCGCTGGTTCCCGGTCTGGGGCGCTCCGGGGCTGTAACACCGGTCTAAAGTCGCTGACTATGCGGAGCACTCACTACGGACCTGACCTCACCCCGCCCTGGAAGCGGCAGCAGCCCGCGCCGGAGGTGGCGGCCGAGCGCGACCTGGTGGTGGAGGACGCCGCCACCGGCTTCTGCGGGGCGGTGCTGCGCTGCGAGAAGACGGCGGAGGGATTCACCGTCACGCTGGAGGACCGGTTCGGCAAGCAGCGGGTCTTCCCGCTGGTCCCGCGCGGGTTCCTGCTGGAGGGCAAGGTCGTGACCCTCGTGCGGCCGTCCGGCCCGGCCACCGCGCGGGGCCCGGCCCGGACGGCCTCCGGCTCGCTGGCGGTCCCCGGCGCCCGGGCCCGGGTCGCGCGGGAGTCACGGATCTACGTCGAGGGCCGGCACGACGCCGAGCTGGTGGAGCGGGTCTGGGGCGACGACCTGCGGATCGAGGGCGTCGTGGTCGAGTACCTGGAGGGGATCGACGACCTCCCGGCGATCGTCGCGGAGTTCGCCCCCGGCCAGGGGCGGCGGCTGGGCGTCCTGGTGGACCACCTGCTGCCCGGCACCAAGGAGCAGCGGATCGCCTCCCAGGTGACGGGGGACGCGGTGCTGGTGGTGGGGCATCCGTACATCGACGTCTGGGCGGCGGTGAAGCCGTCCAGCGTGGGCATCGCGGGCTGGCCGGACGTCCCGCGCGGCGAGGAGTGGAAGGAGGGGGTCTGCCGCCGTCTTGGCTGGCCGGTGGACACCCCGGCCGCCTGGAAGCGGATCCTCGCCTCGGTCAACTCCTACCGGGACCTCGACCCGGCGCTGCTCGGCCGGGTCGAGGAGCTGATCGACTTCGTCAGCGAGCCGGGGCTGTAGTCAGTCGACCAGGTCGCGGACCACCGCGTCGGCCAGCAGCCGCCCGCGCAGCGTCAGCACCGCGCGGCCCTCGGCGTAGGCCCGCGCCGCGAGCAGCCCGTCTGCCAGGGCGCGCTCGGCGGCCCGCAGGCCCTGCGGGGCCAGCAGGGTGAGCGGGCAGCCGTCGACCAGCCGCAGTTCGAGCAGGATGCGCTCGACCCGGCGGTCCTCGTCCGGCAGGACCTCGCGCCCGAGCGCGGGAGTGCGCCCCTCCGCGAGCGCCTGGGCGTACGCCGCCGGGTGCTTGGCGTTCCACCACCGCACCCCGCCGACGTGGCTGTGCGCGCCCGGGCCGGCGCCCCACCAGTCGGCTCCGGTCCAGTACAGCTCGTTGTGCCGGCAGCGACCGGCCTCGCTGGTGGCCCAGTTGGAGACCTCGTACCAGGAGTACCCGGCGGCGGCCAGCGCCTCCTCGGCGATCAGGTAGCGGTCGGCGTGCACGTCGTCGTCGACCATCGGCAGCTCGCCGCGCTTGATCCGGGCGGCCAGCTTGGTGCCGTCCTCGACGATCAGCGAGTAGGCGGAGACATGGTCGGGCCCGGCGCCGATGGCGGCCTCCAGCGAGGCCCGCCAGTCGTCGTCGGTCTCGCCCGGCGTGCCGTAGATCAGGTCCAGGTTGACGTGCTCGAAGCCGGCCGCGCGGGCCTCGGCGACGCAGGCCTCCGGCCGCCCCGGCGTGTGGTGGCGGTCCAGCAGCTGCAGCACATGCGGGCGGGCGCTCTGCATGCCGAAGGAGATCCTGTTGAAGCCGCCCTCGCGCAGCTCGGCCAGGTAGGCCGGGTCGACCGACTCCGGGTTGGCCTCGGTGGTGATCTCGGCGCCGTCGGCGAGCCCGAACTCCGAGCGGATCGCGGCCAGCATCGCCACCAGGTCGCGGGCCGGCAGCAGGGTCGGCGTGCCGCCGCCGAGGAAGACCGTACGCACCGGCAGGTCGGTCTCGCCCAGCACCCGGCGGGCGAGGCGGATCTCGCCGACCAGGTTCTCGGCGTAGGTCTCCTGCGAGGCCACCGCCCCCGAGGAGCGCAGCTCGGTGGCGGTGTAGGTGTTGAAGTCGCAGTACCCGCAGCGGGTCGCGCAGTACGGCACGTGCAGGTAGAAGCCGAACGGCCGCTCGCCCAGCCCCGTCAGGGCGTGGGCGGGCAGGGAACCGTCGGACGGCACGGGTTCGCCGTCGGGAAGTGCGGAGGGCATGCGTCCATTGTCCGGTACGGCCGGGGCGGGCCGTACCGGACCGGATGGCTCACGCTTCGTTGGCCCCCGCGTACATCTCGGTGACCGCGTCCGCGTAGGTCCGCTCGACCACCGGGCGCTTGATCTTGAGGCTCGGGGTCAGCTCGCCGTGCTCGATGTCCAGGTCGCGCGGGAGGAGGGTGAACTTCTTGATCGTCTGCCAGCGCTGCAGCTCGGCGTTGAGCTTCTTCACGAAGCCCTCGACCAGCGTGTGCGCCTCCGGCGAGGCGCACACCTCGGCGTACGTCCTGGCCGCCAGGCCCTTCTCCACCGCCCACGGCATGATCACCGTCTCGTCGAGCGAGATCAGCGCGGTGCAGAAGTTGCGCCCGTTGCCGATCACCAGGATGTTGCTGACGAACGGGCAGATCGCCTTGAACTTGCCCTCGACCTCGCTGGGCGCGACGTACTTGCCGCCCGAGGTCTTGAACATGTCCTTCTTGCGGTCGGTGATCCGGACGTAGCCGTCCTTGTCCAGCTCGCCGATGTCGCCGGTGTGGAACCAGCCGTCCGGCTCCAGCACCTCGGCGGTCTGCTCGGGCAGCTCGTGGTAGCCGCGCATCACACCGGGGCCGCGCAGCAGGATCTCGCCATCCTCGGCGATCCGGACCTCGGTGCCCGGCAGCGGCCGGCCGCAGGTCCCCACCCGGATGTCCTCGGCGCGGTTGACCGTGGAGCCGGCGCTGGTCTCGGTGAGTCCGTAGCCCTCCAGGATCGGCACGCCGGCGCCCAGGAAGAAGTAGCCGAGCTCGGGGGCCAGCGCGGCGCTGCCGGAGACGGAGCCGCGCAGCCGGCCGCCGAACGCGGCGCGGATCTTGGCGTACACCAGCTTGTCGGCGACCGCGTGCTGCAGCTTCAGGCCGAGCGGCACGCTCTCCCGACCGGTGGCGATGCGGCTGGCCTGGGCGGTCCGGGCGTAGTCGCGGGCGACCTTGGCGGCCCACAGGAAGATCTTGTACTTGGCGCCGCCCTCGGCCCTGGCCCGGCCCGCGATGCCGTTGTAGACCTTCTCGAAGATCCGCGGCGCCGAGGCCATCAGGGTGGGCCGGATGACCGGCAGGTTGTGGATGATCCGGTCCACCCGGCCGTCCACCGCCATCACATGGCCGGTGGAGATCTGGCCCGAGATCAGCGTCTTGCCGAAGACATGCGACAGCGGCAGCCACATGAACTGCACGTCCTCCGGACGCAGCAGCCCGCTCTCGTGCTGGGCCGCCCCCTCGTACGCCCAGCAGTCGTGCACCAGGCGGACGCCCTTGGGCCGGCCGGTGGTGCCGGAGGTGTAGATGAGGGTGGCCAGCTGCTCGCGGTCCAGCGCGGCGACGGCCTGCTCGACGGCGTCCGGGTGCTCCTTGAGGTAGCCGGCGCCGCGCTCCTCCAGCTCCGCGAGGGTGAGCACCTCAAGGCCGGCCACCTCGACCGGCTCGGCGGGCGCGTCGAAAAGGATCACCTGGGCGAGTGCGGGCAGCACCTCACGCTGGGCGACCACCTTGTCGAGCTGGGCGGAATTCTCGGCGAACATCGCCTTGCTCGCGGAATTTGCGAGAATGAACGCCGTCTCATCCGCGTTGGTGCTCGGGTAAACAGTTGTGGTCGCGGAACCGGCACACATGTTGCCGAGGTCTGCGATGATCCATTCGAGCCTGGTGGAGGAGGCGATCGCGACCCGGTCCTCGGCGCGGACGCCTAGGGACATCAGGCCGGCGGCCACGTTCTTGACCCGTACGGCGGTCTGCGCCCAGGTCAGCGAGCGCCACTGCTCTGCCCCGGGCGTGCTGTCGGCCGCGTGCTCGTCCACCGGGACCGGGAACCGGTAGGCCTCGGCGTCAGGTGTGGCCTCTACCCTGCTGAGGAAAAGGTGTGCGACCGACGCTGGGCGCCCGGCAACCTTGTCGGAGCCGATCACGGATTGCGCTGAACTCAACGAGACCTCCGGGGGACCAGGTGGCCGAGGGCGGACATCGAGCGGAGGTGAGGGGGGCCGCCCGACGGGCTTGTTAACTGGCTGGTAACTAGACAGGCGCCAGCCTAGGGGCTAAGAGGCCGTTACGTAAGAGGGGTGCGGAGTCTGGCACGACACGCCGGCCCCAGTGCAGTGGACAGCGCAAAACCGGCAGCCCGGACACGGTAATCCCGTCCGGCGGCCGGATGGAAGACCCAAAATGGGGATGCGAATCCCCCTGCCGACCATGAGAGTGTCCGAGTGCTGATCCGACTTCTCAGGGCCCATCTCCGGCCCTACACCAAACCGATCGTCCTGCTGGTCCTCCTCCAGCTCATCTCGACCATCGGCAACCTCTACCTGCCGACACTCAATGCCGACATCATCGACAAGGGCGTGCTCACCGGCAACACCGGCTACATCATGCGGACCGGCGGGGTGATGATCGGCGTCACCATCGCGCAGGCCCTCTGCTCGATCGGCGCGGTCTACTTCGGCGCCCGCACCGCGATGGCGATCGGCCGGGACATCCGCGCCACGGTCTTCGACCGGGTGCAGAGCTTCTCCGCCCGCGAGCTGGGCCAGTTCGGCGCCCCTTCGCTGATCACCCGCACCACCAACGACGTCCAGCAGGTCCAGATGCTGACGCTGATGACGTTCACCCTGATGGTGGCCGCGCCGATCATGTGCGTCGGCGGCATCGTCATGGCGCTCAACCAGGACGTCCCGCTCTCCGGCCTGCTGATCGTGGTGGTACCGCTCCTCGGTGTCATCGTGACGCTGCTGGTCCGCCGGCTGCGCCCGCAGTTCCGCAGCATGCAGGAGCGGATCGACAAGGTGAACCGGATCCTGCGCGAGCAGATCACCGGTATCCGGGTGATCCGGGCCTTCGTCAAGGACGGCCACGAGCAGGCCCGCTTCGGCGGGGCCAACGACGAGCTGACCGACGCCTCGCTGCGGGTCGGCCGCCTGCTGGCCCTGATGTTCCCGTCCGTGATGATGGTCGTGAACATCTCCAGCGTCGCCGTGCTCTGGTTCGGCGCGCACCGGATCGCCGACGGCGGGATGCAGATCGGCGCCCTGACGGCGTTCCTCTCCTACCTGATGCAGATCCTGATGAGCGTCATGATGGCCACCTTCATGTTCATGATGGTGCCGCGCGCCGAGGTCTGCGCCGAGCGGATCATGGAGGTGCTCTCCACCGACTCCAGCGTGGTCCCGCCGTCCGCTCCGGTCACCGAGATGCGCGACCACGGCCAGTTGGAGCTGCGCGGCGTCGAGTTCCGCTTCCCGGGCGCCGAGTCGCCCGTGCTGCGCGGCATCGACGTCGACGCCCGGCCCGGCCAGACCACCGCCGTGATCGGCAGCACCGGCAGCGGCAAGAGCACTCTGCTCGGCCTGATCCCGCGGCTCTTCGACGCGACCGGCGGCGAGGTGCTGGTGAACGGCGTGAACGTCCGCGAACTCGACCCCGCGCTGCTCGCCGAGACCGTCGGCCTGGTGCCGCAGAAGCCGTACCTGTTCACCGGCACGGTGGCCAGCAACCTGCGCTACGGACGTCCGGACGCCACCGACGAGGAGCTCTGGCAGGCGCTGGAGACCGCGCAGGCCAAGGACTTCGTCGAAAAGCTGGACGGCGGCCTGGAGGCCTCGATCGCCCAGGGCGGCAGCAACGTCTCGGGCGGTCAGCGCCAGCGGCTCGCCATCGCCCGCGCGCTGGTCCGCCGCCCGCAGGTCTACCTCTTCGACGACTCCTTCTCCGCGCTCGACTACGCGACCGACGCCCGGCTGCGCAAGGCGCTGGCCCGGGAGACCGCCGACGCCACGGTGCTGATCGTGGCTCAGCGCGTGAGCACCATCCGCGACGCCGACCGGATCATCGTCCTGGACGAGGGCGTGGTCGTCGGCAGCGGAACGCACCACGAGCTGATGGCCGACAACCCGACAT
Organism: Kitasatospora sp. MAP12-44; assembly: GCF_029892095.1. Classification (NCBI taxonomy): domain Bacteria; kingdom Bacillati; phylum Actinomycetota; class Actinomycetes; order Kitasatosporales; family Streptomycetaceae; genus Kitasatospora; species Kitasatospora sp. MAP12-44. Next base: position 2,846,557 of record NZ_JARZAE010000004.1, read on the forward strand.
ACCGGGAGATCGTGCTCTCCCAGCTCACCGAGCAGGAGGCGGCGTGACCACCGCGAAGACCCCGACCACCACCACGAAACCCGCCGTGGTCAACGCCTCCGCAGAGGCGGCCGCACGGCGCGGGCCGGGCGGCGCAGGCCGCTTCATGGGCGGTCAGGCGGCCGAGAAGTCGATGGACTTCAAGGGCTCCGGCAAGCGGATGCTGGGGATGCTCAAGCGCGAACGGGCCGCGCTCAGCGGCGTCGTCGCGCTGGGCACGCTCAGCGTCGGCTGCGCGGTGATCGGGCCCAAGATCCTCGGTCAGGCCACCGACCTGATCGTCAAGGGGGCGACCGGCGGGAGGTTCCGGGCCGGCCTGACGCACGCCCAGGCGGTCGCACTGGTCCGTCAGCAGAGCGGCGACCACCTCGCCAGTGTGCTCAACGCGATCGACTTCACCCCCGGCCAGGGCATCGACTTCGGCGCCATCGGCACCGTGCTGCTCTGGGTGCTGGCCATCTACGTCGCCTCCGGCCTCTTCGGCATACTGCAGGGCCGGCTGGCGGCCGGCGCGATCAACCGCACGGTCAACCGGCTGCGCACGGATGTGGACACCAAGCTCTCCCGGCTGCCGCTGAGCTACTTCGACAAGCAGTCGCGCGGCGAGGTGCTCAGCCGGGTCACCAACGACATCGACAACATCGGCCAGTCCATGCAGCAGACCATGGGCCAGGTGGTGAACTCGCTGCTCACCATCGTCGGCGTGCTGGCGATGATGTTCTGGATCTCCTGGATACTCGCGCTCATCGCGCTGATCTCGGTGCCGCTCTCGGTGGTCGTCGCGGCTCGGGTCGGCAAGCGGGCCCAGCCGCAGTTCGTCTCCCAGTGGAAGACCACCGGCAAGCTCAACGGCCACATCGAGGAGATGTACACCGGCCACTCGCTGGTGAAGGTCTTCGGCCGGCAGAAGGAGGCCGCCGAGATCTTCCGCCAGGAGAACGACGCGCTCTACGGGGCCAGCTTCAAGGCGCAGTTCATCTCCGGGACCATCCAGCCCGCGATGATGCTGATCAGCAACCTCAACTACGTGCTGGTCGCGGTGGTCGGCGGTCTGCGGGTGGCCAGCGGCGCGCTGTCGATCGGTGACGTGCAGGCATTCATCCAGTACTCGCGGCAGTTCAGCCAGCCGCTCACCCAGGTCGCCTCGATGGCCAACCTGGTGCAGTCCGGCGTCGCCTCGGCGGAGCGGGTCTTCGAGCTGCTGGACGCCGAGGAGCAGTCCGCCGAGCCGCTGCACCCCGAGCGGCCGGCCGAACTGCGCGGCCTGGTCTCCTTCGAGGACGTGGCCTTCCGCTACGAGGCCGACAAGCCGCTGATCGAGGACCTCTCGCTCAAGGTCGAGCCCGGCCACACGGTGGCGATCGTCGGCCCGACCGGGGCCGGCAAGACCACCATGGTCAACCTGCTGATGCGGTTCTACGAGGTCAGCGGCGGGCGGATCACCCTGGACGGGGTGGACATCGCCGCGATGTCCCGCGAGGACCTGCGCTCCGGGATCGGCATGGTGCTCCAGGACACCTGGCTGTTCGGCGGCACGATCGCCGACAACATCGCGTACGGCTCGGTGGCGGCCACCCGCGAGCAGGTGATCGAGGCGGCGAAGGCCGCGCACGTCGACCGCTTCGTCCGCACCCTGCCGGACGGCTACGACACCGTGATCGACGACGAGGGCACCGGGGTCAGCGCGGGCGAGAAGCAGCTGATCACCATCGCCCGGGCGTTCCTCGCCCAGCCCAGCATCCTGGTGCTGGACGAGGCCACCAGCTCGGTGGACACCCGTACCGAGGTGCTGATCCAGCGGGCCATGGCCACCCTGCGCACCGGCCGCACCAGCTTCGTCATCGCCCACCGGCTCTCCACCATCCGGGACGCCGACGTGATCCTGGTGATGGAGAACGGCTCGATCGTCGAACAGGGCTCGCACGACGACCTGATCGCCTCCGGCGGCGCGTACGCCAAGCTCTACCAGGCGCAGTTCGCCCAGGCCGTCGCCGAGACGGCCTGACCCTCACACATGCCGAAGGCCACCACCCGCAGCGGGTGGTGGCCTTCGGTGTGCCAGGTACGTCTACTTCTTGGCGTCCTTGGGGCTGTCCGCGTCCGTCGACAGCGCGGCGATGAAGGCCTCCTGCGGGACCTCCACGCGGCCGACCATCTTCATCCGCTTCTTGCCCTCCTTCTGCTTCTCCAGCAGCTTCCGCTTCCGGGAGATGTCACCGCCGTAGCACTTGGCGAGGACGTCCTTGCGGATCGCGCGGACCGTCTCACGGGCGATCACCCGCGAGCCGATGGCGGCCTGGATCGGCACCTCGAACTGCTGGCGCGGGATCAGCTTCTGCAGCTTGCCGGCCATCATGACGCCGTAGTTGTAGGCCTTGTCCTTGTGCACGATGGCGGAGAAGGCGTCCACCGCGTCACCGTGCAGCAGGATGTCGACCTTGACCAGGTCGGCGGTCTGCTCGCCGATCGGCTCGTAGTCGAAGGAGCCGTAGCCGCGGGTCTTGGACTTCAGGATGTCGAAGAAGTCGAAGACGATCTCGGCCAACGGGAGGGTGTAGCGCAGCTCCACCCGCTCCTCGGAGAGGTAGTCCATGCCCTGCATGTTGCCGCGGCGGCCCTGGCAGAGCTCCATGACGGCGCCGACGAACTCGTTGGGCACCAGGATGGAACCGCGGACCACCGGCTCGTGGACCTCGGAGATCTTGCCGGTGGGGAACTCGCTCGGGTTGGTGACGGTGTGCTCGCTGCCGTCCTCCATCACCACCCGGTAGACCACGTTGGGGGCGGTGGAGATCAGGTCGAGGTTGAACTCGCGCTCCAGCCGCTCCCGGACGATCTCCAGGTGCAGCAGCCCGAGGAATCCGCAGCGGTAGCCGAAGCCCAGCGCGACCGAGGTCTCCGGCTCGAACACCAGGGCGGCGTCGTTGAGCTGGAGCTTGTCGAGGGCGTCGCGCAGCAGCGGGTAGTCGCTGCCGTCCAGCGGGTAGAGGCCGGAGAAGACCATCGGACGCGGGTCCTTGTAGCCGCCCAGCGCCTCGGTCGCACCCTTGTGCATCGAGGTGATGGTGTCACCGACCTTGGACTGCCGGACGTCCTTCACACCGGTGATGATGTAGCCCACCTCGCCGACGCCAAGGCCGTCGGAGACCCGCGGCTCGGGCGAGATGACACCGATCTCCAGCAACTCGTGCGTCGCGCCGGTGGACATCATCTGGATGCGCTCGCGCTTGGTGAGCTCACCGTCGACCACCCGGACGTAGGTCACCACGCCGCGGTAGGTGTCGTAGACCGAGTCGAAGATCATCGCGCGGGCCGGGGCGTCCTTGACGCCGACCGGGGCCGGGACCTTGGCGACCACGTGGTCCAGCAGGTCCTCGACGCCCAGGCCGCTCTTGGCGCTGACCTTCAGGACGTCCTCCGGGTCGCAGCCGATGATGTGCGCGATCTCGGCGGCGTACTTCTCCGGCTGGGCGGCCGGCAGGTCGATCTTGTTGAGGACCGGGATGATCGTGAGGTTGTTCTCCAGCGCCAGGTACAGGTTGGCGAGGGTCTGCGCCTCGATGCCCTGCGCGGCGTCCACCACCAGGATGGTGCCCTCACAGGCGGCCAGCGAACGGGACACCTCGTAGGTGAAGTCGACGTGGCCGGGCGTGTCGATCATGTTGAGGATGTGGGTCGTGCCCACGTTGTCGCCGGTCTTCGGCGCCCACGGGAGGCGGACCGCCTGCGACTTGATGGTGATTCCGCGCTCGCGCTCGATGTCCATCCGGTCGAGGTACTGGGCACGCATCTGCCGCGGGTCGACGACGCCGGTGATCTGCAGCATGCGGTCGGCGAGGGTGGACTTGCCGTGGTCGATGTGGGCGATGATGCAGAAGTTGCGGATCAGCGCCGGGTCGGTACGGCTGGGCTGTGGCACGTTCGTAGGGGTCGCGGGCACCTTGGTCCGATTCTCCGTTGCTCCGGGGGCCGGGTGCTCGCCCCGTCTTTCAACAGAAGGAGCCGCTTCCCGGGGACCGGACGGTCTCGTCCGATCGACATGGCTACCACCATCCTCCCACGAGCCCGCTCCGCCACCGCGTCCAGCTCTTCCCCGCCGGGCGGCGGCGCCCGTACGCTGCCGGGCATGATCTTGGAAAGCGCAACGCTGAATGTGCTGCCCGGCCGCGAGGACGAGTTCCTCGCCGCCTTCGCGCAGGCCAAGCCGCTGATCGCGGGCCGGCCCGGGTTCCGCGGACTGGAGCTGCGGCGCTGCCTGGACGAGGGGCTCGGCTCGCGCTTCCTGCTCCAGGTGCGGTGGGAGCAGCTGAGCGACCACACCGAGGGCTTCCGCCGCTCGGCGGAGTACGAGCGGTGGCGCGAGCTGCTGCACCACTTCTACGCGCCGTTCCCCTCGGTCGAGCACTACGGGGAGCCGGTCCACCGCGCCTGACCGGTTTGGGGTGGGTGGGACGCCCCTGGTACCGTAGGTCGCTGCACCTCACCTCGGCATGCCCTCTCAGCCTGACCGGGGTGGCGGGTGCATCCGAGTTCAGACCGAATAGACAAGACTGAGGCTCCTTCGTGGCGAACATCAAGTCCCAGATCAAGCGCAACAAGACCAACGAGAAGGCGCGCCTGCGCAACAAGGCCGTCAAGTCCTCGCTGAAGACCGCTGTGCGCAAGGCCCGTGAGGCCGCTGCCGCCGGTGACGTCGAGAAGGCCACCGTGCTGGCCCGCGCGGCCTCCAAGGCCCTCGACAAGGCCGTCAGCAAGGGTGTCATCCACAAGAACCAGGCCGCCAACAAGAAGTCGGCGATCACCAAGCGCGTCACCGTTTCGGCCTGATTTCAGCTTTAAGCCTTACCCCCCTCGGGTGATACCGGCCCTCTACCCGGAGCCCTGAGGCGCACGACAGCGTACCGCACGCGGCCTGCGTTCGCCACGCGGGTGCGGTGCACACAGCAGAGCGGCAGGCGCCGCGGCCCTTCCCTTCGGGGGACGGCTGCGGCGCCTGTCGGCGTTTGCGGCTTGCGGCTATCCTCTGAGCCGCGCTCAGTTCTGCCTCGTCGTTCTGCCTCGTCACGCTCCGCTGCGCCCTGGGGACGCCCATGTCGACACCACAGCAGACCACCCGCGGCTACGCCGTGCCGCCGGCGCCGGGGGCTTTCCCTGGGCCGGGGGCTTTTACTGGGCCAGGGCCTTCGGGTGAGCCGAGTCGCAGCAGGCGGGTCCTGCGGCGGGCGGTGTGGGGCTTCACGGGCGCGCTGCTCGCCTCGGCGGTCTGGACGGCCGTGGTGTGGTCGGTGCCGTCGATGGTCGTGACAGCCTCCTCCCCGCTGCCGGTGGGCGGCTACCGGACCCCCGACGACCTGTGCGCCGCGGTGCGGTTCGTCAGCTTCGACCGGCTCTACCCGGTCGCCTCCGGGGCGCCGTACCACTACACGACCCGCACCCCGGCGCTCGACGACATGTACTGCAGCCAGTACCTCAAGCGGGTGGCCGACGACAGCGGCTACATCACCCTCTCCATGGAGGTGCAGCTGCATCGGGCGGTGAGCGCGGCGCCCGAGTTCGACGCCCAGCGCGGCGGCTTCGAGCAGCGCGACTTCGAGGTCGGCGATGTCCCGGGCCTGGGGGATCGGGCCTTCGTGGCCTTCCTCGACGACCACAGCGGGTCGGACCCGACCCGGCACTACCTGACCCAGAGCCTGTTTGTCCGGGACGGGGCGCTGACCTGCTATCTGACCTGGTCGGGCTCCTACCAGGCGGGGAAGGAGAGCGCACCGGACCGCGAGAGCGTCCGGGAGGCGCTGGTGATGGACACCCGGGACGCGCTGCGGGCCATCGGCGGGCGCTGAACGCGCCGCGGGCGGCCGGACGGGCTCAGACCGGTCGGGTCCGGTCGGTCTCAGTACTGGCGGGCGCCCGCACGGGCGGCGCGGGCCACGGTGACGACGGCGCGCTCCAGGGCGAAGGCCGGGTCGTCGGAGCCGCCCTTGACCGCGGCGTCCGCCTCGGCGATCGCGATCAGCGCGGTGGCGACGCCATCGCCGGTCCAGCCGCGCATCTGCTGGCGGACCCGGTCCACCTTCCAGGGCGGCATGCCCAGCTCGCGGGCGAGGTCGGCCGGGCGCATCGAGCGGTCGGCGGAGGCCAGCCGGCCGATGCCGCGGACCCCGGCGGCCAGGGCGTAGGTGATGCCGGTCGGCGGCTGGCCCACGGCCAGCGCCCAGCGCAGCCGTTCCAGGGCCTCGGCGGCCCGGCCGGTCACCGCGAAGTCGGCCACCTCGAAGCCGGTGGCCTCGGCACGACCGCTGTAGTAACGGGCGACCACGCGCTCGTCGATCGTCCCCTCGACGTCGGAGGTGAGCTGGCTGCAGGCCGCCGCCAGCTCGCGCAGGTCACTGCCGAGCGCGTCCAGCAGGGCCTGGCAGGCCTCGGGGCTGGCGGAGCGGCCGAGCGTCTTGAACTCGCCGCGGACGAAGGCGATCCGCTCGCCGGCCTTGGTCAGCTTGGGGCAGACGACCTCGCGGCCGCCCGCCTTGCGGCCGGCGTCCAGCAAACCCTTGCCCTTGACGCCTCCCGCGTGCACCAAGATCATGATCACTTCCTCGATCGGGGAGTCGAGGTAGGCCTTGACCTCTTTGACCGAGTCGGCACCGAGGTCCTGGGCGGCACGGATCACGATGACCTTGCGCTCGGCGAAGAGCGACGGGGTGGTGAGCTGGGCGAGGCTGCCGGGCTGGAGGCCGCCGGGGGCGATGTCGCGGACGTCGGTGTCGGGATCCGCCGCTCTCGCCGCAGCCACCACCTGGGCGACCGCGCGGTCGAGCAGCAGCTCCTCCTGGCCGACCGCGAGGGTCAGCGGGGCGAGCAGGTCGTCGGGTGCACTCTTCCTGGCCATCGCCTACCAGCATCCCACGGGGGGCCGACAGCTCCGGGCCGCGCGGGCGGGCGGGACGACCGCAGCAGCCACAATGGACGGGTGACCGACCATGACATCGATGACCGGCCCGTGACCACCGGGCGCCAGCTGCTCGTCCTCGCCGACCGCGACTCCGCCGAGGAGGTCGCCGGGGAGCTCACCGCGCGGCGGCCGGAGTTGGGCCCGTTGGAGCTCGTACGCGACGCGCTGGCAGGCGAGGACGACGCCGAGGACGCCCAGTGGCTGGTGGTCCTGGAGGCCCCGGCCGTGACCGGGGTCTGGGACCACGAGCTGCTGGCAGTGGTCGACGCGGTGTTGGCCGAGCACGACGGATGGCGCGAGGACGGCTGAGCCCGCCCAGGGCGACCAGGGCAGGATCCAGCCCGCCGGGGTTGCCGATGTCGGGTGTACCGGTATCCGGGTTGCCGGTGTCGGGACTGCCGGCGTCGGAGGTGTCCGGGGTGTCGGGGTGGGGGTGCACGAGTGCCCGTAGGCCTGCGGGGTCGTCGCCCAGGACGGCGATATCGCCCAGGCGGTCGGTACGCAGCACGGTGGCGCCCAGCGCGCGCAGGCGCTGCACCGTGCCCGCTGCCGGGTGTCCATAGGGGTTGTCCCGGCCCGAGGAGATGAGGGCCAGCCGGGGGCGCAGGGCCGCCGCCAACTCCCAGTCCTGGTGCGCCGAGCCGTGGTGGGCCACCTTCAGGACGTCCACCGGTCCCGGGCGCGCGCGGGTCAGCAACTCGGCCTGGGCGGCCGGCTCCAGATCGCCGAGCAACGCGAAGCGCAGCCGGCCGGCCGTCACCAGCAGGGCCACGCTGGCGTTGTTCGGACCCGGCGTGTCCAACCCGAGCGGACCGGCCGGCCAGATCACGTCCCAGGACAGCCCCGGACCCGCGTCCCGGTGCTCCCCCGGTGCGGCGCGGACCAGCGGGACATGTGCGGTCGCGGCCCAGCGGACCACCTTGGCCGCCTCCCCCGGCGGTGTGTCCAGGGTGGTCGTCTCGATGGCCCCCACCGCGCGCTGGTGCAGCACACCGGGCAGGCCCTCGCTGTGGTCGGCGTGGTAGTGGGAGAGGATGACGAGCGGGATCCGGGTGATGCCCAGATCCCGCAGACAGGCGTCGGCGGCCGCTGGGTCGGGGCCGGTGTCGACCACGACCGCCGTGTCCGGGGCCTCCTCGCCGCGCGGCACCGGCAGGACGAGCAGGTCGCCCTGTCCGATCGAGCACATGACGAGCCGCCAGCCGACCGGCGGCCAACCGGTCGCGATCCGGACCAGTGACGGCGGGCGCAGCAGAAGCAGGAACAGCGCGGTCACGAGGAGCACCGGGATGAGCAGCCTGCGGCGTCGGCTCGGCGCAGGTGGCCTGGGTGTGGGCATCAGCAGGGAGGAGGGCTGCCGGGGGGCGGGGACGCCGGGTGCGGCCGCTGTCGACTTGGCGTCGGAGTCGAACGGCACCACCTCGGAGTCCGGTGGCGTGCGGAAGAACAGCGGGGCGGCGCTGACGGCGGCAGCGATGGCGACGGCCAACAGCGCAGCACCTGGCCAGCCCGGGGTCCAGGCGAACTCGGCTCCGGGCAGGGCGGCTCCGTAACGCGCCACGGCGACCAGCCATTCGGTCGGCACGGCGGCGAGGCCGGCCAGGAACTGGGCGACGCCCATCGAGAACGGGGAGGTCACCAGCGCGCCGAATCCCAGGAGCGTCGCCGGCGCGACGGCCAGCTCGGCGAGGAGGTTGCAGGGGATCCCCACCACACTCACCCGGGGCGCCAGCAGGACTGTCGCCGGCGCGCAGAGCGCCTGAGCGGCGGCGGCTGCCGCAAGCCCGTCGGCGAGATGGTGCGGCCAGCCGCGCTCCCGCAGCGCCGCCGCCCAACGTCGCCCGAGGGTCAGCAGACCCGCCGTGGCGAGCACGGAGAGCAGAAAGCCGTACGAGCGGCTCAGATAGGGATCCACCAGGACCAGCACGAGGACCGCACCGGCCAGCGCCGGAACGGCCTGCCGCGGTCTGCCCATGGCCAGGGCGAGAAGGCCGACCAGGCCGGTCGCCGCTGCCCGCAGCACGCTCGGGTCGGGGCGGCAGAGCGTCACGAAGGCCAGCGTCAGCGCGGCTCCCAGCAGCGCGGCGATCCGCAGCGGGAGCCCCAACAGGGCTGCCAGGCCGCCGCGTTCGGCTGTGCCGGCGCGGCCCGGGGCACCGAGCAGGACCGCCAGCACGATCGAGAGGTTGGCGCCGCTGACCGCGATCAGATGGACCAGGTCGGTGACGTGGAAGGCCTCCTGCAGCTCGTCCGGAAAGCCGGAGGTGTCACCGATGACCAGGCCCGGGAGGAGCGCCCGGGCGTCCGGGGACAACTCCTCGCACGCTTGGCGCAATCCGCTCCGCAGCCGCCCCGCGAGCTGCTGCACGGCGCTGGCCTGAGCCAGCAGCCGGGGATGCCCCTCGGCGAGCAGGGAGATGCCCGAGTCCACCCGCTGCCCGGAGGACGGCAGCACCCGCACCTCGGCGGCGAGCCGGGTGGACGGCAGCAGGCCCTGCCATGCCTGCACGTCGCGCGCGCGGACCACGACGGTGACGGGGGTCCTGGTTCGCGTCCTGGTGGGGGGAGCGGGAGGAGCGGGAGGAGGGGTGGAAGAAGGAGTAGTGGCGGGGCGGGTGCTGGAGGCCGTCGACGGCGCGGTGACCTGGTCGGCGGTGGCTTCGACGGTGAGCAGATCCTGACCAGGGGCGGAGCCCTTCGTCCGAGAGGTGTGGGTGTGCGGGTCACCCGTGATCGTCAGCTCGACCTCGACGGCGCGCACGGGCTGGTCGGCCGGGACGGCGCGGGCCAGCGCCGGTAGCGGGCCGCGGTGCAGGTCCGCCGTCTGCAGAACGGTGCAGACCGTGGAGGCCGCGGCGCTCAGCAGTACCGCCGCGGTCACGGCCAGCGCTGCCGTGCCGGCTACCCGCCGCTGGCGCCGGATGCGCCAGATGCGCCGACTGCCGAACAGCAGCACGACGGCGACCACGGCAGCGAGTCCGGCCCCGATCAGCAGCAGCGGTGCGTACCGGGCGTCGGCGTCGACCAGCAGAGCCGCCGACAGCCAGGCCGCCAGGGCCGGCGGCAGCAGGCGGAGATCCATGCCGTCCGGGCGATGTGCTGACAGGCCATCGACTTCTCGGGCCGCGTGAGGCACCGGAACCATCCCTTCGTTCGGGAGCGCATCCACTGGACGTGGCGGTCGGTCAGAGAGTGAGCAGCGGTTTGAGTTCGGCTAGCTTGCGCTCACCGATGCCGCTGATCTGGCGGAGCTGGTCGAGTGAGCGGAAGCCCGCGTGGGAGCCGCGGAAGTCGATGATGTGTTGGGCGAGGACCGGCCCGACCCCTGGCAGGGCGTCAAGCTGCTCCACCGTTGCCCGGTTCAGACTGATCGGCGCACGCCGAGCGGGCGTGGCGGCCTGACCCGGTGGCGGAGACGGTGCCCCCACCAGGATCTGCTCACCGTCGACCAGGACCCGGGCCAGGTTGAGCTCGTCGGTGTTCACCCCGGACTGGGCACCGCCGGCGGCCCGGATCGCATCGGCCACCCGCGATCCGCCCGGCAGTGAGCGGACCCCGGGGTCGGCCACCCTCCCCGCGACGTCGACCACCACGGCGGCGACGGGCGCCCCCACCGCGTCCGCCGCGCCCTCGACCGCGGCGCCCGGTGCAGAGGCCGGCACGGCGCCCGCGCCCCGCGCGACGGCTGCTGCCGCCGCTGCCGGGCCACCCGCCGGTCCGGGTGAGCCGGCGGCGGTGATGGAGGCGACTGGCACGGCGACGGCCTGCGGCCGGCCGAACCAGAAGTGCTGGACCGCGTACGCCACGGCGATCAGCAGAAGCACGCTGAGACCGAGGACGGCCTTTCGGTCCACCCAGCGGAGGGAGTGGAGAGCCGCGGGCAGCCGGGGCCGGAAGGAGCGGTGGGCACCCGGAGGACTGGAGGGATCGGAGGGAGGTGAAAGGCCGTCAGCGGCGCGCGTGTCAGCGAGCGGCGAGGACGGCGGCGGGAGCCGTGGGAGCGCCGCGACATCGTCCGGGCCGACGTCGACCGGGGCGGCCGTGACGGGGCCGGGAGGAACGGGGTCGGGAGCGGCGGGGTCGGGAGGAACGGGGGCCTGCGCGGATCGTCGGCGGTCGCGGCGCCGCCCGTAACCATTGGGCCAGTCCTCAGGGAGGACCCGCGAGGACGGCGCAGCAGGGTGCGTCTCGGCGGAAGCGGGAGCGGGAGCGGCGGCGACCAGGTGGTCCTGGTCCGCCACCGCGAAGAGGTGGGTCATCCGGTGCCGGAAGACCTCGGTGGTCTCCCGGCGGCGCGCCAGCGCCGGGTTCAGGCTGCTTCGTGTGGTTCCCATGGACACGAAGGTAAGGACGAACGGAGTCCCCGGCGGAAACAGGAAAATTCCTGTGGACAACCCCGCGCCTGTGGACAACCACCGTCCCCCACATGGCTCAGCGCGGCGAGACGACCACGGCCAGCAGCCCGGGACCGGCGTGCGCGCCGATCACCGCGCCGACCTCCCCCACGTAGAGCTCGCGCAACCCCGGCACCCGCTCCCGCAGGCGCTCGGCGAGCGGCTCCGCGCGGTCCTCGGCGGCGAGGTGATGGACCGTGATGTCCACCTCGGCCTCCCCCGCCTGCTCGACCGCGATCTCCTCCAGCCTGGCGATCGCCCGCGAGGCGGTCCGGACCTTCTCCAGCGGCTCGATCCGGCCGCCGGAGAGGTGCAGGAGCGGCTTCACCGCGAGAGCCGAGCCGAGCAACGCGCGCGCCGCCCCGATCCGGCCGCCGCGCCGCAGGTACTCAAGGGTGTCGACGTAGAAGAAACCATGCGTGGCGGCCGCCCGGCGCTCCGCCGCGGCGGCGACCCCCGCCAGGTCCTGGCCGTCCGCGATCGCCTCAGCGGCGGCCAGGACGGCGTACCCCAGGGCCATGCCGACCATCCGGCTGTCCACCACGCGGACCGGCAGCTCGGCCTCGGCCGCCGCGAGACGGGCGGCCTCGCAGGTGCCGGAGAGCTCCGCGGAGAGGTGCAGCGAGACGACCCCCGCCGCACCCGACTCCGCCGCAGCACGGTAGGCGGCGGCGAAGGTCTCGGGGCCCGGGCGCGAGGTGGTCACCCGGCGCTTGGACCGCAGCGCCTCGGCGACGTCCTTCGGGGAGATCTCCACGCCCTCGGTCAGCACCTCGTCCCCGACCACCACGCTCAGCGGGACCACCGTGATCCGGTGCCGGTCGACGGCGTCCTGGGGCAGGTAGGCCGTGGAGTCGGTGACAAGTGCGAGGTGGGCGGGCATGAGCCGGAGGTTACTCCCCGAACGCCACGGAGGACAGCGGAGGTCGAGCCCTCCACGAGCCGGGGGGAACAGGCCCACGCACGGGCATCAGCTCGCGGAGGAACCCGGGTTGGGCTTGCGCAGGCGCTGCGCGAACCGGGTCAGCGGCTCCGCCAACCCGAGCATCTCCTCGGCGCTCAACCGCCCGCCCGCCGCGGCTATCCCCGGAGCAGCGGCGCCAGTGGCGGCACCAGTCGCGGCACCGGACGCGGCACCCGTGTCCCAGTGCCGCAGCGCCCCCGCCTCGCTCTCGCAGTCCTGGCTGAGCCTGGTCAGCTCATCGTCCGCGAACCGGTGCATCCGGTCCTGCGCCGCCCACCGCATCGACTCCGCGGACCGGATGATCCGCTCCGCCCGCTCCCCCAGCTCCGGCAGCTTCGCCGCCACCCGCCCGGACTCGGGCTCGCGCTCCAGCATGCGCAGCTCGGCGTCCAGCTCGGCGGCGTGCTCGTCCAGCCGTGAGAGCAGCTGCAGGGCCTCGGTGAGCTGGCTGTCCGCCCCGACGCCGGCCTCCAGCACCTCCCGGGTGCCGCTCAGCGCGGTGCGCACCGAGAGCCGCAAACCGGCGATCCGCCCGGCGGCGCCCGGTTTGCTGAAGGTCTTGGCCTTCAGCGTGACGTTCTCGACAGCTCGGCGGGCATTGGCCTCGGTCCGCCCGACCGTGTCGACCACGGCCTTGCCGGCCTTCACCGCCGCGACGATCAGCAGGGTGACAATGCCGATCCCGAACAGCACGAGCAGTGCGATCACTGCGCCGATCGCTTCCATGGGGGTTGCCGCCTTCCGCGCGCGCCGGTGCTGCCTGCGTTCCCCACGGTAGCCTCCCGGAGCACCGCTGGGAGGGGGTAAAGCGGGCCCTCGGCAGGAGATCAGGGGAGATCAGGGCAAAGCTCAGGGAGAGCTCAGGGATGTCCCCGAGAGGGTGTCCTCGAGAGGGTGTCCCCCAGAGGGCCGTGCCGGTCGCCGGCCGCCGTCGGTGCACACCCGAACGCCGATGGCCGGCCCCCGCAAGTCAGGGGCCGGCCACCGCAGTTGACGCCTCGTCAGCCGGTGACGATGTTCACCAGCTTCGGCGCGCGGGCGATCACCTTGCGGACCGGCGCGTCGCCGATGGCGGCGACGACGGCCGGGTCGGCCAGCGCCAGCGCCTCCAGCTCGGCGTCCGAGATGGAGGGAGCCACCTCCAGGCGGGCCTTGACCTTGCCCTTGATCTGGACGACGCAGGTGACCGACTCGTCGACCACGTACACCGGGTCCGCGACGGGGAAGTCGGCGAACGCCAGCGACTCGGTGTGGCCCAGCTTGCGCCACAGCTCCTCGGCGATGTGCGGGGCCAGCGGCGCGACCAGCAGGACCACCTGCTCGGCCACCTCGCGCGGCGTACTGCCGCGCTTGACCAGGTAGTTGTTCAGCTCGATGGCCTTGGCGACCGCCGTGTTGAAGCGCAGCCCGGCCATGTCGCAGCGGATGCCGTCGATCGCCTTGTGCAGCGCGCGCAGGGTCGGCTCGTCGGCCGGCTCGTCGGTGACGACCAGCTCGCCGGTGGCCTCCGAGACGACGTTGCGCCACAGCCGCTGCAGGAAGCGGTAGGAGCCCACCACCGCGCGGGTGTCCCAGGGGCGCGAGACGTCCAGCGGGCCCATCGCCATCTCGTACAGGCGCAGCGTGTCGGCGCCGTACTCCTCGCAGATCTGGTCGGGGGCGACCGCGTTCTTCAGCGACTTGCCCATCTTGCCGGCCTCGCGCCGGACCGGCTCGCCCTGCCAGAAGTAGCCGCCGTCGCGCTCCTCGATCTCGGCGGCGGGCACCGGGAAGCCGCGCTCGTCGCGGTAGACGTCGGCGGTGATCATGCCCTGGTTGAACAGCTTGTGGAACGGCTCGACCGAGCTCACATGGCCCAGGTCGTGCAGCACCTTGTGCCAGAAGCGCGCGTACAGCAGGTGCAGCACCGCGTGCTCGGCGCCGCCGACGTACAGGTCGACGCCGCCCAGCGGCTTCTGCGCGGTCGGGCCCAGCCAGTACTGCTCGTTGGCCGGGTCGACCACCCGCGAGGCGTTCACCGGGTCGATGTAGCGCAGCTCGTACCAGCACGAACCCGCCCAGTTGGGCATGGTGTTGGTCTCGCGGCGGTAGGTCTTCGGGCCGTCGCCCAGGTCCAGCTCGACGGTGACCCAGGCCTCGTTGCGCGACAGCGGCGTCTTCGGCGAGCTGGTCGCGTCGTACGGGTCGTAGGTGTGCGGCGAGTAGTCCTCCACCTCGGGGACCTCGACCGGCAGCATCGACTCGGGCAGCGCGTGCATCACGCCGTCCTCGTCGTAGACGATCGGGAACGGCTCGCCCCAGTACCGCTGGCGGCTGAACAGCCAGTCGCGCAGCCGGAAGTTGACCGTTCCCTCGCCGATCCCGCGCTCGGTCAGCCAGGTGGTGACCGCGGCCTTGGCCTCGACGACGCTCAGACCGTCCAGCGAGATGTCCGCGTTGGCCGAGTTGACGATGACCGAGTCATAGGTGTCGAAGGCGTCGTCCCACGCGTGCGGGTCGGTGCCGCGCCCGTCGGTCGGCTGGACGACGCAGCGCATCGGCAGCGCGAAGGCGCGGGCCATCGCGAAGTCGCGGTGGTCGTGCGCGGGGACGGCCATGATGGCGCCGGTGCCGTAGCCCATCAGCACGTAGTCGGCGATGAAGACCGGCACGCGCTCGCCGCTGACCGGGTTGGTCGCGTAGGCGCCGGTGAAGACGCCGGTCTTGACCTTGGCCTCGACCTGGCGCTCGACGTCCGACTTGGCGGCGGCGGCCGCGCGGTAGACGGCGACCGCCTCGGCGGGCGTCGCGGCGCCGCCCTTCCAGTCCTCGTGCGTCTCGGCCGGCCAGGCGGCCGGGACGATCGAGTCGACCAGCTCGTGCTCGGGGGCCAGCACCATGTAGGTGGCGCCGAACAGCGTGTCGGGCCGGGTGGTGAAGACGGTGATGGCGGCGTCGGCGGAGACCGCGAAGTCGACCCGCGCGCCCTCGGAGCGGCCGATCCAGTTGCGCTGCTGCAGCTTGATGGCCTCGGGCCAGTCCAGCGGGTCCAGGTCGGCGATCAGCCGGTCACCGTAGGCGGTGATCCGCATCATCCACTGGCGCAGCTTGGACTTGAAGACCGGGAAGTTGCCGCGCTCGGAACGGCCGTCGGCGGTGACCTCCTCGTTGGCCAGCACGGTGCCCAGCCCGGGGCACCAGTTGACCGGAACCTCCTTGGAGTACGCCAGGCGGTACTCGCCCAGCAGCTCCTCCCGCTCCGCGCCGGACAGCTCGGCCCAGCCGCGGCCGTCCGGGGTGGCCCGCTCGCCGCTCGCGAACTGGGCGATCAGCTCGGCGATCGGGCGCGCGGTGGCGGCCTCGGTGTCGTACCAGGAGTTGAAGATCTGCAGGAAGATCCACTGGGTCCAGCGGTAGTACTCGGGGTCGATGGTGGAGATCGACCGGCGCGAGTCGTGGCCCAGTCCCAGCCGGCGCAGCTGCGAGCGCATGTTGGCGATGGCGGCCTCGGTGGAGATCCGCGGGTGCTCACCGGTGGCGACCGCGTGCTGCTCGGCGGGCAGGCCGAACGCGTCGTAGCCCAGCGTGTGCAGCACGTTGTGGCCGGTCATCCGCTGGTAGCGGGCGTAGACGTCGGTGGCGATGTAGCCCAGCGGGTGGCCGACGTGCAGGCCGGCGCCGGAGGGGTACGGGAACATGTCCATGATGAAGCTGTGCGGCTTCGAGGAGACCTCGCCCGCCGCGGGGTCGGCCAGCGGGCCCGCCGGGTTGGGGGCGTTGAACGTGCCCTCCTTCTCCCAGACGTCCTGCCAGCGTGACTCGATGTCAGCGGCCAGGGTGGAGGAGTATCGGAACGGCTCGGTGGCGGCCTCGGCCGCGCCGGAGGCAGGTGTCGTCTCGCTCATGGTCCTTCAGGCTCCATCGATGTCAGATAGCGAACCGTCAGCCGGGCTGGTCTGCCGGGAAGCTGCGAGGGCGGGGCGGGGGCGGGGGAAATAAAAAAGCCCCTCGCAGGAGGGGACGCCACGCCGACTCCGGCAGTGCCCTCGCGGGCGGCCGGTCCTGGTCAGCGCGGCCGGCTAAGGAGCAGGCGCACAGTTCGCATGGGGTCAGGGTACCGCAGGCGCGCCCGGGAGGTGGCGAGCAGTCCGGACGCCGGACCGCTCGCCGCCCCCGGGGCGTCGTCAGGCCTGCCCGGCGAGGCCGAGCCGCTCGTCGCGCAGCTCGGCCCAGTGCAGCGAGTCCCGGATGCCCTCGGCCAGGGAGTGCTGCGGCGTCCAGTCGAGCAGCTTCAGCGCGCGGTCGCTGCGGGGGTAGGCGCCGGCCACGTCGCCCGGGCGCGGACCGGTCACGGTGGTCTCGACCGGGGTGCCGACCACGCTGTTGAAGGCGGCGACCAGCTCGTTCACCGTGGTCCCGGTCCCGGTGCCGAGGTTGATCACGGTCGAGCGGGTCTCCCCCACCAGCACCTCGTCGAAGCGGCCGAGCGCGGCGACGTGCGCGGCCGCCAGGTCCCAGACGTGGACGTAGTCGCGGATGCCCGAGCCGTCCCGGGTCGGGTAGTCGGTGCCGGTGATCTGGAAGGGCCGGCCCTCGTCGTGCGCCTCGATCAGCTTGCCGAGCGCGTGGGTGGGCCGGCGGGTCTGCAGGCCGGTGCGCATCTTGGGGTCGGCGCCGATCGGGTTGAAGTAGCGCAGCGAGAGGACCCGGATCGGCTGGGTGGCGGCGATGTCGGCGAACATCGCCTCGCAGACGGCCTTGGTGCGCGCGTACGGGCTCTGCGGGTCGAGACCGGAGGACTCGTCGACGCTGAAGTCCTCGCCGGCCAGGTAGATCGAGGCGGAGGAGCTGAAGACCATCCGGCCGCAGCCGTTGCGCAGCAGGTGGTCGACGAAGTCCAGGCTCTTGGCGACGTTGGCGCGGTAGTAGCCGATCGGGTCGCCGACCGAGTCCGGGACCACCATCAGGGCCGCGCAGTGCACGACGGCCTCGATGTCGGGGTGCTCGGCGAAGATCCGGTCGACGAGCGCGCCGTCGGCGATGTCGCCCTCGTAGAACGCCCGTCCCTCGGTGAACTCACGGCGGCCGGTTACCAGGTTGTCCAGCACGACCGGGGTGATGCCCGCGTCCAGGCAGGCCGAGCCGATGGTGCTGCCGATGTAGCCGGCGCCGCCGGAGATCAGTACCTTCATGGTGAAGATCAGCCTTTCGTGTCCGCCCGATGATCAGGCTTCATTACCGCGAGCCTAATGCGCGCCTCCGGACGACAGCCGCGAGGCGGTGTCGAAGTCCCGCAACGCGCGGGCCACCCGCGCGGACTGCATGCCGGCGGCCAACCGCCGGGCCCGGTCGGCGATCGGCGCGGCCCGCTCGTGGTCGCCGGTGCGGCGGTAGGAGTCGGCCAGCCGGACCATCAGCAGGGCCTTCGCCCGGGCCCGCTCGGGCGCCAACTCGCGGACGGCCGAGGCCAGCAGCGCCCGGGCCCGCTCATGGTCGCCGAGGAAGAGGTACGCCTCGCCCACCATGCCGTCCAGGTCGGCCCGTTCCTGCAGCCGGCCCGGCTCGGCCCCGAGCGCCGCGAAGGCCTCCTCGGCCGCCCGCCGGGCGCCCTCGGGCTCGCCCCGGCGGCCGTACGCCCGGGCGATACGGCCCAGTTGGAGCGCCCGCTCGCGCGCGGTGAGCGTCCCCTCGGCGGCCCGCAGCGCGGTGTCGAGCATGGCGACGGTGTCCAGGCCCCGCGCGCCCGGGTTGTCGGTGGCCTGGACGGCGAGGCAGCCGACCACGCTCACCCCCAGCCGCGGATCGCCCGACACATGGGCGGCGCGCAGCGCGGCGACGAAGGCGCGCTGCGCGGCGGCCTCGTTGCCCATGTCGAAGTCGGCCCAGCCCACCAGCCGGGCCAACCGGCTCGCCGCGCCGTACAGTTCGCGACCAAGCTGCTCGTCCCAGGCGTACGAGCCGAGCTCCAGCAGCTTGCCCACCATGGAGAGTTCGGCCTTGGCCGGGTTCAGCACCAGGCCGCCGCCGCAGGACTGCTCAAGACGCCACTTGCTGTCATGGCTGATCCGCAGGTCGGTCAGCTGCTCGGGGGCGATCCGCAGCGCACCCTCGCCACCGGTGACGGGCGGCGGCGGCGAGGCCCAGTGCCGGGCCGCCAGTTCGAGTTCGTCGCCGCGGAACAGGTCGGTCAGCCGGACCGGCGCGACCTCGGCCGCGGCCTCGGCCAGCGCGGTCTGGGCGGTGTCGGCGGTCCACGGGTCGGTGAGCAGCCGGGGCGACAACGCCTTGGCGCCCCGGCGACGGCCCATCCGCCCCCACAGCTGCTGGTAGGTCACCGCGATGCCGACCGCGTGGCTGAGCACCTCGCAGACCGCCTGGTCGTGCGGCGCGCGCGGCACCATGCCCCGGTCGCGCCACTTGTAGGGCGCGGTGGAGCTGATCGACAGTGCCGACGGCAGCACGAGGTTGACCTCCCGCGCCAGGCGTTCGGGGTTCCAGCCGAGCTGGTGCAGGATCCGCGCCAGCTCCTCGTTGCGGGTGCGCGCCAGATCGGACATGGCTCGACGGTAACGCGCCCGGCAGGCAGAAGCGCAAGGACTTCCATAGTCACCCTGCGTAGCCAGCGCCGCCGAACGGTCCAGTAAAATCACCGGGATTGGGCCGTTCCCGGCCAAGAGGCGTAACCCGCACCGGTCACCCACCGTAGAGCAGGGCGAAATCCTGCTGGACCTCCCCCGGAAGCGGTGACCCGTTGCTTCGCTCTGCCACCCTGACCCGTCCCCCCGCCGCGCCCCCCGCGGCCCCCCGGCGGAGCCGACGGATCGGCCGACGGATCGGCCGACGGATCGGCCGACGGATCGGCCGCCGCCGCGGCCTGGTCGCCGCCGCCGTCGTGCTCAACCAGCTCGCCTACGGGTCGGTGTACTCCTGGAGCATCCTGTCCGCCGGCCTCCAGTCGCCGCACAGCGCCTTCGCCCTCGGCCGGGACGAGGCAGGACTGCCCTTCGCCACCGCGCACGCGCTGGTCTTCGTCGGCACCGTGCTCGGCGGCCTGCTGATGGGCCGCCGGCCCCCGCGCGGCATCGCGCTGCTGGCCGGCGTCCTCTACGCGGGCGGCTTCCTGCTGGCCGGCTGCGCGGACGGCCGCGGCGACTTCTGGCTGGTGCTGCTCGGCTACGGCGTGATCAGCGGGGTCGGCCTCGGCCTTGGCTACATCGTGCCGACCACCATGCTGCAGAAGTGGTTCCCCTCGCACCGGGCGCTGGCGGCGGGCGTCGCGACCGGCGGCTTCGGCCTCGGCTCGGTGCTCGGCGCGCCGCTGATGCGGGCCCTGGTGGCGCACTTCGAGGCCGACCCGGCCCGCGCGCTGCTGGTGCTCGGCGCGGTCTTCCTGGTGACCACGCTGACCGGCGCGGCGTTCTTCCGCAACCCGCCGCAGAGCGCCGCCGTCCCCGCGCAGGGCGCGCTGCGCGGCCACCGGACGACGCAGGCGCTGCGCACCCCGCAGTGGTACCTGCTGACCGTCATCCTGCTCTTCAACACCGCTGCGGGCATCAGCATGCTCTCGGTGGTGGCCCCCGCGGCCGGCAGCCTGACCGGGCTGAGCCCGACCGCCGCCGCCGCGCTGACCGGCGCACTGGGCGTGTTCAACACCGTCGGACGCCCGCTCTGGGGCTGGCTCTCGGGCCGGACCGGGCTGATGCCCGCCTTCGTGCTGATGCTCGGCTCGCAGGGGCTGTGCCTGATCGCCCTCTCCCAGGTCGCCTCGGCTGCGATGTTCTTCCCGCTGGCCGCTCTGGTCTGCCTCTCCTTCGGCGGCGGCTTCGCCACCATGCCGGCGGTGGCCTCGGAGTTCTTCGGCCTCGCGCACGTCGGCGCGATCTACGGGCTGATGCTGATCGGCTGGAGCCTGGCCGGAATCTTCGGCCCGCTGCTGGTCTCCCGGCTGGCGGCCGACGCCTCGTACGGCACGGCGTTCCTGGTGCTGGGCACGATCACCGTGGCCGCCGCGGTGCTGCCCTGCCTGACCCGCCGGCCGAAGGCCATCTGACCCGGAAACCACCGAGGGCCGCCTCCCGGAACGGAAGACGGCCCTCGACTGCTGTGGAGCTACGGAGAATTGAACTCCGGACCTCTTGCATGCCATGCAAGCGCTCTACCAACTGAGCTACAGCCCCATACACACTGCTTGTCACCAGCGGTTTCCCCTGGCGACACGTCTTACTTTACACGTTCACCGGCGTGCTCAACCAATCCGTTTCCGGTGCCGCCCCAGGCGGAGCGGCACCGGTCGCTACGGACCCGCGGTACGGCTACTCGGGCAGCACCGCCTGCCGCGTCCGCACGGCGACGACGGAGCCCAGCACCGCCGAGACCGCGATGACCAGCGCCGTCACCACCAGCGCGTGCCCGGAGGTGGCCGCGGGCGCCGGGTAGCTCACCCCGCTCAGGAACACCGTGCCGAGCAGTGCCACCCCGACCACCTGGCCGAGCTGGACCACGGTCACCATCACCCCGCTGGCATCCGCCGCGTCCTTAGGGTGCACCCGGTTCAGCGCGCGGGCGAAGAGCGGACTGTAGGAGCAGCCGGCCGCCAGTCCCAGCAGGACCAGCAGCGCCGCCGTCCCGACGCCCGGGCTGCCGCCGTCCCGCAGCCCCCAGGCCACCGAGAAGTACGACGCCGCCGTCAGCAGCAGGGCGACCACCGGCAGCGGCAGGTGCAACCGCTGCGGCAGGCGCTGCCAGTGCAGGCCCCCGATGCCGAAGCCGACCGCCGCAGGTACGACCACCAGACCGGCCCGCAGCGCGCCGTCGCCGAGACCGGCCTGCAGGTGCAGGGCGAAGGCGAGCATGAAGCCGGAGAAGTTGAACATCACCAGGAACATCGCCACCGCCGCGGCGGCAAGACCGGGCGAGCGCAGCACCCGGCCGTGGATCAGCGGCTGGCCGCCGCCGGCCGCGATCCGCCGCTCGACCACCACGAAGAGCGCGAACGCCAGCACCGAGCCGGCCAGCATCAGCCAGCCCCAGAGCGGCCAGTTCAGCTCGTGGCCGAGCACCAGCGGGACCACCAGCAGGCCGATCGCCGCGGCCAGGATCAGCAGACCGGGGATGTCGAAGCGGCGCTCGCGGTCGACGGACAGCCGCGGCAGCATCCGGTGGCCGAGCACCAGCAGCACCAGCCCGAGTGGCACGTTGACCAGGAAGACCGCCCGCCAGCCCGAGCCGAACAGGTCGGCGCTGACCAGCACGCCGCCGACCACCTGTCCGACCACGCTGCCGCCCGCGACGGCGGCCGTGTAGATGCCCAGCGCCCTGGTCCTGGCCGGGCCGGTGTAGGTCCGCTGGATCATGCTCATCACCTGCGGGACCATCAGCGCCGCGCCCAGGCCCTGGACCAGCCGGAAGCCGATCAGCCCGGCCGCGTCCGGCGCCAGCCCGCAGGCCAGCGAGGCCGCTGTGAAGACCGCCAGACCCAGCTGGAAGAGCCGGCGGTGACCGAACCGGGCGCCGAGCCGGGCGCCGGTGATCAGCAGCACCGCGTACGAGATGGTGTAGCCCGCGACGATCAGCTGCAGCGCGGCGCCCGAGGCGTGCAGGTCGGTGCGGATGGTGGGGACGGCGACGTTCACGATGGAGACGTCCAGGATGGCCATGAACTGGCCGCAGAGGATGAGGGCGAGCAGCAGCCGTGGTCGGCCGTCCGCGCTGGAGCGGGGTGTCGCGGCCGCGGTCGGCCGGGTCTGAAGGTCCGTCATGCGGCTACTCTCCCGCCGTCCTGATACTGGTGGTTAGAGCCTGCTGATCCTGGTACTGGCAGTACCTGCCACCGCGGTCGCGGATGCGCGACGATGGGGCGATGACCGTGATGGACACCCGCCCCGCACCCGCCGAGCCTCCCCCGGTATCCCCACCGCCCACCGCGGCCAACCGGCGCCGCACCGAGCTGGCCGCCTTCCTGAAGGCCTGCCGGGCCCGGGTCGGCCCGCAGGACGTCGGCCTGCCGCCGGGCATCCGCCGCCGCACCCCCGGGCTGCGCCGCGAGGAGGTCGCGCAGCTCGCCGGCGTCGGGATCACCTGGTACACGTGGCTGGAGCAGGGGCGGCCGATCAACGCCAGCGAGCAGGTGATGGAGGCGGTGGCCCGCACCCTGCTGCTGGACGAGGTGGAGCGGGCCCATCTCTTCCAGCTGGCCGGCCTCTCGGCGGAGCAGCCGCCGGGCAAGCTGGCCTGCCCGGCGGTCGATCCGACGCTGCAGGTGATCCTGGACGGCCTCACCCCGCTCGCCGCCGCGGTCTCCAACACCCGCTACGACGTGCTGGCCTTCAACACCACCTATGACGCGCTCTTCCCCGGCGCCACCCGCAACACCGCGCCCAACGGCCGCCGCAACGCCCTGTGGTGCGCCATCACCGTGCCGGACTGCTGCAACCCGTTCCTGAACCGCGCGGAGGAACTCCCGCGGATGGTCGGGGTGCTGCGCGCCTCGTACGGGCGGCACGTCGGCGAGCCGGTCTGGGAGCAGTACATCCGCGACCTGGCGGCGGCCAGCACGGACTTCCGCGAGCTGTGGTCGCGCCAGGAGGTGTCGCCGGCGTCCACCGTGCTCAAGGTCTTCCGGCACGCGGTGGCGGGCGAACTGCGGGTGCTGGCCTCGTACCTGACCATCCCCGGCGCCCCGGAGCTCTACCTGGTGGTCTACACCCCCGAGGGGCCGCAGGACCGCGAACGGCTGGAGTGGATCACCGCCCACCCGAACGCCCTGGCCGAGCAGCGGACGCACCGCTGCTGACCACCGCCCGGCGGTCAACGCCGAAGGCCGGTACCCGTTTTCGGATACCGGCCTTCGGTTTGCTGTGGAGCTACGGGGAATTGAACCCCGGACCTCTTGCATGCCATGCAAGCGCTCTACCAACTGAGCTACAGCCCCGCGACACGCGGCGTCCTCGCGGACCCCTGGTGCGGAGTGGAGCTACGGGGAATTGAACCCCGGACCTCTTGCATGCCATGCAAGCGCTCTACCAACTGAGCTACAGCCCCGCACTTCTCAGGATCTCCCGCCGCCCGGTGGGCGGCGCGCTTTCCTGCGAACGAGGAAGACTCTAGCTGGTCAGGCCCGGAACTACGAAATCCCGGCACGCACCCCGCACCGATCAGGTGTCGTCACCGATCACCGGCTGCGGCAGCGTCCCCGCGTTGTGCTCCAGCAGGCGCCAGCCGCGCGCCCCGAGACCGAGGACCGACCAGCAGCAGTTGGAGAGCCCGCCGAAGCACTCCCACTGCACCGGCTCCAGGCCCAGCAGCCGTCCGAGCATGGTGCGGATGGTGCCGCCGTGGCTGACCACGACCAGGGTGCCCTGCTCGGGCAGCTTGTCGGCCGCCTCCAGCACCACCGGGACCGAGCGGTCCGCGACCTCGGTGCTCAGCTCGCCGCCGCCGCGCCGGACCGCCTCGCCGCGGCCCCAGGCGTCGTACTGCTCGGGGAACCGGGCGCGGATCTCGTCGTTGGTCAGACCCTGCCACTCACCCGCGTAGGTCTCCCGCAGGCCCTCGTGGTGCTGCACGTCCAGGCCGGTGAGCCGGGACAGCTCGGCCGCCGTGCCGGCCGCGCGCTGCAGGTCGGAGGAGATCAGCAGGTCGGGGCTCAGCCCGGCGAGCAGCCTGGCGGCGCGCTTGGCCTGACCGAGACCGGTCTCGGTCAGCGGGATGTCGGTGCTGCCCTGGAAGCGCGACTCCAGATTCCAGGAGGTCTGCCCGTGCCGCCAGAAGACGATCCGCCGGCCCCCCTCCCGGCTGTTCAGCTGAGGTCCTGGACGAAGCCCACGGCGTTGCCCGCCTCGTCGGTCGCGGCGTCCTCGGGACGGTTGCGGGTGGCCATCGCGTCCGCGGGCAGCGGCAGCTCGGGGCAGTCCTTCCAGAGCCGGTCCAGGGAGTAGAAGGAGCGCTCCTCGGAGTGCTGGACGTGCACCACGATGTCCAGGTAGTCGAGCAGGATCCAGCGGCCCTCGCGCTCGCCCTCGCGGCGCACCGGCTTGATGTCCAGCTGCTCGCGGAGCTGGTCCTCGATCTCCTCGGCGATCGCCTTGACCTGGCGGTCGTTGGCCGCCGAGGCGATCAGGAAGGCGTCGGTGATCGACAGCACGTCGCTGACGTCGAAGGCGATCAGGTTGTGCGCAAGCTTGTCGGCCGCCGCCTGCGCGGCGACGGTGATCATTTCCTGCGAGCGGTCTGTTGCGGTCACGGTGTTCTTCCGGCTCGATGACGTGGGTATGCCTTCCAGGATCTCACGCCCTCGCCGGTCGTCCGGCCGGATTTCCCGGCCCTGCTACTGCTTGGGCACCTGGTAGTCCTTGCCCAGCACGACCACCAGGTCCGCGATCTGCGCGTCGGTGACCTTCTTCACGGCCGTCGGGGGCAGGCCGAGGCTGGTCGCCAGGGACTGCGCGGCAGCCGCCCGGCTGTCGTCGGTGTAGCGGATCTCGGTACTGGCCTGCGGGCTCGGCGCCGTGCCGCCGCCGGGCACGAAGTTGAGGCCCGCGTTGACCACCTGGATCTGCGCTGCGGCTGCGGCCTGGCTGTTCCCGGAGGCGTCCACGATGCTCACCCGGGCCGGCGCGCTGTTGGCGGCCGCGGTGTGCACGGTGCCGCCGAGCACGTCCTTGACCTGCGGACCGGCGACGGCCTGGTCCAACGTGCCGTCCGGCTGGACGGTCAGCGCGCTGGTGCTGAAATGGCCGGCCTGGGCCTGCTGGGAGAGCTCGGCGAGCAGGCCCGCCAGCGCCTTCTCGGGGAGCGAGGGGTCGAGCACCGCGTTCATCCGGTGCACGTCGTCGGTGGCGTCCGGCAGGTCGGTGGGCATCGCGTGGACCAGCGCGTCCAGCACCTGGCCGAACCGGGCCAGCTGGGCGTCCTTGGTCTCCCCCGGGGCCTGGTACGTGGCGTACGCCACCGCGGCCGCGCCGGTCAGGGTGCGCTGCGGGCCCTTCTCGACCAGCAGCTTGCCGGTCGGGTCGAGCAGCTGCGCATTGGTGTCCACCTTGATGCCGCCCAGCTGGGAGACCAGCAGCTGCAGGTAGGGGGTGTCCAGCCGCCAGGTGCCGGCCACCGGGGCGCCCAGCAGGTTGGTCAGGGCGTCCCGGGTGGGCGCCGTGCCGATCCCGTCCATCGCCTTGTCCAGCGTGGTGGCGGCCGAGTCGGCGGAGGCCGGCAGCAGCAGGTCGCCCGGCAGCAGCAGCGCCGAACCCTTGTGCCCGGAGGCGTCGTTGATCAGCAGCGCGGTGCTCACATTGCCCTGCAGGTCGCGCAGGTGGACCACCACGACGCTGCGCGGTCCGGCCGCCGCGGCCGCCGACTGGTTGGTGAGGGCGCCGCTGAAGTAGAGGTAGCCGGTGGTGCCGCCGGCCACCAGGGCCAGCGCGACCACCGCGCCGATCGCCCGGCCGCGCAGCTTGCGGCGGCGCTCGTCGCGGCGCTCGGAGCGCGACTCGGCGAACTTCAGCCAGTCGATGACGTCCTCGGCCTCCTCGGCCTCCTCCTCGACGAAGGTGAACTCACCGGTCTGGTACGGGTCCTGGTCGCGGCCCTGGCCCGGCTTGGCGGCGGCGCTCCGACGGCCACCGACCTGCTCGGAGGGCACGGCCGCGGCGGCCACCGGCGGCGCGGCGGCGGGCGGCGCGCTGCGCGGACGCGGCGGTCGGGGCGCGGCCTGCGGTACGGCCTGCGGTGCGGCCTGCGGCGGGGGCGCCACCGGCGGGGCGGCGGGCGGGGCGACCGGCTCGGCGTAGGCCTGCGGCTGCTGGGCGTACGGGTCGTAGGGCTGCTGCTCGTACCCGGGGTAGCCCTGCGGGTGCTGCTGCTGGTAGCCGTTGTACCCCTGCTGCTCGTAGCCCTGCTGCTCGTAGCCCTGCTGCTCGTACGGCTGCGGCTGCGGCTGCTGCTGCCCGTACGGCTGCTGGTAGGGGACGTACGGCTGCTCGTACTGCTGCTGCCCGTACTGCCCGTACTGCGGCGCGGGCGGGTACTCCTGCTGCTGCCCGTACTGCTGCCCGTACTGCTGCCCGTGCTGCTGCCCGTGCTGTTGCCCGTGCGCGTCGTAGGCCTGCTGCTGCTGCTCGTAGGGGACGTAGCCCTGGGGCTGCTGGGCCTGCGGGTGCTGCCCGGTGGACCAGTCGCCGTCCTCGGGGCCCCTGCGGTCTGCCGTTCCGGTCACGCCGTCCCTCAGGTCTTCCGTGTGGGCCGGGCTCTCGCCCAGCCGTCGTACGTCCTGCGACCGCCGGCTCAGCCGGCGTCCAAGTAGAGCGCGCGCTTGTCGATGTAGCGCACCACCCCGTCCGGGACCAGGTACCAGACCGGCTCGCCCTTGGCGACCCGGAGCCGGCAGTCCGTGGAGGAGATGGCCAGCGCCGGCACCTCGACCAGCGAGACCCCGCCGGCCGGCAGCCCGGCATCCGTCAAAGTGTGCCCCGGCCGCGTGCACCCGATGAAGTGCGCGAGCGAGAAGAGTTCCTCGGCGTCCCGCCAGGAGAGGATCTGCGCGAGTGCGTCGGCGCCGGTGATGAAGAAGAGATCGGCATCGGGGTGCAGCGCCCGCAGATCACGCAGGGTGTCCACGGTGTAGGTGGGGCCGGTGCGGTCGATGTCGATCCGGCTGACCGAGAACTGCGGGTTCTCCGCGGTCGCGATCACCGTCATCAGGTAGCGGTCCTCGGGGGCCGAGACCGTCCGGCCGGTCTTCTGCCAGGGCTCACCGGTCGGGACGAAGATCACCTCGTCGAGGTGGAAGGCACTCGCGACCTCGCTGGCGGCCACCAGGTGACCGTGGTGGATGGGGTCGAAGGTGCCACCCATCACGCCGATCCGCTTGCGTCCGCGCGGCCTCGCCGTCGGCCTGCTCTCTCCCATGCCGCCACACCTTACGCGACCCGCCTGAACAGGCCCTGGCGGGTGCATGCCGACGGGAGCGTCCCCGGTCCTCGGAGCGCTCCCGGCACGGACGGGCTCCCCGGTTCAGCGGTCCCGGTTGAACCGGGTGGTGATGAAGAGCAGGAGCAGCAGGATGAACAGCGCGGAGCCGCCGGTGAGCAGCGGCTGGAGGCTGGGGTGGTTGCCACCCTCGGCAAGCGTGGCCAGGCGGGGCAGAACGGTGGAGGTCATGATCGGCAGGGCCTTCTCGACTCGGTGGCGGGCCAGGACGGGGGTCCGGCGACCTGGGCGGCCGCGCGCTCATCGTACGGGGCCACTGCACGCAACCGCTCGGCGGCTCCCCGCGTCTGACTCCGGGTGAGAGGTGCGTGCGCTCAGTTGTCGCGGCCGGCCCGGACCAGAATCCAGGCCAGCAGCAGGACGCCCACGAACGACCCCGCCACCACAAGGCGCAGGAAGATCCCCGGGCCGCTCTCGTTCGAAATCGCTGCCAGCTGCACCAGGTGGGCGGGGGACATCGTCGGGCTCCTCGGGGGGTGGTCTTCAGCTCGGGAAGTCAGCCTAGACCCGCCCTTACCGGACACCCGCCACCACCCCCGCCGCGAACGCCCGTACGGCGTACGCTGACGCGCGGGGACGAGTACGCGGATGCAGGCGTTGAAACAAGTCGAACAGCGGGGGCCGGCGACAGGCCGGGACCGGCGTCGAGCAGGAGGTACTCAGCACTATGACCGATTCCACCCGGGACACCGACCCGCTCGCCAAGGGCGGCACCCCGAGCAGGCGCCGCAAGCGCTTCCCGGACATCTCCAGCCGCGCGTGGGAGCACCCGGCCGACCGCTCCGCGCTGGTCGCACTGCGCAAGCTCTCGGGCTTCGACGACATCCTCAAGAAGCTGGCCGGGCTGGTCTCCGAGCGCAGCGTCCGGCTGATGTTCCTGGCCACCGCCGTGAAGACGTCCGAGCGCCAGTTCCCCGAGCTGTTCGACATGGTCCGCGACGCCGCCTACATCCTGGACCTGGACAAGGTCCCGGACCTCTACATGACGCAGGACCCGCAGGTCAACGCCATGTGCATCGGCATGGACAACCCGGTGATCGTGGTCACCAGCGGCCTGGTCGAGCTGCTCGACGAGGAGGAGCTGCGGGCGGTGATCGGCCACGAGGTCGGGCACGCGATGTCCGGGCACGCGGTCTACCGCACGATGCTGCTGATCCTCACCAACCTGGCCACCCGGGTGGGCTGGATACCGCTGGGCAACCTGGCGATCATGGCGCTGGTCACCGCGCTCAAGGAGTGGTTCCGCAAGGCCGAACTCTCCTGCGACCGGGCCGGTCTGCTGGCGGGCCAGGACCCGCAGGCCTCGATGCGCGGCCTGATGAAGCTGGCCGGCGGGCACAACCTCGCCGAGATGAACGTGGACGCCTTCCTGGAGCAGGCCGAGGAGTACGACAAGGCGGGCGACCTGCGGGACGGCGTGCTGAAGCTGCTTCAGGTGCTGCCGCAGACCCACCCGTTCGCGGTGGTCCGGGTCGCCAAGCTGAAGAAGTGGTCGGAGAGCGAGGAGTACCGCTCGATCATGGCGGGCGCCTACCCGCGCCGCAGCGACGACCAGGACGCCACGGTCTCCGACCAGTGGAAGGCCGCGTACGAGTCCTACGGCAAGTCCGTCAAGGAGACCAAGGACCCGCTCTTCGGCCTGATCCGCGATATCGCGGACGGCGCCGGATCGGTCGGCGGAAAGCTCCGCGACACCTTCACCGGATCGCGCAGCACGGACTGACAGGACCCACCGGACCCGGCATTCTGAAGAAATCTTCGGAATGCCGGGTCCGGCATTTTCCGGCCACGGCCAATCCCCTGCCACCAGGCTTCGGTCCGCCGGCGGCACCGCGAAAGCCGCTTCGCGAATTGACGCTCGAGGCGCCGGGGGAATTCACCCCGCGAACCACTGGACGAAGCTGAGGAATTCTTCAGAACGGAATTTACAGGCACACCGGACAACGGCCTTGCGGCAGCGATTTATCAATCTATGCTGACGCAATGCATCTCTTGATGGTCGAGGACGAGGAACGGCTGGCGCAGTCGCTCAGCCAAGGACTGCGGGCCGAGGGCTACGCCGTGGACGTGACGGGCGACGGCCTCAGCGGGCTGGAACTCGCCCGCTCCGGGTCGTACGCGGCCATCGTGCTCGACCTGATGCTGCCCGGCATGAACGGCTTCCGGGTCTGCGAGGAACTGCGCCGCGACGAGAACCCCGTGCCGATCCTGATGCTCACCGCCAAGAACGGCGAGTACGACGAGGCCGAGGCGCTGGACTGCGGCGCCGACGACTTCCTCAGCAAGCCGTTCTCGTACGTCGTGCTGACCGCCCGACTGCGCGCGCTGCTGCGCCGCGGCGGCGCGGCCCGGCCTGCCGTGCTGACCGCCGGCAACCTGCGGATCGACCCGGCGGCCCGCCGGTGCGTCGCGGGCGAGACCGTCATCAAACTCACCAACAAGGAGTTCGGCGTGCTGGAATGCCTACTGCGACGACCTGACCAGGCGGTGCCCAAGTCCGAGATCCTGGACGCCGTCTGGGACTCCGCCTTCCGCGGCGACGTGAACATCGTCGAGGTCTATATCGCCGCGCTGCGCCGCAAGTTGCACACGGCCGCGGCCGACTGCGTGATCGAGACCGTCCGCGGCATCGGCTACCGGGTGGTGTCCGATGCCTGCTGAGCACCCCGTGCTGCGCTGGGTCCCGCGCTGGCGCAAGCTCGCGGTCCGCACCCGGGCCGCGCTCGCCGCTGCGGCGGCCGCGGCGCTGGTCTTCGCCCTGGCCACCGTGCTGGCGGGCAACGCGGTGCACAGCACCATGATGAGCCAGGAGGAGGACCACGCCTACCGCACCGCGACGAGCGTCTCCGTCGGCATACCGAACGCCCCGCGGGAACCGTACGCCGACCCCTCGTACGTGGTGACCGACCAGAACGGGACGTGGCTGCGCAGCACCAACCTGTTCAACGAGTACACCGACGAGACCGGCTACGGGCGCCCCGGCGTCGATCCGCTGCCGCTCCCCGCCTTCAACCTGAACGCGTTCCTGCCGGGTCAGAAGGTCCAGTTCCACTTCCCCGGCACGTCCTACACCAAGCACTCGATCGCCGGGCGGACCGTCACCCTCGTGACCTTCTGGTCCGATCCTGTGACCACCGCCGACCTGCTGAAGTACACCGGCCAGCCCAACCTCCCGCCGCAGACCCTGCGCATCTACGTCCTGGTCAACCCGCTGGACGCCGAGGCGACCGCCGCCAACGTCACCCATGTGCTGGCCTGGTACCTGAT
Organism: Kitasatospora sp. MAP12-44; assembly: GCF_029892095.1. Classification (NCBI taxonomy): domain Bacteria; kingdom Bacillati; phylum Actinomycetota; class Actinomycetes; order Kitasatosporales; family Streptomycetaceae; genus Kitasatospora; species Kitasatospora sp. MAP12-44. The sequence continues at coordinate 2,877,131 of NZ_JARZAE010000004.1, forward strand.
CCCCGGGGGCACCCTGTTCGTCGCCCTGATCGCCTGGCTGGTGACCGGCCTCGCGCTGCGGCCGGTCGAGCAGATCCGGCGCCGGATGGCCGAGATCGGCGAGGGCGCCTTCCACGAACGCGTCCCGGTGCCGCACGCCCGCGACGGCATCGCCAAGCTGGCCCGGACCACCAACACCACCCTGGACCGGCTGGAGCAGGCGCTCGCCCAGCAGCGCCAACTGGTCGCGGACACCTCGCACGAGCTGCGCAGCCCGCTGGCCGCGCTGCGCAACTCGCTGGAGGTCCCGCTCGCCCACCCGGACGGCGTCGACTGGCCGGTGGTGGTCGAGGGCGCGCTCAGCGACACCGGCCGCCTGCAGGACCTCACCGACGACCTGCTGCTGCTGGCCTGCCCCGCGCAGAACGCCGACAGCCCGCAACAGGTCGAGCTGCACGACCTGGTCGGCGAGCAGATCGCCGAGCGGACCCACGCCCCCGGCCCGCCGCGCTGGACGAGCACGCTGGACAGCGCCACCGTGCCCGGCAAGGAGCTGCTGGTCGGCCGGCTGGTCCGCAACCTGCTGGACAACGCCGCGCAGCACGCGGTCGAGGAGGTCACCGTCACGCTGGTCCGGGAGGACGGCGCGCTGATCAGCGCCTCCCACTCGGTCGTGCTGACGGTCAGCGACGACGGCCCGGGCATACCGGAGGCGGACCGCGAGCGGGTCTTCGAACGCTTCGTCCGCCTGGACAGCGCCCGCACCCGCGCCAGCGGCGGCGCCGGCCTCGGCCTGGCCCTGGTCCGCACCATCGCCGAGGGCCTCGGCGGCACCGCGCAGGCCGTCGAACCGCTCGACGGGCACGGTGCCCGGCTGGTCGTCCGGCTGCCGCTCAGCCGGCCGTCGTCGTAGGCGCCAGCACGCCGCACTGCTGCCAGGCCGGCTGCGAGCGGTCGGCCGGGTTGACGGCGCCGGGGGTCCCGGCCACCGGTCCGGTGCTGCCGGCCATCAGCGGCTGCAGGTAGGTGGCCTGGGCCGCGCCGCACGCGGTCGGCCCGGCCTGCAGCACCGAGTCGATCAGCTGCAGCTGCCCGGCCCCGATGTCCGCGCGGTCCATGTCGATCCGCACCTCGCGGCGCACGCTGTACAGGCTGACCGGTCCGCTGGCCGCCGTACCGGCCGGGTGCAGCGCGTACACCAGGGAGTCGTCACTGGTGATCTCCAGCACCGAGGAGTTCAGCTCGGTGATCTTGACCGTGCCGGCCGCCTTGACGGTGTTCGAGGCCAACGCGACCTTGGTCGGGTCGAAGCGGACCATCCACCCGGTCAGCGCGTGGTGCTGGTCGTCGGTCGGGCTCGCCACGCCGGCGTCGAACTGGCCCTGCTCGGACGGCGCCAGCAGCGAGCGGACCGCGGTGGTCGAGCCGTCGATCAGGGTCTGCGGGTTCAGCTCGGAGACGTCCAGGTAGCGCTGCACGGTCTGCAGCGCCTGGCTGACGTCGCTCTGGGTGAAGTGCGCGGTGGAGGCTTTGGTGGGCAGCCCGAGCCCCGCGTCGCCGTCCGCGTAGCCGGCGGACGCCGGCAGCGAGGCGAACGGCGCCGCCGCGTCGACGGCCGCCACCGAGCCGCCGGCCGGGGCGAGCGCCGTGAGGTCGGCGGTCAGCTGGGTACCGCCACCGAGGCTGCCCTCGCGCGGCGCGCTCACCCCGAAGTAGACGGCGGCGCTGAAGGCCAGCACGATCAGCAGCAGCAGGGTCAGCGCCTGCCGCGGCAGCGACGCCAGCGCGCCGAGGCCGATCCGGCGGCGGACGGGGTGGGCGAAGCCGCCGCCGAGGCGCTCGTTGGCGGACAGTTCCTGGATCCGGGCAGCCCGGACGAAGGATTCGTCGAAGACGACGGATCGGTATTCGTCATCGCTTCCGGAGCCGCCCTCGGGCGCACCATCCGGAGGAACACCCGGGTCACCCATGCATCAAGAGTAGAGCGCGAACGGGGTCCTGAACGAGGCCCGCGGCACACGTTCCGAACCGGCGTGCGGTGGCGGTCGGGCTCACCCCGTCGGCTGCGGTACGGCGGCGGCGGAACCGACCGAGACATGCGGCTGCACCGGGACCGAGCTGCTGGTGGTGCCACCCACCCCGGGCGCATGCCCCGGAGCGCTCGCCCCCGCGCCCCGGTAGACGGCGGCCACCGCGACGGCCACCAGGCTGGCGCCCATCAGGATCACCAGCACCCAGGCCACCGGCCGGTGCCAGCGCTGCTGGGCGATCTGCCGGCGGCCCAGCGCTCCGCGCGTGCCGTAACCGGGCCAGCGCGTCGCACGACGGCGGCCCGCCGGACGGGCCGGGCCCACCCAGGGGTCGGTGTAGATCCGGTCGTCGTCCAGACCCGAGGGGTGCGGGCGCAGCTCCAGCGGCAGCCCGTCGTACCCGTCGGGCCCCGCCGGTTCCAGCGACCACCCGGGCACGGTGTCCGGCTCCAGCCGGGCCTCGGCCGCGGCGAGCTGGCGCTCGCGCGCACTCGGCTCGTGCACGGCAGCGCAGCGGACGAAAGCCTCGTCAAAGACCACGGTGGCGAACTCGTCGTCCGCTCCACCGTGGTCGGCGCCGTCGGAGTACGGCGAGCCCCCCACATCCTCAGCCACGGGATTCAGCGTATTACCGAGGGAGCGATTTGTCTGTGCCTCACGGCACTTGGCCTCCGTACGGGTGGGGAGGCAGGTCTATCCGCGCACATGCCCGTCGCCGGTGACGATGTACTTGGTGGAGGTCAGCTCGGGCAGGCCCATCGGGCCGCGGGCGTGCAGCTTCTGGGTGGAGATGCCGATCTCGGCGCCGAAGCCGAACTCACCTCCGTCGGTGAACCGGGTCGAGGCGTTGACGGCCACCGTGGCGGCGTCCACCAACTGGGTGAAGCGGCGGGCGGCGGCCTGCGAGGTGGTCACGATCGCCTCGGTGTGGCCGGAGGACCAGCGGCGGATGTGCTCGACGGCGGCGTCCAGCGAGGGCACCACGGCGGCGGCCAGGTCGTAGGAGAGGTACTCGGTCTCCCAGTCCTCCTCGGTGGCCGGGACCACCGTGGCCGGCCCGCCCACGGCGGCCTTGAGCACCGCTTCGTCGCCGTGCACCGTGACCCCCGCCTCGGCCAGCGCGGCCAGCGCGAGCGGCAGGAAGGCCTCCGCGACGTCCTGGTGGACCAGCAGGGTCTCCGCGGAGTTGCAGACGCTGACCCGCTGGGCCTTGGAGTTCAGCAGGATGGCGACCGCCATCGCCAGGTCGGTCTGCGCGTCCACGTAGACGTGGCAGTTGCCGGTGCCGGTCTCGATCACCGGGACGGTCGAGCCCTCGACCACGGTACGGATCAGCGAGGCGCCGCCGCGCGGGATCAGCACGTCCACCAGGCCGCGGGCGCGCATCAGCTCGGTGACCGACTCCCGGCTCTCGCCCGGGACCAGCTGGATCGCGTCGGCGGGCAGGCCGGCCGAGGCGACCGCGTCGCGCAGCACCGCGATCAGCGCGGTGTTGGAGCGGTAGGCGGAGGCCGAGCCGCGCAGCAGTACCGCGTTGCCGGACTTCAGGCAGAGGGCGGCGGCGTCCACGGTGACATTGGGGCGGGCCTCGTAGATGATCCCGACCACGCCGAGCGGGACCCGGACCTGGCGGACGTCCAGGCCGTTGGGCAGCGTGTAGCCGCGCACCACCTCGCCGACCGGGTCGGGCAGGCCCACCACGTCCCGCACGTCGGCGGCGATCGCGGCGATCCGCTCCGCCGTCAGGGTGAGCCGGTCCACCACCGACTCGGCGGTGCCGGCGGCCCGGGCGCGCTCGACGTCCTCGGCGTTGGCCGCGGTGATCTCGGCGCTGCGGGCCACCAGCGCGTCGGCGATCGCCAGCAGCGCGGCGTCCTTGGCCGAGCGCGGCAACGGCGCGAGTGCGGCGGCGGCCGTACGGGCTCGGCGCGCGGTGGCGAGGACGGGGCTGTCGGTAGTCATGCCCCGAAGGGTATCGACTCCCCCGCCGAGCGGACGCCGCGATTCCGCCCGCTGAGACGCTGGTCGTCTCAGTACGGGTGGACGCCGCCGAGCTGCGGGGGCGGGTCGCCGAAGCCCTCGGCCAGCCGCTGGTGGTAGGTCGCCCGGTCGACCACCTCGAGGCCGACGATCTCCCAGGGCGGCAGCTTGGCGCTGCCCTTGTGCTCGCCCCACAGCCGCAGCGCGATGGCGGCCGCGTCGTGCAGGTCGCGGGCCTGCTCCCAGTAGCGGATCTCGGCGTGGTCGGCGGCGTAGCGGGCCGTCAGGAAGAACGAGTGGTCGTGCGCGAGGCGCTCCAGGCCGGACCGCAGGGCGGCCAGCGGGGTCACCTCGCCGGCCACGCTGAGCACCACGTGCCACAGCCGGCCCTGCTCCGGCTCGGGCGGCGGCCCGGCGGCCGGGCGCAGCTCCCGCACGGTGGCTCCGGCCGTCGCTCCCTCGTGCCTGCGTGCCACCGGCGGCCTCCTGTTCGACGCTGGACTGTCCGGACCCCGAGCGTTCGCGGCCCGGCGGGCCGTCAGCCGCGCAGCACCACCAGGTCGTCCCGGTGGATGACCTCACGCTCGTACGCGGCACCGAGCTCCTGGGCCAGTTCCCGCGTCGACCGGCCGAGCAGGCGCGGCAGCTCCCTCGCATCAAAGTTGACCAGCCCACGCGCCACGATGTGACCGTTTTCGGCAAGAAGGTCCACCGGATCGCCCGCGGCGAAGTCGCCGTCGACCCGGGTGACCCCGGCCGGCAGCAGCGACTTGCCGCCCTCCACCACCGCGGCGACCGCGCCGGCGTCCAGGTGCAGCGAGCCGCGCGGGCTGCTGGCGTGGGCCAGCCAGAGCAGCCGGTCGGCGGTGCGCGCGCCGGTGCGGGTGAAGAGTGTGCCGGTCTGCCGGCCGGCCAGCGCGTCGGCGGCGTGCCGGGCGGCGGTGAGCACCACCGGGATGCCGGCACCGGTGGCGATCCGGGCCGCCTCGACCTTGGTGACCATCCCGCCGGTGCCGACGCCCGCCTTGCCGGCGCTGCCGATCTCGATGCCCTGGAGGTCCTGCGGGCCGCGCACCTCGGCGATCCGGTTGCTGCCCGGGCGGCTGGGGTCGCCGTCGTAGAGGCCGTCCACGTCGGAGAGCAGCACCAGCAGGTCGGCCCGGACCAGGTGGGCGACCAGCGCGGCGAGCCGGTCGTTGTCGCCGAACTTGATCTCGGCGGTGGCGACGGTGTCGTTCTCGTTGACGATCGGCACCGCGCCCATCGCCAGCAGCTGGTCCAGCGTGCGGTAGGCGTTGCGGTAGTGCGCCCGGCGGCTGGCGTCCTCGGCGGTCAGCAGCACCTGGCCGACCCGGCGGCCGTAGCGCGCGAAGGAGGCCGTGTAGCGGGCCACCAGCAGGCCCTGGCCGACGCTGGCGGCGGCCTGCTGGCGGGCCAGGTCGTGCGGACGCCGGTCCAGGCCGAGCGGTGCGAGACCAGCCGCGATCGCACCGGAGGAGACCAGCACGATCTCCGGTGCCTGCGGCCGCGCGAGCGCCGTCGCCAGCGCGTCCACCAGGGCGTCCACCCGGTCGGCGTCCAGCCCGCCGGCCGCCGTGGTGAGCGAGGAGGACCCGACCTTGACCACGACCCGCCGGGCGGTGAGGACGTCCTGCCGCAGTGTCTGATCGTTCATCAACAAGTCCCTCACGCAGTACGGTCCGGCTCCACGCGCAATCTACGCGAAGAGCCGGACCGTTCCGTACCTCATATCACCCGGTGGACCGGGGGAAGGTCCTACTCGTCGGCCTCGTCGACCTCGACCGGCGCGCGGCCGGAGGAGAGCGCCTCGAAGGCGCGGAACTCGTCCTCGGCGGCGTCCCGGTTCTTCGCCTTGTCGCGACGGCGGTCGACCGCCGGGCGCGGGGTCTCGAAGCGGTGGTCCTCGCCGCGGCGGCCGAGCATCTCGGCGCCGGCGGCCATGGTCGGCTCCCAGTCGAAGACGACCGCGTTGTCGTCCGAGCCGATGATGACGGTGTCACCCTCCTTGGCCCCGACCTTCCACAGCTTGTCCTCGACGCCGAGCCGGGCCAGCCGGTCCGCGAGGTAGCCGACGGCCTCGTCGTTGGAGAAGTCGGTCTGGCGGACCCAGCGCTCCGGCTTGAGGCCGCGCACGCGGTACGCGCCGTCCTCCTCGACGACCGTGAAGCCGGCGTCGTCCACCGCGGTCGGACGCAGCACGATGCGGGTGGACTCCTCGACCGGCTTGGCCGCGCGCGCCTCGGCGACGATCTGCGCCATCGCGAAGTTCAGCTCGCGCAGGCCCGAGCGGGAGGCGGCGGAGACCTCGAAGACGCGGTAGCCGCGCTCCTCCAGCGAGGCGCGGGTCAGGTCGGCGATGTCCTGGCCGTCCGGGACGTCCACCTTGTTGAGCGCGACCAGGCGCGGACGGTCGTCCAGACCGCCGTACTGGGCGAGCTCCTCCTCGATGGTCTCCAGGTCGGTGAGCGGGTCGCGGCCGGGCTCCAGCGTCGCGCAGTCCAGCACGTGCACCAGCACGGTGCAGCGCTCGACGTGGCGCAGGAACTCCAGGCCCAGGCCGCGGCCCTGGCTGGCGCCCGGGATCAGACCGGGGACGTCGGCCACGGTGTAGATGGTGTCGCCCGCGGTGACCACGCCGAGGTTGGGGATCAGGGTGGTGAACGGGTAGTCCGCGATCTTCGGCTTGGCGGCCGAGATCACCGAGATCAGCGAGGACTTGCCCGCGCTCGGGTAGCCGACCAGCGCGACATCGGCGACGGACTTGAGCTCCATCACGATGTCGCGGGCCTCGCCGGGCTCGCCGAGCAGCGCGAACCCGGGGGCCTTGCGGCGGGACGAGGCGAGCGCCGAGTTGCCCAGACCGCCGCGGCCGCCCTGGGCTGCGACGAAGGTGGTGCCATGGCCGACCAGGTCGCCGAGGATGTTGCCCTGCTTGTCGAGCACCACGGTGCCGTCCGGCACGGGCAGCACCAGGTCGTCGCCGGTGGAGCCGGTGCGGTGGCCGCCGGCGCCGGGCTTGCCGTTCTGCGCCTTGCGCTTGGGCGAGTGGTGGTACTCGAGCAGCGTGGTGATGCTGGTGTCGACCACCAGGGTCACGGTGCCGCCGTCGCCGCCGTTGCCGCCGTCGGGGCCGCCGAGCGGCTTGAACTTCTCCCGGTGCACGGAGGCGCAGCCGTGGCCCCCGTTACCCGCGGCGACGTGCAGTTCGACGCGGTCCACGAAGGTGGTCATGACGGGTGCCTCCAAGACAGGGGAAATAACAGGGTGAAACACAGAGGGTGGACCGGAATGTTCCGGTCCACCCTCCGAGAATTCTACCGAACGCCGCATGATGCGGCGTCAGGAGAATCAGGCCGCGACGGCCACGATGTTGACGACCTTGCGGCCGCGGTGCGTGCCGAACTGGACCGCACCGGCGGTCAGCGCGAACAGGGTGTCGTCGCCACCGCGACCGACGCCCGCACCCGGGTGGAAGTGGGTGCCGCGCTGGCGGACCAGGATCTCGCCGGCGCTGACGACCTGGCCGCCGAAACGCTTCACGCCGAGGCGCTGGGCGTTCGAGTCACGGCCGTTCCGGGTAGAGCTTGCGCCCTTCTTGTGTGCCATCTCGCTATCCCCTTACTTACTTCGCGGTGTCGATGCTGGTGACGCGGATGGCGGTGTGGCGCTGGCGGTGACCCTGGCGCCGACGGTAGCCGGTCTTGTTCTTGTAGCGAAGGATGACGATCTTCTCACCCTTGGTGTGGTCGACGACCTCGGCGTGAACCTTGATGCCGGCCAGGACCCACGGGTCGGAGGTGACGGCTTCGCCGTCGACGACCAGGATGGTCGAGAGCTCCACCGAGTCACCCGGCTTGACGTCAACGCGGTCAATCTCCAGCACGTCGCCGACGGCGACCTTGTGCTGGCGGCCGCCGGCGCGAACGATCGCGTACATGCGGTACCTGCTTTCCTAACTCGATCGGAACTCTCGATGCCAGCCACCTGGGTACGGACACAGGGGCCTCCCTCGCTCCCCGCCGCGAAGCGGAGTGCGAGAGGTGATCTGCTCGGGAGCGTGGCGTAGACACGCCAGAGGTCAAGAATACGGATCGGCCGCCACCAGGGCAAACCGGGCCGTCCGGGCCGGGGAGTCGATCACGACCGACTCCCCGGCCAAGGGCTTACTCAGCCGCCGAATCACCCTCGGCGGCAGCTGCCTTCTTGGCCGCCGCGCTGGTCCGCTTGGTAGCGGTCTTGCGGGCGGTGGTCTTCTTGGCCGTCGCCGTGGTCTTGGCGGCGGCGGTCTTCTTGGCAGCGGCCTTGCGCGGCGCCCGCTTCTTCGGCGCGGGGGCCTCCTCGGCCACCGGCTCCTCGGCGCTCTCAGCGGCCTCGACGACGGCCGGAGCCGGCTCCTCGACCGGCGCCTGCGCGGCGGCGGCCAGCGCGGCCTCCACCACGGCCTCGGCGCGCGACTGCAGGACCACGATCTCGGCCTCGCCCGGCGAACCGGCCGAAGCGGTGGCCTTGCGCACCGCACGGCGGCGGGTGCGGCCACCGGCCGGCGCGGCGGGCGCGATCTCGACCAGGCTCGGCTGCTCGGCGGGCTCGGCCGTGGCCTCCACCACCGGCTCGGCCTCGACCACGGGCTCGACCTCGACGACGGCCTCGACAGGCGCGGACGGCACCTCGATCTCCAACTGCTCGTCGCCGGAGACGAACTCGAACTCCTCGTGCTCGTGCTCCTCGACCTCGTCGAGCTCGCTCTCGTCCTCGATCAGGTGCGGCTGCGGCTCCTCCGCCGCGACGCCGCCCTTGCCCCGACGGCGGCGCTTGCCGCCCGGCGCGGCCGCCTCGCCGGCGGTGCCGACCGGGCCACCGCCGCCGCCCACCGAGGTGGGCTGCTCCATGTGGACGATCACGCCGCGCCCGTTGCAGTGCACGCAGCTCTCGGAGAAGGACTCCAGCAGGCCCTGGCCGACCCGCTTGCGGGTCATCTGCACCAGGCCGAGCGAGGTGACCTCGGCCACCTGGTGCTTGGTCCGGTCCCGGCCCAGGCACTCCAGCAGGCGGCGCAGCACCAGGTCCCGGTTGGACTCGAGCACCATGTCGATGAAGTCGATCACGATGATGCCGCCGAGGTCGCGCAGCCGCAGCTGGCGGACGATCTCCTCGGCCGCCTCGATGTTGTTGCGGGTGACGGTCTCCTCGAGGTTGCCGCCCTGGCCGACGAACTTGCCGGTGTTGACGTCGACGACGATCATCGCCTCGGTCCGGTCGATCACCAGCGAACCGCCGCTCGGCAGCCAGACCTTGCGGTCCAGCGCCTTCATCAGCTGCTCGTCGATCCGGTAGGTGGCGAAGACGTCGACGTTGGACGTCCACTTCTGCAGCCGGTCCACCAGGTCGGGGGCCACCCCGCCGACGTACTCGTGGATGGTGTTCCAGGCGTCGTTGCCGGAGACGATGACCTTGGTGAAGTCCTCGTTGAAGATGTCCCGGACCACCCGGACGGTCATGTCCGGCTCGCCGTAGAGAAGGGTCGGCGCGTTGCCGCTCGCCACCTTCTTCTGGATCTCCTCCCACTGCCCCTGCAGGCGCTGCACGTCACGCGTCAGCTCGTCCTCGCTGGCGCCCTCGGCCGCGGTGCGCACGATGACGCCGGCGTCGTCCGGGACGATCTTCTTGAGGATCTGCTTGAGGCGGGCCCGCTCGTTCTCGGGCAGCTTGCGGCTGATGCCGGTCATCGAGCCCTCGGGCACGTAGACCAGGTAGCGGCCGGGCAGCGAGATCTGGCTGGTCAGCCGGGCGCCCTTGTGGCCGATCGGGTCCTTGGAGACCTGCACCAGCACGGACTGGCCGGACTTCAGCACCGACTCGATGCGGCGCGGGCCGCTGTGGCCGAGCTGGCCGAAGTTCACCTCACCGGCGTACAGCACCGCGTTGCGGCCCTTGCCGATGTCGACGAAGGCGGCCTCCATGGACGGCAGCACGTTCTGGACCTTGCCCAGGTAGACGTTGCCGACGTAGCTGGTGGCCTGCTCCTTGTTGACGTAGTGCTCGACCAGGACGCCGTCCTCCAGGACGCCGATCTGGGTGCGCTCGCCGTTCTGGCGGACCACCATGACGCGCTCGACCGACTCGCGGCGGGCCAGGAACTCGGCCTCGGTGATGATCGGCACCCGGCGGCGGCCCAGCTCGCGGCCCTCGCGGCGGCGCTGCTTCTTGGCCTCAAGCCGGGTCGAGCCCTTGATGGACTGCACCTCGTCCGGGTCGAAGGACGGCTCGGTGGAACGGCGGCGCGGCTCGCGGATCTTCACGACCGTACGGACGTTCTCGTCCGGCTGGCCGTTCTCGGCCTGCTCGACCGGCTCACCGCTGCGGCGGCGACGACGGCGACGACGACGCGAGGAGGCCAGGCCGCCGGCCAGGTCGTCCTCGTCCTCATCGTCGACGGACTCCTCACCGGAATCCTCGGTCTGCGACTCCACCGGCTCGTCCACGGACTGCTCGGTCTCCTGGACCTCCGCCTCGAACTCCTCCGACTCGCCACGACGGCGGCGACGGCCGCCCCGGCGACGACGGCGCGAGGACGGCCGGCCGTCCTCCTCCCAGTCGGACTCCTGCTCGGGGCCCTGCGCGGCGACCTGCACCGGAACCTCGGCGGGCTCCACGGGCGGCGCGACCGGCGCGGCGGGCGCGACCGGCTCGGCCGGGGCCTCGACGGCGGCCTGGCGGGCCGCTGCCTGGCGGGCCGTGCGGCCGCCGGCGCCCTTGCGGGTCTGCGGCGTCACCCGGACGGGGGTACGACCACCGCGGCGGCGGCGGCCGACGCCGCTGTACTCGTACTCCTCCTCGGCCTCCGCCTCCGGCGGCAGGCCGATCGGGGCGCTGCTCACCGCGGGAGCGGCCGGCGCCGGGGCCGCGACCGGAGCGGGAGCGGCGGGCGCCACCGGGGCGACATAGGCGGTCGGCTCCTGGAAGACCGGGGCCTGGAAGATCGCGGTGGACGGTCGCACCGCACGGCGGCGGGCGCGCGGAGCGGACTCCGGCGCCACCTCGGGCTCGGGCTCGGCCACCGGCTCCTCGGCCACGGCCGCCGGCTCCTCGACAGCGGCGGGTTCCTCGACAGCCACCACAGGGGCGCCGGCCGGAGCCTCGGCGCGCTTACGGGCGGTACGACGCGCACGCACCGGCTTCTCCGGCTCGACGACCGGCTCCTCGACCACCGGCGCCGCAACGGTCTCCTCGACCGCCGCGGGGGCACCGGCCGGAGCCTCGGCACGCTTACGGGCGGTGCGGCGAGCGCGCACCGGCTTCTCCGGCTCGACAGCCGGCTCCTCCACCACGGCAGCGGTCTCCTCGACCGCCGCGGGGGCGCCGGCCGGAGCCTCGGCGCGCTTACGGGCGGTGCGGCGAGCGCGCACCGGCTTCTCCGGCTCGGCGGCCGGCTCCTCGACCGCAGCGGCGGCGGCCGGCGCGGTCTCCGCCGGAATCACGGTCTCCGCGCTCAGTTCGGCCGCGCCCTGCGGGGCGCCGGCCGGGCGGGACACCGCACGACGGCGGCGGCGGACCGGGGCAGCGGTGCCCTCGGCCGAGTCGCCCGAATCTGCGGTGTGCTGTGCTTCGGTGTTCTCAGGCATGCGGGTGGATCTCCCGTCAGGCCCCCGGGCTCCGCATTCCGGGCACGGCGCGCCACCGGTGGCCGGCCAATGGACACGCTTCGGCGTCCGGGCCGACTCTCCACAGTGTCGCCGCGCGGACGCGAGGCCGCACAGGGGCTCGTAGTCTCACTCGGCTCCCCGCACGGTGCGGGGTGTCGAAAGTCTTCTGGTCTGACCAGTCTTCTCAGATTTTCCCAAGCTGCGCCGCCCCACAACCCCGGGTGGCTCCCTGGGCGGGCCCCGCCGGCCCAGTGGGCGGCGAGAATTTCCTGGGGCCCACCGGCCATGGGGCCAGTGGGCCACCGGAGGAATGGCCTGTGCGCGACGACGCTCGCTCCCCTGGGGAGCCGCGGGGGCCAGGAGTACGCAGAACCGGGCGGTTACTCCGGTCCTCGCCTCCGCCCGCTAGGCGGACGCTACGGCCTGCGGCTCGGCGGTCTCGGAAGGGACGGCCTGGGCCGCAGCGCGGTCGAGCGCCAGCGGGTCGGTCACCGTGCCGGTCTCCTCGTCGAGCGGCCCCTGCGCCAGCCTGGTCACCTCAGCGGGGACCGGCGGCGCCAGGTCGGCCGTCGAACGGAGACCGGACAAAACGTCGTCTGGTCGTACGGCGGGTGTGGCGTGTCGTACTACCAGGCGCAGTATCGCACAGGCACCACCGGTACGAACATCGGAGGTCGCTGGGGATTCCCCGAGCGGAGCAATGCCGACCTGCGCGGAGACCAGGTCGAGACTCGCCACGGCCCCGCGCGCGTCGAAGACACGCAGGCCGTTCTTGGTCTGACGTTCGACCTCGACGTTCTCGGCCGCGAGGAAGAGCTCGATCGCGCGAGCCGCCTCCTGCTCACTCACGCCGACCAGCCGGACCTCCCAGAGGGAGGCCTCCAACCGTTCCACGAAGTTCGGCGTACGGACCTCGACGGCGTCGATGATGTCCAGACCGTCGGGCAGTGACTCGTCGAGCTGGGCGCGCAGCGCCTCTGGGTCGCGGAAGTCGGCCAGGCCGATCTCCAGGTACTCGGCCTCGCTGGCCACCCCGGTAGGGGCGGCGTTGGCGTAGGACACCTTGGGGTGCGGGGTGAAGCCGGCCGAGTACGCCATGGGGACGGCGGAACGGCGCAGGGCCCGCTCGAACGCGCGCTGGAAGTCGCGGTGGCTGGTGAAGCGCAGACGGCCGCGCTTGGTGTAGCGCAACCGAATGCGCTGCACCGTCGGTGCGGGAGGCGGGCCGTCGGGCGTGCGGCGTGCCAGGGTCGCTCAGTCCTTCGTCAGTGGCCGCGCCCGGCCGGCGCGTACTGGCTCTGGCCGGACTCTGTCAGGACAAGGGTACGCGCCCACCCGCACCACTCGCGCCGCCCCCGGCAGCGCGAGTGGTGCGGAGGGACTACTTGACGACCGTCAGCGGCAGCAGCTTCACGCCGGTCGGGCCGATCTGGATCTGGGTATCCATCTGCGGGCACACGCCGCAGTCGAAGCACGGCGTCCAGCGGCAGTCGTCGACCTCGACCTCCTCCAGGGCGTCCTGCCAGTCCTCCCAGAGCCAGTCCTTGTCGAGGCCGCTGTCCAGGTGGTCCCAGGGCAGCACCTCCTCGTAGGCGCGCTCGCGGGTGGTGTACCACTCGACGTCGATGCCGGTGCCGGCCAGGCCCTTCTCGGCGGCCTTCATCCAGCGGTCGTAGGAGAAGTGCTCGCGCCAGCCGTCGAAGCGGCCGCCGTCCTCGTAGACCGCGCGGATGATCTTGCCGGTCCGGCGGTCGCCGCGGGAGAGCAGGCCCTCGACGATGCCGGGCTTGCCGTCGTGGTAGCGGAAGCCGATGTTCTTGCCGTACTTGCGGTCGTTGCGGATCGCGTCGCGCAGCTTGCCGAGCCGGGCGTCGGTGGCTTCGGCGCTCAGCTGCGGGGACCACTGGAACGGCGTGTGCGGCTTGGGCACGAAGCCGCCGATCGACACCGTGCAGCGGATGTCGTTCTGGCCGGTGACCTCGCGGCCCTTCTGGATGACGTTCTTCGCCATCTCGGCGATCTGCAGCACGTCCTCGTCGGTCTCCGTCGGGAGGCCGACCATGAAGTACAGCTTCACCTGGCGCCAGCCGTTGCCATAGGCGGCGGCGACGGTGCGGATCAGGTCCTCCTCCGACACCATCTTGTTGATCACCTTGCGGATCCGCTCACTGCCGCCCTCGGGGGCGAAGGTGAGGCCCGAGCGGCGGCCGTTGCGGGTCAGCTCGTTGGCGAGGTCGATGTTGAAGGCGTCGACCCGGGTGGAGGGCAGCGAGAGGCCGATCTTGTCCTCGGTGTAGCGGTCGGCCAGGCCCTTGGCGATGTCGGCGATCTCGGTGTGGTCGGCGCTGGACAGCGAGAGCAGGCCGACCTCCTCGAAGCCGGTCGCCTTCAGCCCGCGCTCCACCATCTCGCCGATACCGGTGATGCTTCGCTCCCGCACGGGGCGCGTGATCATGCCGGCCTGGCAGAAACGGCAGCCGCGGGTGCAGCCGCGGAAGATCTCCACGGACATCCGCTCGTGCACGGTCTCGGCGAGCGGGACCAGCGGCTGCTTGGGGTAGGGCCACTCGTCCAGGTCCATCACGGTGTGCTTGGAGACCCGCCACGGCACGCCGGGCGCGTTCGGCACCACACGGCCGATCCGGCCGTCCGGCAGGTACTCGACGTCGTAGAACTTCGGGACGTACACCCCGCCGGTGCGCGCGAGGCGCAGCAGCAGCTCGTCGCGGCCGCCCGGGCGGCCCTCGGCCTTCCAGGCCCGGATGATCTCGGTGATGTCCAGCACGGCCTGTTCGCCGTCACCGACCACCGCGCAGTCGATGAAGTCCGCGATCGGCTCGGGGTTGAACGCGGCGTGGCCGCCGGCCAGCACGATCGGGTCGTCCAGGGTGCGGTCCGCGGCCTCCAGCGGGATGCCCGCCAGGTCGAGCGCGGTGAGCATGTTGGTGTAGCCGAGCTCGGTGGAGAAGGAGAGCCCGAACACGTCGAACGCCTTGACCGGGCGGTGCGCGTCCACCGTGAACTGCGGCACCTGGTGCTCGCGCATCAGCGCCTCCAGGTCCGGCCAGACGCTGTACGTGCGCTCGGCCAGCACGCCCTCACGCTCGTTGAGCACCTCGTAGAGGATCATGACGCCCTGGTTGGGCAGCCCGACCTCGTAGGCGTCGGGGTACATCAGCGCCCAGCGGACGTCGCAGGCGTCCCAGTCCTTGACGGTCGAGTTGAGCTCGCCACCGACGTACTGGATCGGCTTCTGGACGTGCGGGAGGAGGGCCTCCAGGCGTGGGAAGACCGATTCGACAGTCATGCAAAAGGACCTTTGCGGAGAGGGGATGCCGACGACAACGGCCGGGTGACCCTCAAGGATAACGCGGTGCACAGCACGGCCCGGACGGTCGCGATGACCGCCCGGGCCGTATCGGCACCACCGCTCAGGCCTTGAGGTGGCGCTGGGTGCGCACCGACTGGAGCAGCCCGATGGCGATCCAGCCGGCGAACATCGACGAACCGCCGTAACTGACGAACGGCAGCGGGATGCCCGCGACCGGCATGATGCCGAGCGTCATGCCGATGTTCTCGAAGGACTGGAAGGCGAACCAGGTGATCACCCCGGCCGCCACGATCGTGCCGTACAGGTCGGTGGCCTGCCGGGCGATCCGGCAGGCACGCCAGAGGATCACGCCGACCAGCAGGATGATCGCCAGCCCGCCGACGAACCCCAGCTCCTCCCCCGCCACGCTGAAGACGAAGTCGGTCTGCTGCTCGGGGACGAACTGGCCCATGGTCTGGGTGCCGTGGAAGAGCCCCTTGCCGGTGAGCCCGCCCGAGCCGATCGCGATCCGGGCCTGCGCGGTGTTGTAGCCGACACCCGCCGGGTCCAGCGCCGGATCCGCGAACGCGGCGAAGCGGTCGATCTGGTACTTGCTCAGCACCCCGAGCTTCCAGATCGCCGCGGCTCCGGCGCCGCCGGCCACCATCAGGCCGATCACCCAGCGGTTGGGCGCACCCGAGGCCAGCAGGATGCCCAGGACCGTGACGGCCATCACCATGACCGAGCCGAGGTCGGGCATCAGCAGCACGATGCAGATCGGCAGCCCGGCCATCACCAGCCCGTGCAGCACACTGCGGTCGGTCGGTATGGCCCGCTCGCCGGAGTCCACCCGGGAGGAGAGCGCCATCGCCATGCTGAGCACGATCGCGAGCTTGGCGAACTCGGCCGGCTGCACCGAGAAGCCGCCGCCGAACTGGATCCAGGAGTGCGCGCCGTTGACGGTCGAGCCCAGCGGGCTGAGCACCGCGACCAGCATCAGCATCGCCAGCGCGTACAGCACCGGCACGGCGGCTCTTATCCGGTGATGCCCTATCGCGACGACCGCGCCGAACAGCGCAAGACCGATCACCAGGTTGGTGAGGTGGCGGTAGAGGAAGTACTGCGGGTCGCCGTGGGTCAGCGAGTCCCGCCCCCGGGTGGCCGACCAGACCAGCATTGAACTGCCCAGCGACAGGGCAAGCGCGGCCAGCACTATCACCCAGTCGAGCCGCCGCAGCGGAGCGTCGCGGGCCATCGCCCGGGCGATGGGACCGCGCTGCGGGGAGAACCGCAGCTGGCGGTACGAGCCGTAACCGGAGGTCATGCCCGGCTCCTTCCAGGACCGCGGGTCGGTTCGACGGCCACCAGGTCGGCGTAGATCGCCGCGGTGGCCGGCGCGGGGGCCGGCGCGGGGGCCGGCGCGGTGAGGGCCACCGGCTGGAGGACGGCGGTGCCGTCCGGGTTGAACTTCGGCAGCGCCGTCTGCGGGGTGGGCAGCAGGGCCTTGGTCGGGTCGATGTTGCCCTTGTCGTCCACGCCGTACAGCGCCTGGTAGATCCTGCGGACCGCGTCACCCGAGCCGCCGGAGCCGGTGCCGCCCTGGCTGATCGTCATGATGACGGCGTAGTCCTTGCTGTACGTCGTCAGCCAGGAGGTGGTCTGCTTGCCGTAGACCTCGGCGGTGCCGGTCTTGGCGTGCAGCTGGATCTTGTCCTGCGGCCAGCCGGCGCCGGCGAACTTCCACGCCGCGGTGCCGCTGGTGATGACGCCCGCGGTGGCCTGGTCGATGTACTGCAGGGTCTTCTGGTCGTCGGGCAGCTTGCCGTCCACATGCGGGGCGATGTTGCGCACCAGCTGGCCGCTGGGGGTGACGACGGCCTTGGCGACGGTCGGGGTGTAGAGCGTGCCGCCGTTGGCGAGCGCCGAGTAGATCCGCGCCATCTGGATCGGGGTGACCAGCGTGTCGCCCTGGCCGATGGCGTAGTTGACGGAGTCACCGGCGCGCATCACGGCGCCGTCCACGCAGTTCTCGCGGGCGATCTCGGTGGCGTAGTCGGTGCCGCCGCCGGCCGCCTGCTTGCACCAGGCGGCCTGGTTGGCGTTGAAGAAGTCGGTCTTCCACTGCCGGTCGGGGACCCGGCCGGGCACCTCGCCGGGCAGGTCGACGCCGGTCTTGGCGCCGAGGCCGAACTGGTGGGCCGTCTTGTAGAACCAGTCGGCGGGGTTGGCCTTGGGCTTGATGCCGCCGTCCTTCTGCCACTGGTCGTAGGCCAGACCGTAGAAGACGGTGTCGCAGGAGATCTCCAGCGCCTGCTCCAGCGAGATGTCACCCGCCGACTCGCCCTCGAAGTTCTTGAACTCGCGCCCGCCGATGGTCAGGCTCGACGGGCAGGGGTAGTGCCCGTCCAGCGAGTAGCCGGCCTGCACGGCGGCGCTGGTGGAGACCACCTTGAAGGTAGAGCCGGGCGCGGACTGGCCCTGGATGGCCCGGTTGAGCAGCGGGTAGTTGGTGTCCTTGCTGGTCAGGTTCTGGTAGTCCTTGGCCGAGATGCCGCCGACCCAGAGGTTGGGGTCGTAGGTCGGCGCGCTGGCCATCGCGATGATCCGACCGGTGTGCACGTCCATCACGACCGCCGCACCGGAGTCCGCCACGAAGTTCTGGTTGGTCACCGTGTCGAAGGTCTTGCGGGCGTCGGCCATCGCCTGCACCAGGTTGTCCTCGACGTTCTTCTGCACCCGCGCGTCGATGCTGGTCACCACGTTGTTGCCGGGCTGAGCGGGGGTGCCCCCGGCGCTGCCGATCACCCGGCCGAGGTTGTCCACCTCCAGCTGGGTGACGCCGCTGGTGCCGCGCAGGTCGCTGTCGTAGACCGATTCGAGGCCGGCCCGGCCGATCTGGTCGGAGGCCAGGTACTTGGCCTTGCCGGTCTTGTCCTGGGACTTGGTGACCTCGTCGTCGGTCACCGGGGAGAGGTAGCCGACCAGCTGCGCGGCGTTGGCGCCGTCCGGGGCGGGGTACTGGCGCACCGCGGTGGGCTGGGCGGTGATGCCGGGGAAGTCCTCGCGGCGTTCCATTATCTGCATCGCCTGCTGGGTGGTGGCCTGGCTGGTCACCGGGATCGGCTGGTAGGGAGAGCCGTTCCAGCAGGGCTGCGGGGTCTTGGCGTCGCAGAGCCGGACCTTGTTCTCCACGTCGGTGGGGCTCAGCCCGAGCACCTGGGCCAGCCGGGTCAGCGCCGCCTTGCCGTGGTCCTTCTGCTCCAGCAGCGAGGTACGGCTGACCGAGACCACCAGCTGGGTCTGGTTGCCGGCCAGCACCCGGCCGTCGGCGTCCAGGATCTCGCCGCGCACAGCCGGGTCGATCACGTCGCGGATGTGGTTGCTGGACGCCTGGGCGGTGTACTCGCTGCCGTTGCGGATCTGCAGGAACCAGAGCCGGCCGCCGAGGGTGGCGAGCAGCGAGAGCACCAGGATCTGCAGCACCACCAGACGGATCGTCACCCGGCGGGTCCGGCCGGTCTCCGGGATGTTGCTCACGTCTGGGGCTCCCCGATGCAGAAGGTGATGCCGAAGGTGGTCAGAACTTGAGGCCGCGGGCCTTGCGAGCGCTGCTCGGACCGGCCGAGACCTCACGGGTGGTGCGGTAGCGGGCCAGCGTGCCCAGACCCGAGCCGGTGACCTCGCCGCCCGCCGCCCCCGGGTCGGCCCAGCGGGCCAGCAGCATCACCGCGGGCACCACGAAGGGCGCCAGCAGCAGGTCGTACAGCAGCGCGCTGGCGGCCAGGCCCGGCAGGCCGACGTGCCGGGCGGCGGTGTCGCCGACCAGCGCGCCCACCGCCGCGTACAGCACGGTGGAGACGACGGCCGCGCCGGCCACCACCAGCAGCGGGCCCATGACGGTGCGTCGGCGCCCCGAGTCGGCGCGGAACATCCCGGCCGCGTAGCCCATCACGCAGAGCACCAGCGCGTAGCGGCCGATCGCGTGGTCCGAGGGCGGGGCCAGGTCGGCCAGCAGGCCAGCGCCGAACCCGGTCAGGCAGCCGCCGCTCGGCCCGAAGACCAGGCCCAGGCCGACGACCACGAGCAGCAGCAGGTCCGGGGTGGCCCCCGGCAGCTGCAGCCGGCCGAGCACGCTCACCTGGATCACCAGGGCGAGCAGGACCAGGACGGCGGAGAGCAGGATGCGCTTGACGGCCATCGGTCAGTTCCCCCCTTGCGGGCTGGCGGACGCGGATGCGGATCCGGATGCGGCTGGTGCGACGGAGGCCGGCGCCGCGGGGGCGGCCGCGACCGGCGGGGCGGGCGGGCTCGGCACGGGCGGCAGCACGGCGTCGCGCGGATCGGTCCGCGGCGGCACCACGACCACGCCCACCAGGTCGAGCCGGGTGAACGAGACGAACGGCTGCACCAGCACGGTCTTGGTCAACTCGCCCGGCGTGGCCTGCACTTGAAGCACCTTGCCGACCGGCACCCCGGGCACGAACGGGCGCCCGTTCTGCGAGCCGAAGGTGACCAGCCGGTCCCCCGGCTTGACCTGGGCCTTGCCGTTGAGCAGCTGCACCTTCATCGGCCCGGCGCCCTGGCCGGAGGCGAAGCCGATCTCGCCGCTGCCCTCCATCCGGGTCCCGGCGGTGAAGCCCGGGTCGGTGGCGAGCAGCACGGTGGAGGTGGTCGGGGCGACCATGGTGATCCGGCCGACCAGGCCCTCGCCGTCGATCACCGTCATGTCCCGGGTCAGCCCGTCGTCGCTGCCGGCGTCGATGGTGATGGTCCAGGAGAAGGCCTGGGCGGCGCCGATCGCGATCACCTGGGCGGCCTTGATGGTGTAGCCGCCGGTGCCGGCCGTGCGCAGCATGTCGTCCAGCTGCTTGGTGCGGCCGGTGGCGGTGTCGGAGGAGGCCAGCTTCTGGCGCAGTTCGGTGTTCTCCGCACCGATCTGGTCCAGCCGCTGCTGCTCGGTGCCGGAGTCACGGATCGCCCGGATCGTCCGGGCCATCGGATCGACGGCCCCCGCGGCGGCGCGCTCGACCGGGCCGAACAGCCCGGCCGCGGTCCTGCGGGCACCATTGAGCGGGGAGCTCTCGCCGCCCTTGATATCCACGGTGATCAGCGCGAAGGCCACGGCCACCAGCAGGATGAGAAGCAGTCGGCTCTCTCGGGTGTCCCTCACGACGCTGGAGCTGCCCCTTCTGGGATTGTGCTGACGGGTGCGGACGTGCTGCTAGCGGCGCGGCTGCGCGTCCAGGACCTGCTGCAGGGCCTCGAACTCCTCGACGCAGCGGCCCGCGCCGAGCGCCACCGAGTCCAGCGGGTTCTCCGCGATGTGGATCGGCATGCCGGTCTCGCGGCGCAGCCGCTCGTCCAGGCCGCGCAGCAGCGCGCCACCGCCGGTGAGCACCACCCCACGGTCCATCACATCGCCCGCCAGCTCCGGCGGGCACTGGTCCAGCGTGGTCTTGACGGCGTCGATGATGGAGTTGACCGGCTCGTCGATGGCCTCGCGGACCTCGGCGGCGGAGATCACCACGGTCTTGGGCAGACCGCTGACCAGGTCGCGGCCGCGGATCTCGGCGTGCTCGTCCTTCTCGTTCTCCGACCCGTAGGCGGAGCCGATGCTCATCTTGATCTGCTCGGCACTGCGCTCGCCGAGCAGCAGCGAGTACTCCTTCTTGATGTGCTGGACGATCGCGTTGTCGAGCTCGTCGCCGGCCACTCGGATGGACTGCGCGGTGACGATGCCGCCGAGCGAGATGACCGCGACCTCGGTGGTGCCGCCGCCGATGTCCACCACCATGTTGCCGGTGGGCTCGTGGACCGGCAGGCCGGCGCCGATCGCGGCGGCCATCGGCTCCTCGATGATGTGCACCTGGCGGGCGCCGGCCAGGTGGCTGGCCTCGACCACGGCCCGGCGCTCGACCCCGGTGATGCCGCTGGGCACACAGACCACGACCCGCGGACGCGCGAGGTAGCGGCGGCGGTGGATCTTCTGGATGAAGTAGCGCAGCATCCGCTGGGTGATCTCGAAGTCGGCGATCACGCCGTCCTTGAGGGGCCGGATCGCGATGATGTTGCCGGGCGTGCGCCCGATCATCTTCTTCGCCTCGGAGCCGACCGCGAGGATCCCGCCGGTGTTGGTGTTGACCGCGACGACCGACGGTTCGTTCAGGACGATCCCCTTGCCCCTGACGTACACCAGCGTGTTGGCAGTGCCCAGGTCGATCGCCAGGTCACGGCCCATGAACGACAGATTGTTGGCCATGGAGTGTGGAATGCCTTCCCGAACTGGATGTCATGGGCGGGGAGTGCGCCTCGCGGGCTGGGCTCGCGGTGGTGGGGTCCGGCATGCCGACCCGCGCAAGGACTGCGGTCCATTCTGCGCGGCGGCCAGGGTTCTTCCGGGATTGGGACGCCGTGTCGGCGCACCGAGTTCCATATTTGAGGATCAAATTCCCACGGTTGGCTGAGCCGAGGCGCGCTCGGCGCCCCGGCTCACCCTCCGTCAGGCGGTGATCAGGCGTGCGAGGGGAAGAAGATCTTGATCTCGCGCTCGGCGGACGCCTCGGAGTCGGAGGCGTGGATCAGGTTCTCGCGGGTGATCGTCGCGTAGTCGCCGCGGATCGTGCCGGCGCCGGCGACCAGCGGGTCGGTGGCTCCGGCCAGCGCGCGGATGCCCGGGATCACGTTCTCGCCCTCGACGATCAGCGCGATCGACGGGCCGGAGGTCATGAACTCGAGCAGCGGCTCGTAGAACGGCCGGCCCAGGTGCTCGGCGTAGTGGGTCTCCAGCGTCGCGCGGTCGAAGGTGCGCAGCTCGACGGCGGTCAGCCGCCAGCCGGCCTTGCGCTCGATCCGGCTGATGATCTCGCCGGCCAGGCCGCGCTGGACGGCGTCGGGCTTGAGCAGGACGAGAGTGCGCTGGGACACGGTACGGCTCCAGTGGTTTCGGGTCGGCATGGTGTATGCCACTTGCGCGAAGGCTACCTTGCGTGAGCGGCGCGCTCGGCCTTGAGGACGTCGATCCGGCGGCCGTAGTGCACCGAGCACCACCACAGGCCCGCGAAGACCAGGCCGAGGCCGTACATGGTCGGCAGCACGATGCCGCTGGCGATCAGGCCGAGCTGCAGCGCCCAGCCCACCGCGACCGCACCCGGGCGGGTGATCATGCCGCAGAGCAGGACGCAGAGCAGCATCGCGATGCCGCTGACCGTCCAGATGGTGGCGGCGGGGACGCTGGAGAGCTGCATCGCGACCAGGGCCGCGAACATGATCAGCAGGACCTCGCCGATCAGGGTGGAGGAGCAGAGGATACGCATCGGTCATCGCCTCCGGCCGAGCAGCAGACGGGCCTCACCGACGGTGATCACCGAGCCGGTGATCAGGACTCCGGCGCCGATCAGGTCGCCGCTCTCCTCGGCCAGGGTGACGGCCGCCTCGATCGCGTCGTCCAGGTTGGTCTCGACCTGGACCCGGTCCTCACCGAAGACCTCCACCGCCTGGGCGGCCAGCGCGTCCACCGGCATCGCGCGGTGGGTGGAGTTCTGGGTGACCACGATCTCGTTCAGGATCGGCTCGAAGGCCTCCAGCAGGCCGGTGACGTCCTTGTCGCCGCTGGTGCCGATCACGCCGACCAGCCGGGTGAAGGCGAAGGCCTCGGTGATCGCGGCCGCCGTCACCTGGGCGCCGGCCGGGTTGTGCGCGGCGTCCAGCACGATGGTGGGGCTGCGCCGGACGACCTCCAGGCGGCCCGGGGAGCTCACCGTGGAGAGCGCGCCGCGCACCTTGTCGAGGTCCAGGCCGCCCTGGCGGGCCGCGCCGATGCCGAAGAAGGCCTCGACCGCGGCCAGCGCCAGCGCCGCGTTGTGCGCCTGGTGCTCGCCGTGCAGCGGAAGGAAGATGTCCGAGTACTCGGTGCCACCGAGGCCGCGCAGCGTCACCAGCTGCCCGCCGACCGCGACCTCGCGGTTCAGCACGCCGAACTCCATGCCCTCGCGGGCCACCGTGGCGTCCACGCGTACGGCGTGCGCGAGGATCGTCTTCGCGGCGTCCAGCGGCTGCTGGGAGACCACCGCGATGGCGCCCTGCTTGATGATGCCGGCCTTCTCCACGGCGATCTCGCCGGTGGTGTTGCCGAGCTTGTCGGTGTGGTCCAGCGAGATCGGGGTGATCACCGCGACCGAGCCGTCCAGCACGTTGGTGGCGTCCCAGCTGCCGCCCATCCCGACCTCGACCACCGCGACGTCCACCGGGGCGTCGGCGAAGGCCGCGTACGCCATGCCGGTCAGCACCTCGAAGAAGGAGAGCGGGATCGGCTGGGTCTCGTCGACCATCCGGATGTAGGGCTCGATGTCGCGGTAGGTCTCCACGAAGCGCTCGACGCTGATCGGCTGGCCGTCCAGGCTGATCCGCTCGGTCACCGACTCGACGTGCGGGCTGGTGTAGCGGCCGGTGCGCAGCTCGAAGGCG
The DNA here is from genome assembly GCF_029892095.1 of Kitasatospora sp. MAP12-44. NCBI lineage: Bacteria > Bacillati > Actinomycetota > Actinomycetes > Kitasatosporales > Streptomycetaceae > Kitasatospora > Kitasatospora sp. MAP12-44. The sequence continues at coordinate 2,900,557 of NZ_JARZAE010000004.1, forward strand.
TTCAGCAGCTGCTCCACCATCCGGGCCGTGGAGGTCTTGCCGTTGGTGCCGGTGATGTGGATCGCGGGGTAGGCCCGCTGGGGCTGGCCCAGGAGATCCATCAGCGCGGCGATCCGGTCGAGCGAGGGTTCGAGTTTGTTCTCGGGCCAGCGCTTGGCCAGCTCGGCCTCGATGTCGCCAAGGCCCACCGGCTGTTCGGCGGGGTCCTCGCTGTTGGGGCGGACGGTGTACGGGTTCTGCCCGGCGCTGCTGCTCACGCGCACCAGTCTACGGAGTGGCCGGGGTCCGGCAGGCGACCGGGCGGCCGGGTGGGTCAGCCGCCCGGCAAAGACAGCATCGCGGTAACGAACTGGCAAAGACTTATGAAAGGCGGATATCCGGCCCTTATCGGCGGATCCAAAAGCGCCGAGCGCTCAGTAGCCGGCCGCCAGCTCGACCGGAAGACCCGACTGGCGCGCTCTCAACTCGGCCACCACATCCTGGACATCCTCCTCGGGAAGGAGTGGCAGCATCATCGCCACACCCTGCAGCAGTCCGCCCAGCAGGAAGGTGGTGTCGGCGGTGGCGGCCACCAACTCCCTTACCGTGGCGACTTCTCCGCACTGGACCGCCTCGATCAACCGGGCCGCGTCGGCGGACTCCTCGTCCACCGCCACCCCGATCGGCCCGGCCGGGGCGCGCCGGGCGAGCGTGCGCAGCACCTTGTCGCCGACCTCCGGCGCGTAGGCCTTGCGCACTGCCTCGGCCGCGACCCAGACCAGCAGCGTGACGACTTCACGCTCGGAGCGATCCCCCAGGATCCGCTCCAAGGCGTCGTCGAAGGCGAGTTGATTGCCGTGCCGGAAGGCCAGCAACAATGTCGCGGCCTGCCCCTTGGCCTCCTCCACTCGCTGCGCAGGAAGTTCGCCGGCCAACTTGTGCACTGTCACCATGCCCTGCCTTCCCATCACCGCTGCCTGCACCCGAAACTCAGGACACCGTATACGGCCTACCTTCCCAGGTCACCGGACCGGGCCGGTCGCGGGAAGCAAAGAATGGAAAGCGGGATTCACCCGGTCAGTCGGTTTGGCACGAACATCACCGAATTCCGTTCCCTATCGGCGAGATGGCCACTCAGTGGCTTCTCAGTGGTTACCCAGTGGCCGGTGTTTCGCTACTGCTCCCCGGCAACCACGCGTCCGGCTCGCCGACCTGAACGGATCCGCCGATGCTCTCCTGGGAGTCCCGCCAGTCCTACACGCACGTCGACCGGCGCTGGTACGAGACGTCCAGCCGCTACCTGCCCTGCGACGACCACCTCGCGGTGTTCCGGTCCGCGGTGCCGGACGGGTGGAGCACCCGGCGGCGCGGGCTGTGGCTCATGGCCCAGCCGCCCGGGGTCGACACCCCGGCCCAGGGCTGGACGTTGAACGTCACCGCGCTGGGCGAGGAGAGCACCGAAGTGCTGCGGCTGGCGCTGCCCGTGCTGCTCGGCGCCCGGACGCCGTTCGGGTTCCTGATCGACCCGTTCTCGGTGCGGCTGACCCGCAGCAACGGCGAGTTCATCACCGTCCACCCGGTCGACGAGGGGCAGTTCCACGCCGTCGGCGCCGCGCTCGCCACCGCGCTGGAGGGCCGGACCGGTCCGGCCGTCCGCTCCGACCGGCGCTGGCCCGGCTCGACCGCGGTCTCCTACCGCTACGGCGGCTGCGCCGCGCTCTCGCAGCTCGAGCCGGACGGCATGCGCAGTCCGATGATCACGCCGAGTGGGGCCACCGACCCGTTCCCGCCGCAGACTTCGGAGCCGGACGCGCCGCTGAACGGCCGCTACAGCCCGCACACCACGCTGAGCCTCGGCAACCGCGGCGGGGTGTACCTGGCCACCGACGCGCTCACCGGTCAGGACGTGGTGGTCAAGGAGGCCCGCCCGGGGGTGACGGTGGGAAACCCCGGCCGGCCGGCGATCGACGTCCTGGAGAAGGAGTACCGGCTGCTCGGCGAGCTCGCCGGCACCGGGCACTTCGTGCGCCCGGTCGACTTCTTCCGCGAGCGGGACCATGCGTTCCTGGTCCAGGAGAAGCTGGCGGGGCCGCACTTCAGCCGGTACTGCGGCGAGAGCAACCCGGTCGGCACGCTCGACCTGGCACCCGAGTCGCTGCGCGCCCACTACCTGCGCCTGCGCGGACTGTGGCGGCAGCTCGCGCAGGCGGTGGCGGCGGCACACGAGCGCGGCATCCTGCTGGGCGACCTGTCCTCCACCGATGTCCTCGTCGACCCGCAGACCGGCACGGCCAGGATCATCGACCTGGAGAGCGGCGTACGCGAGGGCGTGGACGAGCACTTGGGCGTGTACACGGTGGGCGTGGCCAGCCCGCGTCTGGTGGCGACCGGGCAGTACGACCGGGCGGGCGACTGGCACGCGCTCGGCGCGCTGATCTTCAGCTCGGTACTGGCGGTCAACAACACCACCGGCTTCTACCGGCCCGCGTTCTCCCGCTTCCTGGCCGAACTGGCGCACGACCTGGCGCTGCCCGCCGAACTGGTCGACCTGATCGAGGACCTGACCACCGAGGACACCCCCATGAGCGGTGCGGAGGTGCTCAAGCGGATCGACAGCCTGCCGTTCGAGGACCACCCGTCGTGGTCCGTACCGGTGCCGCTCGCGCTGCCGGCCGAGGAGCACTACGGCGACCCGCGGAAGGTGCCGGGCCTGCGGGACGCCGACCTGGCGGAGGTCACCGGGAAGGTGGCCGAGTACGCGGTGGCGGTCGCCGACCCGCAGCGCGAGGACCGGCTCTACCCGGCCGACGCGCTGGTGTTCGAGACCAACCCGCTCTCGATCGCCCACGGCGCGATGGGCGTGCTCTACGGCCTGCACCGGCTGCGCGGCAGCGTCCCGCCGACCCAGCTCGGCTGGGCGATGGCCCGCGACGTCAACCCCGCCGACTACCCCGCCGGGCTCTACCTCGGACAGGCCGGCATCGCCTGGGCGCTGGACGAGCTCGGCCACCCCGAGGCCGCGTTGGGCCTGCTGGAGCGCACCCGCGAGCACCCGCTGCGGTTCGCCGTGCCGGGCATCCTGCACGGCACGGCCGGCTACGGGATGGCCTGCCTGCGACTGTGGCACCGCCAGGGCGCGCAGCGGCTGCTGGAGGACGCGCGTGCGGCCGGCGAGGCGCTCGCGGCCGGCTGCGTGCGCGACGCGTTCGGCGCCCACTGGGCCGAGCCGGGCGGGCCGGGCTCGGAGCCGCTGATCCGGGTCGGCTACGGACACGGCGCCGCCGGGATCGCGCTCTTCCTGCTCTACCTGCAGCTGGCCACCGGCGAGGAGCGCTGGTACGAACTGGGCCGAGCCGCACTCGCGTTCGACCTGCGCCAGGGCACCCGGTTGGAGAGTTACCGGGACGAGGGCACCGCCGGCGTCAGCACCACCGTGCTGCGCTACCACGCGGTGCGCCCGGAGCCGGAGTTGGCCGCGCTGATCCCGGAGCTGCTGGCCGACTCGGCGCGCAAGTACAGCCTCTCCCCGCAGCTCTTCCACGGCCTCTCCGGCCTCGGGAACGTGCTGCTCGACGCCGGTGAACTCCTCGGCGAGGAGCGCTGGTTCGCCGAGGCGCGGCGGGTGGCCCAGGGCGTGCTGCTGAGCCGGATCGACCGGGCCGAGGGCGTGGTGTTCCCCGGCGAGCAGGCGCTGCGCGAGAGCACCGACTACGCCACCGGCTCGATCGGCGTCGCGCTCTTCCTGGACCGGCTGCGCAAGGCCCGCCCGGGGCTGCGGACCAACTTCGACTTCGTTGTCGACGGGCTGCTGCCGTGCTGAGCGACCGTCAGGCCTGCCAGCGCAAGGCGGGGTCGTGCGCGAGGACCCGACCGGTGAGGGTCGCCAGGTCCGGCCCGGGATCCACCCCGAGCTCCTCGCGCAGCACCCGGCGGGCGGCCCGCAGCGTGGCGAGCGCCTCGGCCTGGCGGCCGCAGCGGTACAGCGCCAGCGTCCGCAGCGCCCACCCCGACTCGCGCAGCGGGTAGTCGGTGGTCAGTGCCTCGGTCTCCACCAGGGTGAGCCGGTGGTCGCCGAGCGCCAGGCAGGCGGCGACCCGCAGCTCGCGGGCCAGCGAGCGCCACTCCTCCAACCGGGAGATCTCGGCGCGCACGAAGCGGGCGTCGGCCAGCTCGGCGAACGGCGGTCCCGCCCACAGCGCGAGCGCTCGGTCCGCGCAGGCCAGCGCCTCGGCCGGCCGCTCGGCGCCGGCCGCGGCGGCGGCCTGCCCGACCAGCGCGGTGAAGCGGTGGGTGTCCACCGCCTCGGGCTCGACGGCCAGCGCGTAGCCCGCGGCGTGCCGCACCAGGACGGTGGACTGCTCGCGGGCCCGGCGCTGCGGCTCCAGGGCGCGCCGCAGATCGGCGACATAGGTGTGCAGGGTCTGGCGCGGCTTGTCCGGCGGCTGGTCCTCCCAGACCGCGTCGATGATCTGGTCCTCGCCGACCAGGCCGCCGTGCGCCAGCAGCAGAGCCACCAGCACGGCCTTGGGCCGCCGACCGCCGAGTGCCGCCCGGGTGCCGCGGACCCTCGCCTCGACCGGCCCCAGCACGTTGATCCCCACCGCTGCCACGTTTGGATTCATAGGTCGAGCTTGGATCCCCGACGACGGCCTTCCCATGGGGTGCGGCCCCCAGATTCTGTGCACCGCATGTTCACCGGCCGCACACCGGCCGCGCGGCGGACGGAACATGGGGGCCGACCCCCATGTCCGCGCGTCCCATCGGTGGCATCCTCTCGACCATGAACTACGCGGGGGCGGCCACCAGTGACCGGGAGCAGGAGCTGCCCTGGTGGATCCAGGGCGTGACGCTGACCGAACGCCTCGGCCAACCGCCGGCCGACCTGCCGGCCGGGGACCGCCGGGCGGACCGCCGGCTGGAGCGCTGGCGGGCGGACTTCGCCGCCGTCGACGGCCTGTTCGAGGCCCGGTTGGCCGAGGCCGGCCTGGTCGAGGACGGGCTGCGCGCCCTGCTCGACGAGGAGCCGGCGGCGCTGGCGGCGCGGATCGAGGCGCCCGACTGGGCGCGCGCGGCCGACCGGGTGCTGGCCGCGGCACCGACCCGGGTGCCCGCCCCGACGCCTCACCAGAGCTGGGACCAGGGCTTCGCCGCGATCCTGGCGCCGTTCACCGAGGAGGCCGCCGACCGGCTGCTCGCCGCCGCCCGCGGCGCCGGGGCCGAGCGCTTCGCCGACCTCGCCGCGATCCGGGCCTGCTTCACCCGGCGGCTGGCCCAGGCACTGGTGCGCCTCGCCCGGCGCACCCTGGTGCTCGAACTCAACGTCATGCGGGTGACCGGGCGGCTGGCCGGGGAGACCTCCGAGGAGCGCTTCGCCGACTTCGTCCGGCAGAGCTCGGAGCGCTCCGGGCTGACCGCGCTGCTCACCGAGTACGCCGTCCTGGCCCGGCTGCTGGCGCAGTCCTGCCAGGACGCGGTGGACGCCTGGGCCGAGCTGCTGACCCGGCTGGGCGCGGACCGGGGCAGCGTCGCGCAGCTGCTCGGCGCGGGCGGCGGCGGTGACCCCGGGCGGCTGACCGTGGTCGACCCCGGCGCCGGGGACAGCCACCAGCGCGGCCGGGCGGTGGCGCTGCTCGGCTTCGAGTCCGGCGCCCGGCTGGTCTACAAGCCGCGGCCGCTGGACGTGCACCAGCACTTCAACGACACCGTCCGATGGCTCAACGCCAGGCTGCCCGAGCTGGGCCTGCGAACCCTGGCGGTGCTGGAGCGCCCCGGCTACGGCTGGGTGGAGTTCGTCACGGCCGGGCCCTGCGGACAGCTCGCCGAGGTCGACCGCTTCTACCACCGGCTGGGCGCGCTGCTCGCCCTGCTGCACACACTGGGCGGCACCGACATCCACTTCGAGAACCTGGTGGCCTGCGCCGACCAGCCGGTCCTGGTGGACCTGGAGACCCTCTTCCACCCGGCTCTCGCGCTGCCCGGCCGGCTGGTCGGCGACCCGGCCCTGCGGGCGTTGGACTCCTCGGTGTACCGGATCTCGCTGCTGCCGCACCTGCTGATCGGCGACCGCGGCAGCTGGGACGTCTCCGCACTCGGCGGGGACAAGGGCGCGCCGCTGCCGGTGGACGCCGTGGGCTGGGCGGCGCCGGCCACCGACGAGATGCTGCTGGTGCGCCGGCCCGCGGTCTTCAGCGGATCCGACAACCGCCCGCGCCTCGGCGGGCAGGACGCGGACCCGGCCGCCCACACCGAGTCGCTGCTCGCCGGGTTCCGGGCCGGCTACGACACGATCACCACCCACCGCGCCGAACTGACCGGCCCGGACGGGCTGCTGAGCCGCTTCACAACCGACCGCACCCGGGTGGTGGCCCGCAACACCCAGCTCTACGCGATGCTGCTCGACGAGTCGACCCACCCCGACGTGCTGCGCGACGCGCTCGACCGGGACCGGCTGCTCGACCTGCTGTGGCGCGAGTCGGCCGGCGATCCGGCCCGCTGGCCGCTGGTCCCCGCCGAGCTGGACGAGCTGTGGGCGGGCGACATCCCGCTGCTGGCCGGCCACCCGGCCGCGCGCACCCCGAGCATCGGTGGCCGGCCCGTCGAGGCCGCCTACGCCGAGAACGGCCTGGACCGGGTGCACCGCCGGCTGGGCGAGATGGGCCGCACCGACCGCTACGACCAGGAGTGGATCATCCGGGCCGCACTGGCCACCCGCACCACCGACGCGGGCCACCGGACCGGGACGCCGCTGCCGGGCCGCCGGGAGACGGTCGTCCCCGACCCCGATCATCTGCTGGCCGCCGCGTGCGGCATCGCCGACCAGATCCTGGCCGGCGCCCACGACGACCGCCGACGGGCCAACTGGCTGACCCTGGAAGCCGTCGAGGAGCAGCACTGGGCGATCCTGCCGCAGGGCGCCGGGCTGGCCGGCGGCTACTGCGGGACGGCGCTGTTCCTGGCCCAACTCGCCGACCTCACCGGCACCGAGCGCTACGCGGCGGTGGCCCGCCGGGCGCTGCGGCCGGTCCCCGAGGTGCTGGCCATGCTCGCCGCGCACCCGGAGCCCCTGGCGGCGGTCGGCTGCGGCGGCTTCGAGGGCCTTGGCGGCATCGCCTACGCGCTCAGCCACCTGTCCGTCCTGCTGGCCGACCGGGAGCTCGCCGACTGGGCCGCCGAGGCCGTCCGGCTGACCGGCCTCGCGTTGAGCGCCGAGCAGGTGACGGGCGAGCAGCCGGACGCGGGCGTGCTGACCGGCCTGGCCGGCTGCCTGGCGGCCATGCTCGCGGTGCACCGGGCGACCGGGCTCGCGCAGGCCGCCGACGCCGCCGCCCGCTGCGCCCGGCAGCTGGTCGCCCGGTCGGCCGAGGAGCCGGCGGCGGGCGGCTTCGCCGACGGCGCGGCCGGGATCGGCTGGGCGCTGCTGCGCTTCGCGGCCGCCGGCGGCGGAGCGTCGTACGCCGAGGCCGGTCTGCGCCGGCTGAGCCGGCCGAGCACCCGCCGACCGCTGAACGACCTGACGGCGGACACCAGTTGGTGCCGCGGGCTGACCGGCACCGCGCTGGCGCTGGCCGACAGCGGCGCGGCTGCGGCGGACCCGGCGCTCGCCGACCGGCTTGCGTGGGCGGTGGCCAGAGTTGCCGGCCAGGGTCCGCTGCCCAATCACAGCTTGTGCCACGGAGAACTGGGCAGTCTTGAACTGCTGTTGACCGCCTCGGGTGGCGTCCTGGCCGGGCCCGCGGTCGCGCGGGCCGGCGCACTGCTGGCCTCGCTCGACCGGTTCGGCCCGCGCTGCGGCACCCCTGGCGGGGTGAGCAACCCCGGGCTGCTCAATGGCCTGGCCGGCATCGGGCACGGACTGCTCCGGCTCGGTTTCGGCTCCCGGATACCTTCGGTGCTGCTTCTGCAGCCACCGAACGCCAGTCGGTCTTGACCCGGAATCGCGGCACGACCCCGCCCGCGATCCCATCGAATGGAGGACGTGCATGGACAACGACGAGCTGGTCAGGTCCTGGAAGGACCCCGAGGCCCGGGAGGGCTCGGTCACCGACCACCCCGCGGGCGAGATCAGCACCGGCGGCAGGCCGCGATCGGTGCGGCGAGCCGTCCTGCTGGCCGGCCTCTACGGGGCGGCCATCGCGATGGCCGTGCCGGTGGGACACATGACCGTGACGAGCGTCACGTCCCACTGAACGCCCGGCTCCCGGCCCATGGCGTATCCGGTTTCCGGACGATAGCCTCCGGCCATGCTCATCACATCGCCGGTGCTGGTCGGGCGCGACGATGAGCTCGCGCTCCTCGATGCGGGCCTGGCCGGCGCCCGGCTGGGCGAGGGCCGGGCGGTCTTCCTGCTCGGCGACGCGGGCATCGGGAAGTCGCGGCTGGCTTCCGCCTGCGCGTTCCGGGCGTTCGCTGACGGCATGGCGGTGCTCCGCGGTCGCGGTAGCACCACGGGCGCCACCATGCCGTTCCGCCCGGTCGCGGAGGCCCTGCTCTCGCTCTTCCGGATCGGCGGCCTGCCGCAGGATCCGGAACTCGCGCCCTACCGGCCCGCGTTGGCGGAGCTGGTGCCGGAGTGGCGGGGCGCCGCGCCGTCCCCGGCCGGCATCTCGCTGGTCGAGACGGCCGAGGCCGTGCTGCGGCTGCTGGCCTCGGTCGGCCGGGCCGGCGGCGGTAGCGGCGGCGGGGAGCCGGGCTGCCTGCTGGTCGTCGAGGACCTGCACGACGCGGACGCCGAGACGCTCGCCGTGGTCGAGTACCTGGTCGACAATCTGACCGGGCTGCCGGTCTTCCTGCTGGCCACGCTGCGCTCGCAGAGCGGGCCGGCCGGCGACCTGGCCCGGGAGGCCGGCCGGCGCCGGTCCGCCACCCTGACCGAGCTGCACCCGCTGGGCCCCGACGAGGTGCGGTTGCTGGCCGAGTCCTGTCTCAGCGCGGAGGACGGCCAACTCCCCCGGCAGGTCACCGATCAGCTGCTCAAGGACTCCGAGGGCAACCCGTTTGTCGTCGAGGAGCTGCTCGCCGGGATGGTCACCGCGAACGTGCTGCGCGGCGACGCCGGCGGCTGGCGGGTCTGCGGCGACCTCGCCATCGACGTGCCGACCACGGTGGTGCACAGCGTCGCCCAGCGGGTCGCCCGGCTCGGCCCGGCCGATCGTGAACTCCTGTACGCCGCAGCCGTGCTGGGCCGACGCTTCGCGCTGCCCGTCCTGCAGCTGGTGACCGGCCTGGATGACCGCAGCCTGCTGGTCCACCTGCGGGCCGGCATCGACGCCCAGCTGATCTCGCCCAGCGGGCCGGTGGCCGACTCCTACGAGTTCCGGCACGCGCTGACCACCGAGGCGCTGCTGGCCGGGCTGCTGCCGATGGAGCGGGCCGCGATCGCCCAGCGGGCGGCCGACGCGATCGAACGCGCCCACCCCGGACTGCCCGGCGACTGGTGCCAGCGGGTCGCGGTGCTGCGGCTGGCCGCCGGCGACGCCCCGACGGCCGGGCTGCTCTTCGCCGAGGCCGGCCGGGCCGCGCTGGACGGCGGTGCGGTCAACTCCGCGGTCGCCCTGCTGGAGCGCGCCCATGAGCTGATGGCCGGGTCGACGGCCACCGAGGACGCCGCCTCGGTGCTGGAGCGGCTGGTCTACACGCTGATCGAGACCGGCCGACTGGACCGTGCCCTCGCGCTGGTCGAGACGCTCCCGCTGACCGGCCCCGGCGCGCTGGACGACGCCCGGTCCGCCGCCCTGCACACCAGGCTGGCCTGGGCCGCGGTCACCGCCCTGCGGCCCGAGGAGGCGGCGGCCCGGGTGGCGTTCGTCCGTGGCCTGCTCGGGCGCTTCGACAGCGCGGCGCACACCCCGGCGATCGATGTCGTCGAGGCGCATCTGCTGCTGGTCGCGCGGCCGGAGAGCGGCCGGGCCGGCGCGGACGGCGAGCAGCGCACCGAGCAGGCCGCGGCACTGGCGCGCCGCGCCGCGCTCGCCGCCGAGGCCGCCGACCTGCCCGAAGTCGCCTGCCAGGCATGGCAGTTGCTGGCCCTACTGGAGCGCAGGCACGGCTTCGACCGGGCCGACGCACACCTGGAGCGGATCCTCGCGCTGGCCGGCCGGCACCAGCTGACCACCTGGCAGGTGGACGCCCTGCTGCGGCTGGGCGCCAACGAGTTCATGCGCAGCGGCTCCTCGACCCAGCTGGAGCGCGCGCACCGCGCCGCGCTGGACCTGGGCGCGCTCGCCCTGATGCACACCGCCGAGGCGACGATGGCCATGCAGGCCGTGCTGCGCGGCGCCTACGGGACGGCCCGCGAGCTGACCGACCGCACCGCGCCGGCCACCGCCCGGCTGCGCAACGTCGACAACCACCAGTTCGTGCTGCTCACCCGGGCCGCGCTCGCCGCCCATCAGGGCCGCCGCCGGGAGATGGAGCAGGAGCTGGCCGAGTTCCAGCGCTGGGACGGCGAGCACTCGCTCCAACTCCCGCTGGCGCTGGGCACCTGCCGGGCGATCTGCGCGGTGCTCGAGGAGGATCGGACCCGCGCGCTCGCCGAACTGGACAGCGCGCTCGCCTGGGAGCGGGACCACCCGACCGTCTTCTACCTCAACGGCCACTACGGGCTGCGCCCGCTGCTGCGCGCGATCGAGGGCCTGGCCGAGCCGGCCGAGCATGCCGCGATCGCCGCCGACCCCGGCGCCGGGCTGCTCTGGAACCGGCAGTTCGAGCGGCTGGCACACGCCGTGCACGAGGGCAGGGCCGGACGCCCCGAGCAGGCTCTGCGGGCCGTCGCCGAGGCCCGGGAGGCGGCGGCGCCGTTCCTGATGGCCCGCCATCTGGGCCTGCGCCTGGTGGCCGAGGCCGCGTTGGCCGACGGCTGGGGCGAACCGGTGCCATGGCTGCGCACCGCCGAGGAGTACTTCCACGGCGCCGCCGTACCCGCCGTCGCCAGCGCCTGCCGGGACCTGCTGCGCCGGGCCGGGGCCACCGTGCCGCAGCGGCGCAGCGGCTCCGACGGGGTGCCGGCCGGCCTGCGCCGGCAGGGTCTGACCGTCCGGGAGTACGAGGTGTTCCTGCTGATCGCCTCCCGGCTGGGCAACCAGGAGATCGCCGGGCGCCTCTACATCTCGCCGCGGACCGTGGAGAAGCACGTGGCGAGCCTGCTGGCGAAGACCGGCCGGGCCAACCGCGGTGCCCTGTGCGACTACGCGGTCGAGGTGACCGCGGCGGACCGGCCCTGAAACAGGACCGGCCCGCGGGGTACCGGACGGCTCAGCCCTGCGGCAGCGCGGCCAGCTGGGCGGTGATCCGCTCGATGTCGGCCTCGGCGGCGGCCTGGCGGGCGCGGATCTTCACGACCACGTCGTCCGGGGCCTTGGCCAGGAAGCCCTCGTTGCCGAGCTTGGCGGCCGTCTGGGCCTTCTCCTTCTCGGCGACCGCGAGGTCCTTCTGCAGGCGCTTGCGCTCGGCCGGCACGTCGATGGTGCCGGAGAGGTCGAGCGCGACCGTGGCACCGGCGACCGGCAGCGAGGCGGTGGCCGCGAAGCCGTCCTCGGGAGCGGTCAGCCGCAGCAGCGAGCGGATCGCGTCCTCGTGCGCGACCAGCACGGTGCCCGCCAACTCCAGGGTGGCCGGCACCTTCTGGCCCGGCTTGAGGCCCTGGTCGGAGCGGAACCGGCGGACCTCGGTGACCACCTGCTGGAGCGTGGCGATCTCGGCCTCGGCGGCGGCGTCCCGACGGGTGTCGTCGGCCACCGGCCAATCGGTGACGACCAGCGACTCGGCGCCGGTGAGCGTGGTCCACAGCGTGTCGGTGACGAACGGGACCACCGGGTGCAGCAGCCGCAGCGTGACCTCCAGGACCTCGCCGAGCACCCGGCGAGCGGCGTCGGCCTGCGGGCCGCCCTTGGCCAGGGTGGTCTTGGAGAGCTCGACGTACCAGTCGAAGACCTCGTCCCAGGCGTAGTGGAACAGGGTGTCCGACAGCTTGGCGAACTGGTAGTCGTCGTAGAGCGCGTCGACCTCGGTGATGGTCGCCTGCAGGCGGGAGAGGATCCAGCGGTCGACCGCCGTCATCTCCTCGGGCGCCGGCAGCGGGCCCTCCACCGTGGCGCCGTTCATCAGGGCGAAGCGGGTGGCGTTCCAGATCTTGTTGCAGAAGTTGCGCGAGCCCTGGACCCAGTCCTCGCCGATCGGCACGTCGGCGCCCGGGTTGGCGCCGCGGGCCAGCGTGAAGCGGACGGCGTCGGCGCCGTACTCGTTCATCCAGTCCAGCGGGTCCACCGCGGTGCCCGAGGACTTGGACATCTTCTTGCCGAACTGGTCGCGGACCAGGCCGGTCAGCGCGATGGTGTGGAACGGCGCCTGGCCGTCCATCGCGTAGAGGCCGAACATCATCATCCGGGCGACCCAGAAGAAGATGATGTCGTGGCCGGTGAGCAGCACGTCGGTCGGGTAGAACTTCGCCAGATCCGGGGTCTGCTCCGGCCAGCCCAGCGTGGAGAACGGCCACAGGCCGCTGGAGAACCAGGTGTCCAGCACGTCCGGGTCCTGGTGCCAGCCCTCGCCGGTGGGCGGCTGCTCGTCGGGGCCGACGCAGATGACCTCGCCGTCCGGGCCGTACCAGACCGGGATCCGGTGGCCCCACCAGAGCTGGCGCGAGATGCACCAGTCGTGCATGTTGTCGACCCAGCTGAAGTAGCGGCCCTCCAGCTCCTTCGGGTGGATCTGCACCCGGCCGTCGCGCACCGCCTCGCCGGCCGCCTGCGCCAGCGGCGCGACGTTGACCCACCACTGCAGCGAGAGCCGCGGCTCGACGATGGTGTGGCAGCGCGAGCAGTGGCCCACCGCGTGCATGTACGGGCGCTTCTCGGCGACGATCCGGCCCTGCTCGCGCAGCGCGCCGACGACGGCCGCGCGGGCGTCGTGCCGGTCCAGGCCGAGGAACGGGCCGTGCACGGTGATCACACCGCGCTCGTCCATCACGGTCAGGTTGGGCAGGCCGTGGCGCTGGCCGATCGCGAAGTCGTTGGGGTCGTGCGCGGGTGTCACCTTGACCGCGCCGGTGCCGAACTCCGGGTCGACGTGGGTGTCGGCGACCACCGGGATGCGGCGGTCCGTCAGCGGCAGCGCGATGGTGCGGCCGACCAGGTGGGCGTAGCGCTCGTCGTCGGGGTGGACGGCCACGGCGGTGTCGCCGAGCAGCGTCTCGGCCCGGGTGGTGGCCACCACGATCGACTCGTCGCCGTCGCCGTAGCGGATCGAGACCAGCTCACCGGCCTCGTCCTCGTGCTCGACCTCGATGTCCGAGAGCGCGGTGAGGCAGCGCGGGCACCAGTTGATGATGCGCTCGGCGCGGTAGATCAGGCCGTCGTCGAAGAGCTTCTTGAAGATGGTCTGGACGGCCTGCGACAGGCCCTCGTCCATGGTGAACCGCTCGCGCGACCAGTCGACGCCGTCGCCCAGGCGGCGCATCTGGCCGAGGATCTGGCCACCGTAGTTCTCCTTCCACTCCCAGACCTTCTCGACGAAGGCCTCGCGGCCCAGGTCGTGGCGGGAGAGGCCGGACTCGGCGAGCTGCTGCTCGACGCGGTTCTGGGTGGCGATGCCGGCGTGGTCCATGCCCGGCAGCCAGAGCACCTCGTAACCCTGCATCCGCTTACGGCGCGTCAGGGCGTCCATCAGGGTGTGCTGGAAGGCGTGACCCAGGTGCAGCGCACCGGTCACGTTCGGCGGCGGGATGACGATGGTGTACGGAGGCTTGTCGCTCTTCGCGTCGGCGGTGAAGTAGCCGCGCTCGACCCAGCGCTCGTACAGCTCGCCCTCTACCTCCGCCGGGGCGTAGGTGGTAGGGAGTGCTGCCGCGTTGTCCCCGGACTCGTGGTCGGCGGGGCGCTGGTTCGTCTTGTCGGTCACGACACACAGTTTACGTAACCGCGGACGGCCCTCTTCCCCATTTACTCCCCACAGACTCCTCTCTTCCGTCCGGGACAGCCGTCAGGGACGTGCGGTAGCGTGCCCGGTACTCGTGCGCATGGTCGAACGGGCAAGTGAAGTCACGTCACAGGCCGCGCGACGCGGCGGGGGAGCAGCAGAGCAGATGTACGGCCAGGATCAGCAGCCGCAGAATCCGCAGCAGGGCTACGGACAGCCGCCCTACGGCCAGCAGCCGCCGGCGTTCGGCGCACCGCCGCAGCAGGGCTACGGCCAGCCGACCTACGGGCAGCAGCCGCCGCCCCCGCAGTACGGCGCGCCGCAGCAGGGCTACGGCCAGCCGGCGTACGGGCAGCAGCCGCCGCCCCCGCCGGGTTACGGACAGCCCGCGTACGGACAGCAGCCGCCGCAGTACGGCGCCCCCCAGCAGCCGCAGTTCGGTGGCTACCAGCCGCCGCCGGCCAAGAAGGGCAAGGGCGGCCTGGTCGTCGGCCTGCTGATCGGCGCCGTGGTGCTCGGTGGCGGCGGCTTCGTGGCCTACCAGGCGGTGGGCAAGGCCAGCGGCAGCGCGAGCGCGGGCCAGTACAAGCTGGCCGCCCCGGCCTCGCTCGCCGGCGGCTACACCCAGAAGTCCGCGTCGACCAAGCCGGCCGACCCGTCCAACAAGATCACCGGGTTCAACGCGATCGACGGCAGCGTCGACGCCACCTACGACAAGGGCGGCGACGCGACCGACACCATCACCCTCGGCGGCTCGTGGGGCACCATCGCGGACCCGAACGCCGTGATGACCGCCTTCAAGGCGGGCCTCTCGAAGTCCGGCGGCCTGACCTGGTCGACGCCGCTGGCCACGGTCGACGCCAACGACCCGCACGACGCGAGCGGTCTGATGCAGTGCGGCGTGGCCGGCGACGCCGGGATGAACCTGCCGGTCTGCGTCTGGGCCAACCACTCGACGGCCGGCTCGGTCACCTTCGCCAAGATCTCGATCACCGGCGGCAGCAGCGCGATCTCGGTCGACCAGGCGGCGACCCAGAGCCGCGCCATCCGGGACGCCGCGGTGGTCGCGAAGTAGTCCCGGCCGCAGCAACGACTGAGGGGGCCCGCGCACTTGGCGCGGGCCCCCTCAGTCGTCGGTGATCGATGCTCAGGCGCTCTTGTCGCGGCGCTCGCGCTTGATCATGTCGCGCGGGACCAGGGTCGGGATCGCGTGCTTGGAGACCACGTCCTCGGTGACCACCACGCGGGCGACGTCCTGACGCGAGGGGACCTCGTACATCACGGACATCAGCACCTCCTCCATGATGGCCCGCAGGCCACGGGCGCCGGTGCCCCGCAGGATCGCCTGGTCGGCGATCGCCTCCAGCGCGTCCTGGCTGAACTCCAGCTCCACGCCGTCGAGTTCGAAGAGCTTGCGGTACTGCTTGATCAGCGCGTTCTTCGGCTCGGTGAGGATCTGCAGCAGCGCCTCGCGGTCGAGGTTGTGCACGCTGGTGATCACCGGCAGCCGGCCGATGAACTCGGGGATCATGCCGAACTTGACCAGGTCCTCCGGCATCACGCTGCGGAACTGGTCGGCGGCCTCGGTCTCCCGCTTGGAGCGGATGGTCGCGGCGAATCCGATGCCCTTGGCGCCGGCCCGGCCCTCGATGATCCGCTCCAGACCCGAGAACGCGCCACCCACGATGAACAGCACGTTGGTGGTGTCGATCTGGATGAACTCCTGGTGCGGGTGCTTGCGGCCGCCCTGCGGCGGGACCGAGGCGGTGGTCCCCTCC
This sequence comes from Kitasatospora sp. MAP12-44, assembly GCF_029892095.1. Classification (NCBI taxonomy): domain Bacteria; kingdom Bacillati; phylum Actinomycetota; class Actinomycetes; order Kitasatosporales; family Streptomycetaceae; genus Kitasatospora; species Kitasatospora sp. MAP12-44. Next base: position 2,916,225 of record NZ_JARZAE010000004.1, read on the forward strand.
AGGATCTTCAGCAGGGCCTGCTGCACGCCCTCGCCGGAGACGTCCCGGGTGATCGACGGGTTCTCACTCTTACGAGCGACCTTGTCGATCTCATCGATGTAGATGATCCCGGTCTCGGCCTTCTTGACGTCGTAGTCCGCCGCCTGGATCAGCTTGAGCAGGATGTTCTCGACGTCCTCGCCGACGTAGCCGGCCTCGGTCAGCGCCGTGGCGTCCGCGATGGCGAACGGCACGTTCAGCATCCGGGCCAGGGTCTGCGCCAGCAGCGTCTTGCCCGAACCGGTCGGGCCGAGCAGCAGGATGTTGGACTTGGCCAGCTCGATGGCGTCCTCGCGGCCGTTGCCGCCGCTGCGCCCCGCCTCGCCCGCCTGGACCCGCTTGTAGTGGTTGTAGACCGCCACGGCCAGCGCCTTCTTGGCGAGGTCCTGGCCGACCACGTACTGGTCCAGGAACTCGTAGATCTCGCGCGGCTTCGGGAGTTCCTCGAAACGCACCTCGGAGGTCTCTGCGAGCTCCTCCTCGATGATCTCGTTGCACAGGTCGATGCACTCGTCGCAGATGTACACGCCTGGACCGGCGATCAGCTTCTTCACCTGCTTCTGCGACTTGCCGCAGAACGAGCACTTGAGCAGGTCGCCACCGTCTCCGATGCGTGCCACGAGGTGCTTCCCCTTCGCCAGGGGCCCCGCGGGGGTCCGGGGCCTGGTGCTGTGGACCGGCGCCGCCAACTAGGCGGTTCGGTCCCGGTATCCGACGGTACTCTGCCCAGCCGGTGAATCCGCTGTCTTCGGCAGCTCTGCCGTACGCCCTGGGCGAATTGATACCGAACAGATGCCGCCGAGAGGTGTACCGGGCGGTAGAGCCTCAGAGGGCGGGGCGCACCGTGGTACGCCCCGCCCGGGCCCGGTCGCTACCGGTCGCAGTCGGTCTCAGCCGAGGAGCGAGGTCTTGCGGGTGGAGACGATCTGGTCGATCAGGCCGTACTCCAGCGCCTCCTCGGCCGTGAGGATCTTGTCGCGCTCGATGTCGTCACGGACCGTGGCCAGGTCGCGGTTGGAGTGCTTGGAGAGCATCTCCTCCAGCTGCTCGCGCATCCGGAAGATCTCCTTGGCCTGGATCTCCAGGTCGGAGACCTGGCCGCGGCCGGTCTCGGTGTAGGGCTGGTGGATCAGGATCCGGGCGTTCGGCAGCGCCATCCGCTTGCCGGGGGTGCCGGCGGCGAGCAGCACGGCGGCGGCCGAGGCGGCCTGGCCCATGCAGACCGTCTGGATGTCGGGCTTGACGAACTGCATGGTGTCGTAGATCGCCGTCAGCGCGGTGAAGGAGCCACCAGGCGAGTTGATGTACATCTGGATCTCGCGGTCCGGGTCCATCGACTCCAGGCAGAGCAGCTGGGCCATGATGTCGTTCGCCGAGACGTCGTCCACCTGGGAGCCGAGGAAGATGATGCGCTCCTCGAACAGCTTGGCGTACGGGTCGTACTCGCGGACGCCCTGCGAGGTGCGCTCGACGAAGCGCGGGACGATGTAGCGACCCTCGGCACGGGCGCCGAGGTACTCGCCGCTGGGGGTGAGGGGAGAGTTCATTGCGGGTCTGTCCTCCGGATGCGTTCCGACGTGTCTGGGGTGCGGGGTGCGGGCGCTCAGACGGCGCCGGTGCCGCCGCCGCCGGGGACGTCCGCGGCGCTGTGCATGATGGCGTCGATCAGGCCGTACTCCTTGGCCTGCTCGGCACTGAACCAGCGGTCCCGGTCGGAGTCCTTGGTGATCTGCTCGAAGGTCTGGCCGGTGTGCTGCGCGATGAGCTCCGACATCCGGCGCTTGGTGCGCAGCAGCTGCTCGGCCTGGATCCGGATGTCGGTGGCCGAGCCGCCGAGGCCGGCGGACGGCTGGTGCATCAGGATCTCGGCGTTCGGCAGGGCGAAGCGCTTGCCCGGGGTGCCGGCGGTGAGCAGGAACTGGCCCATCGAGGCCGCCATGCCCATCGCGATGGTGACCACGTCGTTCTTGATGTACTGCATGGTGTCGTAGATCGCCATGCCGGCCGTGATCGAGCCGCCGGGGGAGTTGATGTAGAGGAAGATGTCCCGGTCCGGCTCGGCGGCCAGGAGCAGCAGCTGCGCGGTGATCTTGTTGGCGATGTCGTCGTCGACCTGCTGGCCGAGGAAGATGATCCGCTCGTTGAGCAGCCGGTTGTAGACCTGGTCACCCAGGCCGCCGAGCACGTCACCACCGGCGGCGCGCGGCGTCATCAGGCCAGGCATCTGCATCTGCGGGAACGTCACTTAGCCACCTGCTCAGTCGATTCGGACGGTCCGTCTTGTTCGACCGTCACTACGTCATATACGGGGACTGGGGCGGGCATCCCGGGCGCGGAGCCGCGTCGGGCCGCCCTGCCCGCGCTGTTGAAAGCTTGCTTTCGTTGACCCTAACGCGCAGGCAGGGCGCCACCATCCCCCACGCAGAACTGTTCGCTGTGAGCGCAGGTGCCCGCGGGTCGGGAGAGCACGCAGGGCCCGGGCGCCGCAACGGCGTCCGGGCCCTGAGGGGTGCTACGAGCTGACTGCTCAGGCCTCGTCGGCGGGGGTCTCGGCGGCCTCGTCGGCAGCGGCCTCGACGGCGGTCTCAGCGGTGGTGGCGGCCTCGGCCGGCTCCTCCGTCTCGTCCTCGTCGAAGTTGATCTCCTCGCCGTTGGTGTCACGCACCGTGGCGTCCTCGACGACCAGGGCCAGCGCCTTGCCGCGGGCGACCTCGCCCACCAGCAGCGGCACCTGGCCACCCTGCACGATCTGCTGGGCGAACTGGTCCGGGGTCATGCCCGAGCCCGCGGCGCGGCGGATGAGGTGCTCGGTGAGCTCCTCCTGGTTGACGCCGACCTCGTGCTTGGCGACGATCTCGTCCAGCACGAACTGGGTCTTGATGCCCTTCTTCGCCTGGTCCGCGGTCTCCGTCTCGAAGTCCTCGACGGTCTTGTCCTGGGTGGCCAGGTAGGCCTCCAGGGTCATCCCCATCGGCTCGAGCTGGTGGTGCGTCAGGTTGTGCTTGCGGGTCTCGACCTCGTCCTTGAGAAGCTTCTCCGGGTACTCGATCTCGATCTTCGCCAGCAGGGCGTCCAGCACGCGCTCCTGGGCCTGGGTGGCCTGGTCGAACTCCTTCATGCGCTCAAGGCGCTTGCGGGAGTCCTCGCGCAGCTCGTCCAGAGTGTCGAACTCGCTCGCCAGCTGGGCGAACTCGTCGTCGAGCTCGGGGAGCTCCTTCTCCTGGACGGCGGTGACGGTGACGGTCACCTCGGAGCTCTGGCCGGCCTGGGTGCCGCCCTTGAGCTCGGTGGTGAAGGTCTTCGAGCCGCCGGCCTCCAGGCCGATGACGGCCTCGTCGATGCCGTCGAGCAGCCGGCCGGAGCCGATCTCGTAGCTCACGCCGGTGGCGGTGCCGTCCTCCGGCACCTCACCGTCGACCTTGGCCTCCAGGTCGACGACGACGATGTCGCCCTCGGCCGCGGCGCGCTCGACGTCCTTGACCGAGGAGAAGCGCTCGCGCAGCTGCTCCAGGGACTTGTCGATGTCGGCGTCCTCGACCACGATCGGGTCGACGGTCACCTCGATCTCGCCGAACTCCGGCAGGGTGATCTCCGGACGGACGTCGACCTCGGCGGTGAACTTGAGGTCACCGCCGTCGGCGAGGCGCTCGACACCCTCGATGTCGGTGATGTCGGGCTGGCCGAGGACCTCGATCTTGCCCTCGTCGACGGCCTGCGTGTAGAAGCGCGGCAGGGCGTCGTTGACCGCCTCTTCCAGCACGGCGGCACGGCCGAAGCGCTGGTCGATGACGCGGTTCGGGATCTTGCCCTTACGGAAGCCCGGGACCGAGACCTGCTGGTTGATCTTCTTGTACGCCGCGTCGAGGCTGGGCTTGAGCTCCTCGAAGGGCACCTCGACGGTGAGTCGAACCCGAGTCGGGTTCAGAGTCTCGACGGCGCTCTTCACGGTGGGGTCTCCTATGGGGCTTGCGGTCGGCTTGTCTGGTCCGAGCCGCCCCCCGAAGGGTCGCGGACCGGGCAGACGGGTGATGAGCCACCTGGTGCGGCATCTCCCGTATCGGGGTGGACGGCGAGCGGCTCACCCCCGACGGTGCGAGGAGGGGCCGTGGCTCTGTCACCCGGGCGGTCGGCCTGTATGCCACAGGGACTACCGCCAGCGGCCCATCCTACCGGTACCACGAAAGGCGCACGCCAGGGCACCACCGTGCTGCTCTCCAGCACCCCTGGTAACCGGCCCCTGGTAACCGCCCCTGGAAAGCAACGACAGGGCCCCGCCCGGCTGGACGAGACCCTGCAACGATCGTGGTCGGGGTGACCGGATTCGAACCGACGGCCTTCCGCTCCCAAAGCGGACGCGCTACCAAACTGCGCCACACCCCGCACTGTCGCGAGAGGAAGCGTACACGCCGGGCATCGGCGGCTCGCCGATATTTCCCGGCTCCGCAGCGGAGCGCAAAGCGGTGTGCGAGCGGGCGGCCCGACCAGGTAAGCTGTGCCCGTCCTCCTGACCGGTGACGACCGGGACGGCGGCATGCGGGCGTAGCTCAATGGTAGAGCCCTAGTCTTCCAAACTAGCCACGCGAGTTCGATTCTCGTCGCCCGCTCCGATGCTTCGGCCCCGGCTCCCCGAGTCGGGGCCGTTCGCATGTCCGGACCGTTGGCCGCCGGACCTCGGCCCGTCCTCGACCAGGACTCGACCGGGACTCGACCAACTCGACTGACTGGCCGGCTCGGAGGGAGAGCGACATGGGCCCCGAGCAGCGGCTGGCAGTGATCCAGCGCGCGGTGATCCGGGAGATGGCGGGCTACGGACGGGAGTTCACCGTCGACGGCGCCCTGCTGCGCGGCCCCGGCACGACCGCCGTGGCGGTCCGCGAGCACCCCGCGGCGGACGGCGCCGCCGGGCACGCCGACCTCGGCTTCGTGCTGCGCCTGGGCAGCGCCGACACCCCCGTGCTCTGGGACTGCGCGGCGGGCCTGGGCACCACCGAGGAGGAGAAGCTCGACAGCGCGGTGCGGATGTGGGCGGCCACCACCGCGGCCACCGTGGTCGAACTCCTCGACGGCCAGGGCCAGTACGGCGACCACCTGCGCCCCGAGCGGCTGCCCGGCTGGCACGCGGTGCAGAGCCCGGCCACCGTCTTCGGCTTCGGCCGCGCCGACCTCTCCGGCTGGCTCGGCGAGCGCGAGCTGCTGCCGGCGCTGGCCGACACCCTGGCGCCCGAGCTGGCGGATCGCCGGCTGACCGGCGTCAAGGTGTTCTTCGGCGGCCGGGTGGGCGACGAGGTGGCCGAGGTCCGGGTGAACGGCGAACTGGCCCACGGCGCCTCCCGGGCGCTGGGCGCGCTGGACTGGCCGCGCGGCGAACGGTTCTGCTGGGCGCGGCTGTTCGTGCTGCTGACGGCCGACCAGGGCGTGCTGGAGCTCGCCCGGGCCGCCGAGCGTCCGCTGCCCGCGACGCAGCCGCCGCCGACCGCCGCGACTCCCGCGCCGGCCCGGCGCGGCCCGCTCAGCCGCTGGTGGCAGGCCCGGCGGGCCGGTCAGTAGGGGTCGACCGCCCGCACGACCGGGTCAGCTGCCGATGTGGCCGATCGCCTGGGCCAGTTGGGTGAGGAAGTCCTGGATCGGCTTGGCGGCCGTGGACTGGTTGAGCATGAAGCCGAAGAGCGCGGCCAGGATCGCGTGCGGCACCTTCATTTGCTTATTGCGGATGAAGATCAGCAGGACGACACCGAACAGGAACAGCAAGGAGACGGAGAGTGCCACCCGGAGACTCACTTCCTCATGTCATGGCGACGAGGACCCCGGCCGTTCCGACGGTCCCGAAGCGGAAACCGCCGACCACACCCGTAGTCCGGGAGTCGTACGGCTGACTCCTGGGAGTCCGACTACGCCGCACCTGATGCCCCCGCTCCCCCGCGTCCCGGTCAGTCCCGCCCGGACTCAGTGTGGTCGACCGTGCCGACTGCGTAAAGGACTTGCCGCTGACCTGTGCCAAGGATTCTGCGATGTGAGACGATTTTCCGCCGTCCGAGACAATAGCCGAGCGCGGCTGACGACCCGTCGGCGGGGCGATCACCAGCGCCGCCCGGGTGCTGACGTGGCGTCCGCAGGGCGGTCCGGGATTGGCCGAAGATCACCGCTGGCACTTGACAAGCCGCCGGCCGGCCGAAGATCAGTCGCGCCAGAGCAGCAGGACGGCACGGTCGTCGTTGATGTCCTTGGCGACCGTCTCGATCAGCCGCCCCGCGGCGCCGTGGCTGCCCGCGCCCAGGTGGGCGCCGGCCACCAGGCGGTCGGCCTCGCCCATCAGCCGGTCCATCCCCTCGGAGAGGTCCCGGCCCGGTGCCTCGACCATGCCGTCGGTGCAGAGCATCAGCACGTCGCCCGGGCCCAGCCGCCCGCGGACGCCCTCGAACTTGGCGCCGTCGTAGATGCCGAGCAGCGGGCCCTCCTGGGACTCCTTGACCTCCCAGCGGCCCGCGCCCGCCAGCCGCTGCATGCCCGGCAGGTGGCCGGCCGAGAGCAGCTCGTACTCCCCGGTGTCCAGGTCGAGCGCGAGGTGCACAGCGGTGGCGAAGCCCTCCTCCCACTCCTGGCGCAGCAGATAGCCGTTGGCGGCGGGCAGGAAGTCGTGCGCGGGCAGCGAGCCGAGCAGGCCGCCGAAGGCCCCGGAGAGCAGCAGCGCGCGCGATCCAGCGTCCATCCCCTTGCCCGAGACGTCGGCGAGCACCGCCTCCAGCACCCGGCGGCCCGGGCCGGTGCGGGCGGCCACCACGAAGTCGCCCGAGAAGGACTGCCCGCCGGCCGGGCGCAGTGCCATATCGGCGTGCCAGCCCTGCGGCAGCGCGGGCACCCGGCTCTGCACCCGCAGGCGCTCGCGCAGGTCGAAGAGCATCGAGCCGCCGCCGCGCCACGGCACCCCGACCCGGCTGCGGAACTGCGCGACCAGCAGCCCGGCCACCCCGACCGCGCCGACCACCAGGGCCGCGCCGGGGGTGACCCCGAAGACGTACGCGTCGGGGCGCGCGCTGGCCACCCGCTCGCCGGTGTGGATCACTGACTCGGTGGAGAGGCCCAGCGCCGCCGCCGCGTAGAGCAGCACCAGTGAGCCCGGGCGCAGCAGCAGGGCGCCGGCCAGGATCGGCAGCACCAGCGCGGTGGGCGGGACCCAGGCCGGGATCCAGACGTTCAGCGCCACCAGCAGCGGCACCATCAGCAGCAGGACCGCGAAGGCGAGCCAGTCCGCCGCGTCACCGCGGAAGTAGTCCACCCCGGTTCGGCGCAGCGTTCGGCGGGCCCGGTAGAGCCGCTTGCGCAACCGGGCCTTCAGAGGGTCCGCGGCGGCGTCCCCCGTCGCGGTCGGCCGGGGCGGTGTGCCCGGCGTGCTGCCAGCCATGGGGGCTGACCCTATCCACCACAGGCGGCCCGCGTCGACGGCGAGGTCGCGCAACTGTCGAATGGCTACCTGATTTCAGCCGGGCCGAGGAGCTCGGCCGGGGCTCACCGGGCAGCCACCGGAAGCCAGTTGAGGCGCACGGCGGCTGTGCGCGCCGGTCCGGGCCGACCGCGCGCCGCCGGGTTTCCACCGCGCCGCACGCCTGCGTGATACCTGTGTCATATGACGCCACTTGCCGATCATTCCGACGCCCTGGCCCTGCGCACCCTGTCCGCGTCCGACTGGGACGCCTGGTACCGCTGTGTGGAGATCGCCTTCGGCGGTGAGTCGGAGTCGGACGAGCGGCGGGCGCTGTGGCGGGGACTGACCGAGTTCGAGCGGTCACTGGGCGTCTGGGACGGCGCCACCCCGGTCGGCGCGGCGGCCGCCTACTCGTTCCGGATGGCGGTGCCCGGCGGCGCCGTGCTGGCCACCGCCGGCGTGGCCAACGTCGGTGTGCTGCCCACCCACCGGCGGCGCGGAGTGCTCACCGCGCTGATGCGCCACCAGCTGGACGAGTTCCACGAGCGCGGCGAGACGCTGGCGGTGCTGACCGCCTCCGAGCCCGCCATCTACGGGCGGTACGGCTACGGACTGGCCACCTGGAAGATGGGGGTGGAGATCGACCGCACCCGGGTGCGGGTGCGCCAGGGCGCCGACGAGGGCATCCGGCTGCGACTGGCCGACCCGGCCGAGGCCTCGGCGGCCTGCGAGCGGCTGTACGCGGACCAGGTGGCCAAGCGTCCGGGCATGCTGGTCCGGCTGCCCGGCTGGGAACGGCTGCCGCTGCTGGACTCCCCCGCCGAGCGCCGGGGCGCCTCCGCGCTGCTGTGCGTGCTGGCCGAGGAGCGGGACGACGGCGAACTGCTCGGCTACGCCCGGTACAGCGCCAAGGGCGAGTGGCTGCACGGCGGTCCGGCCGGCGCGGTGCGGGTGCGCGACATCACGGCGGCCAACCCGCGGGCGTACGCGGCACTCTGGGGCTTCCTGCTGGACCTGGACCTCACCGACACCGTCAGCGCCGACAACCTGCCGGTGGACGACCCGCTGCTGCACCTGGTCTCCGACCCGCGCCGACTGCGGCCCAAGCTGTCGGACGCGCTCTTCCTGCGACTGGTCGACGTCGGCGACGCGCTCTGCTCACGCGACTACCAGGCCCCGCTGGACGTGGTGCTGGAGGTGACGGACGACTTCTGCCCGTGGAACACCGGCCGCTGGCGGCTGCACAGCGCGGGGCCGGGCAAGGGGGCGAACTGCGAGCCGACCACGGACCGGGCCGAGCTGGCGCTGTCCGCACGCGAGTTGGGCTCGGCCTACCTCGGCGGCCGGTCGCTGTCGGCGCTGGCCGGGGCCGGCCTGGTACAGGAGCTGCGCGACGGCGCGCTGGCCGAGGCCTCGCGGGCCTTCGGCTGGGACGTCGCGCCCTGGCTGCCGCACGGATTCTGATCCGTCAACGGCAGCCAGGCCGGTCGACGGTGGGTCAGCCCTGCGGGTGGTGGGCCGGGATCGCGGGGAGCTCGCCGGTGATCTCGTACTGCGACAGCATCTCGATCCGGCGGGTGTGCCGCGGCTCGCCGCTGTACGGGGTGGCCAGGAAGATCTCGACGAACTTCGTCGCCTCCTCCTGGGTGTGCATCCGGCCGCCGACGCTGATCACGTTGGCGTTGTTGTGCTCGCGGCCGAGCGCGGCGGTCTGCTCGCTCCAGGCCAGCGCGGCGCGAACGCCCTTGACCTTGTTCGCGGCGATCTGCTCGCCGTTGCCCGAGCCGCCGATCACGATGCCCAGCGCCTCGGGGTCGGCGGCGGTGCGCTCGGCGGCGCGCAGGCAGAACGGCGGGTAGTCGTCCTCGGCGTCGTAGATGTGCGGGCCGCAGTCGATCGGCTCGTGGCCGGCCTTCGTGAGCCACTCCACGAGGTGGTTCTTCAGTTCATATCCGGCATGGTCGGAACCCAGGTACACGCGCATGCGTATGAGTGTGGCATGCGCGTGTGCCCGAATCCCCGCACGGGTCAGGCGCGGCGGCCGACCAGCCGCCAGGCCAGCGGCAGCGCCCCGGTCGCCAGCAGCACCTTGAGGCCGTCGCCGACCAGGTAGGGGTAGAGCCCGAGTTGGGCGGCCCGGGCCAGCGGCACGTGCAGCGCGGCGGCCAGGTACGGGACGCCGACCGCGTAGATCGCCAGGTTGCCGAGCACCATCGCGACGGCGGTCCGCAGCGGGCTGCGGTCCGCACCGCGCCGGGCCAGCAGGCCGGTCAGGCTGCCGGCCAGCACAAAGCCCAGCACATAGCCCAGGCTCGGCGCCGCCCAGCCGGAGCTGCCGGCCGCGAACCAGGGCAGTCCGGCCATCCCGGCCAGCAGGTAGAGGGTCAGCGCGGCCGCGCCGCGCCGGGCGCCCAGCGCCGTGCCGACCAGCAGGGCGGCGAAGGTCTGGCCGGTGACCGGGACGGGCGAGCCGGGCACGTTCACCGAGAGCTGGGCGGCCAGGCCGGTCAGTGCGGCGCCGCCGGCCACCAGGGCCAACTCGCGGGCCTGGGCCGCGAACCGGCCGGAGGCGGCGGGCAGCAGATCGGCCAGGACGGTGCGGGACGGTATCGGCGCGGCGATGGCCATCGGAGGTCTCCACTCGGGGCGGGGTCAGTGATCATCTGTGAACCTACGCGTCCGAACCGTTTCCTTCGACTGATGGTCCGACAAAGCGCCGACGCCTTCCGTTGTGGGATTCCACCCCGATTGCCACCCTTGAGTACCCGGTTCGTCACAGTGAGTCAGCGGACATTCCGGATACTGGGCCGCCTGGCGATGCCCTTGGCGTCTCAGCCAATGCACCGGATAGTGAGACGGCAAGTCCGATTGTCGAACGTCTGGATCCGCTTCATGGCCCCCACCTCCGCCCCGCCGGCGCCCAGCGCGCCGACGCTCGCTCCGACCGGGACCGAAGAACCGCAGCTCACCCACGGTCTCAAGCCGCGCCATCTGTCGATGATCGCGCTCGGCGGGGTCATCGGCGCCGGCCTCTTCGTCGGCTCCGGGGCCGGCATCGCCGCCGCCGGACCGGCGATCATCCTGGCGTTCACGCTCTCCGGGCTGCTGGTCATGCTGATCATGCGGATGCTCGGCGAGATGTCGGCCGCCCGGCCGGCCTCCGGCTCCTTCTCGGTGCACGCGGAGAAGGAGATCGGTCCGTGGGCCGGGGTGACGGCCGGCTGGATGTACTGGGTGATGCTCTGCTGCGGCGTGGCCGCCGAGGCGACTGCGGCCGGCGGCATCATGAACTCCTGGCTGCCGGGTGTGCCTGGCTGGGCCTGGGTCGCCGTGTTCATGGCCTTCTTCTGCGCCAGCAACCTGACCTCGGTGAAGAACTTCGGCGAGTTCGAGTTCTGGTTCGCCGCCATCAAGATCACCGCGATCGTGGCCTTCCTGGTCCTCGGCGTGCTGGGCGTCTGCGGCGTGCTGGGCTCGGGCGGCGCGCCCGGCGCCCGCAACCTCACCGGCCACGGCGGCTTCCTGCCGAACGGCACCAGCGGACTGATCACCGGCCTGCTCGCCTCGGTCTTCGCCTACGGCGGCCTGGAGACGGTCACCATCGCCGCCGCCGAGTCCGCCGACCCGCGGCGCAACGTCGCCAACGCGGTGCGCACGGCGGTCTGGCGGATCGCCGTCTTCTACATCGGCTCGATGGCCCTGATCGTCACGCTGGTGCCGTGGAACGACCCGGCCGTGGTCAAGGAGGGCCCGTACGTCACCGTGCTGCGCTTGCTGCAGGTGCCGGGGGCGGCCACGGTGATGCAGGCGGTGGTGCTGATCGCTCTGCTGTCGGCGATGAACGCCAATATCTACGGCGCCTCCCGGATGGCCTTCTCGCTGGTCGGCCGCGGCCAGGGGCCCAAGGCGCTGGCACGGGTCGGCGGCGGGGTGCCGCGCCTTGCGGTGCTGGCCTCCTGCGCGTTCGGCTTCGGCGCGGTGCTGGCCGGCTACTGGTGGCCGGACACCGTCTTCAGCTGGCTGATGAACACCACCGGCGTCGCCGTCCTGGTGGTCTGGGTCTTCATCGCGCTCTCCCAGCTGCGGATGCGCCGCCGCCTGGAGCGCGAGGCGCCCGAGCTGCTGACCGTGCGGATGTGGTGCTTCCCCTATCTGACCTGGGTCGCGCTGGCCGGGGTGGTCGGGATCCTGGCGCTGATGACCACCACCGCCGGCGACCGGGCGCAGCTCTACGCGGCCGGCGTCCTGGTGGCGCTGCTGAGCGCGGCCGGCTATGCCAAGCAGCGCCGGGACGCCCGTCGAAAGTAAGGCGGGCGCTGTCGGTAGCACGTGAAAAGATGCGGCCTTAGGGGCAAGACCTGCCCCTGAGATCTGCACAGCACCGTGCGAGCCGGACAAAGGAGTACCGCAGTGCCGGGGAAGAACCTCAGCCGGGACGAAGCACAGCAGCGCGCCGGGATCCTGAGCGTGGACGGCTACGAGGTACACCTCGACGTCACCAGCGCGCCCGACGCCTCCGCCGCGACCTTCCGCTCCACCACCACCATCCGCTTCCGGGCCACCGAGACGGGCGGCTCCACCTTCGTGGACCTGCTCGCCTCGGGTGTCCGATCCATCACGCTGAACGGGCAGCCGATCGATCCGGCCACCGCCTTCGACGGCGCCCGGGTCGCGATCAAGGGCCTGGCGGCCGTCAACGAGCTGGTGGTGGACGCCGACTGCGCGTACAGCCGCACCGGAGAGGGCCTGCACCGGTTCACCGACCCGGCCGACGGCGAGACGTACCTCTACACGCACTACGAGCCGGCCGAGGCCCGCCGGGTGTTCGCCAACTTCGAGCAGCCCGACCTCAAGGCGCCGTACGTCTTCACCGTGACGGCGCCGGCCGCCTGGGATGTCTACGCCAACTCGGCCGAGCGGGCCGTCGAGGAGCAGGACGGCGCCAGGGTCTGGCACTTCCTGGAGACCCAGCCGATCTCCACCTACCTGACCGCCGTGGTGGCCGGTCCGTACCACGTGGAGCGCGACCACTGGAGCCGTGAACTCCCGGACGGCACCCGGCTGGAGATCCCGCTGGCGGCCACCTGCCGCAAGTCGCTGGCCCCGCACTTCGACGCGGCGGAGATCTTCGCCGTCACCAAGCAGGGCCTGGACTTCTTCCACGACGAGTTCGACTACCCGTACCCGTTCGGCAAGTACGACCAGTGCTTCGTGCCCGAGTACAACATCGGCGCGATGGAGAACCCGGGCTGTGTGACCTTCCGCGAGGAGTACGTCTTCCGCTCCCGGGTCACCGAGGCCGCCTACGAGGGCCGGGCCAACGTCATCCTGCACGAGATGGCGCACATGTGGTTCGGCGACCTGGTCACCATGCGCTGGTGGGACGACCTGTGGCTGAAGGAGTCCTTCGCGGACTTCATGGGCGCCTTCTCCCAGCAGGCCGCCACCGGGTTCCAGTCGGCCTGGGTGACCTTCGCCAACCAGCGCAAGGCCTGGGCCTACAAGCAGGACCAGTACCCGACCACGCACCCGATCACCGCCGACATCCGCGACGTCGAGGACGCCAAGCTCAACTTCGACGGCATCACCTACGCCAAGGGCGCGGCGGTGCTCAAGCAGCTGGTCGCCTACGCCGGACGGGACGCCTTCTTCGAGGGCGCCCGGCAGTACTTCAAGCGGCACGCCTTCGGGAACACCGTGCTCGGCGACCTGCTGGAGGTGCTCGCGGTGACCTCCGGTCGCGGCGAGCAGGCGATGGCCGACTGGTCGGCGGCCTGGCTGCAGACCGCCGGGGTCAACTCGCTCACCCCGCAGCTGACCGTGGACAGCGAGGGCCGGATCACCGAACTCGCCATCCTGCAGGACGCGGCGGCCGAGCACCCGACGCTGCGTACGCACCGGATCGCGGTCGGCCTCTACGACCACGGGGACGACGGTTCGCTGCTGCGCACCGCCCGGGTCGAGCTGGACGTGACCGGCGCGCGCACCGTCGTCGAGGAGCTGACCGGCCGCCCGCGTCCGGCCCTGATCCTGGTCAACGACGACGACCTGACCTACTGCAAGATCCGCTTCGACCCCGACTCCCTTGCCACCGTGCGCAGTTCGCTGGGCGAGATCAGCGAGCCGCTGGCCCGGGCGCTGGCCTGGTCGGCCTGCTGGAACCTCACCCGGGACGGGCTGATGCCGGCCCGCGACTACGTGGCCCTGGTGCTGCGCTTCGCCGGCACCGAGTCCGAGATCGGCGTGCTGCAGAGCCTGCACCAGCAGGCGCTGGGCGCCGTGCAGTTGTACGCCGACCCGGCCTGGCGAGCGGAGGGCGAGCGGCTGCTGGCCGAGGGCGCGCTGCGCGAGCTGCGACTCGCCACTCCCGGCAGCGACCACCAGCTCGCCTGGGCCCGCTTCCTGGCCCACACCGCCGGTACCGACGAGCAGCTCCAGCTGATCGAGGGCCTGCTGGCCGGGCACGCCAAGATCGACGGCCTGGAGATCGACCAGGACCTGCGCTGGTCGTTCTGGCTCGCGCTCTCCGCCGAGGGTCGCGCCACCGTCCAGCAGATCGACGCCGAGCTGAAGCGGGACAACACCGCGGGCGGCAACCAGCAGGCCGTCCAGGCGCTGGCCGCCCGGCCCACCGCCGAGGCCAAGGCGGCCGCCTGGTCGGCGGTGGTCGACTCCGACGCGCTGCCCAACGCGCTGGTCAGCGCGCAGACGGCGGGCTTCGCCCAGGCCGGTCAGCGCGAGCTCACCGCGCCGTACACGCCGCGCTACTTCGCGCTGCTGGAGCAGATCTGGGCGGAGCGCAGCATCGAGATCGCGATGCGCTTCGTCAGCGGCTTCTTCCCGGGGCTGCACACCGACCAGGCGACGCTGGACGCCACCGACGCCTGGCTGACCGGCCACCCCGACGCGGCGCCCGCGCTGCGCCGGCTGATCCTGGAGCGCCGCGACGACCTGGCCCGCGCCCTGCGGGCCCAGGCCGCCGACCGCGCCTGAGCCAACGGCGAACGGCCCGCCCCCGCGCAGTGCGGGGGCGGGCCGCTCGCCGTTTAGGCCGGGCGGTCCCGGTGCTACTTGAGGGTGGCCGAGGTCAAGCCGGACTGCACCTGCTTCTGGAACGAGAGGTAGACCACCAGCACCGGCAGCATCGCGATCGTCATGCCCGCGAAGAGGCCGGGGAAGTCGCTCGCGTAGCCCGAGGTGGAGGCCAGGTTGACCAGGCCCTGGGCCAGCATCGAGCGGTCCGGGTCGCCGGAGCCCTGCTGCTGCATCAGGGTGACCGGCAGCAGGTACTGGTTCCACTGCCCCAGCACATTGAAGATGCCGACGCTGATCAGGCCGGACTTCGCCATCGGCAGCATCACCTGGAAGAACGCCCGGGCGTGCGAGCAGCCGTCCATCATCGCCGCCTCGTGCACCGCGGTGGGCAGCGTGCGGAAGAACGAGTGCAGGAAGAAGACGGTGAACGGCAGCGAGTACGCGACGTACACCAGGATCAGGCCCACATAGCTGTTCAACCCGAGCAGCGGGGAGATCTGACCGAGGTTCTTCACCATGAAGAAGAGCGGGACCAGCGCGAGGTACACCGGGAACATCGCACCCGCGACGAACATGTAGAAGATCACCCGGTTGCCGCGGAACTCATAGCGGGCCAGCACATAGGCCGCCATCGCGCCGAGCAGCATCGTCAGGGTCAGCGAACCGGCCAGCACGATCAGCGTGTTGGTGAAGTAGCCGCCGATGCCGCCCTTCTCCCAGGCCCGGCCGAACGCGCTGAAGCCCCAGTGCGAGGGCCAGGACCAGGCGCTGCCGCCGATCTCGGCGTTGTTCTTGAACGAGCCCAGCACCACCCAGGCGAGCGGCAGGATGATCATGATCGCCCAGATGGCGAGGAAGCCGTGCGAGAACACGTTGATGACGCCGCCGCCGTCGGCGAAGCGCTGCTCCTTGGCCGGCCGTCGCGCCGCGCTGCTCGGCGAGCGCTGCTCCGGGACGGTGCTCTTCTTGTCAAGCTTGGTACTCATGCCTCGGCCCCGCTCAGTACTCGATCCGCTCGCGCCGGGTGACCCGCAGCGAGACGACGGACAGGATGAGGGTGATGAAGAAGATCACAACACCCATGGCACAGGCGTAGCCGGCCTTGCCGAACGGCAGGAAGTTGCGCATCAGGTAGGTGGCCAGCACCTCACTGCGGTGGTTGGGGCCGCCGCCGTAGATGCCCGCGGGCGGGGTCATCGTGGAGACGAGCGCGAAGGCGTCCATCGCGGCGATCGCCAGATACACCCACGCGGTCTGGATGGTGTCCCAGAGCAGCGGAATGGTGATCTTGAAGAAGGTCTGCGAACGGCCCGAGCCGTCCAGCAGCGCTGCCTCGTAGATGTCCTTGGGAATCGACTGCATCGCGGCCGAGAACATCACCAGGTAGAAGCCGACGCCGGACCAGATCAGCACCGCGAGGATGCACCAGAAGACCAGGTCGGGGTCGGAGAGCCAGAGGATCGGCTGCTGCGCGTTCTCCAGGCCCAGTTTGATCAGGATGCCGTTGAGCAGGCCGCCGCCGTCGGTGCGGTAGACCGCCTCGAACAGCACCGCCAGGATCGCCACGGACAGCACCTGCGGGAAGAAGAAGACCACCTTGTAGAAGCCGGCCCCGCGCACCCCCTGGATGCCGCCGGTCCCGCCGCGTCCGCCGACGTTGAGCATGAAGGCGAAGAACAGCGCCAGCACGATGGTGACCAGCGGCAGCAGGATGATGAGCAGCAGGTTGTGGCCCAGCGCCGTCATGAAGACGTCGTCGTGCAGCAGCGCGGTGTAGTTCTTGAAGCCGACGAAGTTCATCGTCGGTGAGACGCCCGACCAGTCCGTCAGCGAGTAGCCGAAGGTCTGGATGTAGGGCCAGATCACCAGCACTGTGTAGAGCAGCACCGGGAGGAAGAGAAAGCCCACGATGAATGGGTACTTACGATGACGCATGAAGGTTGCTCCTGTCCGCCACAGCCTGCCGCGGGCGCGGGCGCACCGGAGACCGCGGGGCGGTCTCCGGTGCCAGTTGTCACTGGGGTGTGACCTGTCGTCAGGCGGGCTTGACCTTGGCGGCCGCCGCCTTGGCCTGGGCGATCCACTGGTCCGGGCCGATCCGCTTGGCGCAGAGGTCGGCGGTGGCCGCCTGCAGCGCGGTGTCGAACTCGGTCTGGATGTCCGGGTAGGTGTAGTAGAAGGTGTTGGTGCCCGCGGCGGTCAGCGCCGCCGAGGAGGACTTGGTGCCCGGCTTGAGCACCACGTCGGCGCCCACGCCGTCCTTGAGGACGGTCAGCGAGTTGGCCGCCGAGGCGAACTGGCCGGAGGCGCCCTTGGTGAGCATGATCCGCAGGAACTCCAGGCCGCCGGCGTTGTTCTTGGCCTGCTTGGGGACGATGAACGGCTCGCCCGCGCCGGCCCGCAGCGTGTTCGGCGGCATCTTGTCGCCCGCCAGCGACGGGACCGGCAGGAAGGCCATGTCGAAGTCGGCCGGCGTGATCTTGATCATCTCGTTCTCGAGCCAGGAGCCGCACGGGATGAAGGCGGCCTTGCCCTGGCACCAGGCGGTCTGCGACTCGGTGTGCGTCATGCCGTTGGTGCCGGGGAGCAGGTAGTCCTTGTCCATGATCTCGTAGAAGGCCGAGACGCCCGCCTTGACCGCCGGGTCGTCGTACGCCGTCGGGTCGCACGCGTCCAGGCGCTTGAACAGGTCCATCCCGCCCTGCTTGGCGATCAGGTCCATCAGCGTGTAGTTGGCGTAGTACGGGTACTTGCCCTGGTGCGCGAAGGGGGCGATGCCCGACGCCTTGATCGTGGCGCTCAGGGTCATGAAGTCGTCCCAGGTCTTGGGCGGCGTCCAACCCTTCTCCTGGAAGAGCTTGTTGGAGTACCAGAGACCGAAGACGGTGTAGACGTAGTTGAGCGACCAGACCTTGCCGTCGATGGTGCCGGCGTCCAGGGTGCCCGGGAGCAGGACGTCGCGGACCTTCTTGGTCGGGTCGTCCAGGTAGGGCGCGTCCAGCAGCGGGGTCAGCTCGGTGAGCTGGCCGTTCTTCGCCAGCACGTCCAGCTTGAGCTGCGAGGCACCGGAGTTGTCGACGACATCGGGCGGGCTGCCGGCGTTGAAGCGCGGCTGGAGCTTGCCGGCGATGTCGGTGGTGCCCAGGTGGCTGATCTTGGCCCCGGGGTAGTCCTTGGTGTAGATCGCCTCGAAGGCCTTGGCGTAGTCGTCGCCGTAGCCGCCCTTGAAGATCACCACGTCGAGCGGGTCGCTCGCCTTGACGCCGAAGGGGTTGCTCGCGCTGCCGCCGCCCGGGCTCGCGCTCCCGCCGCCGCTGCTGCTGCCGGTGCCGCCGGCGCAGGCCGCGAGCAGCGAACCGCCGCCGGCCGCCAGGACGGTGATCGCGGCCGCGCGCTTGAAGATGTCGCGGCGGTTGTACTCGATTGCAGAGCCCATGAGTGCCCTAACCCCTCGCCCTCAATGTATGGATCGGTTTTCCGTGCTGCGCAGGTGCTGCCGAACTCCGCGCAGAGCCCTGCGGAGGGCTCGCGCGGTGTGCAAGTGCTGGGTCGGCGACGGCCGCCGCCGTGGGTCGACGGTCCGTCAACTGTCCTGCCTCGACCGTGCCTTCACCGTGCCTCGCGGCGAAGGTGCCGGTCAGAGGCGGTTTCGTCGATGGGCAAAGGTATAGTCCTTTGTTCATCCGGCGGCAATAGTCTCCCCGTCGGTAACGCCTCGCAGGGGTCAAAGCGTTGTCGGCGGTGCAGCATGTGCAATGCGCAGGAAGCCTGCCTGTTTCAGGGCTCTGCGCGTCGGCCACCAGAATCTAACGCCGCGTTGCACGGTTGGCCATAGAAATGTGCACCTTCGCGCAATCGGAGCGAGGGCCGACATCGGGCGGACATGCGGACGGGCCGCACCCCTCAGTGAGGGGTACGGCCCGTCGCGGTGCTTCGTGGGGTCAGCCGTTGATCAGGCTGCGCAGCACGTACTGCAGGATGCCGCCGTTGCGGTAGTAGTCCGCCTCGCCGGGGGTGTCGATGCGCACCTTGGCGTCGAACTCCACGCCGCCGGCGGTGACCTTGACGGTCTGCGGGATGCCACCGTCGTTGAGCGCGACGACGCCGGAGATCGCGAAGGTCTCCTCGCCGGTCAGGCCCAGCGAGTCGGCCGTCTGGCCCTCGGGGAACTGCAGCGGCAGAACGCCCATGCCGATCAGGTTCGAGCGGTGGATGCGCTCGTAGGACTCGGCGATGACGGCCTTGACGCCCAGCAGCGCGGTGCCCTTGGCAGCCCAGTCGCGGGACGAGCCCGAGCCGTACTCCTTGCCGGCCAGGATCACCAGCGGGGTGCCGGCGGCCTGGTAGTTCTGCGCGGCGTCGTAGATGAACGACACCGGCGCGTCCGGCTGGGTGAAGTCGCGGGTGTAGCCGCCCTCGGTGCCCGGCGCGATCTGGTTGCGCAGGCGGATGTTGGCGAAGGTGCCGCGGATCATCACCTCGTGGTTGCCACGGCGCGAGCCGTACGAGTTGAAGTCGCGCTTCTCCACGCCGTGCTCGGTGAGGTACTGAGCGGCGGGCGTACCGGCCTTGATGTTGCCGGCCGGGGAGATGTGGTCGGTGGTGACCGAGTCGCCGAGCTTGGCCAGCACGCGGGCGCCGGCGATGTCGGTGACCGGGGTGGTCTCCATCGTCATGCCCTCGAAGTACGGGGGCTTGCGGACGTAGGTGGACTCGGCGTCCCACTCGAAGGTGTTGCCGGTCGGGATCGGCAGCGACTGCCAGCGGTGGTCACCGGCGAAGACGTCCGCGTAGTCCTTGGTGAACATCTCCTGGTCGATCGAGCTCGCGACGACCTCGGCGACCTCCTGCTCGGACGGCCAGATGTCCGCGAGGTAGACCGGCTTGCCCTCGGTGTCGGTGCCCAGGGCGTCCCGGGTGATGTCGATGTTCATGTTGCCGGCCAGGGCGTAGGCGACCACCAGCGGCGGGGAGGCCAGGTAGTTCATCTTGACGTCCGGGTTGATCCGGCCCTCGAAGTTGCGGTTGCCGGAGAGCACCGAGACCACGGCGAGGTCGGCCTCGTTGACCGCGGCGGAGACCTCCTCGGGCAGCGGGCCCGAGTTGCCGATGCAGGTCACGCAGCCGTAGCCCACCAGGTTGAAGCCGAGCTTCTCCATGTAGGGGACGAGGCCGGCCTTCTCGTAGTAGCCCATGACGACCTTGGACCCGGGGGCCAGGGTGGTCTTGACCCAGGGCTTGACGTGCAGGCCCTTCTCCACGGCCTTCTTCGCCAGCAGGGCGGCGCCCAGCATGACGGAGGGGTTGGAGGTGTTGGTGCAGGAGGTGATCGAGGCGATCACGACCGCGCCGTTGTCGATCTCGTACGACGTGCCGTCAGGCGCGGTGACCGCGGTCGGCTTCGACGCCTGGGCGGCGTACGAGGGCAGCACCTCGGCGAACTTCGCAGCGGCCTCGGCCAGGATCACGCGGTCCTGCGGGCGCTTCGGGCCGGCGATGGACGGCACGACGGTGGAGAGGTCCAGCTCCAGGTACTCGGAGTAGACCGGCTCGACCGACGGGTCGTGCCACAGGCCCTGCTCCTTGGCGTACGCCTCGACCAGCGCGAGCTGGGCCTCGCTGCGGCCGGTGAGCCGGAGGTAGTGCAGGGTCTCGTCGTCGATCGGGAAGATCGCACAGGTCGAGCCGAACTCCGGCGACATGTTGCCGATGGTGGCGCGGTTGGCCAGCGGGATGGCGGTGACGCCGGCGCCGTAGAACTCGACGAACTTGCCGACCACACCGTGCTTGCGCAGCATCTCGGTGATGGTGAGCACCAGGTCGGTGGCGGTGGCGCCGGCCGGGAGCTGGCCGTTGAGCTTGAAGCCGACCACGCGCGGGATCAGCATGGAGACCGGCTGGCCGAGCATGGCCGCCTCGGCCTCGATGCCGCCGACGCCCCAGCCCAGCACGCCAAGGCCGTTGACCATGGTGGTGTGCGAGTCGGTGCCGACGCAGGTGTCGGGGTACGCCTGGCCGCCGCGGACCATGATGGTGCGGGCCAGGTGCTCGATGTTCACCTGGTGGACGATGCCGGTGCCCGGGGGGACGACCTTGAACTCGTCGAACGCGGTCTGGCCCCAGCGCAGGAACTGGTAGCGCTCCTTGTTGCGGCCGTACTCGATCTCGACGTTCTGGGTGAACGCGTCCTTGGTGCCGAACTTGTCGGCGATGACCGAGTGGTCGATGACCAGCTCGGCCGGGGCCAGCGGGTTGATCTTCGCCGGGTCGCCGCCCAGCTCCTTGACGGCCTCACGCATGGTGGCGAGGTCGACGACGCAGGGCACGCCGGTGAAGTCCTGCATGATCACGCGGGCCGGCGTGAACTGGATCTCCTGGCTCGGCTCGGCGTTCTGGTCCCAGTTGCCCAGGGCACGGATGTGGTCGGCGGTGATGTTCGCGCCGTCCTCGGTGCGGAGCAGGTTCTCCAGAAGCACCTTGAGGCTGTACGGCAGCCGCTCGGAACCCTCGACGGCGGAGAGCTTGAAGATCTCGTACGACTCGTCGCCCACCTGCAGCGAGCTGCGGGCGTCGAAGCTGTTCGCGGACACGACTGACTCCTTCTAGGTGCTTCGTGCGGTACGGCTGGACGTGGGGTTCGCTGGGGGACCACACGGAAGTATCTTGATATCGAGATAAATCATAGCGTGGAGTTATCTCGATGTCGAGATAAACCATAGTGCATGGGTCGCCCCAGGGTGACCTCAGGCACCCCCTGGCGCGTCCGTGCTCCCCACCCATTCCACCCCCTGGTCGGCAGCCGCGCGAAAGGGCCCCCGCACATACGAAACCGCCCGGGCCCCGCGGGGATTCACGCGGGGGCCCGGGCGGGTTGAAGGGTAAGTGGTCAGGAGCCCAGGGTCGCGACCAGGACCGCCTTGATGGTGTGCAGGCGGTTCTCCGCCTGGTCGAAGACGATCGAGTGCGCCGACTCGAAGAGCTCGTCGGTGCACTCCAGCTCGGACATCCCGGTCATCTCGAAGAGCTGGCGGCCGAGCACGGTGCCCAGGTCGTGGAAGGCCGGCAGGCAGTGCAGGAACTTGACGGCCGGGTTGCCGGTGGCCCGGACGGTGTCCATCGAGACCTGATAGGCCTTGAGCAGCTCGATGCGCTCGACCCAGACCTCCTTGGGCTCCCCCATCGAGACCCAGACATCGGTGTAGAGGAAGTCCGCACCCGCCACGCCCGCGGCGACGTCCTCGGTGAGGGTGATCCGCGCGCCGCTCGCCTTGGCCAGCTGCTCGGCGGCGGCCCGGACCTCGGCGGCCGGCCAGAGCTGCTCGGGGGCCACGATCCGGATGTCCAGGCCGAGCAGGGCGCCGGTGACCAGCAGGGAGTTGCCCATGTTGTTGCGGGCGTCGCCCAGGTAGGCGAGCGAGATCTCGGCCAGCGGCTTGGTCGAGTGCTCGCGGACGGTGAGCAGGTCGGCCAGCATCTGGGTCGGGTGCCACTCGTCGGTCAGGCCGTTCCAGACCGGAACGCCCGCGAACTCGGCCAGCTCCTCGATCAGCTCCTGACCGTGCCCCCGGTACTGGATGCCGTCGAACATCCGCCCGAGCACCCGGGCCGAGTCCTTGATCGACTCCTTGTGGCCGATCTGCGAGCCGGCCGGGTCCAGGTAGGTGGTGAAGGCGCCCTGGTCGTGGGCGGCCACCTCGAAGGCGCAGCGCGTGCGGGTCGAGGTCTTCTCGAAGATCAGGGCGATGTTCTTGCCGCGCAGTCGGGGCTGCTCGGTGCCCGCGAACTTGGCGGCCTTCAGCTGGGCGGCGAGGTCGAGCAGGAGGTGGAACTCCTGCGCCGTGAAATCGAGCTCCTTGAGGAAGTGCCTGTTCCGGAGGTTCGAGGCCATGCCGGGCTCCTGGGGTGACGGCGCGTCGGGCCGGACGCGGACGGCTGCGCCCGGGGCAGGGACGCTGGACACGGCGCCACGGAGTACGCCATGCGAGGGAAGTGTATACGATACTCCGAATTTGTATGCAGGAGTGGGATAGGACGGGCCTCTGGCGACCGACCTGCCCGCCAGAGGCCCGTCCTCCCCGCTACAGCCGTGGATCCACCGGCTCGGACTCCAGCGCCAGGACGGCGAAGACCGGCTCGTGCACCCGCCAGAGCGGCTCGCCGGCCGCCAGGCGGTCCAGCGCCTCCAGGCCGAGCGCGTACTCGCGCAGGGCGAGCGAGCGCTTGTGGCCCAGCGAACGCTGCCGCAACTGGTCGAGGTGGCGGGTGTAGTCGGGGCCGTAGATGATCCGCAGGTACTCGCGACCGCGCACCTTCAGCCCCGGCTGGATCAGGCCGCCCGGGCGGCCCTGGCCCGCGGTGCCGCGGACCAGCGAGGCCAGCGGCTTGACCACCATGCCCTCGCCGCCGGCCTCGGTCAGCCGCTCCCACCAGGCGATGCCCTCGGCGATGGAGGCCTCGTCCTCGGTGTCGACCAGCAGCCGCCCGGTGGAGCGCAGCAGCGGCTCCTGGGCGGGGCCGGTGGCGCCGGCGTCAGTGCCGGCCTTGGAGCCCGCAGCGGGGCTCGCGTCGGCGGCGACCAGCCGGTCGATCCACGCGAGGTGCTCGCCGTGCGGACGCCCCGCCAGGTTGGCTCCCTCGGCGGCCAGCACCTGGAACGGCGCCAGCCGGATCCCGGTGAGCCCCTCGGTGGGCCAGCAGTACCGCCGGTAGGCCTCGGTGAACGCCGTCGCGTCCGCCGCCCGCAGGCGGTGGCGCTCCGTCAGCTCGGCCAGCCCGTCGATCCCGCGCTCCATCGCGCGACCGAGCGCCGACAGCACCTCGGGCAGCGCCGTACGAGCGGCGGCGCCGACCGAGGCGTACTGGCGCCGCAGCAGATCCATCGCCTTGAGCGACCAGGGCAGCAACTCGGCGTCCAGCAGCAGCCAGTCGGTGGCCAGCTCCTCGAAGAGGCCGGCCTGCTCGGCCGCCGTGCGCAGGCGGTCGAGGATCGCGTCGGTCAGCTCCTGGTCGCCGAGGAAGGCGCGGCCCGTCCTGGTCCAGATCGCGCCGGAGGACTCGATGCCGAAGCGCCGCTCCAGCCCACCCGGCTGCCTGGCCACCAGCACCACGGCGCGCGAGCCCATGTGCTTCTCCTCGCAGACCACCTCGCGGACACCGTCCGCGCGGTAGGCGAAGAAGGCCTCCTCCGGGTGTTCGAGGTAGCCCTCGCGACGGGAGGTGGCGCTCGGGGCCATGGTCGGCGGCAGGTACGGGAGCAGCCGCGGATCCAGCGCGAAGCGGCTCATCACCTCCAGCGCGGCCGCCGCGTTCTCCTCGCGGATGGAGACCCGTCCGTGCAGGGACGTCTCGACCACCCGGCGTCCCGCCACGTCGGCGAGGTCCAGCGGACGACCCTCCCGCGCGCCCGGGGCATCGGAGGCCATCGGGCGTACCGGCGTGTACCACTCCTGCTCGGCCGGGACGCCGACCAGCTCGCGCTCCGGGTAGCGCAGCGCGGTGAGCGAGCCGCCGAAGACGCAGCCGGTGTCCAGGCAGATGGTGTTGTTGAGGAAGCTGGCCGTCGGGACGGGGGTGTGGCCGTAGACCACCAGCGCCTTGCCCCGGTACTCCTCGGCCCACGGGTAGCGCACCGGGAGGCCGTACTCGTCGGTCTCGCCGGTGGTGTCGCCGTAGAGCGCGTGCGAGCGGACCCGGCCGGAGTTGCGGCCGTGGTACTTCTCCGGCAGGCCGGCGTGGCAGACCACCAGGTTGCCGCCGTCGAGCAGGTAGTGGCTGACCAGGTCGCGCATAAAGGCGCGGACCGCGACACGGAACTCCTCCGGCTCGTCGGCCAGCTGCTCAAGGGACTCCTTGAGCCCGTGCGAGACGGTGACCTGTCGACCGCCCATGGCCCGGCCGAGCTTGTTCTCGTGGTTGCCCGGGACGCAGATCGCGTGGCCCGCCGCCACCATGCCCATCACCAGGCGCAGCACGCCCGGGGTGTCCGGGCCGCGGTCGACCAGGTCGCCGACGAAGACGGCCGTGCGGCCCGCGGGGTGGACGGCGTCCACCGGGCGGCGCTGCTCGTCCCGGGTGAGCGTGTAGCCCAGGCGCAGCAGCAGGGTCTCCAGCTCGGAGCGGCAGCCGTGGATGTCGCCGATGATGTCGAACGGACCGGTGAGATGGCGCAGGTCGTTCCAACGCTTCTCGGTGACGATCTCGGCGCTCTCCACCTCCTGCTCGCCGCGCAGGTGGTGCACCTTGCGGAAGCCCTCGCGCTCCAGGCTGCCCAGCGAGCGGCGCAGCTCGCGGTGCTGGCGGGGGATCACATGCGCGCCCATGTCCCGGTCGGGACGCGAGCGGTTGCGCTCGGCGCAGACGCCCGGCGGCACGTCCAGGACGATCGCGATCGGCAGCACGTCGTGCTCCCGGGCGATCTTGACCAGCTGCTTGCGCGACTCGGGCTGGACGTTGGTGGCGTCCACCACGGTGAGCCGGCCGGCAGCGAGCCGCTTGCCGACGATGTAGTGGAGCAGCTCGAAGGCGGCGGCGGACGCGGACTGGTCGTTCTCGTCGTCCGAGACCAGGCCTCGGCAGTAGTCGGAGGAGATGACCTGGGTCGGAGCGAAGTGCTTGCGGGCGAAGCTGGACTTGCCCGAACCGCTGGTGCCGATCAGGACGACCAGCGACAGGTCGGTGACCGGGAGCCGGCGCGGCGCGGCGGCCGAGGCGGGCGGTACTGAAGCGGTCGGGGTGGGAGCGGGCGGGGTGGCCAGGGTCTCGTCGGTCATCGGGTCACGCTCCCTTCGGGAGTGGTGGTCGGGGCGGTCTCGGCGGGAACGCCGAGCTGGAACAGGGCGAGCTGGGTGGGCGGGCCGACCTCCGGATCCTCCGGACCCACGGGCCGGAGGCTGACGGTGTATCCGTACTGCGCGGCCACCCGCTGCGCCCACGCGCGGAACTGCGAGCGGTCCCACTCGAAGCGGTGGTCGGCATGCCGGACATGACCCGCCGGGAGGCTCTCCCAGCGGACGTTGTACTCGGCGTTGGGCGTGGTGACGATCACCGTCGAGGGCCGGGCCGCGCCCAGCACGGCGTGTTCGAGCGCCGGGAGTCTGGGCAGGTCCAGGTGCTCGATTACCTCGCAGAGCACCGCGGCGTCATAGCCCTTGAGTCGTGCGTCGGTGTACGTCAGCGCGCCCTGGACGAGCTTCACCCGGGCCGCCTGCCGCTCGGAGAGCCGGTCCAGCCGCAGCTTGCGGGCCGCGGTCGAGAGCGCGCTGGAGGAGACGTCCACCCCGAGGATGTCGGTGAAGCGCGGATCCTTCAGCAGGGATCCGACCAACTCGCCCTGCCCGCAGCCGAGATCGAGCACCCGAGTGGCGCCGGCCTCGCGCAGGGCGTCGAGGATCGCCTCGCGCCGCTGGAGGGCGAGCGACCTCGGCTTGGTTTCGGCAGAGCCTTCGGGAGAGGCTTCGGCTGAGGCGTCCGGGGCAGGACCGGACTCCTCCGGACCGACCGCCGCGGGCTCCTGCACCGCGTTGTCGAGCTCCTCCGGCTCCTGACCGTCCGTCTCGGCGAGGCGGGCCAGCTCCAGACGGCGCACCGCCTCGTTCGCCAGCGACCAGCGCCGGTGCAGGTAACGACGGATGATCAGCGTGCGCTCCGGGTGGTCCGCCAGCCAGCCCTCCCCCGCGTCGAGCAGCTTGTCGACCTCGTCGGGTGCGACCCAGTAGTGCTTGGACCCGTCCAGCACCGGGAGCAGCACATAGAGCTGCTGCAGCGCGTCGGCCAACCGCAGGGTGCCGGCCAGTTCGAGGCGGACGTACCGCGAGTCGCCCCAGGCCGGAAAGGCCTCGTCCAGCGCGACGGGCTGGGCCACGACGGCCCAACCGAGCGGCTCGAACAGCCGGTTGACCAGCGACCGCTCGTCCGACCCGCGCCCGTCGCCACCGGTCGCGACGGCCGGCAGCGCGATGCGCAGCGGCCGGGCCTGCTCAGCCAGGCCGGGCCGCAGCTCGCAGACGCCCTTCATGGCCGTCCGGAAGACCGTCCGCAGTGCCACCGCGAGCAGCGAGGAGGCGGCGTAGGGGCGGTCGTTGACGTACTGGCCGAGCGCTGCCGCGCCGGACGGCGCGGTGGAGGAGCCGCGCCCCTTGCCCTGGCCGCGCCGGACCAGAGCGATGGGGTCGATGTCCAGCAGCAGCGCAGCCGTGCAGACGCCGTCGCTCGCCTCGGGGTAGAAGACGTGCGCCGTACCGTGCGAGGTACTGAAGCACTGCGCCTTACCCGGGTGCTTGTGCAGCAAGTAGCCCAGGTCTGTGGCCGGACGTTCGGCCGTGCCGGTGGTGGAGATCGAGATGAACACCCTGCTGAGTATCGTCGCGGCCCGCCACCAGGGCACATGGTTTTGTCGGGGCACGGCAGTCCGCCCGCTGGGCGGGTTCGGCAGCCGCGGCGAGAATTCGTTACCGTGCTCGATGTGACTGCTGAATCCACCACCCTCGCACGTGGCGCCGTCGCCGCAGGTCTGGCGACCATCGCTGCCGACGGCACTGTCCTCGACACCTGGTACCCCGCTCCCGCCCTGGTCGCCGAACCGGGCCCGGCCGGCACCGTCCGGCTGACCGCCGAGCAGGCCGAGGCCGAGCTCGGCGCGGGCGCCACCGGCGCCCTGCGCTCCGACGCCCGCCGCGGCGTCGAGGTGGTGGCGGTGCGCACCACCATCGCCTCGCTCGACGACAAGCCGCTCGACGCCCATGACGCCTACCTGCGCCTGCACCTGCTGAGCCACCGGCTGGTCAAGCCGCACGGCCAGAGCCTGGACGGCCTGTTCGGCCTGCTGGCCAACGTCGCCTGGACCAGCATCGGCCCGGTGCCGGTGGACCTGGTCGAGCAGGCCCGACTGGCCGTCCGCGCCGAAGGCGGCCAGCTGGCCGTCTACGGGATCGACAAGTTCCCGCGGATGACCGACTACGTCGCGCCGTCGGGTGTGCGCATCGCGCACGCCGACCGGGTGCGCCTGGGTGCCCACCTCGCCGTGGGCACCACCGTGATGCACGAGGGCTTCGTCAACTTCAACGCCGGCACGCTGGGCACCTCCATGGTGGAGGGCCGGATCAGTGCGGGCGTCGTGGTCGGCGACCACAGCGACATCGGCGGCGGATCCTCGATCATGGGGACGCTGTCCGGTGGCGGCAAGCAGGTCGTGTCGGTCGGTGAGCGCTGCCTGCTGGGCGCCAACGCGGGCATCGGCATCTCGCTGGGCAGCGACTGCGTCGTCGAGGCCGGCCTCTACGTCACCGCGGGCACCCGGGTGACGCTGCCGGACGGCAAGATCGCCAAGGCGGTCGAGCTCTCCGGCCAGGACAACCTGCTGTTCCGTCGGAACTCGCAGTCCGGCGCGGTCGAGGTGATCGCCCGGTCCGGCTCCTGGGGCGGACTGAATGCGGAGCTGCACGCACACAACTGACCTCCGATGAACTCCTGACAGCCGCTCCGGCTGTCTCCCCGAACCCCGGTCGTGCACCTCGCGCGGTCGGGGTTCGCCGTGGGGTCGGGCGCCGCCTCGGGCGCCCGTTCGGGCTCCGATTGCGGCTCGAGCTCCGACTCGAACTCCAACTCCGGCTCCTGGTAGCGCCGTACCGGTGGCGGCGGATCCAGCGGGAGCAGGAGCATCGGAGCCCGCTTGAGCGGCGACTCCTCGGGCCCCGGCTGCGGCTGATCAGCGGTAGCCGGCGGCTCCTGCCCCAGATCGAGTCGGCCCAGCACCCGGAGCAGCTCGACCAGCAAGTCCCGGCATTCCACGTTGGCGTCCACCCCGTCGATGCACTGCCAGTAGACGCTCTCCGTCTCGGCCCCGCAGGCGACGACGATCAGCGCCTCGGACGCCTCGTTGACCAGCTGCCGGAGCTCCTGCAAGGCCGGCCCGAACTCGCCGACCTCGCTCAGCCGGGCGGCCCGACCGGCCGGTGCCCAGTCCTCCGGCCCGGGGTGGTCGGTCGGCACCTCCAGGCAGCCGGCCGCGTGCGCGCCGGCCTCGGCCAGCAGGTGGGCGATCGCGGCCACCTCCGCCACCGGATGCTCATCGAGTCGCCCGGCCAGCGCCTCGGTGAGCATGGCGGCCTGCCAGGCCTCTTGCAGGACGTCCGGGATGCTCCTGGTCTCGGCCAGCGCATGGCGGGAAGTCTTGATCAATCGCAGCGCGTCCATGATCCGCGCCCCCTTCGCTCTCGTCCCCTGACCGACCGACGATCGGTCCGTCAGGAGACGAGAGTGCGCGCGGATCCCGCTTCGCACAGCCCCCGTTCAAAAAGCTGTGGACAACCAGCCCACTGTGGACAACCACCGTCCCCCACACGGCCGATAAGCCAGCGGGCTTATCAGTTCGGCGGCGGAAAACGCAGCTCATTGCGGTCGATCTTCTCCGAGAGCGCCGCCAGCGGATCCACCCCGACCGCGGTGCAGAACTGCAGCAGATACGCCAGCACGTCGGCCACCTCGTCGCGGACCCGGTGCGCGCTGCCCGGCTCGTCCATCACCGCGGCGGCCTGCTCCGGGGTAAGCCACTGGAAGATCTCCAGCAGCTCACCGGCCTCCACGCTGAGCGCCGCGGCCAGGTTCTTCGGGGTGTGGAACGGCTCCCAGCGCCGGACCGCGGCGAACTCCGCCAGCCGCCGGCTGAGCGCGCCCAGATCGGCAGTCGGCTCGGCGGTCGGCTCGGCGACCGACCCCGCAACCGGCTCGGAGTGCCGGGTGGGCTGGTCGACAGGCCGGTCGGCCGGTTGATGGACTTGTTGATCACCGGCTTGTTGGACGGGCTGGCAGTCGGGCTGCTGGACGGGCTGGTGAATGAAGTGCTCGGTCACCGTTCCAGGTCTACCGCATCTACCGCCGCGGAGCCGCGAGTCCCCTGAGCCGGCACACACGCACTCTCCGGGCGCAGCACGCTGTGCCCGCTGCGCGGGTCGCGCCGGCACTCCACCAGCTCCACTCCGGCGAGTTGCCGGGCCGCCGCGGCGTCCTGCAGCGCCGCCAGCAGCCGGACGTGCTCCTTGTCGCACATCTCCAGCGCCAGTCGCAGCACCGAGGCCGTCTGCTCGGCCGCCAGCCCGGCGCCGAGGTCCTCCGCGAGCACCGTGAGCTGGCGGTGGGCCCACGGCACCTCCACCGCGGCGTCGAGGTCCAGCACCGCAGCGCCGGTCAGCAGCACGGCCGCGAAGGCGAGCAGCCGCAGCATCCCGTCCGAGGCCTGGTCGGCCCCGGTCCGGCCGAGGACGCCCTCGTCGAAGACCGCGAGCAGCCGTTCCTGCGCCGCCGTACCGCGCCGGGCCACGTCCAGCCCCAGCAGCGGGTGCGGGGCGGCCGCCTGCACCGCCTTGAGCAGCCGCCCGTACCGGCGGGTGCACTCGCCCTGCAGCCGGGCCAGCACGGCCGAGATGTTCGCCGCCGAGGGCAGCAGCCGGGCCTCGGCGTCCGGCCGGACCCAGCCGCGCATCAGCGCGGGCACGGGGTGCACCGGGAAGATCTCGCGCAGTGCGGTGAGCAGGTGTTCGCTGGCGGACAGGACCATCCGCTCGCCGGGCGAGGAACCGGCCACCCGGAGCGGGATCTGAGTGACGATCAGACTGCTGCTGGGAAACGGTGCCCGGATATCGCCCTGCCGTGTGTCGTTGTGCCAGGTGACGTTGATCCGCCCGTTGCCGACGTCCTGCTCCCCGGTCTCCACCAGGGTCCGGCCGTCCAGGGTCAGGCACTCACGGGCCACCCGCACCCGTCCGTCGGTGCGGATCACCAGTTCCAGCCGGATCGGCCCGGCGCTGGAGCGCACGCTGCAGCCCAGGATGATCGCGTTGCGGCCGTGCGGTACGCAGCCCAGCAGGCCGCCGCGGACCGCCGCCGCCAGCGGGCCGGACGCTCCGCCGATGCCGTCCAGGGACGGCCCGATCTCCTCGCCGAGGGCCAGCCGGGAGAGCACGGCGACGGCGTCCAGGGCGTTCGACTTGCCGACGCCGGACGGCCCGTGCAGCACGGTCAGCGGCGAGAGCGGGAGGGTGGCGCGGCGATAGGACTTGAACGAGGTGAGCCGCACCTCCTCGACGGTGGGACGGGCCGTCGGCCGGAGCACGGGCACCGGCGCTGCGGCGGGCACGGAGGCGAGGACGGAGGCTGGGACGACTTCACTGGTCACCGCTACGACGCTACTGACGCTCCGACCTGCAGAAACGTGCCTGCGGCGGCGATTCATCCCAACGAGGAGCTCCGATCACCGCAGAAGTCGGGCAGAGCGACTTCCGACGCGGCAACGTACCGACGCACCGACGCGGCCTCAGAGCTCAGCGGTAGACCGCGAGCTGCACCGACCCCGTCACCGCCACCGGTTCGGGCAGCGCCGCCAGCCCGGCGGCGATCCGCGCCGCATCGGTGTGCCAGGCGTTCGGCCCCATGCCCACCACCGCGGCGGCGTCCGCGTGCGAGAGCCGCAGCGGGAACTCCAGCTCGGTCCGCTCCACCAGCTCCAGCCAGGGGCTGAGCTTCTCGTCGATCCGCCGCTCCTTGTCCTCGTCCACCGACAGCAGCCCGAGCGCGCCGACCAGCTCGCGCAGGTGGCGTGAGGTGGGCGAGACCAGCAGCAGACTGCCGCCGGGACGCAGCACCCGCCGGATCTCCGGTCCGTTGCGAGGCGCGAAGACATTCAGCACCAGGTCCGCGCAGCCGTCCGCGAGCGGCAGCGGGCGCCAGGCGTCGCACACCACCGCGCCGAGCCGCTCATGCAGCCGGGCCGCGCGGCGCAGCGCGAACTTGGAGATGTCCAGGGCCGCCCCGCAGGCCTGCGGCAGCGCGTCGAGGACGTGCGCGAGGTAGTAGCCGGTGCCGGCCCCGAGGTCGGCGACCAGTCCGTCCGTACCAGTACCGGCAGCAAGAGCGGCAGCGGCGGCGAGCGCGTCCGCGATCGGCCGGTAGTGGCCCGCCGCGAGGAACTCCGCGCGGGCCGTCACCATGTCGGCGGTGTCACCGGTACCGGTGTGCGCGTCCCCGGGCAGCAGGCTCACGTACCCCTGCTTGGCGACGTCGAAGACGTGCCCCCCGGCGCAGCGCAGGCCGCGCCCGTCCACGTCGAGGGCGAGGCCCAGGCCGCAGTGGGGGCAGGTCAGGTACCGCTCGATGTCCCGGAGCACCGCCCTACCCTAAGTCACTCCGCCTCGGAGTCGTCCTCGCCGTCCTCGCCGGTGACGCCCTCCTCCGCCGCCTCGTCCACCACCCACCCGTTCAGCCGCTCGGCGACACCGTCGACGCCGAGCTTCCCCTCCCGGATGGCCCGCGCGAGGCTGCGCACCTCGCGGGCGGTGGTGGCGATGCTGCAGCCGCTGGCCACCAGGTAGGCGTACGCGACGGCGGTGGCGAAGAGCTCGTTGGTCCGCTCCAGGGCCGGCACCCGGATCAGCTGGTGGATCAGGGCGGCGGCCCGGTCCTGCGGCTCGGGGTAGACCGCGATGTCGAAGATCTCCGCCTGATGACGTGCCACCGCGGCGAGCAGCGAGCCGTAGTCGACGACCTGCGGGTCACCCGGGGTGTACTGCTCAGCGGTCATGAGCAGCCAGGAGAGGTCGACCTCCAGCTTCAACGACGCCCGCCCTGCCGGCTGTCGGCCGCGGCGGCGCCCTCGCCGAACTCCGCGAGGAACTCGCCCTCGAACTCCTTCATGAACTGGGCCGCCGCGTCGACGAAGCGCAGCCCGGCCTCACCCATGTCCTGTTGTACGAGTCTCTCGATGTACTGGTTCATGCTGATCCCCTGCTGCTCCGCCCGTTCACGGGCCATCTCAGCGGTGGTGGCGTCCACCCGCACGTTGAGCTGCTTCTTACCCATGCACTCGAAGCTAGCGCCGATGTGCTAGCACGACAAGAGCGCGCGCAGCATGCAAATGGGGCGCGCGAACCAGGTCCGCACGCCCCATCGACCGCCGAGGATCAGCTTGCCGCGATCGGCTCCAGGATGGCCACGCACTCGAAGTGGTGGGTCATCGGGAACAGGTCGAAGGCCCGCAGCGAGACCGGACGGTAGCCGCCCTCGCGGAAGAAGGCCAGGTCACGGGCGAGCGCGGCCGGGTCGCAGGCGACGTAGGCGATCCGGCGCGCCGAGAGCGCTGCCAGGTGGGCCACCGTCTCGCGCCCGGCGCCCGCACGCGGCGGGTCCAGGACGACCAGGTCGGTGGAGGTGATGCCGGTGCGCGGCAGCAGGGACTCCACCCGGTCGCACTCGATCTGTACGTTCTCCAGCTCCGCCAGGTTGTGCTTGGCGTCCTGGACGGCCTGCTTGGAGGACTCGATGCCGAGCACCGCGCCCTCCTCCCCCACCCGGTCGGCCAGCGCGCCGGCGAACAGGCCGACGCCGCAGTACAGGTCGAGCGCGTTCTCGCCGTACTGCGGGTCGAGCCCGTCGAGCACCGCGTTCACCAGGGTGTCCGGGGCCTCGGGGTGGATCTGCCAGAAGCCGCCGTTGCTGACCCGCCAGGTGCGCCCGGCCGCCCGCTCCCGCACGAAGTTGCGGCCGTGCACCCGGTGGAAGAGGTCCTGCTCGTCGACCCGGGAGATCGAGACCGGCTTGTCCAGCTCGACCAGCGGCAGCTGCTCACCCGGCAGCGGGCGCAGCACCAGCTGGCGGTCCGAGGAGCCGCTGGCGGCGATCACCTCGACCGAGCCGAGGCCGGTCCAGTCGCGCGACTCGATGCCGAGCTCGGTCACGCCGGGGGCGGCGATCAGGCAGCGGTCGATGATCTGGACGTCGTGCGAGCGGTGCTTGCGCAGGCCGACCTCGCCGCTCTCGGCATCCACCGTGTACTGCACCCGGGTGCGCCAGGCGGGCACCTCGCCGGGCGGCAGCTTGCCGCCGACCGGCTCGACGGTGCCGTCCCAGCCCGCCTCGGCGGGGGTGAGGCCGCCCAGCTTGGCCAGCTGCTCGGTGAGCACCGCCACCTTGAGCTTGCGCTGCCCGCCGGGGCTGACGTGCTGCCAGTCGCAGCCGCCGCACTTGCCCGGGCCGGAGAAGGGGCAGGGCGGCTCGATCCGGTCCTTGGCCGCCTCCAGGATCTCCACGGCGTCCGCGCGCAGGAAGCGGGACTTGGTGGTGCCCTCGGTGACCTGGGCGATCACCCGCTCGCCCGGCAGCGCGTGGCGGACGAAGAGCACCCGGCCCTCGTGCCGCGCCACGCAGTGCCCGCCGCCGTGCGCGACGGCGCCGACCTCGATCTCGTACCGCTCGCCGACCAGCGGCTCGCCGCCCGGTCCCTTGGGCGCGGCGGCGCGGGTGGGACGCGCGGTGCGCGGCGCGTCGCCCTGGTTGCGGGGCGTGCGCGGGGCGCGCGGCTCGCGCGGCGTACGGGGCTCGCGCGGGGTGCGCGGCTGGGCCGCGGGCCGCGCGGCGGGCGTCGGCTCGGCGGGGACCACCGGGGCGGTCTCGGCGGTCAGGCCGTCCCGGTCGGTGGCGGCCGGGCGGGCGGGCTTGTTCGACCAGCGCGGCCGGGCGACCTGCCCGACCTTGCCGGTCGACGCTCCCTTGCCGCCCCCCTTACGGGGCTGTCCGGACTTGCCTGACGGGCGGGGCGGGGTGTTGCGACTCACGAAGTGGCGTCCTTGCTGGCTTCGGCGGCATTCTCGACAGAACCCCGACGGTACCGTGCCGGGCCGGGGATCGCTGCGTCGGACAGCTCAACGACCGACCGGGCACGCGATCGGGCCCGCGTTCGAAAGTCCCGCCAGCGTGTCGGATGATGGGCTTGCGGGCAACACTCCAGTTGCCGAGTCGCCGCCGGCCAGTGGCGGTGCGAAGGACCCCCACCCCGCGGGGGCACGGAAGGATGATGAACGGTGTCTGTGCAGGTCAAGGCCCCAACGGATCGGGTGAGGTAGCGACCCCATGCACATCGTCATCATGGGCTGCGGCCGGGTGGGTTCCGCCCTCGCCAGAGCACTGGAGAAGCAGGGCCACTCGGTGGCCGTAGTGGATCAGGACCCGACCGCCTTCCGCCGACTCGGCGCGGGTTTCAACGGCCGGCGGGTGACCGGGGTCGGTTTCGACCAGGACACCCTGCGGGAGGCCGGCATCGAGCAGGCCGGCGCCTTCGCCGCCGTCAGCAGCGGCGACAACTCGAACATCATCGCGGCCCGGGTGGCCAGGGAGAACTTCGGCGTCGAGCACGTCGCGGCCCGGATCTACGACCCGCGCCGCGCCGAGGTCTACCAGCGTCTGGGCATCCCCACGGTGGCCACCGTCCGCTGGACGGCCGACCAGATGCTGCGCCGGCTGCTGCCCAGCGGCACGGAGCCGCTCTGGCAGGATCCGACCGGGAGTGTCCAGCTCGCCGAGGTGCCGTTCGCCGCGTCGTGGACCGGCCACCGGATCGCCGAGCTGGAAGAGGCCTCCGGGGCGAGGGTGGCCTTCGTCACCCGGCTGGGCGAGGGTGTGCTGCCGACACCGCAGATGGTGCTGCAGGAAGGCGATCTGGTGCAGGTGATGCTGCGCCGGGCGGATCTGGCGACGGTCGAGACCGCGTTCGCCAAGGGCCCGGAGGAGGGTCACTGATGCGCGTGGCAATTGCGGGAGCAGGGGCGGTCGGCCGGTCGATCGCCGCCGAGCTGCTGGAGAACGGCCACGAGGTGCTGCTCGTGGACAAGAACCCGAACTCCATCTCGGTGGAGCGGGTCCCGATGGCGGAGTGGCTGCTGGCCGACGCCTGCGAGATCACCTCGCTGGACGAGGCGGCGCTGCAGCGCTGCCACGTGGTGATCGCGGCCACCGGTGACGACAAGGTCAACCTGGTGGTCTCGCTGCTGGCGAAGACCGAGTACGGCGTGCCGCGGGTGGTCGCCCGGGTGAACAACCCGAAGAACGAGTGGCTCTTCAATGAGTCCTGGGGCGTCGACGTGGCGGTCTCCACCCCGCGGCTGATGTCCGCGCTGGTGGAGGAGGCGGTCAGTGTCGGCGACCTGGTCCGGCTGATGCGCTTCAGCCAGGGCAACGCCAACCTCGTCGAGCTGACGCTCACCTCGGACACCGAGCTGGTCGGTACCCGGGTCGGCGACGTCGACTGGCCGACCGACACGGCGCTGGTGTCCATCATCCGGGGCGGCCGCGTGCTGGTGCCGGGCAAGGACGACACCCTGGAGGGCGGCGACGAGCTGCTCTTCGTCGCCGCCCAGGAGCGCGAGGAGGAGCTGGAGGACCTGCTCTCGGCAGGCTCCGGCGCCCAGTAGCCCCGGCAACGGCGCAGGGCCCGTACCCCCCGGTTGGGGTACGGGCCCTGCGGTGTTACGACGCGGAGTCCTCCGCGGGCTCCTCCGCCTTGATCGGCGGCGGTGCGGTGAGCAGGATCCGCCAGGTCACGTACATCGCCAGCAGCATCGGCGGGATGCCCAGCGCGACCTTCAACCAGCCCAGCAGGTTGACATTGCCGGTGAAGTACAGCGGGAAGAGGATCACCGGCTTGATGCCCATGATCACCACCCAGGCCCAGGTGGCCTTGGTGTACGCGGCGAGCCGACCCGGGTTCTGGGTGCGCCAGGTGAACATCTCACCGGTCACCGGGCCGAGCGTCACCCCGATCACCGGCCAGCGCACCAGCGCGGAGACCGCCAGCACGATGCAGTAGCCGACGTTGTAGAGCAGGCCGGGGAGGTAGAAGTCCTGCGCCTTGCCGGTCTTCATGGCGATGTAGGCGCCGATCGCCACGCCGAAGACGCCGCCGAAGGCGTGCTGGACGGTCTCCCGGCGCAGCAGCCGCAGCACCACGAAGACCGCGCTGAGGCCCAGCGCGGCCCAGGCGGCCATGGCCACCTGGTGGGTGATGTTGAAGGTGAGGATGAAGACCAGACCCGGGAGGGTCATGTCGATCATGCCGCGGACGCCGCCGAAGGCCTTGATGACCGTGTCGGCCGCCTCACGGGAGGCGGCCGCCTCCCTGGCCGAGGCCTCCTCGGCGGTCTCCACGGTCGGCTCGTCCGTCGAAACGAGCACAGGGCTGAGCGGAGCGGCGGCGGGATCGCCGCCGGACGGATTGGTCACTGGTGATCGCTCCCATGTCCCACCGGACGCAGTTCGTAGCGAGGGTTGAACAGCACGCGGCGCCCGCGTGCGTGGCTGAGGCGACCGCTGGCGATCATGCGGCGCCCGGGCTCTATGCCCGCGATCGAGCGACGGCCGAGCCAGACCACGTCCAGTGCCTCGGTCCCGTCGAACAGCTCGGCCTCCAGGGCCGGCACCCCGGCCCTGGGCCGGAGCGTCACGGTCCGCAGGGTGCCCGCCACCGTGACCAGGTCGCGGTCCCCGCAGCTGGCGATCGGGGTGCAACCCGACTCCGCGCAGGTCTGGCGCAGCTCCTCGGCCTGGAGTTCCTCCTGGCTGGAGGTGAGCCGGCTGAACATCCGGCGCAGGCGGCCCTGCGGCTGCTCGCTGCTGATACCACTCATGTCGGAAGGGTACCGGTTGGGAGCCTCCCGATGTCGTGGTCGAACAAGCCCGGTTCAGGCTTCGAAGCGGTATCCCATGCCCGGTTCGGTGATGAAGTGGCGCGGGTGCGAGGGGTCCGCCTCCAGCTTGCGGCGCAGCTGGGCGAGGTAGACCCGTAGGTAGTTGGTCTCGGTCCGGTAGGCCGGACCCCAGACCTCCTGGAGCAGCTGGGTCTGGCTGACCAGCCGCCCGGCGTTGCGCACCAGCACCTCCAGCAGGTGCCACTCGGTCGGGGTGAGCCGGACGTCGGTGCCGTCCCGGTTGACCTTCTTGGCGGCGAGGTCGACCGTGAAGCCCTCGGTGACCACCAGCGAGTCGTCCTCGCCGACCACCGGCTCGGCCCGCCGCACCGCGGCGCGCATCCGGGCCAGCAGCTCGTCCATGCCGAACGGCTTGGTGACGTAGTCGTCGGCGCCTGCGTCCAGCGCCTCGACCTTCTCGTCCGAGGCGTGCCGGGCGGAGAGCACGATGATCGGCACTCTGGTCCAGCCGCGCAGACCCTTGATCACCTCCACGCCGTCCATGTCGGGCAGGCCGAGGTCGAGGACCACCACGTCGGGGTGGCGGGCGGCGGCCAGCTCCAGAGCGCTCGCGCCGTCGTGCGCGGCGTCCACCTCGTATTTGCGGGCCTTCAGGTTGATCACCAGCGCGCGGACGATCTGCGGTTCGTCGTCCACCACGAGGACCCGGGTCATGCGTGCTCCGCCTTTCGGGGGGCGAGGGAGGGAGTGAGCGGGGGCTGGTCGGGCGCGACCGGTTCGGGCGGTCTCTCGACTGCGGGCAGGCTGACCACCATGGTCAGGCCGCCGCCCGGGGTGTCCTCGGCGGTGAGCGTGCCGCCCATCGCCTCGACGAAGCCGCGGGCCACCGCCAGGCCGAGCCCGACACCGGCGCCGCGGGGCGCATCGCCGTAGCGCTGGAAGGGCGCGAAGATCTTCTCCTTGGCCGCCTCCGGCACGCCGGGCCCCCGGTCGACCACCCGCAGCTCGACCCGGCCGGGGCCGCTCGGCGGCTCCAGCGCATCGGCCTTGACCAGCACCCGCACGCCCGGCGGGCTGTACTTCACGGCGTTCTCGATCAGGTTGGCCAGTGCGCGCTCCAGCAGCCCGGCGTCGGCCGGGATCATCGGCAGCGTCTCCGGCACCTCCAACCGCACCGACTCCAGCGGCACCCCGCCGAGCGCGAACGGCACCACCTCGTCCAGGTCCACCTCGTGGATCAGCGGGGTGACCGTGCCGGTCTGCAGGCGGCTCATGTCGAGCAGGTTGTTGATCAGGTGGTCCAGTCGGTCGGCGCCGGCCTCGATGCCCGCCAGCAGCTCGGCCTCGTCGGCCTCGTCCCACTCGACGTCCTGGGCGCGCAGCGAGGAGACCGCCGCCTTGATGCCGGCCAGCGGGGTGCGCAGGTCGTGCGAGACAGCGGCGAGCAGAGCGGTACGGATCCGGTTGCCCTCGGCCTGCCGGCGGGCCGCGGCGGCCTCCTTGGCCAGCCGGCGGCGTTCCAGCACCACGGCGGCCTGGGCAGCGAAGGCGCCCAGCAGCCGGCGGTCCTCGGCGGGCAGCACCCGGCCGGCGAGCACCAGCGCGAGGTTGTCGCCCACCGGGACGTCCACGTCCGCCTCATCGGGACGGGCCGGCGGGCGCGGGCCGCTCGCGGCGGCGCACTGCCAGGGCGCGTGCTCGTCCGCGCGCTCCAACAGGGCGACGGAGTCCTGCTGGAAGGTCTCCCGCACCTGGTCCAGGAGCGCGGTGAGGACGCCCTCCCCGCCGGGCGCGCCACGCAGCACGGTGCCCGCCAGGGCGCTCAGTGCCTGCGCCTCGGCCTGGCTGCGGGCCGCCTCGTGGCTGCGCCGGGCCGCCAGGTCCACCACGGTGGCCACCGAGACACCGACGCCCGTGAAGATGCCCACCGCCAGGATGTTCTCCGGATCGGAGATGGTGAAGGTGTGGATCGGCGGGGTGAAGTAGTAGTTGAGCACGGTGGAGCCCACCAGCGCCGAGGCGATCGCCGGGAACAGCCCGCCGACCAGCGCCGCGCAGACGGTGACCGACAGGAAGAGCAGCATGTCGGTGGGCAGGCCCGGGCCGCGCAGCTGGGTGAGCAGCGCGCTGAGCAGCAGCGGTCCGACCACGCCGATCAGCCAGCCGGCGATGGTGCGCGGTCGGCCCAGGTCGGTGACCCGGCGGATCGGGATCCGCCCGCGTCCGTGCGCGACGTGCTCGTGGGTGACGATGTGGACGTCGATGTCGCCCGAGTCGCGCGCCACCGTGCTGCCCACGCCGGGGCCGTAGATGTACTGCCAGGCCTTGCGGCGGCTGGAGCCGAGCACGATCTGGGTCGCGTTGACCCCGCGGGCGAAGTCCAGCAGCGCCTGGGAGGGATCGTCGCCGAGCACGGTGTGGAAGCTGCCGCCCAGGCTCTCGACCAGCGCCCGCTGCTCGATCAGCACCTGCGGGGAACCGCTGGTCGCCAGGCCGTCGGAGCGCGAGATGTGCACCGCGAGCAGCTCGCTGCCCGAGCCCTTGGCAGCGATCCGGGCCGCCCGGCGGATCAGGGTGGCGCCCTCGGGGCCGCCGGTCAGGCCCACCACGATCCGCTCGCGGGCCTGCCAGGTGTCGGCTATGCCCTGCTCGGCCCGGTAGGTCTGCAGGTACTCGTCGACCCGGTCGGCCGTCCAGAGCAGCGCCAGCTCGCGCAGCGCGGTGAGGTTGCCGGGGCGGAAGTAGTTGGAGAGCGCCGCGTCGATCTTCTCCGGCGCGTAGATGTTGCCGTGCGCCAGGCGGCGGCGCAGCGCCTGCGGGGACATGTCGACCAGCTCGATCTGGTCGGCCCGGCGGACCACGTCGTCCGGCACGGTCTCCAGCTGGCGCACGCCCGTGATC
Source organism: Kitasatospora sp. MAP12-44 (assembly GCF_029892095.1). Classification (NCBI taxonomy): domain Bacteria; kingdom Bacillati; phylum Actinomycetota; class Actinomycetes; order Kitasatosporales; family Streptomycetaceae; genus Kitasatospora; species Kitasatospora sp. MAP12-44. Next base: position 2,956,083 of record NZ_JARZAE010000004.1, read on the forward strand.
CCCTCGACCACGTCGCCGAGTGACTCCAGGTGCTGGATGTTGACGGCGGAGATCACGTCGATACCGGCCGCGAGCAGCTCGTCGACGTCCTGCCAGCGCTTGGCGTTGCGCGAGCCGGGGATGTTGGTGTGCGCCAGCTCGTCGACCAGGGCGACCTCGGGGCGCCGGGCCAGCAGCGCGTCCAGGTCCAGCTCGGTGAACTCGGCGCCGCGGTACTCCAGGGTGCGGCGCGGGACGGCCTCCAGGCCGTTCAGCAGCTCGGCGGTCCGCTCCCGGTCGTGGTGCTCGACAAAGCCGATCACCACGTCCGTGCCGCGGGACAGCCGCCGGTGCGCCTCGCAGAGCATGGCGTACGTCTTTCCGACCCCGGGGGCTGCCCCGAGGTAGATGCGCAGCCTTCCGCGTGCCATGCGACCCATTCTTGATCGAACCCAGCCCGAGGGCCACCCCCGGACGCCTGTTCGGCGCTGTCGAGACTACGGGGTAACGACCGGCCTGCCTTCGATCCGGCTGGTCAGACGGCAGATTTAGCAGCATCTTGACGGCTGCGCGGGTCTTCGGCGATGGGTCGGCGAGGGGAGCGGGCGGGCGCGCGCGGCGTACTCCTTGTCTGCTACGTGGCTACTCCTTGTCTACTCCTCGACGATGTGACCGTCGCGCAACTCGATGACCCGGTCGGCGAGTTCCATCAGCTGCGGGTCGTGGGTGGCCACCAGCGCCGTCACGCCTTCGCTGCGCACCACCGCGCGGAGCAGCTGCATCACCGAGCGGCCGGTCTCCGAGTCCAGCTGGCCGGTCGGTTCGTCCGCGATGATCAGCGCGGGCTCGTTGGCCAGCGCCCGAGCGATGGCGACGCGCTGCTGCTGGCCACCGGACAGCTCGGACGGGCGCTGCTCGGCGTGGTCCGCGAGGCCCACCAGTGCGAGCAGGTTCCGCACCCGCTCCTCGCGTTTGGCCGCGCCGACCTTGCGCAGGCGCATCGGCACACCGACGTTCTCGGCGGCGGTGAGGATCGGGATGAGGCCGAAGGACTGGAAGACGAACCCGATCCGTTCCCGCCGGATGGCCAGCCGCCCGGACTCGTCCAGGCCGGCCAGGTCCGCGCCGTCCAGCGTGATCCGCCCCGAGGTCGGCGCGTCCAGTCCGCCGACCAGATTGAGCAGCGTGGTCTTGCCCGACCCCGATCGCCCTCGCAACGCGGTCAGTTCACCTCGCCGTGCGGAGAACGAGACCCCGCGCAGCGCGTGCACGGCAGTGCTGCCACTGCCGAAGCTGCGCCAGACGTCCTCGACCTCGATCATCGGCGCCAGTGCCGTGCTGGTCCCCTGCTGCGTCATGCTGCTCTCCCCCTCAGGCTGCGAACGTCGTCCGCCCGCGACCGGTTCGGGTACCCGCGCAGCGCGTGACGATCAACACCGTAGTCCTCGGGCCCAGGGTTAAACAGGTCCAGAAAGGCAGATAACCCCCATCCGACGAATCGGATGGGGGTTATCTGGAATGATTGTTCGGCGGCGTCCTACTCTCCCACAGGGTCCCCCCTGCAGTACCATCGGCGCTGTGAGGCTTAGCTTCCGGGTTCGGAATGTAACCGGGCGTTTCCCTCACGCTATGACCACCGAAACACTATGAAACTGTCAACCGCACCACACCCCCGACCAAGTGGGGATATGGGGTCGTTGTTTCAGAACAACACAGTGGACGCGAGCAACTGAGGACAAGCCCTCGGCCTATTAGTACCGGTCAGCTCCACCCATTACTGGGCTTCCACATCCGGCCTATCAACCCAGTCGTCTACTGGGAGCCTTACCCTCTCAAGGAGGTGGGAATACTCATCTCGAAGCAGGCTTCCCGCTTAGATGCTTTCAGCGGTTATCCCTCCCGAACGTAGCCAACCAGCCATGCCCTTGGCAGGACAACTGGCACACCAGAGGTTCGTCCGTCCCGGTCCTCTCGTACTAGGGACAGCCCTTCTCAATATTCCTACGCGCACAGCGGATAGGGACCGAACTGTCTCACGACGTTCTAAACCCAGCTCGCGTACCGCTTTAATGGGCGAACAGCCCAACCCTTGGGACCTACTCCAGCCCCAGGATGCGACGAGCCGACATCGAGGTGCCAAACCATCCCGTCGATATGGACTCTTGGGGAAGATCAGCCTGTTATCCCCGGGGTACCTTTTATCCGTTGAGCGACGGCGCTTCCACAAGCCACCGCCGGATCACTAGTCCCTGCTTTCGCACCTGCTCGACCCGTCGGTCTCACAGTCAAGCTCCCTTGTGCACTTACACTCAACACCTGATTGCCAACCAGGCTGAGGGAACCTTTGGGCGCCTCCGTTACTCTTTAGGAGGCAACCGCCCCAGTTAAACTACCCACCAGACACTGTCCCTGATCCGGATCACGGACCCAGGTTAGACATCCAGCACGACCAGAGTGGTATTTCAACGTCGACTCCACGACAACTGGCGTTGCCGCTTCAAAGTCTCCCACCTATCCTACACAAGCCGAACCGAACACCAATATCAAGCTATAGTAAAGGTCCCGGGGTCTTTCCGTCCTGCTGCGCGAAACGAGCATCTTTACTCGTAATGCAATTTCACCGGGCCTATGGTTGAGACAGTCGAGAAGTCGTTACGCCATTCGTGCAGGTCGGAACTTACCCGACAAGGAATTTCGCTACCTTAGGATGGTTATAGTTACCACCGCCGTTTACTGGCGCTTAAGTTCTCAGCTTCGCCTAGTCGAAACTAGACTAACCGGTCCCCTTAACGTTCCAGCACCGGGCAGGCGTCAGTCCGTATACATCGCCTTACGGCTTCGCACGGACCTGTGTTTTTAGTAAACAGTCGCTTCTCGCTGGTCTCTGCGGCCACCCCCAGCTCAGAGTGCAAGACTCATCACCAGGAATGGCCCCCCTTCTCCCGAAGTTACGGGGGCATTTTGCCGAGTTCCTTAACCATAGTTCACCCGAACGCCTCGGTATTCTCTACCTGACCACCTGAGTCGGTTTGGGGTACGGGCCGCCATGAAACTCGCTAGAGGCTTTTCTCGACAGCATAGGATCATCCACTTCACCACAATCGGCTCGGCATCAGGTCTCAGCCTTAATGAGTGACGGATTTGCCTATCACTCGGCCTACACCCTTACCCCGGGACAACCACCGCCCGGGCTGGACTACCTTCCTGCGTCACCCCATCGCTCACCTACTACAGACTTGGGTCACCGGCTCCACCACGTCCCTTTGTCCGAAGACTCCAGGCCGGCTTCGCGGGCTTAGCATCATCTGGTTCGACGTTGGCGCTTCAAAGCGGGTACGGGAATATCAACCCGTTGTCCATCGACTACGCCTGTCGGCCTCGCCTTAGGTCCCGACTTACCCTGGGCAGATCAGCTTGACCCAGGAACCCTTGGTCAATCGGCGCAAGAGTTTCCCACTCTTGTATCGCTACTCATGCCTGCATTCTCACTCGTGAACCGTCCACAACTGGATTCCTCCGCTGCTTCACCCGGCACACGACGCTCCCCTACCCATCACAGCCCCCGTTGGGGGTATTGCTGCAATGACACGACTTCGGTGGTGTGCTTGAGCCCCGCTACATTGTCGGCGCGGAATCACTTGACCAGTGAGCTATTACGCACTCTTTCAAGGATGGCTGCTTCTAAGCCAACCTCCTGGTTGTCTGTGCGACTCCACATCCTTTCCCACTTAGCACACGCTTAGGGACCTTAGTCGGTGTTCTGGGCTGTTTCCCTCTCGACCATGGAGCTTATCCCCCACAGTCTCACTGCCACGCTCTCACTTACCGGCATTCGGAGTTTGGCTAAGGTCAGTAACCCGGTGAGGCCCATCGCCTATCCAGTGCTCTACCTCCGGCAAGAAACACGTGACGCTGCACCTAAATGCATTTCGGGGAGAACCAGCTATCACGGAGTTTGATTGGCCTTTCACCCCTAACCACAGGTCATCCCCCAGGTTTTCAACCCTGGTGGGTTCGGTCCTCCACGAAGTCTTACCTCCGCTTCAACCTGCCCATGGCTAGATCACTCCGCTTCGGGTCTTGGGCGTGCAACTCAAACGCCCTATTCGGACTCGCTTTCGCTACGGCTACCCCACACGGGTTAACCTCGCTACACACCGCAAACTCGCAGGCTCATTCTTCAAAAGGCACGCAGTCACGAGACACACAGCAAGCTGGTGTCCGACGCTCCCACGGCTTGTAGGCACACGGTTTCAGGTACTATTTCACTCCGCTCCCGCGGTACTTTTCACCATTCCCTCACGGTACTATCCGCTATCGGTCACTAGGGAATATTTAGGCTTAGCGGGTGGTCCCGCCAGATTCACACGGAATTTCTCGGGCTCCGTGCTACTTGGGAGAAGCTCAAGTGAGCCGCACAGATTTCGTCTACGGGGGTCTTACCCTCTACGCCGGACCTTTCGCATGTCCTTCGACTATCCATACGGTTTCTGACTCACCCAGCCGCCGGCAGACGACTGAAGAACTTTCCCACGACCCCGCATTGGCAACCCCTGCCGGGTATCACACCAATACGGTTTAGCCTCATCCGGTTTCGCTCGCCACTACTCCCGGAATCACGGTTGTTTTCTCTTCCTGAGGGTACTGAGATGTTTCACTTCCCCTCGTTCCCTCCACATACCCTATATATTCAGGTACGGGTGACAGCCCATGACGACTGCCGGGTTTCCCCATTCGGAAACCCCCGGATCAAAGCCTGGTTGACGGCTCCCCGGGGACTATCGTGGCCTCCCACGTCCTTCATCGGTTCCTAGTGCCAAGGCATCCACCGTGCGCCCTTAAAAACTTGGCCACAGATGCTCGCGTCCACTGTGCAGTTCTCAAACAACGACCAGACACCCACCTACACAACCCCTTGACAGAGCAGTGTCCGTGGGACCGGCACTGAAGCAACGACCATAACCGGCCGTTCCCTCAGGACCCAACAACGTGCCCGACACACCCGACCCGCCGATACGTTCCACGCACCGAAGTGCAGTACTGGTATCAACCAACCGTGTGTGCCGAATAGTCAACGTTCCACCCATGAGCAACCAACCCAGGACATTCGCCCGAGTCTGGCTATGTGCTCCTTAGAAAGGAGGTGATCCAGCCGCACCTTCCGGTACGGCTACCTTGTTACGACTTCGTCCCAATCGCTGGTCCCACCTTCGACGGCTCCTCCCCTTACGGGTTAGGCCACCGGCTTCGGGTGTTACCGACTTTCGTGACGTGACGGGCGGTGTGTACAAGGCCCGGGAACGTATTCACCGCAGCATGCTGATCTGCGATTACTAGCAACTCCAACTTCATGGGGTCGAGTTGCAGACCCCAATCCGAACTGAGGCCGGCTTTTTGGGATTCGCTCCGCCTCGCGGCATCGCAGCCCTTTGTACCGACCATTGTAGCACGTGTGCAGCCCAAGACATAAGGGGCATGATGATTTGACGTCGTCCCCACCTTCCTCCGAGTTGACCCCGGCAGTCTCCTGTGAGTCCCCATCACCCCGAAAGGCATGCTGGCAACACAGAACAAGGGTTGCGCTCGTTGCGGGACTTAACCCAACATCTCACGACACGAGCTGACGACAACCATGCACCACCTGTATACCGACCACAAGGGGGCGACCATCTCTGGCCGTTTCCGGCATATGTCAAGCCTTGGTAAGGTTCTTCGCGTTGCGTCGAATTAAGCCACATGCTCCGCTGCTTGTGCGGGCCCCCGTCAATTCCTTTGAGTTTTAGCCTTGCGGCCGTACTCCCCAGGCGGGGAACTTAATGCGTTAGCTGCGGCACCGACGACGTGGAATGTCGCCAACACCTAGTTCCCACCGTTTACGGCGTGGACTACCAGGGTATCTAATCCTGTTCGCTCCCCACGCTTTCGCTCCTCAGCGTCAGTAATGGCCCAGAGATCCGCCTTCGCCACCGGTGTTCCTCCTGATATCTGCGCATTTCACCGCTACACCAGGAATTCCGATCTCCCCTACCACACTCTAGCCTGCCCGTATCGAATGCAGACCCGGGGTTAAGCCCCGGGCTTTCACATCCGACGCGACAAGCCGCCTACGAGCTCTTTACGCCCAATAATTCCGGACAACGCTCGCACCCTACGTATTACCGCGGCTGCTGGCACGTAGTTAGCCGGTGCTTCTTCTGCAGGTACCGTCACTTGCGCTTCTTCCCTGCTGAAAGAGGTTTACGACCCGAAGGCCTTCATCCCTCACGCGGCGTCGCTGCATCAGGCTTTCGCCCATTGTGCAATATTCCCCACTGCTGCCTCCCGTAGGAGTCTGGGCCGTGTCTCAGTCCCAGTGTGGCCGGTCGCCCTCTCAGGCCGGCTACCCGTCGTCGCCTTGGTAGGCCATTACCCCACCAACAAGCTGATAGGCCGCGGGATCATCCTGCACCGCCGGAGCTTTCCACCCATCCCCATGCGAGGACAGGTCATATCCGGTATTAGACCTCGTTTCCAAGGCTTGTCCCAGAGTGCAGGGCAGATTTCCCACGTGTTACTCACCCGTTCGCCACTAATCCACCCGAAGGCTTCATCGTTCGACTTGCATGTGTTAAGCACGCCGCCAGCGTTCGTCCTGAGCCAGGATCAAACTCTCCGTGAATGTATACCCGTAATCGGGTGACACCCGCGTTGAGCGGCACGACAACCACCGGAATAGGGTGGCAACGTGCACTGCGTCCTCGCTGTGTATTACTTCAAAAGGAATCTCCAACCCCCACCAGAAGGTGAAGGCCGGGGATGTCAACATATCTGGCGTTGACTTTTGGCACGCTGTTGAGTTCTCAAGGAACGGACACTTCCTTCGAACTGCCTTCGCAGTATCTCCGGGCGCTTCGTTCAGTACTTCGTTTCGTTCTTCACTCAGCTTATCAGACCCGCCGTTCGGCGTTTCTCACTCGCTTTCCTGCTTCGCGGTTTCCCGCCGCAGTGCCTCCGACCTTACCAGGTCTTCCGCACCGCCTCGGCCCTCAAGTGGCCTTCGTCGTAACCGACCTGACGGCCTGTCCGACGCCTCAAACTCTAGCCCGGCTCCGCCCCGAAAAGCGAATCCGACCCCACTCGCCGAAATGCAGACACAGCAAAACAGAACCCCCTGCGAAAAGGCCGCAGAAAGCTGATTGTGTTACCAGGAATGGTGTTTCAAGGGAGTGGCCGCCCCGGGACCGTCCGCGCAGATGCGTGTCCGGTGCTCCCAGCCGAGCGACTAGAGAACACTACGCCCTCAGAGGATCTGCTGCAACTCGGCCAGCCGGATGACCCGGGTGCACCGCGAGCGGCTGAGCTTCACGTACTCACCGTTCGGCTGGTCGTTGGAGTCCACCCACGCCTGCGCGCCCGGATTGTCGCGGCCTCCGGCCAGCTGCCGGCGGACCAGGCGGTCCGCCCGGATGCTGTCGTCAGCCTCCAGGTACCAGAGCTCCCGGAGCAGTGCTCGGGCCTCGGACCAGCCGGGCGCGTCAGCGGCGAGGTAGTTGCCCTCGGTCACGATCAGCCGAGTGCTCGGCGGCACGACATGACGGGCGGCCACCGGCTCGTCGAGATCGCGGTCGAAGTCGGGGACATAGATGTCGTGGAAGCGGTCGGCCGCGATCCGCGCGAGCAGCGCCGCGTACCCGAGGGCGTCGAAGCTCGGCGGTGAGCCCTTGCGTGCTCGCAGGCCGAGGCGGTCGAGCTGCTGGTTGGAGAGGTGGAAGCCGTCCATCGGCACATAGGCGGCGGTGCCGGCGCCCGCTGCCTGCTCCACCGCGCGCACCAGGTAGCGGGCCAGCGACGACTTGCCCGCGCCGGGCGGCCCGGTGATCCCCAGCATCGTCCGGCCACCGGGGCGCGCCGTGCGCAGCAGGTCCAGGAGCTCGGCCGCCAGCGCGGCCGGCTGCTGCTCGGCCAGGTCATCCGGGTGCGCAGTCATCCGCGCACCCTACTCACTGACCTATTTCACTCCGCAAGGGCGGGCAGTTCGAGGGTGAGCGTGCCGGCGTCCGCGTCCAGGACGGCGGGCACGCCGAGCGGGACGGTCAGAGTGGACGGACCATGGCCGAAGCCCAGCTCCCAGAGCACCGGCACGCCGAGCGGCTCCAGGCGGGCGAGCATGATCTCGCGGACCTGCTCCGGCCGCCCGCAGCCCTCCCAGGAGCCCAGCGCCACGCCGCGCACCCCTTCGAGGGCGCCCGAGCGCAGCAACTGGGTCAGGATCCGGTCGAGCTGGTAGGGGTGTTCGTTGACGTCCTCCAGGAGGAGGATCGCGCCGTCGAAGGAGGGGCGGGCGCCGGGTGTGCCGCGCTCCACCGCCAGCAACGAGGCGCAGCCGCCCGCCGTGATGCCATGCGCCCGACCGGGCAGCAGGGGTGCCGCGTCCGGTCCGGTCAGCGTCATGACGGAGGCAGGGTCGAAGAGTGTGCGCCGCAGGTGCTCGGCGGTCGGACCGTCGCCGACGAACGAGGCTCCCGCGCCCATCGGGCCGTACAGCGTGGCCAGGCCCAGTCGCTGGGCCATCAGCTCGTGCAGCACGGTGGCGTCGCTGAAGCCGATCAGGACCTTCGGCGGAGCTGCGCGCAGCGCGTCCCAGTCCAGCAGGTCGACCACGCGCTGAGTGCCGTAGCCGCCGCGTGCGCAGAGGACGGCGGCAATGGTGGGGTCCAGCCAGGCGGCCTGGAAGTCTGCGGCCCGGTCCGCGTCGGTGCCGGCGAGGTAGCCGAACGTCGGATGGGTGTCGAGGACGTGCTCTCCGACCACGGGCTCCAGGCCCCAGGAACGCAGGATCGCGCAGCCGTCCTGCAGGCGCCCCGGGTCGATCCGGCCACTGGGGGCGACCAGGGCCACCCGGTCGCCGGGGACCAGGCGTCTGGCCCGGGTCAGGCCGCCGACGGCGGGCCCGGGCAAGCCGGACAGGGGGCTGGACACGGGACTTGGCGGCGCGGCCATGGCCGTCGCTCCTTCGAAAGGAGGGGAACAGGGAATCGATCCGAGCGTATTCGGTCGCCTCCGGATGCGTCACTTCTCTTCTACCCGTTGGGAGTTGAGGCTAAGACCCGGAGCCGTCCCAAGGAGCGGGCAGGCTCCCCATGGACGTTCACTCCCCGGTACGGCAGGATCGTGCGGACTGTATCCCGGAGGACCCCCACCGATGACCTCGCCGTTCATACCCATGGACACGCCGAACCCGCCGCCGGACGCGCCGGGCGACCATGGCGCGTCCGGTCTTCCCCACGTCTGCCCGCCCGCCGCCACGACCGAGCAGCCGCCCGTGCGGGTGGACCCTGGGGCCGTCACCACCGCGCGCCTGCGGGCGGGGTTGGCGTCCCGGCTGCGTTCGGCCTACGAACAGGGTGCCCGGCTCGACGACCTGGCCGCCGCCTGCCATCGACCGGTCGCCGAGGTACGCGAGTTGCTGACGTTGGCCGGCGCTGACCCGGACCAGCCCCCCGCTGCGGCCGACCTGTCGGACGGCGGCCTGGTGCCGGCCCAACGAGACGGCGCGGCGGACGCGTTGGACCTCCTGGATGGCGTGGACGGGGCAACCGTTCGGCCTCGCCCGCGGGTCAGGCGGCCTGCGCCGCCCCGGCGGACCGCCCGTTCCGTCCGTGAACTGCCGGACGACGCCGACCAGTCCGCTGTCGATGCGGAGTCGGAGGGCCCGGCGTCGGACGGCCCGGCCGAAGGGTCCACGACCACCCCGGGGCCCGAGGCGCCCGTGGCCCCGCCCGCCGGCGCGGAGGCCCGACTGGGGATCCTGCTCGGCAGCGCCCAACGCGCGCCCGAGCCGCCGATCCGGGTCGGCGACCAGCGTCGGCGGCGGGTCGCCGCACAGGTGATCAAGGTCGGCACGGGGACCACGCTCGCCGTCCTGCCGTCCTGGCGGACCGCCATCGCCGTCTCGGTTCCGACCGAACTGCTGCTGGAGGCGACCGGGTTGAGCCGCGAGGAGCTGCTCGAGGCCGACTTGAGCGTCCTGATCAACTCCGACGCGCTGCACGACCGGGAGTTGCGGATGCGCGACTGGCAGGTCGGCCGGACGGCAGACGGCCCGCGCCGGTCCCGCGACTGACCTCCCTGCCGCGCCGCTTCCACTCCGGCGGACCGTCCGCCGGTGCTCGGGACGGCACCGGCGGACGGGACGTCCCGGCCCGGTCGGTCAGTTGCCGACCGGCGCGGGCTCCACGATCGGATGGCCGTCCCCGATGAACGCCTCCCAGAGCCTGCTGTAGGTGCCGCCTGCGGCGACCAGCTCCTCGTGGGTGCCGTCCTCGACCACCCGGCCCTGGTCCAGCACGATCACCCGGTCGGCCCGCTCGGCGGTGGTCAGGCGGTGCGCGATCACCAGCGTGGTCCGGCCGCCCGGCCGCCCGGGGCGTCCGTCGCTGAGCCGGACCGCCGCCTGGTTGACCGCCGCCTCGCTGGCCAGGTCCAGCGCGGCGGTCGCCTCGTCGAGCAGCAGGATGTCCGGGTCCACCAGCTCGGCGCGGGCCAGGGCGATCAACTGGCGCTGCCCGGCGGAAAGGTTGCGGCCGCGGCCGGACACCTCGTGGCGGTAGCCGTCGGTGAGGCCGGTGATCATGTCGTGCGCGCCCACCGCCCGGGCGGCCGCCTCCACCTCGGCGTCGGTGGCCTCGGGCCGCCCGTACGCGATGGCCTCGCGCACGGTGCCGGCGAACAGGTACGCCTCCTGGGGGACCACGCCCAGCCGGTGCCGGTAGTCCGCGAGCGCGTACTGCGAGACATCGGTGCCGTCGATCCGGACCGTGCCGCCGGTCGCGTCGTAGAACCGGGCGACCAGCTTGACCAGCGTCGACTTGCCCGCGCCGGTCTCGCCGACCAGGGCGACCGTCTGGCCGGCCGGGATCCGCAGGTCGATGCCGTTGAGCACCTGCGGCTTGCCCTCGCCACCGCCGTTGTAGGCGAAGCTGACGTCGTCGAAGTGGATCTCGCCGCGCAGCCGCCGCACCGGCACGGGTTCGGCCACGGCCGGGGTGCTGGTGGGCGAGCGGAGCAGGTCGCGGATCCGGCCGAGGCCGACCGCCGCCTGCTGGTACCCGTCGAAGATCTGCGAGAGCTGGTTGACCGGGGCGAAGAACAGGTCGATGTAGAGGAGGTAGGCGACCAGCGCGCCGACCGTCAGGGTGCCGGAGTCCACCCGCGAGGCGCCGGCGATCAGCACCAACGCTGCGGCGATATTGGAGAGGAACTGCACGAACGGGAAGTACAGCGCGATGTACAGCTGCGCGCGCACCCGGGCGTGCCGGTAGGCCAGGCCGCGCTCGACGAACCGCGCGGTGTTGTCGTCCTCCCGGCGGAAGGCCTGGACGATCCGCATCCCGGCCACGTTCTCCTGGAGGTCCGCGTTGACCGTGCCGATCAGGTCACGGGAGATCTGGTACTGCTTCGAGGACTTCTTGCGGAAGACCAGGGTCGCGACCACCAGCACCGGCAGGACGGCGAAGACGATCAGCGCCAGGCCGGCGTCGATCACCAGCAGCGCGCCGAAGATGCCGAAGAAGGTCAGCAGGCTGACCACGGCGGTCACCACGCCGGTCTGCAGGAAGCTGGAGAGGGCGTCGACGTCGGTGGTCATCCGGGTCATGATCCGGCCGGAGAGCTCACGCTCGTAGTAGTCCAGGCCCAGCCGGTTGAGGTGCGAGAAGATCTTCAGGCGCAGGGTGTAGAGGACACGCTCGCCGGTCCGCCCGCTGACCTGGTTCTCGGCGGCCTGCACCAGCCAGTCCAGCAGGACGACCACCAGTGCGGCCAGCGAGGCGGCGGCCACCCCGCCCAGCGCGGCCTTGGTGACACCGTTGTCGATGCCGTGCCTGATCAGGATCGGCACCACCAGGCCGGCGGCGGCGTCCAGTGCCAGCAGCAGGAAGGCGAGGGCCAGCGAGGCCCGGAACGGCTTGAGCAGCCGACCCAGCGTGAAGCCCGGGTCTGCGGCGGCGGCCGCTTCGAGCGCGATGGCGGGAGTGTCGTCGGCCGGGCGCAGTGCCGCGACCTTGGCCAGCAGCTCGGGGTCGTTGGGTCGGCCCATCATCGTACGAACGGCGCCCATGCCGCCGGGCGCGGCGGCCGGAGCCGGGGCTGCCGGCTGGGTTTCGGTCTCGGCGGGCGGCTCGGCGGGGGCGGTGCCGGCCTCGGGGTCGGTGATCAGTGCGCGGTACTGCGGACAGCGGCGCTCCAGCTCCTCGTGGGTGCCGAGGTCGACCAGTCGGCCGCCCTCCAGGACGCCGATCCGGTCGGCCAGCTGGAGGGTGGAGCGGCGGTGTGCGATTAGCAGCGTGGTGCGGCCGGCCATCACGGTGCGCAGCGCCTCGTGGATCTCGGCCTCGATCCGCGGGTCGACGGCGGAGGTCGAGTCGTCCAGCAGCAGCACCCGGGGGTCGGCGAGGATCGCGCGGGCCAGCGCGATCCGCTGGCGCTGGCCGCCGGAGAGGGTGAGGCCCTGCTCGCCGACCGTGGTCTGGTAGCCGTCCGGCAGCTCGCGGATGAACCCGTCCGCCTGGGCTGCCCGGGCGGCGGCCGTGATCTCGTCCTCGCTCGCGTCGGAGCGGCCGTACGCGATGTTGGCGCTGACGGTGTCGGAGAAGAGGAAGCTGTCCTCGGGCACCACGCCGACCACGCTGCGGACCGAGTCGAGGGTGAGGTCGCGCAGGTCCTGGCCGTAGAGCCGGACGGCGCCGGCGGTCGGGTCGTAGAAGCGCGGGATCAGCTGGGCGACGGTGGACTTGCCGGAGCCCGAGGCCCCGACCAGGGCGAGGGTCTCGCCCGGCTCGATCCGCAGGCTGAGCCGGTGCAGCACGGGGCGGCTGTCCGCTGGCCCGTACCGGAAGTCGACCTGGTCGAACTCCAGCGCGGGAGTGCCCGGCGCCGGCTCGACGGTGTCCAGCGCGCGGGCGTCGGGCTTGTCCTGGACCAGCGGCCGCTCGTCGATCAGTTCGAGGACTCGCTCGACGCCGGCCCGGGCCTGCTGGCCGACCGTCAGGAGCATGGTGAGCATCCGGACCGGGCCGGTCATCTGCGCCACGTAGGTGGAGAAGGCCACAAAGGTACCGAGCGTGACCTGGCCGTCCACGGCCAGCCAGCCGCCGAGCGCGAGCACGGCGACCTGGCCGAGCGCCGGGATCGCCTGCATGGCCGGGGTGTAGCGGCTGTTCAGCCGGATCGCCCGCAGCCGCGCGCCGTAGAGGTTGCGCGAGGCGGACTCCAGCTTTCCGAGCTCCTGCGCCTCCTGGCCGAAGCCCTTGACCACCCGGACGCCGCCGACCGCGGCCTCCACCACGCCGGCCACCGCGGCCGCCTCCTCCTGGGCGGCCCAGGTCGCGGGGAACAGGCGCTTGCGGCTGAGCACCGCGAACCACCACAGGGCCGGGCCCATCACCAGGGCGATCAGGGTCAGCGTCGGCGAGAGCCAGAGCATCACCAGGACCGACATCACGAAGAGCAGCAGGTTGCCGGTCATCATCGGCAGCATCGAGAGCAGGCCGTTGATCAACTGAAGGTCGGAGGTGGCCCGGCCGACCACCTGGCCGATGTCGAGGCGGTCCTGGCGGTCGCCGTCCAGCCGGGTGAGCGAGCGGAAGAGGTCCCGGCGCATGTCGTGCTGGACGTCGAGAGCCAGTTTGCCGCCGTAGTAGCGGCGGACCAGCGTGCAGCCGAAGACCACGACGGCTGCGACCACCATGGCGATCGCCCAAGGGGTGAGCGAGCTGGTGTGGGAGGTGATGACGTCGTCGATGATCGTCTTGGTGATCAGCGGGACGATCGCGGTGACCGCCATCCCCGCGAGTGAGGCGCCGAACGACAGCAGGACATTGCCCCGGTAGTGCCAGCAGTAGCCGACCAGGCGGCGCAGCCAGCCCGCTTCGGCGCCGACGGGCGCTCGGGTGGGGGCTTGGCCGGGGGCGACCTGGTCGGGGGGTCGCCGATCGGACACCTCGCGGGCGGGCGATATCTCCCTGGTGGAGACGTGAGTCTCAGACATATTTAGGGATACTAACCATTTCGTGAGGCGGCCGTCCACGTACGTGCACTGACCGAACGATGCCGCTGCGGACCTGACGAAGCCAACGGCTGGTGGCCGGTTTTCCTTCCCCCCAAGACTGCGACGTCGACCACCCGCGGCGCACCGGTCGCAGGGTCGACGCCGCGAGGGCCGGTCGACCTAGGGCCGGGGACCCAGTCGGCCGGTCAGGCGGGCTCGGACCGGTCAGCCCCGGACGGAGCGGGGGCAGCGGCCGCGGCCGTGGCCGCGGCGGTGAACGCGCCCTGCGCCAGGCGGTGCAGCAGCACGGCCATCTCCGCCCGGGGCAGGCCGCCCCGGTCCGACTGGCCGTCGGCGTGGGCCGGGCGCAGGCCGATGCTGTGCGGGGTGGAGTTCAGCAGCCCGAACACCGCGTGCACGGCCGCCCGGGCGACCGGCTCGGCCGTCGGACCGGCCAGCTCCGGGAACGCCTCCCGGACCGCCTCGACCCAGAGCTCCAGATAGCCGCGCTGGGTGCGCCGCACCCGCCGGCGGTCCTCCTCCTTGAGGTGGAGCAGCTCACGGTCGTGCAGCGTGATGAGGTCGGGGTCATCGAGCGCGAACTCGACATGCCCGCTGATCAGCGCGTCCAGGGCGGCCTCGGGGTCCGGCGTGGCTCCGGCCCGCCGACGACCCTCCTCCAGTAGCCGCTCGCTGATGCCGACCAGCAGGTCGGCGAGCATCGCGTCCTTGCCCGCGAAGTGCCGGTAGAGGCCCGGGCCGCTGATGCCCACCGCCTTGCCGATCTCGTCGACACCCACGCCGAGGAAGCCGCGGGCGGCGAAGAGGCGGGCGGCCTCCCGGCGGATCTGGTCACGGCGCGGGGTCGCGGGAGCGGCGGGGACATTCGACATAGGGTCCATCGTAGACAGCGCGGTTATCCGTGGTTAACCTGGCGGCAGGAGTTAACCACCATTAACTTGGCGGCGGTGGTCCACCGACCTCACCGTTCGCCTGGTTTCCGGGAGCAAGGGAGCTCTTGGGATGGCCCTGTCGACACCCGGCTTCGCCACTCATCCGCTGGAGGCCGGCCACACCACTGGGTCCGGCGCGCAGCCGACCTCGGCCGCGCCCGCGCCCCGGTTGCGGTCCGCCGCGGACCCCGGTTCGGCCGCTTTCCAGGCGAACACCGAGGCGCACCAGGCGCTGGTCACCGAGCTGCGGAGCAAGCTGGCGGCCGCGGCGCTCGGCGGCGGTGCCAAGGCCCGCGACCGGCACACCGCGCGCGGCAAGCTGCTGCCCCGCGACCGGGTGGACACGCTGCTCGACCCGGGCTCGCCGTTCCTGGAGATCAGCGCACTGGCCGCCGACGGTCTGTACGACGGCGCCGCGCCGGCGGCCGGCGTGATCGCCGGGATCGGGCGGGTGGCCGGCCGCGAGGTGATGGTGGTCGCCAACGACGCCACGGTCAAGGGCGGCACCTACTACCCGATGACCGTGAAGAAGCACCTGCGGGCGCAGGAGGTGGCGCTGGAGAACCGGCTGCCCTGCGTCTACCTGGTGGACTCCGGCGGCGCCTTCCTGCCGATGCAGGACGAGGTGTTCCCCGACCGCGACCACTTCGGCCGGATCTTCTACAACCAGGCCCGGCTCTCGGCGGCCGGCATCCCGCAGATCGCGGCCGTGCTCGGCTCGTGCACCGCGGGCGGCGCGTACGTCCCGGCGATGAGCGACCAGGCGGTGATCGTCCGCAACCAGGGCACCATCTTCCTCGGCGGCCCGCCGCTGGTGAAGGCGGCCACCGGCGAGATCGTCACGGCCGAGGAGCTCGGTGGCGGCGAACTGCACTCCCGCACCTCGGGGGTGACCGACCACCTGGCCGAGGACGACGCGCACGCGCTGTCCATCGTGCGCACCATCGTGGACGGGCTCGGCCCGCGCGCCGCCCGGCCGTGGCCGGTGACGCCGGTCGAGCCGCCCGCGGTCGATCCGGCGGGACTGTACGGTGCCGTGCCGGTGGACCCGCGCACGCCGTACGACGTCCGCGAGGTGATCTCCCGGCTGGTGGACGGCAGCAGGTTCGCCGAGTTCAAGGCCGAGTACGGCGCCACCCTGGTGACCGGCTTCGCCCGGATCCACGGCCACCCGGTCGGGATCGTCGCCAACAACGGCGTGCTGTTCGCGGAGTCCGCGCTCAAGGGTGCCCACTTCATCGAGCTCTGCGACCAGCGCGGTATCCCGCTGGTCTTCCTGCAGAACATCACCGGCTTCATGGTCGGCCGCCAGTACGAGGCAGGCGGCATCGCCAAGCACGGCGCCAAGATGGTCACCGCTGTCGCCTGTACCCGGGTGCCGAAGCTGACCGTGGTGATCGGAGGCTCGTACGGGGCCGGCAACTACTCGATGTGCGGCCGGGCCTACTCGCCGCGCTTCCTGTGGATGTGGCCGGGCGCGAAGATCTCGGTGATGGGCGGTGAGCAGGCCTCCTCCGTGCTGGCCACCGTGCGCCGCGACCAGTTCGAAGCGCGTGGCGAGGACTGGCCCGCCGAGGCCGAGGAGGAGTTCAAGCGCCCCGTCCGCGAGCAGTACGAGCGGCAGGGCAACGCGTACTACGCCACCGCCCGGCTCTGGGACGACGGCGTGATCGACCCGATGGACACCCGGACGGTGCTCGGCCTCGCCCTGACCGCCTGTTCCAACGCTCCGCTGCCCGCACCCGCGCCGTACGGCGTGTTCCGGATGTGACGACCTCCGGTCACCCGTCCCCCTGTCTTCGCACCGCTCTCCCTCGCTCCGGAGGAACGCCTCCCATGTTCGACACCGTTCTGGTCGCCAATCGCGGCGAGATCGCCGTCCGGGTGATCCGCACCCTGCGACGGCTCAGCGTCCGGTCGGTCGCCGTGTACAGCGACGCCGACGCCGATGCCCGGCACGTCCGCGAGGCGGACGTCGCCGTCCGGCTGGGGCCGGCCGACCGCAGCGACAGCAGCGCCGCCGAGACCTACCTGCGAGGCGATCAGATCATCGCCGCCGCCCTGCGCACCGGCGCGCAGGCCGTCCACCCCGGGTACGGCTTCCTTGCCGAGAACCCCGGCTTCGCCCGCGCCTGCGCCGAAGCCGGACTGGTCTTCATCGGCCCGCCCGCCGAGGCGGTCGAGCTGATGGGCGACAAGATCAACGCCAAGGAGGCCGTCCGCGCGGTCGGCGTCCCGGTGGTACCCGGCAGCCGCGCCGGCGCGGCGAGCGACGAGGAACTCGCCCTGGCCGCCGACGAGATCGGCTACCCGGTGCTGATCAAGCCGTCGGCCGGCGGCGGCGGCAAGGGCATGCGCCTGGTCCACGACCCGGCCGAGCTGCCTACCGAGCTCGCGGGAGCCCGCCGGCTCGCCCGGACCGCGTTCGGCGACGACACCCTGCTGCTGGAGCGCTGGATCGACCGGCCCCGGCACATCGAGGTACAGGTACTGGCGGACGTCCACGGGACGACCGTGCACCTCGGCGAGCGGGAGTGCAGTCTCCAGCGCCGTCATCAGAAGCTCATCGAAGAGGCACCCTCCGTTCTGCTCGACCCGCAGACGCGGGCCGCGATGGGGGCCGCCGCCGTCCGTGCGGCGGAGGCCTGCGGCTACACCGGTGCAGGCACGGTGGAGTTCATCGTGCCCGGCGGCGGCGAGACCGCGCCCGGCGAGGTCCGGGACTTCTTCTTCATGGAGATGAACACCCGCCTGCAGGTGGAGCACCCGGTCACCGAACTGGCCATCGCGATCGGGTCGGCGGCCGGGCCGGGTGCACCGGGCCCGGAGCGCCTCGACCTCGTCGAGTGGCAGTTGCGGGTGGCCGCGGGTGAGTCGTTGTCGTTCGCCCAGTCGGATATCTCCTTCCTTGGTCACGCCATCGAGGCCCGGATCTGCGCCGAGGACCCCGCTCGCGACTTCCTGCCGACCGGTGGCCGGATCCTGCTGCTCGACGAGCCGCACGGCGAGGGCATCCGGGTCGACTCCGGCCTCACCGCGGGCACCTCCATCACCAGCGCCTACGACCCGATGCTGGCGAAGGTCATCGCCTACGGACCGGACCGCGCGACGGCACTGCTGCGGCTGCGCGCCGCCCTCGCGGACACCCGGATCCTCGGACTGACCACCAACGCCGGCTTCCTGCGCAGGCTGCTCGCCCACCCCGAGGTGGTCGCCGGCCGACTCGACACCGGTCTGGTCGAACGGGCCGCCCAGGAGAACCCCGCGCTCCTGACCGACCACCACGACCGCGCCGACAGCGGTACGGAGGCCGCGCCGGTCCGAGCTGAGGCACCGGACGCCGTCTACTTCGCTGCGGCACTCGCGCAGCACCTGCGGCTCGCCCCCGCCGCCACCAGCGACGGCTGGGCCGATCCCTTCGCACTCCCCTCGGGTTGGCGGTTGGCCGGCGAGCCGGCCTGGACCACGCACCGACTCCGGATCTCCGGGCACGACCCGGTGTCGGTTCTCGTACGACCTGTCAGTGCCGCCACCGTAATCGAGGGCACTGACAATTCCTCAGAAACCTTCTCCGAACTGCAGGTTCGCCTGGCTGACGGACCGATCCGCCGGGCCCGCGCCACACTCGGCGCCACGGATCTGTCACTCACCATCGACGGCCTGCGAATCACGCTCGCACACGCCACTGACAACTCCCCCTCGCCGACCGCCGCCGGTCCGGTGATCTGGCTCGGCATCGACGGCGACAGCTGGGCGGTACACCCCTACGACCCGGTGGCCGACCGCAGCACCACCGCCGACGCCCACCACGGGGCACTCACCGCGCCGATGCCGGGCACCGTCACCGTGGTCAAGGCCGCGGTCGGCGACCAGGTCCGGCGCGGCCAGCCGCTGCTGGTCCTGGAGGCCATGAAGATGGAACACGTGATCACCGCTCCGCACGACGGCACGGTCAGTGAACTGCCCGTCGGCGCCGGCGCCACCGTCGCCATGGAGCAGCTGCTCGCCGTCGTCCTCCCGGTGGAGGACGCCGAGGCCGAGGAGGTGGCGGCGTGACCACCGCCCAGGAGTCGGCCGCCGAGCCCGGCGCACTCGACCTCGGCCTGCCGAGCGTCGTCCGCGAGCCCGGACTGCCCGCCCGCGTACGCATCCACGAGGTCGGGGCACGCGACGGCCTGCAGAACGAGAGCTCCCTGGTACCGGTCGAGGTGAAGGCCGAGTTCATCACCCGGCTCGCCGACGCCGGGCTGCGCACCATCGAGGCGACCAGCTTCGTCCACCCCAAGTGGGTGCCGCAGCTGGCCGACGCCGAGGAGCTGCTGCCCCGACTGGCCGGCCTGCGCGAGCAGTACGAGGGACTGCGGCTGCCCGTCCTGGTCCCCAATGAGCGCGGCCTGGACCGAGCGCTCGCCCAGGGAGCGGCGGAGATCGCGGTCTTCGCCAGTGCCACCGAGACCTTCGCGCGCCGCAATCTCAACCGGTCGATGGCCGAGGTGCTGGAGATGTTCCGCCCGGTGGTGGAGCGGGCCGTCGGGGCGGGCGTCCCGGTCCGCGGCTACCTCTCGATGTGCTTCGGCGACCCGTGGGAGGGCCCGGTCGCGCTCGAGCAGGTGGTGACGGCCGGGCTGCGGCTGATCGAGCTGGGCTGCACCGAACTGAGCCTGGGCGACACCATCGGCGTGGCCACGCCGGGCCAGGTGGCCGCGCTGCTCGACGGGTTCGACCGGGCCGGTGTGCCGGTCGGGCGGCTCGCCGTGCACTTCCACGACACCTACGGCCAGGCCCTGGCCAACACGCTGTCCGCGCTGCGCTGCGGCGTCACCGTGGTCGACTCCTCGGCGGGCGGCCTCGGCGGCTGCCCGTACGCGAAGAGTGCCACCGGCAATCTCGCCACCGAGGACCTGGTGTGGATGCTGCACGGCCTCGGCATCGAGACCGGCGTCGACCTGCCCCCGGCTCGCCGCCACCAGCGCCTGGATGGCCCGGCAGCTCGGCCGCCCCAGCCCGTCCCGCGCCGTCCAGGCGCTGACCGGGCCCTAGCGCGGCGCGCGGACGTCAGCCCACCGCACCCTTGTCACCTGAACGAAGTAATCATCCCCGACCGTCGGCCTGATCCCGATCTGCCGCCGACGGTCGGGTCCGGCACACCCAGACCCGTCCCGCGTCGGCCCGTACGGCCCCACCGGCGACCGGCCGAACCCCTGGAGGATCACCGTGATCGACCACCGACTTGATTCCGAGTACGAGGAACTGCGGCGCACGGTCGCCGAGTTCGCCAACGATGTGGTCGCCCCGACGATCGGCGAGTACTACGAGCGCGAGGAGTTCCCGTACGAGATCGTCAAGGAGATGGGACGGATGGGCCTCTTCGGCCTGCCCTTCCCCGAGGAGTACGGCGGCATGGGCGGGGACTACTTCGCGCTCTGCCTCGCGCTGGAGGAACTCGCGCGCGTCGACTCGTCGGTGGCCATCACCCTGGAGGCCGGCGTCTCGCTTGGCGCCATGCCGATCTTCCGCTACGGCACGGAGGAGCAGAAGCGCGAGTGGCTGCCCCGGCTCGCGTCGGGCGAGATCCTGGGCGCCTTCGGCCTGACCGAGCCGGAGGGCGGCTCGGACGCGGGCGCCACCCGCACCACGGCACGCTTCGACGAGGCCACCCGGGAGTGGGTGATCAACGGGACGAAGTGCTTCATCACCAACTCCGGCACCGACATCACCGGCCTGGTGACCGTCACCGCACTGACCGAACCGACCGCTCGTTCGAGTGAAGGCGGCTCCGAGCCCTCGTCAAAGCGGGAGATCTCCTCCATCATCGTGCCTGTCGGCACCCCCGGGTTCCAGGTGTCGAAGAAGTACTCCAAGGTCGGGTGGAACGCATCCGACACCCGTGAACTGTCCTTCACCGACTGCCGAGTCCCCGAAGCCAACCTCCTCGGCCAACAGGGCCGGGGTTACGCCCAGTTCCTGCGGATCCTCGACGAGGGCCGCATCGCGATCGCAGCACTGTCCACGGGTCTGGCCCAGGGCTGCGTCGACCAGTCCCTCAGCTACGCCGCGACCCGGCGCGCCTTCGGGCGGCCGATCGGGGCCAACCAGGTCATCCAGTTCAAGATTGCCGACATGGAGACGCGTGCCCACATGTCACGCCTCGCCTGGCGGGACGCAGCCTCCCGGTTGCTGCTCGCCGAACCCTTCAAGAGGGAGGCAGCCATCGCGAAGCTCTACTCCTCCGAGGCGGCCGTCGACAACGCCCGCGAAGCCACCCAGATCCACGGCGGGTACGGCTTCATGAACGAGTACCCGGTCGCCCGCTTCTGGCGCGACTCGAAGATCCTGGAGATCGGAGAGGGCACCTCCGAGGTCCAGCGGATGCTCATCGCCCGCGACTTGGGCATGTAGCCCTGACCGACACGAGCGATGACTGACCAGTCATCAACGTGCGGTACGGCTCACCCGGACTCCGGCCCGGGCGGGCCGTACCGCCTCGAACCCAGCGGCGAACTCCGCACCGCACCTTGACTCCTGGATATTGCACGGGTGGTGCTGCGCGGGGAGACGGGTCAAGCGCCGTACACCCTTCAGGGGATGACGATCACCGGGCGGTTGGCACGCCTGGCCAGCCGACCCGACACCGAACCGAAGATCTTGCCGAGCAGTCCGTGGGTGGTGCCCACCACGATCGCGTCGGCCGCGTACTCCTTGCCGACCTCCTCGATCTCGTGGCAGATGTCGCCGCCGCGTTCGACCAGAATCCACGGGACGCCGGCGAGGAAGTCGGCACAGGCCAACTCAAGCCCCAGCACCTCGGTGCGGTGATCCGGCAGATCCACGAAAACGGGCGGTTCGCACCCTGCCCAGACGGTCGCCGGAAGCCGGTTGGCCACATGAACGATCACCAGGCCGCAGTTGGAGCGCCGCGCCATCCCGACTGCGTAGGCCAGGGCCCGCTCACTGGAGAGCGAGCCGTCGAACCCGACCACCACGCCGTGCTGGAAGGCCGGGTCACAGGGCCGGACAACCTCGGGCTGGAGCTCCGAGGACCGGCCGTCACGGGCGGCTGCCGATGCCGCATGCCGAAATTTCATCCCGGCTCCGCCGACCGCTCCGGACCCGTCCACTCCGTCCGGACCACCGGCCGGCGCGCTCACGGATTCCTCGCGACGCTGGCGAGGCTTCGGCCAACCAAGCCGTGCCAATCCACCACGTCGTACTGATCCACCGCCCACGACTGATCCACCACCCGCGCTGGGAGAAGACTGGCTGGGTGAAGACTGGCTGGGCGAAGACTGCGACTGTCCGATCCGGGAGTCCGGGGGCTCCGCACGGGAGTCCGCCGCCTCGGGGGAACTGGGCGAGCCGACGGATCGGGGAGGCTCAAAACCGGCCATGAATCGAGACTCTTCGAGTGAGATGGGCCGACAGGGAGGGCAGCGGGGACAGCGCTGCCGGGGCGGCAGGCCATGTCATTGGCACGTAGTCGGTGGAGGCCGATCAGCACCGTCGGTGACCTGTTCCTTTCAGCGTACGACGACCGGGGGACGCCGCCCAGCCGTTGAGGCCAAGTACGGCAACGATCCCGCGAATGGCCGCGGCGCGAGCTTGCCGACGCGCGCCCCCTCCGACGGGACCGGTCCCCTCGGCTTCCCAAGGTTCCCTGGAGCTTGCCTGACGGAGCCTGCCGATGCAACAGGCCGACCACACACGGTATACAGCTGATCAGAGGCCGATGGAACGGATCGGATACCGACCGTGAGCAAGCTCCGCAGCGGAGCGGAGCGAGACGACCAGCAGGGCGCACAGGGCGCAACCGACCGGGCGCACGCGGCGCACACAGCACGGGGCTTCGACCAGACGGGCCCACCTGCGCACCGATCGCAGTCCGGCGCTTCCTCCGGGCTCCCACCGCTGGCAGCATGCACGCCATGCCGTTGCTGCTGCTCGATCTCGACAACACCCTGCTCCCACGCGATTCCGCTTTCCAGGCCTGGGCCAAGGGCTTCCTGAGCGAATACAAGCTCCCGCCGACCGAAGTCGACTGGCTCTCGACCATCGACGGCGGCGGATACGTACCCCGCAGCACGGTGCTGGGCGCCGCAAAGCGCAGATACGGCCTGGACCTGTCCATGGAATTCCTCCTCGCCCACTATCGACGAGGCATCAACTCCCATATCGCCTGCCCGAGTTCCCACATCGAGGCGCTCAGTTCGGCCCGGACCGCCGGGTGGATGCTGGCCATCGTCAGCAACGGGGGCACCGGCCCCCAGCTGGAGAAGATCCGACGCACCGGACTCGCCGCGCTGGTCGACGCGTGGGTGGTCTCCGAGGAGGCGGGCTGCGCCAAGCCGGACCCGCTGATCTTCGAGATCGCGGCCCAGCGCTGCGGGATCTCACTGTCGACCGACTGGACGGCACAAACCTGGATGGTCGGCGACCACGCCCCCGCCGACATCGCCGGTGCCGCAGCCGCCGGGATCCGGAACGTATGGCTGCACCACGGCCGCCCCTGGCCGGAGCTGGGCTACCGGCCGACCCTGAGCGCCCGCGACGTCCCGGAGGCAGTGCGCATGATCCTGGCGGCGAGCAGCGCACAGGAGCCCACCGATCACCAGGCGCTCGGACCGGACAGCAACGAAGCGCGACGGACGCCGCCGGCCGGGCGTACCGCGGCCGCACGGGGAGCGGCACCGCTGGGCCCGTTCAGCGCACCGTCCGCACCGTCCGCACCGCTCGGTACGCCGAGTACGCCGTGGACTGGCCCGGCCGCTACCGCCACACCTGTCGCGGTCGGCTGACCGACTCCGTCCGCCGCTCTCCTGCAACCGGGAACAGGAGGGTGGGAGAAAGCGGAATCAGGCAGTACCGCCGTTGGCCTGTTCGAGCCGGCCAGGCTCTCATGGTGCGTCAGCCCGGGCGCGTGCGCCGACTTCCCGTCAGAGCCTGGCCGGTCGGGCCCGATCCCCCCGTCACCGACCCATCGCGGCCGTCTCCCTCGCCACCTGAAGCTCCGTCATCGCCCTCCGCCGACCCGCTGAGGGCGCTAAGGTCAACACGCCCCCGGCGCGCGCGAACACTGCGCGCCCCTTCTCCGCAACACCGATTTTCAGTCAATTTCAAGTCGGCCAGCAGCGGTTGGACATAACCGCAGTCCAGAACGTCGGACGAGGACAACCGTCCTCGAGACTCGAGCATCCACGGTGCGGCAACCAGCCACCGATCCGATTGCCCCCTTCCCAGGGGGGTCGACGGGTGCCACGCTTCGTGATCGAATGCATCACGCCAAATTGCCATGTCGACATAGCGTCGGATGGTGAACTTGTCACAACGCAACGGTCCACCCAGTAGATTCGATCTTGTGAGCAGCGCCGCACCACCACACCACACCACCGAGGGGGCTTGAGCGCCTTGAACAGGGTGAGCAGGAGCGAGACAGGTCCTGACGGCGGCCACTCCCCCGCCGGTCGCACGGGCCACGTCCCGAGAAGTACCGCCCCGCTCGCACCGCAGGCGCTGCCCCTCCGTTCCCATCTCGCGTCCACCCTCGGGTACGGCGCAGGCCCGGGCGCCGGGCCCGCGGCCGGAGCACCGGCCGGTAGCGCCTTCGAGCGGACGGTCCCTCAGGAAGCCGTGGCTCAGGGCCAGCGCGGCGCGGCGGCCTACCCCTCCGCACACACGACTCCCGCGCACCCCGGCGGCCCCGGCAGCCCCAGTGCGTCGCTCGGTTCCGGGGCGCCTGCCGGCGGCGTCGGAACCCTCAGCGGCAGCGGACACACCGTCAGCGGCGCCAACTCCGGCGGCGCCGGCATCGCGACATCGAGCGGATCCGCTCCCCGCAAGCTCTCCGGTCGGCGCCGACGGGAGACCGTCGCCGTGTTGATCTTCAGTGGCGCACCCATCTTCGAGAGCTCGATCCCGCTCTCGGTCTTCGGTGTGGACCGCCAGGACGCCGGCGTCCCGCGCTATCGGCTGCTGGTCTGCGCGGGCGAGGACGGCCCTCTCACCACCACCGGCGGCATGACGCTCACCGCACCGTTCGGCCTGGAGGCGCTGGCCCGGGCCGGCACCATCGTCGTCCCGGCCTGGCGGTCGATCTCGCAGCCGCCGCCCGCTGAGGCCATCGCCGCACTGCGCAAGGCGCACCACGAGGGTGCCCGCATCATCGGCCTCTGCACCGGAGCGTTCGTCCTGGCGGCCGCGGGCCTGCTGGACGGACGGCCCGCCACCACCCACTGGATGTACGCGCCCACGCTCGCCAAGCGCTACCCCCGGGTGCATGTCGACCCGCGCGAGCTCTTCGTGGACGACGGCGATGTCCTCACCTCCGCCGGGACCGCAGCGGGCATCGACCTCTGCCTGCACGTGGTGCGCAGCGACCATGGAGCCGAGGCCGCCAATGCGCTGGCCCGGCGCCTGGTGGTGCCCAACCGTCGCAGCGGCGGCGGGCAGGCCCAGTACATCGATCAGTCTTTACCTGAAGAGATCGGGAACGACCCGCTGGCCGAGGTCGTCACCTGGGCACTGGAGAACCTCAACCAGCAGTTCGACGTGGAGGTCCTGGCAGCACGCGCGTACATGAGTCGGCGGACCTTCGACCGACGGTTCCGCACGCTCACCGGCAGCGCGCCGCTGCAGTGGCTGATCACCCAGCGGGTGCTCCAGGCCCAGCGGCTGCTGGAGACCTCGGAGCTCTCGGTCGACGACGTGGCGCGACGCTGCGGGTTCCGCTCGCCGGTGGCGCTGCGCGGTCACTTCCGGCGGCAGCTGGGGGTCTCGCCGGCTGCCTACCGGACGAGCTATCGCGCCCGGCGCCCCGGACCGATCCCGAACGTCGGCGTGCCCGCTCAGGGCGGGTCGGCGGAACGGCCGCTCGGCGTGCCCGCAGGGGCTGCGGCATCGCCGTACGCCGGTCCGGGCGCGGCGGGTCCCGGCGGCGGGCCGACGACCTCCGGTCCGGCCTCAGGTGCTGCGGGCACCGCGCAGGGCGGGTATCAGGGGCAGTCGGGTACGCAGGGGCACGGGCAGGGGTCGGTGGGCCAGTACGGCTCACCGGGGCAGCCCGGGCAGTCGGGCGTGGGCAGGCCCGCCCCCGCTCAGCCGGCCCTGCCCACGTCGGCCAAGAACCGCATCCGGCCCCTTGTGCCGCCGCAGCCCGGCCCGGCCACCCGCCGCGGCCCGGCCCGGCCGGTGGAGCACGCCGTCGCGGAGGACGGCCACTCCCAGCCGAGCGCCCGGGGCAAGAGCCCTGGCGCTCGGGCGGAGCGTCCGTCTCCCGAGGCGGCGAGCAGTCTCGGCGGCGGTCCGTCGTCGGACGGGCGCCTGGCGCCGGCCGGCAGCCCGCCGCCCCGTCCTGGGACGGATCGACCGGCTGCGGGCCGACTTACCGCAGACCGACTTAGCGCAGAGCGGCTGGCTGCGGATCGGTTGACTGCGGATCGGCAGGGCGGGACGCGGTCGGGTGACGTGGCAGTGCCTCAGCGCGGCGAGGCCGGGGCCGACTCCGGGCGGGTATCAGGTCACGGGTCGGCAGGAGACGGGCCGGGCATGGGCGGGTCGGCCGCGGACAGGCCGGCAGCGGACGGGCCGGCAACAGACGGGGCGACGACGGGTGGTCGGCTGACGGCCGGACAGGTGCCGGCCGTCGACTCGACGTCAGGTGCTCCGGCACCCGAGGCCGACCGCCCCGGGCCTCACCCGAACGCACCTCGGGAGGCCGCCGACGACCTCCCGCTGCCCGCATCGCGGGATCGCGCCGTAGGGTGACGGGTGTGAATGACCGTTTGGTGTGGATCGACTGTGAAATGACCGGCCTGGACCTCGATCGGGATGCCCTGATCGAGGTCGCCGCGCTGGTTACCGACTCCGAGCTCAACATCCTCGGCGAGGGTGTGGACATCGTGATCCGCCCGCCGGACGAGGCCCTGGTGACGATGCCGGAGGTGGTGCGCACCATGCACACCTCCTCCGGCCTGCTCACCGAGCTCGCCGGCGGGGTCACGCTGGCCGAGGCCGAGAAGCTGGTGCTCGATTACATCCGGGAGTACGCCCCGGAACCCGGCAAGACCCCGCTGTGCGGCAACTCCGTCGCCACCGACCGCGGATTCCTCTCCCGTGACATGCCGTCCCTGGAGAAGCACCTGCACTACCGGATCGTGGACGTCTCCTCGATCAAGGAACTGGCCCGCCGCTGGTATCCGCGGGCCTACTACAACAGCCCCCAGAAGGGCGGCAGCCACCGGGCGTTGGCGGATATCCGCGAGAGCATCGCCGAACTGCGCTACTACCGCGAGGCGGTGTTCGTCCCGGCCCCAGGGCCGGACACCGAGACCGCGCGGGCCATCGCCGCCAAGCACCAGCTCCCCTCGGCCTGACCGGCCCGTGCGCGGTCGTGCGCGGTCGTGCGCCGTGGTCCCGGACGTGACCACGGCCACTCCCTCTCAGGCCGAAACCCTGGCGCGAGCACTCGCCCGGATCCTGTAGAGTTCTTTCTGTCGGAGCGGGAACGCCCCGGACAGATGGTGGGTATAGCTCAGTTGGTAGAGCACCTGGTTGTGGTCCAGGTGGCCGCGGGTTCGAGTCCCGTTACTCACCCCATCGCTTGAGGGTCTGATCTCCTGGAGATCAGACCCTCAAGTCGTTTCCGGCCCCTGCGCCGCCTCCACCCTCCCCCAGCAGACTTCTTGGGGCACCCCCCTGCCCGAATAAGCTACCGGCAAGTAACATGTCTCGCATGACCACACCCACGATCGGCCAGCTGCTGGACGCCACCGTCCCGATGGCCCGCACCCTCAAGCTCGTCTACCTGGAGACGACCCCCGAGCGCGCCGTGCTGCAGCTCCCCGACCAGCCGGAGTACCACAACCACGTGGGCGGACCGCACGCCGGCGCGATGTTCACGCTGGCCGAGTCGGCCAGCGGCTGCATCGTGCTCGCGGCCTTCAGCGACCTGCTCTCGCGGGCCGTTCCGCTCGCGGTCAAGGCGGAGATCGCCTACAAGAAGCTGGCGAAGGGCGTCGTCACCGCGACCGCGGTGCTGGACCGTCCGGCCGCCGACATCATCGCGGAGCTGGACGCGGGCCAGCGCCCGGAGTTCCCGGTCACCGTGGAGATCACCCGTGAGGACGGCGCGGTCACCGGGATCATGACGGTGCTCTGGACGCTCCGCCCCAACTCCTGATCGTACAAAGGCCGAAAACCGCCCCTCCAGGACCTGCGCCGGCTTCGCACCGGCGTGACCTTGAGGGGCTTCGGCTCGTTCTCCCCTCACGTGCGAGCCAATCAAGCGTGGGAACCGCAAGCTGTCGCCCCGGGCCCGACCCAGGCCTCTCCGGCAGCCGGTCGGCTGCCCCGCCCGCGGCCCCGAACCCTGGCCGCCGGCGGGGCGGTTCTGGCTCACGTCTGGGGACTCGGACTGGGCGTGAGCAGTGCCTACGCCGCCGACGAGCCGATCGTCGACACCGTTCGCTCGGTGGACGCGGCCGTCCCGCTCGACCGGGCGATCGCGCTGCGACCGGCTGAGTCGCCGGCGACCCGGCCCGCGGCCGCCGGCCCGGGCGAGGCGTCCGGCTCGGCGGGCGGAAGCAGCGGCAGCACAGGCACAGGCACAAACGGCGGCACAGGCGGGTCGGACGGCACCGTGGACCAGTTGCTGCACAGCCAGATCCGGGGCGGCGGGCTCCCGCTGCCCGGGCAGGCGACGGCCGTACCGGACGCCTTCGCCATCGCCGCCGTCCTGCTGCCCGCCGTACCCCCGCAGGGGCAGGGGCGTCCGCCGTCCGCCGGCTCCGACGGCGGACGCCCTGAACTGTCCACCGGTTCGGGCGGCTTGGCGGGCCGCACCGGCGCGAACACCATCCCCGCCGCGCGGACGGGTGACCTGGCCGGCGACGGCTGGAGCGGAGCGGACCAGCAGCCAGGGCAGCCGGCCGGGGTCGCCGTACGTCCGGTGAGCGCGGCCGACGCGGTGTCAGCTGCGGTGGTCGCGGCGCGGACGGCCGAGCTCGCCGCCTTCCGGGACAGCGCGCGCACCGGCCTGCCGAGGGTGCGGGCGGGCGGGCTCGGCGCGGACGTCGCCGGCAGCACCGACGGCGACGGAGCAGGGACGCCCGCCGCCCTGGACGGCACCCAGCCGGCGGCGCCCCGGCACACCACGGCCTCCGGCCCGCTCGCCGCGACCGGCTCGGAGTACGCCGTCCTCATCCCGATCGCGGCGGGCCTGCTGCTGACCGGAGCGGCGATGTACAAGCACCGCGGCCTCCCGCGCGGACACTGACCGGCCGCACCCTCACCTCCCGACTCACCGCCCGACTCACCTCCCGGCAGTGCGGAAGACGCCGGCCGGCGGGGTGGGCGAGGGCGCCGCGACGGCATCCGTGGCCACCGCCGCGCCACCCGTGAAGTCGGCCAGCGCGCGCCCGGACTCGACTCGGCCGAGCGCCGCGTCCGAGGCCGTTCGGCGGGTCAACTCAGCCACCGGCAGCGGCTCCTGTCCGGCCACCAGGATCAGGTTGCCGAACCGCTTGCCGCGCAGCACGGCCGGATCGGCAATCAGCAGCACCTCGGGGAAGACCGACAGCAGTGTGGCCACCTGGGACCGGGCGAAGGGCAGCGCGCCGCCGTCCGCGATGTTGACGGCGTAGAGCCCGCCGGGGGCGAGCGCGCGGGCGGCCAGGGTGGCGAACTCCGCGGTCGTGCAGTGCGCGGGGACCCTGGCGCCGGAGAAGACGTCCGCGATGACCAGCTCCGCCGCCCCCTCGGGGGCACGGTCGAGCACCGCGCGGGCGTCGGCGCCGCGGACCTTGATCTGCCAGCCCTGCTGCAAGGGGAGTTCGGCGCGGACCCACTCCGTCAGCGCGGCGTCCAGCTCGGCCACCTGCTGGCGCGAGCGCGGGCGAGTGGCGGCGACGTAGCGGGCGAGTGTGAGCGCGCCGCCACCGAGGTGGAGGGCGCGGATCGGCTTGCCGGGCGGTCCGGCGAGATCCGCGACATGGCCCAGGCGGCGCTGGTACTCGAAGTCGAGACGGGTGGGATCGGCCAGATCGACATGTGACTGCGGAGCGCCGTCGAGCAGCAGTGACCAGGCCTGCGGCCGATCACGGTCGGGGACGAGCTCGGCGAGGCCGGTGTCGGTGCGGCGGGTACGGACGCCGCCGACCGGGCCGGCGGCCGTGGTGTCGCCGCTGCCAGGAGCGGCGGAAGCGTCGTCGGTGCTGGTGCTGCGCGGCCCGCGGGAGGCTCGTCGGTCTCGTCCCATGGAGCGAAGTATCCCCCGGGGGAACGGGAGAACGCGCAGGTGGCGGCCGTGGGCGCGAGGACCGGGCCGGGCTCAGAACGGGCCGAGGCCGCCTGCGGTCAGGGTGCAGGCGGCCTCGCAGAGGACCGACCGCAGCACCCACGGGTCCGTGGCGGCCGGCGCGCAGCCAGCTCCGGCGGGAGGCACCAGCCAGCGTGGATCGGTGGCCGGCAGCATCGCGGCGCCGGCCGTACAGGAGGTGCCGGGCAGGTGCCAGCGCTCGGCGGTGCCGGCCGGCACCAGGAAGCTGACGGTCGCCCCGGCACCCTGCAGCGCCGACCCGCAGGCCCTGCGCAGCCGCAGGATGTCCACCGTCTCCAGCCCGTGCCGCAGGGGGACCGTGACGGTGTCGCACGTCGGCGGGATGCCCTGGGCGGCGGGCGGCGAGAGCGGGGCCTCGTGCACGGCGCCCCCGAGGAGGCCCCCCGGCGCACCCCCGGGGACCGGACTGCGGAACGGCGGCGTTGAGGTGGCCATGATGCGAGCCCTCCTGTTTCCCTCGTGTTCCCTTTCCCGCTGCCCGCCCCTCGACTTGCTCAGGCAATCTGAGGGTGCGTCAGTGAGACAAATGAACTGGTGCTATGAAAGTGACCGGAGCTTCGGACGCTGCCCGATACTCCGTTGTCAACACAACGGCGCAGAAGCACAGATGGCCACGGGGCGTCTTACAGCAAGCCATGGCATTTCATGGCAGAAAGCCATGGAGATGTCGGATTTGGCGGCAAATATCCCCTATTTTCCGGCGAACTCACTGTGAGCCCCTCATGACAGCCGGTACTGTCGAGCCCGCATCAAGCAACTCCCGCATCACCAGGCACCGCCCCGCACCACCTCGGAGCGCACCATGGCAGCCACCGCCCCCGCCGCGCCGACCCCCAACGCCGCCATGCGCGAGCTACGCGGCAACCTCTCCCCCGCGGAGTTCGCCATGGCGATCCGCCGGGCCGCCCGGGGTATCGGCGAGCACGTGTCCTGCGACGCCCGGTACGTCGGGCGGGTGGAGGCCGGCGAGATCCGCTGCCCCAACTACGCCTACGAGCGGGTATTCCGCCACATGTGGCCGGACCGGTCGCTGGAGGACCTCGGCTTCGTGCCCCGGACGGCCGTCCGGCGGCAGCCGCCCAGCCGACGTCCCGCGCCGCCCGAGCCGCACCACCTCGACGAGGAGAACGACGACGTGCGTCGCCGTACGTTCCTGAACGGCGGTCCCACCGCCCTGGCCGCCGTGCTCGGTCTCGACACGCCGGCCCGAGCCGCGACCGGCTACCCCGTCTTCCCACGCCAGCGCGGCGCGGGCGCCGGAAAAGTCGGCTCGGCCGACGTCCGGGTCGTCGAGCAGGCTGTCCGGGACATCCGGTTGGCCGACGACCTGCACGGCGCCGACACCCTGTTCGAGCAGGCCGGGGAGTCGCTGCGCAGGGCCTACCTGCTGCTCAACGAGGGCGACTACTCGCCCGGCACCGAGCGCCGCCTGCAGTCCACGGCCGGCGAGCTGGCCATCTCGGTCGGCTGGCTGGCGCACGACTCGAACCGGCTGGCGGACGCCCGCTCGTTCTACGCCGAGGCGCTGGCCACCGCCCGGATGGCCGACGACACCGCGCTGGAGGCGCACGTCTTCTGCAACAGCGCCTTCCTGGCCCGGGACGCCGGCCGGCCCCGCGAGGCGCTGCGAGCCGCCCAGGCCGGCCAGAGCGCGGCCCGCCGGCTGGACTCCGACCGCCTGCTCTCGCTGCTCGCGATGCGCGAGGCCGGCGCCTGGGCGGTGCTCCAGGACCGCCCCGCCTTCGAGCGCGCCCTGGTCCGCGCCCGCGTCCTCTTCGAGCGCGGCGACTGCGAGGCCGACCCGGAGTGGATGTCCTTCTACGGCGAGGCCGAGCTCGCCGGCCTGGAGGCGCAGTGCTGGTCCTCGCTGGGCGAGTGGGACCGGGCCAGCGAGCAGGCGGGGCTGGCCATGGCGCTGCAGGAACCGCACTTCGTCCGCAACCGCGCGCTCTACACCGCCGAGTTGGCGCACGACCGGCTCGGCCGCGGCGACCTGGCCGGAGCCGCCGAGTACGGCTCGGCCGCGGTCGGCCTGCTCAACGGCGTCCGGTCGGCCCGGATCCGCGGCATGCTGGCCGGCACCGCGGTGAGGCTGCGCGAGCACGCGTCGGTCAGCGAGGTGCGGGTCTTCCTGGCCGGCTACGACGCTGCGCTGGTGGCCTAGCTCAGGGTGTCCAGGTGGCTGAGGTCGTTCCAGACCTCCACCGCGGGCAGTCCGTACTCCCAGGAGAGCACCGAGAGTGCGGCCGTGCCCAGTTTGAGGCGCTGGGCGAACTCGGGTGCCTGGCCGAGCCAGCGGGAGGCCAGTACGCGCAGCAGGTGGCCGTGGGCGAAGACCATCACGTCGCGGTCGGCGCAGTGCATGGTGGTGGTCTCGGGGTGCGGGGTGCCGTGCTCCTCGTTGATGTCGGCGAGCAGGCTGTCCACCCGCGCGGCCACCTCGGAGAGCT
Organism: Kitasatospora sp. MAP12-44; assembly: GCF_029892095.1. NCBI lineage: Bacteria > Bacillati > Actinomycetota > Actinomycetes > Kitasatosporales > Streptomycetaceae > Kitasatospora > Kitasatospora sp. MAP12-44. The sequence continues at coordinate 2,988,819 of NZ_JARZAE010000004.1, forward strand.
TCTCGCCGCCGGGCACCCCGTCGCGCCAGATCAGCCAGTCGGACTTGTCGGTCTCCCGGATCTCCGTACCGGTGCGGCCCTCGTAGGCGCCGTAGTCCCACTCCATCAGTTCGGGCCGCTCGATGGCGCGGTCGCCGAAGCCGGCCAGCTCGCAGGTCTCCTTGGCGCGGGAGAGCGGGCTGGTGAGCACCAGGGCGCCGGGCAGGCCGTTCCAGGGCGCGGCCTGCAGCCGGGCGCCGAGCGCGCGGGCCATCGCGCGGCCTTCGTCGGTGAGCGGGATGTCGGTGCGGCCGGTGTGCTGGCCGCTCGCGGACCAGGCGGTCTCGCCGTGGCGGACGAGGATCAGACGTGCGGGCATCGGGCGACTCCTGGGTGCCTTGGCATGGTCGGTCGGCTCCCTCCCATGATCCCCCATTCGGCCCGGACGCCCTTACTGGGACGGTTCGGTGCCGATTGTCCGACCCGGGTGCAACACTGGCGAGCACCATGAACGTCACACAGACCGAGCCGGCCCGACGACTGGCCGTGCTGCGCGGCGGGGCCGAGCAGCGCGGCCTCGATGCCCGTGCCCTGGCCGCTCTGGCGGCCAACCCCGGCTGCCACCGCCGAGCGCTGCTCGACGCCGCCGGGGTGGACAAGACCGCGCTGGCCGACCGGCTCGGCCAGCCGGCACCGTTCGGCCGCTCGCCGTTCGCGATCGCCCGCGGCAACGCCTTCGAGGCCCGGCTGAAGGCCGACGGCTGCGCAGCCCTCCTGGCGCCGCTGCGCCGGCGGCTCGGCCTGCCGGCCGAGGAGGACTCCCCGCTGCTGGTGCCCGACCTGCTGCCGCGCTCGGGCCCCGCCGTGCGCGCGGCCCGCACCGCGCAGGCGCTCGCCGAGGCGGTGGCCGAGCCGGCGTCCTGGACGCTGCTCGACCACCCGATGCTGCGGCTGACCGTGGCCGGCAGTCCGGCCTACCTGGAGCCGGACGCGGTGGTGGTGCGCGACGGGCGCTGCACGGTGGTCGAGATCAAGTCCTTCCCGGTGCTCGACGGATCGGCCGACCCGGCCAAGGTCGGCGCGGCCGCCCGGCAGGCCGCGGTGTACGTGCTCGCGCTGCAGGAGGCCGCGGGCCACTCGGCCGAGCACGGCCCTTACGCCGCCCCGCAGTTGCCAGGCAGTCCCGAGCTGACCGTGCTGCTGGTCTGCCCGAAGGACTTCGGCAACCGCCCGACCGCCCAGCTGATCGACATCCGCCGTGAACTGGCGACCACTCGGCGGCAGTTGGCCCGGCTGACCCGGATCGACGAGCTGCTCGACGCACTGCCGCCAGGCACCAGCTTCGACCTCGGGCCGGATCCGGCCGGTCAACCGACGCGCCCGGTCGGCGAGTTGGCGGCAGCGGTGGAGTCGGTTCCGGCGGCGTACAGCCCGGAGTGCCTGTCCGCCTGCGAGTTGGGCTTCCACTGCCGCTCGCAGGCGCGCTGCTCGGACGCGGTGGAGCAGCTGGGCCGCGGGGTGCGCGGCGAGCTGGGCAGCCTCCGCACGGTCGGCGCGGCGCTGGCCGCGGCACACGGCAGCAAGGCGGCGGACGGCGAGCCCGCACCCGGCAAGGCGGCGGAGGACGAGGCGACAGACGGCGAGGCGGCGCACGACGAGGCAGCGGCCCGGCTCGCCTACGCCGCGGCGCTGCGAGCCGAAGCCCTGGGCGCGGTCGGCACGGTGGCCGGATGAGCCTGCTCTCCACCCTGGCCCGGCTGGAGGCGGTGCGCAGCGGCCGCGCCGAGCCGCTGGCCACCGTCCGCCACCGGCACCTGTCCGAGCGGCCGCTCGTCCTGGTCCCGCTCGCGGCCGCCGCCGAGGACGGCGCGCCGCTGGCCGTCCTGCTCGGCACCGACCGGCAGGCGCCGCAGCTGCACATCGTGCCGCAGCCGCTCAACCGCGGCCGCCGCTACGCCTTCCTGGCCGATGTCGCGGCCGACCTGCTCCCTTATCTGGAGTCGTACGCCGCCGCGGTGGAGCAGATCGAGGGCTCCGAGAAGGACCCGCAGACCGGCGAGAAGACCCCGACCGTCCGCGAACTGTGCACCGACGCACCGCAGCTGATCGTGCCGAACCCCGGAGCGGTGCAGCACCTGGCACTGCTCGGCCGGGCCACCAGGTTCCGCCGCACCGCCGAGGACCCCGACCCGGGGCAGTACCCGGCTCCGGCCCAAGTGCCATTGCTCGGGCGCTGGTTGACCCACCTCACGGACCGCGCCGCGGTGCCGGGCTCCAGCCTGCTGCTGGCGATGACCAGTCTGCTCTCGCGGCACTGGGCGACCGGCCAGAGCCACCTGGAGGACCAGCACCTGGGTGCCCAACTCGCCTGGCACCGGGGGCCGGACGGGCCGCCGGGCGCCGAGGCCGCCCGGCTGGTGGAGAGCGCCAGGGACGAGCGCGGGCAGCTGCTGCACCCGCCCGCCGGGCCGACCACCGATCCGCGCTTCGACGAGAAGCTGCTCGCCCCGGCGATCGCCCGCTACGACGCCGCCCTCGCCGCGCTGCGCCACGCACAGGACGAGGACGGTCCGCAGAGCCCGCGCGCCCAGAGCGCGCAGGCCGCCATCGACCGGGCGGTGGCGCAGCTGCGCACCCTGCTGACCGGCGTCCTGCTGCCCACCTGGCACGACGTGTGGCGCGGCGTTGACCTGCTGCGCACGCTGCCGCCGGCCGCGCACCTGCCCGAGCGCTGGGAGAGCGACCGTTGGTCCTTCACCGGCCACCGCGACCGGGTGAGCGCCGGCGAGCCGCCGCAGCCCCGCCGGGACGACGCCGTCACCGCCGCCCGCAAGCTCGCCCAGCGCGAGCGCGAGCAGGTGCGCACCGACGTCCAGGAGGCCCTGGACGACCCGCTCGCCATGGCCGAACGGCGGCTGTCCGGCGAGGCGTTCAGCGGCGTGGTGACCGAGCTGGTGCCCGACTGGGACACCTCGGGCCGCTCCCCCAAGCCCCGCCCGCTGCTGACCGTGCGCACCGGCGACCACCCGCACGCCGACCTCGGCCGCGAGGTGCACCGGCCCACCGGGCAGGCCGCCCAGAAGGCGGTGATCACGGCGGTCGAGCCCGAGGCGGGCCTGATCACCGTCCGGATCACCTCGGGGATGGGCCGCAAGAAGGAGCCCGAGCCCGGCTCGCTGCCCGCCGTGGGAGAGCAGGTCACCTTCACGCTCTTCGAGTTGACGGCCCGTCAGTCCGCCCCGCTGCCCGAGCCCGACGACACCCCGTGGACGCACGGTGGTCCCCCGACCGACGTCCAGGATTCGCCTACCTCTGCCGAAGAGTGGGAATGACCAGCACTGTGAGCCCTCTTCAAGCACCGCACGGCCTCGGTCCCGGCGCGGCGGCCGATGCCGCGGTGGCCGCGATCCTGGACGCCACCGTGCGCCCGTCGCCGCGCGCTCCGCGCGGTGTGGTGGTGGACTCCCCGCCCGGCGCTGGGAAGTCGACCCTGGTGGTCAAGGCAGCACGCGAACTGGTGGGCGCCGGCGAGCGGTTGATGATCGTCGCGCAGACCAACAGCCAGGTCGACGACCTGGTCGACCGGTTGGCGGCCAAGGCCCCCGACCTGGGCATCGGCCGGCTGCACAGCAGCGACGCCCGGCCCGCCCCGCAGGCGCTGCGGCACCCGAACGTGACCGCCTCCAGCAAGGCCGCCGACCTGCTGGAGCAGGATGTGGTGATCTCCACCGCGGCCAAGTGGCAGTGGGTCAAGGACGTCGACCCGTGGCGGCACGCGATCGTCGACGAGGCGTACCAGATGCGCTCGGACGCGCTGCTGGCCGTCGCCCGGCTCTTCGAGCGGGCGCTCTTCGTCGGCGACCCGGGCCAGTTGGACCCGTTCACGGTGGTCGGCACCGAGCAGTGGGCGGGGCTCAGCTACGACCCGTCGAGCAGCGCGGTGGTGACCCTGCTGGCGCACAACCCGGCGATCGTGCCGCACCGGCTGCCGGTCTCCTGGCGGCTGCCGGCCTCGGCCGCGCCGCTGATCTCGGCGGCGTTCTACCCCTACACGCCGTTCCGCTCCGGCACCGGTCCGGGTGACCGGCTGCTGATCCCGCGCGGCCGGCCGGACGGCTCCGCGCTGGACGCGGCGATCGACGAGGCCGCCGAGCATGGCTGGGCGCTGCTGGAGCTGCCCGCCCGGCACACCGTGCGGACCGACCCGCAGGCGGTGGCAGCCGTCGCCGCGGTGGTCTGCCGGCTGCTGGAGCGCGGCCTGGACACCCGCTCCGAGCAGGGCGGCAGCCCGCTCACCCCGGATCGGATCGCGGTCGGCACGGCCCACCGGGACCAGGCCGCCGCCGTCCGCGCGGCGCTCGCCGCGCTGGGCATCCCGGTGGACACCACCGCGGGCCCCGCCGTCACCGTCGACACCGCGAACCGCTTGCAGGGGCGCGAGTACGACGTCACGGTGGTGCTGCACCCGCTCTCCGGCCGCCCGGACGCGACCGCCTTCCACCTGGAGACCGGCCGGCTCTGCGTACTGGCCTCCCGGCACCGGCACGCCTGCATCGTGGTCGCCCGGGCCGGCATCGCCGCCCTGCTGGACGAGCACCCGTCCACCGAACCGGTGCAGCTGGGGGTGACGGTGAAGTTCCCGGACGGCTGGGAGGCGAACCACGCGGTGCTGCAGCACCTCGGCGAGCACCGCGTGCGGTTGTAGCCGCCGGCGGCCTCCCGCGGTCGGTGGCTCGGTGCGGCTGCTGTTCAATGTCGACATGAACCACGAGCTCCCGATGGCCGGACACCTGCTGGTCGCCTTCGCGCTGACCTACGCCCTTGGCTTCGAGCGCAGTCTGCGCGGCGCGGCCGCCGGCGATCGGACCTTCTCGCTGATCGGGGTGGGCGCGGCCGTCGTCGCGGCGCTGGCGCAGCACGGCGCGCCCAACGTGCTGACCGGGGTGATCACCGGCGTCGGCTTCATCGGCGGCGGGCTGGTGTTCCGCGAGACCCGGGCGACCGGGGACGTGGTGCGCGGCATCACCACGGCCGCCACGATCTTCGCGGCCGCCGCCGTCGGCGCCGCGGCCGGCCAGGGCCTGCTGCTGCTCGCCGCCATCGGTACGGGGCTGGCGCTGCTGACCCTGGAGATCCGGCACATCCCGGGGCTGCGGCTGCTCGACGGCCGCCGCTGGGCGCGCGACTTCGCCGAGGACGACCACTGCGAAGGGGAGCCCACCCCCAGCGCCCCCGGCTCCCCCACCCGGCTCGACCCCGCGGACGAGGACCTGCTGGACGCCGCCAGGTCCAGCGAGGAGGCGGACCGGTCGCGAGTCTGAGCCGGTCGACGGGGTGGGCCGGCCGGGCTCCGGGTCGGCGGGGCTGTCCGCTTGCTGCCAGGCAGCCTGTTGCAGAAGGTGCAGCAGTGACGTCACCTCCCTCTTCTGGCAAGGTCATTGACGTGCTGCCGTGCAGCCCCGACCTACCGAGGAGACCCGTGAAGCCAGCCCTGCTCGTCCGCCGAATATCCGCCGCCGCGGCCATGCTGCTGGCCCTCGCCCTGCCGACCTTCGTCAACCTTCCCAGCGCCGCGGCGGCTTCGGCCCCCACCGGCGCCGCCGCGGCCGCCCTGGCCGCCGCCAACGTGTCCAAGACCGCCGGCAGCTGCGCCAACACCCCGACCGCCAACAGCCTGGGCGGCTCGCAGTTCGAGACCAGCTGCAGCGGCGGGTACTCGGGCGGGCCCGAGTACTGGTGCGCGGACTTCGCCCAGTGGGTGTGGCAGAACGCGGGGTTCTCGACCACGGGACTGAGTGCCGACTCCGCGAGCTTCCAGACCTACGGACAGCGCAACGGCACCCAGCACACCGCGACTTCGTACAGCCCGCAGCCCGGTGACGCGGTCGAGTACGCCAGCACCAAGGACTCCGCGATCCACCACGTGGGCCTGGTCACGGCGGTGAACCCGGACGGCTCGATCACGACGGCCAACGGCGACTGGAACGGCACACCGGGTGACAACGTCCCGATGGCGACCTATGCGGTGAGCTCCAGCGTGGTCTCGCTGACCATCGCGGCGAGCGAGAAGGCCGTCGGGGACGCGCCCAGCACGGTCGACCCGGCCGACGGCTACTACATCGTGGGCTACACCACGCCGGTGGTCGTGAGCAGCAACCCCTACACCCCGGGCGCGGTCTGCGGCAGCGGCTTCGGCGTGATCGACGCGCACAGCCTGGGTGGCGGCGCTGAGGTCTACCTGCTCTACGACGCCGCCACCCAGCAGAACTGCGTGGCGACCATGGTGAACGCCCCGACCGGCCCGGTGTCCCTGAACGCGACGCTCAGCGTCCAGGGCGGGTCCTCGGCGAGCAATCCGGGGAGCTTCACCTACTACGCGGGGCCGGTGACCCTGGCGGCGCCCACCGCCTGCGTCCAGTGGGGCGGCAGCTACCAGGGCACGTCCTGGACCAGCGACTGGAGCCATTGCGGCTGATCCCGCACGGTGATCCCCGGCGGGGGCGCACGCCCCCGGCGGGGATCACCGGTACTGGCCGCCGTGCACCGTTCCCCCCGAGGGTGCCCGCTTGAGAGAATGGACGACGGCCGAGTTCCGCTCCTCGTACCGAAGGTGTTCCCGCATGCCCGATCGCCAAGACCCGCCGCGCCGACTGCGTCCGGCTCCGCTGCTCTTCGAGCCCGATGCCCTGGTGGCCGAACCCGAACGGTTCTTCCAGCTGGAGAGCATCGAGGACCCGGCGGAACTGCTGCGCCGATCCACGGAGTTGGCACTCGCCTTCCGGGTCGCCGCCGACCGGGCCACCGACTTCCAGGCGATAGCGGCGGCCCAGCTGGCCGACCCGCACCGCTTCGACGCGCTCTCCCCCGCCGAGATCGCCGCCCGCGTCGACTGGACGCCGGACTACGCGGCCAAGATGGTCGAATACGGCCGCAGCCTGCAGGGACAGCGCCGCGCGGGCGAGAGCTGAGCACCTGCTCGCGGTCCGTTGGCATATGCGGCCGGAAAGCCTACGCCGCCCAGGCGTGCCATGTCCGGCGAACAGCATTTCCGCTGCGTCCAGCTGTCCGACCGGAGGACGCTGCTGGGCGTGGACATCTGGACATTTCAATCCGTGGAGTACCTGACGGTGGCGGGCGAGACCTGGCTGGCCTCGGCGAGCGAGTACCCGCGCAGCATGCGCGCCCTGTGGGAGGCGCGCCCGTGGGCCCCGACCGTGCTGCCCTGCGGCCGCGTCTTCGACGTGATCAGCATGCCGGCGCTGTTCGGCCGCAAGGTGCTCGACGAGCTGTGGGCCTCGGGCCCGGGCTGCGGGCCGGTGGCCTCCTACCGGGGTCGCACCCTGCTGCTGGTCCAGCCGGGGGCCGCGCCCCGGCTGCGCACCCTGCTGGCCTGGGAGGAGTGGGCCCGGGACGTGCCGCCGCTGCTCTGCCACGGGCTCGGCGACGCCGTGACCGTACCACCCGTGCAGCGCTCGGCTGACCCCGTCGACCCGGCGGGCGCGGGGGTCGGGCGCTGGATCGTGGCGCCGGACACCCGGGAGCCGTGGCTGCCCGGCGCGGCCGTGCTGCTCTGGGCGTGCGTACGCGCCGCCCGCGGCGGGGCCGCCGAGTCCGACCCGGCGCCCGCGGCCCGGCCGCGGCAGCACGAGCCCAGCCGGCTGCGCCCGCTCCCCGGCCCCGGCAGCTGAGACTGCCCCGGGCCGCTCCCCCGTCGACTCCCGCCTGGCGGTATTCGATTTTGGCTCCGGATCGGCCCGCTGCTAGAGTCTGCTCTGTCAGCAGGCGCCGCTAGCTCAGTTGGTTAGAGCAGCTGACTCTTAATCAGCGGGTCCGGGGTTCGAGTCCCTGGCGGCGCACAGACAACCGAAGGCCCCTCGCGCAAGCGAGGGGCCTTCGGCGTTTCCACAGAGAGCGGCAGAGCGGGGGCGCCGCCGGAGCAGCGCCCCCCTGACGGTCAGCGGCCGCGCAGCTCGCGGTAGCGGGCCACCAGCGCGGCACTGGAGCTGTCCAGGTGGTCCGCGCCCTCGCCGGTCAGCAGCACCGGCTCGATCCGCTTGGCCAGCACCTTGCCCAGCTCGACGCCCCACTGGTCGAAGGAGTCGATGTTCCAGATCGCCCCCTGCACGAACACCTTGTGCTCGTACAGCGCGATCAGCTGGCCGAGCACCGAGGGCGTCAGCTCGGAGGCCAGGATCACCGAGGTCGGGTGGTTGCCCCGGAAGGTGCGGTGCGGGACCTGGAACTCCGGCACGCCCTCGGCCCGCACCTCCTCGGCCGTCTTGCCGAACGCGAGGGCCTGCGCCTGGGCGAAGAAGTTGGCCATCAGCAGGTCGTGCTGCACCTTCAGGCCCGGCAGCAGGTCCTCGACCGGCTTGGCGAAGCCGATCAGGTCCGCCGGGATGACCTTGGTGCCCTGGTGCAGCAGCTGGTAGTAGGCGTGCTGGCCGTTGGTGCCGGGGGTGCCCCAGACCACCGGGCCGGTCTGCCAGTCGACCGGGGTGCCGTCGCGCTGGACCGACTTGCCGTTGGACTCCATGTCCAGCTGCTGCAGGTAGGCGGTGAACTTCGAGAGGTAGTGCGAGTACGGCAGCACCGCGTGCGACTGGGCGTCGAAGAACGCGCCGTACCAGACGCCGAGCAGGCCGAGCAGCAGCGGCACGTTCTGCTCGGGCGGGGCCGTCCGGAAGTGCTCGTCGACCAGGTGGAAGCCGGCCAGCATCTCCTGGAAGCGCTCCGGGCCGATCGCGATCATCAGCGAGAGGCCGATCGCCGAGTCGTAGGAGTAGCGGCCGCCCACCCAGTCCCAGAACTCGAACATGTTCGCCACGTCGATGCCGAAGTCGGCGACGCCCTCGGCGTTGGTCGACAGCGCGACGAAGTGCTTGGCCACCGCGGCGCTGTCGGCGCGCAGTTCGGTGAGCAGCCAGTCGCGCGCCGAGGTGGCGTTGGTGATGGTCTCGATGGTGGTGAAGGTCTTGGAGGCGACGATGAACAGCGTCTCGGCCGCGTCCAGGCCGCGGACCGCCTCGTGCAGGTCGGCGCCGTCCACGTTGGAGACGAAGCGGAAGTCCAACTCGCGGGCGGAGAAGGCGCGCAGAGCCTCGTAGGCCATTGCGGGGCCGAGGTCCGAGCCGCCGATGCCGATGTTGACGACCGTCTTGATCCGCTTGCCGGTGTGGCCCTTCCACTCGCCGCTGCGCACCCGGTCGGCGAAGGCGGCCATCTTGTCCAGCACCGCGTGGACGGCCGGCACCACGTTCTCGCCGTCCACCTCGACCACCGCACCGCGCGGGGCGCGCAGGGCGGTGTGCAGGACGGCGCGGTCCTCGGTGATGTTGATCTTCTCGCCGCGGAACATCGCGTCCCGCAGCTCGGCCACGCCGCGCGCCTGGGCCAGGAGACGCAGCAGCTCCAGCGTCTCGTCGGTGACCAACTGCTTGGAGTAGTCCAGGTGCAGGTCACCGACCTGCAGGGTGAGGCGGCTGCCGCGCTGCGGATCGGCGGCGAACAGCTCACGCAGGTGCAGCTCGCCGAGCTCCGCCCGGTGCTTCCCGAGAGCGGCCCACTGCGGGCTGCGGTCCAGGGGGGTACGGCCGTTGGCGGGGTTCTCCGGCATCGGTTCTCTCCTCGACAGGTCTGGGGTTCAGTGCTCGGTCCGGAGGGACGGACCCAGGTGGACACCGACGCTTTTGGCGGGGTCGACCGCTCCCAGCCTACGGAACAGTCAGGGCCCGTCGTGCCAACCCGAGCTGACGCCGCGATGTCGGTTCGGGTGCTACCGATGCGAGCGCAGGTCCAGGCTGCGCAGCACCTGGTCGACGAGCTCGGGGTCGGTGCCCGGCTCGGCCCGGACCGCCAGCATCTCGCGGCGCGAGGCGGCCAGCAGCTCCTGCTCCACCTCGCGCAGCCGGCGCAGCTGGGCGACCCGTTCGCGGGCCTCGGCAGCTTCCTCCTCCTCGTACTGCTCGGGGCAGAGCCTGGCCAGCCGGTCGTGCTGGCGCGCGCGCAGCTTCTCCACCACCTCGATCGGCAGCCGGTCCTCCTCCTCCAGTTCGGCGAGCCGGTCCAGGCCGGCCCTGGCCGCCCGCCACCAGAGCCGCCGCTCCTGCTGCTCGCGCAGGTCGAGCCGGGCGTCGATGCCGAGCTGCTTCACCAGCCAGGGCAGCGAGAGCCCCTGCACCAGCAGGGTGAACAGGACGACGCAGAAGGCGATGAAGACGATCCGGCCGCGGCCGGGGAAGACCGCGGCGCGGTGCGTGGTGAGCGGGACGGCCAGCGCCAGCGCGACCGTCGCCACCCCGCGCATGCCCGACCACCAGAGCACCACGGTCTCCCGCCAGCTGATCGGGATGTCGTCCTCGCCGCGGCTCAGCCGCTTGGAGATCCAGGCGGCCGGCAGCAGCCAGATCAGCCGGACCACCACCACGACGGCGATCACCACGGCGGCGTCCCCGATCATGTCGCGCCAGCCCGCGCCGGTGTCCTTGAGCACGGTGGCCAGTTCCAGGCCGATCAGGCCGAAGGCGACCCCGGTGATCAGGATCTCGACGATCTCCCAGAAGGCGGCGCCGACCAGCCGGTAGCCGACGTCGTCGGCGTCCGCGGCGCGATCGGCCAGGTAGAGCCCGCAGACCACCACCGCCAGGACGCCCGAGCCCTCGATCTCCTCGGCCAGCGTGTAGGCGGCGAACGGGACCAGCAGGTTGAGGGCGACCTGCTGGGTCGGGTCCTCCAGGAGCCCGGCGAGCCGGGCGTTCAGCCAGCCCAGCGCGATGCCGACCACCACCGCGAGCACCGCGGAGAGCACGAAGCGCAGCAGCGCGTGCGGGATGGAGAAGTCCCCGCTGACCACCGCGTCGACGGCCAGCGAGTAGATCACGATCGCCGTCACATCATTGAAGAGCCCCTCGCTCTCCAGCACGGCGACCAGCCGCCGGGGCAGCCCCACGCTGCCCGCCACCGCCACGGCCGCCACCGGATCGGGCGGCGAGACCAGCGCGCCGAGCGCGACAGCAGCCGCGATCGGGGTGGCCGGCGCGATCGCGTGGAAGGCCACCGCGACCAGCGTGGTGGTGATGACCACCAGCGCCACCGCGAGCAGCAGGATCGAGCGCAGATTCGCCCGGAAGTAGTGCAAGGAGGCACGCCGGGCGACCGCGAAGATCAACGGCGGCAGCACCAGCGGAAGGATCAGGTCCGGCTCCACCGAGATGTCGGGGATCCACGGGACCACCGCCATCGCCAGCCCCAGCAGGGTCATCAGCACCGGTTGCGGGACCCCGGTCCGGCGGGCCAGCGGCATGGTCACCACCGAGGCCAGCAGCACCAGGAAGAACAGCGACAGCTGACCCACGCGTGGTTCCTCTCCGTCGGGCTCGACGTCAGCATAGGCATGACAAGAACGGCCACCGATCGGACGCGCCGGACCGCCCGGGCCGTCGGCCGATTGGAGTTTCCCGCCGCTGACCAGGTAATGTCTTCCAGGTCAGCAGGCGCCGCTAGCTCAGTTGGTTAGAGCAGCTGACTCTTAATCAGCGGGTCCGGGGTTCGAGTCCCTGGCGGCGCACAGCAGATGGTTTGTACGACACTGGGTCTCCCCGCTTCGGCGGGGAGACCCAGTGTCGTTTCCGGGCACAGCCCCACTGCGGCTTCACGGGCACCGGCATGTGGATCTCGCCCAGGCACGGTCTGCCGCCCGCCTGCGGGACCCGGGCCGTCCGGGGTATCGGCCGGACGGCGTGGGGTGCGGCGCTAGTAGTTGACGGGGGGCCAGCCCTGACCGGGCGCGAAGGGAAGCCAGATCTGGTTGTTGCCGTTCCAGCGGTCCCACTGCTGGATGCGGACGCCGTTGGCGTTGCGGCCGCCGGGGACGTCCAGGCACTTGCCGCTCCAGGCGTTGCGCAAGGTGTAGCCGCCGCCGGGATGTGGGTCCAGATCCACTTCTGGTTGGCGCCGCCGTTGCAGTCCCACTGCTGGGCCGGGGCGCCGTTGTCGGTGCGCCAGCCGCCGATCTCCAGGCAGTGCGGGCTGATGGCGCTGCCCAGGGTGACGACGCTCGGGATCCCGGACGGGTGGTAGGCGTCGGCGCTGGCGCTGGGCGCGCCGAGGGTGATCGCGAGGCCGGCGCCGAGGGCGGCAGCGGCTATGCGGGTCTTGAGGGCCAAGGAGGTGATCCTCACCCGGTAGAGGGGGGATGAATGGGCGCGTCGCCGGCGAGCATGATCGCCCCCGCCGCGTAGGCGCCCACCTTAGCGAATCGGGATCAAGAGGCCCTTCGGCCCGCGTCAGTCGAATATCGGTGCGATATCAGCCCTCTAATGCACCGTCGACGAACCGACACCACACGAAGCACCCCCGGGTCGCGCGGGCCGGCAGATCCAACCACCCCCACGAGAGGGCACCCCTATGTCTCTGCTCAACCATGAGCGTCTCTGCGAGGGCATCGCGGCCGAGGCCGGCGCGTTCGCCAAGGCGCTGAGCTTCGTCGAGCTCGACCGGATGTCTCCCACCTGCCCGGAGTGGACCGCCGGCCAGTTGATCGTCCATCTGCACCAGGCCCTGGGCTGGGCCGCCGAGTTGGTGGAGACCCAGGCGCCGGCCTTCAGGCCGCCCGCCGGCGCGGTCGAGGGCGCGGGCACCGGCGCCACCGACTGGACGGCGGCGGTGGCCGAGCTGGCCAAGGATTCACCCGGCAGAATGGACGAGGACGGCGAGCAGGTCTACGACTGGCTGCTCGACCAGGCCGATCGGCTGGTCGCCGCCCTGCGCGCGGCCGGCCCGCAGGGCCCGGTCTGGACGCCCTTCGGGCCGCACCTGGCCGACTTCTGGGCCAGCTGGGCCGTGATGGAGACCGCGGTGCACCGGGCGGACGCCGAGCTGCTGGCCGGGCGTGACTTCGTGCTGGACGCTGCGCTGTCGCAGGACAGCATCGACTACTGGCTGCGGTCGCTGGCCGACCCGGCGACCGCGCCGTTCTTCGACCCGCGGGTGGCCAACCTGGCGGGAACGGGCCAGACGCTGCTCTTCCGGGTGACCGACCCGGTCCGGGACACCGCCGACAGCTGGCTGATCACCCGCACCCCGGACGGGCCGCAGACCGTGGTCGCGCCGCCGGCCGGCACGGCCGCCGACGTCACGGTGACCGGCCCCGCCGCCCAGCTGCTCCTGCTGCTCAAGCGGCGGGCGCCGATCGACGACAGCGAGGTCGCGGTGACGGGCGAGGCGGCGCTGCTGCGGCACTGGGTGGAGAACGCGCTGACCTGACCGGCCCGCGTACAAAGCAGAGGGGTGGTGCCGCAGGATCGGGCACCACCCCTTACGCGCGGGCTGCGCAGGACGCACGAAACCCCGGTCCGAGAACGTCGGACCGGGGCGGTGGAGCCGTTGTGCAGGTGGTTCAGAAGCCGGCGGGAACCTTGTCCAGGAAGCCGCTGACGCTCTTGATCTTGCCGCTGTCATCGACAGCCGCGACATCGAAACCGATGACGATGTTCTCGCCACCGGCGGCCGGCACGAGCTCCCAGCCGAAGCGGACGATGTTGTGGTGCGCGTCGACCGTGCCGTACTGGTTGAAAGCGAAGCCCTGGAACTGCTCGCGGGCACCGGTGATGACGGCCGCGATGCCCTCGAGGCCCTCGACGGCAGCCAGCGGGTCGGTGTAAGTGGCGCCCTGCGCGAACAGGTCGGCAATCGCGGCAGTGCGCTTGCCCGCGTCGGCCTCGTTCCAGATGTCGAGGTAACGCGCCACCACGTCGTTGAGGTCACTCACAGCTGATCTCCCTTGGTCATACGACAGCTCTAGCCCCGCCACCCACCGGCGGGCGGCGACACAGTAAGCGTGCGACTTGTCGGTGGACCCGTGGTCGAAGCCGACTTGAAACCACTCGCGGGCCCCCGCCGCAGGCCCGCGCGGGTGGATCAGCCGCACGTCAGGACGGGGTCAGCCGGGCGTGTTCGCATGATGCCCGACGCGCGAAGGCAGGTCTGACAGCACCAGGAGGCCCTCACCATGAACATCCGACCACCGCACCCGGCGCGGGTCGCGCGATGACGGCGCCGGCCTCGCAGGCGCAAGCGCTGCTCGCCCTCCCCGAGTCCGAACGCCTGGACGCCCTGCGGGAGTTGGTGGCGGCCGAGTTCCGCACCACGCTGCTGCTCGACTCGGACGAGGAACTGCCGCTGGACCGCAGCTACTTCGACCTCGGCCTGACCTCGCTGCGGCTGACCGAGATCAAGCGGCGCCTCGAGCAGCGCCTCTCGGTCGCGATCAGCGCCAACACCATGTTCAACGAGCCGACCGTGGAGCAGCTGGTGGGCCACCTCGGGGCGGCTCTGCTCGGCCCGGCCGAGTCGGCCGCGGCAGCCGAGGCAGCGCCCGCGCCGGCCCCCGCCCAGGCCGACGACCGCGCACTGGTCGACGACATCCTCAAAGACCTCTACGAGTCCTAAGACCGACCGGCAATTGGTGGGTGGAGGAAGGAGCGGCGTCCGGGCCGAGTCTGGGCGGTGCCGACGAGGGAGCCACTGCGGAGCATTGGCGACTGAGGAGAAGCCGTCCAGGCGACAGCCCGGGCGTCGCGACGCCGCCCACCAATTGCCGGTCGGTCTGAGTACCGGCGGACCTCTGCCGCCGTCGAAGGAAGGGAACCCATGCCGGACTCTGCCGCGCCCGTGGAAGAGCAGCTTCGCACCGCCCTGGAAACCGTACGCAAGCAGCAGCAGGCCATCAAGGACCTGATGTTGGAGAAGTACGAACCCATCGCCATCGTCGGCGCCGGGCTGCGTTTCCCGGGCGGCAGCAACACCCTCGACGAGTTCGCCGGCTTCCTGCGCGAGGGCCGGTCCGGGATCGGCCCGTTCCCGGCGGACCGTTTCGACGTGGACAGGTTCACCACGGCGAACGACGACCCCGCCCAGGAGCAGGACGCGGACCAGCAGGGTCGGATCAAGGCCGCCGGCGGCGGGTTCCTGGACCGGGTGGACCTGTTCGACGCGGGCTTCTTCAACATCTCGCCCAAGGAGGCCCAGTACATGGACCCCCAGCAGCGGCTGCTGCTGGAGACCGCCTGGGAGGCCCTGGAGCAGGCCAACATCGACCCGGCCCCGCTGCGCCGGGGCAACGGCGGGGTCTACATCGGCGCCAGCTCGATCGACTACGCGCTGGAGCTGGACTCGCTGCCGTACGAGGAGCTGGACGGCCACCTGGCCTCGGGCATCACCTTCTTCCCGCTGTCCGGCCGGCTCTCCTACTTCCTGGGTTGGCGCGGCCCGTGCATGAGCCTGGACGCCGCGTGCGCCTCCTCGCTCACCGCGCTGCACACCGCGGTCGAGGGCCTGCGCCACCGGGAGTGCGACATCGCGCTGGCCGGCGCGGTCAACGCGCTGCACCACCCGCGGATCCCGGTGATCTTCTCCAACGCGAACATGCTCGCCCCCGACGCCCAGTGCAAGACCTTCGACGAGTCGGCCGACGGCTATGTGCGGGCCGAGGGCTGCGCGGTCGTGGTGCTGAAGCGGCTCTCGGACGCCAAGCGGGACGGCGACGCGATCCTCGGCCTGATCCGCGGCACCGCGGTCGGCCAGGACGGCGACAGCGCGGGCCTGACCGTGCCCAACGGTCCCGCGCAGGAGCAGGTGATGAAGGCCGCGATCAAGCGGGCCGCGCTGCGCCCCGAGGACATCCAGTACGTCGAGGCGCACGGCACCGGCACCCCGCTGGGCGACCCGATCGAGATGGGTGCGATCAGCGACGTGTTCGCGCAGTCGCACTCCCACGAGAACCCGCTGACCGTCGGCTCGGTGAAGACCAACCTGGGCCACATGGAGCCGGTGGCCGGGCTGGTGGGCGTGCTCAAGACGCTGCTGCAGATGCGCGAGGACACCGTCTTCCCGCACCTCAACTTCCACACCCCCTCGGGCCGGATCCCGTGGGACCGCTACCCGGTGACGATCCCGACCGAGAACCGGCCGTGGAAGGCCGACGTGAAGCGGGCCGTGGTGAACAGCTTCGGCTTCGGCGGCACGATCGCCGCCGTGGTGCTGGAGCAGCCGCCGGTCTTCGCACCGAAGGAGACCGGCCGGCCCGGCGACCGGCAGGTGTTCACGCTGTCGGCCAAGAACCGTCGCTCGCTGCGCGCCCTGATCGAGCGCTACCAGCAGCAGTTGGAGCGCGAGCCCGGGGTGTCGCTCGCCGACCTCTGCTACACCTCGAACGTCGGCCGCTCGCACCACCCGCTGCGGATCGCCGGTCCGGTCTCCGAACTCGCCGATCTGCAGGGCCTGTTGACCAAGGGCCTGGCCCAGCTGGAGCGGCGCGCGATCGAGGCGCCGGAGGCGCGCAAGACCGCCTTCCTGTTCGCCGGGCAGGGCTCGCAGTACCCCGGAATGGGCAAGCCGCTGTACGAGCGCTACCCGGTCTTCCGTGAGCAGGTGGACGCCTGCGACCAGCTGTTCGCCCCGATGCTCGGCCGCTCGATCCGCGACCTGCTGCTCGGTCTCGGCGAGGACCAGGAGGCGATCCACCAGACCCGGTTCACCCAACCGGCGCTGTTCACCCTGGAGTTCGCGCTGGCCCAGCTCTGGCTCTCCTGGGGCGCCAAGCCGAGCGCGCTGATCGGGCACAGCATCGGCGAGGTGGTCGCGGCGGCCGTGGCCGGGCTGTTCAGCCTGGAGGACGCGGTCACCCTGGTGGCGGCCCGCTCCCGGCTGATGCAGTCGGTGACCGCGCCGGGCGGGATGGCCGCCGTGCCGGCCCCGGCGGCCGAGATCGCCCCGCTGCTCGAGGCGTACCCGGATCTCGCGCTGGCCGCCGTCAACGCGCCCGACCAGTGCGTCATTTCGGGCGGCAGCGACTCGCTGGCCGAGGTCAGCGCGCTGCTGCGCGAGCGCGGCCTGTCGGTCAAGCAGCTGCAGGTCTCGCACGCCTTCCACTCCCCGCTGATGACCGAGGTGTTCGACGAGTTCCGCCGGGCGCTGGCCGGAATCACCTTCCAGCAGCCGAAGTTGACGCTGATCTCCAACCTGACCGGCAAGGTCGCCCGGCCGGCCCAGATCTCCACCCCCGAGTACTGGGTGCGGCACATCGGCGAGCCGGTGGCCTTCGAGGCCGGGATGCACGCGGTCGAGCGGCGCGGCAAGCACGTGATCGTCGAGATCGGGCCGTCCACCGCGCTGACCACGCTGGCCAAGAAGTGCGTGACCGCCGAGGACCACCGCTGGCTCAGCAGCCTGCACCCCAAGGAGACCGAGGGGCTGACCATCGTCCGCTCGCTGGGGCAGATGTACGCGGCCGGCCAGCCGGTCTCCTGGGAGGGCTTCCACCGCGGCCAGGAGGCGCGGCGGATCGAGCTGCCGCTCTACGCCTTCGACCGCAAGCGGTACTGGTTGCCCAACGGCAGCGGCCCCGGCACCGAGGAGGAGGCCGGCGAGCGGGAGTTCCTGCACGTACCGGTCTGGGTCGAGCAGAGCGCCGAGCCCGGTGAGCCGGTCGAGCGCCATGTGGTGGTGCTGAACGCGGACGGCGCCGAGCTGCCGGCCGAGCCGGGCGCCCTGCGGGTGTCGTTCGCCGACTCCCCCGAGGACGCGCTGCGCCTGCTGCGCACCGAGGGCGCCACCGACCTGGCGTGGCACTGGCGAGCGGGTCAGGGCCCGGCCGGTGTCGAGCGGCTGCGGGCCGAGTGCGAGGCCAACTACCGTGAGCTGCTGGGCCTGTTGGACGGCCTGGAGCAGCAGGGCTCGGGCCTGGGCCTGCGGGTCTGGCTGGTCACCCGGCAGGCCCAGCAGCTGGCCGGCGACCCGGCCGGCGACCCGACCCGGCTGGCGGCGGCCACCCTGTGGGGCTTCGGCAAGGTGCTGCTGAACGAGCGGCCGATGCTGCGCACCACCCTGGTGGACCTGGCGGCGGACGGCTCACTGGCCGAGCTGGTGCAGGAGTGGCAGGCCAAGGACACCGGGGAGTTCCAGGTCGGCTACCGCGCCGGCGTGCGCCAGGTGCTCCGGCTGCGGCCCGCCGCGTCCATCGCGGACTCCACCGGCCCGGTGCCGGTCCGGGCCGACCGTACGTACCTGGTCACCGGCGGTCTGGGCGCGCTCGGCCTGGTCACCGCCAAGCGGCTGGTGGCCGAGGGCGCCCGGCGGATCGCCCTGCTCGGGCGCCGCGCGGTGGGCGAGGAGGAGGCCGGCCGGATCCGCGAGCAGCTCGGCACGGCCGCCGAGGTGCTGTTCCTGCGGGGCGACGTCGGCGACGCCGCCGACCTGCGCCGGGTCGCCGAGCAGCTCAAGTCGGCCGAGCACCCGCTGGGCGGCATCATGCACGCGGCCGGCGGTCTGGCCGACGCGCCGGTCTCCGCGCAGACCTGGGAGAGCATCGACAGTCTCTTCGGCGCCAAGGTGTACGGGAGTTGGCTGCTGCACGAGCTCACCGCCGACTTCCCCGAGCTGGACTTCTTCGTCGCCTTCTCCTCGGCCGCCTCGGTGGTCGGCGGCGCCTCGCAGTCCAACTACGCGGCGGCCAACGCCTTCCTCGACCAGCTGGTGCACTGGCGGGCCGGCCAGGGGCTGCCCGCGCTGGGCGTCAACTGGGGTCCGTGGTCGGAGGTCGGCATGTCGGCCCGGCTCAGCGCCCAGCACGTCAAGGCGCTGGAGCGGGAGGGCATCACCTTCTTCACCCCGACCCGCGCGCTGGACACCCTGCTGGCCCGGATGGGCTGCACCGACCCGGTGGCGCCGGTCCAGCTGGTGGCCGGCGAGTGCGACTGGGACCGCTTCTCGGCGGCCAAGCCGGTGGTGAACGCCTTCTACGCCGAGCTGGTCCGCAGCAGCGGCGCGAGCGCGCAGACCATCGACGTGGAGAAGCTGCGCGGCCTGCCGGCCGCCGAGCGGACCACCGCGATCACCGACTTCATCCGGCACCGGGTGGCGGCGGTGCTGCACATCGAGGACGCCGACGACGTGGGCCCGTACACCGAGTTCGTCCAGGTGGGACTGGACTCGCTGGTGGCGATCGACCTCAAGAACGCGCTGGAGGCGGCGTTCCGGGTGCCGCTGCCGCCGTCGATGGCCTTCGACTTCCCGAGTGCGGCGCTGCTCGCCGATCACATCGACCAGCAACTGGCGCCCGCCGACCAGTTGGTGGCCGCGAGCTGATCCGGCAGACCGCGGCCGGCCGGGGAGCTGACACCCCGGCCGGCCGCGCAGGTCGTTCCCCACCCGCATCGAGACCCGCATCGAGCGAAAGGGCCACACAGGGCCATGACCCAGGACGCACCACAGACGCTCACCGCCGCCTGTGCCCAGCACAGCCACCGGCGGCCCGACCACCCCGCGGTGATCTGCGAGGACCGGGTCACCACGTACGCGCAGCTGCACAAGGAGAGCAACCGCACCGCGCACGGCCTGCTGGCCGCCGGCCTGCGGCCCGGCTCGCGGGTCGGCTACCTCGGCAAGGAGTCCGAGCACTACTACGAGATCGCGCTGGCCTGCGCCAAGGCCGGCACCGTCCTGGTCCCGGTCAACTGGCGGCTGACCGGGAGCGAGGCCGAGCACATCCTGCGCGACTCGGGAGCCGAACTGCTCTTCGTCGAGGAGGCGTTCCGGCCACTCGCCGAGCGGGTCAAGGAGGAGCTGACGCAGCTGCGCACACTGGTGGCGCTGGCTCCGCCGGGGCCGATCGGCGGCGGGCAGCGGGCCTGGCAGGCCGGGCAGCCGGACACCGACCTGAACCCGGGCACCGGCGCCGACGACGCCGTCCTGCAGATCTACACCAGCGGCACCACCGGCAAGCCCAAGGGCGTGGTGCTGGCGCACCGCAGCTTCTTCACGCTGCCCGCGGCGATGCGCGACAGCGGGGCGAACTGGATCGACTGGCTGCCCGAGGACCGCAACCTGATCTCCCTGCCGGGCTTCAGCATCGCCGGGATGGGCTGGTTCATGCACGGCTTCGTGGCCGGCGGCACCAATGTGGTGATGCGGATGTTCGTCAGCGAGGAGGCCGTACGGCTGATCGCGGCGCACGGGGTCACCACCACCTTCGCGGCCCCCGCGATGCTGCAGATGATGATCGAGGAGCCCGGGGTGACCCCGGAGACCTTCCGCTCGCTGCGCAAGGTGGCGTACGGCGCCGCGCCCATCTCGGAGTCCCTGCTCAAGCGCTGCCTGGCCATGCTGGGCTGCGAGTTCGCGCAGATCTACGCCGCCACCGAGACCGGCACGGTCGCGGTCTGCCTGCCGCCGAAGGACCACTTCCCCGGCAGCCCGGTGCTCACGGCGGCCGGAAAGGCCTGCCCCGGGCACGAGTTGAAGATCGTCGACCCGGAGGGCCGGACCCTGCCGGTCGGGCAGATCGGCCAGGTCTGCGTGCTGACCCCGGCCCGGATGCTGGGCTACTGGGGCCTGCCGGAGGCCACCGCCGAGACCCTGGTCGGCGAGTGGCTGCACCTGGGCGACGCCGGCTACCTCACCGAGGACGGCTATCTCTTCCTCTGCGACCGGATCAACGACACCATCATCGCGGCCGGTCAGAACATCTACCCGGTGGAGATCGAGAAGGCGCTCGGCGACCACCCGGCGGTGGCCGACGTCGCGGTGCTGGGCGTGCCGGACGAGCTGTGGGGCGACGCCGTGCTCGCCTGCGTGGTGCTGCGCCCGGGCGAGCAGCTGCGGGCGCGCGACCTGCGCGGCTTCCTGTCCGGCCGGATCGCGGACTACAAGGCCCCCAGCCGCTGGGAGTTCGTCGACAGCATCCCGCGCAACCCCACCGGCAAGATCCTGCGCCGGGTGCTGCGCGAGCGCCACCTGGCGGTCCGCGCCGCCGGCGCCGAGGCCTGACACCCACGAGGAGCCCCCGCATGAGCACACCGACCACTTCGACCCAGCCGCTCCGGTTCGGCCTGCTGTTGCCCACCAGGGAAATGGCGATGACCGGGAGCTACGACATCGGCCCGCTGCTCGACCTCGCCCGCGAGGCCGAGGATCTGGGCCTGGACGCGGTGTGGACCGGCGACTCGCTGACCGCCCGCCCGCGGCTGGACCCGCTGGTGGTGCTGGCCACGGTGGCCGGCGCCACCTCCCGTATCTCGGTGGGCACCGCGGCGCTGACCGCCGCGCTGCGCCACCCGCTGCTCGGCGCCAACATGGTGGCGAGCCTGGACCAGGCCTCCGGCTCACGGTTGGAGCTCGGCGTCGGCGCCGGCTTCCCGATGCCGGAGAGCGAGGCGGAGTTCGCCGCCGTCGGCGTGCCCTTCGAGGGCCGGGCGGGCCGGCTGGACGAGACGGTCCGGCTCTGGAAGCAGGCGTGGAGCAGCGACCAGGACCCGGCCGCCGGCAGCTTCCGCGGCAAGCACCTGTCCGCCGACCTGCTGCACCACCTGCCGCCGCCGGCCACCCCGGGCGGGCCGCGGGTCTGGCTGGCCGGCAGCGACACGCCCCGGGTGCTCGCCCGGGTCGCCCGGCTGTACGACGGCTGGCTGCCGTTCCTGCCCACCGTCGAGGCGTACGACGCCGCGTACCGCCGGATCGGCGAGCTGCTGGCCGAGAACGGCCGGCCCGCCGACGCGGTGGTCCCCGGGCTGTACGCGACGCTCAACGTCAACCCCGACCGGGCCCGCGCCGAGCAGGACCTGGACGCGTACGTCCGCGGCTACTACGGCCGTCCGCTGGACGTCATGACGGGCATCCAGGCGTACGGCTACGGCAGCGCGCAGGAGTGCGCCGACTGGCTCTCGGGCTACGTCCGGGCCGGCGCGCGGCACGTGGTGCTCCGGCTGGGCTCGCTGGACGCGGGGCCGCAGCTCAAGGAGATCGCCGAGCACGTGCTGCCGGCGGTGCGCGCCCGGCTCGCCCAGGACACCGACTCCTCGAAGGAGACAGCATGACCACCCCCACCACCACCGGCCAGTGGCTGCAGCCGGCCGAGGTCCACCCGGACGCGGCGCTGCGGCTCTTCCTCTTCCCGCACGCGGGCAGCGGCGGGACCATCTACCGCAACTGGCACGAGTACCTGCCCGGCGACTTCTCGCACCAGATCGTCCAGCTCCCCGGCCGCGAGAAGCGCCTGGCGGAGACCGCGTTCACCGAGATCGAGCCGCTGGTCGACGCCATGTACGAGGCCATCGCGGACGACCTGGACGACCGTCCGTACGCCTTCTTCGGCCACTGCCTGGGCGCCCAACTCGCCTACCGGGTCTCGCTGCTGATGGCCCGCGACGGGATGCCGGCGCCGATCCTGCTGGGCGTCTCGGGCTGGGCGCCGGAGGGCTTCTCGCAGGTGACCTACGAGCAGAGCCGGATGCCGGAGGCAGAGCTGGTGCGCTGGATGAAGACGCTCGGCTCGTTCCCCGAGGAGGTCTACGGCAACCAGGACCTGCTGGGCATGATCATCCCGGCGCTGCGGGCCGACCTCGCGGTGGTCTCCACCTACGTCGACGACGCGGCCCCGACCAACTGCCCGATCGTCGCGTACAGCGGCAAGTCCGACCCGCTGATGGACCCGGGCGCGATGGTCTCCTGGGACACCCGCTCGCCGGCCTACCTCGGCAACAGCGAGTTCATCGGCGACCACTTCTACATCGACCACCGCGACAACGCGCTCGCGGTCACCTCGGACCTGATCCGCCACCTGCGCCGGGGCCTGGCGCAGCAGGCCGCGGAGTGAGCGGAGTTCGAGGTTTTCGGGGCTTTTCGGGGCCGAGTGGGGCTCTAGCCGCCTTCTAGGTGCCCCCGGGACCATGCAAGAACGGCGTCGTACGCAGGCGATCACAGACCGTCGCCGACCGAGCGCGGACGTGCGGAAACAGCCGCCGGAAGGCCCAGCTCAGCACGGCGCCGTCTCCCGTTCTCCCGCGCACGGCACCGAAGAAGTGACAAGGAGTTTCTACCGATGACCGACACAGCCGATGCCCGCAGCCGAACAGCTGCACCCTCGGCCCCCGTGGCCGAGGCCGATTCACCGAAGTGGTCCACACTTCCCGTGGTTCTTGCACCCACATTCATGGTCACGCTTGACATGTTCATCGTTAACGTGGCCATCCCGTCCATCCAGGCGAAGCTGCACGCGGGTTCGGGCGCGATCCAGTTCGTCGTGGCCGGGATCAGCCTCGCCGTCGCCGCCGTCCTGGTGATGGCGGGCCGGCTGGGCGACATCTACGGCCGTCGCCGCATGTTCACCGTCGGTCTGGCCCTGTTCACCGCCGCCTCCGCACTGTGCGGGGTGGCCCCGAACGTGGGCGAGCTGATCGTGGGCCGGGTGGCCCAGGGCATCTCGGCCGGCATGATGATGCCCCAGGTACTGGCCATCCTCAGCGTCGCGTTCACCGGCGCCAACCGGCTCAAGGCCTTCAACGCGTACGGCATCGCCATGGGCTTCGCCGGCGTGTTCGGGCAGCTGATCGGCGGCGTGCTGATCAAGGCCGACGTCTTCGGTCTGGGCTGGCGCGCGATCTTCCTGATCAACGTTCCGATCGGGATCGTCGTCCTGCTGCTGACGCCCCGCCATGTGCCCGAGTCCAAGGGCACCGGCAGCGCCAAGCTGGACCTGGTCGGCACCGCCCTGGTGACTGTCGGCCTGGTCGGCGTCATCTACCCGCTGATCAAGGGCCGTGAGGAGGGCTGGCCCGCCTGGACCTGGATCTGCCTGGCCGGCGCCGCCGTGCTGCTCGCGATCTTCGCCGTCTACCAGAACAGCCTCGGCAACAAGGGCGGTGCCCCGCTGGTCAACATGTCGCTGTTCAAGCAGCGCGCCTTCTCGGTGGGTCTGATCACCACGCTGCTCTTCTACGCGGTGATGTCGACCTTCTTCCTGATCTTCGCGCTCTACCTCCAGCAGGGCCACGGCCTGTCCGCGCTCGACTCGGGCCTGATCTTCATCCCGCTGGGCTCGGGCTTCTTCGTCGCCTCGATGATGGCCAAGCAGCTCGGTGCCAAGCTCGGGCGGCAGACACTGGCCGTGGGCGCCGTGGTGCTCGCGGTCGGCCTGGGCATCCTGGAGCTGATCGTCAACCACCTGGGCACCAACGGTGCGATCGGCTGGATCACCCCGGCCCTGCTGGTGGCCGGCTACGGCATGGGCATGGTGATGGCTCCGCTGTCCGCCACCGTGCTGGCCGGCATTCCCCCGCAGTTTGCCGCAGCCGCCTCCGGCGTGCTGTCCACCGCCGTCCAGGTCGGCACCGCCCTGGGCATCGCGATCATCGGCAACCTGTTCTACAACGCGCTCGGCACGCACATCCAGCGGAGCTCCTTCACCCACGCCTTCATCCTGAGCACCGAGGTGCTCGCGGTGCTCGCGCTGGCCGTGGCGGCTTCGGTGCAGCTGCTTCCCAAGCCGGCCAAGAAGGCCTGATCCGGCTTCGAAGCCACCTGAGCGCCTGCGGCACACCTGCCGCAGGCGCTCAGTGCCGTCCGGACTGACGATGCGTCAGCCAAACGTCAGCCGCACGTCACCCATCGGTCCCAAACTTGGCCCACCCCGGGAAGGGGCAGGAGCAAGGAGGATCCGATGCGCTGGCAGGACATCTACATCGCGGGCACCGGCACATTTCTGCCGGAGCGCTTTCCGATCGCCGAGGCGATCGCGCAGGACTTGATCGGCGAGGCCAACCAGAATCTCGGCTACGAGTCCATCCTCGTGGACCGCAGTGGAACCGCCGCTCCCGACATGGCCGTCCACGCCGGCCGGCAGGCCGTCGAGCGGGCCGGCATCCCGACCGAGGAGTACGGGCTGCACCTGCACGCCCACCTCTGGTACCAGGGCCTGGACTGGTGGTCGGCCGCCAACTACGTCGCCGCTCGCACCTCGGGCTCCCAGGCCTTCTCCTTCGCCATCGACCAGCGCTCGCTCACCGCGATCGGCGGCCTGCACCTCGGCGCCGCCTACCTGACGTCCGGCGCCGCCACCAGCGCGCTGATCACCACCGCGGACCGGTTCGCCGCCCCGATGATCGACCGGTGGAACATCCAGCGCCAGCTGATCTTCGGCGACGGCGCCACCGCCGCCGCGCTGTCCACCCGCGGCGGCGTCGCCAAGCTGGTCTCCACCGCCGCGTTCGGGGTGAACCACATGGAGACCTGGACCCGCGGCGACGAGCCGTTCGGGGAGGCTCCCGGGCAGCAGACCCCGGTCCCGGTCTGGCGCCGTTCGGAGTCCCGGATGACCAAGCCGGAGGCCGCCAACGACTGGAAGCTGTGGACCGACAGCATGGTCCGGCTCAAGGACGAGGTGCTGGCCGAGGCGGGCATCGGGATCGGCGACATCACCCGCGCGGCCATGCCGTTCCAGCACCGCGGCGACGGCCAGGCCGAGATGCACGACATGCTCGGCCTCACCGAGGAGCAGACCGTCTGGCGCGAACTCGGCCAGTACACCGGCCACATCGGCGCCGGCGACCCGTTCGCCGGCATCAACTACCTGCTGGAGAACAAGCAGGTCGTCGCGGGCGACCACGTCCTGGTCTACGGCTGCGGGGTCGGCTTCAACTTCGCCGCCGCCGTGCTGGAGATCACCGACACCCCCGCCTGGTGACACCCCACCTCGCCGACTGAAGACGGAGTTCGCGCATGCGCTACACCAAGAACATCTACCTGGCGGGCACCGGCACCTGGCTGCCCGGCACCCAGCCGATGGCCCAGGCCATCGAGGCCGGCCTGGTCGGCGAGGACCATCGCGACCTCGGATACCAGGCGATCGCCATCGATGAGAGCGGCACCGCGCCGGTCGACATGGCGATCTCGGCCGCCCGGCAGGCGATCAGCAGATCCGGTGTCGAGCCGGCCGACTTCGGCCTGCACCTGCACGCCAGCGTCTGGTTCCAGGGCCTGGACTGCTGGGCGCCGGCGGCCTACGTGGCGAACGCGACGGTCGGGGCGCAGGCGATCGCCTTCAGCATCGACCAGCGGTCCGCCGGCGGCATGGGCGCGATGCACCTCGCCGCCGCGTACCTCGACGCCGGCACGGTGGCCAACGCCCTCGTCACCACCGGCGACCGGTTCACCGACGAGTCCATCGACCGCTACAACTCCTACGTCCAGGCGATCTGGGGCGACGGCGGCACCGCGGTGGTGCTCTCCACCCAGGGCGGCTTCGCCGAGCTGCTCTCCAGCGTGATCGTCAGTGACAACAGCCTGGAGCGCTGGGACCGCGGCGCCACCGAGTTCGCCGCCGGTCCGCTGCTCGAGCGCCCGGCCGCCATCCACAAGCGTTTCGCGCAGCACGCCGCCACGCCGGACGTCGCCGCGGAGGTCGACCAGTGGGCCGCCGGCGTGCTGCGCACCCGCGACCTGGTGCTCGCCGAGGCCGGCATCGGCCAGCACGAGATCACCCGGGCGGTCCTGCCGTTCGTCCACCGGGGCGGCGGCCAGGCCGAGTTGCACGACCTGCTGGGGATCCCCGAGGAGCTGACGCTCTGGCAGGAGCTCGGCAGCCAGGTAGGACACCTCGGCGCCGGCGACCCGTTCGCGGGTCTGGACAAGCTGCTCGCCGACGGCACCCTGAAGCCCGGCGACCACGTCCTGCTCTACACCGTCGGGGTCGGCTTCACCTTCAGCGCGGCTGTGCTGCGCATCACCGCTCCGCAGCTCTGAGTGTCCCACTCCCGTCCGGCCCAAAGCCCTCCACCTCACCCAGGAAGTGTTATGACCGACACCCAGTCGCTGCTCGACTACCCGCTTCCGCGCGTGGATCCGCTGCTCCCGCCGCCCGCCTACACCGAGCTGCGCAACGGACCGCCCCGCCTGGTCCGGCTGGCCGGCGGCCGCCGTGCCTGGCTGGTCAGCCGCTACGAGGACGTCCGCTCGGCGATCGCCGACCCGCGGGTGAGCTCGGACGACATGGCGCCGAACTTCCCGGCCCTGATACCGCTGCCGCCCACACCGCGCGCCCTGTCGATGTTCCGGCTGGACAACCCCGACCACGCCTCGCTGCGCAGGATGGTGATCCCCGAGTTCACCGCCCGGGCCACCCGCGCCCTGCAGCCCGACGTCGAGCGGATCACCAACGAGCTGCTGGACGCGCTGGTGGCCGGCCCCAAGCCGGCCGACCTGATGGCCTCCTTCGCCGATCCGCTGCCCACCCTGGTGATCGCCCGGCTGCTCGGCGTCCCGTACGAGGACCACGAGCTCTTCCAGGAGAACGGCCGGATCGTCACCTCGCCCGACGCCACACCCGAGGAGGCCGGCCAGGCCTTCGTGGTGCTGACGGAGTTCATGGGCCGGCTGATCGAGACCAAGCGCAAGGACCCGCAGGACGACCTGATCAGCCGACTCTGCGTCAAGTACCTGGAGCCCGGCGAGATCAGCTTCGACGACCTGCTCGCGATGGCCCGCTTCCTGCTCTTCGCCGGACACGACACCACGGCCAACCAGATCGCGATGAGCGTGCTCTACCTGCTGGACAACCCGGACCAGCTGGCCCTGCTGCGCAGCGACCGCAGCCTGATCCCGTCCGCCGTCGAGGAGTTGCTGCGGATCGCCTCGATCAAGCAGCACGACTTCATCCGGACCGCGTCCGAGGACCTGGAGATCGCCGGGGTGACCATCGCCAAGGGCGAGGGGATCATCTTCGCGCTGCCCTCCGCCAACCACGACGAGACGGTCTTCCCCGACCCCGGCCGACTCGACATCACCCGCGACGCCCACCACCACATGGCCTTCGGGCACGGCATCCACAAGTGCGTCGGCGCACCGCTGGCCACCCTGGAGCTGGAGACCGCGATCGGCGCGCTGCTGGACCGGTTCCCCGACCTCCAGCTGAGCACCGAGGTGAAGGACATCCCCTACCGCGACGACATGCTGCTGTACGGCGCCCACAAGCTGCTCGTCACCTGGTAGCCCGCGGCACGGCCTGCTGCCCCCGGATCCGACACGGGTCCGGGGGCAGCAGGCCGTGCGCGTGCGGGCCGGGTCCGAAAAGCTTCAAGTTGCCCTCAAGGTGGCGGTTCGACAATCCGAACACGCACTCCAGAAGGGAGCGGTCCATCGCGCGACCGTTCGGATCCTCAGTTCCTCACCACAGGGAGAAGCAGCCATGCAGTTCAGGATTCTGGGTTCAGTCGGGGCAGTTGTGGACGGAAGGTTCTGTAGCATCCCCGGCGCCAGGCAGCGCACTCTGCTGGCCACGCTGCTGATCCGGGCCGGCCGCCTGGTGCCGACCGAGCACCTCTACACCGAGCTGTGGGGCGACCGTCCGCCCGCCACCGTCGAGAACTCGCTGCAGGCCCACGTCTGCCGCCTGCGGCGCACCCTGCGCAAGCTCGGCGGCCCCTCGCACGACGTCCCGCCGCTGATCACCCACGCCTCCGGGTACGTCCTGGACATCGCCCCGGAGGACGTCGACCTGACGCTCTTCCGGGAGCGGATCGCCCTCTCCCGCAATGCCATGGCCGACGCCCCGGAGGCCGCCGGCGCGCTGCTGGAGGAGGCCCTGGCGCTCTGGCAGGGGTCGCCGCTGCAGGATGTCGCACCGGGGCCGCTCTGCCAGAGCGTCAGCCTCCAGCTGGAGGAGGAGTACCTCGCGGCCCTGGAGGACAAGCTCTGGCTCGGCACCGTTTGCGACGAACCAACGCTGGTGATCGGCGAGTTGAAGCGGATGAGCGTGGCCCACCCGTGGCGCGAGCGGATCACCGAGATGCTGATGCTGGCGCTCTACCGCTCCGGCCGGCAGGCTGAGGCCGTCGCGGTCTACAACACCGCCCGCGGGCGGCTGATCGACGAGTTGGGCATGGAGCCGTCCCCGCAGCTCAAGCGGCTCTTCCGGGAGGTCCTCAACCAGGCCCCCGGGCTGTACCGCCCCACGCAGCAGCTGCTGCGCTCGGCCTGAGGACACAGGAAAGCGCCGCTCCCCTCCCCGGGGTGCGGCGCTTTCCTGTGTCGTTCAGCGGCTGGTGCCGCCGCCGGGCAGGATCCGGCGGAAGCCGGTGTACGGGACCAGCGCCTCGGGCAGCAGCACCGAACCGTCCGCCTGCAGGCCCTGCTCCAGCAGCGCGGCCACGGTCCGGCCGACCGGCAGCGCCGAGCCGTTCAGCGTGGCGGCGGGCAGCTTGCGGCCCTCCGAGGAGCGGTAGCGGATGCCGGCCCGGCGGCCCTGGAAGGTGCCGCAGTCGGAGACCGAGGAGATCTCCCGGTAGGAGTCGCTACCCGGCAGCCAGACCTCGATGTCGTAGGTCATCCGGGCCGAGAAGCCCATGTCGCCGGCCGGCAGCAGCACCACCCGGTAGGAGAGTTCGAGCCTGCGCAGGCACTCCTCGACCTGACCGACCATCAGCATCAGCTGCTGCTGGGCCTCTTCGAGGGCGCAGATGCGCACCAGCTCGACCTTCTCGAACTGGTGCAGGCGCAGGATCCCGCGGGTGTCGCGGCCGTAGGAGCCCGCCTCGGCCCGGTAGCAGGGGGTCCGCGCGGTCAGCGCGAGCGGCAGCGAACCGCCGTCCAGCAGCTCGCGGGCCACCATGTTGGTCAGCGGCACCTCGGCCGTCGGAATCAGGAAGAGCTCCCGGCCGCCCACCGAGGTGGCGAACAAGTCCTCCTCGAACTTGGGGAGTTGGCCGGTGCCGGTCATGGTCTCGCGGTTCACCAGGTGCGGCACCGCGTACTCGGTGTAGCCGTGCTCGGAGGTGTGCAGGTCCAGCAGGAACGAGGTCAGCGCGCGCTCCAGCCGGGCGCCCGCGCCGCGGCTGACGGCGAACCGGGAGCCGGAGAGCTTGGCCGCCCGGGCGCTGTCCAGGATGCCGAGCGACTCGCCGATGTCCGCGTGGTGGCGGGCCTGGCCGGCGGCCGGGCGCAGCGCGGGGCCGCCGCGGCGGACCTCGACCGCCTGCTTCTCACTGTCGCCGTCCGGTACCTCGTCCAGCGGGAGGTTCGGCACCGCCAGCAGGATCTCCTCCAATTCGGCTTCCGCAGAGCGGAGTTCGGCCTCGGCCTGCTGCGCTCCCTCGCGCAGCACCCGGGCCTCCTCGCGGGCCTGCTCGGCCGCCCCCTCGGCCGGGCGCGGGCCGCGCGAGGCGCGCTTGATCTCCGAGCGCAGCTGCGCCACCGCGTCCAGGGCCGCGGCCCGCCGCCGGTGCGCGGTCCACAGGGCCGTCAGGTCCAGCTGGTATTTGCGCCGGGCCAGCCGACGGACGGCCTCCGGGCCCAGCTCGATCAGCTCACGTACGTCGTGCACGGCGTTCTCCTTCGAGGCGGCCGGCGTCAGGGCAGCCGAGGCCGGCGGGGTGGCAGACGAGGGCGGGGGCCCGGCCCCGCCCGGGGGGAGGCGGGCCGGGCCCCCAGGGGGTGTCAGGCGACCGGGGTGGGCACCTGACGGGGAGTGGCAGTCGGCGCGGGGGCGGCGGCGGGCGTTTCGGCGGTGTGGGACTGCGCCAGCCGCTGGTAGCGGGCCGGGTCACTGGTCCGCAGCCGCCAGGCGTAGAGCATGCCGAGCGCGGCCAC
The DNA here is from genome assembly GCF_029892095.1 of Kitasatospora sp. MAP12-44. Lineage (NCBI taxonomy): Bacteria > Bacillati > Actinomycetota > Actinomycetes > Kitasatosporales > Streptomycetaceae > Kitasatospora > Kitasatospora sp. MAP12-44. The sequence goes on from NZ_JARZAE010000004.1 coordinate 3,019,209, forward strand.
CACCGGGATCACCCACGGCATGGCGGCCACCACGGGGTTCTTGGTGCCGGTCAGCAGATCGAAGTTGCCGACCACCAGGCAGACGGTGGCCACCAGGCCGGCGAAGCCGAGCAGCGGCGCCACCGTGCCCTGCCACCAGCCCAGCCGCAGCCCCTTGCGGCGCAGGCCGAGCACCGACAGCGCGGCGAGCGCCTGGAGCACCACGATGCCCAGCGTGCCCAGGCCCAGCATGCTGGTGGTGAGGTCCGCGTACGGGTCGAGGCCCGCGATGGCGAAGGCGGCGACCACCACGGTGCTGAGCACGCTCTGCACCACGCTGGCCCGGTGCGGGGAGTTGTGCCTGGGGTGCACGGCGCCCAGCGCGCGCGGCAGCAGGCCGTCGTCGGCGAGCACCTGGGCGTACCGGTTGGAGGCGCTGTGCAGGGCCAGTGTGGCGGCGAACAGGCTGGTGCAGAGCATCACCTGGAGCAGCGTGCCGCCGGCCTTGCCGAGGTAGTCGTCGCCCAGCGAGAAGAACAGGTTGCCCATCTGGTCGGTCGCGGTCTGCCGCACGTGGTCGGCCCCGATCGCGCCGACCGCCGTCCAGCTGCTCAGCGCGTAGAAGCCGGCGATCAGCAGCACGGCCAGGTAGGTGGCGCGCGGGACGCTGCGCTGCGGGTCCTTGGCCTCCTTGCCGTACAGCGCCGCCGACTCGAAGCCGATGAACGAGACGAAGGCGAACATCAGCGACACCCCGAGCCCGGGCCCGGCGGCGATGTGCGGCGAGAAGGAGGCGGCGGGCAGCGCGTGCACGCCGTGCCGGCCGATCTCGGCGAGGTCCAGCGCCGCCAGCACGCCGATCTCGCCCGTCATCAGGACGGCGAGCACCCGGGCGCTGACCGCGATGTCGCGGTAGCCGAGCACCGCGACCGCCGCCAGCCCGACGGCGGCGCACAACTCCCAGGAGACGTGCACCCCGTGGTCGGCGAGCACCAGTTGGGTGAAGTAGCCGAGCGCGCCGGCCAGGCCGATCGTGGCGGTGTTGTACGCGACGATCGCGACATAGCCGCCGCCGACGGCCGGCGGGCGGCCGAGCCCGTCGGCGATCGAGGCGTAGAACCCGCCGGACCCGCCGGTGCGGCGGGCGCTCACCGCGTAGCCGACCGAGAAGCAGAGCAGGGTCACCCCCGCGAAGGCGAACGCCGCGGGCACGCCGGCGCCGTTGCCGATGGCGAAGGCCAGCGGGACGGTGCCGACCATCGCGGAGAGCGGTGCGGCGGCGGCGACGATCAGAAAGACGATGTGGCGGGTGGTCAGATGTCTGGAGGTCTGGTTGCCGGCCTCCGCCGGGGGACTGCTGACGGACATCGTGGCTCCAAGTCGGGTGCGAGGGGAGGATCGGTGGGAAGCGGAAGACCGACGGGCCCGCGTCCGGGTGTGGGGCCCCGGGCGCGAGCCCGTCGCGTGTGCAGGTCGGTCTTAGACCGCGGCGATGGCGAGGACCGCGTTCTGTCCGCCGAAACCCAGCGAGTTGCTCAGTGCCAGGTGGATCCGGGTTTCGGTCACCGAGCCGGCGACCTTGATCTCCAGCTCGGGGTCGAGGGTGTGCAGGTTGGCAGTGGGCGGGACCAGTCCCTGTTCCACGGCGAGCACGCTGAACACCGCCTCCACCGCGCCGGCCGCGCCGAGCAGGTGGCCGGTGACGCCCTTGGTCGAGGTCACCAGCGGATCGCCGGTGAGCACCCGGCGGATCATCCGTGCCTCGGAGAGGTCGTTCTGCGGGGTGGAGGTGCCGTGGGCGTTGACGTGCTGGACGTCGCCCGGGCCGGCGCCCGCGTCGGCGAGTGCGGTGCGTACCGCGCTCTCGACGCCGCGGCCGTCGGGGTGCGGGGAGGTCATGTGGTGGGCATCGGCGGAGGCCCCGTACCCGGCGATCCGGGCGCGGATCCTGGCCCCGCGGGCGCGGGCGTCGGCGGCCCGCTCCAGCACCACCACCCCGGCCCCCTCGCCCGCCACGAAGCCGTCGCGGGCGATGTCGAAGGGCCGGGAGGCGCCCAGCGGGTCGTCCTCCCGCTGGGAGAGCGCGCCCATCTTGGCGAAGCCGGCCATCACCAGCGGGGTGATCATCGCCTCGCTGCCGCCGGCCACCACCAGGTCGCAGCGGTCCAGCAGCAGCAGGTCGCGGGCCACCCCGATGGCGGTGGCGCCGGAGGCGCAGGCGGTGGCGACCACCAGGTTGGGGCCGGTGGCGCCGAACTCGATGGCGGCCTGGCCGGCGAGCATATTGGGCAACTGCATCGGCAGCAGCAGCGGGGAGACCCGGGCCGGCGACTGCTCGACCAGGATCCGGTGCTGCTCCTCCACGGTGCCCGGCCCGCCGTCGGCGCAGCCGAGCACCACGCCGACCCGGGCACCGTCCCAGGTCAGCGGGTCGAGCCCGGCATCGGCGATCGCCTCCCTGGCCGCGACCAGGGCGAACTGGGTGAAGCGGTCCAACCGGTGGGCCCGGCGGGCGCCCAGCAGTGCGCCGGGATCCCAGTCCGGGACCCGGCAGGAGATCCGCACCGGGTTCTGCTCCAGGACCGGGTCCAGGGCGGCGGTCGGCCGGCCTGCGCAGACCCCCGCCCAGCTCGGCCCGACCCCGATCCCGGCCGGGGTGACCAGGCCGAGCCCGGTCACGACGACGTCGATGCCGGCCATCAGACCCGTGCGCTCCGTTCCTCGATCAGGCGGGCCATGTCACCGATGGTCTCGGCGTCCAGCAGCTCGTCGTCCGAGATGGTGATGCCGAGCTCGGTCTCCAGGACCAGCGAGAGCTCGACGACGGCCAGCGAGTCCAGTTCGATGTCCTCCTTGGTGGACTCGGGAGTGACCTGCTCCGGCGTCACCTTGAGCTTGTTGACCAGGATTTCCTTGAGCGTTTCGAACATCGGGCAGTCCTTCCGAAAGGTGGTACCGGGTGTTTCAGGTACGGGGGTGTTTCAGGTACGGGGTGGGCTCAGCCGGCCAGGTCGGGCCAGGTCACCGTGGCGGCGCCCCAGGCCAGCCCGCCGCCGAAGGCGGTGAGCAGCACCCGGTCGCCGGCCTTGAGTTCGCCGTTCTCGTCGGCCTGCGAGAGCAGCAGCGGGATGGAGGCGGCGCCGGTGTTGCCGACCCGCTCGATGTTGGACAGCCGCCGCTCGGGCTCGATGCCCAGCCGCTCGGCGACCGCCTCCAGGATCCGGCCGTTGGCCTGGTGCGCGGCGAACTTGTCGATCTGGCCGGGGAACCAGCCGGCCGCGCCGACCGCCTGGAGCGAGGTCTCGGTCATCCGCTCCACCGCGTGGCGGTAGGTGGCCCGGCCGGCCATCTTGAAGTACTGGTCGCCCGGCTGGGGCGCCTCGGTGGACGAGCGCTGGCGCGAGCCGCCGGCCGGGACGGTGATCAGCTCGCTGAGTTCACCGTCGCTGCCGAGCACGATCGGGCCGACCGCGCCGGGCTCGTCCGCCTGGCCGGCCCGCAGCACCACCGCGCCGGCGCCGTCCGCGAAGATCACGGCGGTGGTGCGGTCGTCCGGGTCGATGATCGAGGTGAAGGCGTCGGCGGCGATCAGCAGGACCCGCTGAGCCACCCCGGAGGCGATCAGGCCGGACGCGGTGGCCAGCCCGTAGAGGAAGCCGGTGCAGACCGCCGAGACGTCGAAGGCCGCCACCCCGCCGAGGCCGAGGCGGGAGGCCACCGCGGGTGCGGTGGCCGGGCAGGGGTGGTCGGGTGTGGTGGTGGCCAGCACCACCGCGTCGACCTGCGAGTCGTCGGCGGACTTGAGGGCGCGCCGGCCGGCCTCCACCGCCAGGTCGGAGGTGGCGACGCCGGGGGCGACGTAGTGCCGGGTGGCGATGCCGGTGCGGGTGCGGATCCACTCGTCGGAGGTGTCCAGGCGCTCGACCAGGTCGGCGTTGGTGACCAGGTCCGGCGGCACGTACGCGCCGACGCCGACGATGACGGCGGAGCGTCCGGGCGGCGGGCCCGGGCGGCGCAAGGGGTCCGGCAGTCCGATGGTCATACCGTGTCGCCTCCGCTGCTGCTGAGAACTTCCACCGGCAGGCCCATGTAGGCCATCCGGCTCTCGGCCATCTCGTCGGTCCACTGCTCGGCCATGTCGTAGCGCTGGTCCGGGGTGGTGTCCAGGAGCCGGACGCCGGGCCAGACCTCGTAGTCGCCGATCTTGTCGGCGTGCTCGGCCATGCCCTGCTGGAAGAGCTCCTCGCGGTGGATGACGAACTGCCGGTCCGGCAGCTCGTCCCAGAGCTTGACGCCGGCCTTGAGGATCTCCATCAGCCGCGGGCGGTACTCCGGGTGCTTCACCAGGTGGTCGCGCAGGATCGTGCTGGCCACCGTGAGGTGGCGGATCTCGTCGATCGCGGTGCCGCGGGAGATCTCCCCGGTGGCCGGCGAGAGCGGGGTCCACTTGCGCTCGCTGAGCTCGGCGGCCGGGGCGAGCACGCCCTCGATGACGATGGCGAACACCGCCACGCCGCCCGCGAAGTCGCCCTGGTCGCGGACGATCTCCAGGGTGAAGTCCTCCACCGGCTGGAGGATCTGGCGCCGGTAGTCGGCGGCCATCGCGTCGATGTCCTTGAGCAGCGTCGCCTCGGGCATGCCGAGCTCGACCAGGTGGTTGCGGAAGACCCGGGCGTGCCGGGCCTCGTCGACCAGCTGGGTGGTGTAGAACTCCAGCTCGGGCATGCCGGGCGCGGCGGCGACATAGTGGGCCAGCAGCCGGGTGGCGATCTCCTCGGAGAGCCCGCGGAAACCGAACTCCAGGACCAGCGCCTCGCGCAGCGGACCGGGGCGCTTCAGGAACTCGGGGATCCCGGCGTCCTTGTGGTGGCCGGTGGCGCCGCGGTCGCGCAGGGTGCCCTGGGCGACCTCGGTGAACCAGTAGGCGAGATTGCAGTCCTCGGGGCCGAGGGTGAGCTCCTTGGCGCCGTCCAACAGCCCCGGGGCGGTGTCCCACCCTGCCTCGTGTGCAACGGGGTTGGTCATAGCTCCGCGTTCTCCTTCCTGGTGCGACTGATCCCGGACCCCGCCGCGGGGACCGGGAGCGGACCTGCGAACAGGCCGCCGGCGTAGCTGAGCAGCGGGGCGCCGTCCACCGTGTCGGCGTACACGACGGTGCCGAGCAGCACCTCGTGGTCCCCGACCCGGTAGCAGCCGGTGACCCGGCAGTCGTAGTGGGCGAGCGCGCCGTCGAGCAGCGGCGCGGCCGCGTAGCGGGAGGGCTGCCAGCCGAGGCCGTCGAACTGGCGGGCGCCGTCGGGGCGCGAGCTGTTGGCGAACCAGAGGGCGGTGGAGTCCTGCCCGCCGGCCAGCACGTTGATCGCGAACCGGCCCTCGGCGAGGGCGAGTTCCGCCATCACCGAGCCGGCCTTCAGGGCGGCCCCGAGGATCAGCGGGCTGTTGGAGATCAGGGTCACCGAGCTGATCGTGCTGCCGTGCAGTCGCTCACCATGACTGACAGTCAGCACGGAAACGGGGCAGGCCAGTTGTTGCATCGCCTCGCGCCGCTGCGGCCCGTCGGCGGTGTACCGCCCGGCTGCTGCGGTGCGCGGCGCGGCGGCGGTGCTCATCGCCGCGCTCCGTGCGTGGCGGGCTCCCGCTTCGGCGTGGCCGCCACGGGCCGGACGGCCGGGATGTGGCCCACCGGCACCGGGTCGCCGCCGTGGCCGACCGGCTTGGGGTGCGGCAGGCCGAGCTCGTCGAGCAGGCGCAGGTAGCCGGGCTGGCGCACCGGCTCGAAGGGCAGCGCGAAGGACTTCATGAAGTTGCCGAACAGGCCGCGGTCGCCGAAGAGATGGAACGGCAGCACCAGCAGCGCCCACTCGGGCTTGACCAGCCAGCACCAGAGTGCGGCCACCGCGCCCTGGGTGATCAGGCTGTGCATCACGTTGTACATCACGTAGTACGTCTTGGAGATCGGTCGGCCGCCGGCCTTCTTGAAGGCGATCGCGCCCGGGATGTAGCCGATCAGGTCGATGTAGAGGAACAACCCGATCGCCGGCAGCCAGCGGATGTCGCCGACGTGCGCGATGATGAACCCGGTGGTCACCGCGAGGCCGACCAAATACTCGGCGCGATGCAGGGAGTAGGTTCTCGGGGTCTCGAAGGGATTGGCCTGGTCCACGGTTCAACTCCTGGAGCGGCGTGGCGGATTCAAGGTTCGGGAGCGGGGAGTCGGCCGCGCCGGGCAGGGGGTCCCGGCGCGGCCGACGGTCAGTGGGCTGCTGCCGCGACGTCCTTGGGACCGATCTCGACGTCGCCGAGGATGGCGGTGTCGGCGAAGAGCCCGGTCACCGCCCAGGCCACGGTCTCCCGGATGACGCGCTCGGCGATCGGGTCGAGGATGCCCTCCAGGCTGGGGATGCCGAAGTCGAAGTCGGCCTCGAAGTGCACCTCGACGTCGTCGCCGTCCTGGCGCACCTCCCAGCGACCGACGAAGCTGTCGAAGTCGCCGTCGGTCTGCTCGAAGCGGATCTGCAGCAGGTCGGTGAAGAAGTGGTCCGCCTCCGTCCAGCGCAGCAGGCCGCTGCGGAAGTGCAGCTCCCAGCTGGAACTGCCCACCGGCTCGGGCAGGGTGGAGTGCACGGTGGTGGCCCGCACGTGCGGGGCCAGCTCGGGGTAGCGCTCCCAGCGCAGGACGGCCGCGAAGACGTCCTCCGCGCGGTCGGAGCGCACCAGGGCGTTCAGTTCAACGTGTCGCACGGTCAGTTACCGCCTTCTGGCATCTTGGCCGAACCCGAGACCAGGTCGCGGGTGGCCTTGTCGAAAGAGTCGAGGAGGAACTCCACGTCGGTGTCGGTCAGGATCGCCGGCGGGGTGAACCGCACCACCGAGCTGCCGTTCATCGAGTGGTTGGCCACGACACCGTGGTTGAAGAGCTCGATCAGCAACTCCCCGGCCAGGCCTGCCTCGACCAGCTCGATGCCGATCAGCAGACCCTGGCCGCGGACGTCGACGACCAGGTCGGGGATGTTGCGGTAGGCGATCTCCTTGATCCGCGGGAGCAGGCGCGAGCCGAGCTCCATCGCCTTGGAGACCAGCCGCTCCTCCTGGATCGCCTGGATGGCGCCCTGGACGGCCGCCATCAGCAGCGGCTGCCCGGAGAAGGTGGCGGTGTGCACGTACGGGTCCTTGTCGAAGGGCTTGAAGGCCTTCCGGGTGGCGATGGCGGCCGAGACCGGCACCACGCCGCCGCCCAGCGCCTTGCCGGCCAGCAGCACGTCGGGGCGCACGCCCTCGGTGTCCAGGCCCCACCACTCGCCGAGCCGGCCGAAGCCGGTCTGCACCTCGTCGAGGATCAGGAAGCCGTCGAACTCGCGGACCAGCTCCTCGACCTGCTTGAGGTAGCCCTTGGGCGGGATGATCACGCCGCCCTCACCCTGGACCGGCTCCAGGATCACGCAGACCTCGCCCGGGTGCGCCTTCAGCTCGTCGCGCAGCACGTCGGCGTCGCCGAACGGGATGTGCGTGCAGTCCGGCAGCAGCGGGCGGAACGGCGCCTGGTAGACCTCCTTGGCGGTGGCCGACAGGGCACCGAGGGTCTTGCCGTGGTAGCCGCCGCGCATCGAGACGGTGCGCTTGTACCCGTTGGCGCGGGCCAGCTTGAGGCCGGTCTCCACCGCCTCGGCGCCGGAGAGCGAGAAGTGCACCCGGTCCAGGCCCTCGGGGGTGACCGAGACCAGCGCCTCGGCGGCGCGGGCCACCGTCGGCTCCAGCAGGATGCGGGTGGCGGTCGGGTGGGTGTTGAGCTGGCGGAGCACCGCCTCCATGACGATCGGGTGGCGGGCGCCCATGATGAAGACGCCGTAGCCGCCGGCGTTCAGGAACCGCTCGCCGTCACTGGTGGTCAGCCAGGCGCCGGTGGACTCCACCTCCATGTGGCTGCCGAACAGCTCGGCGAGGGTGGCCCGGCCCTTGCTGAGGTGGGCGCGGTAGAGGCCGAGGATCTCCTCCTCGGTGTCCACCGGGCCGGTGCCCAGCGGGGCGGTCTGCAGGTCGGTCACGGAAACTCCATTTCAGGTACGAGGATCGATACCGGCAGGCGCGGTCTTAGGAGAGTTCGAGCGGGGCGCCGTTGAAGTAGGCCAGCAGCGGCTCGGCCGCGCTGCCCCGGGACGGCGGGTGGAAGGCCAACGGCCGTACCGCGGTGGCGAGTCGGGCGTGGTCCGAGGAGCGGATGAAGTCCAGGCCGCCGAGCAGTTCGAGCGCCTGGTCGGCCGCCCTGGCCAGCGACTCCTGGGCGGCGAAGCGGGCGACCAGCACCTGCGCCACCGCCTCCTCGCCGGTCGCGCCGTCGCGCACCGCGCGGGCGGCGCCCTCCAGCAGGGCGAAGGACGCCTCGACCCGGATCGCCGCGGCGGCCCGTTCGCTCGCGCTGCCCCGGCCGCGGTCCAGCACATGCTCGATCAGCGCCGAGGCGGCGCCCGCGTAGCCGGCCGAGATCAGCATCTCGAACCAGACGAAGCCGGCGGTCTGCAGGTCGTCGATCCGGTGCGGGTCCTCCTCGGAGGTGCGGATGACCAGGTCCTCGGGGACGAAGACATCGGCCAGCTGGACCTCGTCGCTCTCCGCGGCTGCCAGCACGTCGTTGCCCCAGAAGGGGTGCACGGTCAGGCCGGGCGAGGTCGCGGGGACCAGCGCCAGCGCCATCTCCGGGTTCCCGTCGGCGCCGGGCACGGCGATGCTGGCGGTCAGCGTGTCCATCGAACGGGCCAGGCTGCAGGGCTTCTTGGAGCCGCCGAGCCGGTAGCCGCCCGCCACCGGGACGGCGGTGACCGCCGGGGTGAGGATGTTCTGCTGGGTGCGGCCCTCGGCCCAGCCGGAGGCCAGCACCCGCTGCTGGGGCACCACGCCGTGCAGCAGGTCGAGCTGGGCCTGGGTCAGCCGGCCGGTGCCGTCGGCGAGCGAGTAGAGCATCGCGGCGGTGAAGTGGTGCATCGTCACCGCGGCGGCCAGCGAGGGCGACAGCGCGCCGACGGCCCGCTGCACCCGCACCGCCTCCACCGGGTCGGCCCCGTGCCCGCCGTACTCGGCGGGGACCAGCAGCGCGACTCCGCCGTTGGCCCGGAACAGGTCGATCACCGGGCTGCCGGGGGCCTCACGCTCGGCGTACGGGATGTCGGACAGGGCCTTGACCAGCCCGGGATGGTACCGCTCGCAGGCATCGCGAGCGGTGTCGAGGGAGCGCACGGAAGAACACCTCCGATAGGTGTGGTCAGGAGCCGAAGACCGCTTCGCGCGGGCTGACGTCGTGGGCGATGCTGACGCCCTGGATGTGCGAGGTCTTGAGCATCGGGTAGTTGGCCTCGCCGTAGACGCCGCCGGTGAGCCCGGTGCCGCCGTGGCTGGGCAGGTAGGGCAGGAAGCCGATGTGCGAGTCGTTGACCTTCAGCAGACCGCCGTTGGTCACCCGCTGGACGAAGGCGTTGATCACCTTCGCGGACCTCGCCCACAGCGAGTTGCGCAGGCCGTACTCGTTGGAGTTGACGAACTCGATGAAGCTGTCGAGCAGTTCGTCGTTGTCGCCCGGCTCGGGGACCACGATCGGCAGCAGCGGGAAGAAGGTCTCGTGCCGCACCACGTGGAAGTCGCGGGCCTGCGCCAGGCCGTTCACCCGCAGCACGGTGGGCTGCAGGAAGACGCCGGTCTCCGAGGGGGTGCCGTCCACCTCGGTGCGCTTGCCGCCGGTCACCAGCTCGGCGCCCTGGTCCAGCGCGTCCTTCAGCAGGCCGAAGAACTTCTCGCTGCGGCGCACCGGCGACAGCAGCACGTCCTCGTCCTCCGGGTAGCCCGGGCGGACCGTCGCCACCTGGCGCTTGACCTCCTCGATCAGCTCCTCGGCGATGGAGGGGTGCACCAGCACGTAGTTGGGCACCATGCAGATCTGGCCGGAGCCGTAGAAGGACTCGGTGATCGCCTCGGCCGCGTACTTGATGTTCGCGCCCTCCCAGACGATGATCCCGTCGTTGCCGGCCAGCTCCAGGATCGGCTTGGTGCCGTTGGCGACGCACTGCTCCTGGAAGCGCAGGCCCTCCTGCGAGCCGCCGATGTAGAAGATGTCGTTGACCAGCGGGCTCTCCACCCAGCGGTCCAGGGTCTGCTTGGGGTTGCTGCAGACCACGTTGAGCACGCCGGGAGGCGCGCCGACCTCGTCGAGCAGCGGGGCCACCACGTCACGCAGCACCCACAGGGTGCTCAGCGCGATGCTGCGCGGGGCGCGCACCACGACCGCGTTGCCGGCCATCAGGGCGAGCACGGCGAGGGCCGCGCTGGGCGCCGGGGCGTTCTGCGGCGGGTTGAAGCCGACCACACCGTCCGGCTGGCGGCGGACGATCAGGCGCCGGCCGTTGTGCTCGAACTCGGTGTGCATCCGCTGGCGGTACCACTGGATGCTCTCCTCGCTGTACACCTGGAGCAGGCAGCTGAGCTCCCAGCGGGCCAGCTTCACCGGGTGCGCCTCGGAGACCAGCATGTCCACGAACTCGTCCTTGCGGCGCAGCAGTTCCTCGCGGAACAGGCTGCCCAGGCGCATCCGGCGCTCCAGCGGGACGGCTGCCCAGCCGGGGGCGGCGGCGGCCGCCGCCTCACTGGCGAGGTCGATGGCCGCGTCGCCGGCGATGGCGCACCGGCCCACCACGTACGGGTGCTGGCTGGCCTCGGAATCCGGGTCCTGTTCCAGTGCTCGTTTCAGGCTGACGCTGGTGAAGACGTCCTCCAGCAAGGACCTGGCACTGACCGTGTAGACCCAGCCGTCGCCTTCGATGTCCTTTCCCGCGATATACAGCGGATAGCTTCGGAGCGGCTTTTCCCGCCCGTCCACCGAATCGTCAAGAAGCATGCTCAGGGCCTTTCCCCAGAATTCCGACCGGGCGCCTCAGGTATCCCGACAGATGAATTCGAAACCGTATTTTCATCCGAAGCCCGATGATGGTGACAGAGCCGTCTGACTCCCCACTGACGCGGAGCTGATCCGCTATTGGACGATCAACCCAACGCCGCGCTGATCCACTTCTGGAGATCGTCGGCCGACATACCGTCCAGCTCCCCGGCGGCGTCCGCCACCGCCAGGCTGCCGCCGAATTCGAGGAACTTCTCGCGCATCAGCTCGGCGTGGTGGGCCCGGGTGTGCGGGCCGGCCGCCGCCAGCGGGACCAGCCGCTCCCGGGTCACCGTGCGCCCGTCGGTGAGCCGGACCGTCACCCGGGCGCCGGTGGCCTTGGTCGAGGCGCTGAAGTCGCCCAGGACCCGGCTGTTGGCCGCGTCGACCGCGAGCTTGGCCTCGTGCTCGCCGGCGAACTCGCGCAGCCAGGGCTCGGCCGCGTCACCCGCCTGGCGCAGCGCCTCGCCGAACGGCGCCTCGGAGGCGAACAGCGCTCTGGTCAGCTCGGGGTCGTGGACCAGCCGGACCCGGTCGGCGACCTGCCAGCGGCCCCGGTCGTTGATCATCGGCGCGGTGAAGTCGTCGACCGTCAGCTCGCCGTTGAGCAGCGCGGTGGCCACCGGGTACGGCGTGTGCAGTACCAGCGCGCCCAGCGGTGAGTCAGGACCGGTCACGTAGGCAGCGGCCTTACGGCCGGCGAAGAGGGTGTAGAGCGAGGCTTCGACGACCACCTCGGCGATCTCGTCCGGGTGCAGCGGGCCCAGCTCCTTGCGCAGCTCGGCGGCGCAGTCCACGGCCGCGTCGACCCCCGGGCCGCCGGGGTGCAGCTTGAAGGAGAGCGTCTCGGTGTGCCAGCGCTCGCCCAGGCCCGCGTTGACCGCGTCCGGCAGCGGGACGGCGGAGAAGCGGTCCAGGAAGCCGTCCGGGTGCTCGATGATGTCCACCGCGCCGCGCAGGCCCACCCGGGCGCCGTCGCACGCGTCCATCGCGGTGCGCACCGGCGTGAAGGTGTTGAAGATCCGCGCGTCACTGGCCAGGAAGGCCCGCATCAGCGGCCAGTTGGGCATCGCGAAGGCCAGGCCGAGCGCACTGGTCCACACCGCGTCGTCGGCGCCCTCGCAGTGCAGCCGGCCGCTCACCGCGCCGGCCAGGTGGGTGTGCACCGCGCTGTGTCCGCGCAGCGGGCCCAGGGTCGCCGCGGCGGTGATCCGCGCCGCGCACTCGTTGGCCGCCACCACCGCGGTGAGCAGGTCCGCGCCGCCGAGCCGCCGGTCGTAGGCGTAGGCGAGCGGGACGGCGACGGTGGAGTTGGAGAGGTGGCCGGCGTAGGCGGTGTCGTCCAGGTTGAGGAACGAGCCGAGCCCGGCCAGCACGCAGGCGGAGAGCCGGGCGTCGTGCTGCAGCGGCGGGCCGAAGGCCTCGGTCAGCCGCCGGCCCAGCGTGTGCACGGAGCCGGCCCGGATCGAGGCGATCTGGGAGAGCACCTGGCTGGCCGCCAGCGCGCGGACCCGGTCGGGGATGTCTTCGGGGCGCAGCCACGCCGCCCAGTTCGCGAGTTCCTTGAGAACGGCCATGTCGGGCTCCCTGGTTCGGGCGGCCCGGCACGCGGCGGCGCCCGGCCGCCGGTGTCGTGAGTAGTGGTCAGGCCGAGAACTGGGCTTGCAGCGGCTGGCCGGGGCGGGCCGCGCGGACCGGGGCGCCCCACACCGGCAGCGCCCCGGGCAGCACCTCGAGCGTCATCGAGCCCCAGCGGGGCTCCTGCAGCTCGCCGTCGTGCTCGAAGCAGAGCGGCCGGCCGTCCAGGCGCTCGACGACGATCCGCCGGCCGCGGCCGTAGGCGACGCCGGGCAGGTTGAGGTGGCGCGCCTCGCGGGTCAGCTCGGGCACATTGGCCGGGTGCACCTCGGCGCCGATGACGCAGACGTCGAGCAGGCCGTCGTCCAGCTCGGAGTGCGGCAGCACCAGGTACTGGCCGCCGCGGTAGCGGCCGCCGCCGACGTTGGCGAGCACGGTGTCGCCCTCGTGCAGCACGACGCCGTCCACGGTGACCCGGCCGGGGTACGGCGTGAAGGCGGCGGCGGTGTCGGCGAAGGCCTGCGCGTAGCGCTCGCGGCCGGCCACCGGGATGGCGCGGGCGGTGACCAGCGCCTCGGCGATCACGCCCGAGCAGGCGCCGAGCAGCACCAGCTCGTCGGTCTCGGCGAGCCTGGCCAGGTCCAGCCTGCGCAGCTGGGCCTGCGGCCCGGGGCCGGCCAGCAGCGCGGCCAGCGACTGCTGCCAGGGCTGCTCGCCCCAGAGCATCTTGTAGCCGGAGTTGCCGGTGCCGGCCGGGATGATCGCCAGGGCGGCCGACGGCTGACGGCCCTCGCCGGCCAGCCCCTCGACCACCTCGCGCACCGTGCCGTCGCCGCCGACCGCGACCACCAGGTCGGGGACCGCCCCCTCGCCGTGGCCGCTCAGGGCGGCCCGGACGGTGGCGGTGGCGTCGCCGCGGAAGGCGGTGCGGTGCAGGACCACGTCGTCCAGCCGTGCCGTGCACAGCCGGACGACCTCGTCGAGCAGGGCCGCATGCGTGGTCCCCGCGGTGGGGTTGGCAATGATCAGGGCCCCTCGGGGGGGCTGAACAGCTGCGGATGCCATGGTCAGAAGTCTCCAGACGATGCGTGCGACAGCCACGACCCAATGCGTGCGACCGGTCTCCCGGGCTGTTCTACAAGGAGCACGCTGTCAGTCTGTCCTGACATCCGACTGACACTGGACTGACGGCGCCGCACGGTGTATCGGAGGCACTATCCCACCACCATTTCCGGATGCTCTACTTTCCCCACCGCCTATTCGCCCGAGAGCAGAAGGGAATGGCATTCTGATGTCACCCACCACCCTGACCGGCACCGATAATCCGGTCCTTGCGGCCATCCGCAACCACACCGCCTCCGAGAACCCCAGCTCGTTCCTGGCCCTCAACAGCGGCAACAGCGTCTTCACCGTGCCCGGCACCGAGGGCGTCATCGTCTACCGCCGCACCGGCCGGCACCTGGTGCAGTTTGGCGGCCCGTTCGCCTCGCCCGAGGCGTCCGACAGCCTGCTCGACCACTTCGTGACCTTCGCGCGCGAGGAGCAGCTCCAGCTGGTCGCCGTGCAGTTGCAGCGGGCCGACGCCGAGCGCTACGCCCGGCACGACTTCACCGTCAACCAGCTCGGCGCCTCCTGGGCGGTGCACCTGCCGGAGTTCACCCTGAAGGGCAGCCGCTTCATGCAGCTGCGCAACAAGATCTCCCGCGCGTTCCGCAACGGCCTGCAGGTCGCCGAGGTGCCGGCCGACCAGGTCGAGGAGGCGCTGAGCGTGATCGACGGCGCCTGGCTGGGCTCCAAGGGCGACCACGCCCGGCAGTTGGAGTTCCTGGTCGGCCAGATCGGCGGACCGGCCCAGGAGCACCGCCGGCTCTTCGTCGGCACCATCGACGGGCAGCCGGTCAGCTACATCTCCTACTCCCCCGTGTACGGCAGCCGGGCCGGCTGGATGCACGACCTGAGCCGGCGCATCCCGGGCGGCTCCCCCGGCCTGATGGAGGCCATCAACTCCACCGCCATCGACGTCTTCCGCAGCGAGGGCGTGGAGTGGCTGCACTTCGGCTTCACGCCGTTCACCGGCCTCTCCCAGGAGGCCGAACTGCCCGGCTACAGCCTCTCGTTCCAGTGGCTGATGCACTTCCTGTGGGCCGAGGGCGAGGCGGTCTACCCCGCCCAGACGCAGCTCGCCTACAAGGACAAGTGGGCCCCCGACACCCTGCTGCCCGAGTACGTGGCCTTCGACGGGCCCGCCTCGCTGGCCTCCTTCGCGCACATCTTCCGTGCCTGCAACGCCTTCTGACCCACCATCACCACGATCTCGTCACCACCGATCTCCGAGGAGAGCTCGATGTCCCAGCCCGCACCCACCATCGACGAGCTGAAGCAGTCCATGGTGGAGTCCTTCATGGCCATCATCGGCGCGCCGGACGACGCGCAGACCGCCCGCGACGCCGACCAGGTGGTTCGCACCCTCGACGCCCTGCTGATCGCCGAGGCGGCCGCGAACCCGCTGAGCACGGTCTGATCGGCCGCGGTCACCCAGCGGGAGCGGCCCGGCCCGGCAGTCAGTCCGGGATCAGGACCACGTCAGAGCGGTGTCGGACGCTGTGCCCGTGTCCGGCGTCCGGCACCGCGCTCCCAGCGCCGGTCGACCCGTTCCATCGGTCGCCTCCGGACGCCGCCAGCGGACCGTACCCACCACCGCCGCGCCCCGAGCCTGACAGCCGTCGTGCCGTCAGCCAGGACCGGGCGCCCTGCTTCTAGGAGCTCACGGTATGCAGTCTCCGCACGTCAGCCAGGCCGAACCGGGCGTCGTCGACACTCTCGACGCACGCCGTGTCCCGAAGGGGTCAGGGGCAGCGGAAGTCGGAGCCTCGGCCACCTTCTCCGAACTCCTGAAGCGGGTGAAGTCCGAGGGCCTACTGGACTTCGACCCGCGCTACTACGTGGGCAGGCTCGTTCTCAACACCACGATGATTGTGGCAGGACTCGCCGCCTTCTTCGAACTCGGCTCCTCCTGGTGGCAGTTGCTGGTCGCCGCCTGGATGGGCCTGTGCGGTGCACAGAGCTCGTTCATGTGGCATGACGCCGGCCACAAGGCGATGTTCCGCAGCAAGAACGCCGCCACCGTGGTCGGTTACCTGCACGCCAACTTCGTCAACGGGGTCAGCTACGGCTGGTGGGTCAACCACCACAACCGGCACCACAGCCACCCCAACCACCTGGAGCTCGACCCCGACATCGGTCGACGCACCGCGATCTTCGACATCAAGCAGTACGCCACCCGGTCCGGCGTGCAGCGCTTCATCGTGCGCTACCAGAGCGTGCTCTTCTTCGTGCTGCTGACGCTTGAGGGCTTCAAGATGCAGCGCACCGCCGTCAAGGCGATCGCGAAGGGCGACACCAAGCACCCGGCCCTGGAGTCCGCGCTGATCCTGGCCCGGGCCGTGCTCTACCTGGGCTCGGTGTTCTGGCTGCTGTCGCCGCTGCAGGCCGTCGCCTTCATCGTCGTCCAGCAGGCCGTGCTCGGCGTGTACTTCGGGCTGCTCTTCGCGCCCAACCACAAGGGCATGGAGACCCGCGACGGCGAGGAGGAGACCCTCGACTGGCTGGAGCGCCAGGTGCTGACCTCGCGCAACATCAACCCCTCGCCGCTGATCGACTTCCTCTACGGCGGTCTCAACTACCAGGTCGAGCACCACCTGTTCCCGGCGATGGCCCAGAAGAACCTCGCCCGCGCCCGGGAGCTGACCATGGAGTACTGCGCGGAGCGCGGCGTGCCGTATCGCGAGGTGGGCTTCTGGGCCTCCTACCGCGAGGTCGCCAGCTTCCTGCACGAGGTCAGCGCGCCGGTCCGGCGGGGCGAGGGCGATGCCATGGCCGCCGCCCGGCTGGCCGCCGGTCGTCAGGCGGCCTGAGCGCTCAACTCCCCCAGCAGAACGAGCAGGACCAGGACAACCAGCAGAACCATCAGCTGACCCCATATCGCCACCCACCGCCCCGGCCTGGTGCCGGGGCGGTCCAGCAGAGGAGCCGGTGCACGTCATGCTCGACCAATCCGTGCGGACCGCCAGACCCGCGCCCCGCCCGTCGATCGGGGCCAGGCTGGACAGCCTTCCGATCACCCCGGTCCATCGCAGGCTCACGGCCATCGTCGGCGTGGGCCTGCTCTTCGACACCTTCGAGAACAACCTCTCCGGGACCATCTCCAAGGTCCTCCAGCACCAGTTCGCCTTCGGTGGCAACACCCTCAAGCTGGTGCTGGCCTCGGCGTTCGTCGGGCAGTTCATCGGCGCCCTGGTGCTGGGCCGGGTCGCCGACCGGATCGGCCGGCGCAACGCCTTCCTGATCAACCTGGGCATCTACTCGCTCTTCTCGCTGCTCGGGGCGTTCTCCCCGAACGCCGACTGGCTGATCGCCACCCGGTTCCTGGCCGGCGTCGGCATCGGCGCCGAGCAGGCGCTGTCGGACACCTACCTGGCCGATGTGCTGCCGGCCGGCAAGCGCGGGCGGTTCACCGCCTGGGCCTACACGATCGCCTTCTGCGGCGTGCCCGCGGTGGGCTTCGCCGCACTCTGGCTGGTGCCGCTGACCCCGC
The DNA here is from genome assembly GCF_029892095.1 of Kitasatospora sp. MAP12-44. NCBI lineage: Bacteria > Bacillati > Actinomycetota > Actinomycetes > Kitasatosporales > Streptomycetaceae > Kitasatospora > Kitasatospora sp. MAP12-44. Next base: position 3,036,275 of record NZ_JARZAE010000004.1, read on the forward strand.
TGGGCATCGCCGGCTGGCGCTGGCTGTTCGTCCTCGGGGCGCTCGGCTCGGCCGTGGTCTGGGTGGTGCGCCGCCGGCTCATCGAGTCGCCGCGCTGGCTCGCCTCGGTCGGCCGCCACGCGGAGGCCGAGCACCTGGTGGCCGAGTTGGCCGGGCCGCACTACCGCGCCATCGCCGTGCCGAGCGGCGGGGCAGCCGAACCGGCACCGGTCAGGGCTCGGGTGCGGGACGTCTTCAGCGCGCCGCTGCGCCGCCGGACCGCGATGCTGTGGATCTTCTGCATCCTGTCGGCGGTCGGCTACTACGGCTTCGGCTCGCTGGCCCCGGTGATCCTGGCAGCCAAGGGCTACAGCATCGTGGCCGGCCTCGGCTTCACCGCGCTCTCCTTCGTCGGCTACCCGATCGGCTCGCTGATCTCGGTCCCGATCATGGACCGGGTCGAGCGCAAGCTGCTGGTGGCGGCCTCCGCGATCGCGATGGCGCTGTTCGGGCTCGGCTTCGCGTACGCGGGCTCGGGGGAGCTGATCGTGCTGTGCGGCTTCGGCTACACGGTGGTCAGCAACGTCTTCTCGACGGTCTCGCACGTCTACCTGGCCGAGCAGTACCCGACGTCGATCCGGGCCGCGGCCTCCGGCGCGGCGTACTCGCTCTCCAAGCTGAGCGCCGCCGCGCTGCCCTTCGTGCTGCTGCCGGTGCTGCAGGACCACGGCGCGGGGCCGCTGTTCGCGGTGATCGCCGGTGCGATGGCGGCGCTGACCGCCACCGTGCTGCTGCTCGGCGACCGCACCACCGGGGAGCCGGTGGACCGCTGAGCCGGCGCAGGCGAGACTCGAAGGGCCCGTTCCCCAGAGACTGGGAACGGGCCCTTCGACGCGGTGGCGGCCGGAGCCGCCCCGGCCTCAGTTCTCGCGGTTGGCCGCGGCCTGCTGCTCCTGGGCAAGAAAGGCGGCCATCGCCGTCACCGTCGGGTGTTCCCAGGCCACCGCGGGCTCCAGGTAGAGCACGAACTTCTCCTCGATGTCTCCAAACAGGCTGAGCGCGGCAACCGAGTCAAGGCCGTACTCGACCAGCGGCACCTCAGTGTTGATCTCGGACTGCGGCCGGGACAAGTGGGCGCTGAGCCGCTCGGTCAGCCAGCTCTTGATCTCCTGCTCGTGGACCGATCCTGGAACTGTCATCAGATGCTCCTTCGCAGTGGCGGCGTCTCTGCGCAGCGTGCACGGCGGCACTCAAAACCGACTCGAACCGGTCTGGACGCCCGGGCAGACCGGACCCTGCGCGCAGGTCCGGTCATCGCGCCGCTCGGCCGATTTCCGCTGGTCAGGCCGCGTCCTGCCAACTCAGCGGTGAGGAGTAGCCCGCGGGGGCCCAGGTGCGCAGCCGGACGACGACCCCGCCGGCCGCACCGGCCGGCTCGGCCTCCGGAGCCGTACGGGTGCCGAGGCGGGCCATCAACACGGCGGTGAGCGCCGCGAGTTCGTCGTCGGCCAGGGTGCCGCGGGTGAGGGTGATGGTGGTCATGGGCGGTCCTTCCGTCGTTTTCCGTTGCTACATGGGCGGGTTGCCGTGCTTGCGGGAGGGCAGGTCGGCGTGCTTGGTGCGGAGCATGGCGAGGGCGGCGGCGAGGACGGTGCGGGTCTCGGCGGGGTCGATGACGTCGTCGACGAGGCCGCGTTCGGCCGCGTAGTACGGGTGCATCAGCTCGCTCTTGTACTCCTTGATCTTCTGGGTGCGCATCGCCTCGGGGTCTTCGGCGGCGTTGATGTCGCGGCGGAAGATGACGTTGGCGGCGCCCTCGGCGCCCATCACGGCGATCTCGTTGGTGGGCCAGGCGTAGGAGAGGTCGGCGCCGATCGAGCGGGAGTCCATGACGATGTAGGCGCCGCCGTAGGCCTTGCGCAGGATCAGCTGGATGCGCGGGACGGTGGCGTTGCAGTAGGCGTAGAGGAGTTTGGCGCCGTGGCGGATGATGCCGTCGTGCTCCTGGTCGACGCCGGGCAGGAAGCCGGGGACGTCCAGGAGGGTGACCAGCGGGATGTTGAAGGCGTCGCACATCTGCACGAAGCGCGCGGCCTTTTCCGAGGCGTTGATGTCCAGGACGCCGGCCAGGGACTGAGGCTGGTTGGCGATCAGACCGACGACGTGGCCGTCGATGCGGGCGAGGGCGACGATGACGTTGGTGGCCCAGCGCTCGTGGATCTCCAGGTACTCGCCGTGGTCGACGATCTCCTCGATGACCTTGCGCATGTCGTAGGGGCGGTTGCCGTCGGCGGGCACCAGGTCCAGCAGGGCCTCGCAGCGCCGCTCGACGGGGTCCTCGGCGGGGGTCGCCGGCGGCATCTCGCGGTTGTTCTGCGGCAGCATCGACAGCAGGAAGCGGACCTCCTCGATGCAGGAGGGCTCGTCGTCGTAGGCGAAGTGCGAGACACCCGAGACGGCGGAGTGCACGTCCGCACCGCCCAGACCGTTCTGGCTGATCTTCTCGCCGGTGACGGCCTGCACCACGTCGGGACCGGTGATGAACATCTGCGACGTCTCGCGGACCATGAACACGAAGTCGGTCAGCGCGGGACTGTAGGCGGCGCCACCCGCGCAGGGGCCCAGCATCACCGAGATCTGCGGGATCACCCCCGACGCCCTGGTGTTGCGCTGGAAGATGCCGCCGTACCCGGCCAGCGCCGTGACACCCTCCTGGATCCGCGCACCCGCTCCGTCGTTCAGCGACACCAGCGGCGCACCCGCCGCGATCGCCATATCCATGATCTTGTGGATCTTCTGCGCATGCGCCTCACCCAGCGCCCCACCGAAGATCCGGAAGTCATGCGCGTAGGTGAACACCGTCCGGCCGTTCACCGTGCCCCACCCCACGATCACACCATCGGTGTGCGGCTTCTTCCCCTCAAGACCGAACCCCGTCGCACGATGCCGACGCAACGGCTCCACCTCATGGAACGACCCCGCATCCAACAGCAGATCGATCCGCTCACGCGCCGTCAACTTCCCCTTGGCATGCTGCGCCTCGGTCGCCTGGTCACTGGGACCACGCCGCACCTGCTCACGCAGTTCGTGCAACGCGACCACCCGGCCGCGCGCTTCGGCGGGCCGGGTGGGTGGGTCGTCGACTGCTAGGGGCGCCTGTGGCGCCGTCGGTGTACTGCCGACCCCGATCTCAGCGGAGCCGACCTCCAGATCCTCGATGATGGCCATGACAGCGGACCGTAGAAACGGCTTCTCGCATCTGGCTGGTCTCGGCCTGGAACCCCGGTGGAGACGGACGTCGGACTCCGCCGGGGTGGGGCTCGGACCGGTCGATCCTGGACCGACTGGTCTCAGCCGACCGCGCGGGCGGACTCCAGCACCAGCTCCTCGCCGACCAGGTCGAGCCGCGGATCGGCCGCGAGCACCGCGCCGTGCAGTCGGCGCAGCCGGGCCGAGGGCTCGATGCCGAGCTCCGCGACCAGCGTGCCGCGCAGCCGCTGGTAGGTCTCCAGCGCCTGCCAGGCCCGACCGGAGCGGTACTGGGCCAGCATGAACTGGGCGTGCAACCCCTCGTGCATCGGGTGCCTGGCCGCCAGCACGGTCAGCTCGCTGAGCATCCCGGCGTGCCGGCCGAGCCGCAGGTCCGCGGCGATCCGGCCCTCCAGGGCGCCGAGCCGGGCCTCCTCGAGGCGCAGCACCTCGATCTCCAGCACCCGGCCGGTCTGCACGTCCACCAGCGCGGGACCGCGCCACAGGGCCAGGGCCTGACCCAGCATCAGCGACGCGGTGGAGTCGTCGCCGGCGGCCAGCGCCGCCTGCCCGAGCCCGAGTGTCCGTTCGAACTCGCTGGTGTCCACCTCACCCGGCTGGACGTCCAGCAGGTAGCCGCCGTGCCGGGTGACGAGCACCTCCTTGGCGGAGCCGCTGCGCTCGGCGCCGAAGGCGGTCGCGAGCCGGCGGCGCAGCTGCAGGATGTAGGTCTGCAGGGTCGTGGCCGCACTGCGCGGCGGCCGCTCCCCCCAGATCTCCTCCATCAGGGTCGGAACGGTCACCACCTGGTTCGCCTGGAGAGCCAGGAGGGCCAGGATCTGCCGAGGCTTGGGCGCGCTGGGGACGATGGACGTCTGCTGCTCATGAGCGACGAACGGGCCCAGAAGCTTGATCTGCACGGATCCGCCTCCTTTCGAGAGCTGGATGGCACTCCGGGCGGAGCGGTGGCACGGGCCACGGGCCGACATGCCCGCACGGGCCTCCCTGCCGGTTCGATTTCCGCTGCCGCCGCATCGAGTGCGCTTGAGAAAGCTTGGCACGCACCCGGGGCCGTCCAACAGTGAGATCCTCACGGCTTTGGCCTCACGGACGGGCAGTGTCGGGGCATGAGAAGTTCACCCTCAACCCATGAGCGTTCCACTGTCCGAGCGCGAGTGGTTTCACACAGACTTCCGTGACGTACCAACATCACCGCTCAAGCCTCGATCAACCTCTCGGCCACCGGAGTGTCTTCGTGATCACCGCAACTGTTCCCGATGCACCGTCCACCAACGCCCTTGAGTGCGACTGGCGTTTCGCCGAACTTGTCGTGTGGACCTACCTTGACCCGACACTGCGTACTCGCTACACCGTCGAACCGGCCGCTGTGCTGGCCGAGTTCGGCCTGCTCCTGCCAGCCGGGACCGCCGCGCCGTCGCTGGACGGACCGGCTGGCGGTGGCCTCGTCATCACCAACGCCGACGATCTGACCGCCGAAGGCATCACCAGCTTCTGCCAGGTCTCCGGCAGGGGCGTCTGAGGATGATACGGACCTCTGAACGCCGCGGCCCGCTGGTCGGGTTCAAGAGGCACCTCCGAGCCCACGTGGTCTCCCCCGACAACGCCTACCTGGTCTCCGACCGCGGGGTGACGCATCTGCGCGGCGCCCACCTGGAGACGCTCGCCCCGCTGCTGGACGGCACCCGGGACCTGTCGGCCCTGGTCCGGGAGACCGGCTCCGCCATGACCACCCAGCAGCTCGGCCACCTGCTCGGCACCCTCTCCGAGGCCGGTCTGGTGACCTACCGCCCCACCGAGCAGCCCACCTCGGCCGGCGACCGCCCCGCCGAGGCCTTCTGGGAGCTCGCCGGCCTCGACGGCGCGCACTCGGCAGCACAGACCACGACCGGCTCGGTACGGATCATCACCCTCGGCAGCCACTCCCCCGCCCAGGTCCGGGCCGCCATGCGGGCGGCCGGCCTCACCTGCGCCCCGGCCGGGGCCGGCGTCGAGGACGCCGTGCTCACCGTGGTCGTCTGCGACGACTACCTGACCCCCGGGCTCCAGCAGATCGACGCCGACCAGCGGGCCGCCGGACGGCCCTGGCTGCTCGCCAAGCCCAGCGGCTCGACGCTCTGGGTCGGGCCGGTGTTCCAGCCGGGCACCAGCGGCTGCTGGTCCTGCCTGGCGCACCCGCTGCGGGCCAATCGCTTGGCTGAGATGACCGCTGCTCAGGAGAGCCGCTCGCGCTGCCCCGAGGCCTCGCTCGCGCTGACCCGCGACCTCGGGCTGCAGCTGGTGGCGCTGGAGGCCGTCAAATGGCTCGCCGGCTACCGCCACCCCGGGCAGCAGTCGGTCCTCACCCTGGACCCGCTGGACGTGCAGGGCCGCCACCACACCCTGGTGCGCAGACCGCAGTGCCCGACCTGCGGCGACCCGGCGATCGGCGCGGCGCCCACCACGCGGCCGGTCGTCCTGCGCTCGCGCCCCAAGACGCACCAGAACGGACAGGGGCACCGCGCCCTGACGCCGCAGCAGGTGATGGAGCGGTACGGCCATCTGGTCAGCCCGGTGACCGGACCGGTGCGCGACATCCGCCGCCATCCGCACGGACCGGCCTTCCTCAACTCCTTTGTCGCGGGACACAATCCCGCCGCGCAGCAGAACGGCTCAGCCGCGGGCCCGGTGATGCGGATGTTCAGTGGCGGCAAGGGGACCACCGAACTAGACGCCCGGGTCGGCGCGCTGTGCGAGGCGCTGGAACGCCACTCGGGCACCTTCCAGGGCGACGAGCCGCGGATCCGGGAGACACTGCGCGGCCTCGGGGACGCCGCGATCCACCCCAACAGCTGCCAGCTCTACGACGAGCGCCAGTACCGCGACCGCAAGCGGTGGAACGCACAGCACTCCGGCTTCCAGCAGGTCTGCGACCCGCTCGACGAGGACACCCCGATCGACTGGACCCCGGTCTGGTCGCTGGTCACGGGCGACCAGCGCCTGCTGCCCACCTCGATGCTCTACTACGACGCCCCGCACGAGGGACCGGGCCGGCGCTACGCCGTGGCCGACTCCAACGGCTGCGCCGCCGGCAGCAGCCTGGAGGACGCCATCCTGCAGGGCTTCCTCGAACTGGTCGAACGGGACGCGGTCGCCCAGTGGTGGTACAACCGCACCCGTCAGCCGGGTGTCGCCCTCGCCGCCTTCGCCGACCCGTGGATCGGCGAACTGCACCAGGTGCACGGCAAGTTGAACCGCGAGGTCTGGGCGCTGGACCTGACCTGCGACCTGGGCATCCCGGTGATGGCCGCGTTCTCCCGGCGGACCGACAAGCCGCAGGAGGACATCATCTTCGGCTTCGGCGCGCACCTCGACCCCAAGGTGGCACTGCGCCGCGCGCTCACCGAGATGAACCAGCTGCTCCCCGCCGTCGTCGAGGTCGGTCCGGACGGGGCCGGCTACGCCCAGGGGGATCCCGACGCCCTGGGCTGGTGGCGCACCGCGACCATCGCCAACCAGCCGTACCTGATGGGCGATCCCCGCCAGCAGTGCAGCCGGCCGGACAGCCACCCGTGGACAGCCCGGCCGGATCTGCGCGACGATGTGGAGGCCGCCTGCGACCTGGTCAGCCGCAACGGCATGGACCTGCTGGTGCTCGACCAGACCCGCCCGGACATCGGACTCCCGGTGGCCCGCGTGGTGGTGCCGGGGCTGCGGCACTTCTGGACCCGCTTCGCCCCCGGACGGCTCTTCGACGTCCCGGTCCGCACCGGCCGGCTCGACGCACCGACGCGATACGAGGACCTCAACCCGATTCCACTGTTCGTCTGAGAGTCCACCGGGAATCAAGTAGCGTCGCCGAATCTGAGCGGATCGTCGGCTCATCAACAACCAGCGGGGAACTGACATGCGGCCTTTGTCCGGGGACGAGACGCCTGCACTCCGTCTGCTGGCGTCGCTGACCGAGGACGTGCACGTCGAGTTCTCGGAGACGGACGAGGACATCCTGCTGCACAGCCGCTGGAGCACCCACCGGGTGACCCGTCCGGACCGGACCACCCGGGAGGCCCTGCGGCGGATGAGCTTCGGCCCGATCTCGCTGCGCAACGTGCTGGAGGACGGGGACAGCGCGGCCAAGGAGCGGCTCGAGCAGGTCCTGGAGGACATCCAGCACCTGGTGGTCCGCTCGATCGGGCTGACCGACACGGAGATCCCGCTGCTCTCGGCCAGCCCGATGACCCCGCAGGCCCGGCTCGGCCCGCACCGGATCGACCCCGACCAACCGATCCGGCTGTCCCGCTTCGCCACCCTGCACAGCGAGGGTGACGGCTTCGTCATGGAGTCGCCGCTCTCGCTGTTCCGCGTGAAGGCGCACCGCGCGGCGGCCGCCGACCTGCTGGGCGCCTTGAGTTGGACGACCACGCTGGAGGACCTGCTGAAGGGCGTGCCGCTGCACGGCCCGGCGGTCGCCGAGATCGTCGCCCAGCTGCTGGCCACCGGCATGGCGATCGCGGCCCAGGCACCGCAGTCGCGGTCGCAGACCGAAGCGCGGTTCGCCGAGGACAACGACCCGGTGCTCGCGGCCTGGTCCCCGGTGGACCTGCTGTTCCACACCCGCAGCACCACCGGCCGGCACAACAACGACTTCGGCGCGACCTTCGCCCAGCTCGGCCGCTCCGCGCCGGCTCCGGCCGTCAAACCGACCCCGGCCGGGCCGCGCTACGCGTTACCGCAACCCGGCCCAGCCGGCCAATCCGGCTCATCCGGCTCATCCGGCCAGGACGCCGCCCACACCTCGCTCTTCGCCCTGCTGGACGCCCCCTGGCCGACCATCCGCCCCGACGCGGAGCACGACGAACTGACCATCGACCAGCTGGGCGAGCTGCTGTACCGATCGATGCGGGTCCGCTCGGTCGACACCCAGCCGGCCGGTCCGATCCGCTACGAGGTCAGCGACCGGCCCGGCGCGCGCGTCAGCGGTACCCACCCACTGGAGGCGTACGTCTCCGTCAACCGATGTCGTGGGCTGCCGCGGGGCACGTTCCACTACGACCCGGTGCTGCACACGCTCACCCTGCTGCACTCCGGCGAGGCCGAGCTGGCGGAGCTGCTGCAGTGCACTCAGGCGGCGGCCGGCCTGAGCGGGCCGCCGGCCGCCGTCCTCACGCTGACCGCGCGGTTCTCCCGGGCCACCTGGAAGTACAGCGGCCAGGGCTACGCGCTGGTGCTGCGCGACAGCGGCGCCGCCATCCAACTGCTCAGCCTGGTGGCCGCCGCCCTGGGGCTGGCCACCGTCGCCGTCGGGACCGGCGACATCGAGGTCGGACCGCGCACCGTCGGGACGGACTGGCGGGTCGAGTCAACGGTCGGTCAACTCGTCCTGGGAACCCATCCAGCGAGTCCCACCGGTTGAGCAAAGACTGTGCCGTGGTCTGTTCCACCCCGTAGTCTCGACCTCCTGAGCAGCTTTGGTGGAGGGGGGTCCAGTGATCATCGCAACGGACGAGGCGGCGAGCACCAGCCGCTCCGAACAGGACGGGCAACCGGCACCTCGTACCCGCTGGGCAGCCCTGCGCCGCCCAGCCGCCGGCCCCGAGCAGCCGGCGCCACGGTTCGCCGTCGTCATCCTGCTGGTCATGCTGGGGACCTACTCCTTCCAGATCGGCGTCAACCTCCTGGTGGTGAGGCCCGGCAGCTCGGCCTCGTTCGTCGGCCTGGCCTGTCTCCTGGCCGTCGACGCCCTGCAGATGGTCCACTCCCTGCCGCGCGCCCAGGCCCTGCGCAACCGCTACGGCCGCTGGACCCTGGCCGCCCAGGCCGTGCTCACCTTCGCGCCGATCGTGCTCTACGGCCGGATCTGGGGCTCGGTCGGCGGGTTCCTGTGCGGCTCGGCCCTGCTGGTCCTTCCGCCGCTGGCCGGCTGGAGCATGTTCACCCTGGTGGCGACCGCGGTCTCGGTCATCGGCGCGCTCAACGGCAGCACCTTCGACCAGTGGCTCTACATCACGATCTCCACGGTGGCGACCGGCCTGATGGTCTACTCGCTGAGCAAGATGGTCACCCTGCTCATCGAACTGCACCGGGCACGCGGCCAGTTGGCCAGGATGGCGGTCGCCCAGGAGCGGCTGCGGTTCGCCCGCGACCTGCACGACCTGCTCGGCTACAGCCTCTCCGCGATCACCCTGAAGAGCGAGGTGGCGATCCGTCTGGTGAACCACCACCAAAGCCGTGCGGTGGACGAGTTGACGTCCATCCTGGGCATCTCGCGGCAGGCCCTGTCCGATGTCCGCGAGGTGGCCAGCAGCTACCGCGACATGTCGCTGACCACCGAGGTGGAGGCCGCCGGGGCAATGCTGGCCACCGCCGAGATCGAGGTGAAGACCGAGATCTCCGGGCCGCCGATCGCCGGCCGGGCGGACACCGTGCTGGCCACCGTCCTGCGCGAGGCCGTCACCAACATGCTGCGCCACAGCAAGGTCCAGCACTGCCTGATCGAGGTCCTGGAGCACGACCGGACGGTCCGGCTGCGGATCGTCAACGACGGCGTCTCGCAGGAGAAGCCGACCGACTCCGAGCGGCAGGGCACCCGGGCGGGGAGCGGCCTGGGCAACCTGGACAGCCGGGTCCGAGCCCTGGGCGGACGGCTGGCCGCCGGAGTCAGACCGGACGGCAGATTCGAGGTGCTCGCCGAGATCCCCATGGAGGCGACCCGACCGGTGCTGCGGACCGCCGGCAGCGAGGCCGCCGACCTCCGGGCCGAAGCCGCCTAGGGCCCGGACAGGCCCTAGGGAGCGGCCCCGGAGCCGGGGTCGTCAGGAGAGCCAGCCCGCCTCGTCGGCGATCCGGATGGCGTCCACCCGGTTGCGGGCGTTGAGCTTGGTGACGATGGTCGTCAGGTAGTTGCGCACGGTTCCCGCCGAGAGGAACAGCGCCGAGGCTATCTCGACCACCTCCGCCCCACCCGCGGCCATCCGCAGCACCTCCACCTCCCGCTTGGTGAGCGGGCTCTCCAGGTAGTCCCAGGCGGCCAGCGCGAGCTTCGGGTCGATCACCCGCTCGCCGGCCGCCACCTTGCGGATGGCGCTGGCCAGTTGGTCCGGCGGCGCGTCCTTGAGGATGAAGCCGGAGACATGCGCGCTGAGCGCCCGGCGCAGCGTGCCGGGCCTGCCCAGGCTGGTCAGGATCAGCGCTCTGCACTCCGGTAGCTGCTCGTGCAGCGCGGCGGCCGCCGTCAGGCCGTCCATCCCGGGCAGGTCGATGTCGAGCACGGCGATGTCCGGTCTATGGGACAGCGCCTGGGGAATGATCAGGTCACCGTGCTCGACCTCGGCGACCACCTCGATGTCCTCTTCCATCCCCAGCAGCGCCACTAACGCACCGCGGACCATGTTCATGTCCTCGGCCAGCAGAATCCGGATCACTGAGCCCCCCGCCCCGTTGCACTGCCGCCAAACCCTCCCCCGGGAGGCCTCACCGCAGACTTTTCCCTGGCGCGGACCCGCCAGTTCCGCGATTTTATCCGGAAGATCGCGGAAGGCAACATGGCAATCACCCTACGAGACGCTTACGGCGCAGGGGCTCTACGGCAACTACGGCTGCTACGACTGGGCTTCGGCGGCTCCCTCCCGCCCGCCGGAGGCGATCAGCGCGTCCACCAGACCGTCGTCCAGCATGGTGCGCGCCGCGATGTCGGCGGTGTCACCGAAACCCGCGTCGAAGAGCGCGACGCTGACCGTGTACAGCCGGTCGATCTCCCAGGTGCCGAAACTCCACTCCTCGCCGGTTCCCGGCGAGCCGTCCGGCCGCAGCACCTGCACCCGCTCGGCGCCCGGGGCGAAGCCGAACTCGGTGAAGCGGAACCGCAGCCCCTGGCCGATCGCCTTGCTGTAGGCCTCCTTGAGGGTCCACAGCCGGACCAGCGCGGGATTGCGCCGGTGCTCGGGCTCGGCCTCGAGCAGCGAGATCTCGTGCGGGGTGCAGATCTGCTTCTCCGCCCCGGTCCCCAGCAGCCGGCGCGCGGCCAACTCCGCGTCCACCCCGATCCAGCCGCGCCGGGTCAGGCCGACCACCAGCAGGTCCTCGGTGTGGCTGAGGCTGATGTCCACCTGGTCGCAGCCGCGCAGGTAGGGCCGGCCGCCCAGCTTGTAGGCCAGGTCGACGGTCTCCGGACGGGCCTGCAGCACCTCGCCGGCCGCGTGCTTGAGCAGCAGCCGGGAGGCCAGGAAGCGGGCGCGGACCTGGTCGTGCGACATCGCCTGGTAGCGGGCCCAGTCACGGCCGAGCACCGCGCAGTCGTCCGCGGCCTCCACGGCGTCCGCCGCCCCGGACCCATCGGAGACCGGGTCGGGGTCGGCCGGCAGCCAGTCGCCGAGCCGCGAGACCAGCACGGCGCTGCCCCGCTCGGCGAGCGCCTCGCGCACCGCGTCCCACGGCCCGGCCGGCCCGTACACCCGTAGCGGCTCCCCCGCCAGCAGGCCGGGACCGGGGCCCGCGTACGCCGTCACGGCTGCTGCTCCTGGGCCAGATCCGACAGGTACTCCACCAGGGTCCCGACGCTCAGCAGGCTGCCCACCATGTCGGAGAGCGAGAGCATGCCGAGCTCCGGGAAGCGGGTCTCCAGGCGGTACTTGAGCTGCATCAGCATCACCGAGTCGAAGCCCAGGTCGTCGTAGAAGCGCGCGTCCACCGCCGGCAGCCCGACCCGGTCCGGGTCCTGCGCGGCCACCACGGCCGCGACCTCCAGGGTGACCGGCTCCAGCCAGACATCCTGCGGCCGGGCCAGCACCGCACCGGATTGCTCCGCACCCGGCGTCATGACAGCACTCGCTCTCGCTGATTGATCGTCATGTCCTTGACGTCCCTTCGCTGTTGACGGAGTCAGCCGGCCGGTCGCGCCGCGGTCGGACTGTCGTAGAGGTCGAAGCTGCCGCCCTCGCGGTGGCGGCGCATCAGCTCGTCCACCATCTGGTCGTCGGCGCCGGCCGCGCGGTCCGGCAGGCCGACGCCCAGGCGCCGGCAGATCCGCAGCAGGGCGGTCACCAGCCAGGCCGGGCGCCCGAGGAAGGCGTCCTGCTCGCTGCCCTGCTGGTGCCACCAGACGCCCAGGCAGGACGCCGCGGCGAGCAGCAGGGTGTAGCGGTCGGCCAGCGCGTAACTGCGCGGGTTGGCCAGGCCGTTGCGATCGTGTGCCGACATCCCCCGGCAGACGTCCTGGAGTTCGCGCAGCTCCTCCACCAGCGTGCGGGTGAGCACCCGCAGCAGGTCGCGGTACTCGCTGGTGGCGCCCAGGCGGTCGAACCTCTCGGCGGACCAGGCCAGTTCGGCGGCCAGCGGATCGTTGTTGCCGGCCCGGCCGAGTCGGGAGGTGTCCAGTCGCGGCAGGTCCTCGCGCAGCTGGAAGAGCGCCGGCTCGGCCGGGGGCTCGGCGAACCAGGCCCCGCCCGCCAGCACCGGCAGCCGCGGGATGATGGTCGACTGGCAGGCCGCCGTGCCGGAGTGCCCCAGGCTGGTGATCGGCAGGTCGCGCACATGCTTCTGGAAGATCCCGTACTCGCCCTCCCGCACGTAGAGGCTGGAGCCGAGCAGCACCGAGAGGTCGTACACGGTGTCGCTGAGCAGGATCGGCAGCAGGTACTTGGTGGCCGCCGCGTAGACCCCGGTGGCCTCCGGGTAGAGGTGCACACCGCGGGTGCTGGTGAGCGCCAGGCTGTCGCAGACCAGCAGGTCGGCGAAGGCACCGGAGAGGCTGGCCCTGGCCTGCGGGTTGCGCATCACCGGCCGCCCGTGCACACCGCGCTCCAGGGCGAACCGCAGCGCGGTGCGCAGCGCCGTGTCGCAGCCGGCCAGCACCATCGAGGGCAGCACGCTGCGGGTGAGCTGGAACGAGCTCAGCGCGAGGCCGACCCCGTCGCCCAACTCGCCGAGCAGCGCCTGCGGTGGCACCGGGCAGTCGTCGAAGGCGATGCCGCTCATCCAGCAGCCGCGCAGCCCGACCGTCGGATACCTGGGCAGGTCGCGCACCCGCGAGGCGGGCAGCTCGGCGCGGTCGAGCAGCACCGCGGAGTGGCTGCGGCTGCCGGCCCGCGAGTCGGTGCGGCAGAACACCACCAGCGCGTCGGCGTGCGCGCCGTTGACGATCACCCGCTTGTCGCCGTTGAGCAGCATGCCGCCCCCGGCCGAGCCGACCGACAGGCTGAACTCGTCGCGCAGGAAGGCGTTTCCATGCGCCAGGTCGCGGTAGGCCACGGCCAGCCGACCGCCCGCGAGCAGCAGGTCGGCGGCCTGCCGCTGCTGCTGCTCGGTGCCGCCGGCCCAGACCGAGATGGCTGCCAGGAACGACCCGGCGCCGTAGCCGACGCCGAGCGAGGGGTCGCGCCGGAACACCGGGCGCAGCATCCGCGCCAGCACGTCCACCCGGTCGAACCGCCCGCCCAGCCGCTCGGGCACGAACTCCGCGTTCAGGCCGAGCCGGTGCAGCAGCCGCACCGACTCGCCGGGCAGCTCGGAGCGGTCGTCGGCGGCCAGCACGGCGCGGTAGCCGTGCGGGTTGTCCGGGTCCCACGGGTCGCCCAGCGCGCTCTCCAGCTCGGCGGTCCGCCGCCGGACGGCCGACTCGGACCGGCTGGGGCCGACCACGGTGACGGGCGCGGTGACGGGCGCGGACTGGTCGAGGGTCGCCGTTGCGGCGGTCCGACGGTCCATCAGGAGACCTCCAGGTAGGGCGGGGCTGCGGCCAGCAGGTTGGCCACCGCGGGCTCGACCACCTGGTGCAGGGCCTGCAGCCGTCCGGTGAGGAAGAGCTTGCGCATCGCGGAACGCTCCAGCTTGCCGCTGGTGGTACGACGCACGGTGCCCGGCCGCACGAGCAGCACGCTGCCCGCCTTCACCTCGAACTCCTTGGCCACGCACCGCCGCACGGCCAGGTTGAGAGCGGGAAGGTCGAGGTCGTAGCGGCTGCCGGTGCGTACCTCCTGGACCACCACGACGTGGCTGCGGTCGGGTTCCACCGCGAACACCACGGCGGACGCGAACAGGCTGCTGACCTGCTGCACGGTGTGCTCGATGTCCTGCGGGTAGAGGTTGCGCCCGGCGACCACCAGCAGGTCCTTGATCCGGCCGGTGATGAACAGCTCGCCGTCGCTCAGAACACCGAGGTCGCCGGTGCGCAGGAACCCGCTGTCGCCCTCGGCGGTGCTGACGCCGAAGGTCCGGTTGGTCTCCAGCAGCCGCTTCCAGTAGCCGCCGGCGACGCTCGCGCCGCGGATCCAGACCTCGCCGATCCGGCCCTCGCCCAGCGTCCGGAAGCTCTTCTGGTCCACGATCCGCAGGTCGGGCCCGGGCGAGCTCGGCCGGCCGCAGCTCACCAGGGTGCGGGTGGGCTCGCCCGGGTGCGGATCGGTCAGCTGGTTGCGCTGCAGCGAGGCGGCGTCCACCTCGCGCTCCAGCGGCTTGCCGCCCGACACCGAGTCGGTTGCCGCGCGCGAGCGGTGGCCGACCGCCAGCAGGGTGGCCTCGGCCAGCCCGTACGCGGGGACGAAGGCCTGCGCGCGGAAGCCCACCGGGGCGAACCGCTCGGCGAACGCCCGCAGGGTGTCGGCGCGCACCGGCTCGGCGCCGTTCACGGCGGTCTGCCAACCGGACAGGTCGAGCCCTTCGAGCTGGCGGTCGGTGACCCGGCGCACGCACAGCTCGTAGCCCAGGTCGGGGCCGCCGCTGACCGAGATCCCGTAGGTCGTGATGGCCTGCAGCCAGTGCACCGGGTGGCGGACGAAGAGGTCCGGCGGCAGCAGCACGCCGGTGCCGCCCTGCCAGAGCGGGTGCAGCAACTGCCCGACCAGGCCCATGTCGTGGTGGAACGGCAGCCAGCCGCCGATCCTTGTGCCGGGGGCGGTGCCCAGCAGGCTCGCGATCTCGCGCTGGTTGGCCAGCAGGTTGCCGTGGCTCACCATGACGCCGCGCGGCTCGCTGGTCGAACCGGAGGTGTACTGCAGCACCGCCAGGTCGCGCGAGCCGATGTCGGGCATCCGCCAGTCGTCCGGATCGGGCAGCTCGGCGCCGTCCACGGCCAGGCAGGGCACCTCGCCCTTGCCCGCCGCGGCCAGCAGCTGCGAGACGTCCGGGGCGGATCGGCGGTCGGTGAGGACCAGCCGCACGCCGGCGTCCTTGACCACGCCGAGCACCCGGTCGTGGTGGCTGCGCCGGCCCACCGGCGGCGGCGCGGGCACCGCGACGGCACCCGCGTAGAGGCAGCCGAGGAAGCTCACCGCGAAGCGCTCGGGGTCGGACTGGACGATCAGCACGTGCTCGCGGAAGAGCCCGCGGTCCACCAGCCAGCCGGCCACCTGCCGGGCGGCCCGGTCGAGTTCGGCGTAGCTCAGCCGCTCGGCATGCAGCGCGCCGCTGTGCGCGGTCGGCCCGCTGCGGGAGCCGGGCGCGGTGGCGTCCGACAGGAAGAGCAGTGCCTCCTGTTCCGGTCTCTGCTCCGCATGGGCCGTCAGTGCTTCGACGAACGTGGCTGGTCGTCCGGTCATCGTCTTCCCCCGCTTCTCGGTGTGGGGCGGCTCGTAGTCGGCCACGGCTCTTGGCGGCACGGCCGATGCGACGAGCGGGCCCAGGGCGAGCGACCAGGGCGGTCCCGTCCGTGCGTCCAGGAGTCGCGGCCGGATTGCGCGACAGCCGCGGGCGGCGGGCAGGCCCGAGGGCCTGTGTCAGAGTCCCGCCGTCCCCTAGCGTTGGTGGCGGCGCTCGAATCCTTCTCGACCCGCGCTCGGTATCTCGCAACCCGGTGGAGGGGGCCTGGACCTGCGCTTTCGCCCGTGGACAGTCCTCCTACACTTGCTGCGGCACGGCCTGGCGTCAGGAGGACTGCATGCGAGTGGGAATCACCGGGTATCAGGGGCTGTCGGAGATCTCCGAGATGCTGGTGCGCGGCGAACTCTGGCGGCTGGTGACCACCTACGGGCCGTACGAGCTGGTCGGGGTGACCTGTCTGCGGCCGGGTCCGGAGACCTGGTTCGCGCAGGCGGTGCGCGAACACGGCGGCAAGGTCGAGATCGTCCTGCCCGCCGGAGCACCCGCGCTACCGCGCACCGAGATCGTCCGCGAGGCCACCGCCGTGCACCGGCTGGCCGCGGTGGCGGACGGCGGTCTCGGCGACGACGTCGGCCGGGCACTGGTGGGCATGGTGGACGAGCTGATCGCGGTCTGGGACGGCACGCCCGGCAGCGAACCGGCCGAGATCGCCGCGCTCACCCGCAAGGCCGGACTCTGGGTGCACGAGATCTGGCCGGACGGCTGCGAACGGCCCTGACCAGCTTCTTCGAGCGGCCCGGACCCCCGCGCGGGGGTCCGGGTCGCGCTACTCAGGGCGTCAGCCGGTGCGGCCCGCGGAAGAGGAAGGTCGCCTCGCGGATCGACGGCAGCCCGAGCAGCACCATCAGCACCCGGCCGAGACCCAGCCCGAAGCCACCGTGCGTGGGCATGCCGTAGCGGAAGCAGTCCAGGTACCGCGCCAGCGGCGCCAGCTCCATGCCCTTCTCCCGCGCCTGCGCGCAGAGCACCTCGTAGCGGTGCTCGCGCTGCGCGCCGGTGGTGATCTCCAACCCCCGCCAGAGCAGGTCGAAGCTGGCGGTCAGGCTCGGGTCGCCGGCCCGCCGGTGGTGGTAGAACGGGCGCACCGCCGCCGGGTAGTCGGTGACGAAGACGAACGCGTGCCCGTGCTCCTCGGCGATCAGCGCGGCCAGCCGGCGCTCGCCCTCGGGGTCGAGGTCTTCCTTGGCGCCCTCGGCGTCCCAGCCGGTGGCGCGCAGCCGGGCGAGCGCGTCGGCCATGGTGATCCGGGGGAACGGCAGTGCGGGGACGGTGACCTCGACGCCGAACTGCTCGCGGATCGCCTCGCCGTGCCGCTCGGCGACCCGGGTCAGTACCCGGTGCAGCATCCGCTCCTCGAAGGCCATCACCTCCTCGACGTCCTCGATCCAGGCGATCTCGACGTCGACGCCGGTGAACTCGGTGGCGTGCCGCGAGGTGAAGGAGGGCTCGGCGCGGAAGACCGGGCCGATCTCGAAGACCTTGTCGATGCCGCCGGCGATGGCCATCTGCTTGTAGAACTGCGGCGACTGGGCGAGGTAGGCGGTGCGGTCGAAGTAGCCGACCTCGAAGACCTCGGCGCCGGACTCCGAGGCGGTGCCCATCAGTTTGGGGGTATGCAGCTCGGTGAACTCCTCCTCGGCGGCCACCTCGCGCATCGCCTGCTCGACGGTCGTCTGCACAGCCATCACCAGCTGCGCGGCCGGCCGGCGCAGGTCCAGGAAGCGCCAGTCGAGGCGGTGGTCGGGCCCGGAGTGCTCGTCGATCGGCAGTCCGGCCTCGGCGAGCGAGACGATCTCCACCCGCTCGGGGACGAGCTCCAGGCCGCCGAGCTTGACGACCGGGTTGGCCACCACCCGTCCGGTGATCTTCACGGCGGACTCCGGGGTCAGCTGCTCCAGCGCGGCCTCGACCTCATCCGCCTCGCCGCCCCGGCGGTGGGTGATCTGCACCTGGCCGGTGTGGTCGCGCAGCACCACGAACTGCATGCGGCGCTGGCGGCGCAGGGTGGTGATCCAGCCGTGGACGGTGACGGTCGCGTCCGGCTGCGAGCCGAGCTCGCGGATCAGGGTACGGGCCATGACGGGCTCCATGGTTCGCTGGCGCGTTGCTCGCGCACTCGGCAGGTGGTAGACGGCCACCTGAGGGCTCGCCCACCGTAGCGACCGCGATCACCACAGGTCACTTGGTTTTCGCCCAGGTTGCCGGGCCGCCTGGCCGGTCGAAGGATGGACCGGGTGAGCACTCAGCCGGGTTACCTGCGATTCCCACACCTGCACGACGGCCTGCTCGCGTTCACGGCCGAGGACGACGTCTGGCTCGCGCCGCTGGACGGCACCCGGACCGGCCGCGCCTGGCGGGTCAGCTGCGACCGGACCAGGGTCAGCCACCCGCGGCTCTCCCCCGACGGCGCCACCGTCGCCTGGACCAGCTCGGCCGCGCTGACCCCGGAGGTCTGGACGGCGCCGGTCGAGGGCGGCGAGGCGGTCCGGCTGACGTACTGGGGCAGCCAGGACACCCGGGTGCGCGGCTGGACACCGCAGGGCGAGGTGCTGGCGGTGACCTCGTTCCACGAACCGTTCGCGCACTACACCTGGGCGCACGCGCTGCCGCTGGACGGCTCACCGGGCCGCCGGCAGCCCTGGGGGCCGGTCCGCGACGCGCAGCAGGACGCGGAGCACACCCTGCTGCTGACCGCCGCCGCCCCGCACGAGCCGGCCGCCTGGAAGCGCTACCGCGGCGGCGCCACCGGCCGGCTCTGGCTGGACGGCGAGCGGCTGCTGGCCGACCTCGCGGGCCACCTCTCCTCGCCGATGCTGCTCGGCGGGCGGGTGGCCTTCCTCGCCGACCACGAGGGCGTCGGCAACCTCTACTCCTGCCGGCTGGACGGCAGCGACCTGCGCCGGCACACCGACCACGCGTCCTGCTACGCCCGCGAGGCCGCCACCGACGGCCGGCGGATCGTCTACCAGCACGCCGGCGACCTCTGGCTGCTCGACTCACTGGACGCGCCCGCGCCGCACCGGCTCGACGTGCCGCTCGGCGGCGCGCGGGCGGGCCGGCGCCCGTACCAGGTGACGGCCTCGCGCCACGTCAACGACCTGGTCTGCGACGCCACCGGCCGGGCCGGCGTGGTGGGCGTGCGCGGCAGCCTCTACTGGCTGACCCACCGGGACGGACCGGTCCGGGCGCTCGCCGACACGCCCGGGGTGCGGGTCCGGCTGCCGGTGCTGCTCGGCCACACCGCGCGGATCGCCTGGGTCACCGACGCCGAGGGCGAGGACGCGATCGAGCAGGTCGCGCTGCCCGGCGAGGACGCCGCGGGGCGCCGGGCCGAGCCGCCGCGCCGGATCGCGAGCGGGCAGCTGGGCCGGGTCCTGGAGCTGGCCGCCGCCCCGGACGGCCGCACCCTGGCCGCCACCGCCTCGGACGGGCGGCTGCTGCTGGTCGACGCCGAGGACGGCACGGTCCGCGAGCTGGCCCGCTCGGCGTACGGTCCGGTGCGCGGGCCGGCCTTCTCGCCCGACTCGCGCTGGCTGGCCTGGTCGCAGCCGGTGGCCGGCCGCTCGCTGCGCCGGATCCGGCTGGTGCGCACCGACACACCCGAGCAGATCGTCGACGTCACCAGCGGCCGCTTCGAGGACGAGCAGCCGGTGTTCACCCGCGACGGCCGGTTCCTGGTCTTCCTCTCGTGGCGCGGCTTCGACCCGGTGCACGACGTGCACACCGGCGACCTGTCGTTCCCGCTCGGCTGCCGCCCCTACCTGGTGCCGCTGGCGGCGGACACGCCGTCGCCGTTCGCCGCGCCGGTGGACGGCCGCCCGGCGGTCGGCGGGCTCGACCCGCAGGAGGCCGGCGGCGACGGCACGGTGCGGGTCGACCCGCAGGAACTGGCCACCCGGCTGGTGCCGTTCCCGGTGATCGCCTCCAAGTACTCCTCCCCGGCGGCGGTGCGCGGCGGCCTGATCTGGCTGCGCTGGCCGATCTCGGGGACGCTCGGCCAGACCTTCGCCAACCCCACCGACACCTCCGGGCGCCCGGCGCTGGAGCACTTCGACCTGGCCACCGCCACCCGCAGCACGCTGCAGGAGCAGGTCGACGGGTACGCGGTGGCCGGCGACGGCAGCGCGCTGACCACCTTCCTGGCCGGCACCCTCAAGCTGCTGCCGCTCTCCTCGCCGCACAACCCGGTCACCGTCGACCTGCGCCGGATCACGCACACCGTGCACCCCGCCGCCGAGTGGCGCCAGGCCTACCGGGAGGCGGCCCGGATCGTCCGCGACCAGTTCTGGGACCCGGGCCTCGGCGGCCTGGACTGGCCGGCGCTGACCGAGCAGTACGCGCCGCTGCTGGAGCGCGTCGCGACCCCCGACGACTTCGCCGACCTGCTGCGCGAACTCCTCGGCGAGCTGGGCACCTCGCACGCGTATGTGACGCCCTCGCGGCGCGGCGAGGGCCCGGCTCCGCTGCAGCAGCCGCTCGGACTGCTCGGCGCCTCGGCCCGCCGGACGC
This sequence comes from Kitasatospora sp. MAP12-44, assembly GCF_029892095.1. Lineage (NCBI taxonomy): Bacteria > Bacillati > Actinomycetota > Actinomycetes > Kitasatosporales > Streptomycetaceae > Kitasatospora > Kitasatospora sp. MAP12-44. Next base: position 3,056,600 of record NZ_JARZAE010000004.1, read on the forward strand.
CCGACGGGCGCTGGCTGCTGCAGCGGATCCTGCCCGGCGAGTCCTCCGACCCGCGCGCCCGCGCCCCGCTGGCCGGCCACGGCGTGCGCGACGGCGACGAGTTGCTCGCGGTGGCCGGGCGACCGCTGGACCCGGTGCGTGGCCCAATGCCGCTGCTGGCCGGCACCGGCGGCACCACGGTCGAACTCACCGTCCGCAGCGGCGCGGACGGGCCGGTGCGCCGCCTCGCGGTGACCCCGCTGACCGACGAGCGGCCGATCCGCTACCAGGACTGGGTGGTGCGACGGCGGGCGCTGGTACGGGAGTTCAGCGACGGGCTGTGCGGCTATCTGCACATCCCGGATCTCGGCGGCTCCGGCTGGGCCCAGTTCAACCGCGACCTGCGCAGCGAACTCGACCGCCCCGCCGTGGTGTTGGACGTCCGCGGGAACGCCGGCGGCAACGTCTCCGAACTCGTCCTGGAGAAACTCACCCGCCGGGTGCTCGGTTGGGACTTCAGCCGCGGCCGCCGCCCGGCGCGCTACCCGCGCGACGCGCCGCGCGGCCCGGTGGTCGCACTGGCCGACGAGGCGACCAGCTCGGATGGCGATGTCATCATCACCGCGGTCAAACTCCTGGGCCTGGGACCGGTGTTGGGCCAGCGCACCTGGGGCGGCGTGGTCGGCACGCTGGGCCGCTACCCGCTCGGCGACGGGACCCAGATCTCGGTACCCGCCAACGCCTCCTGGTTCACCGGGGGTTACGGCTTCGCGGTGGAGAACCACGGGGTGGAGCCGGACATCGCGGTGCTGCGCACCCCCGCCGACTGGGCGGCCGGGCGCAACACCGAGCTGGCGGAGGCCGTCCGCGTCGCCCTGGAACTACTGCGCCACACCCCCGCCACCGCACCCCCGCCCCCCACCGAACCCCGCCCCGACCTGCGTCGCCCCCCGCTACCACCACGCTGATGGGGCGCACCCTCCTGGGTGCGCCCCTCCATTCCCCCTACCAACTACATCGGCTCGTGCCCGCCTTCACTCTCCATGTCGCTCTCGGCCTGCTCCAGCGGGTCCGGCCCGCTCTCCATCCGCTCGGCCGCCTTCCGACCACCCTCCGACATCGCGTCGGAAGGCTGGTGCCGGTGACCGGTCATCGCCTGCTTGGCCTGCTCCAGCGCCTCGTCGGCCTTGTCCCTGAACTTTTCGAAGACGCCCATGACTCCTCCTGCGGGTCTCGTCCGGCAATGGGCTGTGACCAACATGTCACCGCTCCCCCACCCCCGCACGTCGAGAGATCCCCTGGTCAGCCACCCAGACGAAACCGGGCCGTCGCGTCATCGGTGCCCCCCGTCAGGCCCGGCCGAGGTGGAAGACGGTGACCGTGACCGTCTGGTCGTGGACCTCGTACTGGACACGGTAGAAGCCGACCTGAATGCGGTAGATCCCGCTGACCCCGACCGTGAAGGCACCCGCCGGACGGGGGTTGTCAGCGAGCAGGTCGACAGCCTGGAAGACCTGCTGGATCCCTGCCCGATCGCCGGCCGCGTACTTCTGCGCCACGGCCAATGCCTCGGGCTCCCAGACGATGCCGTAGGTCACGAAGCCTCTCCGAGAACCTGGCGGCGGGCCTCATCGTGCGGAACACTCGGCCCGGTCTCGCCGCGTGCCTTGCGCGCCAGGTACTCCGCGGTGGCCCGGTGGTACTCCAGCTCCTCCAGCTCGGCCGGACTGATCAGGACGGCCATGGTCTGGCCCCGGTCCGAGAGGGCGATGCGCTTCTGTTCGGCGCTGACCTGCCGCGCCAGGGCCCCCAGCTTGTTGCGGGCCTCGGTGATCGGATAGGTGTCCATCTGACCAACATAGCAATAGTGCGCACTTCAGCGCAGAACATCGCAGTATCAGCCCGGCAACAGCGTCGCCGATGGCGCCTGGTCCGACTGGAACCCCGGGGCGCTGATCGCCCCGGGGTTCCGTGTCGGTCATGAGCCGGCGGTCAGCCGGTGATGCTCGGGGTGCCGGTTTCCAGGTGGCCGGAGAAGCGCTGGGACCAGGTGGTGTCCGCGTCGACGGTGACGGTGAAGTCGTACCAGCCGTTGGTGTCAGCGACCGCGTTGAAGTAGTCGCTGACGTTTCCGCCGGCCGGCACGTGGTACGTCCACGGGCCGTCGGTGCGGTAGTTGTTGGCGGCGATGGTGAAGGTGAGCGTGCTGGCGGCGCTGTTGGCCATCTTGAAGTAGACGGCGAGCTGCCCGCTGCCCGGCTCGATGGCGTAGCTGGCAGCGACGGCGGCGTTCTTGCCGGCCTTGGTGGTGTTGCCGGTGAAGCGGCGCAGGAAGCGGTTGGGGCCGGTGACGCTCAGGTCGTAGGCGCCATTGCCGTAGCCGGTGCCGACATTGAAGTAGTCGCTGGTGGCACTGCCCGGGTCCACCGTGTACTGCCAGGGGCCGCCGCTGCGGTAGGCGTTGGCGTACGCGGCGAAGTGCGCCGACTTGGTGGCCGCGGCGCCCTGGTTGGCGAAGGAGAGCCAGACCAGCGTCTTGCCGTTGGCGTCGAACTCCAGGTGGTCCAGGTTGGCGTTCGGCTGGTACGGCAGCGCGCGGGCCGGACGGGTGCCGGACTCCTGGACGGGCAGCGCGTTGTTCGCCGGCGCCGGGTTGGGCAGCGGGCCGCAGGCGGACAGACCGATGGTGGCCGAGGTGTCGGGCAGCGCGGGCAGGTCGTAGACCGGGTTGGCGAAGTCGAAGACCGAGGTGAGGTCACCGCAGACCTTGCGGCGCCAGGCGCTGATATTGGGGCAGGTGGCCGGCTTACCGATCGCGGCGGTCCAGGTCTCCAGGAAACGAAGCACCGAAGTGTGGTCGAAGGTCTCGGAGTTGACCCAGCCACCGCGGCTCCACGGCGAGACGGCGATCATCGGGACCCGGAAGCCCAGGCCGATCGGGGTGCCGTTGTAGGTCTCGCCCGCGGTGCCGGAGGGGGCGACCGGCGGCGGGACGTGGTCGAAGAAGCCGTCGTTCTCGTCGTAGTTCAGGAAGAGGATCGAGGAGTTGTAGACATTGGGGTCGGCGTTCAGCGCGTCGACCACCATGTGCACGAAGTGCGCGCCGTCCTCGGGCGTGGCGTACGGGTGCTCGGAGGAGCCCTGGTCGGCGACCACCCAGGAGACCTGCGGGAGGGTGCCGTTCAGCACGTCGGCCTTGATCGCGGCGGCGATGTCGACCGGGGTGTTGCCGGTGCTCGGCACCGAGCCCATGCCCTGGGTGGCGAGCGCGCTGCCGGCCGGCGCGTTGGCGAACTGGCTGAAGTAGGCCAGGGCGTTGTCGCCGAAGTTGTCGGAGGCGTTCTGGTAGACCTTCCAGCTCACCCCGGCGCTCTGCAGCGCCTCGGCGTAGGTCTGCCAGCGCAGGCCGGACTCGTCGCCGCCGTCGTAGGCCGGGCCGCCCGCGCTGCCGGCCGGGTCGATCCACCCGCTCCAGTGGTAGGTGCGGTTGGGGCCGGTGGCGCTCAGGATCGAGCAGTGGTAGGCGTCGCAGACGGTGTAGTTGTCGGCCAGCGCGTAGTGGAACGGGATGTCGGCGCGCCCGAGGTGGCCCAGCGCGCGGACGTTGCCCTTGGCCGAGACCCAGGAGTCCATCTTGCCGTTGTTCCAGGCCGCGTGCTGGTCGCTCCAGGCGTGCGAGAGGTCGCCGTTGCACTGCGCGAGGCGCTCGGGGTCGGCGCCGCCGGCCGGGCTGGTGGCGCTGAACGCCCACGGGTACTGGCGGCCGGAGCCGTTGGGCTGGTTGAAGACCGAGTAGCCGCCGGCGATCTGGATCGCGCTGCGGTCGGCGAAGCCCCGCACACCCTGCAGCATGCCGAAGTAGTGGTCGAAGCTGCGGTTCTCCTGCATCAGGATCACGATGTGCTGGACGTCGGTGATGGTGCCCGTGCTGGTGAGCGTGGTGCTGGGGACGGTGGTGGCACCGACCGTCCCGACCACGGCCGCACTCGCCGCCGCGCTCGCCGACAACGCCATGAACTTTCTGCGGCTCAGCTCTGTCATCAGGCTCGCCAACCCTTCGATCTCGCCGCACCCGGCGGCACGCCGACGCACCGCGGATGCGCGCGCCCAGGCCCTGTCCGCATGCCGCATACACAGGTTGTGTGTACAACATGAGCCGCGCGCCATCCTGGCCCAGCCGAAGGTGCCGCACCAGGGTGCGGGAGGGAGTTTGGCGAACTGTTCGCCCAGCGGTCAGCGGACGGCGCGCGGGTGAACCCCGGCTGTCGTTTGTGAGTGGATCAGGCGTCCTTCACCTGGACACCCAGTGCCTGCGCGAACTGCGGTGCCAGCTCGAAGAGTTGAGCTGAGGAGATGACGGCGCCGCGCAGGCCCTCGTGGCCGTCGGGGAGGCCGAGCCGGGTGGCGCCGCGCAGGTCGACCTTCTTCAGGGTGGCCCCGCCGAACCGCACCTCCTCCAGCGAACTGCCGGGGAAGGAGACCTCGGTGAGCTTCGCGCCACCGAAGTCGATGTCCTTCAACTGGCAGTCCTCGAAAACCACTTCGCGCAGCACTGCGCCGCGCAGGTTGATCGCCTCCAGCTTGCACTGGCGCACCGTCAGCCGGCGCAGCTGCGAGCCGTAGGCGGCGATCCCGGCCAGCAGGCCGGCCTGCACGGTGGCGTCCTGCCACTCGCTCTCGGCCAGGTCGGTCGCCACCCAGCGGCAGCCGTCCAGCCAGACCTCGTTGAAGCGGGCCTGGCGCAACCGGGCCTCGGTGATCGAGACACCGGTGAACGCGCACTCCAGGAAGGTCGCCCCGCCCGCCTGGGCGCCGTCGTACTGCCCACCGTCGAAGTGCACGGTGTCGTAGCGGGCGTCCCGGCTGAGCGGGCCGCGGTGCGGCTGGAGCAGATGGGCGTACGGCAGGTCGGCGAGCTGCTGGGGCACGGCGGGGGCCTCGATCACGGTGCGGGGGCGGGTCCTGGCGATCGTCGCACGCGCCGCCGACAGAGCAGCGGTCAGGACGCGGGCCGGGCGTGCAGCCAGACCCCGACGGCAACCGCAGCGGTGGCGACCAGCCCGGTGGCCAGTACGCCGGACTCGCCGAGCGCCGTACAAGCCAGCACGGCCAGCGAGGCGAGCGGCAGCACCCACTGGGCGGTGCCGGTCTTGGTGTGCCGGGAGTGCAGCGCCCAGACCGTGAAGAGGTAGAGCGCACCGGGCACGGTCACCGCGGCGGTGGCGGCGGTGGCGGAGATGTGCGCGGCGCCGACCGCGTACTCGACGGCGACCTCCAGTCCCGCGCCGATCGCCGCCGCCGATCCGAAGATCAGATAGTGCCCATAACCCCAGAGGAAGGCCTGCCGGTTGGAGCGCAGGTGCTCGTGCACCGGGCGGGCGAAGTAGATCCACCACGCGGAGAAGCAGAGCAGGATGCCGCCGATCGCGATCGGCACCAGCTTGCCCAGCGCCTCGTGCTCGTCGACGGCCGCCTGCACGGCGACGGTGGCCGCCGAGACCGTCTCACCGAGCACGATCAGGGTGAAGAGCCCGTAGCGCTCGGAGATGTGCCCGGGGTGCCAGCTGGTCTGCACCGACCGCTCGGCCAGCGCCGGCACCGCCAACTCGGCCAGCACGCCCAGCGGGATCAGGTACGGCGTCACCGTGTGGGGCACCAGCAGCAACAGCACCCAGCCCAGCTGCACCAGCGTGATCCCGGCCGCGTAGCGCCGCGCCATCGTCCGCGCCGCGCCGCTCTCCCCCTGCGCGGCGCGCAGCCACTGCGTCACCATCGCCAGGCGCATCACCACATAACCGGCCACCGACAGCCCGTAGCCGCCGCCCGTGAAGAGCCGCGGGATGCCGGCCGCCAGGATCAGCACGCCGGTGATCTGCACCAGGGTGGTGATCCGGTACGGGACGTCGTCGCAGTCATAGGCCGAGGCGAACCAGGTGAAGTTCATCCAGGCCCACCACACGGCGAAGAAGCTGAACACATAGCCGACCAGCGCCACCCGCAGGTGCCCCTCGCCGAGCGCCAACGCCAGCTGCCGGCCGGCCTGGCCGACCGCGACCACGAAGCAGAGGTCGAAGAAGAGCTCCAGCGGGGTGGACGCCCGGTGCGCCTCCGCCCGGCTGCGGCGCACCATGCGGCGCACCACCGGATCCGCGGGCGTGGCGGGGGCGGGTCCTGCGGTCATCGGGGCCCTCTCGGGACGTCGGACGGGCGACTCCCGCGATGGTGGCACCCCGGACCAGCGGGCGCACGCACCGCGCCCGCAGACCCCGGGGCCGGTCACCTGGCTCGCGCAACCCCGGCCGCCGAGCGTACGCGCCGACAAGCGCCGAACAGCCGCCGCTGTCAAGGAGAGTTGACGCCGCAGTGCGCGAACCGGGTGACAGCAAGCCCACCACCGGGCGCGCCCCGCGCGGCCGACTGCGCGGGACCGCGGCGCCCGACTACATTCCTGCTCAGTGGAACGACGGGAAGGGCGTCCTGCGGGCAACGCGGAAGGTCAAGGCCGGATCGGCGACGACGGGGGCGGCACCGCTGCCTCCCTGTCGCACCGGGCTCGTGATCACCGCGCTGCCCGACAGCACCGCAGGCTGCCCGCGTACGGGCGGCCGGCTACTTCTGCCAACCCACCGCCGTGTAGTCGAAGTCCGCGAGCCCGGAGGCGCCGTAGTTGGCCAGGCCCTTGCGGTAAGCGCCTACGCTCGGGCGCTGGTAGAGCTCGATGGTGTGACCCAGCGCCCAGATGTCGGCGTCCGCCTGGTTGTAGAGCTTGGCAGCGGCGACCGGGTCCAGGGTGGCGGCGGCCTGCTTCAGCAGACTGTCGATCTCCGGCGTGCTCAGCTTGGAGTAGTTGGAGAAGACGTTGTCGCCGACCGGCTCCTGGTAGGACGGGATGATCGCCGAGGGCGGGAACGAGCCGGTGTTGCGCCAGCTCGCCAGGTCGAACTTGCCGACGTTGACGTACTTCTCGAAGAAGTCGTTGTCCGGCACCCGGTCCACGTCGAGCTTGATGCCGGCCTGCAGCAGCATGTTCGCGGTGGCGGCGGCCATGTCGGCGGTCGCCTGCGAGGAGCCCTGCGAGACGACGAAGTGCAGCTCCAGCGTCTGGCCGTCCTTGGTCCGCGGCTTGCCGGCCCCGGCGTCCTGCCAGCCGGCGTCGGTCAGCAGCTTCTGGGCCGCGGCGAGGTCATAGGTGCCCCAGGTGCCGGAGTTGTCCTGGTAGCCGGCCTGGTTGGTCATCAGGATGTGGTTGCCGAGCTTCGGGAACGCCACCGGGACGCCCTGGTTCATCACCTTGATCAGGGCGTCGCGGTCGACCGCCTTGTCGATCGCCTGGCGCACGTGCAGGTCGGCGAGCGGGCCGTTGGAGCCGAGCGAGATGTGCACCTCGTCCCACGGGCTGGCCGAGCGGATCACCGCGTCGGCGTCGGCCTTGAGCTGGCTGTAGGTGTCCGCCTGACCGGCGCTGGCCACGTCGATCTCGTTGTTCAGGAACGCCTGGGTGATCGCCGAGCTGGACAGCACCCGGTAGGTGAACTTGTCCAACTTCGGCTTGGTGCCCCACCAGTTGGGGTCCGGCACGACGGTGATGGTCTGCGCGGCCTTGTCCTGGCTGCCGATCTTGAAGGCGCCGCCGGTGATCGGGACGTTCTCGATCCAGCCCTTGTTGAACTGGTCCGGGGTGGAGATGCCGGCGGCCGGGAGCAGCGGGTAGAACAGGTTCTGCCAGTCGGCGAAGGGCTTGCTGAAGGTGACCTTGACCTGGGTCGGGTCGGCGCCCTGCGAGACGTCGCTGATCTGGTCGTAGCCGGTGGTGGACGAGACGTTGAAGGCCGGGTTGGTGCCGTTGGCGGCCTGCCACTCGGCCTTGAAGTCCAGGTAGCTCAGCGCCTTGCCGTCCGACCACTTGGCCTTCGGGTTGAGCGTGTAGAGCACCACCTGCGGCGAGGTGGAGACCACCTTGGCGGAGACCAGGAAGTCCGCCACCGGCTGGAAGGTGCCGGTGGTGTCCACCCGGAAGAGCTCCGGCTCGATCATCTTCATGATCTCGACCGAGTCGCCGTACGTGCCGTCCACCTGGATCGGGTTCCACTGGTCGATCCACTGCTCGAGCGGCAGCCGCAGCTCGCCGCCGTCCTTGACCTGGGCCAGCGGCTGCGGGTTGATGTCGCTGCTCTGCAGGCCCGGTTGGGCGCTCTTGGTCGCGCCGGCGCCGGCCCCCGAACCACTGGAGCTGCAGCCGGCGACCAGCAGCACCAGGGCGGTGGCGGTGGCTGCCGTCGTCGAACGGGCGAGTCTGCGGCGACGCGGGGCGGTGACGGCCATGGCGGGGTTCCCCCAGGTTCTCAAACAGGTGTCCGCCGCCAGGTGTGGCGGCGCTTGAGCGTGGGCAGCCAAGTCGGTGTCCAGCCAGCAGAAGGTAACAGCGGATCAGTTCGCCCACCAGGGGTCGGTGTTCAGAACTGATCGAATCGAAATGCGCCGAAACACTGCCGACATACCCCGTCAGCAGAGCACTGCAAGACTCTGATCTGCCGCTTCGCATATCCCGCGAAGCGGCTCGCTGCACGGGTATTGACCGGGCCGACCGCCGGTCACAGAATTCCGCTGCACGAACCTGCTCCAAACACCCCGAGAGCGAAGGCAAAACGTCATGATGATCAGGCCCCGTCGGCTCTGGCGCCGCTGATGCTCCGCTATCTGGCGAAGCGTCTCGCCTACTACCTGGTCCTCCTGGTCGTCTCGGTCTTCCTCGCCTACGCGCTCTCCAGCGCCTCGCTCAACCCGCGCGCCTACTTCGAGGCCAAGCAGCCCCGCCCGTCGGCCGCCTCCGTCGACCGCCAGCTCACCGAGCTCGGGATCAACGACCACACCCCGGTGGTCGAGCGGTTCGGCCACTGGGCGAGCGGCCTGGTGCTGCACGGCGACCTCGGCCGCAGCATCCACGACACCTCGATCAACGCCGAGTTCGGCCGCCGGGTCTGGGTCTCGCTGCGGCTGATGCTGATCGGCAGCCTGCTGGGCATGCTGCTCGGGGTGGCCGGCGGCGCCTGGAGCGCGGTGCGCCAATACCGGGTCTCCGACCGGGCGTTGACGGTCTTCTCATTCGTGGTGCTGTCCACCCCGGTCTTCCTGATGGCGCTCTTCCTGAAGAACGGCGCCATCGCGCTCAACCAGGCCTCCGGCCACCAGCTGATCAACTTCACCGGCTACGAGACCCCCGGACTGAGCGGCGGTCTCGGCGCGCACCTCTCCGACTGGGCCGTCCACCTGCTGCTGCCGACCCTGTCGCTGGCGCTCGGCGGCCTGGCCACCTACAGCCGCTACCAGCGCGGCACGATGCTCGACGTACTCGGCTCCGACTACCTGCGCACCGCCCAGGCCAAGGGCCTCAGCCGGCGCCGGGCGCTGGTCAAGCACGGGCTGCGCACCGCCGTCATCCCGATGTCCACACTCTTCGCCTACAGCTTCCTCGGCATCCTGACCGGCGCCACCTTCACCGAGGTGATCTTCGGCTGGCACGGCATGGGCGAGTGGTTCATCAACGCGATCAACGAGAACGACACCAACGCGGTGATCGCGGTCAACCTCTTCGCCGCCGTGGTGGTGCTGGCCTCGGGCTTCCTGGCCGACGCGCTGCACGCCGCGCTGGACCCGAGGGTCCGGCACTGATGACGGGAGCCGGACCGACCGTGACCACCGCCGACGCAGTGATCGACAACGCGCCCCCGACCCCCGAGCGGGCGGTGCGCTCCGGCCGCGGCCGACTGGTGCTCGGGCGGCTGCTGGCCGCGCGGGGGGTGCTGGTCGGCACGGTGATCGTGCTGCTGCTCTTCCTGCTGGCCTTTGTCGGGCCGTACCTGACGCACTGGAGATATACCGACATCGACTACGCGGCGCTGCGCCAACCCCCTTCCGCCACCCACTGGTTCGGCACCGGGGGGCTCGGCCAGGACGTCTACGCGCAGACCCTGCGCGGGCTGCAGAAGTCACTGATCATCGGCCTGCTGGTGGCACTGCTCTCGACGGTGGTGGCCGGGCTGGTCGGCGCCTGCGCCGGGTACTTCGGCGGCTGGACCGACCGGGTGCTGATCTTCTTCGTGGACCTGATGCTGGTCTTCCCCAGCTTCCTGGTGATCACCATCATCTCGCCGCGACTGAAGAACACCGGCTGGATCGCCTTCGTGGTGCTGCTCGCCGCCTTCAACTGGATGATCACCGCGCGGGTGGTGCGCTCGATGACGATCTCCCTCAAGGAGCGCGAATTCGTGCGCGCCGCCCAGTTCATGGGGGTGCGGCCGCTGCGGATCATCCTGCGGCACATCCTGCCGAACGCCGCCTCCTACCTGATCGTGGACGCCACCATCGCGGTCGGCGGCGCGGTGATGAGTGAGACCGCGCTCTCCTACTTCGGCTTCGGCGTGAAGGCGCCGGACGTCTCGCTCGGCACCCTGATCGCCGACGGGACGGACGCCGCGCCCACCTATCCCTGGATGTTCTACTTCGCGGCCGGGCTGCTGGTGCTCTTCGTGCTGGCGGTCAACCTGATCGGCGACGGCCTGCGGGACGCGCTCGACCCGACCGCCGAGGCCGGCCGCACACCCTCCCGTCGCACCACCCGTCGCTCCCACCGCACTCCCAAAGGCTCCCGATGACCTCCCCCGCAGCGCTGTTGACCGTCCGCGACCTGCGCGTCGAGTTCGCCGGAGCCCGTGGCCGGGCCGCCACCGCGGCCGTCCGCGGCGTCGACCTCGCGCTGCGCCGGGGGGAGACGCTCGGCATCGTCGGCGAGTCCGGTTCCGGCAAGTCGGTCACCGCGCTGGCGGTACTCGGCCTGCTGCCGGGCACCGCCGCCGTCGGCGGCTCGGTCCTGCTGGACGGCCGCGAGCTGGTCGGGCTGCCGGACCGCGAGCTGGCCAGGATCCGCGGCAGCCGGATCGCGATGGTCTTCCAGGACCCGCTCTCCGCCTTCACCCCGGTCTACCGGATCGGCGACCAGATCGCCGAGGCGGTGCAGGTCCACCAGCGCGTCGACAAGGCCGCCGCCCGCCGCAGGGCGGCCGAACTCCTGGACCTGGTGGGCATCGCGGACCCGCTCCGCGCACTCGACAGCTTCCCGCACGAGTTCTCCGGCGGCATGCGCCAGCGCGCGATGATCGCGATGGCGGTGGCCAACGAACCGGACATCCTGCTCGCCGACGAGCCCACCACCGCGCTGGACGTCACCATCCAGGCGCAGGTGCTCGACGTGCTCCGGACCGCCCAGCGGGAGACCGGCGCCGCGCTGGTGCTGGTCAGCCACGACCTCGGGGTGATCGCCCAGATGGCCGACCGGGTCGCGGTGATGTACGCCGGGCGGGTGGTGGAGAGCGCCGAGGTGGACGAGCTGTTCGCCGCTCCCCGCCACCCCTACACGCTCGGGCTGATCGGCGCCGTCCCGCGGCTGGACGCGCGCGGCGGCCCGCTCGTCCCGATCCCCGGCAACCCGCCGGCCCCCGCCCAGCTGCCCACCGGCTGCCCGTTCGCCCCGCGCTGCCCGCTGGCCGAGGACCGCTGCCGCACCGCGGAGCCGGAACTCACCGGCGCGGACGGCCACTTGGCCGCCTGCATACGGGCCGACAAGCTGGCCGAGCGGCGCCCCGCCCCCGCCGAGGTCTACCCCGTACCCGCGGTCCCGCCAGCCGCCCTGCCCCCCTCCCGCGAGGACCGCGAGCCGGTGCTGCGGGTCACCGGACTGACCAAGACCTTCCCCGTCCTGAAGGGCGCCGTCTTCAAGCGCAAGGTCGGCGAGGTGTACGCCGTCGACGGCGTCGAGCTGGACGTACGGCGCGGCGAAACCCTGGGCCTGGTGGGCGAGTCGGGCTCCGGCAAGTCGACCACGCTGTTCGAGGTGCTGGGCCTGGCCAAGCCCGAGGCGGGCCGGATCGAACTGCTCGGCCAGGACACCGCCGCCCTGGACCGGTCCACCGCGCACCGGCTGCGCGCCCAGCTGCAGATCGTCTTCCAGGACCCGATGGCCAGCCTCGACCCGCGGATGCCGATCGGCGACGTGATCGCCGAACCGCTGCGCGCCCAGGGCGCACCGAAGGACTCGATCGCCCAGCGGATCCCCCAACTCCTGCGCCTGGTAGGCCTGGAGGCCGACCACGCGGCCCGCTACCCACACGAGTTCTCCGGCGGTCAGCGCCAACGCATCTCCATCGCACGGGCGTTGGCCGTCGAGCCGCAACTCCTGGTGCTGGACGAGCCGGTGTCCGCCCTCGACGTCTCGATCCAGGCCGGCGTGCTGAACCTGCTGCAGCGACTGAAGGCCGAGCTCGGCCTGGCCTACCTGTTCGTCTCGCACGACCTGTCGGTGATCCGGCACCTGGCCGACCGGGTCAGCGTGATGTACCTGGGCCGCACGGTGGAGCAGGGCGCGGTGGACGAGGTCTTCAACGCCCCGCGCCACCCCTACACCCGCGCCCTGCTCTCCGCCGTCCCGCTGCCCGACCCGGTCGCCGAGCGCGCCCGGACCCGCGTCCTGCTGGCCGGCGACCCGCCGAGCCCCACCGAGCGCCGCGCGGGCTGCCGCTTCCGCAGCCGCTGCGCCGTCTACACCGCACTCGCCCCGGACCTGCGCACCCGCTGCGAGCAGGACTCCCCCACCCTGCTGGACGCCGCCCCGGACGCCGACCACGCCGCCGCCTGCCACTACCCGCTGTCCCGATGACTCCCTGTGGCCGCGCCACCACGATTCGGCGTATCCCTCATCTGCGTGTAATGTTCTCGGGGTCAGCACGCGCCGCTAGCTCAGTTGGTTAGAGCAGCTGACTCTTAATCAGCGGGTCCGGGGTTCGAGTCCCTGGCGGCGCACAGACAACCGTAGGGCCCCTCGCTCAGGCGAGGGGCCCTACGGCGTTTCCGCCCCTCCATTTCCCCCCTCCCCCGCTCACCTCCCCCGCTCAGCGGCGCCAGCGGCGGGGCTTGCGCGCGCGGCCCCAGAACCAGCCCGCCGGCGGACGGTCCGCACGCCACGGCTGCGGCTCGGGCGCCTCGCGCCGCCAGCGGGCGGCCAGCATCCGCGCGCGACCGGACGGCTCGGCCACCGGCGCCGATCGCACGAAATCCTCGTTCAGCTCGACCTCGTCCCAGTCCCGCCCCTGCGGAATCTCCTCGCCGCCCATCACCACTCCTCCGTGCCGTCCCGCTATGACCAACGCGCACCCACCCCACCCGGTGCCCGCGCGTACTGAGATCATTAGCGATATGGAACCTGGTCGGATCATCTTCCTCAACGGCACGTCCAGCTCAGGGAAAACGAGCATCGCTCGGGAACTCCTGGACATCCTGGACGACGGCGTCTTCTTCCACCTGGCGGTGGACGGCTTCAACGCGACCCGCACCAAGCGGGCGCTCGACGCGGAGGAGCTCGACGCCGCACTGCGGCGGACCAGGCTGGGTTTCCACCGCTCGATCGCGGCCATGGCCGAGGTGGGCAACGACGTCGTGGTCGACCATGTGCTGAGCGAGCCGTGGCGGCTGCTCGACTGCCTGACCGTGCTGCGACCGGAGGACGTGCTGTTCGTCGGCGTCCACTGCTCGCTGGACGAACTGACCCGCCGCGAGCAGGCCCGGGGCGACCGCCCGGCGGGCCTGGCAGCACTCCAGTACGACCTGGTCCACAGCCACGGCGACTACGACCTGGAATGCGACACCAGCACGGCGACCCCGCGCCAATGCGCCCAGCAGATCAAGGACTTCCTCCCCCACCGCCCAACCCCCACCGCCTTCACCCGCCTGCGCACGGTCCACCTCTCCGCGTCCCACGCGTGAGCGGGCGTACCGTCTGATGCATGGCGAATGAACACCTCGGGGACCGGCTGTCCCGGCTGCGCCGGTTGGCCGGCCTGACGCAGGAAGGGCTGGCGGAGAAATCGGGGGTGTCCGCCGATGTCGTAAAGAAACTGGAGCAGAAGCGCAAGCACTCCGCTCGACTTCCGACGCTGCACGCTCTCGCCAAGGGGCTGGGCGTGGAACTCACGTCCCTCCTGGGCGACCCGCCGGCCGTTCCATCCACCGGGGACGCCGAACCGCCCGGACTGAACCCATGAACCACCCCTCGACCCTGCGCGGCCGCGTAGCCAAAGCCAACCTCGACGCCGAACACGGCTGTGCCGGGTGATCGACCCACACAACGAACTCCAACTGCCGCTGATCGAACGGTACTCAGCGGGTGGGACGGCCCGCGCGATAGCGGCGTCCATTGACGTGCACGCCGCCGCGGGCCGGAACACCTGCTCGAAATAGGCGACGCCGATGGCTTGGGCAATGCTCGGGTGTCGATTGTCGTCAGGTCTATGACGTTGTGCTACAGGGCCGTAACAGGCGCTGATCTGGGCGATTGTGCGTGCCAAAGTCGTTGCTGCCGCCGGTGATCGCGTTTATCCGCGGGTCGGACCGGACACGTCGCCACCGGATGCGGGGCGACGACACCGAAAGCGAAAGAGGGACACCATGCGTACGAAGATCGCCCGCCAGGGTCTGTCGGCTACCGTGCTCGTCGCCGCGGGGCTGATGCTGACCGCGTGCGGTCCCAACGGTTCGGTCAGCGCCACGATTTCCTCCTCCACCGGCTCGAACGCCACGCAGTCCTCCACGGGGGGCACCACCTCGGCGTCGAACGGGTCGACCACTCCGACCGGCTCCAGCTCCGCCGGAAAGGGCTCCGGCACGGGGGCCGGCTCCTCGGCGGGGGCGGACTGCCACACCGTGAACCTGTCGTTCAGCAGCTCCGGGGGCATGGCGCAGGGCGAGGTGCTGATCAACCTGAAGAACGTCGGGTCCACGACCTGCTCGCTGCACGGCTTCCCCGGCGTGGACCTCAAGAGCCAGTACGGCACGGTCAGCGCGGTGCGCAGCACGATGGCCGTGCCCACGGTCAGCCTCTCGCCCGGGCAGACCACCAACTTCACCCTGCACTACCCGGTGAACAACACCGGCGGCAGTGGGGTGACGTTCACCAGCGCCGTGGTCACCCCGCCGAACGAGACGCACTCCCACACCATGTCACTCGGCTTCAACGTTCCCGCCGACAGCGGCTCCAGCCCCGCCATCACGGTGGACCCCGTGGGCGCCGGCAAGTGACCACCCGGTCGGTGCGCCCTGTTGCGCACCGGAGCGCTGGTGCGCGAGGTTGACCATCGGCACTGCCTGTGACCACTCGGGGCAGTACTGTGACGACAGTTGACCCAGCATCAGAATTGAGGCCGGCCATGGCTGTGAAGATCCTGCTCGTCACCGGGGACGCGGCGGAGTCGCTGGAGGTGCTGTATCCGTACCAGCGGTTGCGCGAGGAGGGCTACCAGGTCGACATCGCGGCGCCGGCCCGCAAGAAGCTCCAGTTCGTGGTCCACGACTTCGAGGACGGCTTCGACACCTACACCGAGAAGCCCGGCTACACCTGGCCGGCCGACCTGGCCTTCGCCGAGGTCGACCCGGCCGAGTACGCGGCGCTGGTGATCCCCGGCGGCCGGGCCCCCGAGTACCTGCGCAACAACGCCGACCTCCAGCGCATCGTCCAGCACTTCTTCAGCTCCGAGAAGCCCGTCGCGCAGCTCTGCCACGGCCCGCTGATCACCGCCGCGGCCGGCGTGCTGAGCGGCCGGCGCACCGCCGCCTACCCGGCGCTCGAGCCCGATGTCGCGGCGGCCGGCGCCACCTACGAGGACGGTGAGGCGGTCGTGGACGGCGTGCTGGTCTCCGGTCGCGCCTGGCCGGACCACCCCGCCTGGCTGCGCGCCTTCATCGAGATCCTGCGAACCAAGGCCCCCGCCTCCTGACCGTGATCCCCCCAACTCCCCCTGCCCGAAAGCGGGCAGGGGGAGAACCCGCCCGGGAGCGCAGCCCGCGCCGGCGATACGGTGACGAGCCATGACCCTCACCACCGCACTGTGGTCCTTCGCCCTGGTCGTCGGCCTCCTCACGCTCACCCCCGGCCTGGACAGCGCGCTCATCCTGCGCACCGCCGCCCTCGGCCGGCGCCGCCGGGCCTGGGGCGTCGTGCTGGGCATCCAGACCGGCACGCTGCTGTGGGGGGCGCTCACCTCGCTCGGCGTCACCGCACTGCTGACCGCCTCCCACCTCGCCTACGACGCGCTGCGCGTCAGCGGCGCCTGCTACCTGCTGTGGATGGGCGCCCGGATGCTCTGGAACACCCGCCGCCGCACCCCGGCCGAGGCCGACCCCACCGACAACGTGGACGGCGTGGACAGCGCAGACTCCTGGTACGGCGGCTGGCGCCAGGGCACGGTGACCAACCTGCTCAACCCGAAGATGGGAGTCTTCTACGTGGCCGTGCTGCCGCAGTTCATCCCGGCCGGCGCGCCGCACTTCACCACCGGCGTGCTGCTGACCTGTGTGCACGTGCTGCTCGGCCTGCTCTGGTCGACGGTGCTGGTCGGCTTCGCCCGGGCCCTGCGGGTCAAGCTCCAGCGACCCGCCGCCCGCCGTCTCCTCGACCGGATCACCGGCACCGCCATCGTCGGCTTCGGCCTGCGCCTCGCCGCCGGTTCCTGACCGCTCCCTGACCGGAGCCGCCCGCTCAACAGGACACCCCCGCCACCTCGGATTCGGAGTTCCGCCGCTGATCAGGTAATGTTCTCCGCGTTGAAACAAGCGCCGCTAGCTCAGTTGGTTAGAGCAGCTGACTCTTAATCAGCGGGTCCGGGGTTCGAGTCCCTGGCGGCGCACCGTGAAACACCAGTACGACTGAGGGCGTCCCCATTCCGATGGGGACGCCCTCAGTCGTATCCCAGCCGTAGCCGCGACCGGGTCAGGACCAAAAGTCGTCCGAAGCAGCGAGATCCTCGACACACTCGTCGAGGTCGGTGACCTTCTCTCCCACCACCCGGAAGACGATGCCGCCGGCCATGTCGATGCTCTTGCCGCCCCGCTCGGCGGTGATCCGGTGCATCGCCATCGCGTGTCCCCGGCCGTCGACGAGGACCTGCTGCAGCTCGACCCGCAGGGAGCCGCCGGTCTCGGAGGCAAGCTTGCCGTAGTAGCCGAGGACGGCGTCCCGGCCCTTGAAGTCGCCGGACAGCTGGTGACTTCCCGGCACGTGGTGCGTACAGTCGGACGTCATGATCCCACCGAGGGTCTCCATGTCGCCGCGCGAGAACGCCGCGTAGCCCTTGCGGATCAGTGCGGCATGCGGATGCTCAGCCATGGTATTTCGCCACCTTCCTGGACAGACCGGAACACTGGCTGACCCATCAACCCTGTCACCACCCGAAGCCCTGGTCCACCGTCCCCCCGCTCCACCAGCCCCACCAGCTCCACCAGCTCCACCAGCTCCACCCGGGCGGAGCAGCAGTCCCACGTCAGAACAGGAGTGGCACGATTCCCAGACAGACAGCGCCGATACGGACCGGCGGCAGCCGAGCCGAGCGGCTGGTCCGCAGGGTGTGGCAGCCGCAGCGACGATGGCACGCCTGGGCGGTCGACCTGGTCCTGGTGGTCACGGCCGGCCTCGACGCGGTGCTGAACTTCCCGCCCCCGCGCGACTGGCACTTCGCGGTCTCGCTGGTCGCGGCGGCCGTGCTGGTGCTCCGGCGACGCTTTCCACTGACCGTCCTGCTGGCCACCCTGCCGGGGCTGTACGCGGGCAACGCGATGGTCGCCGCCATGGTCGCGGCCTGCAGCGTGGCCGGAACCAGGCGGCCGACCTGGCAGAAGGCACTCGTCGCGCTGGCGGTGACGGTCGGCAGCTTCCTGCCCTGGCCGATCACCGACTTCAAGCTGGAGACGGCGAGCGACATCACCCAGCACCTCATCTACGCGGCCATGCTGGGCACCGGCCCGGTGGTGCTCGGGCTGCTCGCGCAGACCCGCAAGGACCTCTCGGAGCGGGTCGCCGAGCTGGCCGTCCTGCGCGACCACGAGCGCGCGCTCTACGCCAAGACCGTGGTCGCCGCGGAACGCGCCCGGATCGCCCGCGAGATGCACGACGTGGTCTCGCACCAGGCGGGACTGATCGCGGTGCAGGCCGGGGCGCTCCAGGTGACGACCAAGGACCCGCACGTCAAGGAGGTGGCAGGCACCTTGCGCAAGCTCGCGGTGGCCACCCTGGAGGAGTTGCGCAGCATGATCCTGGTGCTGCGGGCGGCCGGCGCGGGGCCCACCGAGCTCGTCCCGCAGCCCAAACTCGCCGATCTGCCGCGCCTGGTGGCCGCCGCCGAGGTGGCGGCCACGCTGCTGGTCGAGGGCGAGACGGACCGCGCGCTGCCGGAGCCCGTCGAGCGCACCGCGTACCGGACGGTGCAGGAGGCGCTGACCAACGTCCGCAAGCACGCGCCGGGCGCGCCGACCCAGGTGCTGGTGCAGATCGGCGGGGACTCCCTGCGGGTCCAGATCCAGAACGCGGCGCCCAACCTGCGCGCCGAACAGCCCCAGCTGCCGGGCGGACGGCACGGCCTGGTGGGCCTGCGGGAGCGCGCCGCGCTGCTGGACGGGACGATCAGCGCCGAGCCCGCGGCGGACGGCGGCTTCGCGGTGCGGCTCTGGCTGCCGCTCACCCGGGTGCCGGCCACAGCAGCAGACTGACCTCAGCCGCCGTCCAGTACCGCGGCCGCCACCGCTTCCGGGCGGTCCAGCATCAGCAGGTGCCGGGCCGGGGCGGCTATCCGCAGCGTCCCGCCCAGCTGCTCGGCCAGCCGCTCCTGGCGCCGCAGCCAGTCCAGCGCCCGCCGCGAGCCGCTGCGGTCGTACGCGGCCAGTACGGTCACCGGGACGTCCGGCAGCGGCGCCCGGGTGCGCAGCGCGGCGAGCTGAGCCGCGACGTCCAGGTAGTGGGTGTTCTCCAGCAGGACGGCGGCCAGCGCGCGGCCGGGGCGGTAGCAGCGGCGCACCAGCGCGTCGGGCGCCGGGTCGCGGCGCCGCACGGTGCAGGCCCGCACCACCAGCCGCCGGCCGGTCGGCCCGGCCAGGTACGGCAGCGCGGCGGCGGTCATCAGCCGGGCGGTCGTCCGCGCCGCGGCGGTGCGTACGGCCGGCAGCGGGCGCGGGCGGGGCTCGGGTTCGGTGCTGCCGTCCAGCAGGACGAGGCCGGCCGTGCGCTCGGGGTACAGCCGGGCGAACGCCTCGACGTGGAACGCGGCCAGCGAGTGCCCGGCGACGGTGCACGGGCCGGTCAGGCCGAGGGCGTCCAGGATCCGCCGGATCCGCTCTGCCTCACCGGCCGCGCTCGGGACGTCGCGGCCGGGCGGGGCGGGGGCACTGAGGCCGTAGCCGGGGCGGTCGAAGCGGACCACGGTGCGGTGCGCGACGAGCCGGCGGACCACGTGATCCCAGTCGAACCAGACGCCGCCGAGCCCGCTGGCCAGCACGCAGACCGGCCCGCTGCCCTCGCACAGCACGTGCAGCGCGGCGCCGTCGATCCGCAGCAGCCGCCCGCCGCCGGGGGGCATCGAGGTCATCGAGGTCATCGGGCTCGTCTTCACCGTCTCGGACATCGGATTCCAGTCTGGCCAGGACCGATCAAAAGGGGACAAAAAGCCTACCGGTGCCGAATTCGAGACGCCAATCCGACCAACCCGGCCAAAGTGGCACAATGCCCCGATGTCCAGCTCAACGCCCGCCGCCCCACCCTCCCGCCGCGCCAGCGGGCTCACCCTCGCGCTGATCTCGGCCTGCGCCTTCGGCGGCTCCGGCACGGCGGCCAAGCCGCTGATCGACGCCGGCCTGTCACCGCTGCACGTGGCGTGGCTGCGCTCCGCCGCGGCCGCCGTGATCCTGCTGCCGGTGGCCTGGCGCCACCGCGCCGTGGTCCGGCAGCGGCCGGCCCTGCTGCTGGGGTTCGGCCTGCTCGGGGTCACCGGGGTGCAGGCGTGCTACTTCGCCGCGATATCCCGGATACCCGTCGGGGTGGCGCTGCTGATCGAGTACCTCGGCCCGCTGCTGCTGCTCGGCTACGTCCGCCTGGTCCAGCGCAAGCCGGTGAGCCGGGGCTCGGCGATCGGGGCCGCGGTCGCGCTGACGGGGTTGGTCTGCGTGGTGGAGGCCTGGAACGGGATGACCCTCGACCCGCTCGGCGTCCTCTTCGCCCTGGCGTCGGCCTGCTGCCAGTGCGGCTACTTCGTCCTCGCGGACGCCGGCAGCCAGGGCGACAACCCGGTCCACCCGCTGGCCGTGAGCGCCTACGGGCTGCTGATCGGGGCCGTGGTGCTGACCGCGGTCACCCAGCCGTGGACGGCCGACTGGGGCCGGCTGGCCGGGGACGTCACCATGAACGGGCACCGGATCCCGGCCCTGCTGCCCGCGGCCTGGATGGTGCTGGTGGCGACGGTGCTGGCCTATCTCACCGGCGTGCTGTCCGTGCGCTACCTGTCGCCGCCGGTGGCCGGGGTGATCGCGAACGTGGAGGCGGTGGTCGCCACCGTGCTGGCCTGGGTCCTGCTCGGCGAGCATCTCGGCGGACCGCAGCTGGTGGGCGGCCTGCTGGTGCTGACCGGCGCCTTCGCCGCCCAGGCCGGCCGCTCGACGGCACCCGCGCCCGAACCCGCCACCGAGCCGGAACCCGAACACGACCGCCCAGCCCCGACACTCCGCTAGGAGCTACGAGCCAGGAGCTACGAGCGCGCGATCGCCTCGTGGTGGCGGATCACCTCGGCGATGATGAAGTTGAGGAACTTCTCCGCGAAGACCGGGTCCAGGTGGGCCCCGTTCGCCAGCTCGCGCAGCCGCTCGATCTGGTCCCGCTCGCGCGCCGGGTCGGCCGCCGGCAGCTTGTGCGCCGCCTTCAGCCGGCCGACCTGCTGGGTGGCCTTGAACCGCTCGGCGAGCATGTGCACCACGGCGGCGTCGATGTTGTCGATGCTCTGGCGCAGGCCGGCCAACTCGGCCCGGACGGCTTCGTCGACCTCCTCCAGCGAGGAGGCCTGGTCGGGGGTGGGCTGCTCCGTCATCGCGTCCGCTCCGGTTCGGGCTTTCCGGCAGGCTGGGCCGGGGCTGGGCTGGCTTGGGCCGGGCAAATCTAACAGCACGTCGACCGACGAATCGCGCCGATTACGGTGATCGTCCGCATGGTGGACCAGTCCGGTGAGACACACCGGCATACCACCGTCCGCCACGAAGATGTTGCGCTCCGTCACGACCGGGCCGATTCTGACCGCACGGATTCACCCCGCCCCGCCCGACCTCCGGTCGGACCGGTCCGCTGCGAGAAAGGCCCACCCGACCATGCCCATGCGCGACTCCTACCCCGACGGCGCCCCCTGCTGGACCGACCTGACCACCTCCGACCCGGCCGGCGCCCGGGCCTTCTACGGGCCGATCCTCGGCTGGGAGTTCCAGGACAACGGCCCGGAATACGGCGGCTACCAGATGTGCCTCAGCGGCGGCCGGCCCGTCGCCGCCCTGATGCCGCCGCCGCCCGGCGGTGAGCAGCTGCCGACGATGTGGAACGTCTACCTCTCGACCAGCGACCTCGACACGGTCTACGGCAAGGTCGACGCGGCGGGCGGCAAACCGGTGATGGGCCCGCACGACGTGCCCGGCGCCGGCCGGATGGCCTTCGCCTTCGACCCGACCGGCGCCTCGGTCGGCTTCTGGCAGCCCGCCGGGCACATCGGCGCCGCCCTCTACGGCGAGCCGGGCGCGATGTGCTGGAACGAGCTCAACACCCCCGACGGCGCGGTGGCCGACGCCTTCTACGCCCAGCTCTTCCCCTACCGCCAGGAGCAGATCGGCGACGGCGCGGACTTCGACTACACCGACTGGCGCCTGCCCGCCGCGCCGGAAACCCCGGTCTGCGGGCGCTACCGGACAGCCGTCGCGCAGCCGTACTGGTCGACGTACTTCGCGGTGGCCGACGCCGACCGCGCGGCGGCCCAGGTCCGCGAACTCGGCGGGCGCCTCGTGCGCGAGCCCTTCGACACGCCGTACGGGCGGATGGTCCCGTGCACCGACCGCGGCGGCGCACAGGTCACGTTCTGCCGTCCGTAACGCCGGACACGTAGGGTGGGGGCGGCGTGACCGGAACTGACACTCCGACAGTCCCTTTCCACACAGGAGGAACCCGATCGTGGCTACCACCCGCACCGCCCGCACCGCTTGGGAAGGCTCGCTCATCGAGGGCAAGGGCGAAGTGACCTTCGTCTCCTCCGGCATCGGCGAGTACCCGGTCTCCTGGCCTTCCCGCGCGGAGCAGGCCAATGGGAAGACCAGCCCCGAGGAGCTCATCGCGGGCGCGCACTCGGCGTGCTTCTCGATGGCGCTGTCGCACGGCCTGACCGGCGCGGGCACCCCGCCCACCAAGCTGGACACCCAGGCCGACGTGACCTTCCAGCCCGGCACCGGCATCACCGGCATCCACCTGACCGTCACCGGCGAGGTCCCCGGCCTGGACGAGGCGGGCTTCCAGAAGGCCGCCGAGGACGCCAAGGCCAACTGCCCGGTGAGCCAGGCGCTGTCCGGCACCACCATCACGCTGACCGCCAAGCTGGCCTGACCCGGCCCAGCACTGAGGCCTGCTGAGGCCCGCGTACGCCCCTGGCGCGCACCGACCGGTGTACGCCAGGGGCGCAGCTGTTTACCGCCCGCTTCACCCGAAACCCGGCGAATCACCCTGCCGGCTGTGGCCGCCACTTCTCCGCGCGCCTTATGATCGGCCACAGTGCCCTCGCCCCTTACCGGGGAGCAGGCGCACTCGCAAGTTCTCGCAGCAGTGCGGGGAGTCGGCGGGCCCGGCGCGGGCCACTGGCCGAAACAGCGTCAGCAGCGGACGGGAGCGTGCCGTGCGGGGCCGGAACGAGGGGGCCGACGCACACCACCACGGGGTGCGGCGCGAAGAGTTGCTCGACCCTACCGCAGGACCGGACGGTCGGCTGCGCGCTGCCGTGCCGGACGCATTCCACGAACCGGCGCCCGCGGCCCGGCCGTTGCCGCTCGCGCTCTGCCCCACCTGCTCGAAGCCGCTGGACATCGCCATGGTCGGGCTGGCCGGCCGCACTTCCTCGCCGAGCGCGAGCGCCACGAGCGCCACGAGCGCCGCCAACACCGCGAGCGCTACGAGCACGACGAGCACCGCAAACGCCGCAAACACCGCGAACGCCGCGAACACCGCCAGCGTCTCCGACACCGAGCAGCTGCTCGCCGCACTGCGCGCCAGCGAGTCCCGGTTCCGGGCCGCCTTCGCCGACGCGGGCATCGGCATGGCGCTGATCGACGCCAACGACTGCGTGCTGGAGGCCAACCCGGTCTTCGCCAACATGATCGGCCGCGAAGTCGCCGACCTGGTGCAGACGCACATCTACGACATCATCGACCCCGAGGACACCCCGCAGCGGCTCTACCGCGAGCTGGTGGCCGGCGAGCGCGACCGGGTGCGGGTGGAGAAGAAGCTCAAACACCGCGACCCGGCCCGGGCGGTGTGGAGCAACGTCACCATCTCGCTGATCCGCGACGGCAACAATCGTCCGCTGTACACCCTGGTCATGCTGGAGGACGTCTCCGAGCAGCGCCGGCTCGGCGACCGGCTGGAGTACGAGTCGCTGCACGACCCGCTGACCCGACTGCCCAACCGGACCTGCTTCTTCGAACAGTTGGACGCGGCCTGCCTGCCGACCGCCGACGAAGGCGGCAGCGGTCGCCGGGTCGGCGTCTGCTACCTCGACCTGGACGGCTTCGCGGCCATCAACGACACCCTCGGCCACCACATCGGCGACCAGCTGCTGGTGGCCGTCGCCGCCCGGCTGGAGCGCCATGCCGCCCAGGCCGCCGGGCACCTGGTGGCCCGGCTGGGCGGCGACGAGTTCGCCGTGCTGGTCGTCGACAGCGAGAACAGCGGCCAGCTCACCGCGCTGGCCGCCCAGTTGCTGGGCGTGCTGGAGCAGCCCTTCGACGTGGCGGGCCACCGGCTGGTGGTCACCGCCAGCGTCGGCGTGGTCGAGCGGCCGGTCAGCTCGACCAGCCCGACCGACCTGGTCAAGGACGCCGACGCCACGCTCTACTGGTCCAAGGCCGACGGCCGCGCCCGCTGGACGCTCTACGACCGCGACCGCGGCGCCCACCAGTTGACCCGCCAGCTGCTGGCCACCGCGCTGCGGCCGGCGCTGGAGCGCGGCGAGTTCACCGTCGAGTACCAACCGCTGGTCGGCCTGGCCGACGGCACGGTGCACGGCGCCGAGGCGCTGGTCCGCTGGCGCCACCCCCGCTACGGGACGCTCTCCCCCGACCGCTTCATCCCGCTGGCCGAGGAGTCCGGGGCGATCGTCCCGCTCGGCAAGTGGGTGCTGGAGGAGTCCTGCCGGCAGGCCCGCAAGTGGCTGGCCGAGTTCCCGGACACCGAGGCCTTCGTCAGCGTGAACCTGGCGGCCCGCCAGATCTGGGACTCCGACGTGGTGGCCGACGTCGCCCAGGTGCTGGAGCGCACCGGGCTGCCCGCCAGGCTGCTCCAGCTGGAGCTCACCGAGAGCGCCGTCCTCGGCCCCGGCGGCCGCCCGTTGCAGGCCCTGCAGGCGCTGTCCGACATGGGCATCCGGATCGCCATCGACGACTTCGGCACCGGCTACTCCAACCTGGCCTACCTCTCCCGGCTGCCCGTGCACGCGCTGAAGCTGGACGGCACCTTCATCGAGGGCTTCCGCGACCCGGCCCCCACCGGCCGCCCCGACCTGCGCTCGCGGCGCAGCGAGGCGGACGAGCAGATCGTCCGCGCGATGGTCCGGCTGGCCCACGACCTCGGGCTGACCGTGACGGCGGAGGGCATCGAGAGCGCCGCGCAGGCCGAGCGGCTGCGGCTGACCGGCTGCGACACCGCCCAGGGCTGGTACTTCGCCCGCCCCGGCGAGGCCGAGCTGGTCGCCGCCATACTGCGCAAGGGCCGGATCCACTGACCCTTACGCATGACCCTTACGCAGCAGTGAGTCCGTAGGCCTCGGCGATCAGGCCGTAGGAGCGGTGGCGGGCCTGGTGGCCGTGGATGTGCGAGGTGACCATCAGCTCGTCGGCGCCGGTGCGCTTGCGCAGCTCCTCCAGTCCGTCCGCCACCTCGCCGGGCTCGCCGAGCACGAGGTTGCCCAGCCAGGACTCCACGAACTCCGCCTCGGCCGGGCTGTAGCGGTGGGCCGCGGCCTCCTCGGGCGTCGGGATCGGCCCGGGCATGCCCTGGCGCAGCCGCAGCATCCCCAGCGCCGCCGACCTGGCCAGTCGCAGCGCCTCGGCCCGGCCGCCTTCGGCCACGGCCACCGCGCTGACGCCGATCAGCGCGTACGGCTCGGCCAGCACGGCGGACGGCCGGAAGCTCGACCGGTACAGCTCCAGCGCGGGCACCGTGTTGGCGGCGCTGAAGTGGTGTGCGAAGGCGAACGGCAGGCCCAGCCGGCCGGCCAGCTGCGCGCTGAAGCCGGAGGAGCCGAGCAGCCACAGCGGCGGGCGCTCGGCGCCGCGCGGCACCGCGGTGAGCCGGTGGTACGGGTGGCCGGCGGGGAAGTCGCCGTCCAGGAAGTGGGTGAGCTCGGCGAGCTGCTCCGGGAAGTCGTCGGCGCCCTCGGTGGCCAGGCCCCGGCGCAGCGCGCGGGCGGTGGCCTGGTCGGTGCCGGGCGCCCGGCCGAGGCCCAGGTCGATCCGGCCCGGGTGCAGCGCCTCCAGCAGCCCGAACTGCTCGGCGATCGCCAGCGGGGCGTGGTTGGGCAGCATCACCCCGCCCGAACCCAGCCGCAGCGTGCTGGTGTTGGCCGCCAGGTGGGCGATCAGCACAGCGGGGGCCGAGCTCGCCACGCCCGGCATGCCGTGGTGCTCGGCCACCCAGAACCGATGGTAGCCCCACTGCTCGGCGCTGCGGGCCAGCTCGGTGGTGGCGGCGAGCGCCTGCGCCGGGGTGCGGCCCGCGCCGACGGTGGCCAGGTCGAGGATCGACAGCGGGGCGGGCGCGCTGCCCCGCACCTGCCCCCGGATGTCGCTGCGGGTCTGCTGGTCCTCGTTGCTCATCGCCTGTGCCCTCCTGCCGGTGCGCGGGATCCCCGCCGGTCCGTTCGGGGACAACCGGAGTCCGGGGCGCGGTGTTCCCGGCTCCCGGCACCGCCTACGGTGTGACGGGGCCGGAGTGGCCCGCCCACTGCTTCGTACCGAGAGTCCTGTGACCGAGTCCACAGCCGCCGTACCCGTCGCGATACCGTCCCTGCCCACCGGCGCCCAGCGGGTCGGCCTGCTGCTGACCCTCGTACTGGGTGCGCTGAGCGCGCTGGCGCCGCTCTCGATGGACATGTACCTGCCGTCACTGCCCCGGATCACGGTCGGCCTGCACACCAGTGACGCGCTGGTGCAACTGACCCTGACGGCCTGTCTGGTGGGCCTGGCGCTCGGCCAGCTGGTGGCCGGGCCGCTGAGCGACACGCTCGGCCGGCGCCGCCCGCTGCTGACCGGGCTCGCCCTGTACGTCCTGTCCACCGCGGTCTGCGCCTTCGCCTCGGACGTCCGGCTGCTGATCGCCTGCCGAGTGGTGCAGGGGCTGTCGGGCGCGGCCGGGATCGTGATCTCCCGCGCGGTGGTGCGCGACCTGTTCGACGGCCTGAAGGCCGCCCGGTTCGCCTCCACCCTGATGCTGGTCTCCGGCGCGGCCCCGCTGCTGGCCCCGGTGCTGGGCGGCCAGGTGCTGCGATTCACCTCCTGGCGCGGGGTGTTCGTGGTGCTGGCCGGCCTCGGCGTGCTGATCCTGCTGGCCTCCGCCGTACTGGTCCGCGAGACACTGCCACCGGCCCGGCGCCGGCGCGGCGGGCTGCCGGACACCGCGCGGACCATCCGCGCGCTGCTGGCCGACCGGCTCTTCAGCGGCTACGTGCTGACCGTCGCCTTCGGCTTCGGGGCGCTCTTCGCCTTCATAGCCGCCTCGCCGTACGTGGTGCAGAACCTCTACCACGGCTCCGCGCAGACCTACAGCCTGCTCTTCGCCCTGGTCGAGGCCGCCCTGGTGGGCATGACGCAGGTCACCGGCCGGCTGCTGCTCGGGCGGTTCCGCTCGCACCGGATCCAGTTGACCGGCGTGCTGCTGCTCACCCTCTCCGGCGGCCTGCTGCTGGCGATGGCGACGGTCTGGCACACCGGGCTGCCCGGGATCACCGCGGGCCTCTTCCTGATGGCGGGCTCGCTGGGCGTGATCACGCCGCCGAGCTCGGCGCTGGCCCTGCAGCGCGCCCCGCACGCCGCCGGCACCGCCTCCGCGCTGCTGGGCACCCTGCAGTTCCTGACCGGGGCGATCGCCCCGGCCCTGGTCGGCCTCGGCGGGCAGGACAGCGCGCTGCCGATGGCCGCCGTGATCCTGGGGACGGCGCTGCTGGCGCTGGGCGCGTTCGTGCTCTGCTGCCGCCCCTGGCAAGCGGACGCCGACCCGCTGCTCCCCTCGACCTCCGGGCCCGCCGACTCCGCTGCGTGACGGCGGCGTGGCGGGATGACGCCAGCGCCGGAACTCGCCAGCCGCAGAGCTCGCGCAGCACGCGCCGGATCCGGCAGTCTGATCACCAGTGAAGAGCGCGCACCAACGCCTTACTCCCCAGCAAGGTTGACGGACTGGACCAGTTCCGCCCGACCCCCGTGAGCCCCTGTACCGGTAATCCCGGTCCAGGGGCTCACGCATGTGCCCTCAGAACGAGAGTGACCCCCGCCACTTGGGGGGTGCCTGCTGGCATCAAATGTTGGGCGGCTAGCGTTCAGAACCGAAGCCACCTGAGTCTCCCCCGGGCGGTCTGGAGGGAGTTCGACCTTGGACAGGACACAGCTCGTCAGCTCGGCGTGGTTCTGCGTCCTGGCCCTGATGGCCGTTCTCGGCGACGCGTTCCTCCCCTTTCTACCGAGCGGCACGCTGGTCGTCCTGGCCGTCCTGAAGACCGAGCGGATCAACGGCGCCCCGGTCATGCTGGCCGGCGCGGTCGCCGTCGCCTCCTTCCTCGGTGACGTCCTGCTGCTCACCCTGGCGCGCCGCGGCGCGCCGTTCCTGCGCCGGCGGATAGAGGGGCGGCCGAAGCTGGCCGCCAGCATCCGGCGGGTGCAGCAGTCGCTGGACGGACGGACCAGCCGGGCCGCCGCCGTGATGGTGATCGTCGCCCGGTTCGTGCCGGGCGGGCGGACGGTGCTCGACCTGGCGATCGGCCACTCGCCGAGCCAGCCGAGCCGCTTCCTGCGCTGGTCCGCGCTGGCCGCGCTGGTCTGGGCCGCGTACATCGTGACGTTGGGCTGGCTGAACAGCCACTGGTTCAACACCGCCTGGCTGAGCCTCGCGGTCTCCTGCGCGGCCGCCACCTCGATCAGTGCCGCCGTCGCGCGCCTGGTGCGGCGCAGCCGCCGGCTCTCCTCGATCTCGGCCTGAGAATCCCGGCCTGACGACCTCGGCCTGACGATCCCGACCTAACGATCCCGACCTGACCAACCGTCCGCTGCTGAGCCCTTCGACGCCCGTCGGCGGGCCGGAGTTGTCTCAGGACTGCAACAGAACACCAGTCCACGGATCCGTGCTGCCCACACCCCGCGTCCTGGGCTGTTGTGGGGGGCGGGGTCGGTAGATCCGACCACACCTCCATGACATGCTGATTGAGAAATCATTATTATTTGCCCGCAATGGCAGGGGAGACGATGAGCCACATCTCGCGCAGGACAGTGCTGAGCGCCACCGCAGCAACCGCGGCCCTGGGAGCGGTCGCCGCCTGTGGCAGTGCCACCAGCACCGCCGGCTCGGGATCCGATGCCAGAGCGACCGCGGCCACGCCGGGGACCCCCCAGCAACCCTCCGCCAAGGCCACTCCGATCGGCGACGGCTCGACCTCCGACACCGGCGCGCAGCCCAACCAGCCCAAGCCCGAGAAGCTGAAGCCGGGCGAGCGCCCGCCGCAGTTCGTGGTCTTCTCCTGGGACGGTGCGGGCGCGACGGACGACAAGCAGTTCCCGCGCTTCCTGCAGCTGGCCGAGCAGTACAAGGCCACCATGACCTTCTTCCTGTCGGGCATCTACACCCTGCCGAAGACCAAGACCGACCTCTACCACCCGCCGCAGCACTCGGTGGGCGCCTCGGACATCCCGTACCTCTCGGACGGCGCCATCCGCAACACGATCAAGCTGGTCAGTCAGGCGTGGCTGGCGGGACACGAGATCGGCACGCACTTCAACGGCCACTTCTGCTCCAGCCGGCCGGGTGGCAACGGCGTCAACAAGTGGTCCTCCGCGGACTGGCAGAGCGAGATCGACCAGGCGATCTCCTTCGTGACCAACTGGAAGACCAACACCGGCTTCACCGACCTGCCGCCGCTGCCCTTCGACTACAAGAAGGAGCTGATCGGCGGTCGGACCCCGTGCCTGGAGGGGCAGAAGACGCTGCTGCCGACCGCGGCGGCGATGGGCTGGAAGTACGACGCCAGCTCGCCGGGCGGCCTGCAGATCTGGCCGCAGAAGGTGCAGGACGGCAAGATCTGGGACTTCCCGCTGCAGTCCATACCCTTCCCCGGGCACACCTTCCAGGTGCTCTCGATGGACTACAACATCCTGGCCAACCAGTCGGCCGGCAGCGTCAAGGGCGACCCGGCCAAGTACGACACCTGGCGCAGCGAGGCGGCCGCCGCCTACCAGGCGGGCTTCGACCGGGCGTACAACAGCAACCGGGCGCCGTTCTTCGTCGGCAACCACTTCGAGCAGTGGAACGGCGGCATCTACATGGACGCCGTCGAGCAGACCCTCAAGACCATCGCGGGCAAGCCCGAGGTCCGGCTGGTGTCGTTCCGGCAGCTGGTGGAGTGGCTGGAGGTCCAGGACGAGTCGACGCTGCGTCAGCTGCGCACGCTGAACGTCGGCCAGTCGCCGGCCGGCGGCTGGGAGACCTTCCTCGGCGCGGCCGGCGCACCGGCCTCCCCCGCCTCCCCCACCCCCACCAGCTGACCACCGCGCCGAGCGGTTGCCGGCTGCCTGCGCCTCAGAGCGCCGCCAGCAGCCGCTCGGCGACCACCGCGGCACCCGCCGGGCCCATCACGATCGAGTAGTGGTTGGTGTCCGGCACCAGCCGCACCGCCGGCCGGTCCGCGTCCAACTCCGCTGCGGCCAGCCGCTGCTGGTCGTAGAGGCCCTTCGGTTCGTCGAGCAGTCCGCGCTCGGCCCACAACAGCTCTGCTGGGCAGGGAAGTTGGCGGATCGCCAGCCGGGCCGCCGGATCCAGCAGCAGATCCGCGCCGTCGGCCCGGATCGCCTCGTCGGCGCAGGCCGAGCGCAACCCCGGCGGCGTGCCGACCAGATCACGCTCGGCGAACTCCCGTACCGACAGCGACCCGAGGGCCTCCAGCTTGCCGAGCCCCGGGTGCGCGCGCCAGAAGGCGTGGTAGGCCTCCCGATCGTCGAAGGTCATCGAGAGCCTGGCCAGTGCGGGCCCGAGCACCGCGGCCAGCGCCTGGTCCACCGGCACACCCTCCGGCAGCGGGAACGAGACCGCGCCGTCCACCAGCAGCACCCGCCGCACCAGCGCGGGGTGGCGCACCGCGGTCAGCGCGGTCACCCACGCGCCCATCGAGTGGCCGACCAGCAGCACCGGGCCCAGGCCCAGCGAGCCGATCAGCAGCGCGACGTCGTCCGCGTGCCGGGCCAGGCCGAACGGGCCGGCGACCGAGCCGCTCGCCCCGCGCCCGCGCAGGTCCGGCGCCAGCAGCGTGACCCGGCCCGCCAGGCGGGCGGCGACATCCGTCCAGGACGCGGCGTTGCCGGTGATGCCGTGCAGGGCCAGCACGGTCGGCGCGGCCGGATCGGCGGCGGGCCAGCGGAGCACCGCCAACTCGCCACCGGGCACAGCGAATCCGAACTCCTGGTACGCAGCCGTCGCAGCCATGGCGCCCAGCCTAGATCCGGGCCGACCCGGAGAGAAGGCTGATGCGGCGTCAGCTTTCCTTGAGGCTCGGCAGTCGCCAGTCCAGCGGCTCCTGGCCGAAGCCGTCCAGCGCCGCGTCGATCTGCGAGAACGGCTTGCTGCCGTGGAACAGCTTGGCCGACAGCGGCGACGGGTGCGCCCCCTGCACCACCACATGCCGCTCGGTGTCGATCAGCGGCAGCTTCTTCTTGGCGTAGTTGCCCCACAGCACGAAGACGCACGGCTCCTCCCGATCACTGACCGCCTTGATCACGGCGTCGGTGAACTTCTCCCAGCCCTTGCCCTTGTGCGAGTTGGCCTCGTGCGCCCGCACCGTGAGCACCGCGTTGAGCAGCAGCACGCCCTGCTCGGCCCACGGCATCAGATAGCCGTTGTCCGGGACCGGCACGCCGAGATCGGCGTTCAGCTCCTTGAAGATGTTGCGCAGCGAGGGCGGCGTCTTGGTGCCCGGCAGGACGGAGAAACTCATGCCGTGCGCCTGGCCGTTGTCGTGGTACGGGTCCTGACCGAGCACCAGCACCCGGACGCCGTGGTAGTCGGTCGCCTCCAGCGCCGAGAACACCTGGCCGCGCGGCGGGAAGATCTCCTGCTCGGCGCGCTCGGCCGCCAGGAACGCGGTCAGCTCGGCGAAGTAGGGCTTCTCCACCTCCGGCGCGAGCACCTCGCGCCAGGACTCCGGAAGCACCAGCTCCGTCTCATCCGTCAGCGTGTCCGCACTCACGTCAGCAACCTCGGTCACCAGATCCACCTTCCGCCGGCGCGGCCCCAGCAGCCCCGCCCCTTCCTTCACCACGCACCGTACACAGCGGCACCGACAAAGCGTCGAGTCGAGGGGCGGGCAAGGGGCGGGGCGAGCGGTCAGACCAGCTCGATCAGGTCCGCGATCGACTTGACCACCCGGGTCGGCCGGTACGGGAACCGCTCGACGTCGGCGGCCGCGGTGAGCCCGGTCAGCACCAGCACGGTCTCCATGCCCGCCTCCATGCCGGCCACGATGTCGGTGTCCATCCGGTCGCCGATCATCACCGCCGACTCGGAGTGCGCCCCCGCGGTGTTCAGCGCCTCGCGCATCATCAGCGGGTTGGGCTTGCCGACGAAGTACGGGTCCACGCCGGTCGCCTTGGTGATCAGCGCCGCGACCGACCCGGTGGCCGGCAGCACGCCCTCGGGCGACGGGCCGGTCTCGTCCGGGTTGGTGCAGATGAACCGGGCGCCGTTGTTGATCAGCCGGATCGCCTTGGTCAGCGCCTCGAAGCTATAGGTGCGGGTCTCTCCGAGCACCACGTAGTCCGGGTTGCTGTCGGTCAGCACATAGCCGACCTGGTAGAGCGCGGTCGTCAGGCCGGCCTCGCCGATCACATAGGCGGTGCCGCCCGGACGCTGCCCGGCCAGGAACTTGGCGGTGGCCAGCGCGGAGGTCCAGATGCACTCCTCCGGCACCTCCAGACCCATCCCGGCCAGCCGGGCAGCCAGGTCGCGCGGGGTGTAGATGGAGTTGTTGGTCAGCACCAGGAACGGCTTGCCGGACGCCTTGAGGCGGCGGATGAACTCGTCGGCGCCCGGGATCGGGGTGCCCTCGTGAATGAGGACCCCGTCCATATCGGTCAACCACGACTCGATGGGCTTGCGCTCTGCCACGTCGGTGTCTCCTTGGTCTTGCAACGGCTCTGAACGATCTCGTACATCGCTCCGGACCGGACACCGTCGGCCGGCCGGGCGCCACTGGCTGCCCCAACGCGGATCAGCCTAGTCGCCCTACGCCGACCCCAGGCCCTCACTATGTCCGCCTCGCGCAGCCACGCGATACCGAAGGTGACATCCCGATCACTTTGTGTGGGTTTCTATGCGTACGACGTCGGGGGTTTGGGCATGGTCAGCGCCGGGGGCATCGCGGCCCCTACGGTTCGTGTCCGAAGCGAGCCGCGAGAAGGTGCCCAGTCCAGCGAAGAAGAGGAGTCCTCCATGACAGGTCAGACGCCCGACGCCGCACAGCAGCAGGTGCAGTTCCCGATCACCGAGTCGTTTACCGGCACAGTCCCGTCGAATCCGCACTGGCAGCTGCTGGGCAGCGCGCGGCTGAACGAGGGCGCTCTGGAGCTGACGCCGAACACCGGGGGGAAGGCGGGTACGGCGTTCCTGGACCAGCCGTTCTCCTCCTCGCTCGGAGTGAGCATCGACTTCGACTACTCCTGTGAGGGCGGCGGTGCCCAGGGCCTGGGGGACGGGTTCAGCCTCTACCTGATCGACGGGAGCCGCACCACGGAGCCCGGGGCTCGCGGCGGGGCGTTGGGCTACTCCTACATCAAGGACGGCTCGAACAACCTTCCCGGCGTCAGTGCCGGCTACGTGGGCATCGGCTTCGACAACCACGGGAACTTCGCTGCCCCTTCCTGCGGTACCGGCGGTCCCGGCCGCACCCCTGACACCCTGGGCGTGCGCGGCTCCGGGGACCTGCTCACGGGCTTCGCCTGGCTGACCGGTGTCGAGGTGCCGGGCGGGTTCCGGGGCGGCTGGCAGGCGGGGGCGCATCTGCAGGTGACCGTCATCGGCGGGCGCCTGACGGTGCGGCACTCCAGCGCCTCGGACCCCAACGGCGCGGTGCTGATCGAGGATCTCGACCTGGCCGCCGGCCCGGGCCAGGTGCAGATGCCCGCGACGTTCAAGCTCGGGTTCGCCGCCGGCACAGGCAGCGCCACCGCCGCCCACCGCATCCGCAACCTCACCGTCGCCCTGCCCGTCGCCATGCCGCTGGAGATGAACGGCCCGCTGACCGCCAAGGCCGGCCACCGGATCTCCTACACCGTCGGCGTCCAGAACCACGGGCCCAACGACGCCCCCGACGCCGTCGTACGCGGCGACGTACCCGCCCAGCTGCTCGATGTGGAGGTGACCTGCCGCGGGGAGAACGGCGCGGTGTGCGGCCCCGGATCCGCCACCGACGGCGAACTCCACCAGCCGCTCAGCCTGCCCAAGGGCAGCAAGGCGGTAATCACCTTGAGGGGCACCGTCGAGCCCCACTACGTAGGCGACTTCACCACCACGAGCCGGATCACCTCGGCCACCCGGGCCAACACCGCGGCCCAGCAGTCCGGCCAGGTCACCACCACCGCCGAACTGCCGCTGATCACCGTCGCCCAGAAGATCGCCGGGCAGTGGGACCAGACCTGGCCCGAGGACGCCAAGGGCTGGCTCGTCAGCTACAACCTCACTCTGGCCGCCAACGAACACCGCGTGGTGGCCTGGGAGATCACCTTCGACGTCCCCGCGCGCACGCGCATCAACCCCGCGCAGACCCAGTGGTACCGGGTCATCAAGGACGGCCTGGAGGGAACGGTCGTCCTGGGGTCCCCCAGCGGCGGCGGCCACACCATCGACCCTGGCACCCCGCTGCCCGTCGACGTCCAACTCCTCTACCCGTCGCAGTCCGAAGCCGGCGACGGCCGACTCCGCGGCCTGTACGCCGTCGAGGTCGAAAACCCCTGACCCCCGCAGAAGCGGCACCTCGGTCTACCAGCGATGGAAGACCCGCGAGAACCTGATCTTCGACGCGCTCGCCACCCACAACGACGAGACACTTCCGGGGCGGGCGCGTGGCGGCGGGCCGGTCGTCGTGTTGCGGATCGGATGCGGGCCCGCAGGATTGCTCTTGGGAATCAGGTCGGCGGCTCGTCGAGTCCCCACCCCCGCGTTCCGAGGCCATCGCGACCGACCAGCCCAGTGCGTCGGCCCGGACCTCAACGAGAGTGAAAGGGAACCACGACATGCCGCAACCCACATCAGCACTGCGGTACGACACTTTGTGCATGCGCCGGTCGGGTCTGACCCGCGACCTACCGCCCGGCACTCCGGAAGAGCTCCAGTGGGTGGTCAACACCGCGACGTTGATCTTCGGTGAGCGTGACGCCGCGCTGGTCGACACGTTCCTCACCGTCGAACAGAACCAACAGCTCGTCGACTGGGTGAAGGCGCACGACCGCAATCTGGCCTACGTCTACATCACGCACGGCCATGGTGACCACGGCTTCGGCGTGAAGCAGCTCCTCGAAGCATTTCCGGGGGCCAAGGCGGTCTCGACCGCCGCAGCCGTGGTCAAGGCGAGGTTCGAGGGCACACCACCCTACGTCGACACCTTCTGGACCTCGCGCTTTCCGGGCCAGGTCCCGCTGCCGCAGGTCTTCCCGGAGGTCCTGGACGGCGACACGTTCACCCTCGAAGGGCACCAGCTGCGGGCGGTCGAGACCGGCTTCACCGACTGCGCGGGCAGCACCGCACTGTGGGTGCCGGACCTGCGGCTCGTCGTGGCCGGCGACGTCGCCTACAACGGCATCCACCAGTACCTGGGCGAGACCACCACCGCCTCGCGCGAGGAGTGGATGCGCGCCACCGACACGCTCGCCGCACTCGACCCCGCCTTCGTCGTCGCCGGCCACAAGAACCCCGACCTGCCCGACGACCCGAAGATCCTGGCCGAGACCAAGAAGTACCTGGCCGACTTCAACCGGCTCGACGCCGAGACCCAAACCGCGGCCCAACTGTACGAGGCGATGCTCGCGCTGTACCCGCACCGAGCAAATCCAGGCTCACTCTGGGGTGGGGCGAAGCGGGCCAAGGCATCATCACAGTGACGCCTGAGTGATGTGCCGCAGGTGACCGCATCGTCCCGGCTTGTCGCGGCGATCGCTCAACGCTGCAAGGCCACAGCTGGCCCGCCACCAGCGGCCCCGTTCGGCCGTCAGGACTCGTATCCCTCCACCTCCTCGGCCGGACGGACCCGCGCGGTGCCCGGGTCCTCGCCGAACTCGGTCCGGGCCCGGCGCTGGCGCAGCAGATCCCAGCACTGGTCCAGCTGCACCTCCAGCGCGGCCAGCTCCTGCCGGGCGGCATCGCTGTCCGCGCTGCCGTCGGCGATCCGGGCGCGGAGCTGCTTCTCGGCGTCGACCAGCCGGTCGATCGAGCCGAGGATGTCGTTGTTCTGCTCGCCAGCCATCGGGCCTCCCTGGGTGCGGCGTGTGGACACCGCCCATCCTCGGCCCGCGCCAGGCCCGGCGCATGCCGGGAAGCACCTGGTGGGCCGCGCAGCTTGAAGCCGTCGACCGGGCCAAGCGTTCGCGCGTCCGCCGCCCGGACAGGCCCCGGAATCCCCGAGGAACTTGGCTGCGGCTGCGCGATCGGAGTGGCCGCCGAGATCCCGGCAGCGATCGATGCCTGACATCGTCCCTCTTCGGCCTCACGCGTAACGTCAGTGCCGCTGACAGTGCAGCATCAGCCCCTTCGGCTGGCTGGTTTCCGGTCTCGCACCTCGGGTCTGCGCAACGCCAACCGCGTGCGGCGGGTCGTCGACAGCCAGCGCGGATGCCGTTCGCGGCGGACCGGAACGCTTCTGCGGTGCGGGTGGTGCGGCCTGTGGGGAGTTCCCCCTATTCGCGAGGTTTGTACACCACCTTTTGGCCATGTTTGCAACGCACTGTAGTTATCCACATGCTCAAGGTGTTCGCGTGGCTAGTCTCCTCGCAGCGGACACGTCAGGCACGTCGCCCGGACCGGCGCATGCCTCCGCCTTCCCCTTTTGCCACGAGTAGAGGGCTGGAATCGCTGTGACAACACGTGCTGTAGACGTTTGGAAACTACTCGACCAGGCCGCTTCAGGGGGTGCGGTCGAGATCCCCGCGTCCTTCCTCGCCGACCCCGACACCGCGGAACTGGTGTTCACCGCAGGGACGTTGCGCATCGACGGAGCGGTCTGCGATCCGCAGGCCCTGTCGGTCGGCGGGCACGCGACCACCACGGCGTCCTCCTCGCCAGTGCCGGTGCGCGTCTCGTTCACCGCCGACGGCGACTGGGTGACCGGGGCGCTGGCCGTAGCCGATCTCGGCGAGAACGATGCTCTGGTCCTCGTCGACGGCGCCCCCGCCGACGCTGCGCTGCCCGCCGGTGCCTGGGCGCTGACGGACGGCCGCGCCCTGCGGCTGGCCCGGCGCGCGCCCGCGCCGCCGACCGACCCCGGGCGCCTGGACGGACTGGGCAGGGCCCTGCCCGCCATACGGCAGCGCGATTGGGTCCGTGACCACACGCCGCAGGCGCTGGTGACGGAGAACGGCATCCTCACCCCTCGCCCGGGACCCCGTCGCCGCAAGGGGATGCGGGTCCTCGACTCCCCCGCGGTGCGCGGCTGGTCGCCGATCGGCACGCCGAGCGGCGAGAACGGGCTGAGCGTCAACTACTACAACCCGCCGCTGCACATCGCCGGCGCGCTGACCGCCCTCCCCGCCGCCCCGCCCTACAAGGCCGTGCTCGGCGGGGTGCTGGTGGTCGACACCGGGGCGTTCAACGGCTCGGCGATGGGCGCCTATGTCGTCCCCGACGGCAGCGGCGCCGATCCGTCGCTGTTCGCCTACGGCTCGCTGGGCAGCGCCACCGGCTTCGGCCCGCCGATGTTCCAAGTACGCGGCATCTCGGCCGGGTTCGGCTGGAACAGCCGGGTGACCGTCCCGTCCGCTGACGGGCTGAGCGACTTCCCGTTCCTGATCGCGCTCGACAACCCGGGTGAGATCGGCGCCGACGAGGACGAGGTCGACCCGCTCAACGTGCTCAGCGAGCTGCTCGGCACCTGGGTGAACCCGCAGCAGGGGGACCTGTGGTTCGCCGCCGGCCTGGCCTTCGACTGCTTCGAGACCTTCCGCGGCCACGCCATGGCGCTGGTGCAGACCGGGTCCGACCTGACGATCAGCCTGCTCGGCGTCGGCGGCGCCCAGTTGCCCACCAAGAGCGACAAGAAGATCGCCCGGGTGGAGATCGGCATCGAGGCCACCCTGCGGCCCGTCGCCGGGGAGCTGAGCATCGGCGCGGCCTTCACCGAGAAGACCTTCCTCATCGACCCGAACTGCAAGCTGCGCGGCGGCGTCGGCATGAAGTTCTGGTTCGGCAGGCACCCGCACGCCGGCGACTTCGCGCTGCTGCTCGGCGCGATCCCGGCGGGACGCGAGCTGCCCACCCGCTATCCCAAGCAGCAGCCGGCCGGCCTCACTTGGGGTGTCGGCTCGACCGTCAACATCAGCGGCAACGCCTATGCCGCGTTCACCCCGAAGTCGCTGATGGCCGGCGGCTCCCTCGAAGTCGTCTTCCAGTCCGGGATGCTGCGCGCCTGGCTCGACGCCCGCATCGACGCGCTGGTCGAGTGGAACCCCTTCTACTTCGACATCGGGATGGGGGTGCGGGTCGGGGTCTCCGCGACCATCAAGATCTGGTTCGTCAAGATCAGGATCTCGATCGAGGTCGGCGTCAGCGTCCGGGTCTGGGGGCCAGCGGTGGGCGGCGAGGCCACCGTCCACCTGTGGTTCATCTCCTTCACCATCGGCTTCGGCGCCAAGCGCCGCAGCCAGGCGCCCGCGCTGGACTGGGGCGGGTTCCAGGGCATGCTGCCGCCGCCCGAGAACATGGTCAGCACCACGGCGATCGCCGGCTATGAGGGCGAGGGCGCCCCGGCCACCCGCGGCGCGATCAAGCCGTGGCTGGTGAGCAACGGCGGCTTCACGTTCACCGCCGACACCCAGGGCCCCCGTCAGCAAGGTCTTCCTCGACCAGGGCAGCACCACCCCGGTCGCCACCGACAGCACGCTGTTGGACATCCTGCCCATGCACCTACGCGGCAAGGGCAGCGAACTGCGGGTCTGGCTCACCCTCAACGGAAACGCCCCCTACACGCTGATGCCGTGGGGCCGCGCGATCCTGCGCGGGAACGTCCCCAACGGCCTGTGGGGCCAGCGGGCCGACGCGCCGAACGACGGGATCATCCCCGACCGGATCCTCGGGGTGCGGCTGACGTCGCCGCCGGTCGACCACGGCACCTCCACCGGGTTCATCGACGAACACGGCATCTCCTTCGACCCGATCAACCCCGACGGCAACCAGCCGCTGTCCAGCAGCGAACCGGTCACGGGACCGCTGCCGACGCGGCCTCGGCCCGGCGATGTCATCGCCGCCATCCAGAGCGGCATCGACACCGCCACCACCCGTGGCAACCGCACCGCCCTGGCCCAGGCCCTCACCGGCCTCGGCGCGAACCTCGGCGCGCTCGACACCAACCTCAGCGCCTATGCGAACGCTGCGGGCACCGCCTTCACCGCCGAGCCGATGCTCGTCGCCAGCTGACCGGACGCGCCGAACCGGGCCGCCCGCACTGCCACCGTGCGGGCGGCCCGTACCGCCGCACGCCCACGAGCGCCTTGCCCAACTCCTCGCCCACCGCCGCGTCCTGTCGAAAGGCACGCCCGTGACCACCACGTCCGAACCCGGCCCCCGACCGCGCATCAGCGCGCCGGGCGCCGAGCACCGCACCCGTTTCTTCGACCACCGCATCCCCTCGCTGCACGCCGGCCGCTACGTCATCGGCAACCGGCAGACCCT
This sequence comes from Kitasatospora sp. MAP12-44, assembly GCF_029892095.1. Lineage (NCBI taxonomy): Bacteria > Bacillati > Actinomycetota > Actinomycetes > Kitasatosporales > Streptomycetaceae > Kitasatospora > Kitasatospora sp. MAP12-44. Next base: position 3,095,847 of record NZ_JARZAE010000004.1, read on the forward strand.
CAAGGACGTCGACGGCGCGGATCGCGTCATCGACGCCACGCCGCAGCCCTTCGACGTCGTCCAGCCGCGCTTCAGCTTCGACCCGACCGGCATCAACGCGCGGTTCCCCGTGCCGGACGCCGTCGGCACCTACAGCCAGACCCTGGCCCACATCAACCTCGACGCCCCGGGCCTGCCCTGGAACCGCCTGCTCGGACCCGGCCAGCCGGCCGCCGTCCCATGGATGGCCCTGCTGCTCTTCCGCGAGGACGAGCTGCCCGAGGACCCGGACGCGGTGGGCCTCGTCAAGACCGGCACAGTGCGCCAGCTCCTCGGCCCCCGCCCCGGCCTCGGCCCCGGACAGCCGCCCGCGCTGCCGCCCGAGAGCCTGCGCCCGGACGAGTACGACGAGCAGTGCGCCACCGTCCTGGTCCCCGCCGCCGTGTTCGACGCGGTCAAGCCGCTGCCCGTCGAGATGGGCTACCTCGCGCACCTGCGCGAGGGCGGGCGCCCCGACGCCACCCGGGCCGGCACCGACCCCGAGCCGGACGAGGGCGAGCTCAACGCCATCCTGGTCGCCAACCGCTTCCCCGCCGCAGCCGGCGGCCGCCACGTCGCCCACCTGGTCTCCCTCGAGGGCTTCGACCGCCAGCTGACCGCCCCCGCGCCCACCGAGGGCGTGCGGCTGGTCTCGCTCGCCAGCTGGTCCTTCTTCACCGAGCCCGACTCCGGCGTCGGCTTCGGCGACCTGGCCCAGCACCTGGCCACCACCGACGGCACCACCCCGCGACCCGCCGATCAGCTGCGCCTTCGCGTGCCGACCGCCGGCCCGGCCAACCCGGCCGGACCGCAGAAGGAGGCCCTGGACCGGATGGCGGGCGGCGCCGTCGCCCTGCCGCAGCGCCTGGAGACCGGCGAGCGCACCCTCGCCTTCTACCGCGGCCCCCTCACCGCCCAACCCGCCCGCCGCCTGCCCCCGGCGGCGGCCACCCGGCTGGACTCCCCGGGTGAGGCGCTGATCTACCTGCAGCAGTACGGCGTCTTCGACACCGCCTACGCCGCCGCCTTCACCACCGGCCGTACTCTCGCCCTCGCCGACGCCGAATTCCGCACCGCGCTGCTGGAGTTCCGCTCCGCCGCCCGCACCGCGGCCCGCCGCCTGGCCTCCCACCCCGAACTCGCCGCCCGTGCTGCTTCTTCCCTGACCGGCCGCGAGCTCACCGCACCCCTCGCCTTCGAGGCCTTCGACCGCCTCCTGACGGGCGGCGACGGCCGCGGCGGCGGCGCCCGCCTCACCCAAGCCCTCGACCAGGCCGGCCCCCAGCTGCGCGCCGGCCTGCGCCGCTCCGCCGCCCGCGCCCGGCGCACCGTCGGCGACGTGCGCGCCGTCCTCACGCAGCCCGGCGTCGCGAGCCTCCTCACCCAGGCGGCACCCGACAACTTCGCGAAGGTCACCGCCTGGCTGGACGCGCTGCGCCGGCTGGAGCTGCTGGGCCTGTCCCAGCTGGTCCCCGACGCCCGCGCGCTGCCGGACGAGAGCATCCGCTTCGCCTACCTCGACACCGACTGGGTACGGGCGGCCGTGGACGGCGCGCTCAGCGTCGGCGTCGGCCACGCCCTGGACGCCGACCTCAACGCGCTCGCGACCGGCGGCGGGCCCGTGCCGAAGTGCGCGGTGCTGGTCAACTCCAGCCTGGTCCCGAACTGGCCCAACACCATCGTCACCGCCTACAAGGGCACCAACGTCGTCGAGCCGGTGCGCGACGCGGTGTTCGGCACGCAGATCCGCCTGCTGCTCTACCCGGAGGTGATCGAGCGCTTCGAGCTGGCCGAGCCGCCGCGCGGCCTGTGCTTCGGCATCGGCGACGTCGGCACCATCGAACTGCGCGAGATCACCGGAGACCGGATCGGCTACCCCAAGGGCGAGTTCCCGCAGCCCGCCGGCTTCGCCCGCTTCCTGCGCCCCGGCGGACGCGACGTCCTCAACGTCGACGGCACCGGCGACGCGCTGGTGCCCGCCCTCTCCAGCGCCCACGGGCTCACCGGAGGCCAGCGGATCTCCTCCGCCCAGTTCGCCCTGCAGATGATCGACGCCCCGCAGGCCCAGACCTTCTCCCGGCCCTGAACTCGCCTCCTCCCGCGCAGATTTCGAAAGGACCCGGGCCATGTCCGTGGACAACACCCTTATCGTGCCGGTCGAGGTGGCGGCCCTCGCCGTCAACCGGGCCACTCGCGACACCGGCACCCCGCACGTCTTCCACCGCTGGATCGCGAACTTCAAGAACATCGGCGAGGGCGTCCCGCCGGAGCCCGCGCCGTTCTCCAGTCCCGAGGAGTGGACCGGCCGGGAGGACCGTCTCGGCGTCTACCTCCAGTGGGAACTGCCCGCCGCCCTCACCCGCGGCCGCCACGACGAGGAGGAGGGCGTCGGCGAGTTCCCCCTGGTGCCCAACCGCTGGCTCGTCGTACGCCACACCGCCGGCACCCGCAAGCTCAAGGCCTGGATCGTCGAGAGCGACTACCTCCACCCGATGGACGGCAGCGTCTCCTTCCAGGACCCCGACAGCGACGCACCGTCGGCGACGAAGATCGGCAAGTGCCACGAACTCACCGGCCCCTGGCGCGAACCCGCCAACCGCCACGCACCGTTCCTCACCGCGATCGGCCCCGGCCTGCTGACCTTCTCCGTCTTCCAGCCCTACAACAGCAACGTCTTCTCCCTGCACGACACCCTCCTCGACGCACCAGGCAGCGAACTGCCCGAGAAGGAACGGCTGAGCTACTTCGTCGCCGGCTGGTACGCCCAGCCGGACAAGGACATCCTCGCCGGCACCGACGACCTCGCAGCGCTGCTGGAGCGCCTGGAATGGACCCCGCCGGTCGGCTCCGGCAGCGGCATCCGCAGCTCCGTCTACTCCGGGACGGTCCTCGGCCTGGACTGGGACCTGACCGGCCCCGTCCCCACCTCCCCGTGTCCGACACCCGCCGCCGTCACCCCGATCGTGTCCAACAGCATCGCCGAGGCCGTCGCCGAGCTCGGTGCCCAGGCCGACGGCCAGGGCGCGCTCTCCGCCGAGGAGGCCGACCTGTTCCGGGCCTTCCTCCTCGGCGGCATCGACGCCCTGGAGGAACGCGACCGCCCCGAGGCCGACCTCCTCACCGATCGCCGCGCCCACGACACCGCGTTCGGTCCTGTGCCCGGCGGCTACCGCTGGTTCATCGGCGAACGCGGCGAGGAGACCGGCCGGGCACTGTCCCGCTCCGCCCGCGCGGCCGAAGCCGACACCGTCGCCGACCTCAACCGCCGCCAGGCCGCCCACGACGCCACCGAAGCCGACCTCGACGCCGCCCGCGAACACCTCTACCACCTGTGGTGGCTCAGCCGCCTGGAGCGCCGCTCCGACGACTTCAACAGCAACATCGACGACGAGCTCAACCCCGCCAACACCGCCGGCGCAGCCGGCCAAGTCGTCACCCTCGCCCGCCGCCTGGCCGAAGAACGCCTTGAGCTGCCCTGGGGCAAGAGCGAAACGGAGCTGGCGGCGCGCATCGACACCCTGTACCCGGCCTACGGAGCCCGCGCCGCCCGCCGCCTCATCCGGGTGCCCGCCGAGGACTTCGAGTACAGCGCCGACCCGGTCCTCACCCTTCAGGGCGCCAACCTCCACGCCCCCCTCACCCGCGACACCGCCCTGCCCTGCCGCACGCCCGAACGGGTGGTCACCCGCGCCTCCGGCATCACCACCACCGACGTCGCCGCCACCGCCGCCCAGATCAACCTCACCGGCCAGCAGCCGCCCTGCTTCCCCGCGCTGCTCAGCGAGTTCCTCATCCTCGACCGCGCCCTGCAGAGCGGCGCGATCCGGGACGTCACCGGCACCCTGCCCGAATACGGCACCGCAGCGTGGGCCATGCCCTGGCAGCCGCTGTACCTGCTCTGGAAGGCCGAGTACTTCCCGCTGCCGTTCCGCGACGGCGACACCCCGCACTGGGACTTCATCGACGGCTCCCGCTACCAGTGGAAGGGCACCGGCGAGCCCGGCGCCTCGCTGATCATCTCCGGCCGCCAGATGCTCGCCCCCTCCGCCGGCCACATCGTCGACGGCACCCTGCAGAGCTACGCCCGCGTGCGCGACCAGCTGTCCGCCGAAGCCGTACGCCAGGTCCGAGCCCAGGCCCGCAAGAGCGACTACCTCTCCCAGACCCTCGACGGCTTCGGCGCCGCCATCGCCCAACGCCGGCCCCTCGCCGGCCTCCAGCCCACCGGCGCCATCGCCGACCTCGTCGGCAACGGCGACTACCCGCCGCCGGACCCCGGCGCCCTGCCCGCCAGCGACTGGGACCCCGACTGGCCCGCCTCCACCTTCCAGGAACTGCGCGCCGGCCAGCTCGCCTTCCTCAACCTGGCCGTCGTCGACCGCTTCGGACGCTCCGTCAACATCATCCACACCCAGCCCGAGATGCCCGCCACCATGCGCCCGCTCCACCCCGTCAGTGAGTACGACAGCGACCGCCTGGTCGAACTCGGCCCTCGCCTCCTCCAACCCGCCCGGCTGCGCTTCGACTTCCTCGCCGCCGGCACCGACGAGGACACCGGCCTCACCCCCGGCACCAACCCCGTCTGCGCCTGGCTCCTGCACAACCGCCTCGACAAGTCCCTCGTCGTCTACAGCCCCGACGGGACCGCGCTCGGCGAACTGCGCGTCACCCTGAACTCCGGCGGCCAGCGGGAAGTCAGCTGGAGCGGGCTGCCCGGCTCCGACGTGACCCGCTTCGAGCAGCTGGAAGCACGCAGCCGACACACCTACCGGCTGCTGAACGCCGTCAAGACCCGTGGCCCGCAGACCTTCGACGCTTTCCGCGCCACCCTCGACAGCGCCCTGCAGACCATCGACCCCGCCGGCCCCGCCGACCCCGGCCTCGGCTTCCTCCTCGGCCGACCCCTCGCCCTGGTCCGCACCTGCCTCACCATGAACCTGCGCGGCCCGCTGCGCACCGACGTCAGCTGGCAGACCCTCTTCGACCGGCCCACCCCCGAACTGCCCACCTACCCCTGGGCCATCCGGCTCGGCGAGGCGCAGCAGAGCGACGACGGGCTCGTCGGGTACGTCCTCGACGACGACTACGAGCACTTCGAGACGGTCGTCACTCCGGCCGCCGGAGCGGGGGGTTACCTGCGGCCGATCGGCGACAAGCCCAGCCTGGAACTGGACTTCGGCGACCACAGCAGCGCCGTCGCCACCGTGCTGCTGGACCCGCGGGCCGCAGTCCACGCCACCACCGACATCCTCGCCACCAAGACGGTCTTCGTGCCGCAGGAGTTCACCGATCCGGCGATCGCCCGGATGACCGTCAACTTCCGCACCGGCCCGCTCCTGGCCGCCACCACCGCCCTGCGCGGCCCGCAGGGCGAGAGCGTGGAGACCGTACTCATGCCGACCCCGGACGGCGTCCTCGGCACCTGGACCTGGTCCGAGAACCGCGGCGGCAGCTGGCAGAAGCTGCCGATCCTCAGCGAGGACCAGTACGACCTCCCGCTCGCCGAACCCGAGATCCGCTCCGGCTTCCTCTCCCTCGACGACGCCGCCGCGCACAGCCGCAGCGACCACTAACACACCCCGCCGCCGCGCCGCACCGGAGCCGGGGCGGCGCGGCCCACGATGCGAAGGAGCAGCACATGAGCCTGGTCGTGCAGACCCAAGACGCCGGCACCGCCGCCGCGGCCGACGATCCGTTGCTGTCGTACACCGTCGCCACCATCCCGAGCCCGTTGAAAGCGTCCCCGGAGAACCCGGAGGTCCCTGAGGAGCCCGGGGAGCTGATCTTCTCCGCGACCCGACAGGCCGCCACCAACCAGCCAGCCGACATTGAGTGGATCAAGGTGAAGGTCCCGGCCGGAACGATGGCACCCGACCTCGCCACCGACCTGGCGAAGATCAGCCCCCGGATCAGCCTCGACGGCTGGAGCGCGCGTCTGGACGCCGTCGCCAAGGAGTTCGTCTTCGAGCCCACCGGGAGCCACGCGACGATCGGCCCGGACACCGGTTTCACCATCCAGCTCTCCGACATCCCCATGAGCCGCAAGGTCGGCACTGCCCCGATCACCGTCACCGAACGCTCCCGCACTGGCAACTCCGCGTTCCAGAACCGTCCCATCGTCTTCAACATCGGCAAGTTCCCGGCCGACTTCTACCTGCGCAACTTCCTCTGCGAACCGTCCATCATCCCCAACGGAGGCGACGTCAAGCTCACTTGGGAACGCTCCGCCAACGCCACCTACGAACTCCTGTACCCGGGTGTCGACCTTGACGTCACCAAGCGGACCAGCCTGGACATCGAAGGCATCAAGTCCGACACCACCTTCTACATCCGCGCCACCACCGGCGACCCCACCAACCCCGCCGTCCGGATCCTCTCCGCCCAGGTCACCGTCATCAAACCCGACCTGGAAGTCGGCAACCTCGACGTCGGCGGCACACTCAACGTCGCCGGCGGCTGGTTCGACGAATCTACCGACCTGCCCACAGAGCCCACTGGCAACGGTGTCCGTCACTACATCGTCCCAGAAGACGGATTCTTTGAGGGGTGGGTAAAAATTCAGTCCAGCCCAGAGGCAGAGCACGTATTTCTGCGCGTATGGAATTCCAGTGATTACACCAAGGTCTCGGATGCGACTGCATACAGCAACTCCCGAGGTGCGCAATACGCTTCTCTCTTCAGGACGGCCAGAAAAGGAGAAAGCATTTACATCGGACGCGGAGGCTCCAGCGGAAATCCCGGCTCCGAGGTTCACCTGCGATTCACGCCGATCGGCCGCAAGAGCTGAACGGGGGAGCCCCGCAACGTTACGGCGCTGGCCCGGTCGCGCACAGCCGCGCCGGCCACGGCACACGCCCCCACCGCGCACCGCCCCAACCCCGGGGCGGCGCGGCCCACAAGCCGAAGGAACAGCACATGAGCCTTGTCGTGCAGACCCAGAACTCCAGCACCACTGCCGCGGCCGATGACCCGTTGCTGTCGTGCACCGTCACCACCACGCCGAGCCCGCTGAAAGCGTCACCGGAGAACCCGCAGGTTCCAGAGGAGATCGGGGAACTGATCTTCTCCGTAGCCCGGCAGAGCAGCACCCCCGCCGACGTCGAGTGGATCAAGGTCAAGGTCCCGGCCGGCGCGATGGCACCCGACCTCGCCACCGACCTGAACAAGATCAGCCCGCGGATCAGCCTCACCGGCTGGACCGCCCGGCTGGACGCGACCGCCAAGGAGTTCGTCTTCGAACCCACCGGCAGCCACGCCCCGATCGGCCCGGACACCGGCTTCACCATCCAACTGTCCGACATCCCCATGAGCCGCAAGGTCGGCACCGCCCCGATCACCATCACCGAACGCTCCCGCACCGGAAACTCCGCCTTCCAGAACCGGCCCACCATCTTCAACATCGGCAAGTTCCCCGCCGACTTCTACCTGCGCAACTTCCTCTGCACCCCCTCCATCGTCCCCAACCCCGGCGACGTCAAGCTCACCTGGGAACGCTCCGCCAACGCCACCTACGAACTCCTCTACGGTGACGTCAACCTCGACGTCACCAACCGGACCAGCCTCGACATCGAAGGCATCAAGTCCGACACCACCTTCTACCTCCGCGCCACCACCGGCGACCCCACCAACCCCGTCGTCCGCATCCTCTCCGCCCAGGTCAGCGTCACCAAACCCGACCTCGACATCGGCAACCTCACCGTCAACGGGTCCACCCGGATCTTGCACCGCTATCCCCCCGTCGCCATGCGGGACAGTAGCGACTGGCGGGCGACTACCGATGGCATTGTGACGGTGGCCTTCAAGTCAATCGGTCCTAACGCGAGGAACATCGACCTGAGGATCCGAGCCGAGGGCAGCTCCTATCACGACCTCATCGCTGTATTCAGTGCCGATGCGGGTGCCGAAGATGAGCAGAAGAGTCTCTCAGTGCCTTTGCAGCGAGGAGAGTGCCTGCACTACCTCCAGCGGTCTTACAGCGACATCGACGCCACTGTGCACTGGTGTTCTTTCGGCGATGGCGAGTTGGAGTTTTTGGGAATCGTCCCCTGGTGACCCCGACGATCGCTTCTTGCCGCACCTGACCCCTGGAAAGGGACGACAGTAGGACTGTCTACGCCACCTCTGCCGACGCGTTGCGCAGTCACTCGCTTACAACGAGCCCGACGGATCCGTTGAACGCGAGTACCGACAAGGACCCTGTCGACCGGCCGGCTTGAATCACGGCGGTCACCTCCCCAGGCAAGTGGCCAGCTCGACACGACACGTTCAACAGGCCCACTGCCACGCCCAACCGCACCAACCACTGAGAACACCCGTCGCCACGCGCCGCCCCTCCCAGCCGAAGGAGTACCGAGTGAGCTTGGTCGTACAGATCCAGGGCGCGGACACCGCCGCCGCGGCCGACGATCCGTTGCTGTCGTACGCCGTCACCACCATCCCGAGCCCGCTGAAGGCGTCGCCGGAGAACCCTCAGGTCCCCGAGGAGCCCGGGGAGCTGATCTTCTCCGCGACCCGGCAGGCCGCCACCAACCAGCCAGCCGACATTGAGTGGATCAAGGTGAAGGTCCCGGCCGGAACGATGGCACCCGACCTCGCCACCGACCTGGCGAAGATCAGCCCCCGGATCAGCCTCGACGGCTGGAGCGCGCGTCTGGACGCCGTCGCCAAGGAGTTCGTCTTCGAGCCCACCGGGAGCCACGCGACGATCGGCCCGGACACCGGTTTCACCATCCAGCTCTCCGACATCCCCATGAGCCGCAAGGTCGGCACTGCCCCGATCACCGTCACCGAACGCTCCCGCACCGGAAACTCCGCGTTCCAGAACCGTCCCATCGTCTTCAACATCGGCAAGTTCCCGGCCGACTTCTACCTGCGCAACTTCCTCTGCGAACCGTCCATCATCCCCAACGGAGGCGACGTCAAGCTCACTTGGGAACGCTCCGCCAACGCCACCTACGAACTCCTGTACCCGGGTGTCGACCTTGACGTCACCAAGCGGACCAGCCTGGACATCGAAGGCATCAAGTCCGACACCACCTTCTACATCCGCGCCACCACCGGCGACCCCACCAACCCCGCCGTCCGGATCCTCTCCGCCCAAGTCAGCGTCATCAAACCCGACCTCGACATCGGCAACCTCACCGTCAACGGGGAAATCACCCTCAAGGGACCCCTTGAAAGCCCGACGCTGATTCACGACTTCAGCAATGGCATCGCAAGGAGGTACTACACGGCCGAGGGCTACGGAATGCTTGTTTCGAGTGGATTCAATAGCAATAGCCCGGGGTCGGGAATTCAATTCTTTCCGAGCCTTAAGGCAAATGAAGTGGAAGTGAAAACTACTATCGATCCCATGGATTCGGGAAGCACCGCACTCCTGCTCCGCAAAGGCGATCGGGCGGAGATTAACGTCAGTTACAGGGGAGGGGGCGGGGAAGGAACCCCAGGGGGCTTTTCTGGAAAGCTCCATTGGATTCCACTTGGCATCGGATGAGAGCTCGCCAGGAGTCGTCCGATCCGGAGATCGGTGGACTCACCACCGACGGCCCAACCGCACGTCACGACCCTCGCACGAGGCTCCCCGTGCACGACGTCAGCCTTGCCGGGACCGCCGTGCGCGCCAGATGGGGAGCCGCCCCCTCATCAGAGCGCGGCGCAGGAGGGTCCCCCGTGCCCCCCTGCGCCGCGCCCGTTCCACTCGTCCTGCCGCCCAGGTCACTCGCTGCGCAGGACCTGCGCGATCGGCAGGCGCGCCGCCGAGCGGGCCGGGAGCAGCGCGCCCAGGACCGCGATGGCCACGCCCGCCAGCGCCACGAGGGTGAGCGGCATGGGGTGCCAGACGTCCAGCATGCTCGCGGGGAGGTCCAGGCCCACCGGCTTCGTCATCGCGGGGATGACCACGCGGTGCGCCAGGATCCCGAGCGGGACGCCGATCAGGCTGCCGACCACGCCCAGGGCCGCCATCGAGGTGACCATCATCGCCGTCACCTGGCGGGGCGTCATGCCGATCGACTTGAGCATGCCCAGGTCGCGGCGGCGCTCGCGGGCGTTCAGCACCACGGTGTTGAAGACGCCGAGCCCGGCGACCGTCCCCAGCAGGATGCTGAGCACCGAGGAGGTCCCGACGATGGTGACGGTGATGCTGTTGGTGCCCCCGGCGGGCGACGGCTCCAGGCCCGGCTCGGCCGCCTTGGCCGCGGCGTCGTAGGCATCGACGTCAGTGCCGTGGGCGAGCCGCACCCAGTACTGGTTGACGTAGGTCGAGGCCGTCGGCCCTGGTGCCAACGAGGTCAGCGCCGGCCAGTCGGCGGACATCTCGTCGGGGTTGTTGTTCAGGGACAGGCCGACCAGGGTCACGCTCTGCTGCCGCCCGTTCAGCTCCATGGTGAGGTGGCTGCCGAGTACCAGGCCGCGCTTCTGCGCGAACGACGTCCCCGCCATGATCTCGTCGGGCCCGGTGGGCCAGTGCCCCTCGAGCAGCGGATCACCGATGGCCTCACTGTCCCCGCGCGCGAACCAGCAGTGGACGGCCTGGTTGTCCCCCGCCAGGTGGAGCAGGACCGGCGCCTCGGCGGTCACCTTGCTCGCGCCGGGCAGGGAGCGCAGTTTCGCCTCGATCTGCTGGTCCGTCAGCTTCGGTGCGATCTGCCCCGCCACGCTCGGGACGCCGTCGTAGAAGGTCGACGAGGGCATGTGCCCCTGGCCCGACCCCACGAACGCGGTGATGGTGCCGCCCAGCCCGGTCGCCAGCGTCACCGCGAGCACCCCCAGCACCAGCGACATCATCGTCAGCGCGGTGCGCCCGGGCCGGGCGAACGGCAGGCCGAGGCCGAGGCTGACCGAGCGCGGCAGCCGGCTCCCGCTGAGCCGGCGCTGGATCCAGAGCCCGCGCCCGGCGCTCGGCGCGCTGCCCGCGCTGATCGCCCGGGCGGCCGAGAGTCCGTGCGCGCGCAGTGCGGGGAGCAGCGCCGCGAGCAGCACGAGCAGCGGCATACCGACCAGCGTCTCGACCTGGATCCAGGGGTTGAGGGTCGGCGTGAAGTAGCCGGAGTTGAACCCCTGGAACGACATCCTCAGCAGCGGCTGCGCCGCGAAGCCGCCGAGCACGGTGCCGAGCACGCCGCCCACGACTCCCGGGACCAGCACCATCACCAAATACACCGCCACCGCCTGGTTCGGCGTGAACCCCAGCGCCTTGAGCACCCCGATGTGCCGGAAGCCGGAGACCACTGCGCCGCTGACCACGTTGGCGGTGATCAGCACCGCCACCACCAGGCCGAGGATGCCGAAGGCCAGCAGGAACGGGACGTAGGCCCTGGCCGAGCTGGTCAGGTCGTTCCTGATGGTCAGGTACGACAGCGAACCGAGCACCGAGCCCTGCGGCAGCCCGGAGCTGACGGTCGCCAGGTCGGCCCCCAGCTGGCCGGCCGAGCCGGCCTGCGCGAAGCGGTAGAGCATCTCGGTGGACGTCGGGTGCATGGCGGCCAGCTGGTCGGGCACCACCCAGGCACCGGCGGTCTGGCTCAGGCTGGAGGCGAACCCCACGATGGTCAGCGGCGGTGCGCCGGGCACCACGAACCGGCTGCCGACGTCCTCGTACTTCTGGTAGCGCTGGCCGGGCGGGCGCATCAGCACCACCTCGCCGGGCCGCTGGGCCCAGCGCCCCTTCCAGACGTCCACCCGGTCCACCGGGCCGCCCGGATCGGCTCGACCGACGAAGACGACCGGCCCGGGCTGCGGGTCGTCCACCCCGGGGGTCGGCGTCAGCTCATTGGCGGGCGGCGCGGTGAGCACCACCTCGGCGAACGGCCCGGCCGCGTCCGTGACCCCCGACTTACGTGCGGAGTCGGCGAGTTGGGCGTCGGACACCTTCGCCGCGTCGTAGGTGACGGTGAGCTGGGCACCGCGCTGCTGGGCGAAGGTGCTCTCGAACGGCGCCGAGGCGGCGTCGAGCAGGCCGAGCGCGACGACCAGGGTGACAGTGGAGGTCAGGACCACCAGCGCGATCACCAGGGTCTGGATCCTGCGCCGCTTCACGGCCGCCCGCGCGGCCGACCAGACGGCGCTCATGCGGTGCGCTCCAGGGTGCTCTCACGGGCGATCCGGCCGTCGGCGACCTCGATCAGGCGGCTGGCGCAGCGGGTGGCCAGCCGCTGGTCATGGGTCACGATGAGCAGGGTCTGGCCGATCTGGTTGAGGTCGATGAGCAGGTCCATCACCTGCTCGCCGGAGCGGCTGTCCAGGGCGCCGGTCGGCTCATCGGCCAGCAGCAGGGCGGGACGGTTCATCAGGGCGCGAGCGACCGAGACGCGCTGACGCTCACCGCCGCTGAGGACCGCCGGATAGGCGTTCCTGCGGTCGGCGACGCCGAGTTCGTCGAGCAGTTCGAGTGCGCGCCTGCGGGCCTGCGACGCAGAGCTGCCGGTCAACTGCGCGGCGAGCGCGACGTTGTCGAGCGCCGACAGGTCGTCGATGAGGTTGAAGAACTGGAAGACCATACCGATCCGGCGGCGCCGGAACAGCGCCAGGCCGGTCTCGTTCAGCTTCCCGAGCTCCTCGCCGTCGACGACCACCTGGCCTGCGGTCGGGCGGTCCAGGCCGGCCACCATGTTGAGCAGGGTGGACTTGCCGCAGCCCGACGGGCCCATCACCGCGACGGCCTCCCCGGCGCGTATCTCCAAGGACACGCCGTCCAGGGCCACCGCATCGCCGAACTCCTTGCGCACGCCGTCCAGTCGCACGACGACCCGTCCTGAGCTGTCTTCCGTAGTCATGGCACGAAGCTTGGCGGCAACGGGACCGACGGGGCATCCCTCCCCGGATGCAACATCGCGGCCAGGTCATCCTGGGGATGTAGGGCGCTGGATCCGGGGGCTGATGCGGATCGCGCCGGGGGCTGCGAAGATCAGCCCGTGGGGGAATCGGGGATGGACTGGCTGGTGGCCGCGCTGGCTGCGGCAGGTGCGGCCGCCGGGTGGCTGGCGGTGCTGCTCGTCCGAGCGCGGCGGCTGCACCGCAAGGCGCTGGGCGACCGGCGATGGCTGCTGGAGAGGGAGCGCGAGGGCGCCGCCCGGGACGCCGTGGAGGCCGAACGGGCCCGGATCGCGGGGGAGTTGCACGACATCGTCAGCCACAACGTGAGCCTGATGGTGGTGCAGGCCGCGGCGGCCCGCGAGGTCCTGGCCACGATGCCCGACGAGGCGGCGGCGGCGATGCTGGCGGTCGAGGGCGCGGGACGGGACGCGATGACCGAACTGCGGCATCTGCTGGGCCTCCTGGCCCCGTCGCAGGACGGTACGGACAGCGCGGACGGCACCCAGTTGTCGCCGCAGCCGAGCCTGAGCCGGCTCAGCCCGCTGATCGACCGGTTCGCCTTCGCCGGGCTGCCGGTGGAGGTGCAGATCTCCGGGGAGCCACGCCCGCTTCCGGCCGGGATCGACCTGACGGCGTACCGGATCGTCCAGGAGGCGCTGACCAACGCGGTCAAACACGGCGACGGGGGGAAGGCCGAGGTGACTGTGCGCTACGCGGACCACTATCTGCGCGTGGAGGTGCTGAACAGCGGGCCGAGCGTACTGTCCGGCAGCCCCTCCGCACTGACCCGAACCGCCGCCGGGCCAAGCAACGGACCAAGCGTCGGTGCCGGCCGCGGACTGCTCGGACTCCGCGAGCGAGTCGCGGTCTACGGCGGCGAGTTGGACGCGCGGCGCCGCCTGGGCGGCGGGTTCCGCGTCCGCGCCCGGATCCCGCTGGACCGGCCATGACCACGCCCGCTCCCGCCACCGGGCCGGCGGAGCCGTCGCCCCGCGTCCTCATCGCCGACGACCAGGAGCTGATCCGCACCGGCTTCCGCATGATCCTGACCGCACGCGGCATCGACGTGGTCGGCGAGGCCGCCGACGGCGCAGAAGCGGTGGCGGCGGCGCGCCGGCTGCGGCCGGACGTTGTGCTCATGGACATCCGGATGCCGACCATGGACGGCCTGGAGGCGGCCCGCCGCATCCTGGAGCACGACGCCGACTGCCGGGTCCTGATGCTCACCACCTTCGACCTCGACCGCTACGTCTACGCCGCCCTGGCGCTCGGAGCGAGCGGCTTCCTGCTCAAGGACGTCACCGCCGCGCACCTCGCCGCCGCCGTACGCCTGGTCGACACGGGTGACGCCCTGCTGGCGCCCGCGATCACCCGCCGGCTGGTCGAGCGCTTCGCTCACGCCGACCAGAAGCCCGGCGGACCTCCCCGGCCCGCGGGGATCCACCGCGACCTCACCCCGCTGACCCCTCGCGAACGTGAGGTCCTGACCCTCCTCGGGCGCGGGCTCTCCAATGCCGACCTGGCCCAGGCGCTGACCCTCAGCGAAGCCACCGTGAAGACCCACGTCGCCCGCATCTTCGCCAAACTCACCCTCCGCGACCGCGCCCAAGCCGTCGTCATCGCCTACGAGACAGGACTCGTCTCACCGGGCGAGCACCGCGCCTGAGCCCACCGGGAACGGGTCTGGGCTCCGGGGTGGATTGCGTAGCCGGAACCGCGTACTTCTACCGATGCCAGCGGCCTCGGTGTCTGCCTCAATAGCTGTGACCCACTCCTGAACGAGGCCTGATCACTCTTCAAGAATGAGGACACCACCATGAGCCCACTCCACCGGATACTCGGCACCGCCGTCGTCGCCGCGACCCTGCTGCTGACCGGCACCGTGTCCGCTGCGGCCGCCACCCCTGCGACGGCCACCACCCCTGCGACGGGTGACTACATCGGCGATGGTGCCGGCCGCCTCATCAACGCCGCGGTCGCCGCCGCGACCTCCGACGCCTACTACGACGCCTCCCTCCAGGGATTCAGCCAGAGCCAGTGTCAGCTGGTCGGCACCCCGCAGGTGAGTAACGGCATCCCCCCGAACGCCCGTCGGTACATGCCCCGCGCGGGGATGTGGTACGCCGAGGTGGAGATCGTCTGCAACAGCTGACCCCGGGCCCGAGGTCACCGATCCCCTGGCAGCGCAGCGCGAAGCGCCGCCGGGGGACGAGGATTTGACCGGAAATCGCCACGCCAACCACTACCGCTCGGATGCCGCGTCCAGGAGGATCGCCGAATGAACTCCCCCGTCGGGACCTATGAGGTGCGCTACGGCTGGCATGGCCACGTACTGCGAAGCGCCTGGATCTCCCTTGTCCTTGCCGGGTTCGCGTTCCTGGTGAGCTCGAACTCACCAGGGCTCACGGCACTGTTCGGCTGCGGGAGCGCCCTGTTCCTCCTGATCGTCGTCGTGCTGGCTTCGTCGCGCCCACTCGCTTTTCGGGTGGACGCGGAAGGCCTGACACTGGGCGGTCCCCGGCTCAAGTGGGTCGTGTCAACAGGAGATCAGGTTGTTCCGTGGGCCGAGGTGGTTTCCATCATCGTGTGGACGGAACGGGATCGCTTCCGGGGCAAGACGTCTTTCGTGGGCATCGAACTGCGACCGGGATATTCGCGTGCACCGGAAGTCCTGAGCGGATCGCAGCTCAAGAGGATCAACAAGTCCCTGCCCCCGGAGAATCCGGTCGGAAGCATGCAGGCGTTCCGGCTGATCAACGGCTGGCGACTCAAGCGCGACCGGCTCGAATCCGCGGTCCGCTCCTTCGCGCCCGGCCCGGTCCGCATCGTGTACGCCCGCTGAACACGTCATCGATCCAATGCACCCAGACATCAACTTCGTTGCGGACAGCATGATCTGACTGTCAATCGGCAGTTGAGGTTCGTTCGTCAGCGGGGGCAGTTACTGTGCCGTGTATGTCTGACGACGTGCGGGACGGTGGTCGGGCGCCGCTACCCCTGGCAGGTGCCCGAATTCGGCAGCTGTTCGGCCGCGATGCCGAAGTAGCGGCCCTGCGGGCGGCCCTGGACGGCCTGGCGTCCAGCGGTGGGCGGGCGATCGCGCTGATCGGGGAACCGGGCATCGGGAAGAGCGCGCTGATGTCCACGGCGGCCGCACACGCCCGGACCATCGGAGTACAGGTGCATGCGGCACACGGCCAGGAGGCGATCGGGCCCTGGCTGCCCGGTGTACGGCCGCCGGCGGGCAACCGCGACCTGCACCGCCTCGCGGCGCACGGGAAACAGCCCCGTGCGGCGCTCGTCGCCGTGGACGACCTGCACCATCTCACGGCCGACCGGATCCCGGGCCTGGAGCGGCTGATCCACACCGCCGCCGCCGATGCGGTGCTGTGTCTCCTGGCCTACCGGCAGCGCCAGTTGTCGCCCACGCTCGCCGCGGTGCTCTCCCGAGCGGCGTCGGCAGGACGACTGGAGGTGTGGAACCTCGGGCCGCTCTCGCGGGACCAGGCTCGCGAACTGCTCGGCGACCGTCCCGACGCCGACGAGGTCTACCGTGCGAGCCTGGGCATTCCGCAGTACCTCGAGATCATCGCTGCCGGCAGTGCCGGCAGTGCCGCCGGCACCGAGGCCGGCACGGCGATCCTCGGCGAGCTGGCCTGTCTTCACGGCACCGCGCTGACGGTGCTTCAGGCTGCGGCGATCCTCGGCGAACAGTTCCACCCGGACCTGCTCGCCGCCGTCGCGGGCCTGGAGATGACCGAGACCATGGCCGCATTGGACGCGCTCACCCACCTCGATCTGGTTCGCCCCGCCGAACCCGCCCCACAGCTGACGCTGCGTCATCGAGCAGTGGGCGAGGTCGTCTACCAGCGGCTCGAACCCAGTCGGCGCATCACCATGCACCAGCGTGCCGAGGCGGCACTGGCCGAGCGCGCGGCCCCGATCACCCGGCGCGCCCACCACATCGCACGGGCCGCCGATCCCGGCCGGCCGGAGCACGTCACCGCCTTGATCGCCGCCGCACGCAACTCGCTGCACGCCTCCCCCGGCGTCGCGGCCGACTTCCTGCAGACCGCGCTGTCGCTGCTCCAGGAGGGCGAGGCGCACTGGCACGAAGCGCAGGTTCTGCTGGCCCGCACGCGGCTGCTGACCGGAGACGCCTCCGAGAGCCGGGCGCTGCTCGACGCCCTACGGGTGGCCTCGCCGCGACAACCGTCCCCGGACCTGACCACGCTGGCCGACGCCAGCCGGGCCGAACGACGGCTCGGCCGCTACACCGAAGCCGGAGCCATCGCCCGCGCCGGCCTCGCGGCACTTGCCGACCACGACAGCGCGACGGCCGCCGCCCTCCACGCCGAACTGGCCGACTACACCTACGACTTGCAGGACTACCAGACCTCCCGGCAGCACGCCGAAACGGCCGCGGCGATCGCGCGCGGACACCATGACAGTGTCGGCGAGGCGAAAGCCCTGGCCCAGGCCTCCCTGGGCCAGCTGTTCACCTCCGACCAGGCCACCGCTCTGTCGACGGCCGCCAAGGCGGCCGAACTCATCGACGCGACCTGCGACGCCACGCTCCTGACCAACCTGGAGGCGATCTCCCAACTGGGCATGACCGAAGGGATCCTGGGACGACTGGCCGACGCCGAACGTCATCTCACGCGCGGCGCGGCCCTGTCCCGGCACACCGGGCAGGTGTACATCCAGCCCGCGATCCTCATGGCGCTGGCCAACACCCAGCTGCGTTCCGGAAACCTGCGCGATGCGCTGGCGACCCTCGACGAGTCAACCCGTCACGCCGCACAAGCCAGCATGCCCGCGATCGAGTCGGTCAGGGCGATGCTGCGCTCCGAGGTCCTGTTGTGGCTGAACAGCTCAGGTGATCTGCGCGAGGTGGTCACGCTGGCCGATCGCGCCATGGCGATCGCCGACGGGCAGCCCACCGCCTGGGCCGTCACGGTCCGCTGCTTCCACGCCGAACTGGTGCTGCTGACCGGCGACCAGGCACGCGCAGGTCGGCTTCTGCTGGAGGCGGCCGGCGGAGTCGGCCTGCCCCGGCTCGCCACCTGGCGCAAACCGCGATGCTGCGAAGCCCTGGTACAGGCGGCACTGGCCGCAGGCGACCAGGCGTCGGTCGAGCAGTGGACGCGACTCGCCGAGACGTGCGTCGACGAGCTTCCCTCAGTGGGCCGCCGCGGCTTCGCCCGGCGCGCGCGCATGCGGGCCCACGCGATGCGCGGAGAGACCGAGCGTGCCTTGCACAGCGCGCAGGGCGCGATCGCGGACTTCTCCTCCGGCGGTGAGCGCATCGAGACCTGCCGCACCCTGCTTGCGGCGGCCGAGCTGTCCCTGGAGGCGGGTCGGCGCGAGCAGGCGGACGGCTGGCTGGATCGGGCGGCCGCGCTCGCCCGCCAGTGCGATTCGGCACGGCTGGCGGATGAAGTCGCCCGGCTACGCCGTCGGCTCGCCGCCGAGTCCGGGCCGACCAGCACCCCTGCTTCGCTGGCCATGCTCACCGCACGGGAACGGCAGATCGCCTACCTCACGAGCACCGGCATGACCAGCGGTGTGATCGCCGACACGCTGTCTCTCAGTGTGCGCACGGTCGACAGCCACCTGGGCCGGATCTATCGCAAACTCGGCGTCTCCAACCGTGCGAGCCTCACCCGCTCAGTGCTGAGCGCGGCACCCGACCCGCAGTGACCGTGCCACCGCTCGTTCCGTCGGGTGGGCAGGCGGCTGTGATGAAGTACCACCATGACCTCCGCGCCTCACTCCCCGTACCGGGTCGGCCTGATCGGCTACGGCCTGGCCGGTTCCGCCTTCCACGCGCCGTTGATCGCCGCCACGCCCGGGCTCCAGCTGCGGGCGGTGGTCACCAGCGACCCCGACCGCCGCGCCCAGCTCGCCCGCGAGCACCCGGACGCCCGGGCGCTGGACACCCCCGAGCAGCTCCTCGCCGACGCCGGCGACTACGACGTGGTCGTCATCGCCTCCCCCAACCGCACCCATGTGCCGCTCGCCAGGGCCGCGTTGACGGCCGGTCTGGCCACCGTGGTGGACAAGCCGCTGGCCGCCACCGCCGCCGAGGCGCACGCCCTGTGCGGCCTGGCCGAGGCCCGCGGGACGCTGCTCACGGTGTTCCAGAACCGGCGCTGGGACAACGACTTCCTGACGGTCCGCCGACTGCTGGACGAGGGCGCGCTGGGCCGGGTGCACCGCTTCGAGTCCCGCTTCGAACGCTTCCGCCCCAAGCCGAAGGCCGGCTGGCGCGAGCTCGCCGACCCCGCCGAGGTCGGCGGCACGCTCTACGACCTCGGCAGCCACCTGGTGGACCAGGCGCTCACCCTGTTCGGGCCGGTGAGCAGCGTGTACGCCGAGATCGACGTGCGGCGCGACGGCGCGGCGGTCGACGACGACGCCTTCCTCGCCCTCACCCACACCAGCGGCACCCGCTCGCACCTGTGGACCAGCGCGATCACCCCGCTGGCCGGCCCGCGGCTGCGGGTGCTCGGCGACCGCGCGGGCTACGTCAAGTACGGCATGGACCCGCAGGAGGCCGACCTGCGCGCCGGCCGCCGCCCGGACACCCACCCCTGGGGCCTGGAGGACCTGGCCCACCACGGCGTACTCGGCACCGACGAGGCCTCGGTCCACCTGCCCAGCTGCGCCGGCGACTACCCCGCCTTCTACATCGGCCTGACCACCGCCCTGGCCACCGGCACCCCACCCCCCGTCGACCCCCGCGACGCAGCCGCCACCCTCACCATCCTGGAAGCCGCCCGCAACTCCGCCTCCACCGGCCACGTGATCCCGGTCGCCTGACGGCGCTCGAACGATTCAGACCGCGACCACCTCAACCAGCGCCTCCAGCCCCCGGAAGTCGGCAGCGTTGCGGGTGTAGAGCGCCATCCCGTTGACCGAGGCCACCGCAGCGATCATCAGGTCCAGCCTGCGAGGCCTCGGGTCGCGACCTGTCGCAACCGTCAGCGTGACCAACGACCCGTACCGGGCGGCCGCAGCCCCGTCGAACGGCAGCGGGTCGAAGTCCGCGACGGCGGCACCGAGCTTCTCGATCCGCCCGGCCCGGGCAACCGGGTCCTTGGCCATCGCGACTCCCTGCTGCAACTCGGCCAGGGTGATCGCTGTCAGCTCCGGGATCACCGGCAGGGCATCCGGGTCCAACAGATCCAGGTCGATGTAGGCGCAAGTGTCGAGCACACCCGAATGCCTGCGCTCAGCCACGGGGACGCTCGAATGGATCATCGTCGGCGCCCACTCGGTCCTCGGAGCCGAAGAATTCGTCGGCCTCCCTGCGCATCTGTGCGTAGTCGACCCGCGGCAGCCTGGCATGCCGGGCGACCAGCTCCTCCGCCGTGAGTCTGCGTCGCCGGGACAGTGGGCGCAGTTCGGCCACGTCGGTCCCGTTGCGCGTGATGTGGAAGGTCTCCCCCGCCTCCACCGCGTCCATCACCGCAGCGGAGTTGTTGCGGAACTCGCGCTGAGTAATCGTCTTCATACCCCCAGGGTAGCCCAGTGGGTATCAGCGCGCTACATCGACGCTCGGCAGAGGCCGGTGCCGGCAGAGGCGCCGGCACCGGTCCGGCGTCAGGCGCGCTGCCAGGCGGCCAGGTAGGTGTCGATCTCGGCGGCCAGCTTGGCCTTGCCGCCCTGGTCGAGGAACGAGGCTTCGACCGCGTTCCTGGCCAGGCCGGCCACGCCCGCCGGGTCCAGGTCGAGCAGCTTGGCGGCCACCGCGTACTCGGTGTTGAGGTCGGTGCCGAACATCGGCGGGTCGTCGCTGTTGACGGTGACCAGCAGTCCGGCGTCGACCATCTGCCGGATCGGGTGCTCCTCGATCCGCTCGACCACCCGGGTGGCCAGGTTGGAGGTCGGGCAGACCTCCAGCGGGATCCGGTGCTCGCCGAGGTAGTCCATCAGCTTCGGGTCCTTGACCGACTGCGTGCCATGGCCGATCCGCTCGGCGCCCAGCACCCGCAGGGCGTCCCAGACGGTCTCCGGGCCGGTCGACTCGCCGGCGTGCGGGACGCTGTGCAGGCCGGCCGCCCGGGCCCGGTCGAAGTACGGCTTGAACTGCGGGCGCGGCACGCCGATCTCGGGGCCGCCCAGGCCGAAGCTGACCAGTCCCTCGGCGCCGACCTCCAGCGCGAGCCGGGCGGTCTCCTCCGCCGACTCGAGACCGGCCTCACCGGGGATGTCGAAGCACCAGCGCAGCACGACGCCGAAGTCCCGCTCGGCGCACTTGCGGGCGTCCTCGATCGCCTCCATGAACGCGACGTCCGGGATGCCCCGGCGCACCGAGCTGTACGGCGTGACGGTCAGCTCGGCGTAGCGGATCTGCTGGCGGGCCATGTCCTGGGCCACGCCGTAGGTCAGCGACCGGACGTCCTCGGCGTCCCGGACCAGGTCGACCACCGAGAGGTAGACCTGGATGAAGTGCGCGAAGTCGGTGAACGTGAAGTACTCGGCAAGCGCCTGCGGGTCGGCCGGCACCGACGTCCTGCCCTCGTAGCGGGCGGCCAGCGCGGCCACCACGCGGGGCGAGGCGGAGCCGACGTGGTGCACGTGCAACTCGGCCTTGGGCAGGCCGGCGATGAACGCCTCGATCCCTTGGGACATCTTCGTCTCCCTCACAATTCGACTGGACCTCGCATCCTTTCACGGGCCCAGCCGGGACTCAGCCGCCCAGGACCGTCGAGAGGGTGTGGATGAGCAGCCCGGCCAGCGCGCCGACCACCGTGCCGTTGATCCGGATGAACTGCAGGTCACGGCCGACATTGGCCTCGATCTTGCGGGACGCCTCGTCCGCGTCCCAGCCCGCCACGGTGTCCGAGATCAGCGAGGTGATCTCGGCCCGGTAGGTGTCCACCACGTACTGCGCGGCGTCCTGCAGCCAGCCGTCCGTCTTCGCCTGCAGGCGCTTGTCGCGGGAGAGCCGGCGCCCGAAGGTGCGCAGCGCGTCGCGCAGCCGGCGGCGCAGCTCGCTGTCCTCGTCGTCGGCCGCGTCCAGCACCAGCGCGCGGATCGCGGCCCAGGAGGAGGCGATCAGGTCCTGCACCTCGGTGCGGGCCAGCAGCTCGGCCTTGGCCCGCTCGACCCGCTCCTTGGTCGCCTCGTCGGTCTGCAGCTCGACCGCGAAGTCGGCCAGGAAATTGTCGATGGCGCCGCGGGCGGGGTGCGCCGGGTCGTCGCGGATCGCGGTGACGAAGCGCATCAGCTCCTTGTAGACCCGCTCGCCGACCTGGTGGTCGACGAACTTGGGCGTCCAGCCGGGCGACTTGAGCGCGACCTTGTCCACCACGTCCGCGTGGTGCTCGGCCAGCCAGTCGTGCACCCGCACCGCGACCAGGTCGACCACACCGCGGTGCCCGCCGTCGGCGACCACCTTGCCGAGCATCCGTCCTATCGGCTCGGCGACCTGGGTGGCGGCCGCCCGCCGGGTGACCGCCTCGCTGACCACCGCCTGGACGTCCTCGTCGCGCAGCACCGCGAGCACCCCGCGCAGCGCGGCGGCGGCCTCCCGGGTGACCCGCTCGGCGCTGCCGGGCGCGGCCAGCCACTCGCCGAACCGCCGGGCGATGCCGAGCGCGGCCAGCCTGCCGCGCACCACCTGGGCGGAGAGGAAGTTGTCGCCGACGAAGTCGCCGAGCGTCTTGCCGAAGGCGTCCTTCTTGGTCGGGATGATCGCGGTGTGCGGGATCGGCAGGCCGAACGGACGCCGGAACAGCGCGGTGACGGCGAACCAGTCGGCCAGCGCGCCGACCATGCCGGCCTCGGCCGCCGCCGCGACATAGCCCGTCCAGCTCCCCCAGCCGGCCGCGCCGGCCCAGGTGGCCAGGGCGTAGACCACCGTGGCGGCGGCCAGGAAGCCGGTCGCGATCGTCTTCATCCGGCGGACGCCCCGCCGCTTCTCCTCGTCGGCGGCGGTGAACCGGACACCGGGGCCGACCGCCACCGCGTTGTTCTCGCTCTCGGTCTCCACCCACCCAGTCTTACGTACCGGCCTTCGAAATCGGCGCTTCGGCTGCGGACAGCCAGCGCTGGTAGGTCCGCGCGGTGAAGTCCCGCCACGCCGAGCGCCGGTGCAGCCGGCGGCGGACCTGGGCGGGGACCAGCCGGCGCCACACCTGCACGGGGACGGGCACCGGCAGCTCGGCCACCGGCAGCTCGGCCACCGGCTGCGGAGCCGCCTGCTCGGGCGTCGCCTGCTGCGGCGCCGGCGGCTGCGAGGACTCCCCGTACGCCGCCTGGTAGCGGATCAGCCGGCGCAGCGCCGCCACCCGGCCACGCCGGGCGAGGTCGAGACGCAGCCGGTCGCGCACCGGAAGTTCGGCCAACCCGGCTTCCCCGCAGTGCAGTTCCACCAGCCGCCCGACGCCCGCGCAGAGCCGGCGCTGGGTCGGCTCGGGCAGCGCCAGGAAGTCGGGGGCGAGCAGCTGCGGGACCTCCCAGCGGAACGCCCGCGAACGCAGCGCGGCGCGCTCGGCGCCGGGCTCGGCCAGCCGCTGCGCCACGTCGAGCATCGCGGCCACCCCGCGCAGCCGGTCCTCGTGCCGGGCCCGTCGTACGGTCAGGTTCGCCCGGTCCTCGCGCAGCACCGCGTAGTAGCAGTCGTAGTCGGCCAGCACCGAGATCCGCCGCGAGCGCAGGCAGGCCTCCAGGGTGAACGGCTGGTCGGAGTAGGCCGGCAGGTCCTCGCGCTTGCGCAGGCCGTAGCGCTCCACCAGCTCGCGCCGGAAGAGCTTGGCGTCCGACAGCGCCCAGGCGAGCGCGGAGTCGGTGAAGCCGACCCGGTCCCGGCTCGCGTCGAAGATCCCCTGCGGGACCTGGCGGCCGCCGACGCCCACCATCCGGCCGAGCACCACGTCGGAGCCGGCCCGGTCGGCCAGCGCCACCAGGCGCTCCAGTGCCTCCTCGCCGAGCCGGTCGTCGGCGCCGAGGAAGAAGAGGTACCGGCCGCGGGCCAGCTCCATCGCGCGGTTGCCGGGCGCCGCCGGGCCGCCGGAGTCGGCCTGGTGGACGACCCGCAGGAGCCCCGGGTGGCGGGCGGCGAAGGCGCACAGCTCGGCTCCGCCGCCGTCGGTGGACCCGGAGTCGACCGCGACCACCTCCAGGCCGCCGCCGGCCCGCCGCCGGATCGACTGACCGGCCAGCGAGTCCAGGCAGGCCGTCAGATAGGGCATCGCGTTGTGGACGGGCAGCACCACGGTCACGTCGAGGTCGCTCACGGGAGCAGCAACGGCTACGAACCCGGTCGGGTCACTCGCCCCACCCTTGCGGGTGAGGCGAGTCGGACACCCGTACGGGCCGGACGGCGTACGAACCGGGCGGCCCGTACGAGTCTGACGCCCGTACGAGCTGCTCCGATCAGCCGATCGGGACCTTCGCGTACATCCGGGCGATCACGTCCTCGATGGCCGGCTCGCGCACCGAGAGGTCGAGCAACGCGTAGCCGGCCGCGACCGAGGCCACGATCGGCGCCGCGCTCTGCTCGGCCGGGAAGGCCAGCCACTGCCGGGCGCCCTCCACCTTGACCACCCGGGCCCCCGGCACCTCGATCGGCTCGGCCGGCCCGGCCAGGTCGACCACCAGGGTGCGCTCGCTCTGCCCGGCGGTGTGCAGGCCGTCCAGGCCGCCGTCGTAGACCATCCGCCCGTGGTCGATCACCATCACCCGGCCGCAGAGCTGCTCGATGTCGGTGAGGTCATGGGTGGTCAGCAGGACGGTGGTGCCGAGCTCGGTGTTGATCTCGCGCAGGAACTCCCGCACCCGGACCTTGCTCACCACGTCCAGGCCGATCGTCGGCTCGTCCAGGTAGAGCACCTGCGGGTCGTGCAGCAGCGCGGCGGCCAGGTCGCCGCGCATCCGCTGGCCGAGCGAGAGTTGGCGCACCGGGGTGTCCAACAGGGCTCCCAGTTGCAGCAGTTCGACGCAGCGGTCGAGGTTGGCCCGGTAGCGCTGGTCGGGGATCCGGTAGATCCGCCGCGCCAACTCATAGGACTCGCGCAGCGGCAGATCCCACCAGAGCGTGGTGCGTTGGCCGAAGACCACCCCGATCCGACGGGCCAGCCGGGTCCGTTCTCGGGCCGGATCGACGCCGGCCACCCGCAGTCGCCCGGAGCTGGGCACCAGGATGCCGGTGAGCATCTTGATGGTGGTGGACTTGCCCGCGCCGTTCGGCCCGATGTAGCCGACGCACTCCCCGGCCTGGACGGTGAAGCTCAGCCCGTCCACGGCGCGCACCTCGCGGCGCTCGCGGCGCAGTCGGCCGGTCTTCGCGCGGATGGTGAAGGTCCGTGCCACGTCTTCGAGTTCGATCAGTGCCATGAGTTTCTCCGAGGTCGAGGGATGGTCAGTTGCCGGCGCCGCGGTAGGCCCGCAGCCCGGCCCGCCACAGCAGGCCGGCGACGAGCACGCTGGCGGCGGCCGCCAGCGGCGAGGCGAACTGGAGGGCGGCGGGCAGGCCGAGCGGGTCGGGCTTGCCCAGGATGTGCAGCAGCGGCAGCCAGTTGACGAAGGCCAGCGGCAGGCCGAAGGTGACCCCCGCGACCAGGTCCTTGGCGAAGATCGTCGGCGGGTAGTGCAGCAGCGTGGCGCCGCCGTAGGTGAAGGAGTTCTGCAGCTCCTTGGCCTCGCCCCACCAGAACTGCAGGGTGGCGCCGCCGATGAAGAGCGCGCAGAAGATCACCGTGCCGCTGACCAGCAGGGCCGCCAGCAGGAGCAGCTTGTCCCAGCTCCAGTCCACCCGCACCGCGCTCGCCGCCCAGATCAGCACGACCAGCGCCTGCGTCGGACGGCCCAGTCGGCGCAGCGAGAACCGCTCGGCGCAGGCCTGCGAGAGCGCCGGGGCCGGGCGGATCAGCATCACGTCCAGGGTGCCGGCCCGGATCCGCTCGCCGAGCCCGTCCACGCTGCCGACGAACAGGTCGGCGGTGCCCAGCGCGAACGCCGATGTGCCGTAGAGCAGGCCGAGTTCGGGCAGCGACCAGCCGCCGAGCCGGTCGGTGTGCTGGAACATCAGGACCACCACCACGAAGTCCAGCGAGGTGATCAGGATGTTGGCACCGAGCATCAGCGCGAAGGAGGCGCGGTAGGCCATCGCGGACCGCGTCCACATCCCGGCCGTCAACTGCCAGGAGCGCACCGCCCAGCGCAGCCGCTCCATTCGGCTCTCAACCGCGCGAATCTCAACCGCCCGGATCTCCGCCGCTGGGGCCTCAACCGCTGGGGTCTCAACCGCTCGGGTCTCAACCACCCTGGACCACCACCTTGCGGGTCGCCAGCAGCTGGGCGGCCCGGCCGGCCGCCAGCAGCAGGACGGCCCAGAGCAGTTGGAAGCCCAGGGCGCCGAGCGCCGCCGACGCGCTGTCGCGCTCCAGGAAGATGTCCGTGGGCACCTGGATCAGCGCCGCCCAGGGCAGCGCCTGGGCCGCCTCGCGCAGCCCGTCCGGGAAGAGGCCGAGCGGCAGCAGCATCCCGGACAGGAACATCGACACCACCAGCATCACCGCCCGCACCCCGTCGGAGTCGTGCAGCCAGAACCCGGTGAGCGAGACCAGGTAGCGCAGCGCGAAGCTGACCAGCACGGCGAGCAGCACGGACAGCAGGAAGACCGGCCAGGTGAGTACCGAGTGCGGCAGTCTGGCATGGAAGAGCAGCACCCCGAAGGTGATCGGGACCAGTCCGCGGGCCAGCAGGTGGAAGGCCGCCCGGCCGAGGTCGGCCGCCAGCCACCAGCCCAGGAAGTCGACCGGGCGGTAGAGGTCGACGGCGATGTCGCCGGTGCGGAAGCGCTCCTGCACGTCGTCCTGGAAGCCGCCGCCCCAGACCGCGACGGTGATCAGCAGCGACTGGCTGACCCAGATGTAGGTGACGGCCTGGGCGGTGTCGTACCCGCCGAGACCGGGCCTGGCCCGCCACAGGGCCAGGAAGGTGTAGGCGAGGATCGCGCCGAACACGGTGTTGGTGAAGACCCCGGCCAGCGTCGCGGCCCGGTAGGTCGAATAGCGGCGGAAGGAGCCTCGGGCGATGGCCAGGTAGAGCCTGGCCGACGATGTCATCAACTGTCTCCTTATCGACTTTTGAAAATGCGCGGGAAGCGCCGAAAGGCCCCGACCGGCAGCCCCCGGGGGTGTCCGGGCGTCGGGCGGAGCTCTCGATATGAGGTTGTGTTGGATCACCGTAGCGGTGCGCGGGGTGGTTTCGCCGGGTATTTATCCTCGCAATTGCGTGCGAATCATCCCTCGGCCAAACGCAGTTGGCCCCTGAACCGGACGGATCCGGTTCAGGGGCCAGGGGTCCTGGGACCAGGCCGCGCCTAGTGGTGGGCCTGCGCGGCGACCGCCGCCGCGGCCGCGTCGCGCAACGCCTTGGCGCTCTGCTGCAGCTGGTCGAGCTGACCAGGAGTCAGAGACGTCTCGGGTGTAGACGGCGTCGACGACGTCGAGGGGAGGGACGGAGTGGACGGCAGCGCGGGCAACGAGGGCAGCGAGGGCAGCGAGATCGGCAGCCCCAGCCCGGCGAGCAGGCCCTGGAGGGTGTTCAGCAAGCTGTTCACCAGCCCCAGCAGCCCACTGGTGTCGACGGTCGGCAGCGACGGCAACGACGGCAGACTCGGAAGACTCGGCAGGCTCGGCAGCGACGGCAGGCCCGGTACGGTCGGCAGCCCCGCCGCCGGCAGCCGCATCGGGACGACCGGCACGGAGAGGCTCTGGCCGACTCGCGGGGACTGTGCGCCCGTGTGGGGGACGGCGGCAGTCGCCGCGGTGACCGACGTCAGACTCAGAGCCGCGGTAAGAGCGGCAGCCGTCCATATGGCACGCATGAGGGTGGTTCTCCTGTTCGGTGGGGGGAGACGCAGTGCGCCTGCTCCACACGTTGGAGCAGGCGCAGCCCGGCAGCCACCGCTCCTACGCCGAACGTGTAGCCCCCACCCCGAAAAGTCGCCCTCGCCGACTTCCCAATTGATCAGCCCAGCTCATCGCGGATCTGGCGAGGTGGCCCGATTGCCCGGCAACAACTGCTCTTCCTCGCATTGCACCGAGCTGATGCCCTGGAACGTCCGACGCATGCACAGCTCATGGAGCGACCCGCCGACGCTCAATGGCATCTCCCAGACCCCGTACCGCTCGATGCTCTCCAAGGCGCGAAGTTCCGCCTCCGGGGCCGTCAGCATGCATTCCAACCAATTGTGCTCGTACCCTTTCAATGGGAGCAGCAGCAGGGCCCCCCACGCAGCAGCCAGCGCATCCAACAACTGCTCGAACGCCGCTGGCTCCATGATCCCGCTGATCTCCACCGTCACCGCATCAACCGCACAACAGCCTCCACCCGCCATCGGGCGGCCCACTCGCCCCATCACCAACCACCCCGAGCCGCCGGCACAACAGCCCAGACCACCTTGCCGATACCGACCGAACGAGGATCACAACCCCAGTTCTCTGAGAGCGACTTGACCAGGAGCAAGCCGCGCCCACTCTCCTCGTCCAGGTCCACCTCCCGCAGCACGGGACGGACCGTACTGGCGTCGTGCACCTCGATCCGCAACCGGACCGCATCCACGTCCAGGTGGATCCAGACCAGCTGACCGCGACGGGTCCCGTGCCGTACTGCGTTTGCAACCAACTCTGTCACCACCAGTCGCCCCGAGTCGGCGAACCGCCCGCCACCTTCGACCCGGGCAAGCAAGCCGTCCAGCAAGCGCCTTGCAAAACATGGTGACTTGGTACTGCGCGGCAACCAACACTCATCCTCGCCCGCCGAAGCGGGTGCTCTCTCTTTCAGTGCGATTCCGGAGACGACCACACCCGATCCCTCCAACAAATGTCCTCAGGCATCGGCTTGTCCCATGCCCTCACCGAGAACGCTCCTCCTGGAGAGCCGGAACTTCTTCCCCAGCAGAGGGGTACCCACGACGGGTACACTCACGGTCAGGAGCATGCGACGCAACGTAACTTCAGGCGCTCACGGGGATGCTGATGACTACCCACACGCCACTGGCAGCATTGCCAGCGCACGTACTTGAGCGCGCCGACATGCGCTCAGCCCTGGAAAGGCACGACTTCGGTAGCGTCTTCGCCCTGGCCCGCAAGTGGGCTGGGATCAGCTACTCGAAGATCGCCGAAGCCTGCGAGATCAAGCCCGAGCGAGTCGGGACGCTCGCGAGGGGCGAGGGCAGCATCACCACCTACGACAAGATCACACGGATCGCCGATGCCCTCCGCATCCCCGGGCATCTCATCGGACTCGCTCCCCGCCCATGGGAGCCCGCTTCCCCGCAACCCCGGACAGCCCTGACTGCACAAGCACTCCCCGTCGGCTACTCTCTGGATCTCACCCGCACCGCCCCCGATCCGAATGGAGACGGATCAGTGCTGCGCAGAGACTTCGTCCGAACTTCCCTTGTGGGTAGCGGACTTGTTGTCGGCCTTGCAGGCATCGCCGCACTCCCCAGAGGGCGCCGGGTCGGCTCTGAAGTGCCGCGTCAGCTGCGTGAACGGACCGCTCGGCTTCGCCGCCTCGATGACGTCCTCGGCGGCGGCGACACCTACCGTGTCTACCTCGGTGAGTACCAGTCGACAGAGAGCCTGCTCCGAGACGCCAGCTACTCCGAGCCGACAGGCCGCGCACTGCTGTCAGTGCTGTCCGAACAAGCCCAGCAGGTCGGTTGGGCCGCCTTCGACGCAGGCGACCAGCAGGAGGCCAAGCGGCTCTACGAAGCCAGCCACCGGGCGGCGGCGGAAGCTGGGGACGCTGCGCTCGCGGGGAACGCGCTCGCATTCCTGGCCTACCAGCGGATCAACGGCGACAAGGCAGCAGCCGTGCGGATAGCGGCCGAGTCATGCCGTACCGCAGGCGACGAGGCACCCACCGGCGTGCGAGCACTCCTTTACGAGCGGCTGGCTTGGGCACACGCAGTCGCCGGCGACGCCAGCGAGACCGAGCGAGCCCTTGGCATCGCGGAGGCCGCACTTGCCGACACCGACGATTCGCCGCAACCCGACTGGGTCGGTTGGGTTGACCGAGACGAGATTCAGATCATGACAGGCCGTTGCTGGACCGAGCTCCGCAGACCGTTGCGCGCGGTCCCCGTTCTGGAACACGTCCTCGCCGGATTCGATGACACCCGCGCTCGGGACAAGGCCCTCTACTTGTCGTGGCTCGCAGACTCCTACCTCGCCGCGAGCGAGATCGAACAGGCTGCCGAAGTCACCAGCCGGGCCCTGGACCTGTCGAGCGGAGTTGCTTCCGTCCGCCCCCGCGAGCGCATCGCGTCAGTGATTCGACAACTCGAACCACACCACCGGGTACCGGCTGTGGCGGCGGTCCTGGACAAGGCGCGCAGCTGAGCTACTCCGAGGTCTCCGGGGCGAGGGCCTGCCGTAGCCACCTCAGACAGGCCGGGGAGCCGGCCACGATCGGTACCGCCACGATCTCCGGGTTGTCCCACGGATGGTGCTCCAACAGGTGTGCTTCGAGCTCTGGGTACCTGTCGAGACTGGTCTTGAAGATCAGTTGCCATTCCTCGCCCGTGCCGAACTCGCCCAGGTGCCAGAAGGTCGAGATCACCGGGCCGACGATCTGGGCGCCTGCTGCCAGGCGCCCGCTCACCACCGACCGGGCGAGGCTCTCTGCCGCCTCGCGGTGCTCCGTCGCCGTGTAGACCTGTACGAAGTCAGACATGGTGCGATGGTAGCCACGGAGCTCGCAGCGTCGTCAACCGTCCAGCACGGTTCGAGGCGACTCTCAGAGATAGAGCCCGGTCGAGCCGTCCGACTCCTTCAGGCGCTCGGCCGCCACCGCGTGCAGGTCGCGCTCGCGCAGCAGGATGTACGTCGCGCCGCGCACCTCGACCTCCAGCTTGTCCTCCGGGTCGTAGAGCACCCGGTCACCGGGCTCCACCGACCGCACGCTCTGGCCGACCGCAGCAGCTTCCGCCCACACGCACCTTTTACTCAGCTCGGCGGTGGCCGGGATCAGGATGCCGCCGGTCGAGCGGCGCTCGCCCTCGCCGCCCTCGGTGCGGACCAGGACCCGGTCGTGCAGCATCCGGATCGGCAGCTTCTCGCCCATCCGGTCATGGCTGAGCTGGTCGTGCTGCCGCTGCTGCTTGCTCTGCTCGTCGTTCGCGCTCACGCCCCTGACCGTACCTGGCCAGGGCGGGCGGCGGAGCGACGGCCCACCATCCGGAAGGGCCGGGTGCGCCTCGCGCACCCGGCCCTTCCGTCATCCGCCCCTCAGCCGCGACGGCGCTTGCGGGCCGAGGCGACCAGCAGCACCACGCCCGCGCCGACCAGCGCGGCCGGCACGATCCGCTCCTTGCGCGGCCGGCCCTTCTCGTCCACGAACTGGGCCTTCAGCTGCTCAGCGCTCTGGCTGGCCCGGACGTACACCCGGCCGACCTTCTGCTCCACCGAGGCCAGCGCCCTGGCGCGCACCTGCGCGGTGATCGTGCTCGGATGCACCCGCACCGCGAGCTCGTCCAGGGTCACCGCCAGCTGGGTCCGGGTCCGGGCGATGTCCGCCTCGATCTGGGCGGTGGTTCGCACCGCCTTGTCCTTCGTCTTCCCCTCGCCCACCAGGGCCACCTCACTCAGCTCGCGTAGCAGTCTGCTCCGGCCCAGTTTGTCAGCTCCACCGCCGCAGCGCGCAGTCCCACCCACCATCAGAGGTAGGTTTGCGACGGCACGACCCGTCAGTCCAGCACGAGGAGAGATCCAGCGTGAGTGAACGCCTCCAGGCCGGGGACACCGCCCCCGCCTTCACCCTGCCCGACGCCGACGGCACCCCGGTGTCACTGGCCGACCACCTCGGCCGCAAGGTGATCGTCTACTTCTACCCCGCCGCGCTGACCCCGGGCTGCACCACCCAGGCCTGCGACTTCACCGACAACCTGGCGGTCTTCGCCGGCGCCGGCTACGACGTCATCGGGATCTCCCCGGACAAGCCCGAGAAGCTCGGCAAGTTCCGCGAGGCCGAGGACCTCAAGGTCACCCTGCTCTCCGACCAGGACAAGTCGGTCCTCACGGCGTACGGCGCCTACGGCGAGAAGAGCCTCTACGGCAAGACCGTGGTCGGCGTGATCCGCTCCACCGTGGTGGTCGACGAGACCGGCAAGGTCGAGCGCGCCCTCTACAACGTCAAGGCCACCGGCCACGTCGCCAAGCTGCTGCGCGACCTCAAGGTCGACGCCGGCTGACGACAGCTGACGGCTGACGACGAACGGCAGCGGTGGCGCCGGCTCCCCCACAGGAGCCGGCGCCACCGCGCCCCGCACACACACAGCGTCAGCCGGGCAGGCCCACCGCCCGCTCGCCGCTGCGCCGCTGCTGGATCACCACGGCGACCACCAGCAGCGCGCCCTGGGCAACGTTCTGCCAGAACGAGTTGATGCCCTGCACCGTCAGGCCGTTCTCCAGCGCACCGAGCAGCGCGACGGCGAGCAGCGTGCCGCCGATGCCGCCCTTGCCGCCCTTGAGGGCGCAGCCGCCGAGCGCGGCGGCGGTGATGGACTGGAGCTCCAGGCCCTCACTGCCGGAGACCGGCTGGCCCGAGCCGGTCCGCGCAGTGAGCAGGATGCCGGCGACCGCGGCGACGACGCCGGCCATCGCGTAGCCGGAGATCAGGTACTTGTTGATGTTGATGCCGGCCAGCCGGGCGGCGGTGTCGTTGCCGCCGATGGCGTAGATATTGCGGCCGATGTCGGTGTACTTGAGCAGGATGTGCACAGCCAGGGCGACGACGATCAGGATCCAGACCATCACCGGCAGTCCGGCGACCTTGCCGCGGCTGAGGAAGATGAAGATGCTGTTGTTGAGCACGTAGCCCTGGGCGGCGCCGTTGGAGATCAGCTGGGCGACGCCCTTGTAGGCGGCCAGGCCTGCCAGGGTGGCGATGGTGGCGTTGACCCGGCCGTAGACGATGATCACGCCGTTGAGGATGCCGATCAGGACGCCGATGGCGATCGAGGCGGCCATCCCGAGCAGGGCGTTGGAGCCGGTGGAGGTGAAGACCATCGCGCTGGTGACGGAGGCCAGGCCGGCCTGGGAGCCGACCGAGATGTCCAGGCCGCCGCAGATGATCACAACGGTCTGCACGACGGCCAGCAGGCCGCTGATGGTGGCTGCCTCGGCGATGACCTGGATGTTGTCCCAGGACAGGTAGTTGGCGTTGAGTGAGCCGAACAGCGCCAGCACCACCACCAGGGCGACGATCAGGCTGAGGTTCTGTCCGCCGACCGAGGCGAGGAGCTGGGCTGCGCGGGAGCGGCTCTTCTCCTCGGTCGGTGCGGTCTCGGACAGGGTCGTGGTGCTCATGCGGTCCTTCCTTCGTCACTGGACACCAGGTCGTCGGCCATCGCGAGGGTCAGGATGCTCTCCTCGCTGGCTTCGGCCCGGCTCAACTCACCGGTGATCCGGCCGTTCTGCATCACCACGACCCGGTCGGCCAGCCCCAGGACCTCGGGCAGCTCGGAGGAGATCACCAGCAGGGCGATGCCCTCCTTGGCCAGGTCGGCGATGATCTGGTAGATCTCCGCCTTCGCGCCCACGTCGATCCCGCGGGTCGGCTCGTCCAGGATCAGCACCTTGGGCTTGCGGGCCAACCAGCGGGCCAGCACGACCTTCTGCTGGTTGCCGCCGGACAGCTTGCGCACCTCGTGCTCGATCGAGGGGGTGCGCACCCGCAGCCGGTCCACGTACTCCTGGGCCAGTTCGCGCTCGGCCGCGCGGCGCACGAAGCGCCAGCGGCGCAGCCGCTCCAGGACCACCAGGGAGGTGTTGTCGCGGATCGAGCGGTGCAGGAACAGGGCCTGGGCCTTGCGCTCCTCGGGTGCCAGGCCCAGGCCGGCGCGGATCACCTCTCCGGGCCGGCCCGACCTGAGTTCCTTGCCCTCCAGCAGGACGCGGCCGCTGAGGATGGGGCGCTCGCCGGCCAGGGCGAGGGCGAGTTCGGAGCGTCCGGCGCCGATCAGGCCGGCCAGGCCCACCACTTCGCCGGCCCTGATCCGCAGACTGATCCCACTGACGTCCTCGGTGGTGACGTCCTGGACGTCGAGCACCACCCGGTCGGTGGCCACCTGCTGGCGGACGAACATCGTCGACAGGTCGCGCCCCACCATCAGGCGTACCAGGTCCGACTCGCCCGCCTGCTTGGTGTCCAGCACGCCGGCCACCGCGCCGTCGCGCAGGACGGCGACCCGGTCGGCGAGCTGGAAGATCTCCTTCATCCGGTGCGACACATAGATGACGGCCACGCCCCGGTCGCGCAGGCGGCGGATCAGCGCGAAGAGCGCCTCCACCTCCTGCTCGGAGAGCGAGCTGGTCGGCTCGTCGAAGGCGATCACCTTCGCGTCCCCGGTCAACGCCCGCAGGATCTCCACCAGTTGGCGCTGGGCGGGGGTGAGCTGGGAGCCCAGCAGGTCCGGGTCGAGGACCCGGGCGAAGCCGAGCCGCTCCAGGTCCGCCTGGATCCGGCGGCGCAGCTCCGCCCGGTCCAGCCGGCGCCCCGAACGACGCGGCAGCGCACCGGCGTAGACGTTCTCCGCGACCGAGACATGCGGGATGATCTCCGGCTCCTGCGGGATGATCCGGATCCCGGCGGCCCGCGCGTCCGCCGGCGAGTGCAGGGCCAACTCGGCGCCGTCCAGCAGGACCTGGCCCTCGGTGGGCCGGTGGTCGCCGGTGAGGATCTTCAGCAGGGTGGACTTGCCCGCCCCGTTCTCCCCCATCAGCGCCGTCACCTGCCCGGGCGGGAAGTCCAGGGTCACCCCGTTGAGCGCGCGGACGGCGCCGAAGCTCTTACCGAGCCCGCGGACCGCCGCGCCCGGGTTGGTACTCGTGGTCGTCACAGCCTCTTCCTCAGCTGCACTTGAGGCCGGAGGCCTGCCAGTTGGTCGGGTCGACCATGGTGGTGGGCGCGAACGCCTCCTGCGGGAACGCCTTGCCGTTCTTCAGCTTGTCGTACATGGTCTGCACCGCGAGGGCACCCACGTCGCTGCCGTTGATGAACAGCGCGGACTTCATGCCCGAGGGCTTGGCGCTGCCCCAGTCCTTGCACGCCAGGTAGGCGCCCAGGCCCACGCCGATCACGTTGTCGGGCGAGACGCCCGCGTTGTCCATCGCGGTGACGCCGCCCTGGACGTTCTCGTCGTTGCAGCCCCAGATCACCCAGTGCTTGACACCCGGGTTCGCGGTCAGGGTCGCGGCGATCTTGTCCTGCGCGCCGGTGGGGGTGTTGTCGGTGGCCACGTCGATGTTCTGGACGGTGGCGCCCGCGCCCGCGGCGAACGCCGCCTTTGCGGCCTTCACCCGGTCCCCGCAGACCGTCACGTCCTGCTGCCAGGCCGAGATGGTCCGGGTGTCCGCCGCGCTCCAGCCGGCCTTCTGGTACAGCTGCGCCGCACTCTGACCGACCTGCTGACCCATCTGCTGGCCACTGAAGCCGATCCGCGGCAGCAGCGCGGAGGCGTCGCACTTGGACGGGTCCGGACCGGTCGCGCAGACCTGGTCGTCCGAGCTCAGCAGCGGCACATTGGCGTCCTTGGCGATCTGCACCAGCTGCGGACCCACCGACGGGTCCGGCGGCACCACGATCAGGCCGCTGCTCTTCTGTGCGATCGCCGACTGCTCCTGGCTGACCGCCTGGTTCGCGTCGGTACCGAGGTTGACCACCTTCAGGTCCACCCCCAGCTGCGCCGCCTTGGCCTTGGCCCCGGCGGCCTCGCCGACGAAGTACTCCTGGTCGCCCTGCTTCTGCAGGTAGGTGATAGATATCTTCCCGGTCACCTTGGCGGTGTCGCCGCTGGACGAGGTGCTCTGCTGCCCCGTCGAGCAGGCGGTCAGACCGAGGGTGACGAGCAGGCCGACGGCGGCGGCAGTGCTGCGGCGAGTGCGCGCGGTGATCATGTAGGGGAGGCTCCTTCGACTCACAATCAATCAGAACCAAACAGGTTCCAACGCGATGGGGGATATGACACCCCTTTTCGCCACCCCACGTCAAGAGCTTTCGCACACATCCGCACAGGTCGAAACGGAAACGTTGCCTGGTGGGGGCATGTCAGGAGCCCGGGCGGCCCTGGGTGCCGAATTGAAGGATGCGCCGCCTCCCGCGAGCCCAGTAGCATAAGGCGTCAGCACGCTCTGCGGCCTTGGTGGAACGGTAGACACCCTGGCTTTAGGTGCCAGTGAGGGAAACCTCGTGAGGGTTCGAATCCCTCAGGCCGCACTAGCCTTAGAAAAGAAGGCCCGCCAGGAGAATTCTCCCGGCGGGCCTTCTCTGCGTCAGCTGACCCTCCATCACCCCAGGAGCTCGCGCACCAGCGGGGCGAGGGCGCGGAAGGCCTGGCCGCGGTGGCTGATGGCGTTCTTCTCGTCCGGCGTCAGCTCGGCGCAGGTGCGGGTGTCGCCCAGCGGCTGCAGGATCGGGTCGTAGCCGAAGCCGCCCTCGCCCGCCGGGGTGGTGCGCAGCTCGCCCAGCAGTCGGCCCTCCACCACGCGTTCGGTGCCGTCGGGCAGCGCGAGCGCGGCCGCGCAGGCGAAGTGGGCGGCGCGGTGCGGGGCGGCGATGTCGCCGAGCTGGGCGAGCAGCAGGTCCAGGTTGGCGCGGTCGTCGCCGTGCTTGCCGGCCCAGCGCGCGGAGAAGATGCCCGGCGCCCCGCCCAGCACGTCCACGCAGAGGCCGGAGTCGTCGGCGACCGCCGGCAGGCCGGTGGCCCGGGCCAGCGCGTGCGCCTTCAGCAGCGCGTTCTCGGCGAAGGTGACGCCGGTCTCGGCGACGTCCGGGATCTCGGGATAGGCGTCGGCGCCGACGAGTTCGACATCGAGGCCGGCGTCGCCGAGGATGGCGCGCAGCTCGGTGACCTTGTGCTGGTTGCGGGTGGCGAGGACGAGGCGTCGGGGAGTGCTCATGGCCCCAGCGTAGTCAGTGTCAGCTCGCGCAGACCTTGGTCAGGTTGCCCGCGGCGTCGCCCAGCGGCCCGAGGTCGGGGACCTGCTTGGCGTCTATCGCCTTCTGCGTCTGGTCCGCCTGCGCCTGCAGGTCGGTGACGGCCTTGGCGACGTCCGTGTTGCCCGCGTTCTTGCCGAGCTTGTCGAGGTCGGCGCGCAGGTTCGCCAGCGCCTTGCCGGCCGCCGTCGGGTTGTTGGCGGAGTTGTTGTAGGCGCTGTTCAGCTGACCGAGGTCGGTGCCGACCTTGACCGCGGTGTTGCCGCAGTCCATCGCCTTCTGCGCGGCGGAGCAACTCACGGCGCTGAGCGGGAGGAGGAGGATCAGCGCGGCCGCGGCGAGGGTGGCGGGGCGGGTGATGCTGTAGGGCATCGTGGTCCTCCGGTGCAGGCGGTTCAGCGGTGAGCTTGCACAGAGAACGACGGCTCCGGCACGGCCCGCGGTTCCCCGCACGCAGCTGCGGAGCTTCTGCGGGGAACCGTACGGCTTCGGCGGGCGGCCTGTACAGCCCGCCGAACCGGTGACGCCGTCAGCCCTCCAGCACCTTGCGCTGGATCTCGTCGAGCTCGGCGCAGCCGAGAGTGCCCAGGTCGAGCAGCTGGTTGAGCAGGTCCCGGTCGAAGGGGGCGCCCTCGGCGGTGCCCTGGACCTCGACGAAGCGACCGTCCGAGGTGCAGACGATGTTCATGTCGGTCTCGGCCCGGACGTCCTCCTCGTAGCGCAGGTCGAGCATCGGCACGCCGTCGATGATCCCGACGCTGACCGCGCTGACGCCGCCGGTGATCGGCTGGCCCTTGGCGCGCAGCAGCTTCTTCTCGCGGGCCCAGGAGACGGCGTCGACCAGCGCGACGTAGGCGCCGGTGATGGCGGCGGTGCGGGTGCCGCCGTCGGCCTGCAGGACATCGCAGTCGAGCACGATGGTGTTCTCGGCCAGCGCCCGGTGGTCGATCACGGCGCGCAGCGAGCGGCCGATCAGGCGGCTGATCTCGTGGGTGCGCCCGCCGATCTTGCCGCGGACGGACTCGCGGTCGCCGCGGGTGTTGGTGGCGCGGGGCAGCATGGCGTACTCGGCGGTGACCCAGCCCTCCCCGCTGCCCTTGCGCCAGCGCGGGACGCCTTCGGTGACGCTTGCGGTGCAGAGGACTTTGGTGTCCCCGTAACTGACGAGGACGGAGCCCTCGGCGTGCTTGCTCCAGCCGCGCTCGATGGTGATCGGGCGGAGCTGTTCGGCGGTGCGGCCGTCGATACGTGACATAGCGTCTGAGCGTAGTCGCTCCGGCGCGGGCGGCGGTGCCCGGACAGCGGCACGGCCCGTCGCCGCGGTGCGGTGACGGGCCGTGCGGACGCAGCGACGGCTGCGCTCAGGCGGAGGTCACATCATGTCCTCGATCTCGGAGGCGATCGGGTCGGCGTCGGTGCCGATGACGACCTGGATCGCGGTGCCCATCTTGACGACCCCGTGGGCGCCGGCGGCCTTGAGGGCGGCCTCATCGACGAGGGAGGCGTCGTTCACCTCGGTGCGCAGGCGCGTGATGCAGCCCTCGACCTCCTCGATGTTCTCGATACCGCCGAGACCGGCGACGATCTTCTCAGCCTTGCTGGCCATGCTTTCTCCGTAAGGTGTGAGGTGCCTTGTGGTGGCGCTGCGGTGACGCGGGCTCAGCGGCCGGGTGGGTTCCGGCGCGACCAGCATCGCCCGGTTCGTTCCGTTCCGCCACGTCTATCCACGTTCGGACCAGTTCCGACGTGGATCCGACGTGGATCCGGCGGCACGCGGGACCTGTCACAACTGGTCTACACCAGTCGCGGCCCTACGCCAAAAACGTGACCTCGATCCCGATCACCGGGATGGCGGCCGGAGATTTTTGACCCCGGCAGCGTACGTGTTACACAGGAATGGCACTTTGGTGGTGTAGACCAATGGATCGCAAAGATCGTTAATCCTCAACAAGGTTTCGATTTCATAGCGCTTCCCACCTGCGGGGCCGCCGGGGGTTCCCCGGCCTCCTGGGACCGTGCTACAAAACTGGTCTACACCACTAGTGGTGTAGACCAGTTCGCGCGTCGGACCAGGCCCGATTCCCGACCGACCCGCCCTGCCGTTAGGAACCACCCCCCCATGAGTACGACTGCGCAGGCACCGGCGCCCGCCTCGTCGCCGGAACCCTCGGCAGCGAGAAAACTCGGTCAGAGCACGCTGCAGGGCATGCAGAAGATGGGCCGCAGCCTCCAGCTGCCGATCGCCGTCCTGCCGGCCGCCGGACTGCTACTCCGGCTGGGTCAGGACGACGTGTTCGGCAAGGACGGCCTCGGCTGGGACAAGGTCGCCTCGGTGTTCGCGGCGGCCGGCGGCGCGCTGCTGGACACCGGCCTCGGCCTGCCGCTGCTGTTCGCCGTCGGCATCGCGATCGGCTTCGCCAAGAAGGCGGACGGCTCGACCGCGCTGGCCGCCGTGGTCGGCTTCCTGGTCTACTACAAGGTCCTGCAGGCCTTCCCGATCACCCAGGCGCACCTGGCCGACGGCAAGGTGGTCGAGGCCACCTACCAGAACCCCGGCGTGCTCGGCGGCATCGTGATCGGCCTGCTCAGCGCCGTGCTGTGGCAGCGCTTCCACCGCACCCGGCTGGTCGACTGGCTCGGCTTCTTCAACGGCCGCCGGCTCGTGCCGATCATCATGGCGTTCGTGGGCACCGGGGTCGGCGTGCTGGCCGTGCAGTTCTGGGGTCCGGTCGGCAACGCCATCGGTCACCTGAACAACACCCTGATCGGCGCCGGTGCCCTGGGCGCCGGGGCGTTCGGCCTGGTCAACCGCGGTCTGCTGCCGATCGGCATGCACCAGTTCGTGAACTCCTACGCCTGGCTCCAGGCCGGTGACTACACCAAGCCGGACGGCACGATCGTGCACGGCGACATGACCCGCTACCTGGCCGGCGACCCGCACGCGGGCCAGTTCATGGCGGGCTTCTTCCCGATCATGATGTTCGCGCTCCCCGCCGCCGCCCTGGCCATCGCGCACTGCGCCCGCCCCGAGCGCCGCAAGGCCGTCACCGGCATGATGATGTCGCTGGCGCTGACCTCGTTCGTGACCGGCGTGACCGAGCCGATCGAGTTCGCGTTCGTCTTCATCGCCCCGGTGCTCTACGCGATCCACGCGGTGCTGACCGCCGTCTCGCTGGCGGTCACCTGGGGGCTGGGTGTGCACCTCGGCTTCACCTTCTCGGCCGGCCTGATCGACCTCGCGCTCGGCTGGAGCCATGGCAGCCGGCAGTGGCTGGTCATCCCGATCGGCCTGGTCTTCGCGGCGATCTACTACTTCGTCTTCCGGTTCGCGATCACCAAGTTCAACCTCAAGACCCCCGGGCGCGAGAGCGACGAGGAACTCGCGGAGCTCGAGGACCTCACCAAGGCCTGAGCAGGCCGCGGGAACGAGGACGAGGCACCGACCCGGCGGGGTCGGTGCCTCGTCCTCGTTGTCGTCTCGGCTGATCGTCAGATCTCGTACACCGCACCGGCCTTGGCGACCTCGACCGGGCCGGCGTAGGCGGCCTCGGCGTCGCGCAGGTTGCGGTCGGGGTCGGTCCACGGCGGGATGTGGGTGAGCACCAGCCGAGCGGCCCCGGCGGCCGCGGCGTGCTCGCCCGCCTCGCGGCCGTTGAGGTGGATGGACTGGAAGGTCTCCTTGCCGTCCGTGAAAGCCGCCTCGCACAAGAAGAGGTCGGTGTCGCGGGCGAGCTCCACCAGGGCGGGGCACTCGCCCGTGTCGCCGGAGTAGACCAGCGAGCGGCCGTCGTGGTCGATCCGGAAGGCGTACGCCTCCACCGGGTGGTTGACCTGGACGGCGGTGACGGTCAGCGGGCCGAGCCGGAAGGTGCCGGGGGTCAGCGTGTGGAAGTCGAAGACCTCGGTCATGCCGGGCTCTTCGGGCATGTCGTAGGCCCGGGCGAGCCGGCCGGGGGTGTCCGCGGGGCCGTACACCGGCAGCAGGTCGGGGCAGCCCTCCTGGCGGTAGTAGCGGGCCACCCAGTAGGCACAGAGGTCGATGCAGTGGTCCGC
The DNA here is from genome assembly GCF_029892095.1 of Kitasatospora sp. MAP12-44. NCBI lineage: Bacteria > Bacillati > Actinomycetota > Actinomycetes > Kitasatosporales > Streptomycetaceae > Kitasatospora > Kitasatospora sp. MAP12-44. Next base: position 3,136,695 of record NZ_JARZAE010000004.1, read on the forward strand.
GTGCAGGTGGCTGAGCAGGACGGCGTCCACGTCGTAGAGGCCGACATGGCTCTGCAGCGCGCCCAGCGCGCCGTTGCCGAGGTCGATCACGAGCCGGAAGCCGTCGGCCTCCACCAGGTAGCTGGAGCACGGCGAAGCGGGGGACGGGAAGGTCCCCGAGCACCCCACCACAGTCAGTTTCATCCCGAGCCCCTCCGCCGGATCCTGGACCGCGCACGCCGGTTACCGCCGGGTCACACCGGCGGGTAAGTGCTGCGTTCGCGTGTCGAGAGTAAGGGCGGAGGGGCACTTTGCCCCCGTCCCCGTGCCGCGCTGTGGCTGGAATCACCAGAACGGGGCGAGGGGGTCGGAGCAAGGCTGACGGGCAATCGGCGGGCGCTCCAGGGCTCAGCGGTGGCCGGGTCGGCGGCGGGCCCAGTCGCGGATGGTGTCGGCCTGCCAGCGCGGGTGTCCCTCGGCGTCGACGAAGTCCGGGTCGGGCAGCAGGCCATGCCGGCGGTAGTTGCGAACAGTGTCGGGTTGCACGCCGATATGGCGGGCGATCTCGGCGTAGGACCACTCTTCCGTGCTGCGTGGGCTCATACGGTGCCACCTCCGGGCGAGGGTTTCCGAGGCTGTGACTCGGACCTGCGGAGCACGCGGGCGGGGCCGGACCAGGGCTGGCGCGAGGGTCCGTCGGCCGGACGCCCGGTGCGGGATCAGCTTTTCCGGCACAACGAGGAGGCCCGGCGCACGACGGGGTCCGTAGTCGTTCCGTGACAGAGCGGCAGCAGCAAACGGATAAATCCCCGACTGTCACAGCCGGTACGGTCAGCACATGAATCACGTGACCGAGGTCCTGGCAGCGCTGGCGATCGTCATCGCCGTCATCGTCGCCGTCGTCCGCTCGCTGCGCTCCCCGGCCGAGCGGCCGACCACCGTCCGGCCCGGCACGGGCACCGGTCGGCCGCCGGCGGGCGGGCCGGCGCCGCGCGAGATCTGGTGGGCCGAGGTGCCGTTCGAGGACGGGCCGGGCGCCAAGGACCGGCCGTGCCTGGTCCTGCGGGTGGACGGCCGGACGGCCACCGTCGTCAAGATCACCAGCAAGCACCACGCGGAACGCCCGGGCGTGCTGGCCCTGCCGCCCGGCTCGGTGGGCGACCGGGAGGGCCGTACCAGCTGGCTGGAGACGGACGAGCTGCGCGATGTGCCGCTGGCGCACTTCCGCCGCCGGGTCGGACCGGTCGACGCGCAGACCTGGGCCCGCACCCAGCGCGCGGTGCGCTGAGCACGGGCCCAGTGGGCCTAGCAGAGGGTCTAGCGGGGGGTCAGGCCCAGAGCTGGCCCTGCAGCGCCTCGACGGCGGCCTCGGTGCTCTCGGCGGTGTAGATGCCGGTGGAGAGGTACTTCCAGCCGCCGTCGGCGACCACGAAGACCACGTCCGCGCGCTCGCCCGCGGCGGCGGCCTTACGGGCGGCGCCGATCGCGGCGTGCAGGATCGCACCGGTCGAGACCCCGGCGAAGATGCCCTCCTGCGCCAGCAGTTCGCGGGTGCGGCGGACGGCGTCGGCCGAGCCGACGCTGAACCGGGTGGTGAGCACGTCGGCGTCGTACAGCTCGGGGACGAAGCCCTCGTCGAGGTTGCGCAGCCCGTAGACCAGGTCGTCGTAGCGCGGCTCGGCGGCGACGATCTGCACGCCGGGGACCTTCTCGCGCAGGTAGCGGCCGACGCCCATCAGGGTGCCGGTGGTACCCAGGCCCGCCACGAAGTGGGTGATCGTCGGCAGGTCGGCGAGGATCTCCGGACCGGTGCCCGCGTAGTGCGCACCGGCGTTGTCGGGGTTGCCGTACTGGTAGAGCATCACCCAGTCGGGGTGCTCGGCGGCGATCTCCTTGGCGATCCGCACCGCGGTGTTGGAACCGCCCGCGGCGGGCGAGGCGATGATCTCCGCGCCCCACATCCGCAGCAGCTCGCGCCGCTCCTCGCTGGTGTTCTCCGGCATCACGCAGACCATCCGGTAGCCCTTGAGCTTGGCCGCCATGGCGAGCGAGATGCCGGTGTTGCCGCTGGTGGGCTCCAGGATGGTGCAGCCGGGCGTGAGCCGGCCGGCCGCCTCGGCCCGCTCGATCATGTGCAGGGCCGGGCGGTCCTTGATCGAGCCGGTCGGGTTGCGGTCCTCCAGCTTGGCCCAGAGCGTGACCTGCCCGTCCTCGTTGCCGGGGACGGCGGCGGACAGCCGGGGCAACCGGACCAGCGGGGTGTTGCCGACGGCTTCCAGCGGGCTGTCGTAGCGCATTACTTCGATCCGCCGGCGACCGCGGGGAGGATGGTGACGCTGTCGCCGTCCTTGACCTCGGTGCCGATGCCGTCCAGGAAGCGGACGTCCTCGTCGTTCAGGTAGACGTTGACGAAGCGGCGCAGCTCGCCCGCGTCCAGCAGGCGGGCGGCGATGCCCGGGTGGCGGACGTCCAGGTCGGCGAAGAGCTGCCCGATGGTGGCGGCACTGCCCTCGACGGCCTTGGCGCCGTCGGTGTAGGTGCGGAGGATGGTCGGGATGCGGACCTCGATGGCCATGGCTGCGCTCCTGTGGAGGTTGGTAGGGGGCCGCAGGGGCGCGGCGGGGGGCGATGCGGAAGGGGTGTCGTGCCGCGCCGGCCGGCGGAGGCTCAGCGCAGAGCGGCGGCGTCGGGACAGATCGCCGCGGCGTGCCGGCACAGGTCGATGTGCAGGCGCGCCACGAGGCGAATGCCCGGGGCCTGGGTGCTCACATCGAGGGAACGCATGGGCTCATCGTATAGATTCCAGGCCCTGTTCCGTCATGCCCGTCTCGCAGCGTGGATGTTTCCGTATCGAGGAGTGAGATGAACCGGCCTGCCGCGCAGCGGCGGCAGGCCGGGGTGGGAGGGTGACGGGCCAGGTCCGGTCAGGCGGAGGGTGCCTCAACGATCTCCACGTCTTCCTCTGTGATCACACCGTCCACAATGCGGAACGAACGGAACTGGAACGGGTCGTCCGCCCCCGTCCCCTCGGCCGTCGAGACCAGCACGTAGTGGGCGTTCGGCTCGGAGGCGTAGCTGATGTCGGTGCGCGAGGGGTAGGCCTCGGTGGCGGTGTGCGAGTGGTAGACGACCACGGGCTCCTCGTCCCGGTCGTCCATGTCGCGGTACAGCTTGAGCAGGTCCGCGGAGTCGAACTCGTAGAAGGTGGGCGAGCGGGCCGCGTTGAGCATCGGGATGAACCGCTCGGGGCGTCCGCTGCCGGCCGGGCCCGCGACGACCCCGCAGGCCTCGTCCGGGTGGTCGGCACGGGCGTGGGCGACGATCGCGTCGTGCAGCTCTCGGGTGATGGTCAGCATGGCGCCAGGATAGCCAGAGCCCTAGGAGTGGATTTCGGCCCGCGGGTGCTCGGGCGCCGCCTCCCGCACGGCCTCCGGATTGATCCGCTTGAGCACCTGATAGCCGATCACCAGCACCACCGCCCAGACCGGGAAGACATAGAGCGAGATCCGGTTCTCCGCGTCGAAGGCGATCAGCACCACCACCAGGCCGAGGAAGCCCAGCGCCGCCCAGCTGCTCCACAACCCGGCCGGGGCCCGGAAGCTCGGCGGCGGCAGGTGGCCGCGCTGCCAGGCGGTGCGGTAGCGGATCTGGCAGATCAGGATGACCGCCCAGGTCCAGACCCCGCAGACGGTGGCGACCGCGGTGATGTACATGAAGGCCTTGCCCGGCGCCACCGCGTTGAGCAGCACGCCCGCACCCATCAGCACGGCGGAGGCGGTGATCGCGGCGGCCGGGGTCTGACGGCTGTTCAGCGCGGTGAGCCGGCCCGGCGCCTGACCGCGCATCGCCAGGTCGCGCAGCATCCGCCCGGTGGAGTACATGCCGGAGTTGCAGGAGGAGAGCGCGGCCGTGAGCACCACGAAGTTGATGATGCCGGCCGCCGCCGGGATGCCCACCTTGCCGAACGCGGCGACGAACGGGCTGACGCCGGGCTGGAACTCCGTCCACGGCACGAGGGCCAGGATCACCGTCAGCGAGCCGATGTAGAACAGCACGATGCGCAGCGGCAGGGTGTTGATGGCCCGCGGCAGGGTCTTCTCCGGGTTCTCGCTCTCACCCGCCGTGACGCCGACCAACTCGACGCCCAGGTAGGCGAACATCACGATCTGCAGGGTCATCAGGGTGGACCCGACGCCCTTGGGGAAGAAGCCGCCGTCCTGCCAGAGGTGGGTGACCGACGCGGTCTCACCGGCCTTGCTGAAGCCCAGCGTCAGCACGCCGATCCCGATCAGGATCATCCCGATGATCGCCGTCACCTTGACCATCGAGAACCAGAACTCGATCTCCCCGAAGAGCTTCACCGAGATCAGGTTGGCGGCGTAGAGCACCAGCAGGAAGCAGAGCGCGCTGAGCCACTGCGGGATGCCCGGCGCCCAGTACTTCACGTAGACGGCGGCCGCGGTGGTCTCGGCCATGCCGGTGACCACCCAGAAGAGCCAGTACGTCCAGCCGGTGACGTACCCCGCGAAGGGGCCGAGGAACTCCCGCGCGTACTCGCTGAAACTGCCCGCCACCGGCCGGTAGGTGAGCAGTTCGCCGAGCGCCCGCATGATCACGAAGATCACCGCGCCCGCGATCGCGTAGGCCAGGATCAGGCTGGGCCCGGCCTTGGAGATCGCGGTGCCGGCGCCCAGGAAGAGCCCGGTGCCGATCGCACCGCCGATCGCGATCATCTGGATCTGGCGACTGCCCAACCCGCGGGCGTAGCCCTCCTCGTCGGGTCGGGTGTCCACCACTTCGTCATACGTCTGCTCGGCCATGGGCACCGTCGTACCACAGCGAAAACGGTCAGGAATGCACATCTGAGCGTTATTTGAGCAAACCGGGGCGGACCGGTCAGCCGGTCATCGCCTCCAGCAGAGACTCCTGCATCGCGCCCAACCACAGGTAGGCCATCACCAGCGGCTTGCGCTGATCGCTGTCCGGCAGGTCGTAGAGACCCTGCTCGTCCTCCTCGGTGATCTCCAGCCGGGCGCCGAGGGTGAGCCGCAGGTCGTTGATGGCGCACAGCCAGCGCGGGCACTCCTCGGCGGCCACCCGCACCACCCCGCCGGCGCCGCCCAGGGTGTCCAGCGAGCGGACCACCAGCAGCGCGTCCTCGCGCTTGCGGGCCCGCAGGTCGAGCTCGGTGTAGCGGCGGAACTCGCCGGCCGCCGCCCTGGTCTGCGCGTCCACCGGCTCGCCGGGCTCGCCGTACGCGTCGGGGAAGAGCCGGGCCAGCGCCGGGTCGGCGGGGGCCTCGGTGGGCCCGTCGGCGAAGAGCGCGGCCAGCGGATCCTGGGTCTCACCGCCCGGGCCGGGGCCGATCAGCTCCAGCATCTGGACCTCCAGCGAGCGGAGGATGGCGACCTCCAGCTCCTCCAGGGCGATCGCCGCCCCGCCGTCGCCGGTCCCCTCGAACAACCCAGCCATCGTTAAGCAACCCGTTCCGGTTCGTCAGTCATCATCGGTGCCGCGGCTGCGGCGGTCAGTCGTGCTGGAGGTCAGTCGTGCTGGAGGGTGGCCCACAAGCCGTAGCCGTGCATGGCCTGGACGTCCCGTTCCATCTCCTCACGGGTGCCACTGGAGACCACCGCGCGGCCCCGACTGTGGACGTCCATCATCAGCTGGCGGGCCTTGTCCTTCGGGTAGCCGAAGTAGGCCTGGAAGACGTACTGGACGTAGCTCATCAGGTTGACGGGGTCGTTGTGGACGATGGTCACCCACGGCGTGTCCGGCTCCGCCACCGGGAGGCTGTCCGCCTCGGGGAGTTCGATCTCGGCCGGCGCGACGCTCACGGCGCTCTCTCCTCGCTGGGCATGGGTGATTGGCTCCTCTGACCTCCCATGCTGCCATCCGGGCGATCCCGGAGCGATTCCGCCCCACGGGACCCACCGGACGACATCGCCCAGAGAAATCGTCAGACTGACGCTAAGTCGTAGTAGCATCAGCTCCATGGACGCCAAGGCATTCGCGGCGCAGTCGGCCGCGCCCACCCAGCCGCCAGCCGGTTCGACCGCGCTGCTCACCGACCGCTACGAGCTGACCATGCTGCAGGCGGCACTGCGCAGCGGGGCGGCGCACCGCCGCTCGGTCTTCGAGGTCTTCACCCGGCGCCTGCCCGACGGCCGCCGCTACGGCGTGCTGGCCGGCACCGGCCGGGTGCTGGACGCCGTGGAGAACTTCCGCTTCAGCAGCCTCCAACTGGACTGGCTGTCCGACCAGAACGTGGTGGACGAGGAGACCCTGCGCTGGCTGGCCGACTACCGCTTCTGCGGCGACATCCACGGCTACCCCGAGGGCGAGGTCTACTTCCCCGGCTCGCCGCTGCTGACCGTCGAGGGCAGCTTCGCCGAGGCGGTGATCCTGGAGACGGTGATCCTCTCGATCCTCAACCACGACTCGGCGATCGCCGCCGCGGCCTCCCGGATGACCGCCGCCGCGGGCGAGCGCCCGTGCATCGAGATGGGCGCCCGGCGGGCCCACGAGGGCGCGGCGGTGGCCGCCGCCCGGGCCGCCTACATCGCCGGTTTCGCCGCCACCTCGGACCTGGAGGCGGGCTTCACGTACGGCATCCCGACCACCGGCACGGCCGCGCACGCCTTCACCCTGCTGCACGACAGCGAGCGGGACGCCTTCACCGCCCAGCTCGCCTCGATGGGCCTGGGCACCACCCTGCTGGTGGACACCTACGACCTCGCCGAGGCCGTCCGGACCGCCGTCGAGGTGGCCGGACCCGAGCTCGGCGCCGTCCGCATCGACTCCGGCGACCTCACCCTGCTGGCCCACCGGGTCCGCCGCCAACTGGACGACCTGGGCGCCCACAAGACCCGGATCATCGTCACCTCCGACCTCGACGAGTACGCGATCGCCGCCCTGGCCGCGGCGCCGGTGGACGGCTACGGGGTCGGCACCAGCCTGGTCACCGGCAGCGGCCACCCGACCTGCGCGATGGTCTACAAGCTGGTCGCCCGGGGCGCCTCGGCCGACCCGAAGGCGCCGCTGGTCCCGGTGGCCAAGCGGTCGGCGGGCGGCAAGACCAGCGTGGGCGGGCGCAAATGGGCCGCCCGGCGACTGGACCGCGACGGGGTGGCCGAGAGCGAGGTGGTCGGCGTCGGCGCGCTGCCCGCCGAGCTGGCCGAGCACAGCCTGCACGTCCCGCTGGTGCAAGGCGGCGAGGTGGTCGGGCGCGAGCCGCTGGCCGCCGCGCGCGAGCGCCACCTGCGCGCGCGCGCCGGCCTGCCGCTGTCCGCCACCCAGCTCTCCAAGGGCGAGCCGGTGCTCGCCACCGAGCTGCTGGCGCACTGAGCCGGCCTGCTGCTTCGCCGCGTCGTTTCGCCGCGTCGCGTCGCTTCGCGAGCATCGGGAGCCGCCCCTTCCGCCTGTCACCGGCACTCCTTAGAGTGGCCTCACCTCACCCCGTCCCCCACTGCCAGCGAGGAAGCCAGCCATGCACCGGGCCCTGATCGTCATCGATGTGCAGAACGACTTCTGCGAGGGCGGCAGCCTCCCCGTCGCCGGCGGGGCCGAGGTGGCGGCTGCGATCACCGAGCTGATCGCCACCAGCCGGGACGCGTACACGCACATCCTGGCCACCAGGGACCACCACCTGGACCCGGGGGCGCACTTCTCCGCCGAACCGGACTTCGTCGACAGCTGGCCGGTGCACTGCGTGGCGGGGACGGAGGGGGTCGGCTTCCACCCCAACTTCGCGCCGTCGGTCACCTCCGGCGCGATCGAGGCGGTCTTCGACAAGGGCGCGTACAGCGCCGCGTACAGCGGGTTCGAGGGGTTCGACGAGAACGGCCGCACGCTCGCCGAGTGGCTGCGGGCCCGCTCGGTCACCGCGGTGGACCTGGTCGGCATCGCCACCGACCACTGTGTGCGGGCCACCGCGCTGGACGCCGCCCGTGAGGGCTTCGCCACCCGCGTCCTGCTCGACCTCACTGCGGGGGTGGCGGCCGGGACCACCGAGGCGGCGCTGGAGGAACTGCGGGCTGCGGGAGTCGAGTTGTCCGGCACTCCGGTGCTCGGCTAGGCCTTCGGTCCTGCGGTCACTCCTGCGGTCAGTCCTGCGTGACGAGCAGCTCCACCACGTCGTCGCCGCCGAGCAGGAACGCCTCCCGCAGCTCCGCGCCGACCGCCTCGGGCGCGGCGGCCAGCCGGTCGCCGCTGAGGTAGACCACCCGGATGCCGAGGTACTCCATCCGGTGCTGCCCGGTCCGCACCCAGGCCGCCTCGCCCTCGCTGACGCAGCGCAGGCCCGAGTCGACCTCGATGGCCACCGCCGCCTGCGGCCAGTAGAGATCCGGTACGGCGACGAAGGTCCCGCCGCGCATCCGCAGCTCGGGGCCGACGAGCGGGTCGGGCAGCTGCAGGTCGGCCGTCAGCCCGAGCAGCTGACCGAGCAGGAACTCCCGCTCGAACGCCAGCAGTTCGTCCAGCGCGGCGCGGATCCTGGGCACCTCGACCAGGTCCGCCTCGCGCAGCTCGGCGACCAGCTCGGACAGCGCGCAGGCGGGCCGCTCCCCCGTCATCGGAGCCGCGACGGCCTCGCGCAGCACCGAGCGCAGCACGCCCGGACCGATCAGGCCGGCCTCCAGCGCGCCGCTGTCCGTCCAGTCGCGCAGCGCGTCCGCGACCGCCCTGGGCACCGGCGCGCAGGCCAGGCCGTGCACCTCGCGGGCCTCCAACTCCCGTTCGGTGCGCTGGATCCGGACCTCGCCGACATCGCGCAACCGGCGCTGGCGGGGCACCAGGACCTGCACGCCGGTGACGGCCGGCAGCCGGGGCACCGCGGTGAAGCCATAGAGCGCCAGGGCCGCCGCGCCGGTGATCACCGCGCTCTCCCGGCGGCCCTCCTCGCGCCCGTTCTGGGCCGCGTAGAGCAGCGCGGCCCACATCCGCTGCTCCGGGGTGGGAGCGTTCTCCTGCAGCAGGTAGACCCGGGGCAGCAGCCGCTGCCACGGGCCGCCGCGGCGGCAGTGCCCGCTCACCAGGCGAGCCGGAACTCCGCGCGCTCGCAACTGACTTGCGGTGATCACGTTCTGCTGGCGGCGGGCCAGCTCTTCGAGCGAGGGGGCCGGGGAGGGCATCTGGTAGCTCATGCGACAACCCTCCCCAGTCACCCGGTCGCCGCATTCGCAACCTGACGCACCGTTACTGAACCGTCGTCGAATCGGGACGGTCCCGCACTAAAGTCTTCATACCCTCACCCAGACGGAGTAATGGGCAGCAAAGCACTCGCGTCGGCATGACACCTGTCACCAGCGAGCAATGATCGAACACCCTGTCGGCGGGGGAATCGCGGGCGGCAGAATGGAGCTCACCGGCGGGGCGAGGGGCGCGAGGCCGGGGAGACCTGCACGGGGGACGGATCCACCATGAGCAACACCAACACCAGCACCGACACCAGCACCGACACCAGCACCGACACCAAGGCCGCTCTCGACCCCGAGGAGCTGAAGCTCCCGGTCTGGTTCTTCGGCTTCGAGGCCCTGTTCGCCTCCGCCTACGACCTGCTGAAGGCCTACCCGCAGGTCTGGCCCGCCCTGGTGGCGCTGGTGATCCTCAACATCACGCTCTCGCTCACCATGATGCGCAAGCGCCTGCGGCTCGCCAGGGCGCTGTGGCGCGGCAAGGAGACCCGCAAGGTCGCCTTCGGCCTCCTCGCCCTGCGCCTGGGCAGCCACTTCGTGCTCGGCGCACTCGGCATGGCGGCGACCTCCACGGCCGGCCACCTGGTCTTCGCGGTCGCCATGGGAGCCATCACGGTCGCCCTGCTCGCGTACACCCAGCGCACCGCGCTGCGGGCGCTCGCCGCACAGAACGCAGTGTGACCTGGGCCACGTTGCCGGTTGAGCACCTCCTGGCACCGCCGCCACAGCAATTGCCTACGATCAGCTCATGCCACATGACGAGACATCAGGTCTGAGCGCCGCACAGCTGCGCATGGGCCGGCTGCCGGGCTACGTACGGCGCCCCGACCCCGCCCGTCGCACGGGTGAGCAGGGCACTGCGTACAAGAAGGGGTGGGAGGTCCGCTTCACCGCACGCAGCGAGGCGGAGATAGCGGAGATCCGGGACCTGGTGATCGCGGCCGGCTTCGCGCCGGCCCGGCCGTTCTTCAAGGGCCAGCAGCTGATCCAGCCGGTGTACGGCATGGCGGTGGTCCATGCCTACCTGGAGGCCCGCGAACTGGCGGGCGCCGCCGCCTCCTGATCAGCCGCCCGCTCGCCTCACCTCGCCTCGTCGCACCACGTCACTCCTGTACCACGGAGGCCCCGTTGTCCGTCACCCACGCTGCAGCCATGATCAACATCCAGGCCGAAGCCTGCGCTTCCCTCGACTCGCCGCTGTACGCCGCCCTGCTGCGCCGTGCCGCGCAGGACGTGCTGGACGGCGGCCCGTGCGCGGCGGCCATCGCCGGCCACGAGGACGCGCCGGGGCCGGACGCGATCGCGCTGCGGCTGATGGGAGCGGTGCACGCGCTGGTCCTCACCGGCCGGGCGGACGCGCTGGCCGCCTACTACCCGAGCGTGGGCGGCAGCTTCGACCCGCAGCACCCCGAGGCGCCCTGGCCCGCCTTCCGGGCCACCGTCGCCGCCGAACTGCCGTGGGTGCAGGACTGGATGACCCGCCCGCCGCAGACCAACGAGGTCGGCCGGGCCAACCTGCTGATCACCGGGCTGCTGCGCGCCGCCGCCGAGTACCCGCTGCCCGTCCGGCTCTTCGAGCTCGGCTCCAGCGCGGGCCTCAACCTGCGCGCCGACGCCTTCCGCTGCACCGCCACCGGCCTGGACGTCGGCCCCGCCGACTCCCCCGTCCGGCTCACCGACGCCTGGCGCGACGGCGCCCCCGGCTGGCTGACCAGCGCCGCCGCCGAGCACCCCCGGCTCACCGTGACCGAGCGGCACGGCTGCGACCTCACCCCCATCGACCCGCTCTCCCCCGAAGGCGCCCTGGCCCTGCGCGCCTACATCTGGGCCGACCAGGCCGCCCGCGCGGCCCGGCTGGACGGCGCACTGGAGGTCGCCGCCAAGCTGCCCGCAACGGTCGCGGAAGTCGGCGCAGCCGACTTCCTGCGCGAGGTGCACGTGGTCCCCGGCGCCCTCACCGTGGTCTGGCACTCGATCATGCGGCAGTACGTGCCCACGGAGGAATGGGCGCTGGTGGAGGTGGAGTTGGACCGCCTGCGGGCCGAGAGCGCCGAGAGCAGCGCGCAGGCCCCGTTCGCCCACCTCGCCTTCGAGCCGCACCGGGCGGGCGACCAGCAGCAGTACCGCTTCCAGCTGGTCGCCCGCCTGGGCGCCGGCGCACCGCTCGTCCTCGCCGAGGCCCACCCGCACGGACTGCCCGCCTGGGAGTGACCGCGCTCTAGCTCGCCGGGCGCGGCTCCAGGAACTGCCCAGGGAACCCGTCGTCCCACCGCACCGGATGCCCGTGCGACTCCAAGCGCTGCGCCAGCGCGGGCAGCCCGTTCACCAGGATGCCCGGGTGCGCCTTGCGCGCCGGGGCGAACTCCGCCTCCACCCCCAGGTGCACCTCCAACCCGTCCGCCCGGAACCAGCAGCCGCCCCGCGCCGCCAGCACGGGCGGCTTCACCACCTCCACCATCCCCAGCACGTCGCCCCAGAACTCCCGGCACTGCGCCTCCGCCCCCTGCGGGATGGTCAGTCCCGCTGCCCAGCACTCTCCTCAAGCCGGGCGCGCAACCGGACGGCGAGCTCGTCCATCGCCGCCTCGTCCATCGCCGCCTCGTCCACCGACCCAGCGGCGGCCAAGTGCGCGAACACCCCGGGCCCGCGCAGCTCCGCCGCGAGGTCGGCCGAGCGCGGCACGAGGTGGAAGTGCACATGCCCGAACCCGGGAGCCTCGCCGAACTGCGCCACGTACGTCTTCTCGCACCCCGTGACCGCCTCCAACGCCCGCGACAGCCGCACCTGCCACAGCCCCAGCCCCGCCGCCTCCGCATCCGTCAGCTCGGCCACCCGCGTCACATGCCGGCGCGGCACCAGCACCAACCACCCCGGCAGCGAGCAGTTCACCGCATACGCCACCCGCCAGTGCTCATCCACACCGATCAACTCACGCGGCGGAAGCTCGGACAGCACCGCGGTATTGGCACAGCTGAAGCAGTCGGACACATCGACTCCCCGTAAGACGGCATCAGTAGGACGAGCTACCGTGGCGCACACGGCGAACCAGGAGCACGCCCCCCAGCCCGACCAGCACAACCACCACCCCACCAACACCGTACAACCACCCCGAAACCCCCTCCCCCCTCACCACCACCCCCGCAACCGGCACCTGTACCTGCACCTGCCCCTGCCCCTGCCCCTGCCCCGAAGGCGCCCCCTGCGACTCCACCCTCCCCAGCAACGGATTCTCCCGAGCCCCACCATCAACCCCGGGATTCGGCGCCAACGCCTTGGACGGCGACGCAATGCCGTAGCCATAGCGGTCATTGGGCACCCTGCTCCCATCCGGAGGCGCAGCAGCCGTAGTGATCATCCGCCTGATGACCTGCCCAGCGGAGAGCGCAGGGTACTTGGAGCGAACCAGCGCGGCAATGGCGGAAACGTAGGCGGTGGCATCGGAGGTGCCATCCGCATAGCGGTAATCATCAGAAGCATTGCTTCCTGTGCTGCGAATATCCACTCCGGGCGCCACCAGCGTGATTTCTGGCCCACAGACCGACCTTGCCCAGATATTTCCCTGACGGTCGATCGCGCCTACCGCCACCACACCAGGAAACGCTGCGGGGTACTCGATCGGCGCACCTGCGATATTCCCCAGGTTTCCCGTCGCCGCGACCAGAACAACATCCCGGCTCACTGCGTAGCTGACCGCTTCCCGCGCGGCAGCATCCGAGCGGAGCTCACCGGCGCCGAAGGACATATTGACGACCTTCGCACCATGGTCGACGGCATAGCGCAGAGCCTCCGCAAAACCCGACTGCTCGGCGGTGGATCCGAAATCCCCGTCCGCGGTCAGGGCGATGCGTACTGGCAGGATCTTCGCATCGGGTGCGAGCCCCATGACCCCGGCCTGGTCACCGTGCCCATGCCCGGCGATCAGCCCGGCCATGCTGGTTCCGTGGCCGACCGTGTCAACTCGACCATCCGTGTGGCTGCCTGAGAAGTCTCCGCCCGCGCTGACCTGACCCGTCAGGTCCTGATGGGCGGCAAAGACCCCACTGTCCAGCACAGCAACCGTTACCCCATCGCCCCGACTGATCGGCCAGACGTCACTCTCAGCCTTGTAGGCCTGCAACGCCCATTGCTGAGTACGGATATCGTCAGCGGCAGCCGGACCCGTGCCAACTCCCCACAGCAGCAAGCTCGCCACAAGGACGGCCGTGGCTCGTACCGGCCGGCTGGTCGTCATTCCCGGTCGCTCCACTCCTCGGAGCGATTGCCCCGCACTCATTCCACCACGGTCGGATTGACTCGCTGATCGGGATTCCAGGTCTGCTCGTCCTCGACGAGATAGTCGGCCCGCTTTCCTGCGCGACGGTTCTTCTTTCGTTCGTCCTTCGTGCTGCCAGGAAGGTACCCGACGCGCTGCGGGTCGCCTTCGCTCCGCGCGTCCTGCGCGCGTCCACGGGCGCCCAAGCCAGTACCACCTTCGGTGAACGCCTTCTGACGGCCGCGGGGTTCGTCGACAGCGCCTGCTCCCTTACCCTGCGGTTCGCCCAAGAAGTCGGCCGATCCGACGCCACGTGCAGGAACTCCAGCCGCTTCACCAGGGATCAGCCCCAGTCCCACGGCCGCCGGGAACCGCACACCGTCACCCGTCCCAGTGGCTGCCGCTCCGGCTCCTACTGAAGTCGCAGCCCAGGTCGGACGCGGTGCAGCCGCGGGAGCGATCGCCCCGTCAAGCGTCGTCCCTGGGGCAGGCCTGACACCGACACCTACAGGTCTGGGCGGCCTAGGGGCCGCTTGGGCGATGCCACCGCTGATCCCCGGATCGGTGATGGCATCGGAGCGGGTGACCACCGCCGGTGAGTGCTGTGCATCCGAGCCCAGCGCCCGGGACTCAGGGCCATAACCGCCCTGCGCCGGAAAGGAGTAGCCGCCGATGGCCCCGAGCCCCGCACCCATGACGAGCGCGCCGACGGCGGCCGAGCTCGTGGTATCAGGCGGCGGAACCGCATCGACCTCCTCAGGGGATGTCATCGGTGGAGGCTTCAGGACCTGTGTCGAGGCCCGGTACTTGTTCGCCAGGGTCTGCATCACTGCCACCGCCTCGGCCTTCCTTCGGTCGGCGAGGGGGATCTCGGTGCTGTCGTCGTCGATGCCTACCGCTGACTGGGCGGTGTCCGAGATCGCGTTGGCCACTTGGGCGAGGAAGCCGGGTTCCTCGGGCATCTCGCGCTTGGCCTGGGCGATGGCGTCGGACATCATGGCCAGGGTGCTGGCGGCGTCGTTGGCGTAGGCGGCGGTGTTGTTGACGCTGTTGGCGAGCTTGGTCATCTTCTCGTAGAAGGCGTTGCTGGTGGTGCCTTCCCACGCGTCCGTCGCGTCGCCGGAGGCGGTGTCGAGGGCGGTGCGGATCTGCTTCAGGGTGGCGGCTGCTCGGCGCCAGGGGTCGCTGGCGGACATCACGTCGCCGGGGTTCAGGGCCTGGGCCATCGTGCGCAGGGCGCTGTGGCTGTAGCTGTTGAAGTCGGTGATGTCGGAGCTCATGCTCGCAGGCCTCCCGCCTTGGTCGCCCCCGGACCGGTCACCATGTCGGCTGTACCACACCGCCGTTGCCGTCCGCACCGGTGCCGGGTGGCGGACTGGCGGGCCTGCCGGTTCCTGAGCCAGAACCGGAGCCAGTGTCGGAGCCGACACCGTAGGCCGGGCCCGGGGGTGTGGGCGTCGGCGGCGACGACGGTGCGCTGCCCACCGACCAGCCGTCCGAGGCGAGGCTGAGGCTCCGGGCCGTCCGATGCTCCTGATCCTCGTAGTTGGCGGCGGTGAGGTCGGCCTTGCGCTGGGCCTCGTCGATCGCCTCCTGCAGGGCGTTGAGGACGTCGCGTAGGCCGTCGCGCATCAGTTCGTACTGGTCGTGGATGGCGGTCGCCTCGGCGAAGGTGCCGAACGAGCCGCGGCCGATTCCGGTGCGGGCGTGTGTGGTTGCGCCATCCGCGGTGGACTGGAACTCCTGCAGCAGGCCGCGCACCTGGCCGGCGAACGCCCGCAGGCTGTCGACCTCGACCCGATACCCGGACCCAACGCCCAATCCAACGCCCGACCCAACGCCCGAACCCGAACCCGCCACGGACCCGCGCCTCCCCTACTGCCGGTAACGCACCCACCTCGGTTCCGTAGTTCCGTTCCCATGTCTAGCACATGTCATGCCCCGTCAGAACGCCCCACTGATGCCCCAAGTGCCCGGCGGCACAACGAATCCGCGCGACGCGTGGTCTCCGGCAGCCGGTAGGCGGGGGTGAGAGCCAGGACGCACTCGACCGCCTCGGGGAGCCCGATCCGGTGACCGACCGAGACGAACACCGGCTTCACCCCGGGGCGGGTGCGCAGGGCCCGGCCCACCTCCTCGCCGGTCGCCTCGTCCACCAGCGGTGACCACTCACCCCTTGCCGCGCCCGGGAGTTGGTGGCTGAAGGTGAACGGGGTCTTGGCCACACCCAGCGTCCGCAGACCGGTCAGCACGCCGAGGTGGCTGGCCAGGCCGAGCCGCCTCGGGTGCGCCACGCCGTAGCCGTCGCAGACCACCAGGTCGGGGAGACGCTCCAGGGCGGCCAACGCGTCGATCACGGCGGGGAGTTCGCGGAAGGCCAGCAGGCCGGGGACGTACGGGAAGGCGATCCGGCCGACGGCGGTGGCCTCCTCGACCACCTCCAGCGTGCGCAGGTCGAGCAGTACGGCCGCCGCCGCGACGACGTCACGCTCGTCGTCGTACGCCACGTCCACGCCGGCCACCAGCAGAGCCTGATCAGTCGCCCCCGATTCACCCGATTCACCTGATTCACCCGGATTGCCCAGCGACAGCGACCCGTACGGCTCGACCAGCGCACGCAGCCTCAGTTGCTCGGCGACGGCCTGCTCCTCGGTGCGCGGCCAGTCGGCCGGCTCGATCGGGCTGATCAACGGACGGCGGTCATGGTCGGCCATGGAGTCCCCCAGGAATGAACGGTGCGTCATCGCTGATCACCGTATCCGCCGACACAGCCGCGCGGGCCATGAGTCCATGCGCCCCCTGTGCCCCCCGCATATGCCCGGTTAGGCTGAACTTACCGAACTCACCTACGGGGTAAGACTCCTGAGAAGCAGTTCAGCTCCGGTCCACCGATGCGCGAAGGACGGTCCGCCATGCCGCATTCACTCGCCGCCAGGGTCTGCACCGGCACCTGCACCGTCGTCGCCACCGCGCTGCTCCTGCTGGCGGTGTCCGGCGCCACCGGGTTCCCCGAGATCGCGCTGCTGGTGGCGCTCTCGGTGGCCGTCGGCACGCTGGCCGCCACCCTCACCTCCCCCCGGCGCAGCACTCCCGCCGCCGCACCCACTCCCGCCGCACCCGCACCCACTCCCGCGCCCGCACCCGCCGCCCCCTCGGCGGACTACGCTCACCGTCTCTGAGCAACGCGCGTCACACCGTGGACACCACCACGGTCTTCGCCGCCTTGTCGTGGACGCACTGCTGGTACGGCTTGTCGAAGACTCCGAACATGCCGTCTGCCACCCACCACAGGCCGCAGCACAGCACCGCGGGCAGCGTGTACACCACGGCCCGCGTCCAGCCGGCCGAGCCGACCGGCTCGCTCCCGTCGATCAGCATGGCGACCCGGACGTTCATCACCTTCTTGCCCAGGGTCTGGCCGTCCCGGGAGAGCATCACGCCCTCGTAGACCAGATAGAGGGCGTAGAAGAGCCAGACGCTACCGGTCCAACCGTTCCGGTTGCCGAAACCGGTGAACGGCAGGATCAGCAGCAGGGCGACGATCTGGATGAGCACGTAGTCGATCAGCCGGGCCACGATCCGGTTGAACCACCTGCCGAGCGGCGGCATCCCAGGCACGGCGCCGTTGGTCGGCGCGCCGCGGCCGGACGGGCCGTATCCGGGGCTGCCGTCGTACGGGCCCCCGGGCCGCACGCCGTAGGGCGGGCCGCCGCCGAACGGCTCAGCGGACGGGGGCGGCGTGTCGAACGGCGGCTGCTTGTCGGAGGGGGGCTTGCCGCCCCCCTCCGGCTCGGGATCCGAGGGGTCATAGGTGCTCATGCTGAGAGTAGATCACCGTAAATACTATGATGTGCTGATATTTAGCCCGTTTTGTCCAGGCGCCCCTCGACCACCTTGGTACCGGCGGCCCGGTCGTGCCAGCCTCGCCGCGCCTGACGGTCGGACAACGCGCTGAACAGTAGGGCGAACAGGCCGACGATCGTCAGCATCGACAGCTGCCTGACCAGCCATCGGAGCAGCGAACGCCCCAGTGCCGGCGGTCGGCGGGCGTCCGCTGCGACGACTCGCAGGCCGAGCAGCCGCTTGCCCAGCGTCCGGCCGGTGCGGGCGGTCGGGAGCACCTCGCCGAGGAAGCCCGCGATCAGCAGGACGCCCAGCAGCAGCACGAGCCGTCCGACCACCACGCCGTCGAGCAGCCACACCTGCACCTCATGCCCGGTCAGCAGGCTGGCGGCACGCGCCTGGGCCACCCTGGCCTGGATGCGTCCCTCGGTGTCGGCGAGGAACGGGAGCACGGTCGCCGCACCGACGGCGACGAGCACCACGCTGTCCAGCAGCTGCGCGGCCGCCCGCCGTCCGAGCCCCGCCGCCCGCGCGGGGACGGGCCGCGCGGGGGTGCGCCGTTCGACGGCGGACGAGCGCTTGCGATGCACGGCGGCCGCCGCGCCGCCCCCGGACCGGCCACCGGACCCACCACTAGACCCGGAAGTCGGCTCGGCCGACTTCCGCAACGCGGGAAGAGCCGCGGAGACAGGCGCGGGCACGGACACGGGCACCGGCGCGGGCGCAGGCACGGGGACGACAGCAGGCACCGGAGCAGCAGCCGGAGCAGGAGCGGGTGCGGGGGCAGCCGCCTCGCCCCCCTCCGGGATGCCCCACGACACCCACCGCGGCGCCGACCCCGTCTCCATCAGCCCGCGCTGCGCCTGCGGATCCGCCCGCCAGGCGGAGGACGACGACGCCTCCACCGGCTGCGGCGCTATGGCGAACGACGCCCCCGCCGACGTCTGGTCCAGGAACACCGGCCCGGTCTCCGCAACCTGCGCGACCGCACCCTGCGCGACCGGGCCCTGCGCGGCCGGCATCGCCACCGGCGGCGGGATGTACCGCGCGTTCGGCCGCGGGTTCGGCCGCACCGCGAACCGCGGCACCTCCAGCACCTCACCCGCCGCAGGCGCCGCCCTGCTGGTACCGGGCACCCAGGCGCCGCCGTTCCAGTAGCGCACGAACCCCGGGACCGACGGGTCCGGGTAGTAACCGGGCGAGGGGACGACGGCCGTGTCCGCACCGCCGACCGAGGTCTGGTCCGACATTCAGATCTACTCTCCTGTGCACAGCCGACGGGACACACGCCACGTCGCCGGACAGTCACAAAGGGTAGTGCCTCCGGGCTCGCCCGGACGGAAGTTGTCGATTCACGGGACGCCCGAGCGCTCGGCACGCTTGGCTGTCTGCTGACGGCTGTCCGCGTCCCGCGCTGTGGAACCGCGCCGTGAAATCCGGCCCGAGAAGGTGTGTAAGAACCACCCCTCCCCGCACTCTCCATGGTGACAAGGCCTTCGGAAAGGCCCGAGCAGGACAGAGAGGAACCCGATCATGGACCGCCGGCTGAGCGTGGTCGAGCACGAGCTCGAACTGAACCTGGTGCTCTCCCCCGAGCGCAGCGTGCCCGTCCCGGCCCGACTCTCGTACGGGAGTCACGACCCGTACGCCGTCCACATCACCTTCCACCTCGACACCGGGACCCCGGTGACCTGGGTGTTCTCACGGGAACTGCTGGTCGAGGGAACGTTCCGCCCGTGCGGGCAGGGCGACGTGCGGGTCTGGCCGACCCGGGCCGGCCGGCGCAGCGTGCTGTGCCTCGCGCTGACCTCGCCGGCCGGTGACGCACTGCTGGAGGCGCCGCTGCCGGCGGTCGCCGCATGGCTGGAGCGGGCGCACCGGCTGGTGCCCCCGGGCAGCGAGCTGGGTGTGCTGGACCTCGACAGCTCGCTCGCCGAGCTGCTGGCGTGACGCGAGCGGCGACGGCAGCGGTCCGGTACGGGCAGGGAGCGTCAGCGCGCCGCGGGGGTGCGCTGAGCCTCCACCCGCTCGCTCTGGCGCGGCAGGCGTCCCAGCGGCTCGCCCGCGGCCAGCCGCCGCGCCCGGACCCGCAGCGCGGTGAGCACGATGAAGCAGATCCCGACCAGCGGGTACATGCCCGCCGGGATCTGCTTGAGCAGCCCCATCTGCAGGTTGGTCAGGCCCTTGTGCGGCACCAGCCACATCGAGAAGGAGCAGAACGCCAGCGCCGTCGCACCGAAGATCACCCGCCAGCGCGCCCGCCGCACCGCGGCCGGCCGCGAGCGCTCGTGCGCGGCCTCCGCCGCCAGCAGCACGAGCACCGGCACGCACCACACCCAGTGGTGGGTCCAGCTGATCGGCGAGATCAGCACCGCGGTGATCGCCGCGCAGCAGACGCCCCACGCCTCCGCCCGCGGCAGCCAGCGCGCGCTGCGGTAGGCCCAGGCGGCGGTGGCCAGCCCGCCCACCGCGACGAGCGCGGCCAGCAGCGTGGCGGCCGTCCCCGGGTCCGCTAGGTGCAGGAAGCGGGCGGCGACCCCGCGCAGCGACTGGTTGTCGACGATGTAGGTCTTGCCGACCCGCGAGGAGTCGTAGAGGTACTTGGTCCAGAACCCGTACGTGGCGCTGGGCAGCACCGCGCCGCCGATGGCGAAGGTGACGAGGAAGGTGAAGCCGGCCACGAAGGCGGCCCGGACCCGGCCGGTGATCAGCAGGTAGACCGCGAAGAGGCCCGGCGTGAGCTTCATCCCGGCCGCGATGCCGATCCCGACGCCCTTCCAGCGGTGGCCGTCGGAGCGGGTCAGGTCCCAGAGCACCAGGCAGACCAGGATCAGGTTGATCTGGCCGTACCGCAGCGTCGTGAACACCGGCTCCAGCCAGACGCCGAGCCCGGCGACCAGCACCACCCCGACCGGACGGACCTCCCGGCGCGGCCAGCCGACCAGCCGGAACGCCAGCAGCGCGGTCAGCCCCAGCAGCGCGACATTGCCGATCGTGATCGCCACCCGCAGGAAGCTCACGGCGAACCAGGTGGTCGGCACGAAGAGCATCGCGGCGAAGGGCGGGTAGGTGGCGGGGAGGTTCCACTGGGTGACCCGCAGCGCGTACAGGTCGCGCCCGTTGGCGACGGCGGCGCCCTCGGCCCGGTACACCATCATGTCGACCATCGAGGTGCCGATGAAGTGCCGGACGACGGCGTAGCCGAGCAGCGACACCGCTGCCACCAGCAGCGCCATGCGCAACGGCCGCTGCGGGGCCTCCCGCACCGCACGTAGCGGCTCGGTCACCCGCTGCCGCCACGTGCGGGAAGGAGCGGGGACGGGCCTCGGTCCGGCACCTGCCGTCCGTTGGTCCTGCTGCACCGCTGTCACTACCTGCTCCATCCGCCGGTCGGTCGACCAACAAACGACCATACCGGAGAGCCTTGAACTCAGCCCTTGATCATTTTATTCAGCCGGTGTACGCACCGAGTGCCCGGGTGAAGTCGAGCGGCTGCTGCGCGATGCTGCTGCAGCTGGCGTCCGCGTACGACTTGGCGCCGCCGTCGCAGGGCTTGTCGCGGGTGCCGGACCACATCGCCAGCCAGGCCAGGTGCTTGGTCTTGGCGAAGGCGGCGAGCTGGTCGGCGTCGGCCACCGTGAAGACCTCGGAGGCGACGTCGTTGACGCCGATCATCGGGGTCACCGCGACCTTCGCCCAGGCGGCCGCGTCGCTCAGGCCGAGCACGCTCTTGACCTGGGCCTGGGTGGCGGTGGCCGCGTCGATGGCGTACGTGCCCATCTGGCCGCCGGGGTTGGGCGCGACGCCGTCGCCGAAGTCCATCGCCATGATGTCGACCGCGCCGATCCGCACGCCGTGGCTCTGCGCGTCGGTGAGCAGGTTGATGCCGTCCTGGGTCAGGCCGGTGGGCAGCGCGGGGAGGGTGAAGGAGACGTCCAGGCTCCTGCCCTTGCTCGCGGCGGTCTGCTGGAGCTGGGCGATGGCCTGGTCCCGGCGGGTGTTGGCGGCGGTGTCGGCCAGCGCGCCGCCCTCGACGTCGAAGTCGATCC
This sequence comes from Kitasatospora sp. MAP12-44, assembly GCF_029892095.1. Classification (NCBI taxonomy): domain Bacteria; kingdom Bacillati; phylum Actinomycetota; class Actinomycetes; order Kitasatosporales; family Streptomycetaceae; genus Kitasatospora; species Kitasatospora sp. MAP12-44. Next base: position 3,158,015 of record NZ_JARZAE010000004.1, read on the forward strand.
GGGTCAGGCCGTACGCGTCGATGGCCTGCTGGTACGCGCCGGCCAGGTCGGCCGCCGAGCCGCAGGCCTGGGCCAGCTCGCTGCCGTTGGCGCCGCCGAAGGAGACCCGGACGTCGCCGCCGATCGCCCGCAGCGCGCCGATCTGCGCGGCGACGGGGTCGGCGGTGAGGTCGCTGACGCCGCCCCACTTCGGGGTGCAGCCGCCGCCCGACACAATGAAGGCGAGGTTGAAGTTCTTCACCCCGGTCGCCTTGGCCGTCGCGACCAGGTCGTAGGGCGGGTAGAGCGAGGTGTCGACGTACGGGGCGAAGCCGGCGCCGCCCGCCACCGGCACGGGCACCGGCGTCGGGGTGGGCGTCGGGGTCGGGGTCGGCGTAGGGGTCGGGGTCGGCGTAGGGGTCGGGGTCGGGGTCGGCGTAGGCGTCGGGGTGGAGGTGGAGGTAGGCCGCCCCGACGGCACCGGCGTGGGCCCGTCCCCCGCCTTGCACGAGACGTCGTTGATCAGGCAGTTGCCCGGCTCGTCCTGCGCCGCACCCGAGCCCTCCACCACGAAGCCCACGTCCACGCTCTGCCCCGGGTCGAGGTGCTTGCTCCAGGCCTGCGGCTTCACCGTGACGTGCTGCCCGGAGAGCGTGAAGCCCGCGTTCCAGAGCGAGTCGATCTTCGCGCCGGCCGGCAGGTCGAAGGCCAGCGTCCAGTCGTCGATCGCGCTGCCAGTGGTGTTGCTGACCAGGTACTGGCCGGTGTAGCCGCTGTCCCAGCTGCTGGTCCTGGTGTAGACGGCGCCGACCGAGGCGGCGCTGGCCGAGGAGGCCAGGACCACCGCGCCGCCCGCGAGGACGGCCGCGGCGACCGCGCTCGCGCTGAGGACGACGCCCTTGCGGCTGCGGCGGCGGTGGCGGATACGGCGGGTGGGCTGGTTCGTCATGCTGGTGGTACCTCCGCGGGCGGGCGCAGTGCGAGGGAGAGCGGGGAAGGGAGTGAGCCGGAGGCGTGTCCCACCCCGGCGCCGCCGACGCTAGCGCCCCCGCGAGGCCGAAAACCGCCGCTCAGAGACGGGTAGAGGTCTCTTAGGGACCCGTTAAGGAACCCGCCGCCCCCGGCGCCGCCGGCGGGCGGTGCGCTGCGCCGGTGCGTCGCCGGTCTCCAGCCGCAGCCGGATCTCCGCGCCGCCGAGGCCGGCCGAGCGCCCGAGCGCCAGGTCGCCGCCGGTGGCCTCGGCGAGCTTGCGCACGATGTCCAGGCCGAGCCCGGTGGAGCCGTCCCCGCCGTCGCCCTCGCCGCGCCGCAGAGCGGCCGTCGGGTCGCCGAACCCCGCACCCGCGTCGCCGACCAGCACGATCACCGAGCTCCCGGTGGCCAGCACGTCCACCGAGAACGCGGTGCCCATCGCGGTGTGCCGGAAGACGTTGCCCAGCAGCGCGTCTACGGCGGCCGCCAGGTCGCCGCGCTGCACCGGGACGGGCGCCGGGGCGTCGGCGCCGGCCAGTTGCCAGCGGCGGCCCTCGTCCTCGGCGAGCGCCGACCAGAAGCCGACCCGCTCGCGCAGCACCTCGGCGGCGTCGCAGCCCACCGTGACGGCCGGCGCGTCCTCGGCCGGCCGGCGCGAGGAGCGGATGATCTGGTCCACCTCGCGCTCCAGTTGGCTGACCGCGTGCCGGGTCGCGTCGGCCGCGTCCCCGTCGCCCAGCAAGGCGGCGTTGAGCCGCAGCACGGTGAGCGGGGTGCGCAGCCGGTGCGACAGGTCGGCGGCCAACTCCCGTTCGGCGGCCAGCAGATGCACGACCCGGTCGGCCATCGCGTTGAACGCGGCGGCGGCCTCCCGCAGTTCGGCCGGACTGCCGTCGACCTGCGGGCCCTCCACGGGCACCCGGACGGCCAGGTCCCCGGCGCCCAACGAGCGCGCGGCGCCCGCCAGTCGGCGGGCCGAGCCGACGATCCGCGAGCCCATCCGATCGGCCACCAGCACCGCGATGGCCACCAGCGACAGGGCGACCAGCGACAGCACCAGCCAGGCGGTGCGCACGCCCCGGGTGAGGTCGCCGTCGGCGACGTACACCTCGACGACGGCGACCCGCGAGGTGCCCACGGCCACCGGCTGGAGCAGCGCGAAGCCGCCGGGGACGTGCACGGTCATCGAGCGGCCCTCGCCGCTCGCGGTGGAGACGTCGGGGTCGGCCGCCCGGGGCGCGCCGATGGTCACTCCCCGGGCTGCCGTGCTGCCGACCGGCGGCGGCAGGTGGACGGCGATCAGGCCCTGCGCGCCGGCGTCCGTACTGGCCATCGCGCGGGCCAGCGCGTCCTGGTCGGTGGTGATGGCCAGCGCGGGGCCGAGTGCGGCGGCCTGCCGGTCGGCGGCGGTGAAGGCGCGGTCGCGCGCGGTCTTCTGCACCATCAGGCCGAGCGGGATCAGGAAGGCCAGCGCGACCATCGTGGTGCCGGCCACCGCCGCCTTGACCAGCGCCCACCGCAGCGACTGGCCGGCGGCGGCGCGGCCGCCCCCGACCCGACTCACGTCTGTCGGTCCGGATCGGCCGGGGCCTCCAGTCGGACGCCGACTCCGCGCACGGTGTGCAGGTAGCGCGGGTTGGAGGCGGTCTCGCCGAGCTTGCGGCGCAGCCAGGACAGGTGCACGTCGATGGTCTGGTCGCCGCCGTAGGTCTGCCGCCAGACCTCGGCCAGGATCTCCTTGCGCGGCACCACCACGCCGGGCCGGGCGGCCAGGAAGGCCAGCAGGTCGAACTCGCGCCGGGTCAGGTCCAGCGGCTGCCCGTCCAGCACCGCCTCGCGCCGCTGCGCGTCGATCGCCAGGCCGCCGACCCGCAGGATCTTGACGACCGGCGCCATGCCGCCGCCCAACCGGCGCAGCACGGCGGTCATCCGGGCCGTCAGGTGCTCGCCGGAGAAGGGCTTGACCAGGTAGTCGTCGGCGCCGTCGTTGAGCAGCCGGACGATCTCGGCCTCGTCGTCCCGGGCGGTGGAGATGATCACCGGGACGTTGGTCAGGCCGCGGATCATCTTGAGCACCTCGCTGCCGTCCAGGTCGGGCAGGCCGAGGTCGAGGATGACCAGGTCGCAGCCGACCTGCGCGACCTCGCGCAGCGCCTCCAGCGCGGTGCCGACGCTGCGGACCGCGTGCCCGGACTCGGACAGGTGCCGGATCAGGGCGGAGCGTACGAAGGGGTCGTCCTCGACCACGAGCACTGTTGCCATGGCCCAGGACGGTACGCCATCGGCGGCCGGCTCTCCCCAGATCCCCCGGATGGGGCAGGATGGGCGGACGATGCGAAGCGGACTGGTTCAGACGGGCGCCTGGGCGGCGGCCACCGGGGTGGCGGTGCTGCTCTCCTGGCTCGGTGTCAGCAGCGTGCTGTCCGACTCCGCGTTCGCGCCGCCGCTGCCACTGCCGGTCCCCGCCTCGGCTCCGCCCGCGCTGCCCGCACCGGTGGCCGCGAGCGCCTCGCCGTCCCCCTCGGCGCAGAGCGGCGCTACGGACGTCTCGGCCACCCAGCACCCGTCGGCGACCGCCTCCGCCGCACCCTCGCACCGGCCGCCGACGCCGGCCGCGACCTCGACCGACAGCGCCGCCGCCACCCCCGGCACGGTACAGAGCTACCTGGTGCCCGGCGGCCGGGTCGCCCTGGACATGCACCCGGACTCGGCCGACCTGGTCTCCGCCACTCCGGACACCGGCTGGCAGATGCAGGTCTGGCACGGCGACCAGTGGCTGCGGATCGACTTCACCCTCGGCAGCTCCACCAACTCCGTCTTCGTGACCTGGAACGGCCACCCGCCGGACGTCCAGACCGTCGTGCGTTGAAGCGTGCGTTGAAGACGGCCACGCACGCCGAGCCCCGGGTCGGACGGGACCCGGGGCTCGGCTGCGCTATCCGCGCGGTGATCAGAGGTTGCCGCGGCGCTCCTGCTCGCGCTCGATCGCCTCGAAGAGCGCCTTGAAGTTGCCCTTTCCGAAGCCCATCGAGCCGTGCCGCTCGATCATCTCGAAGAAGACCGTCGGGCGGTCCTGCACCGGCTTGGTGAAGATCTGCAGCAGGTAGCCGTCCTCGTCGCGGTCGGCCAGGATCTTCAGCTCGCGCAGCTGCTCGATCGGCACCCGGGTGTCGCCGACCCACTCGCCCAGCGTGTCGTAGTAGCTGTCGGGGGTGTCCAGGAACTCCACGCCCGCCGCCCGCATCTGGCGCACGGTGTGGACGATGTCGTTGGTGGCCAGCGCGATGTGCTGGACGCCGGGGCCGCCGTAGAACTCCAGGTACTCGTCGATCTGGGACTTCTTCTTGGCGATGGCCGGCTCGTTGAGCGGGAACTTGACCTTGCGGGTCCCGTCCGCGACCACCTTGGACATCAGCGCGGAGTACTCGGTGGCGATGTCGTCGCCCACGAACTCCTTCATGTTGGTGAAGCCCATCACCTGGTTGTAGAAGGCCACCCACTCGTTCATCTTGCCGAGCTCGACGTTGCCGACGCAGTGGTCGATCGCCTGGAAGTTGCGCTTCTTGACCGGCTCGACGATCGGCTCGCGGGCGACGTAGCCGGGCAGGTACGGGCCGGCGTAGCCGGAGCGGTCCACCAGGGTGTGCCGGGTCTGGCCGTAGGTCGCGATGGCGGCCAGCACCACGGTGCCGTGCTCGTCCTTGACCTCGTACGGCTCGGCGAGCGAGGTCGCGCCGTGGCTCACCGCGTAGGAGTGCGCGGCGTACACGTCCGGGACCTCGATGGCCAGGTCGACCACGCCGTCGCCGTGCTCGGCGACGTGCTGGTCGAGGAAGCGCCCGCGCTCGGTGGTCGCCTTGACGACCGAGGTCAGCACGAAGCGCGCGCCGCCGGACTCCATGACGTACGAGGCGGTCTCGCGCGAGCCGGTCTCCGGGCCCGCGTAGGCCACGCAGCGCATGCCGAAGGCGGAGGAGTAGTAGTGCGCGGCCTGCTTGGCGTTGCCGACCGCGAACTCGACGGCGTCCATCCCGCGCACGGGGAAGGGATCGGCGTGACCCGCGTGCGCGGGAGCGGACTGTGCGGCGGTGTCGGTCATGACGGCCTCCCTGTAGGGCGTAGGACCTCGTGCCCCGAGGGTTGTGGGGCTGAGCAATCCCCGCGGTTCGGTGTGGGGCCCTCCCCACGGGGTTGTGGGGGGAGCGTGGCGCCGATCACAGCCCTGCGCAACTGTTCCGGATTGCCCTGGTCAAGGTGTGTCGTCCGGCCGGACAATACCGACGTCGGCTGTACAGCTTGTCCAGTGGAAGAAGACTCCGCCATGCACTCCGCCACACACCCGGCGACGCGCTCCCCGCTGCGCTCGCCCATCGACGCCCTGGACGGCCGACTGATCGCGCTGCTGACCGAGGAGCCCCGGATCGGCGTCCTGGAGTGCTCGCGCCGCCTCCAGGTGGCCAGGGGCACCGTGCAGGCCCGTCTCGACCGGCTGCAGGCCCGGGGGGTGATCGGCGGCTTCGGCCCCGAGGTGGACCCGACGGCCCTGGGGTACCCGGTCACCGCCTTCGCCACACTGGAGATCTCCCAGGGCCAGGGCAGCGACGTCCGGACCCACCTGGCGTCCGTCCCCGAGGTGCTGGAGCTGCACACCATCACCGGGCAGGGCGACATGCTCTGCCGGATCGTGGCCCGCTCCAACGCCGACCTGCAGCGGGTGATCGACCGGGTGATCGGCTTCGACGGGATCGTCCGGGCGGCCACCGCGATCGCCCTGGAGAACCCGGTGCCCTACCGCGTGCTGCCCCTGGTCGAGCAGGCCGCCGCCGAGGGTTCCGCGCAGCGCTAGAGTCGGAGTGGCCCTAGCAGCTCGGGACGGGCGCGCCGTTGCCCAGCGCGGCCAGCGCGTTGAGCGAGTCGCTCAGGGTGGTGACCGGGATCAGCCGCAGGCCCCTGGGGGTGTTGACCCGGGCGTCCGAGCACTCGCCGCGCGGCACCAGGAAGACGGTCGCGCCGTCCCGCGCCGCGGCCAGGGTCTTCAGCGAAACTCCGCCCACCGCGCCGATGTTGCCGCTGTCGTCGATGGTCCCGGTGCCCGCGACGTTGAGGCCGTGGGTGAGGTCGCCGCCCTTGCCGTCGCCGGCCAGCTTGTCGATGATCGCCAGGCTGATCATCTGCCCGCCGCTGGGGCCGCCGATCGAACCCAGGTCGACCTTGACCTTCACCTGGTCGGGTGAGAGGTGCAGATAGTTCAGCGCCACCGTGGTCGCGCTGTCCTGCGCCTGGGTCATCTCCTGGGTGGTGACCTGCTCCGCCTTGGTCGCATTGCTCTGCGGGTAGACCGAGTCCCGTGGCAGCACGGCCACCCTGGGGTTGAGCCAGCCCCTGATCGCCTGGTTCAGGCTGATCGACACATTGGGGTCTGTGGCGGTGATGGTGAGGACCCGCAGCGCGCCGGAGGTCTGCCGGACGGGCGCGCCGGTGATGGTGACCACTTGGTGGCCGTCGTAGTCGGAGAGCGCGTCGGCCGTGACACCGGGAAAGGTCAGCGTGAACGGCAGCGGCACGAACACCGCCACCGCCACCAGCGCGGCGACCACGCCGGAGCACAGCGCGAGGGCTCGGCGTCTGGGGGTGAGCACGGCGGACCGCCGCGGCGCGTCGGACGGATGCGGGGCGGCGGGCGGCTTGGGAGCGACAGACACAAGGGCATCCAAACACACCGGCCGCCCCGCCCACTCCGCGCCGCCCACTCCGCCCTCCCCACTCCGGGCCACCCGCAGCAGCCGGGCTCCGTCAGCGCAGGGCTCCGTCAGCGCAAGGCGTCCGCCACTTCGGTGGCCGCCTCGACCACCCGCGGGCCGACCCGCTCGGGCACCAGGCCGTTGAGCATCACCACGCCGACGCTGCCCTCGATACCGCTCAGCCCGAGCAGCGCGGCCGCCGCGCCGCTGGCTCCGGACTGCTCCTCCGCGCGAGTGATCACGAAACCCTGCTCGGGTCTGCGCTGCTGCGGGAAGTTGCGGGCCTCCAGGATCGCCCGGCCGGCCGCGCTCTCGTCCAGCGGGTGGCGCAGCCCGGTGCGGTAGGCGACGTGGAAGTCGGTCCAGCTGGGCTCGACGACGGCCACCGCCAGCGCCTCGGTGCCGTCCACCAGGGTCAGATGGGCGGTCGCGCCGAGATCCTCGGCCAGGCTGCGCAGTGCGGGCAGCGCGGCCTCGCGCAGCAGCGGGTGCACCCGGTGCGCCAGGCGCAGCACGCCCAGGCCCACCCGGGCCCGGCCGCCGATGTCGCGGCGGACCAACCCGTGCTGCTCCAGGGTCGCCAGCAGGCGGTAGACGACGGTGCGGTTGACGGCGAGGCGGGCGGCCAACTCGGTCACGGTCAGACCGCGTTCGGAGTCGGCCAGCAGCTTGAGGACGCGTACTCCACGGTCCAGGGTCTGAGAGGTCTCGGCGGTCACGACACGCTTTCCTTTCCGCGGCGGTCCCGGTACCGGCACAGCGCCGGACCGGGACGGAGGTGTCGCGCGCAGGGGTGGTGGACGCGGGGACCGGCCGCGTCATCGTCGGCACACCCGGCCCATCTGCACTCGGATCGGAGGTCGTGCCTACGAGAGAGCGTGGGGGAAAAGTAGTAAGTGTTTCGCCGCTACGGAAGTGGTTGTCCAAAATTCGGGCATGATCGATATCTTTGATTCGGACTTTTCCGGGCAATCAGCGCTATTTACCCGGTGATTTTCCGACTCGGAACCCTCCGGACTCCGGAGTCCGGACAAGCCCTGATACCCGCACTCGCGGAAGTCATCCCATCCGGAGCAGTCCTTGACGCAGAGCGACGGCCACCGCGGCGCCGCGACTCTCCACTCCCAGCTTTCCGTAGATATTGGTCAGATGGCTCTTGGCGGTCGCCTCGCTGATGAAGAGCCGCGCCGATATCTGACGATTCGACAAACCGTCGGCGAGCAGTTGCAGCACCTCGATCTCCCGTTTGGAGAGGCTCGGCGAACCGCCGCGCATGCGGCGCATCAGGCGGCCGGCCGCCCAGGGGCTGAGCACCGACCCGCCCTGCGCGACCGTCCGGACGGCCGCCACCAGCTCCTCGGCGGCGGCCTCCTTGCCGAGGTAGCCGGCCGCTCCGGCGTCGATCACGGCCAGGATGTCCGGCTCCGAGCCGTACGCGCTGAGCACCAGGACGGCCGGCGGGTCGGGCTCCGCGAGCAGCGCGCGCAGCAGGGCGACGCCCTGGAAGACCCCGCCGCCCAGGTCGAGGTCCAGCAGCACCACCGCGGGCCGCTCGGCTCCCGGCAGCTCGCGCAACAGGCGCAGCGCCTCGCCGTCCTGCGCCGCCTCGGCCACCACCCGCAGGTCCGCGCAGCCGTCCAGCATCGCCCGGACGCCCAGCCGCATCGCCGGATGGTCGTCGACCACCATGACCCGGGTCGGTCCGCCCGGCTCAGTCATTGCCTCTCCCCGTCAGCTCCGCACCCGCTCGCGGACCGTCGGAAGCGGTCCGGGCGCGGGGGTGCTCAGTATGCCATCGGCACCCATCGGGCTAGGTCCGGCTTGGACCGACCGGTCTTAATCGGGCGCAGTCGGGCTCAGCGGCGGGTACGGCACCTCCGCCAGCACGGCGACGCCCGCGCCGGGGACGGACTCCACCCGCAGGCTGCCGCCCGCCAACCGGACCAGCCGGGCGGCACCGGCCAGCCCCAGCCCGCCCGAGTCGGCCGGACGGGCCGCCGGCCAGGTCCCGGCCCCGGCGGGCAGCCCGCAGCCGTCGTCCCGGACCGCGGCCGCCAGGTGGTCGCCCCGGTAGTCGAGGTCCACCGTGACCACGCCCGCCCGCGCGTGCCGCACCGCGTTGCCCAGCGCCTCGCCGACCACCCGCAGCACCGCGCTCTCGGTCGGCAGCGGCAGCGACCAGTGCGCGCCGCTGGTACGCAGCCGGACCTGCGGGGGCTGCGCGGGGCCGCAGGCCGGACCCAGCTCGGCCAGGCAGGCCAGGCCGCGGTTGACCAGGGTCACGTACTGTCCGACCGCCGCGACCAGCCCACCGCCGGACAGTTGGGCGAAGGCCACCCCGCGGGTCAGGTCGTGGGCCTGGTCCAGGCCCAGCAGCAGGGTGTCGTACGCGACCGCCAGGCGCTCCGCCGGGCCGGCCTCCCCGGCGCGGGTCGGGTCCCGGGTCACCGAGCGCAGCAGCATGGCGGTGGCGGCCAGGTTCTGCGCCAGGCCGTCGTGCACCTCCCGGCCGATCCGCTCGCGCTCCTCCAGCCGGCCGGCCTCACGCTCCGCCGCCGCCCGCTCGCCGGTCTCCCGACGGAGCGTCACCAGCCGCTCCCGCGCCTCCCGCCGGGCCCGCCGCAGCCCGGCGCGCCCGCACGCCAACTGCCACAGCCCGGCACCCCCCAGCAGAGCCACGGCTGCCGTCGAGGACTTCGCACCGCGCAACGTGACCGCCTAGCACTGGGGTTCGGCGCTGTCCACCGCCGAATCACCTATTTCCACCTACCTTATGGGCGTAAATCAGTCCTGCACATTCGTAGGATGTAACCGTTTGATCAAGCCGAGAACCTGGTCACGCACGTCTGAAAGCGATCAGCACATCGGGGGCCTTGTGCACTACTTCGACCTTCCCGGGAATCACGACCGGGCGGGAGGGCAGCTGCGCACCAGCCTTCCCATGGACCTGGACACCGACGTCCCGGGGGTGTGCCACCGGCTCGACGTCGGGGTGCACTACGACGACACCGACGCGCTGGTGGTCTCGCTGATCTTCGACGGCACCGGCGAGCTCCCGATCAACTGGGCGATCTCCCGCGATCTGCTGCTCGAGGGGCTCAGCCGGCCCAGCGGCCTCGGCGATGTGCACGTCCGCCCGGCGGACGACGGGGAGTTGCTGATCGTGCTGCGCACCCCCTCCGGCACCGCCCGGCTGTACGCCCCGGCCGCCGCGCTGGAGTCCCTGCTGCTGCGCACGCTGCTGCTGGTGCCGCTCGGCGCCGAGTTCGTGCCGGGCGCCCTGGAGCGCGAACTCGACATCCTGCTGCCGCCCGGCCCGAGTTGAGAGCGGCGGCCTGACTAGCGGGCCCACTCCTTGACCTTGGCGATCCGGGCCTTCAGCTGGTTGACCGTCGCCTGCGCGGTGAGCGGACCGCCGCAGACCCGGCGCAGCTCGTTGTGGATCGTGCCGTGCGGCTGGTTGGTCCGGTGGTGCCAGGAGGCGACCAGGCCGTTGAGCTCCTTGCGCAGCTCGCGCAGCTCCTGGTGGGTCACCACCGGGCGCTGGTCGGCCGGGAGTTCGAGCAGGTCGGCCTCCTCGGCCGGCTTGGCCCTGCTGCGCTGGATCTGCCGGTGCTGGCGCTTCTGCAGCAGCATCTGCACCTGGTCCGGTTCGAGCAGGCCGGGGATGCCGAGGTACTCCTCCTCCTCGTCGCTGCCCGGGTGCGCCTGCATGCCGAATTCCATGGCGTTGTAGAGCACCCGGTCGAAGACCGCGTCGGAGCCGATCGCCTCGTAGGAGAACTCGTCGCCGCCGGCGCCGTCCGGACCGTCGTCGGCCCGCTCGGCCTCGGCGAGCAGCCGGTCCTCCTCGTCGAAGAGACCGTCGCCCTCCTTCTTCGGCCGGTCGAGCACATGGTCGCGCTGCAGCTCCATCTCGTTGGCGAAGCCGAGCAGCGCGGGTACCGAGGGCAGGAAGACGGACGCCGTCTCGCCGCGCTTGCGGGCGCGCACGAAGCGGCCGACGGCCTGCGCGAAGAAGAGCGGGGTGGAGATCGAGGTGGCGTACACCCCGACGGCCAGGCGCGGCACGTCGACGCCCTCGGACACCATGCGGACCGCGACCATCCAGCGCGAGTCGCCGTCCGAGAAGTCGGAGATCCGCTGGGACGCCTCGGTCTCGTCCGACAGCACGATCGTGGCGCCCTCGCCGGTGATCTCGCGGATCATCTTGGCGTAGGCCCGGGCCGCGTTCTGGTCGGTGGCGATGACCAGGCCGCCGGCGTCCGGGATGGCCTTGCGGACCTCGGTGAGCCGCTTGTCGGCGGCCCGCAGCACGTTGGGGATCCACTCGCCCTGCGGCGCCAGCGCGGTGCGCCAGGCCTGCGCGATCAGGTCCTTGGTCATCGGCTCGCCGAGCCGGGCCTCCAGCTCGTCGCCCGACTTGGTGCGCCAGCGCATGTTGCCGCTGTAGGAGAGGAAGATCACCGGACGCACGACGTGGTCGGCGAGCGCGTGGCCGTAGCCGTAGGTGTAGTCGGCGACCGACTTGCGCAGCCCGTCGGTGTCCTCGGCGTACTGGACGAACGGGATCGGGTTGGTGTCCGAGCGGAACGGGGTACCGGTCAGCGCGAGACGCCGGGCGGCCGGCTCGAAGGCCTCGAAGCAGGCCTCGCCCCAGGACTTGGAGTCACCGGCGTGGTGGATCTCGTCCATGACGACCAGCGTCTTGCGCGCCTCGGTCCGGTTGCGGTGCAGCATCGGGTTGACGCCGACACCCGCGTAGGTGACCACGATGCCGTGGTACTCGCGGGAGAGTGGACCCGAGGAGTACGCCGGATCCAGCTTGATGCCTATCCGGGCCGCAGCCTCCGCCCACTGCTTCTTCAGGTGCTCGGTCGGCGCGACGACGGTGATCTGCTGGACCAGGTGGTTGTGCAGCAGGTACGAGGCCAGCGTGAGCGCGAACGTGGTCTTGCCTGCGCCCGGGGTCGCGACGGCCAGGAAGTCCCGCGGCTGCTTCTCGATGTACCGGTCCAGCGCCCCCTGCTGCCAGGCACGCAGCTTGCCCGCGGTACCCCACGGCGCACGGCCCGGGAAGGCCGGCGACAGGTGGTGCGAACCGCCGCCCGCCGCGGCCGGACGGACCGGGGCATGCGGATCGGCGGCGTCGGAGAACAAGGGGGACATGGCAGCAGATGCGGGCGCAGTACTCACGGTCTCCGAGGGGGATCGTCGCAGGTCAGGGCCGCTTGTAGGGCCCGCCGCGCAGTCGGACGGCGATCGGACAACCCGCCTAGCCTACCGGGCGCAGCTGTTGATCGACGCCCGACACGAAGCCCATCGGACCCTCTGCGGCCGGTGTCGGACTGTGAGCCGGATCACCCGTTCGCCGCACGGAAGGCGTGTCATCCCTTTCCTGGACGCCGACGGCGCACTCGCCGAGCTGCTCGGCTGAGCGACGCGCGGGGTCGCGCGGGGTCAGGACCGTCGACTGCCGGCCAAGTGGGCGAAGACCACCAGGTTGCCCTGGTAACCGGCGCCCTTGGTGAACGGACCGCCGCAGGTGATCAGCCGCAGCTGCGGGTCGGCGGCCCGGCCGTAGACCTGCCGGTCGGGGAAGGCGCTCTTGGGGTACACCTCGACCGCGTCGGTCACGAACCAGGCGGTGCTGCCGTCCTGGCGCGACACATCGATCCGGTCGCCGCGGTGCAGCGCGCCCAGGCCGTAGAAGACGGCCGGTCCGCTCGCGGTGTCGACATGGCCGGCCATCAGCGCGGTGCCGCTCTGCCCCGGCGTCACACCGCCCCGGTACCAGCCGGCCAGATTGCGGTCATGGTCGGGCGGGGTGGCGAGGTGCCCCTCGGCGTCCAGGCCGAGGGCGGTCACCGGGGCGTCCACGCCGATCGCCGGGATGCTGATCCTGGTCGGCCCGGAGGCCGGCATCGGGGTGCCGCTGAGCACCGCGCGGGCCGGGCCGGCGGCCAGCGCCTCGGCCGCCGAGGGGGCCGGCGGCAGGCCCGGCCCGCTGCCGTCCTGCACCAGCCAGGCGCCGACCACCATCGTCGCGCCCAGCGCTATCGCGCCCGACCAGGGACTCCTGTGCCCGCCCACCCGGACTCCCCTCCTCGGCGCCGCCACCGCGCGCTCACGCTCGCTGCTCAGGGCCTCCAGCCAAGCCGGGCCGCACCCGCTGCGCATCGGCAGCGCCGCCGTCCGGGTGAGCGCCGGACCGGCGCAGCGAGCGCACGCTGGGCAGTCGCGGACGGACCAGGAACCCCTCGGCCATGCCGTTGGCGACCGCGATGGTGGGCAGCTCGGAGGACTTCTCATAGAGCAGGAAGCGCGGTTCCCAGGCGGGCTGGTACTTGGCGTTGGCCCGGTACAGCGACTCCAGCTGCCACCAGCGCGACAGGAAGCGCAGCACCCCGCGCCAGAGCCGCAGCACCGGTCCGGCGCCGAGTTTGCCGCCCTGCTCGAAGACGTAGCGGAACATCGCGAAGTTGAGCGAGACCCGGGTGACGGGCTGCTCGCCCCTGGCCGCCCGGGTCAGCAGCTCGGTGATCATGAACTCCACCAGCCCGTTGTCCGACTCCCGGTCACGGCGCATCAGGTCCAGCGAGAGCCCGTGCGAGCCCCAGGGGACGAAGCTGAGCAGGGCGCAGGTGCGGTCGTTGTCGTCCCGGCACTCGATCATCAGGCAGTCTCCGTCCGTCGGATCGCCGAGCCGGCCCAGCGCCATCGAGAAGCCGCGCTCGGTACGGCCGTGCCGCCAGGCGTCGGCGAGGTGCACCAGGGCGTTCAGCTCCTCCTCCGGGATGTCCCGGTGGCGGCGCAGTACGGCGTGGTAGCCGGCCTTGCGCACCCGGTTGTACGTCTGACGCAGGGTGCGCATCGAGCGGCCCTCCAGGCTGAAGCCGTCCACCTCGACGATCGCCTCGTCGCCGAACTCCAGCGCCTTCAGCCCGGCCCGCTCGTACACCGTGCCGGCCTGCTCGCTGGCACCGGTGACCGCCGGCACCCAGGCGTTGGTCCGGGCGGTCTCCCGCCAGACCTCGATCGCCTGCGGCCAGGCCTCCGGGTCGCCGATCGGATCGCCCGAGGCGAGCGCGACCCCGTTGACCACGCGGTAGAGCACCGCGGCCTTGCCGGACGGCGACCAGCAGACCGACTTGTCGCGGCGCAGCGCGAAGTAGCCGAGCGAGTCGCGGCCGCCGTGGCGTTCCAGCAGCGCGCGCAGCCGCTGCTCATCGGCCTCCTGCATGTGCAAGCGGCCGATCGGGGAGCGGAAGAAGACCCGCAGCACCAGCAGGAAGAGCGCCGCGCCCAGCACGTTGATCGTCAGGTCGGCCAGCCGGGTGACCCGCACGGTCGGCGTCACGTCGCCGAGGCCGGAGAGGGTGAACAGCCGCAGCACGGTGTACTTCAGGCACTCGCCCCAACTGGCCTGCGGCGCCGTGCCGGCGTGCACCAGCAGGGTCCCCAGGCCGATCACGATGATCCCGCCGACCACCAGGGTCCACAGGCCGAGGACGGCGTTGCCGCGCTCGCCGCGCGCGTGGAAGGCCCGCCGGCTGAACACCAGGGCGAGCAGCACCAGCGCGGTGAGGACGGCGGAGATCCAGTTGAACGGGTGTCCGCGGTCCTCCGGCAGCACGGTCAGCGCGATCAGGAAGACCGTCGCGTAGGCGGCGACCACGGTGGTGGCGACGATCCAGGCGGCCCGCTTGCGGCGGCGCAGCATCACCGCGAGCAGCGCGGCGAAGAGCGCGGCGGTGAAGCCCGCGGTCACCAGGACGGGCGTGAAGAACTCGCCGCTGTTGGCGCGGTGGACCCGCTCGCGGAACGGGGTGATCAGGCCGGCCAACAGGTTGAGCAGGGCGGCGATCCGGATGTACCACTCGGCGAAGGTCGCACAGCGGGTCCGCCAGCGCGGCAGCGGCGGGCGGGGCCCCGGCGGCGGGGGCGGGGGCGGGGGGACCGGCGCGAGCGGGGGCGCCGCAGCGGGTGCGACGGGCGGCGGTGCGGGCGCCGCCCCGGCCTCCGCGGCCGGCGGCGGCAGGGCCAGCGGGGTGCCTGCCAGCAGGTTGTAGACCGAGAGTTTCATCCGGTGCATCCGCTGGTGCACCCGGGCATCCCGGCGCTCCGCCCGGGCCATCCGCTTGGGACGGCTGCGGTAGCGCCAGCGGGCCCACGGGCTCTGCGGCCGGCCCAGCCGGATCGCGCCGACCACGGCGAGCACCGGGATCATCACGCCCAGCAGGCCGGTCCAGAGCTTGCCCTTGAGCAGACTGACCGTCACCAGCGCCAGAAGGATGGCCGCCACGATCAGCTGGCTGGGCGAGATCCGCCGGCTGAAGCCGCCGAACGGCAGATTGCCGAGCAGCAGCAGTCCGATGATCGCCACGGCGAGGATCACCGCGTCGACCGACTTGCGCCCCTGGTCGCTCCAGTAGACGTCCTCCAGGTGCAGCACCAGCGCGAACTCGTCGAGCACCAGCCCGCAGCCGATGCCGAAGGCCAGGCCCAGGATGTTCCACAGGTCCCCGCCGTTGCCCCGCACGGTGAACGAGCCGACACCGGCGATCAGCATCAGCGTCTGCCCGAAGACCACGTGGTGGATGTGCAGGCCGCCCGGCGTGACGTTGCCCGGCCACCACTTGGTGCCGCGCCGGATCATCCGGACGCTGAACCGGATGAAGAGGAAGGAGGCGATCAGCCCCACCAGGAGCAGGAAGAGCGGCTCCCGGCCCGAGACGACGATGCGCGAGTGGTAGGCGTGCAGCAGCGCGTCCCACATGGCTCCGCACTCTCCTCCCGGCGCGGCCCCACCGCGGCCCTCGGTTCATGTGATGATGCCTCACCCCCGGCCGCGACTCGACGCGCCACCGCACTGCGCCGGACGAGGGATCGCGTCAGGCCCTCCGCTCCCCCAGCCCGTTCCGGCACCGTTCTCGTGCCATGCTGTGGAACAAATAGCCTATAACGGTACATCAACGGACATAACGCCAAAAAGCCACCGCCGCCTGTCGTTGACTCAGGACAGCGCCGATCCCCGATCGGCCCCCTTCGCCCGCGCCGGCTTCCGCGTTCCGCCCGCCCGGCGCCCCCACCCGCCTCCTCGCGCCGGCCGGCCACACCCGTTGATCAGCCGTAGGGCTCCGACGTCTCGAAACGGAGTGACCATGGACGCTCTCTCCCGCCGAACTCTGCTGGCGGCCGGTGCGGCGACCGCCGCCGCGGCCGCGACCGGGTGCGGAAGCCGGGTCGCACCGCGCGGCACGGTCGCGAAGTCCGACGCCGTCAACGCGCCCGTCCCGGTGCCCGCCGATCCCAGCAAGCCCGCCGGCTCCGACGCGCCGAGCCCGTCCGGCGCTCCCGGTCGTCCCCCCGCCAGCCTGATCGGCGACGGATCGACCTCCGACACCGGCCCGCAGCCCAACCAGCCGCACGCCGTCCCGCTCGAGCTCGGCGAGCGGCCACCGCAGTTCGTGGTCTTCTCCTGGGACGGCGCCGGGGAGCTGGACAACCAGCTGTTCTCCCGGTTCCGCCAGCTGGCCAAGGACCACAACGCCGGGATGACCTTCTTCCTCAGCGGCCTCTACCTGCTGCCGGAGTCCAAGAAGGAGCTGTACCACCCGCCGCAGCACCACGTCGGCGCCTCCGAGATCGGCTATCTGAGCGACCAGCACATCCACGACACGCTGGTCCAGGTCGGCGCCGCCTGGCTGGACGGCCACGAGATCGGCACCCACTTCAACGGCCACTTCTGCGGCAGCAACGGCGTCGGGAAGTGGTCGCCGGAGGAGTGGAACAGCGAGATCGACCAGGCCATCAGCTTTGTGAACAACTGGAAGACCAACACCGGCTTCACCGACCTGCCGCCGCTGCCCTTCGACTACCACCGGGAGCTGATCGGCAGCCGCACCCCGTGCCTGGAGGGCCAGCGCGGCCTGCTGCCGACGGCCACGCTGCGCGAGTGGAAGTACGACAGCAGCGGGGCTGGCGGACTCCAGGTCTGGCCGCAGAAGATCCAGGGCGGCGCGCTGTGGGACATGCCGCTGCAGTCCATCCCGTTCCCCGGGCACACCTTCCAGGTCCTCTCGATGGACTACAACATCATGTTCAACCAGTGCGGCGACAACACCAAGGGCGACCCGAAGAAGCGCCCCGGCTGGCAGGTCCAGGCCCGGGACGCCTACCTGGCCGGCTTCGACCGCGCCTACCACGGCAACCGGGCACCGATGATCATCGGCAACCACTTCGAGGAGTGGAACGGCGGCATCTACATGGACGCCGTGGAGGAGGTGCTGAAGACCATCGCGGACAAGCCCGAGGTACGGCTGGTCTCGTTCCGCCAGCTGATCCAGTGGCTGGAGGTGCAGGACCCGGCGGTGCTGCGCAAGCTGCAGAGCCTGCCGGTCGGCCAGGCGCCCAGCGAGGGCTGGTCCAGCTTCCTGGGCTCCGGCCGGTAACCCGGTTGGCGCTACCCCGCGGCACCAGCCATCACCCCAGGTAGCCGCCCCTTTCCGGGGTGTTCCGGCGGCCGGCTGCGCATGCGGCCCGCCTCGTCGGCGCTTACCTCTTGATTCCAGGACGCGGTTTCGCCTATTTCCACTCGGGGACGACCCCGTGACCGCGTCCCGGGAGAACCACCATGCGCGCTCGTCACTTCGTCGGCGGAGGGGTGCTGGCCGTGGCTGCCGCCCTCGGCGCCGCCACCGCCGCCTCCGCCGCCGGCAACCCGGTCGTCATCCAGCCGAACGCGGTCACCCCCGGCAGCCAGTTCACGGTCTTCGACGGGGGCAACTGCGACAGCTCCGGCGGCACCGCCCGCTTCAGCTCGCGCGAGCACGCGGGCGAGGACATCCCGGCGGTGCAGCTCGGCTCGCTGCGCGGGCTGGTCGGCGCCGTGGCCACCGTCCCCGAGCAGGCCAGGCCCGGGGTGTACCAGGTCTCCATCCAGTGCAAGACGGTGACCGAGAGCCAGCTGACCGCCACCTTCACGGTCAGTCCGAGCGGCAAGCCCGACGGCAAGTCCGATAGCAAGTCGGACGGCAAGCCCGACGGCACGTCCGATGGCAGGCCGGAACTCCCCGGCGGCTCCGGCAGCTCCGGCAGTTCCGGCGGCGCGCAGTCGGGCGAGTTCGGTGAGCCGAAGGGACCGACGCACGCCGGCCTCGGCGGCAGCACCGGGCCCAACCTCCCCGAGACGCTGGCCGGCGCCACGCTGCTCACCACCGCCGCCGCGGCCACCGTCCTGCACCTGCGCCACCGCCGCGGCTCGGCCTCCTGAGGCCGACCGGCAAATGGAGGGCGGCGACCGTCAGGCGCGCGGGCGGACGCGGGCCGCGAGGACGGCCCCGAGCAGAGCCACCGCCGCCATCACCAGGAAGATCATCGCGAACGCCCCACGCGCGCCACTGCCGGACGAACCGGCAGTGGCGGCGGCGATCGCGCCGCCGCCGAGGGCCGAGAAGAGCACGCCCGCCAGGCCGACCAGCAGGACGTTGCCCAGCGCGTCGGACATCTGCAGGGAGGCCGAGTTGGCGCCGGCGGCCTCCGGGGGCGAGAGCTTCATCATCAGGACGCTGATGCTGGTGACCGACAGGCCCATGCCGGTGCCGCCGATCGCCCAGGCCGCCGCCGCCGTCCAGGTCGGAGCGGCCGGGAGCAGCACCAGACCGGCACCGGCGATGGCCAGCGCGGTGAGCGCGAAGCCCAGTCGGATCAGCCCCTCGCGGTGCCGGTCGGCGCCCGGCCGGCCCTGCAGCCAGGAGCCGAACGCCCAGGTCAGGCCACCGCTGGTGAGGGTCAGGCCGGCCAGGGTCGGCGAGAGATGGCGCTGCATGACCATCATCAGCGGGATGAACGCCTCCGCCGCGAAGAACGCCCCCGCCGCGACCCCGCGCAGCAGGATCAGCGTGGGCAGCCCGCGCGCGGCCCGCAGCGTGCCGGGCGGGAGCAGCCGGAGGACGGCGGGCACCAGCAGCCCGGCCCCGGCGGCCGCCGGGAGCAGCGCGAGCAGGTCGAGGCGCCCACCGGCGTACTGCAGCAGGCCGGCGCCCAGCGCGGCCATCGCGGCGAGCGCGATCCGGCGCCGGTCGAGTCGCCCGTGGTCATGCCGCTGCCCCTCCCGCGCCGCCCGCTCGCGCTCCGAACGCCGCAGCGCCGGGCCCATCACCGCGAGCGGCAGCACCACCAGCACCGGCACCGACAGGAAGACCCAGCGCCACCCCAGGTGCTGGGTGACCGCCCCGGACACCACAGGACCGACGATCGACGGCAGCACCCACGCGGACGAGAAGGCCGCGAAGACCGCCGGGCGCAACCGCTCCGGAAACGCCCGGCCGACCACCACGTACAGCGCGACGATCACCAGTCCGCCGCCCAGCCCCTGGATCGCCCGTCCCCCGACGAAGATCCACATGTCCGCCGCCGTCCCGGCCACCACCAGCCCGACGCCGAAGATCCCGATCCCCGCGAACAGCGGCAGCATCGGCCCGCGCCGGTCGCACCACTCCCCCGAGAGCGCCATCGCGAACAGCGTGCTGGTGAAGTACCCGGAGAACGCGAACGCGTAGAGCGCCAACCCGTGCAACTGCCGCGCCGCTACCGGCATCGCGGTGTTCACCGCGGTGGCCTCGAAGGCGAGCAGCAGCACGACCGAGACCATCCCGAGCGTGAGCGCCCGGTGCCGCGGTCCGAGCACTCCGCCGAGCCCGTCGTCCGGGTCCGGCAGGGCCGTGGGGGCGGGGTCGACGGAGGTGGTGGAGGTAGCGGTCATGCCGAACATCGTAAGTGCCGTCGCACGGGTTGACTCCTGACCCGCGACCCATGATCACTCAGTCGCTGGTCCTAGGACTTCCCAGCGGACTTCCCGGTGGACTTCATACGCCCTTAACAGTCGGCTATTGACGGGCCATCGGACGGACCGTCAAGATAAAGAACAAGAAAGCAGCGCAGAACCCCGGACGGAGAGGAGCCCACGCCATGAACACCAATTCCCACGGCCTGACCGCTCACTCCTGTCGCCACTCGCAGGCGTGTTGTCCCGCCTGTCGCCTCGCCTGACCCGAGAGCTCAGCAGAGCGCTCCGCACGGCCGTGTGCCCGAGTGGCTCCAGGGGACCGACTGCAAATCGGTTTACGCGGGTTCGATTCCCGCCATGGCCTCCATGTCTCCACGCAGAAGAAATGACCGGTCGGCGACAATAAGCCGCTCGGTCATTCCGCGTGCCGCTGCACAGAATTGCCTGCCAGAATTCCAGGCCGGATTTCCATTCAGGTGTTCACTCGTTCCGGTGAGGTACAGCCCGAACCATCAACAGCATGATCACCTCGCGTCTAGCGTCACGCTCATGTGTGAGCGATACAGCATCGAGCTGGAGCCCGAGGTCGAGAGCTGGCTCGACGTCCTACCCCGGGAGCACTACCGGACCGTCGAATTCCATGTGGATCGGCTGGCCGACCGTCCGGAGATCCTCGGCGAGCCCTACTCCCGTCATCTGGGCGGCCCATTGCGCGAGCTACGGTTCCACCTCGGAAGTGCTGCCGTGAGAGTCACCTACTGGCTGGCCCCTGGCCGCCGTATCGTGTTGCTCACGGTCTTCCGCAAAACCCGGATGCGGGAGGAGGCACAGGTGCAGCGCGCTCGTTGGGCCCAGAAGGAGTGCGAACAAGCGCACGGCCCTGCTGATGTCGACTACCACCGGACCTTCGAGGAGCAGTCATGAGCCGCGGCTACCACACCCAATGGCGGATCTCCGCCGAGCATCGGGCGGACCCCGCCTACGTGGAGGCCGCGGCGGCGGTGGCTCTGGGGCAGGCCGTCTACGACCGCAGGACGGCCCTCGGACTGAGTGAGCAGGAGGTCGCCGCCCGGACTGGTCTGTCCACGGCCGAGGTGGAGCGCATCGAAGGCGGTGGCAGCGCCCCGACGCTCCAGTTGCTGCGCCGCCTCGCCGCCGCTCTGGATGCCCGGCTGGACGCGACGATTGACGGAGACGAGACACGCCTGGAGTTCAGGCCACACGCGGCCTGAACTCCAGCGCTCAGGCCACGATGGCGTCTTCGGGTTGGATCGGGAGGCGGCCGACCGGGAGGCCGGTGGCGGCGCGGACGGCGGCGGCGATGGCGGCGGGGGCCACCACGGCGGGGGCCGCGCTGACGGCCTTGGCGCCGAAGGTGGCGACGACGTCGCGCTCCTCCAGCAGGGCCGCGATCCGGACGTCGGGGGTGTCCAGGGCGGTGGGCAGGCGGTAGCCGGTGAGCGAGGGGTTGGCGAGCAGGCCGCCGGAGGTGCGCAGGTCCTCCAACAGGGCCAGGCCCACGCCCTGGGCCACGCCGGCCTCGATCCGGTCCTCGATCTGGCCGGGGTTCAGCGCCCGGCCGACGTCCTGGGCGACCGTCACGTCGACCACCCGGACGGCGCCGAGCTCGATGTCCACGTCGACCACCGCGCGCATCGCGCAGAAGGCGATCGAGACGAAGGCGTCGCCCTGCCCGGCCTCGTCCAGCGGCTCGGTCGGGTGCGGGCGGCACTGGGCGGTGGCCCAGAGCTCCTTGCCCTCCAGCGCCTCGGTGACCGGCATGCCGAGCACGCCGTCGTAGGAAGTGATCTTGCCGTCGGAGATCGAGAGCAGCTCGACGGACATCCCGAAGTTGGCGGCGATCGGCTGCAGCAGCTGGTGGCGGACCATCAGTGCGGCCCGCTCGACGGCTCCGCCGGAGACCCAGGTGTGCCGGCCGCGGGCCGAGGGGCCGGCGATCGACTGGTCGCTGTCGACCGGCGCAACGTAGACCTCGCTGACGCCGAGCACCGACTGGACGATCTGCCGGGCCAGCGTGGCGAAGCCCTGGCCGGAGTCGACGGCCGCGCAGATCACGGTGGCGTGGTCGCCGCTGACCCGGACGGTCGCGGTGGAGACCTCGTCCTCGCCCTCGGCGCCGAGCATGTGCACCATGCCCACCGCGTAACCGATGCCGCGCCGTACCGCCGCCGGGTCACCCGCGCCGCCGGGGCCGCCGGGCAGCAGCCAGTCGGTGTCGGGCTCGTCGACCGGGAGGGCGGGCAGCGGGGAAGCGGCGACCGCGTCGATCAGCGCGGCCACCGGGGCCGGGCAGGTGACGGCCTGTCCGGTGGGCATCGCGCCGCCGGTGGCGAGCACGTTGCGGCGGCGGATCTCCAGCGGCTCGATGCCGAGGCGGGCGGCCAGCTGGTCGAGCTGCGACTCGTAGGCGAAGCAGGTCTGCAGGGCGCCCTCGCCGCGCATCCGACCGGCCGGCGGGTTGTTGGTGCGCACCGCCCAGGCGTCGACGAAGACGTTCGGGCACACGTACGGGCCGACCGAGAACGCCGTCGCGGCGGCCAGTGCCTCCGCGGAGACGTCTGCGTAGGCGCCGCCGTCCAGCAGGATCTGCGCCTCCACCTTCAGCAACGTGCCCTGCGCGTCCGCGTGGTGGCGGTAGCGCAGCAGGGCGGGGTGGCGGGTGGCGTGGGCCTGGAAGGACTCCTCGCGGGTCAGGGTCATCTTCACCGGACGGCCGGTGCGCAGCGCCAGCAGGGCGAGGGTGACCTGGAAGGAGAGGTCCTCGCGGTCTGCGGTCGCGCCGGGCACGCCGGTGACGACCAGGCGCACCCGGTCCGGCTCCAGGCCCAGGCAGGCGGCGGTGCGCTCGCGGTCGCCGTGCGGGTCGGTGGAGGACAGGTGCAGCTCGACGCCGCCGTCGGGGCGGGGCACCGCGAGCCCGGCCTCGGCACCGATCGGCGCCGGGTCCTGGCGGCCGACCTGGTAGAGGCCCTCGACGATCACCTCGCCGACCACCTCCGGGTCGCCGCTGCGCAGCGGGATGTGCCGGAAGAGGTTGCCGTCCGGGTGCAGCGGGGGCGCGTGAAAGGCCTGCTCGGGGTCGGTGAGCGCGTCGAGGAGCTCGTACTCGACCACGATCGAGGCGGCGGCCAGCCGCGCGGTGTCGGGGTGGTCGGCGGCGACGGCGGCGATCGGCTCGCCGTGGTGGCGGACCACGTCGGTGGCCAGCACCGGCCGGTCGGAGCCGGTGGGACCGTCCTCACTGCCGCCCTCCAGGCCGCCGCCCCGGGCGGGCGGCAGGTCTGCGGCGGTGATCACGGCGTGCACGCCGGGGACGGCGAGGGCGGCCGCGGTGTCGATCGAGACGATCCGGGCGTGCGGGTGCGGCGAGCGCAGCACCGCGCCCCAGAGCAGGCCCTCGGCCCAGAGGTCGGCGGCAAAGGGGTAGATGCCGAGCGCCTTGGGGAGCGCGTCGGTACGCAGCGGGGAGCTGCCGAGGCCGAACGGCTGGTCCGCCGCTGCCGTGTCCTCGGTCCCGGCGGGGTCCTCGGGGGCGTCCGGCGGGGCGAGGACGGTGTCGGTCGGGGAGGTCATGCGTGGTCGTCCTCGGGGAGGCGGAGGCCATGCGCGGGGGTGGCGTCGTAGGAGGCGCCGGGCGCGGGTTCGTAGACGGTCCCGTCGTAGCCGGCACCGTCGTAGGGCGTGCCGTCGTACGGGGTGCCCTGGTAGGGCGCGCCCTCGTACGGGGCGCCCTGGTAGGGGGCGCCGGCGTACTGCGGGTCCTGGTAGGCCGCCGGGTACGGGGTGTCCTGCGGCGTGCCCTGCGGGGGCGTCCCGTACGGCGTGCCGTGGGCCGGGGTGGGCTCGTACGGCGTCCCGTGCGCCGGAGTGCCCTCGAACGGCGCACCCGGCGCGCTGGTGCCGTGCGCGGGCGTGGGCTCGTAGCCCGCGCCGGCCGCGTACACCGTGCCGGGTCCGTACGCCGTCGCCTCGTAGCCCGGGTAGCCCTGCGGCGGGATCACGCCGACGCCGACGCCGGTGCCGGCCGCGGTGGGATGCGGCTCATAGCCCGCCTCCGCCGCCGGGGCGGGCACGAAGGGCTGGGCGGTGATCCAGCCGCTGTCGTCGCTCCCGAAGACCGGCACCTCGCCGGCCGCCGCGGTCTCGGTCCAGGCGTCCTGGTACACCGGCAGGTCGGCGAACTCGGGTTCGGCGGGCGCCGAAGGCACTGCGGGCGCCGAAGGCACTGCGGGCGCCGAAGGCACTGCGGGCGCCGAAGGCGCCGGGAGCTGCGACGGCTCTGCGGGCGCCGGGGAGTCGGCCTGCGCCGACTGCTCCGCGACCGGCTCCGCGGTCTCGGCCGCCGGCTCGGCGGCGGCCTCCTCCGCCTCCAGCAGCGCCGCGCCGCGCGCGTCCGCCACCGTCTGGACGGCCGCCAGCGCGCTGCGGTAGCCCGTGCACCGGCACAGGTTGCCGCAGAGCGCCTGACGCGCCTCGACCTCACTCGGCCGGTGGTTGCGCTGCAGCAGGTCGTGCACCGCCATCGCCATGCCCGGCGTGCAGTAGCCGCACTGCACGGCGCCGGAGTCGGCCAGCGCCTGCTGGACGTCGCTGGCCGCGCCGCCCGCCGACAGGCCCTCCACCGTGTTGATCTCGCTGTCCGCGGCCAGCGCGGCCGGCACCAGGCAGCCGGCCACCAGCTGGCCGTCCACCTGCACCGAGCAGGCGCCGCACTCGCCCTGCTCGCAGCCGTTCTTGGCACCCGCCAGGCCCAGGCGCTCGCGCAGCACATAGAGCAGGCTCTCGCCGATCCAGGCGTCCGCGACGGGTCTCTCGAAGCCGTTGACCCGCAGCGTGTAGGACGCGCAGGGGCGGTCGTCGACCGGGTGGACCTGGTGGTTCGTCACATCAGCCGTCACGTCAGCCGTCACTTCAGCGCCCTTCCCAGTGCCCGGCGGGCCAGCACCGCCACGGTACGCCGCAGCTGCACCGCCGCAGCCGTCGGCCCCTCGCCCGTGAGCGCCGATGCGGCGTCGGCGCCGTAGCCGTCCGGCACGCAGGCGGTGGCCACGTACTCGCCGAACGCGGCCGAGGCGGCCGGGTCGATGGCCGGCACGCCCTCCTCGCCACGCGCGTCCCAGTTGATGCAGCCGGCCACCCAGGCCTCGGCCTCCAGCGGCCGCAGCGGCACCGGCGCGACGGCGCCGACCGCGCAGCGCACGGCTCGCCGGGCCGGGTCGAGCACCAGGGCGACGGAGGCGGTGGCCCGGGAGGGTCCGCTGCGTCCGGTGGCCTTGAGGAAGACCTGCGGGGCGTGCAGCAGCGGGACCCGGACCCAGGTGAGCAGTTCACCCGGGCGCATCGGGTCCAGGCCGGTGAGCAGGTGGCTGACCGGGACCTCGCGGGTGGCGCCGGGCCGGGTCAGCGTGACGCTGGCCTCCAGCGCGGCCAGCACCGGCAGGGTGTCGCCGGCGGGGGCCGCGGTGACGATGTTGCCGCCGAGCGTTCCGACATTGCGGGTCTGCGGCGGGCCCGCGGTCCGCGCGGCATCGGCCAGTGCGGGGATGAGGGCGGCGAAGTCGGGTCGGTCCATCCGAGCCAGCGTCAGCCCGGCGCCGAGCACCGCGGTTCCGCCGTCCTCGTAGCGCCAGCCGCGCAGTTCGGTGATCCGGCCCAGGCCGATCAGCGCGGCCGGTCGCAACCGTCCGGCGTTGACCGCCTCCATCAGGTCGGTGCCACCGGCCACCGGTACCGCGGCGGGACTGGCGGCCAGCGCCTCGACGGCCTCGTCGAGGGAGGTCGGCAGCATGATCGTCCGGTTCACCAGGATCCCACCGTGCTCCACTCACTCAGGCTGGGCTCACTCGACTGGAGCTCGGCCTCTCGGCGGCCGGCGCGAGGGCCGGCCGGTTCGTCCCGCACCGCGGGTCTGCGGTACCGCCCGTAGAGTACGGGCCCCGGCTGCCGAACAGAAGCAGCCGGTCGGGGTTGGGCAACTCTGGCACATCACGCGCGATGATCACCCCCGGGGTAGCCGACGTTCCCGTCATCTTTCGGGTAGTTCCGGAACGAATCGGACCGGAAGTTCATCTTTTCTTGACGCAGGAGCCACCCTCGAAGGTTCCCAAACGCCGAAATGATGATCAGACCGCAGGTGGCGGGCCCTCCAGCGGCCGCCCCAGCACACCGGGGCGGCGCTGCCAGGGGTGCGGGCCGCCGGGCGGGCGGTACTCCACACCCAGGGCGTCCAGCCGGGCGTAGTGGGTGCGCATCCGGCGCTCGAAGCCGGGCCAGTCGCGGGCCGCCGGGTCCGTGGGCAGCGCCGACCAGGCGACCTCGGCGAAGGCCGCCAGGCGCGGAAACGCCCGGTAGTCGAGATCCCGGGCGTCGTCCGTGAACTCGGTCCACAGGTTCGCCTGAGCGCCGATCACGTGAGCGGCACTCACCGGGTCGAGTGACGCCGGTACCGGCTCGAAGCGGTACACGTCCTCCAGCGTGCGCACCCAGCCGACCGGGATCGGCTCGTCGG
Source organism: Kitasatospora sp. MAP12-44 (assembly GCF_029892095.1). NCBI lineage: Bacteria > Bacillati > Actinomycetota > Actinomycetes > Kitasatosporales > Streptomycetaceae > Kitasatospora > Kitasatospora sp. MAP12-44. The sequence continues at coordinate 3,184,026 of NZ_JARZAE010000004.1, forward strand.
GGCCGACCGCCTGCCGGTGGTCCAGGTAGACCTGCTGCTCGGGGCACATCACCACGTCGTGCCCGGCCCGCGCGGCCGCCACCCCGCCCGCGTACCCGCGCCAGGAGGACACCGCGGCCCCCGCAGGGAGTCCTCTCCCCAGGATTTCGTCCCAGCCGATCAGCCGCCGGCCGCGCGCGCTCAGCCAGCCGTCGAAGTGCCGGATGAACCACGCCTGCAGCTCGTCCTCGTCCGCCAGCCCCTGCTGCTTGATCCGCTCCTGCGCGGCCGGGCTGGCCCGCCACTGCTCCTTGGGGCACTCGTCCCCGCCGAGATGGATGAACTCGGACGGGAAGACGTCCAGCAGCTCCTCCAGGACGCCCTCGAAGAAGGCGAGCGTGGCATCCGAGACGTTCAGCACGTTGGGGGTGACACCCCAGTCGGTCCACACCCCGAGCTCGGCCGTGTCCACCACGTCGGTGTTGCCCAGCTCGGGGTAGGCCGCGATGGCGGCCTGGGTGTGGCCCGGCAGGTCGATCTCGGGAACCACCGTGATGCCCCGCTCGGCCGCGTAGGCGACCAGCTCGCGCAGGTCGTCCTGGGTGTAGAAGCCGCCGTGCGGGCGGTCGTCGCGCCGGCCGGCGTCCCGGAAGCCGACCATCGAGCGCTCCCGCCAGGAGCCCCGCTCGGTGAGCCCGGGGTAGCGCTTGACCTCGAACCGCCAGCCCTGGTCGTCGGTCAGGTGCAGGTGCAGCACATTGAGCCGGTGCGCGGCCAGCAGGTCGACGTAGCGCAGCAGGTCGGCCCGCGGCAGGAAGTGCCGCGAGACGTCCAGCAGCACGCCGCGCCAGCCGAACCGCGGGGCGTCGGCGAGCTCGCAGGCCGGCAGCGTCCAGCCGGTGCGGCGCAGCGGCGCGCGCCGGTAGGCGTCGGGGCCGAGCAGCTGACGCAGCGTCTGGGCCGCCCAGTGCAGGCCGCCCGCTCCCCCGGCGGTGAGCAGCGCGCGCCGCTCGTCGACGGCGATCCGGTACTCCTCCGGGCCGAGCCCGGCGTCCAGCCGCAGTTCGACGTCCGGGGCCGGCGCGGGCGCCAGCGGCAGCCCGGTGGCGGCGCCGAGCACCGTACGCAGCCACCGCTCGGCGGCCTCGGTGCCGGGGGCGCCGCCCAGCGTGGTCCGCGGTCCCAGCAGCAGCCCCCGTGCGGCGGGGAAGCTGCAGCGCAGCGGAGCGGGGATGAGGTCCATGCCGCTCATCCTGCCCCGCCGACACCGATTGGCATAGACCACTGAAGGGCCAGTGGCCGATGCCGATCGGACTGCCCGCGGCTACTTCTTCTTGTCGCCCGACTTGTCGCCGCCGCCCGGCTCGATGCCCTCGAAGATCTCCTTGCACATCGGGCAGACCGGGTACTTCTTCGGGTCGCGCCCGGGCACCCAGACCTTGCCGCAGAGTGCGACCACCGGGGAGCCGGAGAGCGCGCTCTCCATGATCTTGTCCTTCTGGACATAGTGCGCGAAGCGCTCGTGGTCGCCGTCCCCGTGGGACACCTGGGGGACGGGCTCGACCAGGGTGCCGGTGCCGAGGCCGCGCTCGGGCTCAAGAGTGCTCATGAGGGTCAAGTCTATGGGGGCCGTGCGGGAAACGGACCATCGCGAAACGAACGGCCCGACCGCGCCCGCGCCCCGGGTCAGTTGAGCGTCGGGTCCTCGGGGTAGGTCGCCAGTATCGCCAGCGGGCTGCGCTGGCGGCGCAGCACCGAGCGCCACAGCCGCTCGGGGTCGGGGCAGGAGATGTCCCCCGGCTCGGAGTCCACCAGGTACCAGGCGCCCTCGTCGATCTCCAGCTCCAGCTGGCCCGGCGTCCAGCCCGAGTAGCCGGCGAAGACCCGCAGCCCGCCCAGCTCCCCGGCCAGGATCTGCGGCGGCGCCTCCAGGTCGACCAGCCCGATCGCCCCGTGCACCCGCCGCCAGCCCAGCGGGTCGGCCGGTCCGGGCTCACCGGGCACCACGGCGACGGCGAGCGCGGAGTCCAGCCCGACCGGGCCGCCCTGGAAGACCACCGGCGGCGCGCCCGCCAGATCGGCCCAGCCGTCCAGTACGTCCACGACGCCGACCGGGGTCGGACGGTTCAGGACGACGCCCAGCGCGCCCTGCACGTCGTGGTCCAGCAGCAGCACCACCGATCCGGCGAAGTTGGGATCGGTGAGCATCGGAGTCGCGACGAGCAGTCGGCCGGTGTGGGAAGGGGCCGCGGTCATGTCTCACATGATCCCGCAGCGGCGGCCCGGGCGGGTACCCAACACGAAACCCGGTCCGGTCGAGGCAGATCGAGCACGCTCCGCAGACAAACCTCGGACACCGTGGAACTCACCCGAATGGCGGCCTGTCGGCTGACCTTCCACCCGGAGAGAGCATGATCACCACTGGTTCTCACGGGAACCAAAGAACCTCCTACTACCATCTACCGAAGGTGGCGCCCGTGCGTCCCGCGCCAGGCGCCTCTCCCCCCCTGCCACTTCGGCTGCGAATCCCCCGATTGCGAGAACGATGACCGACGACGTCCTGCTGGTCCACGGCGGAAATCCGCTCGAAGGCGAGATCCGAGTCCGAGGTGCGAAGAACCTGGTCCCCAAGGCCATGGTCGCCGCCCTGCTCGGGACGGGCCCCAGCAGACTGCGCAACGTCCCGGACATCCGCGACGTCAAGGTGGTGCGCGGCCTGCTCCAGCTGCACGGCGTCACCGTGCGCAGCGGCGAGGAGGAGGGCGAGCTGATCCTCGACCCCTCGCACGTGGAGAGCGCCAACGTCGCGGACATCGACGCGCACGCCGGCTCCTCGCGGATCCCGATCCTCTTCTGCGGCCCGCTGCTGCACCGCCTCGGCCACGCGTTCATCCCGGGCCTGGGCGGCTGCGACATCGGCGGCCGTCCGGTCGACTTCCACTTCGAGGTGCTGCGCCAGTTCGGCGCCACCATCGAGAAGCACCCGCAGGGCACCTACCTGGTGGCCGCTCAGCGCCTGCGCGGCACCCGGATCGAGCTGCCCTACCCGTCGGTCGGCGCCACCGAGCAGGTCCTGCTCACCGCCGTGCTGGCCGAGGGCGACACCGAGCTGCGCAACGCCGCCATCGAGCCGGAGATCGTCGACCTGATCTGCGTGCTGCAGAAGATGGGCGCGATCATCTCGATGGGCACCGACCGCACCATCCTGATCACCGGGGTGGACGAGCTCGGCGGCTACAACCACCGCGCGCTGCCGGACCGCCTCGAGGCCGCCTCCTGGGCCTGCGCCGCGCTGGCCACCAAGGGCGACATCTACGTCCGCGGCGCCCGCCAGCTGGAGATGATGACCTTCCTCAACACCTTCCGGAAGGTCGGCGGCGCCTTTGCCGTGGACGACGAGGGCATCCGCTTCTGGCACCCGGGCGGCGAGTTGAGCGCCATCGCGCTGGAGACCGACGTGCACCCCGGCTTCCAGACCGACTGGCAGCAGCCGCTGGTGGTCGCGCTGACCCAGGCCGCCGGCCTGTCCATCGTGCACGAGACGGTGTACGAGTCGCGGCTCGGCTTCACCTCCGCGCTGAACCAGATGGGCGCGCACATCCAGCTCTTCCGCGAGTGCCTGGGCGGCTCGCCCTGCCGCTTCGGGCAGCGCAACTTCCTGCACTCCGCGGTGGTCTCCGGCCCGTCCAAGCTGCTCGGCGGCGAGCTGGTCATCCCCGACCTGCGCGGCGGCTTCTCGTACCTGATCGCGGCGCTGGCGGCCGAGGGCACCTCCACGGTGCACGGCATCTCGCTGATCAACCGCGGCTACGAGAACTTCATGGAGAAGCTGCGCGCACTGGGCGCCCACGTCGACCTACCGGCCGAGGAACTCGCCGCCGTCGCGGTCTGACGCGGGACGGAAGACGTCACGGGGCCGCCTCCGCCAGGGCGGCCCCACCCGATCGAGGTGACCGCTGTCACTCTCCCGGGGGCCGCACGGGCCGCACAACGAAAGAGCGGGGGCGGTCCCCGAAAGGACCGCCCCCGCTCACTCGTATCAGTTGCCCTTGGCAGCTTCCTTGAGCTTCGAACCGGCGCTCACCTTGGCGCTGAAGCCGGCCGCGATCTGGATCGGCTCACCGGTCTGCGGGTTGCGGGCGGTGCGGGCCGCGCGGTGGGTGCGCTCGAAGGTGAGGAAACCGGGGATGGTGACCTTCTCGTCGCCCTTCGCAACGACCTCGCCGACGACCTCGGCAAAGGCCGCCAGCACGGCGTCGGCGTCCTTGCGGGTCACCTCGGCGCGCTCGGACAGAGCGGCCACCAGCTCACTGCGGTTCATGTGTACTCCTGTGGTCTGTTCGTTGCGGTGTGCGGGGCCCCATCGGGTCGTCCCGACCGGAGGCACCCGGCTGGGCCGCTGGTCCGCACACTGTGCTCATTCAGGCGGCTGGCGGTAGGAGCCGGGCTCGTGTCCCGAGCCTCGCACTGTGTCAGTCCTGCCACATGCCCGCCTGGGTACGAATCCTGCCCTTATCGGCCCTGAGAAAGCCAATCGGGCCTCGGCCGTTCGCCCCGAACAGCGCCCTCCCGACGCAGCCGTGACGCTCCGTCGGCGCCGGCGGACCGGCTCGGGCGGCGACCGGGAACGACTCGCCGAGTGGTTGGGGGACGTTCCGTACTTGTCGGACACGCCTGCCCCGTGCAGGGCTACCGTACGCCCTGACGGTGACAAGCCCAAACACGCCCCTTCCCCTTGTGTCGCAAGGGTTCGGAGCAGGTCGGCACGGGTGGGGGCGGTATTCGGCCAAGTGATCGACCTGATACCGCCCCGGAAACCCGCGCAGCGTCAGAACTTGACGACCGGAAAGGACGCCGTGTCGAGCGTGCCGACGATGCCCGGGGTCGGCCGATCCGGGGCCTTCTCGCCCGATCCCGCGGCCGCCAGCGCGGCCTCCCGGACGGCGGCGGCCACGGTCTTGGCCACGTCCGGGTGGAAGACGCTGGGGATGATGTAGTTCGGGTTCAGCTGGTCGTCCAGCACAGTGGCGGCCAGCGCGCGGGCGGCGGCGATCATCATCTCGCTGTTGACGGTCTTGCTCTGCGCGTCCAGCAGGCCGCGGAAGACGCCGGGGAAGACCAGCACGTTGTTGATCTGGTTCGGGAAGTCGCTGCGGCCGGTGGCCACCACCGCGGCGGTCTGCCGGGCCACCGCGGGGTCGACCTCGGGGTCCGGGTTGGCCAGCGCGAAGACGATCGCGTTGTCGGCCATCGACGCGATGTCGTCGCCGTCCAGGACGTTCGGGGCCGAGACGCCGATGAAGACGTCGGCGTCGCAGACGGCCTCCTTGAGGCTGCCGGTGCGGCCCGAGCGGTTGGTGTGCTCGGCGATCCAGCGCAGCGAGTCGTTGAGGTCCTCACGGCCGCTGTGGACCACCCCGTGCACGTCCGCGACGGTGGCGTGCTCGACGCCGGCGTCCAGCAGCAGCTTCAGGATGGCGGTGCCGGCCGCGCCGGCCCCGGACATCACCACGCGGATGTCGGCGATGGACTTGCCGACCACCCGCAGCGCGTTGGTCAGCGCGGCCAGCACGACGATCGCGGTGCCGTGCTGGTCGTCGTGGAAGACCGGGATGTCCAGCGCCTCGCGCAGCCGGGCCTCGATCTCGAAGCAGCGCGGCGCGGAGATGTCCTCCAGGTTGATGCCCGCGAAGCCGGGGGCGATCGCCTTGACGATGGCGACGATCTCGTCGCTGTCCTGGGTGTCCAGGCAGATCGGCCAGGCGTCGATGTTGGCGAAGCGCTTGAACAGCGCGGCCTTGCCCTCCATCACCGGCAGTGCGGCCATCGGGCCGATGTTGCCGAGGCCCAGGACGGCCGAGCCGTCGGTGACCACCGCGACACTGTTGCGCTTGATGGTCAGTCGGCGGGCGTCCTCGGGGTTCTCGGCGATCGCCATGCAGACCCGCGCGACACCCGGGGTGTAGATCATTGACAGGTCGTCACGGTTGCGGATCGGCAGCTTCGAGGACATCTCGATCTTGCCGCCGAGGTGCATCAGGAAGGTCCGGTCGGAGACCTTGCCGATCACCACGCCGTCGATCGCGCGCAGCTTCTCGACGATCTCCTCCCCGTGCGCGACCGAGGCGGCCGCGACGGTCACGTCGATCCGCAGGGCCTCCAGGCCCGAGGCGGTGACGTCCAGACCGGTCACCGAGCCGCCGGAGGACTCCACGGCAGTGGTGATGGAGCTGACCGCGTTGCCGGTGGCCGGGACCTCCAGCCGCACCGTGATCGAGTTGGAGACACTGGGCACCGTCGCCATCGACGTCCTTCTTCCGTCCACTGGGGTGTGTGCAGGCCAGGCCGCCTTCAACACGGAAATCAACAAAGTGTTGATGCTGCGCCTTGCGCATCGTAGGCCTCGATCGTCGCACCTACCAGCCAGTACCCAGAAATATCTTTCGGCGTTTGCAGGGAACCGACAACACAGGTTCCCGCGCGCTGGTTGTTCACCCGAAGAATCTGCCGCACGGGATTGCCTCGCGGGGCCGATGGGTTACATTGGACGGGACACCGGCTCGATCCAAGCCCCCGGGCCCAACCTTAGTCGCTTCGAGCGACCACTTGCCGCGAGGCGAGCATGGCGGGTCGGTGTCACCAACGTAAGGCCGAGGCCCCCACCACTGGTGGGGGCCTCGGTCGTTGACGGGCCGTCGGCGCGGCCCCCGCGCTACCGCAGCAGCGCCGGGACGCCGTCCGCGTCGGGCAGGTCGTCCGGGCCGCAGAGCACGGTCAGCCGCTGCGTCGCGCGGGTCAGCGCGACGTACAGCACCCGCAGGCCGGCCTCCGACTCGCCGGCGATGCCGGTCGGGTCGGCGACCACCGTCGCGTCGTACTCAAGGCCCTTGGCCTCCAGGCTGCCCAGCGCCACCGCGCGCTCGCCGAGCCCGGCGATCCAGTCGGCGGCCTCGGTCCGGCGCTCCATCGGCACCACGATCGCCACCGTGCCGTCCACCTCGTCCAGCAGTCGGGCCACCTCGGCCCGGGCGGCGGCCGCGAAGGCCGTCGGCTCCGGGGAGAGGACCGCGGCGAACCGCGGCTCGATCCCGGTCGAGCGCACCGCGCTCGGCGAGGGCGTGCCCGGCGCCGCCAGCGCCAGCACCCTGGCCGCGACGTCGGCGATCTCGGCCGGGTTGCGGTAGTTGACGGTCAGTGTGTAGCGCCGACGCGGCTTGCCGGACAGCACCTCGTCCAGCGCGGCCTGCGCCTCCTGCGGGAACGGCCAGGAGGACTGCGCCGGGTCGCCGACGATCGTCCAGGTGGCCATCCGGGCCCGCCGGCCGATCATCCGCCACTGCATCGGGGTGAGGTCCTGGGCCTCGTCCACGATGATGTGCGCGTACTCGGTCCGCTCGACCGGAAGGCGCTCGCGCTGGCGGGAGTTGCGGTCCGCCGCGGTGGTCACCTCGTCCAGCCCGGTGAGCAGGTCGACGGCGTCCACCTCGCGGTGCTTGGGCCTGGCCGGCTCCCCGAGCAGCAGCTGCAGCTCGTCGATCAGCGCGACGTCGTGCGCGGAGAGCGCGCCCTCGCCGCGGTCGGTGAGGTGTCGCCAGGAGGCCGCCAGCAGCTTGGCCTCCTCGGGGCTGACGCAGCGTCGGGCGATCCGGTTGGTGTGCCGGGACTGGCGCAGCGTCGCGAGCACCCGGCGCGGGGAGAGCGGGGGCCACCAGGCGTCCAGGAAGTCCAGGAACGGCGCCTCGTCGCTGACGTAGTCGTCGAAGGACTCCTTCTCCTCCTGGCGCTGCTCACGGCCGTAGTGGTCGGTGGGCCGCGGCAGGTGCCGGGTGGCCTCCACCCACAGGGCGTCAAGGAGCAGCCGGCGGGCCCGCGGGCGCAGCAGGTTGAGCGGCGTGCCGCCGCTGCCCAGCACGTTGCCGCGCACCGCCCGCAGCCGGCCGGCGTCCAGCCGCAGCACCTCGCCGCGGGCGACCACCTTCAGCTCGGTCGGCGCGCCGATCTCCAGCGCCTCCCGGACGGCCCGGCGCAGCAGCTGGAGCATCCGGTCCGAGCCCTTGATCCGCGCCGTCTCGGGGGTGTCGTAGCGGCCCGCCTCGATGCCGTCCACCAGGCTGCCGACCGCGCGGATGGCGACCTGGCCCTCCTCGCCGAGCGAGGGCAGCACGCCTTCGGTGTACGAGACCAGCAGCGCGGTCGGGCTGACCACCAGGATGCCGCCGGCGTAGCGGCGGCGGTCCTGGTAGAGCAGGAACGCGGCGCGGTGCAGCGCGACGGCGGTCTTGCCGGTGCCCGGGCCGCCGGTGACCAGTGTGGCGCCCGCGGCGGGCGCCCGGATGACCTCGTCCTGCTCCTTCTGGATGGAGGAGACGATGTCGCGCATGGTGTGGCTGCGGGCCCGGCCGAGCGAGGCCATCAGGGCGCCGTCGCCGACCACCGCGAGCTCCTCGCCGTTCAGCGTCGGCGTCAGGTCGGGACGCAGCAGGTCGTCCTCGACGCCGAGCACCTGGCGGCCCTTGGAGCGGATCACCCGGCGGCGCAGCACCCGGCCGGGCTCCAGCGGAGTGGAGCGGTAGAACGGCGCCGCGGCGGGCGCCCGCCAGTCGATCACCAGCGGGCCGTACTCGGCGTCGAGCACGCCGAGCCGGCCGATGTGCAGGCTCTGCGCGACGGTCGGGTCGCCCGGATCCAGCGGGGTGAAGGAGGGGATGCCGTGCTCCTCCGGGGCGTCGGGCGCCTGGAGGTCGATCCGGCCGAACAGGAAGTCCTCGAACTCGCTGTTCAGCCGGTGCAGGTGCGCGCCGGCCCGGTAGACCTGCGCGTCCCGCTCGGCGAGCGCGCCGGGCGTGCCGACCTGGACACGCTTGGCGGCGTCCTCCAGGACGTACTCGGCCTCGGCGAGCTTCTCCTCGAGCCGTTGGTAGACGGTGTCGAGGTGGCGTTGCTCCCCGGCGATCTCCCGATCACGCAGAGTGTCCGCGTTGGTGTCGCTGGTAGCTGCCGGCGGCGTGCCGGCTCCGGTGATTGCGGCTGCGTGCTGCTGGGCTGTGCCGTGCGCGCCCAAGGAGCCCCCTGTCGTACGTCCCGCGGTGGAGAGGTGGAAGCGGTCCGCCGTCGGAAAGCGGCGGACGGAAGATCCTACGTCCTCCGGCGTACGCCCGTCCCCCTCGGAGGCACACGTCACATCGGGCGCGCCGCGCCCGGCTGCGCTGCCCCGGACAACACGAAGGCCGCCTCTCCGCGAACGGAGGGCGGCCTGCATGCACATGGGATGGTGGAGATGCCGGGAATCGAACCCGGGTCCAGTGGAGTGGATTCAGGACTTCTCCGAGCGCAGTCCGCTGTGCTTTTCTCGGCCCTGGCAGTCACGCGGACAAGCTGCCAACGGGCCCAGCTGCTGTTTGGTTTCCCGCCCACCCCCGCAGCCCGGGTGGACGGTTGAGTTCCCTAAATTATGCCAGGATCCGAGTCGGGAACTCCTCGGTCTGACACCTTGCTACTCGCTGCTTAGGCAGCGAGCGCGAAGGACTCGCGCTTAGAATTGGCGATTATTTTTTTGCGGCATATGGTTAACGAGATCATTGCCGCGTTCCTCGGCTCGCTTCTCCTGTTTCGACTTCCCCTGTCGAAACCGATCATCCCCATGTTTTTTTGACAAACAACCCGGCCGAGGACTCCCCGGCCGGTGGTGCTGTGCCCATGGTACGCGCTCCGTGACGGAGCGGTCCAGCGCATTAGACCCGGGCGGGTGCCGGGGGCTGATGCGGCCCGGGGGTGCCGAGCTGCTGGGCCAGCCAGGGCAGCGCCTGGGCGAACGCGGTGGTGGCGAACTGCCAGTCGTGCCTGCCCGGTTCGACCGTGACACTGCTGCTGATGCCGTCCTTGCCGGCGGCCTGCCCCAACTCCCTGGCCTGGCCGATCTGGGCCGCCTCCTGGTCGCCGCTCTCGAACCAGCCGGAGACGTCGCGGTACTTCGCGTGGTGGGACAGTACGGTCATCGGGTCATGCGCCGCCCAGGCCGCCGCGTTGCCGCCGTAGAGCTGGTCGATGGTCTGCTGCTTGTCCCCGAGATTCGGTCCGAGGTCACCGGAGATGTCCTCGAAATGCGTGAAGACATTCGGGTGCTCGACCGAGAGGTCGACCGCGCAGGTGCCGCCCATCGACCAGCCGGCCACTCCCCACTTGCGGGGATCGGTGGCCGTGTTGAACGTCTTCTCGACAAACGGCGGAATATCCCTGACCAGATGGTCCTCGGCCATTCCGTCCGGGCCGTCGACGCATTCGGTGTCCGATTTGAAACCGCCGGTCGCATCCGCGAAGACCAGCACCGGGGCGTAGCCGCCGTGCTGGGCGGCATAGGCGTCGACGGTCTGCACGGCGCTGCCGGCCCGCACCCAGTTGTCGGGGGCCGAGAAGGCCCCGCCGATCATCTCCAGCACCGGCAGCCTGGGGCGCGCCGTGCTGCGGAACCACACCGGCGGCAGGTAGACCAGCTCCTCGCGGTGGACGAAGCCGCCGGCGGTGTCCGGAATGTCCACCTCGACGATGCGCCCGGTGCTGGTCCGACCGGTGAGCGAGCCGAGCCGGTCGAGCGACACCTGCTGCGGCAGCGGGGCACCGGTCAGCTCGCCGACCGCGTCGGCCATGGTCGGGAAGTACCCGGTGAAGGCGTTCAGCGCGTTGGCGCCGGCCAGCAGGGCCAGCAGCGCGGCGAGCGGTGCCAGCGCGCGGCGCCACCAGCGCGCCCCGCGCCAGCCGACCACCAGGACGGTGAGCCCGGCCAGCGCCGAACCTACCCAGAGCCAGAGGCCGACCGGCAGCGGGTCGGTGACCCCGGCCAGCTCCACCACGGCCAGCTCGGCGAGCACCGTGAGCAGCGCCGCGCCCGCCAGCGCGACCGGCAGCCGGCGCAGCCGCCAGCGGCGGTCGCGCCAACCGACGGCCACCAGCAGGACGGCTGCGGCCGCGAGCTGGACTCCCCACGGGAACCAGCCGTCCAGCAACGAGATGTTCATCCCCCGAGCGTACTGATCACTCGCGGGCGACCGGCTCTTCGATCATCTGGTGGTCATGCTGGGAGAAGCCTGAGACAAGTGCGGCTTTCGTCCGATCAGAAGTGATCAGCGCTGGCGCTTGCGGGCGGCCGCGACGGCGCGCGCCGTCTCCCGGGTGTCCTGCTTCTCGCGCAGCGTCTGCCGCTTGTCGTAGAGCTTCTTGCCGATCGCGAGCGCCAGCTCCAGCTTGACCCGGCCGTCCTTGAAGTACAGCGACAGCGGGATGAGCGTGTGGCCGCCCTCCTTGGTCTTCACCTCGAGCTTGTTGATCTCCGACCGGTGCAGCAGCAGCTTGCGCTTGCGCCGCGCCGAGTGGTTGGTCCACGTCCCCTGGGTGTACTCGGGGATGAAGACGTTGTCGATCCACACCTCGTGGCCCTGGGTGTAGGCGTAGCCGTCGACCAGGTTGGCCCGGCCCTCGCGCAGCGACTTCACCTCGGTACCGGTGAGGACCATCCCGCACTCGTAGGTGTCCAGGATGGTGTACTCGTGGCGCGCCTTCTTGTTCTGCGCGATCAGCTTCTGTCCCGTTTCCTTTGCCATAGCGCCGCTTATTCTCGCATCTCAGACGGGTGGTCGGCAGCAGGTTTTCGGGTGCCGCCGAGGCCGGCCAGCACCCGCAGCGCCAGCGGGCAGGCCTCGGCCGGATCCGCGGCGGGTACGTCGGGGGTCAGGCCGGTGCCGTCCGGGGAGCGGCCGGCGGGGGTGTAGTAGCGGCCCACGGTCAGTTCGAGCACCGATCCGTCGGCCAGCCGGCTGGGCTGCTGCACGGTGCCCTTGCCGAAGGTCCTGGCGCCCACCACCACCGCCCGGCAGCGGTCCTGCAGGGCGCCGGTGAGCAGTTCGGCGGCGCTCATCGTGCCGCCGTCCACCAGCACCACCAGCGGGGTCAGGGTGTCCCCGCCCGGCTCGGCGGTCAACTCCCTGCGCTCACCGCCGGACTGGTAGGAGGCGACCGGGCCGCCGTCCAGGAAGACCGACGCGACGGCCACCGCCTCCTCGACCAGGCCGCCCGAGTTGCCCCGCAGATCCAGCACCACACCGGTCCGCCGGGCCGCCGGCGCGGCGTCCCGCAGGGCGTCGCGGACCTGCGCGCCGACCCCGCTGGTGAACGCCCGCACGGCGATCTGCAGCACCCCGGCGGCGGGGTGGTCCACGGTGACGTCCTGGGTGGCCAGCAGCGTCCGACACAGCGTCACCGTCCGTGCCTGCCCGCCCGGCGAGCGCAGGCCCAGCCGGACGGCCGAGCCCGGGAGCGCCGGCAGGCCCCCCGCTGACGGCGTGTCGGCCCGGCCGCGCAGCCGCGCCACCACCTCGGTGACCGGCAGCCGGTCGACGGCCGCGCCGTCCACCGTGAGCAGCCGGTCGCCGACCCCGACGCCCGCACCGTCGGCCGGCCCGGCCGGCCGCACCCGGGAGACCAGCGTGGCGCCGTCCTCGTCGCGGTCCACCGAGAGCCCGACACCCAGGTACTCGCCGTCCAGGCCCTGGGTGAACTCGGCGTAGTCCTGCGGGCTGTAGTACGCGGCCCAGCGGTCACCACCGGCCGCCACCAGCCGCTCGGCCTGCTGCGGCGTGAGCGTCGCAACGCCGTCGGCCGGCGCACCGTCCGCCGAGGAGGCCGAGCGGCTGGTGGCGGCCGAGGAGGCCGAGGAGGCCCGCCGCACCGCCACCGGAGCCCCGCCACCCCAGGCTCCCGCCGCCGCCCCGCTGAACAGCACCGCGCCGAACACCAGCGAGAGCACGGCCCCCTGCCGCGCCCGCCGCACTGTTGCCGCCATGGGACGGGAGTGTAGGCGCCAACTGCACTGCGTGGTCGGGAATCGGCCGAATATCACCGGGAGTGACGAAAGTGGCCAAGGTGGAACAGCAGAGCTGTTTCACCCGGGCCACCGCGGATCGATCGGTCAGACCTTCAGGTACTTGCGCAGCGTCAGGAAGGCCGCGACAGCCGCCATCGCCATACCCGCCACGATCAGCAGCGGGATCACCGCCAGCACCGAGGAGAGCCCGATGAAGTGGATGAACTTCACCTTGTTGGCCAGCCAGTGCTGCACGCCGTAGTTGCCGATCAGCAGCAGACCGGAGGCCATCACCGCTCCCAGCAGGGCGGCGAACGCCGCCTCGGCGATGAACGGCATCTGCACATAGAAGTTGGAGGCGCCGACCAGGCGCATGATGCCGGTCTCCCGTCGTCTGCTGAAGGCCGACACCCGGACGGTGTTGACGATCAGCAGGAGCGCAACCGAGAGCATCAGCACCATGATCACGAAGGCTGCCGTCTGCAGACCGTTGAGCAGCCCGAAGAGGTTCTCCAGGATCTGCCGCTGGTCCTCCACCGAGCGGACGCCCGGTAGACCGGCGGTGGCGCTCTGGATCACGTCGAAGCGCGTCGGGTCGTTCAGCTTCACCCGCCAGGAGGACGGGATCGCGTCGGCCCCGAGCACGGACACCAGAGCGGGGTCCGGGTTCATGCTCTTCCAGTTCTTGTACGCCTCCGCCTGGGTCTCGAAGGTGGCGCTCTTCACCAGCGGCATCTTGTCCAGCGTGGCCTTGACGGCCGCGATCTGGTCGTCGGTGGCCGCCCCGGGGGCGCACTGCGGCGCGGTCTTGGCATCGGCCTTGGTGCAGAAGTAGATGCTCACCTCGACCTTGTCGTACCAGTACCCCTTCATGGAGTTGACCTGGTCGCGGACCAGGAGGCTGGCGCCGGCGAGTGCGAGCGAGAGCGCGACACTGACCACGACCGCGATGGTCATCGTCAGGTTGCGGCGGAGACCCACACCGATCTCCGACAGAACGAACTGGGCGCGCATTGGTTTTCCTACTCCAAGGTCGGTGCTGGCGGTCCGGAGGCGACGGCTGGACGGCTGCTAGTGCTGGTAGCCGTAGACGCCGCGGGCCTGGTCGCGGACCAGCAGCCCCTTGTCGAGCTCGATCACGCGCTTGCGCATCTGGTCGACGATGGCCTGGTCGTGCGTGGCCATCAGGACGGTGGTCCCGGTGCGGTTGATGCGGTCCAGCAGCTTCATGATGCCGACCGAGTTCTGCGGGTCCAGGTTGCCGGTCGGCTCGTCCGCGATCAGCAGCATCGGGCGGTTCACGAAGGCCCGGGCGATCGCGACGCGCTGCTGCTCACCACCGGAGAGCTCGCCGGGCATCCGGTCCTCCTTGCCGCCGAGGCCGACGAGGTCGAGCACCTCGGGGACCACCTTGTTGATGGCGGACTTGGGCTTGCCGATGACCTCCAGCGCGAACGCCACGTTCTGCGCCACGGTCTTGTTCGGCAGCAGGCGGAAGTCCTGGAAGACGCAGCCCAACTGGCGCCGCATGTGCGGGACCTTCCAGTTGGAGAGCTTGCCCAGGTCCTTGCCCATCACGTGGACCTCGCCCGTGCTGGGGCGCTCCTCGCGCAGGGTCAGGCGCAGGAAGGTGGACTTCCCCGAGCCGGAGGAACCGACCAGGAAGACGAACTCGCCCTTTTCGATCTCCAGCGAGACGTCCGACAGGGCCGGCCGGTTCTGCTTGGGATAGGTCTTGGAAACGTTGTCGAATCTGATCACGGCTGCATCACGGAGGCCATCCTAGGTGGAATGGCTGACAGCTCGGGCGAACCACCGTGACCTGATCGTTACTTCAGGCCCGGAGGCAGTGCCGGCAGCGCCGTTCCTCGGTCGGTCCCGTCCCCCCACATCCGACCGGGGACGGAGGCGGAAGCACCTCTGCGCGCCTCCCCCGGCTTGGGACCATACGCGACCCGCGGAGGCCCGCGCATACCTCGCCCATCGAAAAGCTGATGAATTGTCCGCTCTTGGGGAGGAATGACCGGAAAATTAGGAGCCACCTCACAGCCTGCGAGGTCAATGCGCGGTTTGTTGGCTTATGTGCACATTTCTCCCCGGATTCGCCACTCTGCTTCCCCGACCCCGGGAGCCGGATGCTCCGGAACCTGGCAGAGTAGAGGGGATAGCTGCGGGCAGCGGAACCAAGAGCCCGCCCGAAGCGTTGGCAGTATTGCGTGGGCAGTAGCAGCAAGGAGGAGATCGCATGACGTGCGACCATCTGGTGTGCGCCAACTGCGCCGGCCGCGTGAGCGAGGGCCGCTGCCACGTCTGCCGTGCCTACCGGGCCCGGCACGAGGAGCAGCACAACCCGTTCGCCTCGATCTCCCCGGTTGCCCTGCTGGCGCTGATCGCAGCCCTGCTGGCCGTGGCGATGATCGCCCGGCAGGCGCTGGCCTGAGGCGGCCCCGAAGCACCGTAGACAAGCCAGAGGGCCCCGGAAGCACGCTTCCGGGGCCCTCTCGCCATGCCGCTCTACTCGGCGGCCTCGCTCTGCTTGCGCCAGCGGATGCCGGCCTCGATGAAGCCGTCGATGTCGCCGTCGAGCACGGCCTGCGGGTTGTTGACCTCGTGCTCGGTCCGCAGGTCCTTGACCATCTGGTACGGGTGCAGCACGTAGGAGCGCATCTGGTTGCCCCAGGAGCTGCCCTCGCCCTTGAGCGAGTCCATCAGGGCCCGCTCCTCCTGGCGTCGCCGCTCCAGCAGCTTGGCCTGCAGGACGTTCATCGCGGACGCCTTGTTCTGGATCTGCGAGCGCTCGTTCTGGCAGGAGACCACCACGCCGGTCGGCAGGTGGGTGATCCGGACCGCCGAGTCGGTGGTGTTGACGCCCTGGCCGCCGGGGCCGGAGGCGCGGTACACGTCGATCCGCAGCTCGGTCTCGTCGATGTCCACGTGGTCGCTCTGCTGGACGACCGGGAGCACCTCGACGCCCGCGAACGAGGTCTGCCGGCGGCCCTGGTTGTCGAACGGCGAGATCCGCACCAGGCGGTGGGTGCCCTGCTCGACGGAGAGCGTGCCGTAGGCGTACGGGACCTTGACGCTGAAGGTGGCGGACTTGATGCCGGCCTCCTCCGCGTACGAGGTGTCGTAGACCTCGGTCGGGTAGCCGTGCCGCTCGGCCCAGCGCAGGTACATCCGCATCAGCTGCTCGGCGAAGTCGGCGGCGTCCACGCCACCGGCCTCGGCCCGGATGTTGACCAGGGCCTCGCGGGCGTCGTACTCACCGGAGAGCAGCGTGCGGACCTCCAGCTCCTCGATCGCCTTCTGCAGCGAGACCAGCTCGGCGTCGGCCTCGGTGCGGGTGTCCGCGTCGTTCTCGGCCTCGGCGAGCTCGTACATCACGGCCAGGTCCTCGATCCGGCTGCGCAGGGTCTGGACCCGGCGCAGTTCGCCCTGGAGGAAGGAGAGCCGACTGGTGACCTTCTGCGCATTCGCGAGGTCGTCCCAGAGGTCGGGGGCCCCTGCCTCCTCCTCCAGACGTGCCAGGTCGGCCCGGATCTTGTCCAGGTCGAGGACGGCCTCGATGGACCCCATGGTCGTTTCGAGGGACTTGAGCGCTTCGGAAGGATCGACGGCTGCCACGCCTCCAGCCTAATGGCTCGCGGGGGGCGTTGGGACCGGCCGGTAGGAGGTGACCGCCGGGGCCGCCCTGCCGGGGCCCTCCGACGGGCCCGCCGCAAAGGCCGTGTACGCCGCTGCGGCCCCGGCCAGCAGCAGCACGACGGCCAGCAGCACGGCGAGCAGCCGCCGCCGGCGCACCAGGGCCCGGCGCCCCCTGCGGTGCGCCGCCGCGGGCGCCGCCCGCTGGGCGCGCGACTCGGCGGCGTACGCCGCCAGCTCCTGAGCGCTGGGGCGGCGCAGGCTGGTGTGGGTGTCCCGGGTGGAGTCCGGCGCGGGCGCCGGGACCAGCGGGACGGCCGGACCGCGCCGGCGGCGGTGGGCCCCCGTGCCGGTGTCCGCCTCGGCGTAGACCGCCTCCAGGGCGGTCGGCGCCTCCTCGACCGGCGGCCGGCCCTGGGCCGGCAGCACCAGCGGCGGCAGACCGGCCAGCGCCGGCAGCTGCTCGCGCAGCCGGTCGGCGAGCTCGGCCGCGCGCAGCCGGGAGGCCGGCGCCTTGGCCAGGCACTCGGCGATGATCCGCCACAGGCCGTCCGGCAGCCCGGGGACGGGCGGCACGCTCTCGGTGACGTGCCGGCGCAGCACCGCACCGGTGTGCCCACCGCCGAACGGCGTGAAGCCGGCCAGCAGCTCGTAGAGCACGGTGGCCAGCGCGTAGATGTCGACGGCGGCGCGCGGCTCCAGGCCCTCGATGATCTCGGGGGCCAGGTAGTCGGGAGTGCCGATGATCCGGGTGGCCCGGGTCCGGCGCGGGGCGTCCACCAGGCGGGCGATGCCGAAGTCGGTGAGCTTGGCGCGCGGAGCCCCGCCCGGCCCCGGCGGTTCGGCCAGGTCGAGCATCACGTTCTCCGGCTTGACGTCGCGGTGCACGATCCCGGCGGCGTGCGCGGCGGCCAGGCCGTCGGCGACGTCCGCGATCACCGAGACGGCGGCCTGCGGTGCCAGCACGCCCTCGCGCTCCAGCCGGGAGCGCAGGTCGCTGCCGTGCACCAACTCCATCACCAGCGCCAGGTCGTCGCCGTCCACCACCATGTCGTGCACGCCGACCACCCGGGGGTGGTCGAGACCGGTCAGCGCGGCCCGCTCCTGGACGAAGCGGCCCACCAGCACCTGGTCGGAGGCGAGGTCCTCGCGCAGCAGTTTCACGGCCACCGGCCCGTCGGGGCCCTCGCCCAGCCACACGGTGCCGGCGGACCCCCTGCCGATCACCTGGTGCACGGTGTACCGGCTGCCGATCTTGCGTGCCAATGCTGCTCCGTGGGCGGCGGGAGTGTTCCCGATCCCCCGTCGGGGTTCCGGGAGCGCTCGGTAGGTCGGTGCGTCACCGACCAACCTACGCGTCCCGGCGCCCTCCGAGGCACCTCCCGGGGCCTTCGCCGGGCGGCACTTGGCGACAAATCTTGTGAAATATCGACAAAGCTGCAAAGCCGGCCGTCGGGTGCGGCGTCAGTTCCCCGTGGCGTCAGTTCCCCGTGACGGAGTGCCAGGTGCTGGAGATCCAGCCGCTGCTCGCGGAGTACCAGTGCTGGATGTTGGCCCAGTAGTGCGGCAGCGGTGTGAAGTTCCACAGCGCGACGGCGGCCACCGCGAGGATCAGCAGCACCATCAGGCAGCCCTTGAGGCAGCCGAGGCCCGGGATGTACATCCGGTTGCGGCTGCGCTGGCGGGGCTCGCGACGCTGCCGCGGCTCCGGCTCGCGGACGGGCTCGGCCTCCCGCTCGCGCTCGCGCTCCCGTTCGCGCGGCAGCGGCGGCTCCGGGCGGCGCGCGGACATCCCGGCGGGCACCGGCGCCTGCTGGTACGGCTGCCCGGACGGCGGCGCCTGCTGCTCCCGGTAGCCCTGCGGCGCACCCGGACGGCCCGGACCCCCCGGACCGCCGGGACCGGCCGGCCGGCCTGCTTGGTAGGGGGCCGGCGCGACCGGTGGGCGCTCCTGGCGGCCGTAGCCGGGCCGGCCCTGGTCGCCGCCGCCCTGGCGCGGGTCTGCGTAGCGCGGGTCTGCGTAACGCGGGTCGGGCCCGGGACCGGGCTGCTGCTGGTAGCCGTAGCCCGGCTGCGGCGGCTGCGGGTAGCCCTGGCCGCGGTAGCCCGGGTCCTGCGGGTAGCCCGGGGGCGGGTAGCCGCCCTGGCCGGCCTGGTACGGGCGCGGCGCCACCTGGGGCTCGCCGTACTCCTCGGCGGCGAAGACCTGGGTCTGCTGGTTCCGGTCCCGAGCGGCCCGCAGCTGGGTCTGCCACGGGTGCGGGCCCTCGGGCTGCGGGGCCTGAGCGGCCTGCGGGGCCTGCACGGGCCCGCCCGGGCCGGTCGGCGCCGGCATGCCCGCGGGCATCAGCCTGGTCCGCTCCTCGGCGGACACCGCGGCACCGGAGGCCATCACCTGCGTGGCGGCCGACGGGTCGAAGCGTCCGGCCGGCGGCACGGCCGGCTCCCCCGGCAGCGTGTAGCCGGGCCCGGTGCCCGGCACCTCGGCCGGCTGCTCCTCGGGCAGCAGCAGCTCGCCCACCGCGATCGCCGCGTCCACCGCCGCCGGGGAGGCGTGCACGCCCACCCCGGCCGCCACCACCCGCAGCGCCTGGGCCAGCGAGGTGGCGCTCGGCCGCTGCGCCGGGTCCTTGCGCAGGCAGCGCTCGACCACCGTCCACAGCGGCTCGGGCATCCCGGGCGGGCGCTGCGGCTCCTGGGCGAGGTGCGCGTGCAGCACCTGGATCGGCCCGTCGCCCTGGAACGGCGGTCGGCCGGTGACCAGCTCGTAGAGCATGATGCCGGCGCCGTAGACGTCCACCGCGGAGGTCTGCGGCTGCCCGCTCGCCGACTCCGGCGCCACATAGGTCGGGGTGCCGACGAACTCGCTGGTCCTGGTGATCCCCGGGGAGTCCGCGAGCCGCGCGATGCCGAAGTCGGTGAGCATCGGGTGCATCTGCTCGCCCCCAGCCTCCGGCCGGGAGGTGCCCCCGTGGACGCCGTCCACGAACACGGTCGCCAGCAGCACGTTGGCGGGCTTGAGGTCGCGGTGCACGATGCCGTCGGCGTGGCTGACCGCGAGCGCGTCGGCGACCTGGGCCATCAGCAGCGACCCGGCGATCGGGCTGAGCGGGCCGTTGCTGCGCAGGTAGCGGTAGAGGTCGGGGCCCTCGACCAGGTCCATCACCAGGGCGAGCAGCTCGCCCTCGACGACCAGGTCACGCACCCGGACGATGTTGGGGTGGTTGAGCCGCAGCAGCACCGAGCGCTCGCGCAGGAAGCGCAGCACGATGTCCGGATCGGCGGCCAGCTCCTCCTTGAGCACCTTGATCGCGACCTGCTGCCCTGGGCTCAGGTCCGGCAGTACGACGTCCTCGCGCACCCTGGCGCGCCAGACGGTGCCCGTGGCACCGCGCCCGAGGGTCTCCTCGAGCAGATACTTGCTGCCTACCGGCCGCACCTGGTGCACTCCTCGCCCTGCCGACGCCGCGAGCTTGGGATCAACCGTCTCAGCCCGTATGTGCGGCAACTCTAACGGTGTCCGTATCACTCCTCATGGGGACGGACGCAGGAGAGGGCCGTCCGGTTGGTCCGACCTGGCGGGATCGGGGGAATTGCGGGTTGACCTGAGTGCCCGTCGGCTTCACCATGGCGATGATCACAAGATCGTCAAATCCGGTACCGTGCGCGGACTGTCAGCGGCTGGTGGCAGGATGAGAACGCACTCCTGTGGTCCGGCGGTTGTCCTGTTCCGTGGAGCGGGGTTCCGAAGCCATCAGGCCGTCATCACGAGCAGAGGGGAACCCCGGGCGAGATGCAGATCCGGCTGACGGTCCTCCGGCCCCGCGGCGGCTCGGTCGGCGCCGCGCCCGCCACCGACGTGCTGGTCACCGCACCGGTGGGCACCGCCCTCGGCCTGGTCGCCGGGGCGCTGGCCGGCGCGGCCGGCGTGCGCGGGCCGCGCAGCGCCACCCATGTGCACCTCTACGCCGGTGCCCAGCGGATCGACGAACGCACCCTGCTCGGCCACCCCCCGCTGCTGGACGGCGCGGTGCTGGCCCTGAACGAGCCCGACCCGGAGGCCGTCGGGGACGACCACGGCGGGCGCCGCTCCGACGCCGCCGCCGAGCTGCGGGTGGTCGGCGGCCCCGACGCGGGCGGCGTCCACCACCTGCACGGCCGGCAGATCCGGGTCGGCCGCTCCAGCGAGGCCGACGTCCCGCTCGACGACCCGGACGTCTCCCGCCTGCACCTCGCCCTGCACCTGGGCACCGACGGCGAGGTCACCGTGCGCGACCTCGGCTCCACCAACGGCACGACGCTCGACGGCAGGCCGCTGACCGGCGACGAGCTGCCGCTGCCCGAGGGCGCCCTGCTCCGACTGGGCGAGTCCACCCTGGTGCTGGCCCCGCCCCGCCCCGAGGACGCCCGCGGCACCACCCCGGACGGCCTCGGCCACCTCCAGGTCGCCGCCCCGCCCCGCGCCTCGCACCCCGCCGACCCGCCACCGGACGTCCCCGAGCCGCCCCCCGCCGGCAGCCCGGGCCGCGCCCGCTCGCTGCTCTCCCGCACGCTGGGCCTCGGCGGCCCGGCCGCCGCCCCCGCGGACGCGGCCCAGCAGCACGCCCGGGCGCGTACCCGGCAGGCCGCAGCCCAGCGCGAGCGCTGGCCCGACCCGGCCGCCCTGCTGCTGGAGGCGCTCGACCCCGGCGCCCGGCTCTGGGAGCGGCTGCCCGCCCACCCCGACACGCTCACCCTGCGCCTGGGCACCGCCGACCTCCCCCAGCCTTCGGCCGGGGGGACCCCCTTGGGCGGCCCCGGCACCACCCCCGGCACGGTCCTGCCGGCCGTCCCGGTCACCGTCGACCTGCAGGCCGTCGGCAGCCTCGGCCTGACCGGCCCGCGGTCCCGGCTGAACGGGCTCGCCCGCGCCCTGGTCGGCCAGCTCGCCGCGCTGCACCCGCCGAGCGGCCTGAGCCTGGTGGTGCTGGGCGCCGACGAGCACCGCGCCGCCGAGGAGCGGGTCCAGGACTGGGCCTGGTCGCTCTGGCTGCCGCACCTGCGCCCCGGACAGGGCCAGGACTGCCGGCTGCTGATCGGCCTGGACCCCGCGCAGGCCGAGGATCGGCTGTCCGAGCTGACCGCCCGGCTGGCCGAGGACCAGCCGCTGCCCGCCACCGTCCTGGTGGTGGACGGCGACCCGGGCTCCGAGCGGGCCCGCGGGCAGCTGGAGCTGCTGGTCCGCCAGGGTCCGGCGGCCGGGATCTTCCCGCTCTGCCTGGCCGAGCGCCCCGAGCAGCTGCCCGCCGGGCTCGGCGCCACCGCGGCGGTCACCGGCGAGGTCGCCACCCAGCTGCGCCTCGACCTGCCCGACCCGGACGGCAGCCGGTGCGCGATCGACGAGATCTCGCTGGACGCCGTCTCGCCCGCCTGGGCCGAACGGCTGGCCCGGGCACTGGCCCCGCTGCGCGAGGCCGCCCCGACGGCCCGCGGCCCGCTGCCGGACGCGCTGCGCCTGCTCGACCTGCTCCAGCTGGACACCGTCACCCCCGCCAAGCTCTCGGCTCGCTGGGACGACCTGCCCGCCACCACCGGCACCGCCGCCGCCCTGCTCGGCACCACCCGCGACGACCTCTGCACCGTCGACCTGGCCGCCCCCGACCCGGCCGGCCACCAGCACCTGCTGGTCGGCGGAGCGCGCGGCGCGGGCAAGAGCGAGCTGCTGCGCACCCTGGTAGCCTCGCTCGCGGTCGGCGAGCGCCCCGACCGGCTGAGCGTCCTGCTGATCGAGGGCCGCGGCGCCGGCCTGGCCGGCTGCGCCGAACTGCCGCACGTCACCGGGCATCTCGACGCCGACGCCGACCCCCGGCAGGCGATGCTCACCGCGGACGCGCTGCTGGAGGAGCTGACCCGCCGCGAGGAGCTCTTCCAGGGCCGCCCGTTCACCTCCTGGTACGCCGAGCAGGCGCTCACGGCCCGCACCTCCGCGCTGGTCCGCCCGCGGTCCGCCGAGGCGTCCGCGCCAGTGGCCGCCGCCGGCGCCGGCGCTGTGGCCACCGTCAGCACACTCCCCGCGCTGCCCGCCCGGCTGGTCGTGGTGGTCGACGACTACGACGCGCTGCTCGCCCCCACCTCGCCGGCCGGCCGGCCGCTGGCCCGCGCGCTGGCCGCGGTGGCCGAGCGCGGCGGACGCCTGGGCGTGCACCTGGTGGTCGCCACCGGCCGGCCCGACCTGTCCGCGGGCAACGCGGTGGACGATGCGGCGCTGTGGCGGATCGCGCTGCGCACCGACCACCCGTCCGACTCCGACCTGCTGGTCAGCGTCGACGACGCCGCGGCGGTGCCCGAGGAGAATCCGGGCCGCGGCTATCTGCGCCGCCCGGACGGCGCGGTGCTGGCCTTCCAGACCGCCCGGGTCAGCGGCCGGATCCCCCGCACCGCCACCCTGCGCCCCACCGTGGTCGCGATAGACCCGGCCCAGCTCGGCACCCCGCCGACCCGCCGCCCGGTGCGTGAGCTGGGCAACGGCCCGACCGACCTGGCCCTGCTCGCCAGCGCCCTGCAGCGCGCCGCGCAGCCGTAGGGACCCAGGCGTAGCAACGGGAAACGCCGACGGGACCGCACCCGAAGGTGCGGTCCCGTCGGCGTCAGCCGTCAGGCTCAGCGCATCGAACCCGTGCGCAGCAGCGTGCGGATCACCCGCATGGCCACCGAGAGGCTGGACAGCTCATAGGTGTCCGAACCCCTTATGTCGTCGAGCGTGGTCTTGGCCCGCGAGAGCAGGCCGCCGTTCAGCTCGGCCCAGGCCTTGTAGCGCTCCTCGGCCGTGGCACCCTCGGGCCCGCAGGCCAGGATGTCGGCGGTGAGGACGGCGTGCGCCGCGAAGAGGTCCTCGCGGATCGCCGCGCGGGCCATCGAGGACCACCGGTCGGTGCGCGGCAGCTCGATGATCCGGTCCAGCAGGTGGGTGATGCCCAGCCGGTCGGCGAGGTCGTAGTAGAGGTCGGCGACCTCGTGCACGTCCTTGCCGGAGCGGTCCGCGACCTCGGTGATGTCCAGCGCCGGGAAGGTCGAGGAGAGCCCCGCGACCCGGGTGGCCAGCGCCACCGGCACACCGGCCTGGACCAGCTCGCCGTAGATCTTCTCGAACCAGGCCAGGTCCTCACCGCGCAGCGGCTTCGGCAGGCTGCTCCACACCTGGTCCACCCGCTCCTGGAAGAACGCGATGGTGCCCGCGATGTCCAGCGGCTGGCGGCGGTTGTTGAGCATCCAGCGGGTGGCCCGCTCGACCAGCCGGCGCGAGTGCAGCCGCACCCGGGTCAGCACGTCGGCCGGGACCTGGTTGTCGAAGCCCTCGGCCTGGTCCCAGATGTTCTCCAGGCCGAAGACCGCGCGGGCCGCGGTGTGCGTACGGGCGATCTCCTCGTAGGTCGCCCCGGTCTCCTCGCGGAGGCGGAACGCGAAGGTGCAGCCACCGCGGTTGATCGTGTCGTTGACGATCAGGGTGGTGATGATCTCCCGGCGCAGCGCGTGCGCGTCGATCGCCTCGGCGAACCGCTCGCGCAGCGCGGTGGGGAAGTACGCGTGCAGGGTGTCGCGGAAGTACGGGTCGTCGGGCAGCTCGGTGGCGAGCAGCTCGTCGGCCAGCGTGATCTTCGTGTAGGCGAGCAGGACGGACAGCTCGGGCTGGGTGAGCCCGTGGCCGTTCTGCTGGCGCTCACGGATCTGGCGCTCGGTCGGCAGGAACTCGATGCCCCGGTCGAGCAGGCCGTCGGCCTCCAGCCGGTTGATCATCCGCGAGTGCACATTGACCATGCTGTGCGCCTGGGCGACGGCGTTGGCCAGCACGACGTTCTGCGCGTAGTTGTTGCGCAGGACGAGGTCGCCGACCTCCTCGGTCATCTCGGCCAGCACGGCGTTGCGCTGCTTGACCGTCATGTCGCCCTCGGCGACCACCCGGTTGAGCAGGATCTTGATGTTCACCTCGTGGTCCGAGGTGTCCACGCCGGCCGAGTTGTCGATGGCGTCGGTGTTGATCCAGCCGCCGGTGCCCGCCGGGCCGCCGACCTGGGCGTACTCGATGCGGCCCAGCTGGGTGCAGCCGAGGTTGCCGCCCTCGCCGATGACCTGGGCGCGGACCTGGCCGCCGTTCACCCGGATCGGGTCGTTGGCCTTGTCGCCGACGTCCGCGTTGGTCTCCCGCTCGGCCTTGATGTAGGTGCCGATGCCGCCGTTCCAGAACAGGTCGACGGGCGCCTGCAGGATCGCCTTCATCAGCTCGGCCGGGGTGACCCGGCTCTCGGCGATGCCGAGCACGGAGCGCACCTGCGCGGTCAGCTGGATCGACTTGGCGCTGCGCGGGAAGATCCCGCCGCCTGCCGAGATCAGCGACTTGTCGTAGTCGTCCCAGGAGCTGCGCGGCAGGTCGAAGAGCCGCCGGCGCTCGGCGAAGGACACCGCCGCGTCCGGGTTCGGGTCCAGGAAGATGTGCCGGTGGTCGAAGGCGGCCACCAGCCGGATGTGCTCGCTGAGCAGCATGCCGTTGCCGAACACGTCACCGGACATGTCGCCGATGCCGACGACGGTGAAGTCCTCGCTCTGGGTGTCGTGGCCCAGCTCGCGGAAGTTGCGCTTGACGGACTCCCAGGCGCCGCGGGCCGTGATGCCCATGCCCTTGTGGTCGTAGCCGGCCGAGCCGCCCGAGGCGAAGGCGTCGCCCAGCCAGAAGCCGTACTCCTCGGCCACGCCGTTGGCGATGTCCGAGAAGGTCGCGGTGCCCTTGTCGGCGGCGACCACCAGGTAGGTGTCGTCCTCGTCGTGGCGGACCACGTCGACCGGGTGGACGACCGCGCCGCCCTGGAGGTTGTCGGTGATGTCCAGCAGCGCCGAGATGAAGGTCTTGTAGGACGAGATGCCCTCGGCGAGCCACGCGTCGCGGTCCACCGCCGGGTCCGGCAGCTGCTTGGCGACGAAGCCGCCCTTGGCGCCGACCGGGACGATCACGGTGTTCTTGACCATCTGGGCCTTGACCAGGCCCAGGATCTCGGTACGGAAGTCCTCGCGCCGGTCGGACCAGCGCAGACCACCGCGGGCGACCTTGCCGAAGCGCAGGTGCACGCCCTCGACCTGGGGCGAGTAGACCCAGATCTCGAAGGCCGGGCGCGGCGCGGGCAGGTCCGGGATGGCGTGCGGGTCGAACTTCATCGACACGTAGGAGTGCCAGTCGCCGTCCGCCGCGCGCTGGAAGAAGTTGGTCCGCAGGGTGGCCGTGATCAGGTGCAGGAAGGAGCGCAGGATGCGGTCCTCGTCCAGCGACACGACCTCGTCCAGCGCGCCGGTGAGCTCCTCGAGGATGCCCTCGCACAGCTCGTCCGCGCCCATCTGGTGACCCGGGCTCAGGCGTGCCTCGAAGAGGTTGACCAGCAGCCGGGTGGTGTGGGCGTTGTTGCGGAGCGCGTCCTCCATGTAGTCCTGGGAGAAGGTGCTCCCGGCCTGCCGGAGGTACTTGGCCAGCGCGCGCAGCACGACGGCCTGACGCCAGTTCAGGCCGGCGGTGAGGATCAGGCCGTTGAAGCCGTCGTTCTCGGCGCGGCCGGTCCAGGTGGCCGCGAAGGCCTCCTGGAAGCGCTCGCGGGCCTCGTCGCTGAGCTCGGTGGCCTCGCGCAGCTGCAGACCGAAGTCGTAGACCCAGGCCGTGGTGGAGTCCGAGCGGCGCAGCGCGTACGGGTGCTCGTCGAGCACCTCGACGCCCAGGCGCTGCAGCACCGGCAGGACCTCGGTCAGCGAGATCGGGCCGCCGACCCGGTAGATCTTGAAGCGGCGCTCGTCGTCGCCCGCGCCGACCGGCTGGTAGAGGTTCAGCCGGAAGTCGCCCTCGCCGTGCAGCGCCTCGATCTGCTTGAGGTCGGCGACGGCGGTGCGCGCGGTGAAGTCGGCGCGGTAGCCGTCGGGGAAGGCGTTGGCGTAGCGGTGCGCGAGCTCCGCGGCCTTCTCCTCGCCCAGCTCGATGTGCAGCTGGTCGTTGAAGCCGTCCATCCAGAACCGGGCGGCCTCGGCCAGCTTGGCCTCGATCCGCTCGATCTCGACCTCGGTCAGCTCGGGCAGCTCGCTGCCGGGCGCCACCCGCACCACGAAGTGCAGTCGGGTCAGCACCGACTCGGTGGACCAGACCGTGTAGTCGATGGCGGCGCCGTTCAGCTCCGCCATCAGGATCTCCATCAGGCGCAGCCGGATCCGCGTGGTGTAGCGGTCGCGCGGCAGGTAGACCAGGGCGGAGAAGTAGCGGCCGTACTCGTCCTGACGCAGGAACAGCCGCAGCTTGCGCCGCTCCTGCAGGTAGAGCACGCTGCTGGCGATCTCCAGCAGCTCCTCGGCGGGAGTCTGGAAGATCTCGTCGCGCGGGAAGGTCTCCAGGATCTGCAGCAGGTCGCGGCCGTCGTGGCTCTCGCTGCTGAAGCCCGAGCCCGCCAGCACCTCCTGGACCTTGCGGCGCACCACCGGGATCCGGGTGACCGACTCGGTGTAGGCGGCGGAGGAGAACAGGCCGAGGAAGCGGCGCTCGCCGATCACGTTGCCGTTGGCGTCGAACTTCTTCACCCCGACGTAGTCGAGGTAGGACGGGCGGTGCACGGTCGCCCGCGAGTTCGCCTTGGTCAGCACGAGCAGCTTCTTCTCGTGCGCCTTCGCCCGGACGGGGGCGGAAAGGCGGCCGAAGGACTCGCTGACCGGGTGGTGGTCGGTGTCGTGGCTGAGCGGGTCGGAGCGCAGGATGCCCAGGCCGGTGCCGGGGATCGCGCGCAGCACCTCCTCGCCCTCGTGCTCGACCAGGTCGTACTCGCGGTAGCCGAGGAAGGTGAAGTGGTCGTCGGCCAGCCAGCGCATCAGCTCCCAGGCCTCGCCGACCTCCTGCTCGGGCAGGTGGGCCGGGGGCACCTCGGCGAGCTCGTCGGCCAGGCGCAGCGCGCTGGTGCGCATCTTCGCCCAGTCCTCGACCACCTCGCGGACGTCACCGAGGACGCGGCGCAGGCCGGACTCGATGGCCTGCAGGTCCTCGCGGTCGGTCTCGCGGTCGATCTCGACGTGCATCCAGGACTCGACGGTCGCGTCGGCGGGCCACTCGCGGCCCGAGGACTGACTGCGCGAGCAGGCGTCGATGTCGAGGATCTCCAGCAGCTTGCCGGTGATGTCACGGCGTACGACCAGCTGGGGGTGGATCACCAGGTGGATCGCCCGGTCCTGGCGGGACAACTCGTTGGTGACCGAGTCGACCAGGAAGGGCATGTCGTCGGTGACCACCTCGACCACGGTGTGGCCGCTGGCCCAACCGTTCTCGTCGACGCTCGGGGTGTAGACCCGGACCTCGGCGGTGCCCTGCGGGCGCTTGAGGCCCAGCCGGTAGTGGGAGGCGGCCGCGCCGTAGACGTCAACCGGGTCCCGGTCGACCAGGTCGTCGGGGGCGGTGTGGAGGTAGTAGTGGTGCAGGTACGCGGTCAGAGCACCGTTGCTGAGACCTTCCCCTGGCGCCGCTCCCCCCACCTGGCTGTTCTCAGCGGCTGCTGCTGCTTTCGCGAGCAGTTCGGCCTTGGCTGCGTCCAGCTTGGTCTGCATGGCTCTTTGGCTCCTGTCGCGCGCCGTTGCGTGACTCGGTGGTGGTGGGTGTGCACCGCCGGGTCTGCCCGCAATCCTCCCGCACATTCCGGACGAAAGACGCTCAAGGCACGCTTGAAGAGCCCTTTGCCTGGGTACGACAGGTCTTTCGGCCTGCGGGACGCCCCGACGACGCCAGTCAGCCTAACCGGCGGAAACGAAGGTGTCAGGGGACAGGGAGGCGCAAAGCTGTAGGAAGATCGCACATTCCTGGACACCTTGTCCAAGGAACCCCAGGTCGGCCCACTCGCCGATGTGCCTGTCACCCGGTGGGGAAGGGGGTGCCAGCCGTGCCTGGGGTCGCCTGCCGTGGCTTCGACCGATCAATGTGATACCTGTCACACTAGTCGTCCGCTCAGCGCATGTACGGGTGCCGATAGTCGGTCGGCGGCACGAAGGTCTCCTTGATCGAACGGGCCGAGGTCCACCGCAGCAGGTTCTGCGCGGCACCCGCCTTGTCGTTGGTCCCCGAGGCCCGGCCGCCGCCGAACGGCTGCTGGCCGACCACGGCGCCGGTCGGCTTGTCGTTGATGTAGAAGTTGCCCGCGGTGAACCGCAGCTCCTCGACGGCCTGGGCGATCGCGTAGCGGTCCTGGGCGATCACCGCACCGGTCAGGCCGTACGGCGCGGCGCTGTCCACCCGGCGCAGCGCGTCCTCCCAGCGGCTGTCCTCGTAGATCTGCACCGACAGGATCGGGCCGAAGTACTCGGTGGAGAAGATCTCGTTGCGCTGGTCGGCGCAGACCAGCACGGTCGGGCGCACGAAGTAGCCGATCGCGTCGTCGTACTGGCCGCCGGCCGCCAGCTCGATGGTCGGGTCCAGGCGGGCGCGGTCGATGGCGGCCTTGTTCTTGGCGAAGGCGCGGTCGTCGATCAGCGCGCCCATGAAGTTGGAGAGGTCGCTGACATCGCCCACCGTCAGGGCGTCCACCTCGGCCAGGAAGTCGTCCTTGATCCGCTGCCACACGCTGCGCGGCAGATAGGCGCGGGAGAGCGCCGAGCACTTCTGGCCCTGGTACTCGAAGGCGCCGCGGATCAGCGCGGTCTTGAGGATCTGCGGGTCGGCCGAGCGGTGCGCGATCAGGAAGTCCTTGCCGCCGGTCTCCCCCACCACCCGGGGATAACTGCGGTAGCCGGCGATGTTGGCGCCGATGGTCTGCCAGAGCGACTGGAAGGTCCTCGTCGAGCCGGTGAAGTGCAGGCCGGCCAGCTGCGGGCTGGCCAGGGCCACCTCGGAGAGCGCCTGGCCGTCTCCGGTGACCAGGTTGATCACCCCGGGCGGCAGGCCGGCCGCCTCCAGCAGGCGCATCAGCAGGCAGGCGGCGAAGGTCTGGGTGGGCGCCGGCTTCCAGACCACGGTGTTGCCCAGCAGGGCGGGCGCGGTGGGCAGGTTGCCGGCGATCGCGGTGAAGTTGAACGGCGTGACGGCGTAGACGAAGCCCTCCAGCGGCCGGTGGTCGGTGCGGTTCCACACGCCGGGCGAGGAGTGCGGCTGGTCGGCCAGGATCTGCCGGGCGAAGTGCACGTTGTAGCGCCAGAAGTCGATCAGCTCGCAGGCCGCGTCGATCTCGGCCTGCTGGACCGTCTTGGACTGGCCCAGCATGGTGGCCGCGTTCAGGGTCTCCCGCCAGGGGCCGGCCAGCAGGTCGGCGGCGCGCAGGAAGACGGCGGCCCGGTCGTCGAAGGAGAGCGCGCGCCACTCCCGCCCGGCCGCCAGCGCGGCGTCCACCGCGAGCTTGGCGTCCTCCCGGGTGGCGTTGCCGAGCACGCCCAGTTTGGCGGCGTGGTGGTGCGGCTGGACCACGTCGACCCGGGCGCCGGAGCCGAACCGCTGCTCGCCGCCGATGGTCATCGGCAGCGGGATCTGCTCGGCCGCCAGCTCCGCCAGGCGCAGCTCCAGCCGGGCCCGCTCCGGACTGCCAGGCGCGTACTGCTGCACCGGCTCGTTGCTGGGGGTGGGCACCTGGGTGACCGCGTCCATGGGCATGCCGGCTCCGCTCGTAGAGAGCGCACGGGCAAGGTCCGCCCGTGCGTCAAACCAGATTGACGACTGCGGCGGCGATCGGCCCGGGACGACACACGGTTCAGGCTGTGAGTTGCCTCGCCAGCTCGACGGCCTCCGCCAGGCTGTCCACCACGGGGACGCCGACCGGCTCCAGGTTCGCCCGGGTGTGCGAGCCGCCGGTGTAGAGCACGGCGTGCGCGCCGACCTCCAGCGCCGCCAGCGCGTCGTCCGCCGCGTCGCCGATCAGCACGGTGCGGGACGGCTCGACCCGCGCTCCGAGCGCCGCCAGGTGGCGCACCAGCGAGGCGGCCTTCTGGCCGTGCGAGGGCCCGGTGCGGCCGTCCACCCGCAGGAAGTGCTCCGCTATCCCGAGGCCCTCGACGGTCGGGACCAGCCGCTCGTGCGCGTACATCGAGAGCAGCGACTGCGTGCCGCCCTCGGCCGCCCAGGCGCTGAGCAGGCCGACGGCGCCCTCGGTCAGGCCGCAGCCGCCGCTCAACTGCGAGTAGCTCTGCTGGAAGGCGGCGTCCAGGCGCTCCCACTCGGCACTGCTCGGCTGGAAACCCAGCGCGCGCTGGTAGAAGCGCGGGATCGGGATCTCGTAGAGCTCCCGGTAGCGCTCCAGGGTCAGCGGGGGCGCGCCGACCGTCGCGAAGGCAGCGTTGCTCGCGCCGAGCACCGCCTCCATGTCGTGAAAGAGGGTCCCGTTCCAGTCCCAGACGATATGAGTTCGCACCCTGGGCACGGTAGTACTCGACACTGACAACGAGGTAGCCGGCGACCGGACTGCAGGCGTCACGACAGCAGCGCGGCGATCTCCTGGGTGGCGTACCAGAGCAGCTCGTGGTCCTCGGCGCCGTCCACGGTGAACTGCGCGTCGTCGTCGCCCGCGTCCGCCTGCGCGATGACCGCGGCGGCGGCGGCCACGTCCTCGGCCACCTCCTGGTCCGCGACATCGGCGTGCACGGCGGCCGCCTTGGCGAGCCGGACCGGACCGAGCAGGCTGACCCGGCCCAGCGAGGCCTGGTCCTGGTACTCGTCGCCGTCGAACGGGCGCACCGAGGCGTCCGGGACGTCCAGCGCGACCACCACCCGGCGGCGCGGGGCGGCCGGGTCGGCGGCCAGCAGGCGCAGCGAGGACTGCGCGGCGCGCACCAGGGCGGCGTACTCCAGCTCCTCCAGGTCGTCGCTGACGTACCACTCGCGCAGCGCGGGCGTCACGGCGTACGCCGCGGACTGCTCCAACGCGCCGTCCGGGTGCGCCGTGGCCAGACCGGCCAGGGTGGTGGGCACATAGACACGCATCGGGGGCACGCTCCGCTTCCTCAGGGTTCCTCGGCCACTTCGGGTCCTTCACAGAATACGGCCCGCGCGATCACCCCGGACCCCGCGTCCGTGTACCCCTTCGAGCGCACCGCCACCCACTGCCCGGCGGCCGTACGGGCCCGCGAACGGCTCCGAAACCCTGCTGCGACAGGCGTCAAGCCGCCGTTCGGGCGACCCCCGTCCGGGGCTGGGCCGCCCCCTTGAGACCAGCCGCGCGGCGCCGATAGCACAGGTGCCACAGCTTCCGCCCGAACGCCCACCCGAACCCGGGGGTACCCCGCCCATGACCGCGACCGCGACCCTGCAGGACACCGTCCCGCCACGGATCCATCCGCTGGCCGCCCTGCCGTCGGCCGAACACGTCCACCGGGTCGGCCACCGCCCGCCACGCCGGCCCCGCCATCCGCGGGCCGCCTGCGCACCGGCCCGCGGCAGCAGCCTGGCCGAGCTGGCCGGCCGCTTCGCGCTGCGTCTGGTGGAGGTGCTGGTCGGCGTCCGCCCGGTCGGCCAGCTGAGCCGGCACACCACCCACGACGGCTACCGCCAGCTGGCCCGCCTGGTGCACGAGGGCCCGCTGCGCCGCCGGGACGCCGCCGGGCGGCCGCAGCTGGGCCCGGTGCACGACTTCGCGCCCGGCCCCGGCGTGCTGGAGGTCTGCGTCCGGGTCGAGTTCGCGGCCCGGCACCACATGGTGGCGTTCCGGCTGGAGCAGCACCGCGACACCGAGCAGTGGCAGTGCGCCGCCGTGGACACCCGATGACAGCCCGGCAGATCCGCCCCCAGCAGGCCCGCATGCGGCAGGGCGCCACCCCGGCCTGGCCGGAGCGGCGCCCTGCTGATCATGCGACTGCCGAGAGGTCAGCCCTTGCGACGGCGGCCCTTGGCCGACTTCGCGGCCTTGCGGCGCTCGGCGCGGGTGAGGCCGTCGCCGGCGTCGTCGTCCTCCACGCCGTCCTCGAAGTCGCCCTCGATCACGGTCTCGTCGCCGTCCACCGACGGCGCCGTGTAGTGCAGCTTCTGGCGGGCCGGAGCCTCCAGGCCCTTCGCCTTGATCTGACCGATCTGCGGCACCGGGCGGAAGTCGTCCTTCTCCAACGTCACGGACTCGTCGGAGTCCGGCAGCGGGACCTCCTCGACCTGCTGCTCGACCTGGACCTCCAGGTTGAACAGGTAGCCGACGGACTCCTCCTTGATGCCCTCCATCATGGCGCCGAACATGTCGAAGCCCTCGCGCTGGTACTCGACCAGCGGGTCGCGCTGCGCCATCGCCCGCAGGCCGATGCCCTCCTGGAGGTAGTCCATCTCGTAGAGGTGCTCGCGCCAGCGGCGGTCCAGCACCGAGAGGACGACCCGGCGCTCCAGCTCGCGCATGACCGGCTCGCCGAGCTGGTCCTCGCGGGCGCCGTACTGCGCCTGGATGTCTTCCTTGATCGTCTTGGTGAGGAAGTCCGAGGTCAGGCCCGAGCCGCCGGCCTCCTCCTCCAGCTCGTCCAGCTCAAGGGTGAGCGGGTAGAGCTGCTTGAGGGCGGTCCAGAGCTTCTCCAGGTCCCAGTCGTCCTCGAAGCCCTCGCCGGTCGCGGCGGTGACGTACGCCTCGACGGTGTCGTCCATGAAGTGGCCGATCTGCTCCTGCAGGTCCTCCCCCTCCAGGACGCGGCGGCGCTCGCCGTAGATGACCTCGCGCTGGCGGTTCAGCACCTCGTCGTACTTCAGGACGTTCTTGCGGATCTCGAAGTTCTGCTGCTCGACCTGGGTCTGCGCCGAGGCGATGGCGCGGGTGACCATCTTGGACTCGATCGGCACGTCCTCCGGCACATTGGCCATCGACAGCACGCGCTCGACCATGCCGGCCTTGAACAGGCGCATCAGGTCGTCGCCGAGCGAGAGGTAGAAGCGGGACTCGCCCGGGTCGCCCTGACGGCCGGAGCGGCCGCGCAGCTGGTTGTCGATCCGGCGCGACTCGTGCCGCTCGGTGCCGAGCACGTACAGGCCACCGATCTCCTGCACCTCCTCCTGCTCCGCCTTCACGGCGCCCTTGGCCTTCTCCAGCGCGGCCGGGAACGCGGCCTCGTACTCCTCCGGGGTGTCCTCCGGGGTGAGTCCGCGCTGCGCCAGCTCGGCGGTGGCCAGGTGATCGGGGTTGCCGCCGAGCATGATGTCGGTGCCGCGGCCGGCCATGTTGGTGGCGACCGTGACGGCGCCCTTGCGGCCGGCCTGCGCGACGATCTGCGCCTCGCGCTCGTGGTGCTTGGCGTTCAGCACCTCGTGCGGGATGCCGCGCTTGCGCAGCTCCTGGGAGAGGTACTCGGACTTCTCGACCGAGACGGTGCCGACCAGGACCGGCTGGCCCTTCTCGTGCTTCTCGGCGATGTCCTCGACCACGGCGGCGAACTTGGCCGGCTCGGACTTGTAGATCAGGTCGGGCTGGTCGATCCGCTTCGGGTCCCGGTTGGTCGGGATCGGGACGACGCCGAGCTTGTAGATCTGGTGGAACTCGGCGGCCTCGGTGGTGGCCGTACCGGTCATCCCGGAGAGCTTGTCGTACAGGCGGAAGAAGTTCTGCAGGGTGATGGTGGCCAGCGTCTGGTTCTCGTTCTGGACCTCCACCCCCTCCTTGGCCTCGATCGCCTGGTGCATGCCCTCGTTGTAGCGGCGGCCGGCCAGGATGCGGCCGGTGTGCTCGTCAACGATCATGACCTCGCCGTTCATGACGACGTAGTCCTTGTCGTTCTTGTAGAGCTCCTTGGCCTTGATGGCGTTGTTCAGGAACCCGACGAGCGGGGTGTTCACCGACTCGTAGAGGTTGTCGATGCCGAGGTAGTCCTCGACCCGGGTGACACCCTCCTCCAGCACGCCGACCGTGCGCTTCTTCTCGTCGACCTCGTAGTCGCGGTCGCGCTTGAGGCGCTGCACCAACTTGGCGAAGTCGGCGTACCACTTGGTCGCCTGGTCGGCCGGACCGGAGATGATCAGCGGGGTACGGGCCTCGTCGATCAGGATCGAGTCGACCTCGTCGACGATCGCGAAGTTGTGGCCGCGCTGGACGAGTTCCTCCTGCGACCAGGCCATGTTGTCGCGCAGGTAGTCGAAGCCGAACTCGTTGTTGGTGCCGTACGTGATGTCCATCGCGTACTGGCGCTTGCGCTCGGCGGGCGACATGTTGCCGAGGATCACGCCGACCTCGAGGCCGAGGAAGCGGTGCACCCGGCCCATCCACTCCGAGTCGCGCTCGGCGAGGTAGTCGTTGACCGTGATCAGGTGCACGCCCTTGCCGGTCAGCGCGTTGAGGTAGGCCGGCAGCGTGCCGACCAGGGTCTTGCCCTCACCGGTGCGCATCTCGGCGACATGGCCGAGGTGCAGAGCGGCGCCACCCATGATCTGGACGTCGTAGTGGCGCTGGCCGAGCACGCGCTTGGCGGCCTCGCGGACGGTGGCGAACGCCTCGGGGAGGATGTCGTCCAGGCTCTCGCCCTCGGCGAGACGCGACCTGTACTCGTCGGTCAGCTCACGAAGCTGGTCGTCCGTGAGGTTGACGAAGTCCTCTTCGATGGAGTTGACCTGGGCGGCAATCCGCTGCAGCTTGCGAAGGATCTTGCCTTCGCCTGCGCGCAGAATCTTGTCGAAGACGGACACTTGAGCGGGCTCCTTGCCTGGATCGGCTCTGGACGACTGCACGGCGGGGTCCACCCCACCGCACGGGCCATCGTATGCGAGGAGTCCAACACCCCGGGAGGTGCGTCAGCACGGCATTCCCGTGTCACTCGTAGGAGCGGATCGGCCAATACCTGTCAGTACCATCACAAATCGGACACGAAAACTCGGTTCCGCTTGCCATGGCGGGCCGAGATACTCGCCTTATGCCGTACACGATCCTGCCTCCCGACCAGTCCGCCCTCCCCGTTCTGGAGACCGAACGCCTGCTGCTGCGCGCCCCCGAGCCGGCGGACGTCGACGCGATCGACCGTGCCTGCCAGGACGAGGCGATCCAGCGCTGGACGGTCGTCCCCTCGCCCTACCGCCGCGAGGACGCCGAGTTCTTCGTCCACCAGCTCGCTCCGGACGGGCTGCGCACCGGCGGCAACCTGATCTGGTGCGTACTGGAGAAGGAGACCGGCACGCTGGTCGGCACCCAGGCGCTGACCGCGCGCGGGCCGGGCGCGGCAGAGGTGGGCTTCTGGGCCACCGAGGAGTCGCGTGGACGCGGCTACACCGTCGAGGCGCTGCTCGCGGTGGCCCGCTGGGCCTTCACCGAGCGCGAGCTGCGCCGCCTCGAGTGGGTGGCGTTCGTCGGCAACGAGCCCTCGCTCGCGCTCGCCCGCCGCGCGGGCTTCACCATCGAGGGCACGCTGCGCTCGTACGCAGCCCAGCGCGGCGAGTACCAGGACGCCTGGATCGGCTCGCTGCTGCCCGCCGACCTGGCCGGCTGAACCACCGCGCCTGTCAGTGCCCGGGTCTACGCTGCCCCGCATGACCGCAGCGCAGCCGACCCCCGCTCTGACCCTCAGCGCCGACGAGGCCCGCCGGATCGTCCTGCGGGCCCAGGGCCTGCTCGGCGCGCCCGACCGGCGCGCCGGGGTGCCCGGGATGCTGCGCCGGCTGGGCGCCGTCCAGCTGGACACCATCTCGGTGCTGGCCCGCTCGCACGAGCTGGT
This sequence comes from Kitasatospora sp. MAP12-44, assembly GCF_029892095.1. Taxonomy (NCBI): domain Bacteria; kingdom Bacillati; phylum Actinomycetota; class Actinomycetes; order Kitasatosporales; family Streptomycetaceae; genus Kitasatospora; species Kitasatospora sp. MAP12-44. Next base: position 3,220,108 of record NZ_JARZAE010000004.1, read on the forward strand.
GCCGTACGCCCGGCTCGGTGCGATCGGCCGCCCGGCCGTGGAGCGCGCGTACTGGGGCTCGGAGACCACTTTCGAGTACTGGTCGCACGCGGCCTGCCTGCTGCCCGTGGAGGAATGGCCGCTGTTTGCCTTCCGGCGCCGCGCCTACCGCGCCCGCGGGCACCACTGGGGGCACCAGGTCAGCCCCGAGGCCTACCAGCAGGTGCTGGACCGGCTGCGCGCCGAGGGCCCGCTGACCTCCACCGAGCTCGGCGGCGCGCGGCAGTCCTCGGGGGGCGACCCCCGGACCCCCGAAGCCCCCTCCGAGTGGTGGGACTGGTCCGAGACCAAGATGGCCGTCGAGCGGGCACTCGCCTTCGGCGACGTGGTCTGCACCGAGCGGCGCAGCTGGAAGCGGGTCTACGAGCTGGCCGAACTCGCCGTCCCGGCCGAGCTCTACGGCCAGGAGCCGAGCGACCTGGACTGCCTGACCCGGCTGGTCCGCCAGGCCGGGCAGGCGCTCGGGGTGGCCACCCGCGGCGATCTGATGGACTATCACCGACTCAAGGCCGAGCAGGTGGACGCCGTGCTGGCCGACTGCGGCCTGCTGCCGGTGGCCGTCGCCGGCTGGGGCTCGACCCCGTCGTCCGCCGGGGTCCCGGTGCCGGCCTGGGCCGACCCGGCGGGGCTGGCGAGCGAGCCGCGCGGCCGCCACCGCACCACCCTGCTCTCCCCGTTCGACTCGCTGATCTGGGACCGCGCCCGCACCGAGCGGATCTTCGGCATGGCACACCGACTGGAGGCCTACACCCCGCGCCACAAGCGGGTGCACGGGTACTTCGCGATGCCCGTGCTGGCCGGCGGGCGGCTGATCGGCCGGGTCGACCCGGCCCGCGAGGGGCGCACCCTGGTGGCCCGTCAGCTCTCGCTGGCCGAGCCCAAACAGCTGCCGGCGCTCGCCGCGGCGCTGCGCGAGGCGGCCGACTGGGTGGGCTGCGACGCGGTCCGGGTGGAGGCTTGGGACGAGGACGCGCTGCGTCCCGAGCTGGAGCGTCTGCTGGCGGCGTGACGACCCCGGTCGGGGCTCACCCCCGACCGGCCCCCATCGGCCTGCTGTCCGTCAGCCTATTTCGAGGATCTTCTCCCGCATCGCGTAGACCACCGCCTCCATCCGGGAGTGCAGCTGCAGCTTCTCCAGGATGTTGCGGACGTGGTTCTTCACGGTGTTCTCGCTGATGAACAGCTCCTTGGCGATCTCCCGGTTGTTCATCCCGGTGGCGACCAGCTTGAGCACCTCAAGCTCCCGGTCGGTCAGCCGGGGCGCGGGCACCAGGTCCCGGTCGTCGGAGCGCCGCTGGATCATCGACTTGAACTCGGTGAGCAGCTTGGACGCCATCGACGGGCTGATCTGCGACTGGCCGTCGGCAACCGCCCGAATTGCGGTGGCCACCTCGTCGGTGGAGATCTCCTTGAGCAGGTAGCCGGTGGCGCCTGCCTTGATCGCCTCGTAGAGGTCGGCCTCCTCATCGCTTATCGTCAGCATGATGATCTTGGTGCTGGGGGCCACCTCCTTGATCGAGGTGCAGGCCTCGATCCCGCTGCGGCGCGGCATCCGGACGTCCATCAGAATGATGTCCGGCAGCAGGTCGGCAGCCTTGAGCACCGCCTCGGCGCCGTCCCCGGCCTCCCCCACCACCCGGATGTCCTCCTCTTCGGCGAGGACGATCTCCAACCCCCGGCGGAACAGCGCGTGGTCGTCCACGACCAGAACTCTGATCGGCTCCCCGCCCCGCGGCACATACTCGGGATGCGAACTCATCCCCCCTCCCCTGTCGGATTGCTCCCCCATCCGCCCCTCCCGGTCACCGGTCACTGTGGGGGTTCATCATTCCATGGCATCCGGAGCCGGTCCGCCCTGTCGATCTTCCGGCTCCCCCGGACGGGTGCAGGGCCGGCGGAACGGGCCGCGAACAGGCCCGGCGGCCGGCTGTCGGCCGGCCGCCGGGGTCGATGTGGGTGAGTGCGTGCCGTCAGCGTTCGCCGGGCGAGTTGATCGCGCCGCCCGCGCCGCCGACCTCGCCGTTCGGCATCAGGCCGTCGGTCTGCAGGTGGATCACGCCGTAGTCGTAGCCGTGCCGCCGGTAGACGACGCTGGGCTGACCGCTGTCCTTCTCCACGAAGAGGTAGAAGTCGTGACCCACCAACTCCATCTCGAAGAGCGCCTGATCGAGCGTCATCGGCGAGGCTGCGTGGGTCTTCTCACGGACCACCAGCGGCCCGTCGCCCTCGACGTCCAGCGGCCCGGCCTTCGTCTTGCGCACCGCCGGCTCGGCCAGCTCCTCCGCGGTCGCCGTGCCCGGCAGGGCCGCGATCCGCGCGGTCGCCTCGGCGACACTGAGCGGCGTGGTGCGCGCTCCATGGTGGACCCGGCGCCGGTCGGCGGACTTGCGCAGCTGCGCGTCGAGCTTCGCCGAGGCCAGATCGAGCGCCGCATACGGATCGGCGGCGGACGCCTCGGCCCGGATCACCGGACCACGGGTGCGGACGGTGATCTCCACGCGCTCGGACCGGTCGGCCTGGCGCGGGTTGTGTTCCTTGGACACCTCGACGTCGAGGCTGATCACCTTGCCGTCGAACTTCTGGACCTTCTCCAGCTTCTCGGCCACGTGCTCGCGGAACCTCTTGGGCACCTCGGTCTTGCGGCCCTTGACGACGATGTCCACGCAGAACTCCGATCCCTCGTGCTGTCGCCGATCCGGAGTCTCTCCGGACCGGGCTGAGACCCAGCCTGGCCAGCCAATCTGTCGCCGGCCCCGCACTGCGCCCTACCGGCGCCGCGAGCTGGGCCCTCACTCCACTTCCTCCCCACCAGGGACGCTTGAAACCCCCCTGGAGCCTCATCAGACACCCCGGGCGGGTTTTTCGCCTCTCCAGCGGACCATAGGCGGAGTCGAGTCGGCCGGACAGCTGTTCCCCCCTGTCTACCCTCTATCGAGTGAAGTGAGGGTAAATATCTGGACAACTCCGCCCAGACGGCCCACCCTGAGCACACCCGCGGCCGGTTACGGCCGCCGGTCGAGCCGCCAGGAGGTGTCCCATCACCACGCTGACCACTCCCCTGTACGCGCTGCTCGACCTGCTGCTGCCCACGCCGTGCGCGGGCTGCGGCGAGGAGGGCGGCGGTGGTCAACTCTGCATCGCCTGCCGCGATCTGCTGGCCGACCTGCGCGGGCGCCGGGCCGGCCCCAGTCCGGCCCCGGCGGGCCTGCCGCCGGTGCACTCCTGTGCGGTGTACGCGGATCCGGTGCGCCGGCTGCTGCTCGCCCACAAGGAGCGCGGCGCGCTACGGCTGGCCGGTCCGCTCGGCGCCGTCCTGGCCGGCGCGGTCAACTCGGCGCTGGCTGAAACCGATACCCGACCCCCGCAGGGCGTCCTGCTGGTCCCGGTCCCCTCGGCCCGGCGAGCGGTGCGGGCCCGCGGTCACGACCCGATGCTGCGCCTGGCCCGCTGCGCCGCACGGGAGTTGAGCCGCGCCGGGCTGCCCTGCCAGGTCGGCCCGGCGCTGCGCCCGTCCCGCGGCGTCGCCGACCAGGCCGGGCTCGGTGCGGCCGCGCGGCACCGAAATCTGCACGGCGCACTGGCAGTCCCGCGCGCGCTGCGCCCTCGGCTGGCCGGCCGTCAGATCATCCTGGTGGACGATCTGGTGACCACCGGCGCCAGCCTCGCCGAGGCGGCCCGGGCGCTGGCCGCCGCCGGAGCGCCACCGCTGGCCGCCGCGACCGTCGCCGCCACCGCCCGCCGGGCCGTCGGCGGGCGACTGCCGCGCGCCGTCCATCGGCGCCGTCAGCCGGGGTAGCCCGGCAGCGCTCCATGCTTGGCGTAGGCCCGCCACTGCCACGCGGCGTTGCCGCCCTGGCCGTAGATGGCGTGCTCGGGGTCCGCGGAGTCCGCGAGCACCGAGTCCGTGCGGGACTCCGAGGCGGCCACCACGGTCATCCCGTCCACCGCCTGCAGCGGCGAGTCGGCGATCTGCGAACCGTCCGTCTGCACGTAGTGCAGCTGCGGGACGCTGTCGGTCTCCTTGCCGAGCACCAGCAGCAGGTCGGTGTCGGCCCAGGAGACCGAGGTGACGTCGAGCTGCGGGGCGAGCAGGCGCAGCGAGCCGATCTGCACGACCGGCGCGTCGGGCGTGCCGGAACGCAGCACCAGGCCGAGCGCCAGGCTCGTCGCCCCGCTGCCGTCCTTGAGCAGCAGAGCCGCCCGGGTGCCGTCCGAGGAGAGCTTGATCCCGTCGACCGTGTGACCCGCGGGGAGGTCCACATTGACCACCGTGTGGACCGGGCCCCGGATCAGCAGGACCTCGGGGGCGGCCGGGTCGCGGTCCACCACCCAGAGTCCGCCGTAGCCGTCCCAACTGGGCGAGGTGAAGCCCTGCTGGGGGTTCGGGGCATGGCTGACGGCCACCGGCGGGCCGAGCTTCTCGCCATTCGCGAGGCCGGCCAGGTACAGGTCCTTGGCATCGTCGCTGACCACCGCGGCCTGCTTGTTGTCCCGGCTGACCGCGAACGGCCCCATCAGGTGGTCGGCCGTCGGGGCCAGCCCGGCGGGCTGGGTCGCCGCGCCGAGGGCGCCCGGCACCGGGGCGGAGTTGTCCTGCCCGGACATCCGGTACAGGCTCCCGCTGACCTCGTTGCGGTAGTACGCCGGCGTGCTGGCGCCGATCGTGCCGGCCAGCGCTCCCGGCGCGGACGGCAGGACCTTGGCCTGTGCCGAAGTCAGCGTGCAGAGCGTGGAGTTGTGCCGGTTGGTCAGCGTCACCGAGTCGAGCGAACCGCTGCCGCCGGCCTGGCTGGACAGCGTGAAGTAGAGCTGGGCCGCGATCAGTTGGCAGCCGGCGCCGTTGACGGCGGTGCCGTCGACCTGCACCCGCGGGGTCCTCGGGTCGTCCCCGCCGACCGATCCGACGATCTTGGCGTCACCGAACGCGGAGTGCACGGCCGGGCCGAGCCAGTCGGAGGGGCCCATGGCCACGGCGGTGGCCGCGGCGCTGGCCGGGTCGACCCGGCGGCGCAGGTAGATCGGGTCCGGCACCAGCACCGGCTGCTGGGTGACGGGCTGCGTCGGGTCGGGCGCGGTGTAGAAGTACCGGTCCACCTGCTGGTAGGTGTTGGCGAAGTTGGTCTGGTTGACGATCAACCCACCCGGCAGATCGTCGATCCGCCACTGCGCCCTGCTCGCGTCCCTGGCGTCCTTGGCGACATTGACCAGGGTGAAGGCAGCCTCGTAACTGTCGTCCTCGACCGCCGAGTAGGTGTGCTTGGCATCCAGCTGCCCGACCTCGGGGGAGTGGATGGATATCTGGGTGCTCGCCGAGTCGCTCTCGGTGGCGGTCGGGCCCGGCGTGGTGTTGCGCAGGATCACCACCCCGTCGTCCGGCCGCCAGGTCTTGACCGCGTTCGGCGTCAGGTACTGCTGCGCGGTGTTGTAGCCGCGCTCGTCGGCGATCGAGGCGTCCAGGAAGTTCTGCAGCACCTCGCGCGGGGTCTGCCCGTCACGCGGCGGCACCGGGATCACCCTGACCTGCACCCCGTTGTCGCCCCCGGCGCCCGGCGGCGGGGCGATCCGCTCGGGATCGCCGCTGTCGGGCATCGTGGTGCACCCGGCCGCGAGCAGCGCGGTCAGGACAGCCCAGACGCCCCAGGCAACGGGCTTACTCCTGATCGTCCCCACCCTTTGACCCCTCCGTGTCCGCTGTCGTCGCTGGCCCGACCGCCCCGCCAGCGGGCCGGTGAAGCGTACGGTCGACCACCACATGGGCACCGACCGCGCCGTACCCGGCGGCCGCCGCACGGACGTCCGAGGGGTCCACGACCGGTCCCTTGGGCAGCGGCTTGGAGCCGAGCCCGGGCCCGATGCTCAGCACCCCGCCCAGTCCCGGTCCGAACCCGCCGCCGGTGCCGCTGGGGGTCTCCGGGACCACCGTCGGCTCGCCGGTGACGGTCAGCGCCGTCGCGCCGGAGGGCCGCATGGCCCGCTGGTACGGCGTGCCCTGGGCCCGCAGACCCCGGTTGTAGCGCGAGTCCTCCGGCTCCAGGCGGAACGGCGCCCGGCCGATCTCGCCGCCGCGGGTGCGCGGCAGGGTGAGCCGGAAGTGCGAGCCGCCGCCCGGCTCGCCCCAGGCCTGCAGCCAGCCGCCGTGCAGATGGGCGTCCTCGACGGCGATCGAGAGCCCGAGGCCGGTGCCGCCCGTGGTGCGCACCCGGGACGGGTCCGCCCGCCAGAAGCGGTGGAAGACCCGGGACGCCTCGCCGGGCTTCAGTCCGATGCCGTAGTCCCGCACGCCGACCGCGACGGCACCCTCGGCCGAGCCGAACTGGATCACCACGTCCCGGCCCTCACCGTGCTCCAGCGCGTTCACCACCAGGTTGCGCATGATCCGCTCGATCCGCCGCGGGTCGACCTCGGCGACCACCGGCTCGTCGGCGCCGCGCAGTACGACCGCGCTGCCCTTGAGCCGGGCCAGCGGATCGGCCGCGTCGGCGACCCGCGCCACGATGTCGCGCAGGTCCACCGGCTCGGCATCCAGGATCGCCGCTCCGGCGTCGAACCGGCTGATCTCCAGCAGGTCGGCGAGCAGCGACTCGAAGCGGTCCAGCTGGCCCTGCAGCAGCTCCGCCGACCTGGCCGCCATCGGATCGAGGTCCTCGCGGCTGTCGTAGATCAGGTCGGCGGCCATCCGCACGGTGGTCAGCGGGGTGCGCAGCTCGTGCGAGACGTCCGAGACGAAGCGCCGCTGCACCCGGGAGAGCTCCTCCAGCTGGCGGATCTGGGTGTGCAGCGCCCCGCCCATCCGGTTGAAGGACTCCCCCAGCCGGGCGATGTCGTCCGTGCCGGTGATCTTCATCCGCTCTTCCAGGTGCCCGTCCGCGAGCCGCTCGGCGATGCCGGCCGCCATCCGGACCGGGGTGACCACCTGGCGAGCCACCAGCCAGGCGACGCCGCCGAGCAGCGCCACGATGAAGACCCCGGCCGTCGCCAGGGTCCCGGCGACCAGACCCAGGGTCTTGTCCTCCTGGGCGAACGAGAAGGCGAAGTAGAGCTGGTAGTCGGTGTTCGCGGGCCCGCGCAGCTGCTCGCCGATCACCAGGCCGCGCTCCGAGGTCTGCTGCCCCGAGCTGGTGGTGCGGTGGATCACGGTGGTCTGCTGGTGCGGGACCCCCGGGTCCTTGCCGACGTCCTCCTGCAACTGGCTGGAGATGGTCGCGAGGGTGACGTAGCCGGTGACCCGGGCCAGGCTCAGTGAGGAGCCGCTGATCGCGTTCTGGTCGGTGGACGGGACCAGCCCGACCACCGAGTAGACGCCCTGCCCGCCGCTGGCCAGGCTGCTGACCTGATTGGCCAGCCAGGTTCCCGGTCTCGCTGGGGCTCGGGTCGCCGGTGTTGCCGGTCTTGGGACGCGAGTCGGCCAGCGCGTTGCTCTGCGCCTGTGCGGTGGTGAAGCCGCCGCGGGCCTGCTCCTGTGCGGCGTTCATCTTGGCGTCCAGCAGACCGGTGCGGACCTGCGCCATCACCACGATGCCCAGGACCACCACCAGCGCGACGGCGAGCAGCAGGGTCGCGGCCACCACGCGCAGCTGGATGGACCGCCGGTAGAGGGCCGATATCCGGTTGACCGGTCGGCGGAACTGACGGCCGAGCAGCCCGAACACCGAGATCCGGCCCCGGTGCGGTACGGCCGTCGCCATGCTCTCCTCCCCGCCGGCCACCGGGCCGGGCGGGGAGGCAGGAACGTCATGCGTCACGTCAGCTGGGCCCGGCCTTGTAGCCGACACCGCGGACGGTGACCACGATCTCCGGACGCTCCGGGTCCTTCTCGATCTTGGACCGCAGGCGCTGGACGTGCACGTTCACCAACCGGGTGTCGGCGGCGTGCCGGTAGCCCCAGACCTGCTCCAGCAGCACCTCGCGGGTGAACACCTGCCAGGGCTTGCGGGCCAGCGCGACCAGCAGGTCGAACTCCAGCGGCGTCAGCGGGATGCCCCGGCCGTCCCGCTTCACGGAGTGCCCGGCCACATCGATGACCAGATCACCTATGGTCAGCTGCTCGGGCGTGGGCTCCTCGGCACGGCGCAACCGCGCGCGCACCCGGGCCACCAGCTCCTTGGGCTTGAACGGCTTGACCACATAGTCGTCGGCACCCGACTCCAGGCCCACCACGATGTCGACCGTGTCGGTCTTGGCGGTGAGCATGACGATGGGCACGCCGGACTCCGCCCTGATCTGCCGGGCGACGTCGATACCGTCGCGGCCGGGCAGCATCAGGTCAAGCAGCACCAGGTCCGGCTTGGTCTCCCGGAACACGGCAAGCGCCTTGTCCCCATCGGCGACGAAAAACGGCTCAAAACCCTCACCACGCAGCACAATGCCGAGCATCTCGGCGAGTGCGGTGTCGTCATCTACGACGAGGACGCGACCTTTCATGCGCCCATCCTCTCATTACCGGATTGTGACCTGCCGCACAGCAGTGCCTTTTTCCCTTCGGACACTGCGCCAAGACCGCCCATATCGACCCAAACTCCCCACTAGACCGGTCCCGTCGACTCCGTTGTCGATCAGCAACCAGGCACCCCTGGGGTGCTTCTCGCCACCATGGCACGATGGGCGGCACGAAAGCGCCACACCACCATCCTGGGGCACCGCCCCACGCCGAGGAGCAGTGATGACCGACACCCCGGGCTGGGTCTCCCCCAGCTCGTCCGACTCCGAGCCCGAGGACACCCGGCCGCCGGCCGCGACTCCCTCCGGGCCGGACGGTACGTCGGCACCCTCCGACCCCGGTCAAGGCGCCGACCGCGCGCCCGGTGGGGCGCCCGTGCCGCCGCCCTACACCGGCGCGCCCTACGGCGACCCGCACGCCCCGCAGGCGCAGCAGGTCCCGCAGCAGCGCTGGGCGCCGCCACAGGGCTGGGGAGGCGCGCAGCAGGGCTGGGGGGCTCGCCCCGGTGGCCCGTACCCCGGCTGGGGTCCGCCGCCGAGCCCCAAGCCCGGCGTGATCCCGCTGCGGCCGCTGGGCATCGGCGAGATCCTGGACGGCTCGATCTCCACCGTCCGCAAGCACTGGCGCCCGGTCCTCGGCCTGTCGCTGATCGTCTCGGTGCTGGTCAACAGCACCACCGCGGCGGTGGAGTGGGCGAGCCACGGCTCCACGACGAGCGCCCCCGCGGTGATCGGGCTGGGCGTCTCCCTGCTGCTGAGCCTGCTGGCCAGCCTGGTGCTGACCGCGCTGCTGACCATCGTGATCAGCAAGGCCATCGTCGGCGAGCCGGTCACCGTCGCCGCCGCCTGGCGCGCCGCCCGCCCGCAGCTCTGGCGTCTGGTGGGCCTCAGCCTGCTGCTGGCGCTGATCGTCTCCGGCATCGTGATCGCCTCGGCGATCCCGCTGATCGTCGGGTCCGTGGCGCAGGTCCCGAGCACGCTCACCGCCCTGATCGGCGTCCCCGTGCTGCTCGCCGGCCTGGGCGTCGCCATCTGGATGGGCGTCCGGCTGAGCCTGTCCGCACCGGCCCTGATGCTGGAGAAGCAGGGCGTGCTCGCCGCCATGGCCCGCTCCCGGCGGCTGGTGCGCGGCTCCTGGTGGCGGATCCTCGGCGTATCGCTGCTCGGTTACCTGCTGGCCATGATGCTCAGCGCGATGATCTCCATCCCGTTCACCCTGGTGGCCGCGACCGCGGGCGGCTCGCCGCTGAGCCCGCTGAGCGGCACCGCGGCCGCCACGGTGCCGCTCGGGGCCCTGGTCATCACGACCCTCGGCTCCATCATCGGCTCGATGCTGAGCATCCCGGCTCAGGCCGGCATCAACGTGCTGCTCTACGTCGACCAGCGAATCCGCCGAGAGGCCCTGGACATCGAGCTGGCCCGCGCGGCCGGCCTGCCCGGCTACGGCACGGCCGACCGGCCCGCACCACCCGCGGAGGGCTGACCGCCGTGCCCACCTGGGGGGATCGGGCACTGGCGGCGGCCGGCAGCCCGGTGGCCGTGCCGCGCGACCCGGCCCGCGACGCCGCGCGCAACGAGCTGCTCGACCCGGCCTACCACCGGCACGATCCGAGCCTCGCGCAGCGGGTCACCGACTGGCTCTGGGCCCAGCTGGACCACCTGCTCGGCGGGATCGGCTCGACGACCGGCAGCGGCGTCGCCGGTCTGGTGTTCTTCCTGGTGATCGCCGTGCTGATCGGCGCCGGCCTGTGGTGGCGACTCGGCCGGCCGGGCCGTGCTGCACAGACCGCCGCCGCGCTGTTCAGCGCCGAGGGCCCGCGCACCGCCGCCGAGCACCGCGCGGCGGCCCGCCGGCACGCCGAGGCGGGCGACTGGCCGCAGGCCGTACGGGAGCAGATGCGCGCGCTGGTCCGCGCGCTGGAGGAACGCACCCTGCTGGATGCCCGCCCGGGCCGCACCGCGGACGAGGCGGCCGCCGAGGCCGGCCGGTTCCTGCCCGAGCACGCCGCCGCGCTGCGCGAGGCGGCCCGGGTCTTCGACGACGTCGCGTTCGGCGACCGCGCCGCCGCCGGCGCCGACTACCAGCTGCTGGCCGAGCTGGACGGTCGACTGGAGCGCACCCGCCCGGCCGTGCCCTCCCCGGGAGGCCTGGCGTGACGCTCACCCCGACCGCCGCCCCGACCAGCGCGCCGACCACCGCGCTGTCCCCGACGGCTCGTCAACTCTGGCGCCGCTCCCGCTGGTTCCTGCTCGGCGCAGCTGTCCTGCTGCTGGCCGCGCTGCTCGTCGGCGGCCTCGGTGACAGCGGCGGCTACCCCGCGCTCGACCCGCGCTCCGCCGACCCGGACGGCGGCCGGGCGACCGCGCAGCTGCTGCGCCAGCAGGGCATCACCGTCGATCCCGTGGACACCCCCGCCGCCCTCGACGACTCCGCCGGCGCCGACACCGTCCTGCTGCCGCTGCCCGACCTGCTGAGCCCGGATCAGCTGCGCGCGCTGGCCGCCGCCGGACACCGCCGGGTGATCCTGATATCCCCCGGCGACGCCGCGCTGAGCATCCTGGCGCCCGACGTGCATCCCGCCGAGGCAGCCGGCGTCCCGCTGGGCATCGCCTCCGCCAGCACCCAGCCGAGCTGCTCGCTCCCCGAAGCCCAGCGGGCCGGCAGCGTCCAGCTCGGCGGACAGCTCTACGCCGCCGACGACGACACCCTCGCCTGCTACCCGCGCGAAGGCCATCCGTCCCTGGTGCGGACCACCGAACCAAGCGGCACCGAGGTGATCGTGCTCGGCTCGGGCCGCTTCCTCACCAACCAGGCACTCGCCCAGGACGGCAACGCCTCGCTCGCGCTCGGCCTGCTCGGCGCGCAGCCCCACCTCACCTGGTACCTGCCCGACTACAGCAGCGCGCCGCAGCAGGCCCAGCAGCGCAGCTTCACCGACCTGATACCCCGGGGCTGGTCCTGGGCCGCCCTGCAGCTCGCCCTCGCGGCCGTGCTGGCCGCGCTCTGGCGAGCGCGTCGGCTGGGTCCGGTGGTCAGCGAGGACCTCCCCGTGGTGGTCCGCGCCGCCGAGACCACCGAGGGCCGCGCCCGGCTCTACCAGCGCGCCAAGGCACGCGAACAGGCTGCCACGAGCCTGCGCCGGGCCGCCCGGCACCGGCTGGCGGCCGTCCTCGGCGTCCCGCTGACCGTCGGCGAGCCGGACGGCACCGCGCTGCTCACCGCCCTCGCCGGCCGGCTCCCCGCGCCGGTCGACCCCGGCGGGCCGCACGCCCTGCTGTACGGCCCGCCCCCCACCGACGACGCCGCACTGCTGCGGCTCGCCGACGACCTCGATGCCCTGGAAAGGCAGGTACGACAGCCGTGACCGAGCAGTCCGCCCCCGTAGCACCCGCCGACAGCGCCGCGCCGCCCAACGACCCCCGGCAGGCACTGACCGCTCTGCGCGCCGAGATCGGCAAGGCCGTGGTCGGCCAGGACGCCGCCGTCACGGGCCTCGTCGTCGCGCTGCTGTGCGGCGGTCATGTGCTGCTCGAAGGTGTTCCGGGGGTGGCAAAGACACTGCTGGTCCGCACCCTCTCCACCGCCCTGAGCCTGGAGACCAAGCGCATCCAGTTCACCCCCGACCTGATGCCCGGCGACGTCACCGGCTCGCTGGTCTATGACGCCCGCACCGCCGAGTTCTCCTTCCAGCCCGGCCCGGTCTTCACCAACCTGCTGCTGGCCGACGAGATCAACCGGACCCCGCCCAAGACCCAGGCCTCGCTGCTGGAGGCGATGGAGGAGCGCCAGGTCACGGTGGACGGCGAGCCGCGCCCGCTGCCCGTCCCGTTCCTGGTGGCCGCGACGCAGAACCCCCTGGAGTACGAGGGCACCTACCCGCTGCCCGAGGCCCAGCTCGACCGCTTCCTGATCAAGCTGATCCTCCCGCTGCCCACCCGGGAGCAGGAGTTCCAGGTGCTCAGCCGGCACGCGGCCGGCTTCGACCCGCGCGATCTGCACGCCGCCGGGGTCCGCCCGGTGGCCGGCCCCGCCGACCTGGCCGCCGCGCGCGCCGCCATCGCCGGGCTGACCGTCTCACCCGAGGTGCTCGCCTACATCGTCGACCTGTGCCGGGCCACGCGGCAGTCGCCCTCGTTGTCCATCGGCGTCTCGCCGCGTGGCGCCACCGCGCTGCTGAGCACCGCCCGGGCCTGGGCCTGGCTGGCCGGCCGCGACTACGTGACGCCCGACGACGTCAAGGCACTCGCGCTGCCGACCCTGCGCCACCGCGTCCAGCTGCGGGCCGAGGCGGAGATGGAGGGCGTCACCGCCGACTCGGTCATCCAGGCCGTGCTCGCGCAGACCCCCGCCCCGCGCTGACCCTCCCCCGCCAACTCCCCTGTTAGGAGCCCGCCATGGCCCTCACCGGCCGCACTGCCCTGTTCGCCGCACTCGGCGCGCTGGTGGTCGGGCTTCTGCTGCCCTCCTGGCTGGGGATCGCGGTCGTCACCCTGCCGCTGCTCGCGGCGGTCCTGGTCGATCTGCTGCTCGCCGCACCGGTCCGCGGGCTGCAGCTGACCCGGGAGGGTGACAGTTCGGTGCGGCTCGGCGAGCCCGCGAGCGTCGGGCTGACCGTCGCCAACCCTTCGGGACGGCTGCTGCGGGCCGCCCTGCGGGACGCCTGGGCGCCCTCCGCCTTCCGACCCGGGACCGAGCTGACCGCCTCCCGCCACCGGCTGCTCGTGCCGCCGGGCGAACGGCGCCGGGTCACCACCGAGCTCTGCCCCACCCGCCGCGGCGACCAGCACGCCCACCGGGTGACCATTCGCTCGCTCGGCCCGCTCGGCCTGGCCGGACGGCAGGGGTCGCACGACATCGCCTGGACGCTGCGTGCCCTGCCGCCGTTCAGCAGCCGCAAGCACCTGCCGTCCCGGCTCGCCAGGCTCCGCGAACTCGACGGCCGCACCTCGCTGTTGAGCCGGGGTCAGGGCACCGAGTTCGACAGCCTGCGCGAGTACCTGCCGGGCGACGACGTGCGCTCGATCGACTGGCGGGCCAGCGCCCGGCGGCACACCGTCGCCGTCCGCACCTGGCGGCCCGAGCGCGACCGGCACATCCTCATCGTCCTGGACACCGGCCGCACCTCGGCCGGCCGGGTCGGCGACGCCCCGCGCCTGGACGCATCGTTGGACGCCGCCCTGCTGCTCGCCGCCCTGGCCACCAAGGCGGGTGACCGGGTGGACCTGCTCGCCCACGACCTGCGCCGGCGTGGCGCGGTGGTCGGCCGCTCCGCCGCCGACGTGCTGCCCTCGTTCACCAACGCGATGGCCGTGCTGGAGCCCGCGCTGGTCGAAACCGACCTGCGCGCACTCACCAGCGCCGCCCTGCAACTCGCCCCGCGCCGCTCGCTGATCGTCCTGCTGACCGGCCTCGACGCCGGCTCGGCACAGGACGGGCTGGTATCGCTGCTCCCCCGCCTGACCCAGCGCCACGAGGTCCTGGTCGCCGCCGTGGCCGACCCCCGGTTGGAGACTTTGGCCGCAGGGCGCGGCACCCTGCAGGCCGTCTACGGCGCGGCCGCAGCCGAGCAGACCCGGGCCGAACGGCGCGCCGTCGCGGAACAACTCACCCGCCACGGCGCGACCGTCCTGGACGCCCCACCGGCCGCGCTCCCGCCGGCCCTGGCCGACGCCTACCTCGCGCTCAAAGCCGCCGGGCGCCTGTAGTTCCTATCTGTAGTTCCTAGCGGCCCGGCTTGATCCAGACGTGCGCGCGACCGGTCTCGGCCTGCTCACTCTCGGGCTGCTCGGTCTGCTCGACCTGCGCGGCCTGGTTGTCGCGCTGCCAGTCCGCGATGCCCTTGGAGAGCGCGGCAGCCGACGACTTGTCACCGTGGAAGGCCTCGCGCGCCGCCTGGTAGGCGAACCACCGCTCGACATGCGCGAGCCAGGCCTCCTCGGTGGGCGCGAAGTGCATCGTCACCCGCGGGTGGGCACGGAGCCAGTTCATCACCGTCGGCGACTTGTGCGTGAAGTAGTTGTCGCAGATCAGGTGGATCTCGCCGACCTCCGGCAGCTGGCTGTCCAGCTGCGTCAGGAAGCGGCGGAACTCCACGCCGCGCCGGCGGCGGTGCAGGGTCCCGAGAACCTTCTCGGTGGTGGTGCCGAGGCTGGAGAGCAGTGTTGTCACCGTCGGCGGCAGCGGCTCGTCCCGCAGCTCCTGCAGCGCGTCGCGGAGCTTGGGACGGAGCACCGTCTCGGCGTCCACGTGCAGCGCCAGGACCCGCTCGGGCGGGGCCAGATACATCCCGGCCACCTCGTGCGACGTCTCCATCACAAAGGGGTCGGTCGACAAGCTGAAGGGCTCGATACGCGGTTGGGGTTCGGGGCGGGCCTTAGGACCTGGTCTAGCCATGCCTCGATCGTATGCCGGGCGACGGCCGTCTCACGACCACCCCGGTCACCAGACCGCCGGGCGGGAAATGTCCGCAAACGCAAGTAACCCCCATCCGATTTCTCGGATGGGGGTTACTTGGAATGATTGTTCGGCGGCGTCCTACTCTCCCACAGGGTCCCCCCTGCAGTACCATCGGCGCTGTGAGGCTTAGCTTCCGGGTTCGGAATGTAACCGGGCGTTTCCCTCACGCTATGACCACCGAAACACTATGAAACTGTCAACCGCACCACACCCCCGACCAAGTGGGGATATGGGGTCGTTGTTTCAGAACAACACAGTGGACGCGAGCAACTGAGGACAAGCCCTCGGCCTATTAGTACCGGTCAGCTCCACCCATTACTGGGCTTCCACATCCGGCCTATCAACCCAGTCGTCTACTGGGAGCCTTACCCTCTCAAGGAGGTGGGAATACTCATCTCGAAGCAGGCTTCCCGCTTAGATGCTTTCAGCGGTTATCCCTCCCGAACGTAGCCAACCAGCCATGCCCTTGGCAGGACAACTGGCACACCAGAGGTTCGTCCGTCCCGGTCCTCTCGTACTAGGGACAGCCCTTCTCAATATTCCTACGCGCACAGCGGATAGGGACCGAACTGTCTCACGACGTTCTAAACCCAGCTCGCGTACCGCTTTAATGGGCGAACAGCCCAACCCTTGGGACCTACTCCAGCCCCAGGATGCGACGAGCCGACATCGAGGTGCCAAACCATCCCGTCGATATGGACTCTTGGGGAAGATCAGCCTGTTATCCCCGGGGTACCTTTTATCCGTTGAGCGACGGCGCTTCCACAAGCCACCGCCGGATCACTAGTCCCTGCTTTCGCACCTGCTCGACCCGTCGGTCTCACAGTCAAGCTCCCTTGTGCACTTACACTCAACACCTGATTGCCAACCAGGCTGAGGGAACCTTTGGGCGCCTCCGTTACTCTTTAGGAGGCAACCGCCCCAGTTAAACTACCCACCAGACACTGTCCCTGATCCGGATCACGGACCCAGGTTAGACATCCAGCACGACCAGAGTGGTATTTCAACGTCGACTCCACGACAACTGGCGTTGCCGCTTCAAAGTCTCCCACCTATCCTACACAAGCCGAACCGAACACCAATATCAAGCTATAGTAAAGGTCCCGGGGTCTTTCCGTCCTGCTGCGCGAAACGAGCATCTTTACTCGTAATGCAATTTCACCGGGCCTATGGTTGAGACAGTCGAGAAGTCGTTACGCCATTCGTGCAGGTCGGAACTTACCCGACAAGGAATTTCGCTACCTTAGGATGGTTATAGTTACCACCGCCGTTTACTGGCGCTTAAGTTCTCAGCTTCGCCTAGTCGAAACCAGACTAACCGGTCCCCTTAACGTTCCAGCACCGGGCAGGCGTCAGTCCGTATACATCGCCTTACGGCTTCGCACGGACCTGTGTTTTTAGTAAACAGTCGCTTCTCGCTGGTCTCTGCGGCCACCCCCAGCTCAGAGTGCAAGACTCATCACCAGGAATGGCCCCCCTTCTCCCGAAGTTACGGGGGCATTTTGCCGAGTTCCTTAACCATAGTTCACCCGAACGCCTCGGTATTCTCTACCTGACCACCTGAGTCGGTTTGGGGTACGGGCCGCCATGAAACTCGCTAGAGGCTTTTCTCGACAGCATAGGATCATCCACTTCACCACAATCGGCTCGGCATCAGGTCTCAGCCTTAATGAGTGACGGATTTGCCTATCACTCGGCCTACACCCTTACCCCGGGACAACCACCGCCCGGGCTGGACTACCTTCCTGCGTCACCCCATCGCTCACCTACTACCCTGTTGGGTCAGCGGCTCCACCACGTCCCTTCGTCCGAAGACTCCGGGCCGGCTTCACGGCTTTAGCATTCAGAGGTTCGACGTTGGCGCTTCAAAGCGGGTACGGGAATATCAACCCGTTGTCCATCGACTACGCCTGTCGGCCTCGCCTTAGGTCCCGACTTACCCTGGGCAGATCAGCTTGACCCAGGAACCCTTGGTCAATCGGCGCAAGAGTTTCCCACTCTTGTATCGCTACTCATGCCTGCATTCTCACTCGTGAACCGTCCACAACTGGATTCCTCCGCTGCTTCACCCGGCACACGACGCTCCCCTACCCATCACAGCAGGCGTTGGCCCTATTGCTGCAATGACACGACTTCGGTGGTGTGCTTGAGCCCCGCTACATTGTCGGCGCGGAATCACTTGACCAGTGAGCTATTACGCACTCTTTCAAGGATGGCTGCTTCTAAGCCAACCTCCTGGTTGTCTGTGCGACTCCACATCCTTTCCCACTTAGCACACGCTTAGGGACCTTAGTCGGTGTTCTGGGCTGTTTCCCTCTCGACCATGGAGCTTATCCCCCACAGTCTCACTGCCACGCTCTCACTTACCGGCATTCGGAGTTTGGCTAAGGTCAGTAACCCGGTGAGGCCCATCGCCTATCCAGTGCTCTACCTCCGGCAAGAAACACGTGACGCTGCACCTAAATGCATTTCGGGGAGAACCAGCTATCACGGAGTTTGATTGGCCTTTCACCCCTAACCACAGGTCATCCCCCAGGTTTTCAACCCTGGTGGGTTCGGTCCTCCACGAAGTCTTACCTCCGCTTCAACCTGCCCATGGCTAGATCACTCCGCTTCGGGTCTTGGGCGTGCAACTCAAACGCCCTATTCGGACTCGCTTTCGCTACGGCTACCCCACACGGGTTAACCTCGCTACACACCGCAAACTCGCAGGCTCATTCTTCAAAAGGCACGCAGTCACGAGACACACAGCAAGCTGGTGTCCGACGCTCCCACGGCTTGTAGGCACACGGTTTCAGGTACTATTTCACTCCGCTCCCGCGGTACTTTTCACCATTCCCTCACGGTACTATCCGCTATCGGTCACTAGGGAATATTTAGGCTTAGCGGGTGGTCCCGCCAGATTCACACGGAATTTCTCGGGCTCCGTGCTACTTGGGAGAAGCTCAAGTGAGCCGCACAGATTTCGTCTACGGGGGTCTTACCCTCTACGCCGGACCTTTCGCATGTCCTTCGACTATCCATACGGTTTCTGACTCACCCAGCCGCCGGCAGACGACTGAAGAACTTTCCCACGACCCCGCATTGGCAACCCCTGCCGGGTATCACACCAATACGGTTTAGCCTCATCCGGTTTCGCTCGCCACTACTCCCGGAATCACGGTTGTTTTCTCTTCCTGAGGGTACTGAGATGTTTCACTTCCCCTCGTTCCCTCCACATACCCTATATATTCAGGTACGGGTGACAGCCCATGACGACTGCCGGGTTTCCCCATTCGGAAACCCCCGGATCAAAGCCTGGTTGACGGCTCCCCGGGGACTATCGTGGCCTCCCACGTCCTTCATCGGTTCCTAGTGCCAAGGCATCCACCGTGCGCCCTTAAAAACTTGGCCACAGATGCTCGCGTCCACTGTGCAGTTCTCAAACAACGACCAGACACCCACCTACACAACTCGAAGACTCGAGCAGTGTCCGTGGGACCGGCACTGAAGCAACGACCATAACGGCCGTTCCCTCAGGACCCAACAACGTGCCCGACACACCCGACCCGCCGATACGTTCCACGCACCGAAGTGCAGTACTGGTATCAACCAACCGTGTGTGCCGAATAGTCAACGTTCCACCCATGAGCTGACCGTGCGAGACATTTGCTCACAATCGGCCGTGTGCTCCTTAGAAAGGAGGTGATCCAGCCGCACCTTCCGGTACGGCTACCTTGTTACGACTTCGTCCCAATCGCTGGTCCCACCTTCGACGGCTCCTCCCCTTACGGGTTAGGCCACCGGCTTCGGGTGTTACCGACTTTCGTGACGTGACGGGCGGTGTGTACAAGGCCCGGGAACGTATTCACCGCAGCATGCTGATCTGCGATTACTAGCAACTCCAACTTCATGGGGTCGAGTTGCAGACCCCAATCCGAACTGAGGCCGGCTTTTTGGGATTCGCTCCGCCTCGCGGCATCGCAGCCCTTTGTACCGACCATTGTAGCACGTGTGCAGCCCAAGACATAAGGGGCATGATGATTTGACGTCGTCCCCACCTTCCTCCGAGTTGACCCCGGCAGTCTCCTGTGAGTCCCCATCACCCCGAAAGGCATGCTGGCAACACAGAACAAGGGTTGCGCTCGTTGCGGGACTTAACCCAACATCTCACGACACGAGCTGACGACAACCATGCACCACCTGTATACCGACCACAAGGGGGCGACCATCTCTGGCCGTTTCCGGCATATGTCAAGCCTTGGTAAGGTTCTTCGCGTTGCGTCGAATTAAGCCACATGCTCCGCTGCTTGTGCGGGCCCCCGTCAATTCCTTTGAGTTTTAGCCTTGCGGCCGTACTCCCCAGGCGGGGAACTTAATGCGTTAGCTGCGGCACCGACGACGTGGAATGTCGCCAACACCTAGTTCCCACCGTTTACGGCGTGGACTACCAGGGTATCTAATCCTGTTCGCTCCCCACGCTTTCGCTCCTCAGCGTCAGTAATGGCCCAGAGATCCGCCTTCGCCACCGGTGTTCCTCCTGATATCTGCGCATTTCACCGCTACACCAGGAATTCCGATCTCCCCTACCACACTCTAGCCTGCCCGTATCGAATGCAGACCCGGGGTTAAGCCCCGGGCTTTCACATCCGACGCGACAAGCCGCCTACGAGCTCTTTACGCCCAATAATTCCGGACAACGCTCGCACCCTACGTATTACCGCGGCTGCTGGCACGTAGTTAGCCGGTGCTTCTTCTGCAGGTACCGTCACTTGCGCTTCTTCCCTGCTGAAAGAGGTTTACGACCCGAAGGCCTTCATCCCTCACGCGGCGTCGCTGCATCAGGCTTTCGCCCATTGTGCAATATTCCCCACTGCTGCCTCCCGTAGGAGTCTGGGCCGTGTCTCAGTCCCAGTGTGGCCGGTCGCCCTCTCAGGCCGGCTACCCGTCGTCGCCTTGGTAGGCCATTACCCCACCAACAAGCTGATAGGCCGCGGGATCATCCTGCACCGCCGGAGCTTTCCACCCATCCCCATGCGAGGACAGGTCATATCCGGTATTAGACCTCGTTTCCAAGGCTTGTCCCAGAGTGCAGGGCAGATTTCCCACGTGTTACTCACCCGTTCGCCACTAATCCACCCGAAGGCTTCATCGTTCGACTTGCATGTGTTAAGCACGCCGCCAGCGTTCGTCCTGAGCCAGGATCAAACTCTCCGTGAATGTCTTCCCACTGTGCCTAATTAAAAGCACCGGGCTTACACCCGCGTTGAGCGGCACGACAACCACCGGAATAGGGTGGTCACGTGCACTGCGTCCTCGCTGTGTATTACTTCAAAAGGAATCTCCAACCCCGATCCGAAGATCAAGGCCGGGGATGTCAACATATCTGGCGTTGACTTTTGGCACGCTGTTGAGTTCTCAAGGAACGGACGCTTTCTTCGAACTGCCTTCGCAGTATCTCCGAGCGCTTCGTTCAGTACTTCGTTTCGTTCTTCGCCCAGCTTATCAGATCCGATTCGCACCGTTTTACCGATGCTTTCTTCGCTGCATTTTCTGCCGAGCTGATTTCCTTCAACTTGCCAGCGAAGTCTATCAAAGACTTTCGGAGGTTTTGTTTCCGGGTTTCGCTTGCCGGGCTCGCATCGTGGATGCGCCTGCCTCAGCCTGCTGTGTCGTGGACACTAGCGCTTGCTCTCGACCGTTGTCCAGTCGAAGCCAACCGTTCGAATCTACTAGCCGGTCCAGTCCGTGTCAACGGTCTTTGCGGCGTGGAGAGAAGACTACCAGGTCAGAGTGGGTCAGGCCGCCACAGGCTGCAGGTCTGCGCGGTCGGCTTCCTCGATGTCGCCGCGCTGGCCGGCCTGGGCGGCGCGGCGGCCGAGGACCAGGGCGTAAAGGAGGAACAGGGTCTCCGCCGTCACCCCGATACCGATCCGGGCCCAGGTGGGGAGGCCCGAGGGGGTGACGAATGCTTCGAGAATTCCGCTGACGAAGAGAACGGCGGCCAGCCCCATCGCCATTCCGATGGTCGCGCGCCCCTCCTCCGCGAGTGCGACGGCGCGTTTGCGGGGGCCCGGGTCGATGACCGTCCAGCCGAGGCGCAGGCCGAGGCCGCCGGCCACGAAGACCGCCGTCAGTTCGAGCAGACCGTGCGGCAGCAGCAGGCCGAGGAACAGGTCCAGCCGGCCGGCGGAGGCCATCAGGCCCAGGCCGATGCCGAGGTTCAGGACGTTCTGCAGCAGCACCCAGAGGACCGGGAGGCCGAGGAAGACGCCGAAGACCAGGCACTGGGCCGCGATCCAGGCGTTGTTCGTCCAGACCTGGGCGGCGAAGGAGCTGGCGGGGCGGTCCGAGTAGTAGGCCTGGTACTCGCCGCCGGGCTTGGTCATCTCGCGCAGTTGGGCGGGGGTGGCCAGGCTGGCCTGGACCTCGGGGTGGGTCGACACCCACCACGCGATCAGCGCCGACATCAGCACAGAGACCACGGCGATCGGGATCCACCAGCGGCGCGAGCGGTAGAGGGCGGCCGGGAAGCTCGCCGCGAAGTAGCGGCCGACATCCCGCCAGCCGGCCGCCCGGCTTCCGGTGACGGCGTTGCGGGCGCGGGCGACCAGTGTGGTCAGGCGCGCCTCCAGGGCGGGATCCGGGGCGCTGGACTGGATCCGGGCGAGATGGCCGGTGGCGCGCTGGTAGAGCGTGACCAGCTCGTCGGCCTCCGTCCCGGTGAGTCGACGCCGGCGGCTGAGGAGTTCCAGGCGCGCCCACTCGCCCTGGTGGGCGGCGACGAAGACGTCCAGGTCCATGGCGGCTCACTCCAAGTGGGCTGACGGGCGCAAGGGGTTGGGACGGCGCCGACTCTGGGGCACAGCTTGCCAGAGCGGCAGGTCGGCTCAAGGGGTGCGGTCGGTCGTCCCGGATGCCGCCCTTCCCGGCCGACGGGGGGACCCGTATGTTGGCCGCTGAAGATCCGTGGGGTTGCGGACCGGATGGAACGGGCGGGGTGCAGTGAGCGACCTGGTGACGGGTGAGGCCGTGGTCCTCGGTCTGCGGACGGCGAAACTGCCCAGCCGGGCTGTCGCGGTGCTGCTGGACCTGGTGGTGGAGGTAGCGGCCTTCTTCATCTGCGCAGTGGCCCTGATGGTGATCCAGCCGAACCTGGACGGTGCTGCCGCCGCAGCGGTGATGCTGAGCCTGACGGTGTTCTTCCTGGTCGCACTGCCGATCCTGGTCGAGACGCTCACACGGGGGAAGTCGCTGGGGAAGCTGGCGTTCGGCCTGCGCGTGGTGCGGACCGACGGCGGGCCGGTGAGCTTCCGGCATGCGCTGGTCCGGGGGCTGGTGGGCTTCTTCGAGATCATCATGCTGACCGGTGCTCCGGCCGCGATCAGCTCGCTGATCTCGCCCGAGGGCCGCCGGCTCGGCGATATCTTCGCGGGCACCCTGGTGATCCGTGAGCGGGTGGCGGCAGGTCGCGGGGCGACGACCACGTTCGCCCCTCCCCCGCCGCAGGTGCTGCACGCGCTGGGGGCCGAGCTGGTCCGGTTGGAGCTGTCGGCGGTGCCGGCCGAGCTCTGGCTTGCGATTCGTCAACTGTTGTCACGCGTAGGACAGTTGGACCCGGAGGTGGCCTACCGGATGGCGGTGGGACTGGCCGCGGAGGTGGCCGCGCGGACCAACTGGCCGGTGCCGGTCGGGCTGGACCCGGCGAGCTACCTGGGCGCGGTGCTCACCGAGCGGCAGCGCCGAGAGTGGGACCGGACGACCGGCCAGGCCCCGCAGACGGCACCGCAGACGGCCCCACTGCCCGCGGCGCCCGCACCCGTCCTCCCCCAGCCCACCGACAGCGGGTTCACTCTCCCGGGCTGAGCGCCGGCCACGGGTTGGGCGGCGACTGCAGCTCCTCCAGTTCGATGCCCGGTGCCGCCAGCACCACGTCCCCCGCCAGGTGCACCAGCCGCTGCTCGCCCGTCTCCAGGTCGGCCACCTGGTAGCGCTCGACCAGCAGCGGCCCGCTGTCGGTCGGATGCTCCTCGAAGCCCTCCAGCGTCCAGCCCTGGTCGAAGGTGCGCGGGGCCAGCGCCGCGCCCGTGAAGGAGACCAGTCGTACCCGGGCGCTGCCTCCCGACGTCAGGCGCAGCAGCCGCGCGGTGGCGATCAGGAAGGCCGGCGAGTCGCCGCTGAAGCCGTGTGCCCGGTCGTGGCCCTCGACCGCGAGCGTGCCGGCCGGATCCGCGGCATCGGTGCGCAGCCAGGCGACGCCGTCCACCGCGCCGCCGCGGACCTGCCAGCCCCCGGAGCGCAGCTCCATCCGCAGCGGACGGCTGCGCGAGTCGAGGGTGAGGTCGACGGTGCCCAGCGTGCTGCCGTCGGGCGCGTAGGTCTTGGAGACGTAGCGCCAGCCGGCGGGGCCGGGTGCGCAGCTGAACCGCTCCTCGCCGAGCGGGGCGTGGTCGTGCGGGTCGTGGAGCGAGTATCGGCCGTTGGGCATGGTCGAAAGCCTAGGCCAGCGCGGACAGCCGTACGGCCGGGGTCCGCGAGGGAGCCCCGGCCGTACGGCTGTCGTGCGTCAGTAGCGGTACTGCTCCGCCTTGTACGGGCCCTCGACCGGGACGCCGATGTAGTCGGCCTGGTCCTTGGTCAGCACGGTGAGCTTGACGCCCAGCGCGTCGAGGTGGAGACGGGCGACCTTCTCGTCCAGGTGCTTCGGCAGCACGTAGACGCCGATCGGGTACTCCGCGGTCTTGGTGAAGAGCTCGATCTGCGCGATCGTCTGGTTCGCGAAGGAGTTGGACATCACGAACGACGGGTGACCGGTCGCGTTGCCCAGGTTCAGCAGGCGGCCCTCGGACAGCAGGATGATCGTGTGGCCGTCCGCGAAGCGCCACTCGTGGACCTGCGGCTTGACCTCGGTCTTCACGATGCCCGGGAGCTTGGTGAGGCCGGCGATGTCGATCTCGTTGTCGAAGTGGCCGATGTTGCCGACGATCGCCTGGTGCTTCATCTTCTCCATGTGCTCGGCAAGGATGATGTCCTTGTTGCCCGTGGTGGTGATGAAGATGTCGGCGATCGAGACGACCTCCTCAAGGGTGGTGACCTGGTAGCCGTCCATCGCCGCCTGCAGGGCGCAGATCGGGTCGATCTCGGTGATGATCACCCGGGCGCCCTGGCCGCGCAGCGACTCGGCGCAGCCCTTGCCCACGTCGCCGTAGCCCGCGACGACCGCGACCTTGCCGCCGATCAGTACGTCGGTGGCGCGGTTGATGCCGTCGATCAGCGAGTGGCGGCAGCCGTACTTGTTGTCGAACTTCGACTTGGTCACGGCGTCGTTGACGTTGATGGCCGGGAACAGCAGCTTGCCGTCGCGGTGCATCTCGTACAGGCGGTGGACGCCGGTGGTGGTCTCCTCGGTGACGCCCTTGATGGTGGCGGCGACCTCGGTCCACTTGGTCGGGCTGTCCTTGAGGGTGCGGTTGAGCAGCTCCAGGATGATCCGGAACTCGTCGTTGTCCGCGGTGGACGGGTCCGGCGCGGCACCGGCCTTCTCGAACTCGACGCCCTTGTGGATCAGCAGGGTGACGTCGCCGCCGTCGTCCAGGATCATGTTCGGGGTCTGGCCGTTCGGCCAGCTGACCGCCTGCTCGGTGCACCACCAGTACTCGTCCAGGGTCTCGCCCTTCCAGGCGAAGACCGGAACGCCGGAGGGGTTCTCGGGGGTGCCCTCGGGGCCGACCGCGACGGCGGCGGCGGCGTGGTCCTGGGTGGAGAAGATGTTGCAGGAGCACCAGCGGACCTCGGCGCCCAGCGCGACCAGGGTCTCGATCAGCACGGCGGTCTGCACGGTCATGTGCAGCGAGCCGGTGATCCGCGCGCCGGCCAGCGGCTGAGCGGCCGCGAACTCCTTGCGGATGGACATCAGGCCGGGCATCTCGTGCTCGGCCAGCTGGATCTCCTTGCGGCCGAACGGGGCAAGGGAGAGATCGGCGACCTTGAAGTCACCGGTGGTGTTGGACGACATGCGTCAGCTCCTCGCTGCGTGGGGGGATGTGGCCAAGGTCCGGGGGTGTGTCGCAGCCGGGCGTCCGGACGCGGCGAACCGGCGGTGTCGTCCACCGCCGTTCGACGCCGCGGGCGCCGTGCTCCAACACGATCCGTCGCAGGACCTCTCTCCCTCGACCAGGCGCGCGGTGTGACCGCGGGTGCCTGATCGACCGCCATCAGCAGCGACGCTCGTACGGGGACGAATCTACACCGAACGGACGCGGACGGAGACTGACGCGGGTGGGGGCCGACCCGTCGTCAGTGGCCCGGGCCGCCGGGGGTGGCCTCCGGGTCGGGACCGGCGGCGGCCTTCTCGGCCGAGTAGACGTCCGGCTCCAGGTAGATCGCGCGGGCGATCGGGACGGCGGCGCGCACCCTCGCCTCGGCCTCGTCGATGGCCTCGGCGACCCGCGCGGCGGTGTCGTCGTGCCGGACCCCGATCTTCGCGGCGACCAGGAGCTCCTCCGGGCCGACGTGCAGGGTGCGCATATGGATGACCTCGGTGACCGAGCGGCCGTCCACCAGCGCCGTGCGGATCCGCGCCACCGTGGCAGCGTCGGCGGACTCGCCGATCAGCAGCGACTTGGTCTCCAGTGCCAGCACGATCGCGATGGCCACCAGCAGCAGGCCGATGGAGAGCGTGCCCAGGCCGTCCCAGACGCCGTTACCGGTGGCCACCGTCAGCCCGACGCCGATCAGCGCGAGCACCAGGCCGATCAGCGCGCCGGTGTCCTCCAGCAGCACCACCGGCAGCTCCGGCGCCTTGGCCCGGCGGATGTACGCCGCCCAGCCGAGCGAGCCCTTGACCTTGCTCGCCTCGCGGAAGGCGGTGCGGAACGACCAGCCCTCCATGCAGATCGCGAAGACCAGCACGCCGACCGCCCAGTACCAGCCGTGCAGTTCGTGCGGCGTCTTGATCTTCTCGTAGCCCTCGTAGACCGCGAAGAGCCCGCCGACGGTGAACAGCACGATGGCGACCAGGAAGCCGTAGACGTACCGCTCGCGGCCGTAGCCGAACGGGTGCTCCTCGTCCGCCGCGCGGGTCGCCCGTTTGCCGCCGATCAGCAGCAGCACCTGGTTGCCGGAGTCGGCGATCGAGTGCACCCCCTCGGCGAGCATCGAGGAGGAGCCGGTGAAGGCGAAGGCGGCGAACTTGCCGACCGCGATGGCCAGGTTCGCGGACAGCGCCGCGACAAGTGCCCGGGTGCCGCCCTCGGCGCTCATCGGCCGGGCCTCAGAGGGTCACGGTCGCGCGGAACAGGACACCCGAGCCGGCCAGCGCGGTGGGCGCGCCCGTGGCGGGCAGATAGGCGGACTGGCCCTGGTCCAGGGTCAGTTGCTCGCCCTCGGCATCCGTGAGCCGGATCCGGCCCTCGGTGCAGAGCAGGATCTGCGCCGCCCGACCGTCCACCCGGCGTTCCGGGCCGTCCTCCGTCAGGGTGAAGCGGGAGAGCCGGAACTCGTCGATCGGCACCGGGTAGAGCTCCTCGCCGTCGGCGCCCTCGACCGGGCTCAGCACGCCCGGGTCGCCGGCCTGGAAGACCACCACGCGCAGCAGCTCGGGGACGTCCACATGCTTGGGGGTCAGCCCGCTGCGCAGCACGTTGTCGGAGTTGGCGAGGATCTCGATGCCGGTTCCGCGCAGGTACGCGTGCGGCACGCCGGCGCCGAGGTAGATCGCCTCGCCGGGCTGCAGCCGGAAGTGGTTGAGCAGCAGCGCGGCCAGCACTCCGGCGTCCGCGGGGAACTGCTCGGCGGCGTAGGCGTACCCGGCCCAGGCCGGCGCGTGCGGCGAGTCGGGCTCGGCGGCCAGCACCCGCTGCAGTGCCGCGGCCACCTCCTTGACCGTGCCCTCGACGACCGCCGGGTCGGTGGTGAGCACGGTGGCCAGCGTCTCGCGCAGCGCGCGCTCGGCGGGCTCGGTGCGCAGCAGGCCGATCAGCGGGGCGAGCCCGGGGACGCCCAGGCTGTCCATCAGCTCGGCACTGGCCAGCGGGTCGCGGAAGCCGCACAGGCCCTCGAACTCGTCCAGCGCGCAGATGAGTTCGGGCTTGTGGTTGGCGTCCTTGTAGTTCCGGTGGGCGGCCCCGACCGGGATCCCGGCGGCCTCCTCGGCGGCGAAGCCGGCGCGCGCCTGACCCAGGTCCGGGTGGACCTGCAGGGAGAGCGGGAGACCGGCGGCGAGCACCTTGAGCAGGAACGGCAAGGTCGGGCCGAAGCGCTCGACCGCCTCGGCGCCGAGCTCGGCGGCCGGGTCCTCGGCGATCACCTCGTCCAGCGGGCGCGGGCCGGCGCCGCGGTCCAGCCGGGACGGCGAACCGGGGTGGGCGCCCAGCCAGAGCTCGGCCTGCGGCTCGCCGGTGGGCTGCTCGCCGAGCAGGGCCGGGATGGCGGTGGTCGAGCCCCAGGCGTAGGGACGGACGGTGTTGGCGAGGCGGTCCATCGGCGCGGCCCTGCTCCTTGGTCGGGGTGGTTCGGGGTGGTTCGGGATGGTTCTCTGGGTGGCAAAAGGCCTCTCGACCCTAGCCGACCGGCGGATCAGTGCCCGGAGTCCGCCGCCAGGCCCAGGTAGACGGCCGCGAAGTCGGTGAGCGCGACCAGCTCGGCCAGTGCCTCCAGCGGCTCCTGGCGCAGACCGACGTACTCGGTGAGCCGCACGTCGTGGTTGGCCGCCAGCCGGTGGGCGCGACGCACGCCGTGGGTGGCCGAGCCGGACTCCGGGCCGCTCTGCTCGTCCGGCTCGGTGCCCTGCTGCGGGACGTGCCGCAGCAGCAGGACCTGCAGGGTCAGCGGATCGGGCTCCTCCACCCGGTCGCGGAAGAAGTCGTCCGGGTCCGCGCCCGCGCCGAGCCGGCCGGCGAACATGCCGCGGTGCGCGGTGAGCGCCTGCGGCAGCTGCCCGGTGACGGCGGGTCGGCCGGCCCGGTCCGCGAGCATCGCGGCGAAGCGGTCGGCGGCCACTGCGGCGACCGGGCCCTCGCTCCAGAGCAGCGGGACGGTCTCGGCCAGCCGGGCGGCCAGGCCCTTGGCCGGGTTGAGGTAGGCGGCGGCGTCCGGCCGGTGGCGGACCGCGAGTTCGTCCAGCAGGTCCGCGAGCTCCTCCAGCGCGCGGGCGGCGAGCGGCAGGACGCCGATCCGGGCGGCCAGCGCGAGCAGCGGTGCGAGGAAGGCCCACAGGGCGGCCGGGTCCTCGGCGGGCAGGTCCGGCTCGGCGGCCTCGGCCGGTTCGGCGGTGGCCGACGACACGTACGGCAGCGGCAGCGCGCGCACCTGGAGGGCGGCCTCGGCCAGCGGTCGATCCGGCGGGGAGATCACCGCGATGGCGCAGCCGCGCGCGTACCCCTGCTCGGCCAGGGCGATCAGACCGCGCTCGCCGCCGTCCGCCGAGGCGATCACCAGCAGATCCAACGGGCCCACCCAGCCGGGCAGTTGCCAGGTCAGGCCGGTGCTGAAGGCGGAGCTGCCGCCGGCCGGGCGGGCGTCGGCAGCGGGCAGCGGCCGGATCAGCGTGGCGGTGCCGGCCAGCGCGGCGAGCGCCTCACCGGCCGTCAGCGCACTGCCGTGGCCGGCCACCAGGACAGCGCGCGGGCGGCCGTCGGGCTGGAGGCGGTCCAGGCCGGCCGCCTCGGCCAGCCGCAGCGCGGTACGGACCCGGGCGCCGGCACCGGCGAGGGCGAGCAGCGCGTGGTCCAGGTCGGCGCGCTGCAGAGCGGCCGGGTCGTCGAGCAGGCTGTCGTCGAGCATGCGGCTGGCCTCCGGACTCAGGCGGGGCGGCGGGCCTCGTCAACGAGGAGGACGGGAATACCGTCGCGGACCGGGTAGAGCAGACCGCAGTCGTCACCGGTGCAGGCCAGTTCCAGCTGCTCGGCGGTGCCGGCCTCGGTCAGTGCTGCCCGGCACTGCGGGCAGACCAGGATCTCCAGGAGGAACGGTTCGAGGGTCATGGGCTGCGGACTCCAGTGCGTCAGGGTGCGACGGGGTGCGACGGCGCCCCGGCCGGTAGCAAGACTACCGGCCGGGGCCACGGGTCGGAGAGAGGTCAGGCGCGGACCAGCGCGAGCACCGCATCGCGCAGCTCGGCCATCCTCGCCGGGTCCTTGGCCTCGACGTTCAGGCGCAGCAGCGGCTCGGTGTTGGAGGCGCGCAGGTTGAACCACCAGTCGTCGCCGGCGATGGTCAGGCCGTCCAGCTCGTCGACGCTGACGCCCGCCAGCGAGCCGTACGCGGCGCGCACGGCGGCCGAGCGGTCGGCCTGGTCGGCGACGGTGCTGTTGATCTCGCCCGAGGCGGCGTAGCGGTCGTACTCCTCGGTCAGCGCGGAGAGCGTGCCCGGCTGGCCGCCGAGCGCGGCGAGCACGTGCAGCGCGGCGAGCATGCCGGTGTCGGCCCGCCAGAAGTCGCGGAAGTAGTAGTGCGCGGAGTGCTCGCCGCCGAAGATCGCGTCGGTCTCGGCCATCTCCTGCTTGATGAAGGAGTGGCCGACCCGGGTGCGGACCGGCTTGCCGCCGTGCTCGCGGACCACCTCGGGGACGGTCCAGGAGGTGATCAGGTTGTGGATGATCGTCGCGCCCTCCTCGCCGTTCGCCCTGGCCCGGGCCAGCTCGCGCACCGCGACCAGGGCGGTGATGGCGGACGGCGAGACCGGCTCGCCGCGCTCGTCGATCACGAAGCAGCGGTCGGCGTCACCGTCGAAGGCCAGGCCGATGTCGGCGCCGACCTCCTTGACCTTGGCCTGCAGGTCGACCAGGTTCTTCGGGTCGAGCGGGTTGGCCTCATGGTTGGGGAAGGTGCCGTCCAGCTCGAAGTACATCGGCACGACGTCCAGCGGCAGGCCCGCCAGGACGGTCGGGACGGTGTGGCCGCCCATGCCGTTGCCCGCGTCCACCGCGACCTTGAGCGGGCGGATCGAGGTCAGGTCGACCAGGCCGAGCAGGTGGTCGGCGTAGCCGCGCAGGGTGTCCTGCTGGGTCAGCGTGCCGGGGACGGCGTCGACGGCCGGGATGGTCACGGTGTCGTCTTCACCGATCCAGCTCTGCACCAGCTCGCGGATCTCGGCCAGGCCGGTGTTCTCGCCGACCGGGGCGGCACCCGCGCGGCAGAGCTTGATGCCGTTGTACTCGGCCGGATTGTGGCTCGCGGTGAACATCGCGCCGGGCAGGTCCAGCTTGCCGCTCGCGTAGTAGAGCTGGTCGGTGGAGCAGAGGCCGATCTCGGTGACATCCGCGCCGCGGGCGGCCGCGCCCTCGGCGAAGGCCCGCGTCAGGCTCGGCGAGGAGGGGCGCATGTCGTGGCCGACGACGATCGCCGAGGCACCGGTGACCTGCACGAATGCGGCGCCGAAGGCACGGGACAGGCTCTCGTCCCACTGGTCCGGGACGACGCCTCGGACGTCGTACGCCTTCACGAGCTGCTTGAGGTCGCGCACTGCGGCTCCACCCTGGTGTGTGTCGATGGGATGGGCTGGTCGCCCACGGTCACGATAGGTCGCCGCGGATGCGCGATTTGTCGCGTGCGTCCGGGCAGGGAAGCAGCGTACCGGGTGCGGATGGCGCGGTTGTGACGCTCAGTTGTCCGGGGAGCGGAGCACTCTGAGGTGGCCGCGGCGGCCGGCCTCGGCGGGATCGCCCTCGGTGGGGCGGACCGGGCGGGGCGCGTAGTCCTGCGGGCGGGCGGCCTCGCGGACGGCGTTGGCCAGGGCCTCCAGGTCGTCGCTGCTGCGGCGCATCGGGCCGGCGTCGACGGCCAGCCGGACCACCTCCCAGCCGCGCGGGGCGGTCAGCCGCTCGGCGTGCTCGGCGCAGAGGTCGTAGCAGTGCGGCTCGGCGTAGGTGGCGAGCGGGCCCAGGACCGCCGTGGAGTCGGCGTAGACGTACGTCAGGGTCGCGACGGCCGGTCGGCCGCACGCGGTCCGCGAACAACGACGTACAGGGCTCACGAGGGTGGACGGTACCGCACCAATGGCCCAGTGCCTAAGACGCACCCCCAGGAGTGGGTTTCGTGTCGCGTTCGAACGCGGGCCCGTTGGTGCCCGTCTGGTCCATTTCCGGGCCTCCTGGGGCTAGGCTCGTCGGTGATATGGAGAGCTCCGCACCGAAACCGCCCGTACCGCAGCCGCCCGTACCGCAGCCGCCCGCCGGACCGCCGCGCGGACCCAGGCGCCGTGACCGGCACGGTCGCGGCCTGCGCGGGCCGCTGGCGCCACCTCAGGTGCCGATCTCGCTGAGCCGCGCCGAACTCTTCGACGACTACGTGCGCGAGTCGGTGGAGCGGCTGGAGCGGCGCTGGCCGCAGCTGATGGACGTCGAGTTCGCCGTCGACGAGGTGCCCGAGGCCGGAGCGGACGATCCGGTGCCCGGCTCGGTGCCGCTGGGCCAGGTGGTGCCCGCCCGGCAGGGCCGCAAGAGCCAGATCGTGGTCTACCGGCGGCCGGTGGAGATCCGGGCCAAGACCCGCGACGACCGGGCGGCCCTGGTGCACGAGATCCTGATCGAGCAGGTCGCCGAGCTGCTCGGGCTCTCGCCGGAGGCCATCGACCCGCGCTACGACGACGAGGACTGACCGCGAGGACTGACCGCGAGGACTGACCGCGAGGGCTGACGACGAGGGCTGACGGCCCGGCAGCCGTCAGCCCTGAGCTCGCCGTCAGTGCGCCAGGATCCCCGGGTCCTGGTCCGCCTGCGGCACCACGACGTTGCTGTGATCGTCGTTCAGCGCCTGGATGGTGAACATCGGCACGCTGTTGGTGTTCACCGCCAGCATCCGGGCCGCCACCACCGGGCCGCCCGTGAGCGTCTGCAGGCTGACACCGAAGTTGCCGGTGCCGCCGGCCGGTTCGGGCGACGGCAGCGACACCGTGGCGCCGGCCGGGACCTGGACGTCCTTGGTGGTCGGCGTGCCGCCACCGGTGCCCGCCGAGGCGGTCACCCGGACGGTCGCCGCGTCGCCCGTGGCGGTGAGGTAGAGCGTGGAGGCGCCGCCGCCGCGGACGTCCGCGACGGTGGCCCGCTGGCCGATCGGCAGACTGCCGGTCAGCCACGCGGAGTCCGACTTGCCGCTTCCCCCGCGGTCGACCCGCAGGCCGGCCACCACCGGCGTGGCGTTCTGCGGGTCACTGGGCGTCAGCCGCAGCGCGGAGACCTCGCCGCGGGTGATCTGGCCGAGGTCGACGGCGTTGACCATGCCCGCCTTGACGTGGATGGTCTCGTGGCCGGCCGGGGTGAACCAGCCGTTCTGGCCGGAGAGCTGGATCTTCAGGTCGGCGTCGTCGCCGCCGGGGGCCATCACGATCAGCCGCATGGCCGAGAGGTCGGCGGGCAAGCCGGCCAGCACCTGGGAGGGTGCCGGGGCGACCGAGGCGGGGATCCAGTCGGAGCCGTTGGAGCCGTCCGAGGCGTGCAGGTTGGCGCTGATCCGGCCGCTGCGGGCGACCACCTCGACGGCGAGGTCGTTCACCGCGGTGTTGTTGGTCAGGGTGGAGAGCAGGACCGCCTGGGAGCCGCCGGGCGGGACGGCGATGCCGGCCGCCGCGTCGCTGTCGACCTCGCCCTGGGCACCGTAGAGCTTGATGTCCACCACGGCCGAGGCCGCTCCGACGTTGGTGAGGTCGACATAGTCGGCCCGGTCGCCCGCCGCAGCGGCGCCGGCAAACCAGAAGTCGGTCCCGTCGGGCTGGCAGGTCACGCCGGACATGCCCATGCCGCGCTGGTCGGTGACGATCGTGGTCTGGGTGACGGTGAAGCCGGGCGCGTAGGCACCGGTGGCGACCGCCGAACTGCCGGGGGCGGTGTCGCCGCCCGGTGCCTGCACGCTGACCGGCACACCGGGCTTGGTCAGCGTCAGCAGGGCGGGGGCGGGCGGGGCCTGGCCCGCGGCGGGCGCCGGGGCTGCGGGCGCCGAGGCCGCGGGTGATGGCGGCGGCGAGCCGGCCGGCGCACCCGAGGGCGCGGGCGACGGCGCCGCGGCGACCGGGGTCGGCGGGTTCACGACCGTGACCGTCCCGCTGCCGCCCGCCGTCGAGCCACCGGCGCCCGGCGTGAGCGCGGTGATCGTGGTGGTGCCGGTCAGCCCCTGCATCGGCTGCGGGCAGACCGCGGCCGTCCGCTCGACCTGCGCGGTGACCGCCGCGCCCGCCGCGGGCCCGGCGGGCGCGGCCGGCGGGCGCGCCTCGGCGACGCCCAGCACCAGGACCAGCACGCCGGCGGCGGCCAGCAGCGAGACGCCGGTGCGGCTGGCGCCGCCCAGGGCGGCCGGACCGGGGCGCTTGAGGGAGAGCTCGGGCTTCTTGAGCGTCGGCTTCTTCAGGGCGGGCTTCTTCATCGCGGGTCAGCTCCGTCGTGGTGCGGGTGGCCGCCGCCGTAGGAGGGATCGTCGGGGTGGTAGGGCTGCTGC
This sequence comes from Kitasatospora sp. MAP12-44, assembly GCF_029892095.1. Taxonomy (NCBI): domain Bacteria; kingdom Bacillati; phylum Actinomycetota; class Actinomycetes; order Kitasatosporales; family Streptomycetaceae; genus Kitasatospora; species Kitasatospora sp. MAP12-44. The sequence goes on from NZ_JARZAE010000004.1 coordinate 3,253,445, forward strand.
TGGCCCGGCAGCCAGGGCTGCTCGGCCGGCGGGTAGCCCTGCGGGGCGGCGTACGGGTCGTAGCCGTACTCCTGCTGGTACGGCTGCTGCTGGGCTGCGTAGGGATCGCCCTGGTAGGGCTGCTCCGCCGGGTACTGCTCGCCCGCGTACTGCGGCTGCGCCGCATAGGGGTCGTAGGTCGGCTGGGCCGCGTACGGGTCGTAGCCGTACGGGTCGACCTGCTGGTACTCGCCCTGCTGCAGGTCCGCCTGCTGGTACGGGTCGTAGCCGGGCACCGGCGCGGGCGCCTGGTATGGCTCGCCGGTGGGCTGCTGCGGGATGCCGGGCGAGCCCCCGTAGACCCCGGGGTCGGTCTCCGGCTGCTCGCCCTCGCCCTCGCCGCGCTCGGCCATCCGGCGGGCCCGGCGGCTGCCGGGTACCGGCGCCTGCGCCTGGGCGGCGGCGGCCAGCGCGGCGGCGGCCAGCACCTCCTCGGGCAGGTCGTCGTCCTTGGTGCTGCGGCGGCCCGGCAGGGCCAGCACCAGCACGGTGAGGCCCAGCAGCAGCTGGGCCCAGATCCAGCCGGTGTGCAGCAGGCTGCTGCTGCGGGTGACGACGAGCGTGCCGCCGCCCGCGGGCAGCTGGAAGCCCTGCGCCCAGCCGTCCACGGTGACCCGGGTCAGCGCGGTGCCGTTCAGGGTCGCCTGCCAGTCCGGGTCGGCCTGCTCGGCCAGTCGCAGCACCCGGCCGGCCGGACCGGCCGGGATCGAGGTGTTGATCGACTCGGCGCCGGAGGCGACCGGGATCGGCAGCGCGGTCCCGGCGGTGATCACCGCGCGGGTGGCCGGACGGCCCGTCACCTGCCAGAGCGCGGTGCCGTTGTCCTGGCTCATCTTGGTCAGGCCGGGCGTGGTGTCCAGGACGTCGGAGACCTTGCCGATCATCGGGTCCTCGACCAGCACGTACGCCACGCCGTAGCCCGCCAGCGCGCTCGCCTGGTCGGCACCGGAGCCGGCCAGCAGGCTGCCGACCAGCTTGGTCAGCGAGTCCTTGGTGGAGCCCCCGGTGTCCACCGTGCCCTCGGCCTGGCCCAGGGTCAGGCCGGCGCCGCGGACCAACGCGAAGTGCACCTGGGTGGCGGCGGCGTTCCCGGTCAGCACCAGGGTGCGGGAGCGGTCGGTGGTGCCGGCCTCCTCCGCGATGAAGGCGGGCACCTGGGACTGCGAAGTGCGGTGCAGCGGGCCGTCCGCGCCGCTGACGGCCCACCAGACGGCGGTGCCGAACGGCGCGAGCAGGGCGGAGAGGACCACCAGGGCGGCCACCGGCTGGCGCCAGCCGAAGGCGATCCCGGCCACCCGGGCGTTGGCACCGTCGGCGCCGATCGCCGCCGCGGCCAGCAGCGCGATACCGCTGAGCAGCGTGGCCGGGCCGGCCCAGGCGGCGACCGGCAGGCCGCCGGAGGCCGGCGTCACGCTGGTACCGGCCACCACCACGGCGAAGAGCAGGCAGGCGCCGGCCGCGCCCCAGGCGGCCAGCACGGCGCGCCGGCGGTCGGCGCGCAGCAGCGCGGCCAGCGCGGTGAGCAGCACGCCCGCCGAGAGCCAGACCGGCGGCACACCGGCGCCGCCCGGGTTGACCAGCAGCAGACCGAGCGCCCCGGCCTGGTGGCCGTCGAAGCCCGGCAGACCGGCCTCCAGCAGCAGCCGCGACGGGTGCGCGAGTACCTGCAGGGACCACGGCGCGAGCACCAGCACCGGCACGCCCAGGGTCACCGCGACGCGCAGCCCGAGCAGCCGCACCGCGTCGAGACCGCTGCCGTACGCGCCGCCGCGCAGCACCGCCGCGACCAGCGCGGCCAGCGACAGCAGGACGGCGATCGCCCAGGTCAGCGGCACGAAGGCGGTGCAGGCGGTGAGCAGCGCGACGGTCATCCAGGTGGACCGCCAGCCGGGGCGGGCGCCCTTGGCGGCGGTCTCCTTGCGGATCCCGAGCCCGGCCGAGACGGCGGCGGCGCGGGCCAGCGGCGGCAGCAGCACGAGGAGCACGGCCGTGCCGATCCGCCCCTGCGCGATCGCGCCGGTGGCGGCGGGCAGCAGCGCGTAGGTGGCGCTCGCCCAGGCCCGCACCAGCTTGGAGCCGAGCAGCGGACGGGAGACCAGGTAGGCGCTGACCGCCGCGAGCGGCACCGAGAGCACCAGCAGCAGGGTGATCGCCAGGTCGGCGTGGTCGAACAGCAGCCAGGAGAGCACCGAGAGCATCGCCAGGTACGGCGGGGCGGTCGCGGTGCTGCCCGCGCCGACCGGGTGCCAGCTCGCCGCGTACATGTTCCACAGGCCCGAGGCGCCGTCGGAGGCGGGCAGCAGGGCGCCGCCGAGCAGCGAGCCGCTGCCCAGCAGGTTGCGGCCGGCGATCAGCGCGAAGACCAGCAGGGCGGCGAAGAGCACCGGTGCCGGGCGCCGGGCGAGCTTCTTGATCAGCGCGAACTGCTCGACCTCGAGGACCTCGTTGTCGTCCTCGCCGGGTCCGGACTCGGCCGAGCCGTGCCGACCGATGTTGCTGTCGTCACCGCCGCCGATGCCGAGTGAGCCGACGGCGGTCTCGATCGCCAGCCGGGCGGTGGCACCGGGCGGCGGGAAGAGGCTGCGGTCGTCCAGCGGGTCGTAACTGCGGGTCTGCGCACGGCGCTTGCGGGCCCGCAGCAGGCGCGGCAGGCGGACGAGTTCGTGGCCGAGGCCGGCGATCTCGTCGAGCGCCTGCTTGGGGTCCTTGCCGACCAGGTTGGCCAGCACCCGCAGCAGGGTGCCGAGCACCAGCCGGAGCAGGACGTACGGGAAGACCGTCCGCTTGGAGTTGGCGAGCAGCGTGTAGACGGCGCCGGCCTTGTCGACCCGGTGCGGGTGCGCCGCGCCGCAGTCGATGGCGCGGCGCTCGCGGCTGGCGGCCTCGGCGTGCCGCAGCACGGCGTCCGGGGCGACCACCACGCGGTGGCCGGCGGCGTTGACCCGCCAGCAGAAGTCGGTGTCGTCGCGCATCAGCGGCAGCGCGCGGTCGAAGCCGCCGAGCTGCTCGAAGACGTCGCGGCGCACCAGCATGCCGGCGCTGGAGACGGCGAGCACCGGGCGGACCTGGTCGTGCTGGCCCTGGTCCTGCTCGCGGCGGTCCAGGCCGGTCCAACGACGGCCCGAGCGGGCGATGGTGACGCCGACTTCGAGCAGCTGGCGACGGTCGTACCAGCTGCGCAGCTTGGGACCGATGACGGCGGCGGAGGGGGTGGTGTCGGCGACCTGGAGCAGTCGGCGCAGCGCGTCGGTCTGCGGCTCGCAGTCGTCGTGCAGCAACCAGAGCCACTCGACCGGCTGGGTCTCGCGCGGGCCGCCGGAGCCCAGGTCGTCCTCGGAGGCGAGCGGGTCGCCGAAGTCGTCCCAGCCGCCGGTGACCGGGTCGTAGCCGGAGGGGTCGAGGCTGTAGGGGAGGTCCTCGGGGCGCAGCGGCGGGCTGTTGAAGACGGCCTCGGCCACGGCGGTGCCGAAGCCGGCCCGGCGGCCCAGGACGATCGGACCGCTCTCGGGGAGCCAGTCGCCCAGGGTGTCGGCGAGCAGCTGCGGCGAGGCGTCGGTGCTGCCGGTGTCCACCGCGAGGACGCGCTGCACCTGCCGGTCCTGGCCGAGCAGGCCGGCCAGCGCCTGCGGCAGCCAGCGCGCGCCGTCGTGCGAGACGATGACGGCGGTGACCAGGTGGCGCGGATAGGCCGGTGGGCGGGATTCGCCGGCTCCGTAGCGGCCGCGAGGCAGGTGGGCGGACGAGGGCTGGTCTGAGTAGCCGCTCTGGTGGCTGTAGGCAGTCATCGAGTGCGCAGGCCCCGGTTCCGGTGGACGGCAGGTGGCGCACCACACTAACGGCTCCAGCTGGACGGGTTGCCCACCCGGTGGGGTGCTGTGCCCAGCCCGGTGCGGGAGCTCGGGCGGCCCCCGCTCCGAGCGGCGCGTGAAAACGCGAAAGCGCCCCGCCGATGCGGCGAGGCGCTTGCCCGACTGCGGTGAGTCCTGCACAGCTGGTGGGTCTTGCGCAGATTCTGCGAAGGGGCTGATTCTGCGAATAACCGCGGCGGTCAGACCGCGCTCTTCTTGAGTCGACGGCGTTCGCGCTCGGAGAGCCCGCCCCAGATTCCGAAACGCTCGTCGTTGGCGAGGGCGTACTCAAGGCACTCGGAACGCACCTCGCAGGCGAGGCAGACCTTCTTGGCCTCGCGGGTGGATCCGCCCTTCTCCGGAAAGAAGGACTCCGGGTCGGTCTGGGCACACAGTGCGCGCTCCTGCCAGCCGAGTTCCTCTTCCTCTTCGGTGTCCTCACCGATCAACAGCTCAAAGAGCTCGCTCATTGGCGCGCCTCCTCTGCCACTCTTGGCGTCCCCGTGCATGTGGCCGTTGGCCTGGATCGGCTGAACGACACGAGAGAAATTACATGTGCGCCACTCTGGCCCAGTCAAGCCGAGCTCTGGTATTGGGTCGGGAATTCACTCCCCGGAACCAAGCCCTCACAAATAGTGTACATATCCGGACAAGGCAGACTTTCCGCAGCTCGCAGGTGACGCGCTCCACCCGGCGGCCGATCCGAACCCCCACCCACCGGGACGTACGCCGGACCGGTTCCGGTTGCGGGGCAGACGCTCAGTCGGCAATGCGGCCCAGCGCACCGTCGACCGTGCGGGCCTGACCAGGGATCAACCCGGTCATCCGGCTGCCTTCCCGGCGATCTACGCATCGAAACCTAGAGGCCGACTTATCACCTGATCCAGTGATTTCTCCCTGATGTGACCCGAATGTCTGTCGGAGAGAGTTGACAGCGGCCCCCTCCAGCCTGTCTCCTTTTGGGCATGACCGAGTCCATCGCGCGCCGAAGCAGCCACCTGGCGCTTCGCCATGCCGCGAGCTCGCTCTGTCGCTGCCTCTGTTCCTGTTGTCGCTAGGCGCGCCGGCCTGTTCGCTCGGCCCTCTGCGCGCCGCCTGCAGGACTACTGAGGCCGCCCGCGCATCGCTCCACTCCCCGCGGATCCGGCTGATCCCTCCTCCCGCCACCAGCCGCCTCCGAGGACCACGCCATGCGCAACCGCCTCCGCCCCCGCAAGCGCAATCGCGACCGCAACAAGCCCGCCCGCCGAGCCACCGTCGCCGCGAGCGCCACCGTGCAGCTGCCCGTCCAGCTGCCCGCGCCGCTGCACCCGTGGGCCGACGGGCTCAGCGACGTCAGCATCGCCGGGGACCCGCTGGCCTTCCCGCACCTGGCCCGCACCGACCTGCCCCGCCACCCCACCACCGTGGCGGGCTACGCGCGGCTGGTCCGCGAGATCGCCGCCGACCGCGACCGCTGGGCCCCGCTGGTCCGCTACGACGCGCTGACCCGCTGGTACTCCCGGCTGGAGACCGGCCCCGGCTACGAGGTCTGGCTGCTCAGCTGGCTTCCCGGCCAGAGCAGCGGCTTCCACGACCACGGCGACTCCTCCGGTGTCATGACGGTGGTTCAGGGCGAGCTCGTCGAGCGCTCGCTGACCGATGCGGGCGACAACTCGCGGACCCTGCGCCCCGGCGGGCAGAGGGTGTTCTCGTCGGGCTATCTGCACGAGGTGGTCAACGCCGCACTGGAGCCGGCCGTCAGCATCCACCTCTACTCGCCGGGCCTGACCGAGATGAACCAGTACGGCGCGGTCGCAGCGCAGTTGCAGCCCGGTCTCTCCTGATCCGTTCCCGAACGGCCCGCCCGGCCTGGCAGGATGGGCGCATGCGCATCGTGGCACTGGCAGGCGGAATCGGCGGGGCGCGCTTTCTGCGCGGACTCAAGGACGTGGTCGCTCCCGGCGACGAGATCACCGTCATCGGCAACACCGGGGACGACATCCATCTCTTCGGGCTGAAGGTCTGCCCGGACCTGGACACCGTGATGTACACGCTGGGCGGCGGCATCCACGAGGAGCAGGGCTGGGGCCGGGCCGAGGAGAGCTACGCGGTCAAGGACGAGTTGGCCGCCTACGGCGTCGGTCCCTCCTGGTTCGGGCTCGGCGACAAGGACTTCGCCACCCACATCGTGCGCACCCAGATGCTCGGCGCCGGCTACCCGCTGAGCGCGGTCACCGAGGCGCTCTGCGACCGCTGGCAGCCCGGCGTGCGGCTGCTGCCGATGAGCGACGACCGGGTCGAGACGCATGTGCGGATCACCGACGGCGAGGGCACCCGGGCGGTGCACTTCCAGGAGTACTGGGTCAAGCTGCACGCCGCCGTGGACGCCGAGGCGATCATCCCGGTCGGTGCGGACACCGCGTCGCCCGCGCCGGGCGTGCTGGAGGCGATCGCCGCCGCCGACGTGATCCTGCTGCCGCCGTCCAACCCGGTGGTGAGCATCGGGACGATCCTGGCCGTGCCGGGCATCCGGCGGGCGGTGGCCGACGCGGCCGCGCCGGTGGTGGGCCTCTCGCCGATCATCGGCGGCGCGCCGGTGCGCGGGATGGCGGACAAGGTGCTCGCCGCGGTGGGCGTCGAGGCGAGCGCCGAGGCGGTGGCCCTGCACTACGGCGCCGACCTGCTGGACGGCTGGCTGGTGGACGAGGCCGACGCGGCGGCGGTGCCCGCGGTGACCGGCGCCGGGATCCGCTGCCTGGCCGTACCGCTGCTGATGACCGACCCCGCCGCGACCGCCGCGATGGCCCGAGCCGCGCTGAAGCTGGCCGAGCAGGTCCGGGCGTGACGGCGCTGGTTGCCGCGGCAGCCCGCGAGGCGGCGTCGATCGAGGTGCGGCCGGTGCTCGGGCTGCCCGAGATCGAGCCGGGTGCCGACCTGGGCGCCCTGATCGCCAAGGCCGCCGCCGAGCTGGCCGACGGGGACATCCTGCTGGTCACCTCGAAGATCGTCAGCAAGGCGGAGGGCCGACTGCTGCACGCCGCCGACCGCGAGGCGGCGATCGACGCCGAGGCCGTCCGGCTGGTCGCCCGGCGCGGCGCGACCCGGATCGTCGAGAACCGGCAGGGCCTGGTGATGGCCGCGGCCGGCGTGGACGCCTCCAACACCGCGCCGGGCACCGTGCTGCTGCTGCCCGCCGACCCGGACGCCTCGGCTCGCGCCCTGCGCGCGCGGCTGCGCGAGCTGACCGGCCGCCAGGTCGCGGTGATCGTGACCGACACCTTCGGCCGGCCCTGGCGCAACGGCCTGACCGACGTGGCGATCGGCGCGGCGGGCCTGGATGTGCTGGAGGACCACCGCGGCAAGGCCGACAGCCACGGCAACGAGCTGGCTCTCACGGTGACCGCCACCGCCGACGAACTGGCCGCCGCCGGCGACCTGGTGAAGGGCAAGGCCACCGGGACCCCGGTGGCGCTGGTGCGCGGGCTGGCCCGGCTGGTGACCGAGCTGGACGGCGACGGCATCCGGCCGCTGGTGCGCCCCGCCGTGGACGACATGTTCCGGCTCGGCACCTCCGAGGCTGTCCGCGAGGCGGTGACGCTGCGTCGGACCGTCCGCGAGTTCACCAGCGAGCCGGTCGACCCGGCCGCCGTGCGCCGCGCGGTGGCCGCCGCCGTCACCGCGCCCGCTCCCCACCACACCACCCCGTGGCGCTTCGTGCTGCTGGAGTCCGCCGAGCTGCGGACCGCGCTGCTGGACGCCATGCTCGCCGCCTGGCAGCGCGATCTGCGGGAGCTGGACGGCTGGGACGAGGCCAAGGTGGCCCGGCGCACCGCGCGCGGCGAGGTGCTGCGCGCGGCGCCGTACGTGGTCGTGCCGTGCCTGGTGACCGAGGGGTCGCACGCCTACCCCGACGCCCGACGGGCCGGCGCCGAGCGGGAGATGTTCACCGTGGCGATCGGCGCGGCCGTGCAGAACCTGCTGGTCACGCTGGCCGGCGAGGGGTACGGATCGGCCTGGGTCTCGTCCACGATGTTCTGCCGGGACACCGTGCGCGCGGTGCTCGACCTGCCCGCCGGGTGGGACCCGATGGGCGCGGTCGCGGTGGGTCGCCCGGCGGCGGCGCCCAAGGAGCGGCCGGCCCGCGAGGCGGAGCCGTTCCTGCTCGTGCGGTGATCACCGCCCGCGGTGGTCGCTCGGCGCCAGCCGGGGGCCGTAGCGCGGCGGACGCAGGCCGCTGAGGGCGATCAGGCGGCAGACCCGGTGGCGGTGGCCCTGGTAGGGGGCGAGCAGTTCGAGCAGCTGCGCGTCGTCCGAGCGGGGCCGGCCGGCCAGCGCCCAGCCGACGATGTCCGGCAGGTGGTAGTCGCCGACCGAGACCGCGTCAGGGTCGCCGTTGCAGCGCTGCAGGGTCTCCGCCGCCGTCCACTCCCCCACCCCCGGCACCGCGGTCAGCCGCGCGGCGGCCTCGGCGCCGCTCAGACCCGATGCCTGCTCCAGCCGGGGCGCCAGCCGCGCGGCGCGCACCACGGTGGCCGAGCGCTTGGGGTCGACACCCGCCCGGTGCCAGGCCCAGGACGGGATCAGGCACCACTCACGCGCCGACGGGGGCACCCGCAGCTCCGGCGCCGGGCCGGGCGCCGGGGTGCCGAACTCGCGCAGCAGCAACCGCCAGGCCCGGTAGGCCTCGTCCGAGGTGACCTTCTGCTCCAGCACCGCGGGCACCAGCGACTCCAGCACCAGCCCCGTCCGGCAGAGCCGCAGGCCCGGGTTGGCCCGCTGCGCGTCGCGCAGCGGGCCCGGCGGGAGCAGCAGCCCTGACGGGTCGTCGGCCGAGCCGAGCAGCAGCGGCAGGCGGTCGAGCAGCCACTCGGCGCCCGGTCCCCAGGCCTGCGCCAGCACCTCGCCGTACGCGCTCGCCACCCGCAGCGTGCCGATCCCGGCCGGGGTGCGCGAGGCCCGCCAGACGGCGCCGTCACCGGTGGTCCGGCAGGCCGGGTCGCCCGGGCCGCGCTGCAGCGGGGCGAGCGTGCGGTGCAGGTCCAGAGGGTGGCCGGGCTGCCAGCGGCGCTCGGACGAGGCGTCGTTCACCCGTCCAGTCTGTACCTCGTCAGGAACGGCCCTGGAGGTGGGCCGCCTCGGCGCGCAGGTCGCCCAGGTGGCCGAAGAGGGCGTCGCCCGGGCAGTCGGTGTTGAAGGCGTCGCGATGGCCGGAGACCGCGTCGAAGGTGTGCGTCGTGCCCGTGGGGTAGCGGCTGCCGTCGGAGGCGGAGACCAGGTCGGCGGAGCCGCCGGCGTCGCGGCCGGTCAGGCCGAGCTTCCAGGCGGTGATCTTGGCGATGCCGTCGAGCTGGGCCTGCGGCGGCGCGTCGGAGTCGAACGTGCCGAGGGCGGCGACGCCGGAGGAGTCGGTGTTGAAGCCGAGCGTGTGCGCGCCCAGTACCGGCTGGTCCACGCCGCCGGCCCGGCCCTCGTAGATGGTGCCGCATTTGTCGACCAGGAAGTTGTAGCCGATGTCGCGCCAGCCGTTGGACTGGACGTGGTACTGGTAGATGCTGCGGATCAGCTTCGGGCTGTCCGAGCAGTCGTAGTCGTTGCTGGTGTCGGTGTGGTGGACGAAGACCACTTTGACGGCGTCGGTGTAGACGAAGCCCGACGCGCGCAGCGACTCGTCGGCGCCCCAGCCGGCCCGGGTCACGATGCCGGGGCGCGGCGCGCCCTGGTCGGTCCTCGGCAGCAGCCGCGGCGCCAGCGCACCGCCGCGCGCCGGGCCGTCCGCGCCCGGGTCCACCAGCTCGACGCGCAGCCCGGCCGGCAGCGCACCGCGCCCGGTCGCCCGGACCTCGACGCCGTCGCTCGGTCCGACCCAGAGCGGGGCGGTCGCGCCGCGCGCGTGCGGACCGGTCGATTCGGCCGAACCGGTGTCCGGACGGTCCTCGTCCTCGGCCTGCAACGAGCGCCAGCCGCTCCAGCCGCCGGGCCCGGCGCTGCGGGTGCGTACCTGGACGGCGCCGTCCAGCGCGACGGCCGGGTCGTCCCAGCTGACGCCGAGCAGCGAGTAGCCGGCCGTGGCCCGCGCGGTGAGGTCCTGCTCCGCGCCGACGGCGCGGGGCCCCCGGGCGGGCGTTTCCAGCGCGAGGCTGGTGGTACGGGCGGCACCGGACGCCGGTATCCCCGGGTCGGTGCCGTGCACGGGGTCGGCCTGGTCGGCCACCGACAGGCCCGACCCGGGGCCTGCGACCTGCAACAGCAGGGCGGCGGTGCAGCCCGCCCCGATCAGTGAGAGAACAGAGATCCGCATAATCCGGATCATCGGTCCACATCGCCGACCCCGCCACCCGTCCGCACAAGTACTTCTGACGGGTCTTTGACAAGGCAGGAACGGCCCGCGGGGCCCCTCCCATCTCCCCCAGGCGAGGCCTTAGGCTGGGGTGCACCATGAATGCGCCTTTCGCTGCCGACGCCCGCACCCCCGCCGAGCTGCTGCGCGCCGCCCTCGGTGAGGACCCCGCCCGCCCCCTGGTCACGTTCTACGACGACGCCACGGGTGAGAGAGTCGAACTCTCCGTCCGGACGTTCGACAACTGGGTGGCCAAGACCGCCAACCTGCTGCAGGACGAGCTGAACGCCGGTCCCGAGGACCGCGCAGCGCTGCTGCTGCCCGCCCACTGGCAGACCGCCGTCTGGCTGGTGGCCTGCTGGTCCGTGGGTGTCACCGCGGCGCCGGGCGGCGACCCGGCCGAGGCCGGGCTGGTGGTCAGCGGGCCGGACGGCCTGGAGGCGGCGCAGGCCTGTACCGGCGAACGGGTGGCCCTGGCGCTGCGCCCGCTGGGCGGCCGCTTCCCGCAGCGCCCGGACGGCTTCCTCGACTACGCCGCCGAGGTGCCCGGCCAGGGCGACCGGTTCGCGCCGTACTCGCCGGTCGACCCGGAGTCGCCGGCGCTGGAGACTCTGGTGGACGGGCTCCCGCTGCGGTTGAGCGGCGAGCAGACCGTCCAGCTGGCCCGCGAGGGCGCCGGGCGGCTCGGCCTGGAACGCGGCGGCCGGGTGCTCAGCACGCTGGCGTACGACGACTGGGCCGGGCTGGAGGCCGGTTTGCTGGCGCCGCTCGCCGCCGGCGCCTCCGTGGTGCTGTGCCGCAACTCCGAGACGCTGACCGACGACCAGTGGCAGAGCCGGATCGACTCCGAGCGGGTCACCCTGCGCCTGGGCTGAAGCCCACCCGTGCCGCCGGTGTCCGGGTCGAGTCCGGACACCGGCGGTCGGCCGACCTACTGGGACTGGTGGGTGCGGGCGGCCGGGGCGGGCGAGGTGCTGTTGATCACCTTGCGGGCCAGCTTGCGCGGGGAGGTGAGGAAGCCCCAGCCCCAGCTCAGGTGCATGGTCGCCAGGGCCAGCGGCAGCTGGGCACGGGCCTTGAGGGACAGGCCGCGGCCCTCGACCGCCGAGCCGCCGAGGATGCCGAGCAGGTAGCCGGCGGGCAGCACCAGGAAGGCCGGGTGCACGGCGGCGCCCAGCAGCCCGCCCAGCAGCACGCCCAGCAGGGCGGCCGGCGGGGCGAGGTAGCGCAGGTTGACCGAGCCGCGGTGGTAGCGGGTCACCACCCGGCGCCAGCGGCCGTAGTCCTTGTACTGCTTGGCGAGCGCCCGGACACTGGGCCGCGGCCGGTAGGTGACCCGCAGCTGCGGGGTGAACCAGATCAGGCCGCCGTCCTGGCGGATGCGGTAGTTCAGCTCCCAGTCCTGGGCGCGGATGAACTCCTCGTTGTAGCCGCCCAGCCGCTCCAGCACCTCGCGGCGGAAGACGCCCAGGTAGACGGTGTCCGCCGGGCCGGCCAGGCCGCCGGTGTGGAAGGCCGCGTTGCCGACACCGATCTTGGAGGTCATCGCGGTGGCGACCGCCTTCTCCCACTCGGTCTCGCCCTCGGCGTGCATGATGCCGCCGACGTTGGCCGCGTCCATCTCTCCGAGCAGGCGCACGGCGGTGGTGATGTAGCCGGGCGTCAGCAGGCCGTGCCCGTCCACCCGTACCACTATCGGGTGCTTGGAGCCGCGGATCGCGGCGTTCAGCCCGGCCGGGGTGCGGCCGGTGGGGTTCGGCACGGTCCGGACCCTGGGGTCCTGCGCGGCCAGTTCGGCGGCGATGGCGTCGGTCCGGTCGGTGGAGGGACCGAGCGCGATCACCACCTCCAGGTCACCGGCGTACTCCTGTTCAAGGATGTGCCGGACGGCGGTGGAAAGGTGTCGTTCCTCGTCGAGCACCGGCATGATCACGGAGACCGCCGGCAGCTCCTCAGCAGCCATGGTGTTCATCGGGGCCAACCGTACCGGTGTCGCCTTGCGATCGTCGCCGAGGGCCGTCTCTGGAAGCGCGAAACGCCGGTGGCCCCCGCTCGTCGCGGGGGCCACCGGCGCAGTTCGGGGGCGGTCAGTCCGTGGCGATGGCCGCCAGGACGTTCATCCGGCCCGCCCGGAAGGCCGGCAGCAGTGCGGCTCCCAGCCCGACCAGTGCGGAGAGCAGCAGGATCACCACGATGGTGCTCACCGGCACGGTCAGCGTGTCCAGGCCCTGGGTGGCCAGCACCTTCTGCGAGCTGATCCCCCAGGCCAGGCCCAGGCCGGTACCGAGCAGGGCACCGAAGAGGGCGATGACCACCGACTCCAGCCGGATCATCCGGCGCAGCTGACGCCGCGACAGGCCGATCGCCCGGAGCAGACCGATCTCACGGGTGCGCTCCACCACGGACAGGGCCAGGGTGTTGACCACTCCGAGCACCGCGACCGCGATCGCCAGACCGAGCAGGCCGTACACCATGTAGAGCAGCTGGTTGACGCTGTCCTGGATGATCTTCTTGTAGCCGGCCTGGTCCTTGACCGAGACCTGCGGGTACGCGGTGAGCGCGTCCTGCAGCGAGCTGAGGGTCTTCTCGACATCCGCACCGGGCGCGGCCTTGCCGAGCAGCATGCTCGGCAGCGGCTGGTCGGCCGCCGGGACGGCCTGGGTGACCGTGTCGATGCTGGTGAAGAAGTGGCTGTCCGAGAGCGAGTTGCCCTCGGTGGTGATCAGCGCCACCGGCACGCTCTGGGTGCGGCCCTTGCCGTAGTCGAGGCTGAGCTTGTCGCCGATCGAGAGGTTGTGCGCCTGGGCGTAGGTCTGGTCGACCGAGATGCCACCGGCGAAGGCCGCCTGCGGCGAACCGGCCGAGACCGGCAGGTGGATGTCCTCGACGAAGGTCGGCGAGGCCGCGTCCACCGTGGTCTGCGTCATCTTGCCGTCCGGGGCGGTGATGTCGGCGGTGAGCTGCTTGTCCTCGGTGATGTGCGCCAGGCCGGAGGCCCCCTTCGCGGCTGCCACGATGGCCGGACTGAGGCCACCCGTCCGCGAGTTGACGATGTAGTCCGCGCCGACCGACTTGTCGATCTGGGCGGTCGCCGAGCTGACCATCGACGAGGTGACCACCGAGGCGCCGGTCACCAGGGAGAGACCGATCATCAGCGCGGCCGCGGTGGCACCCGTACGGCGCGGGTTGCGCATCGCGTTGCGCTGGGCGAGCTTGCCGGACGGGCCGAACAGCGCGGGCAGCAGCGCGCCCAGCACCCGGATCACCGTGGTGGAGAGCAGCGGGCCGAGGACCACGAAGCCGATCAGCGTCAGCAGCACGCCCAGGCCCAGGTAGTCGCCGCCGGTGGCGGCCTTCTTGGCCTCGGCCGCCAGCACGAGCAGCGCGCCGCCGCCCGCCGTCAGCACCAGGCCGACGATCGCGCGGATCGCGTTGGCCCTGGCCTCGCTGGGGGTGCCGTGGTCGCGCAGGGCGGCCATCGGCGAGATCTTGCCGGCCCGGCGGGCCGGGATCCAGGCGGCCAGCACGGTGATCACGATGCCGATCGCATAGGCCGCGATCGGCACGCTGGCGCCGACCTGCAGCGAGCCCTGGAGGTTCATCCCGGCCATCTTCATCAGCTGGATCAGCACCTTGGCCAGGCCGAGGCCGGCCAGCAGGCCGAGGGTGGAGCCGAGCAGGCCCAGCAGCAGCGCCTCCAGCAGCACCGACTGGTTGATCTGCCGGCGGCTGCTGCCGATGGCGCGCATCAGCCCGATCTCACGGGTGCGCTGGGCGACCAGCATGGAGAAGGTGTTGATGATCAGGAAGCCGCCGACCAGCAGCGAGATGCCGGCGAAGCCGAGCATCGCGTACTTCATGAAGCTCAGGAAGCCGAGGTTCTGCGAGCTGTCGGCCTTCTGCTCGGCGGCGGTCTTCACCTGGAAGCCGCTGCCGAGGGCGGCCGAGACCTCGGCCTTGAGCTGGTCGTTGGTGCGGCTGCCGTCGCCGTAGGTCTCCACCGAGGTGAAGTCGGAGCTGCCGAGCAGGTCGCTCTGGGCGGTGGCGACGTCCGTGAACGCCATCGCCGCACCGGGGTTGGTGGTGGTGAAGGTGGCGATGCCGGAGATGGTGAAGTCGTAGTCGCCGATCGTGGTGATCACCCGCAGCGGGCTGCCGACGTCGAGCTTGGCTTTCTTGGCGGTGTCCGCGTCGAGCATGATCTGGTGCGGCCCGGTCGGGGCGCTGCCCGAGGTGATCCTGAGCGGGTTGCCCGGGGTCGGGGTCCAGGCGCCGACCAGGGTGGGCGCACCGGACGTCGGACCGACCGACTTGTTGGTGGTCGGGTTGACCAGGGTGGCGCTGCCGACCATGACCTCGCCGGTGGCCGACTTCACGCCCGGCTGGGCGGCGACCGTGGCGACCGTCGCGGCCGGGACGGTCAGCGGCTTGGCGCTCTGGTCGCCGCTGCCCTGGCCGCCGCCGCCCGCGATCTTGTCGGGCTTGGCCTGGACCGAGACGTCGGAGGCGGTGGAGGCGAAGAGCTTGTCGAAGGTGCTGGTGGCGGTGTTGGAGAAGACCAGGGTGCCGGAGACGAACGCGACCGACAGCACGATGGCGATCAGTGAGAGGACCATCCGGCCCTTGTGGGCAAGGAAGCTCCGTAGGGACAACTTGAGCAGCATGAGTCCTGACCCCGCTTCAGCTGGTGCGCTTGCCGTCGAAGCGGCGCATGCGTTCGAGGACGGAGTCGGCGGTGGGGGCGTGCATCTCGTCGACGATGACGCCGTCGGCGAGGAAGAGCACGCGGTCGGCATAGCCGGCGGCGACCGGGTCGTGGGTGACCATGACGATCGTCTGGGCCAGCTCGTCGACCGAGCGACGCAGGAAGGTGAGCACCTCGGAGCCGGAGCGGGAGTCCAGGTTTCCGGTGGGCTCGTCGCCGAAGATGATCTCGGGGCGGGCGGCCAGTGCGCGGGCCACCGCGACGCGCTGCTGCTGGCCGCCGGAGAGCTGGGTGGGCCGGTGCTTGAGGCGGTCGGCCAGGCCGACGGTCTCGACCACCTGGTCCAGCCAGCCCTGGTCGGCCTTGCGGCCGGCGATGTCCATCGGCAGCGTGATGTTCTCCAGCGCGTTGAGCGTCGGCAGCAGGTTGAAGGACTGGAAGATGAAGCCGATCTTGTCCCGGCGCAGCTTGGTGAGCTGCTTGTCCTTCAGGCCGGTGATCTCGGTGTCGCCGATCCAGATCCGACCCTCGGTGACCGTGTCCAGGCCCGCGAGGCAGTGCATCAGGGTGGACTTGCCGGAGCCCGAGGGGCCCATGATCGCGGTGAAGCGACCGCGCTGGATGTCCACGTCGACTGCGTCCAGCGCCGTCACCCGGGTCTCCCCGGAGCCGTACGCCTTCGTGACCTGCCGCGCCGCGGCGGCACTGGCGGGCGAGCCGCCGGGGTTGTCGGATGTCTGCACGGCTGCAGCTGCCGTCGTCACTGGTTGCTCCTAGGTCTAGGTCCCCCGCCCCCGAGCCCCGTGTCACACCAGGTCGAGCGGATGCCTCCAACCTAGGCGCCCGGGGTGAACGGATCGTCATCCGCCGGGAGGAACCAAGGTGAGGACAAAAGTACGGGTCGGTGAGCGCATCCCCTAAGGGTCCCGGGCGGGCGGCTCAGGGTCGGCTCCCCGGGGCGCGTTCCGCGCCGGCCTGTGACCGTGCGCCGGAACCGTCGCCACCCTGCATCAACTCTGCTACAAGCGCCCCCGGGGGCCGGTCCGAAGCGGATCGGACGGGCACGAATCGGGCATCCTCGGGGACATGAACACGTCGCAGGAGGGCCGCCCGAGTGGCGGCGGCAGCACTGGATACAGCAGGCAGGGCGGTGCGGCCCGCTCGCGCCGGCCGCGCCGCCGCAAGATCGCGGTGACCGTCCTCGCCCTGGTCACCGCCGTGCTCGCGACCGCCGTCGGCACCTACTTCTGGGCCGACTCCAAGCTGAACCAGCAGAACGTGCTCGCCTCGTACGACGGCCGCCCGCCCGCCGGCAAGGGCACCAACTGGCTGATCGTCGGCTCGGACAGCCGGGACGGTCTGACCGACGCCCAGAAGACCGCCATGCACACGGGCACGGACAGCGGCAAGCGCAGCGACTCGATGATGATCCTGCACCTCGGGTCGAACGGGAACACCCTGATGAGCATCCCGCGCGACTCCTGGGTGCCAATACCGTCCCACCTGGACACCTCGGGCAGCGGCAGGACCATCCCCGCCACCACCTCCAAGATCAACTCGGCCTTCAACAACGGCGGCGGCCCGCTGCTGGTCCGCACCGTGGAGACCAACACCGGCATCCACATCGACCACTACGCCGAGATCGGCTTCGCCGGGTTCGCCGGCATCGTGGACGCGGTCGGCGGCGTCGACATGTGCATCCCCCAGGCCATCCAGGACCAGGACTCCGGCCTCAACCTCAAGGCCGGCTGCCAGACCCTGAACGGCACCCAGTCGCTCGCCTTCGTCCGCCAGCGCCACCAGATGGCCGACCAGGACCTCGGCCGGATGCGCAACCAGCAGAAGTTCCTCGGCGCGCTGGCCCACCAGGCGGCCTCGCCGACCACGCTGCTCAACCCGTTCACCCTCTACCCGCTGATCAGCTCCGGTCTGGGCACGCTGATCGTGGACGACAACACCGGCCTGACCGACCTCGGCTCGCTCTTCGAGGCGATGAAGACCGTCAGCGGGGGCAGCGGCAAGAGCATCACCATCCCCATCGCCAACCCGGACTACCACACCTCCACGGGCGAGTCGGCGGTCAAGTGGGACACCGCCAAGGCGAAGCAGGTCTTCGCCGCGATCCAGAACGACACCCCGGTGCCGACCTTCTCGTGAGCCGGAGAACGTGAGCCGGCCAACGCAGCGGCCCCTCCTCGACGGATCGAGGAGGGGCCGCGGTGCCGAGCAGGGCGGGTTACGGCAGGTTGCGCGCCATCACGATGCGCTGGACCTGGTTGGTGCCCTCGTAGATCTGCGTAATCTTCGCGTCGCGCATCATGCGCTCCAGCGGGTAGTCACGGGTGTAGCCGTAACCGCCGAGGAGCTGGACGGCGTCGGTGGTGACCTCCATCGCGACGTCCGAGGCGAAGCACTTGGCGGCGGCGCCGAAGAAGGTCAGGTCGGCGTCGGTGCGCTGCGACTTGGCGGCGGCGGCGTAGGTGAGCTGGCGGGCGGCCTCCAGCTTCATCGCCATGTCGGCGAGCATGAACTGGATGCCCTGGAACTCGCCGATCGGCTTGCCGAACTGCTTGCGCTCCTTGACGTAGCCCGCCGCATAGTCGAGCGCGCCCTGGGCGATGCCGATGGCCTGGGCGGCGATGGTGACGCGGGTGTGGTCGAGGGTCTTCATCGCGGTGGCGAAGCCGGTGCCCTCCTCGCCGATCATGCGGTCGGCGGGGATCCGGACGTTGTCCAGGTAGACCTCGCGGGTCGGCGAGCCCTTGATGCCGAGCTTCTTCTCCGGTGCGCCGAAGGAGACGCCCTCGTCGCCCTTCTCGACCACGAAGGCCGAGATGCCCTTGGAGCGCTTCTCGGGGTCGGTGACCGCCATGACGGTGTAGAACTCGGAGACGCCCGCGTTGGTGATCCAGCGCTTGACGCCGTTGAGCACCCAGAAGTCGCCGTCGCGCACCGCGCGGGTCTTCATACCGGCGGCGTCCGAACCGGCGTCCGGCTCGGAGAGGCAGTACGAGAACATGCCCTCGCCGCGGGCCAGCGCGCCCAGGTACTTCTGCTTCAGCTCCTCGGAGCCGGAGAGCTGCACCGGCAGCGAGCCGAGCTTGTTGACCGCGGGGATGAGCGAGGACGAGGCGCAGACCCGGGCGATCTCCTCGATCACGATCACGGTGGCCAGCGCGTCCGCGCCGGCGCCGCCGTACACCTCCGGGACGTGCACCGCGTGCAGGTCGTTGGCCTGCAGGGCGTCCAGCGCCTCCTGCGGGAAGCGGCTGTGCTCGTCGACGTCAGCCGCGAAGGGGGCGATCTTGGCCTCGGCCAGCGAGCGCACCGCCTCCCGGAGCATGTCGTGCTCCTCCGAGAGACGGAAGAGGTCGAAGTCCGAACTGCTCGCCATGGTCTATTGCCCCTTTGGTCAACACCGTTAACTACCGTTAAGTAGATCCTAATTCTAGGCCCGCGCCCTGCCTAGACCGGACGTGACATGCACGACACGGTATCCACCGAGGTTCCCGGTAGATCGGCCTACGACGGAAGTCGGTCGATACCGAGCGGATACCATCAGCTCCTGACTCGTCCTAACCCTCAAAGGGGAAGTCCGTGGCCCTGCGCATCTCGGTGATCGGTACCGGCTATCTCGGCGCCACTCACGCCGCTTGCCTCGCGGAACTGGGCTTCGAGGTGCTGGGGATGGACATCGACCCCGAGAAGCTCGCCTCGCTCGCCGCCGGCCATGTGCCGATGTATGAGCCCGGGCTCTCCGAGCTGCTGCTCAAGCACGTCGTGGGACACCAGGGTTCGACCGGGCGGCTGCGCTTCACGGACTCCTCCCAGGAGGTCGCCGAGTTCGCCGACGTCCATTTCATCTGCACCAACACCCCGCAGAAGAAGGGGGAGTTCGCCGCCGACATGAGTTATGTCGACCTGGCGGTGGACTCGTTGGCGCCACATCTGACCCGGCCCACCCTGGTGGTCGGCAAGTCCACCGTCCCGGTGGGCAGTGCGAGCCGGCTGCTGGAGCGGCTGCAGGCGCTGGCACCGGCCGGAGAGGGCGTCGAACTGGCCTGGAACCCGGAGTTCCTGCGCGAGGGCTTCGCGGTCGGCGACACCCTGCACCCCGACCGGATCGTGGTCGGCGTGCGCGACGGCGGCCGGGCCGAGGAGCTGCTGCGCCAGGTGTACGCGACGCCGATGGCCGACGGCGTGCCGCTGGTGGTCACCGACTTCGCCACCGCCGAGCTGGTCAAGGCCGCCGCCAACTCCTTCCTGGCGACCAAGATCTCCTTCATCAACGCGATGGCCGAGGTCTGCGAGAGCGCGGGCGCGGACGTCAACCAGCTGAGCAAGGCGCTCTCCTACGACGAGCGGATCGGCGGACGGTTCCTGCAGGCCGGGCTCGGCTTCGGCGGCGGCTGCCTGCCCAAGGACATCCGGGCCTTCATGGCGCGGGCCGGCGAACTGGGCGCGGATCAGGCGCTGACCTTCCTGCGCGAGGTCGACTCGATCAATATGCGGCGCCGCAGCCGGATGGTGGAGCTGGCCCGCGAGCAGTGCGGCGGCGGCTTCCTCGGCCGCCGGGTGGCCGTCCTCGGCGCCGCCTTCAAGCCGAACTCGGACGACATCCGCGACTCGCCCGCGCTCAACGTGGCCGCGCAGATCCAGCTGCAGGGCGCGCAGGTCACGGTCTACGACCCCAAGGCAATGGACAACGCCCGCAAGATGTTCCCCAGCCTCTCCTATGCGGACACCCCGCTGGAGGCCGTCGAGGGCGCCCATGTGGTGCTGCACCTGACGGAGTGGCAGGAGTTCCGCGAGCTGGACCCGGCCGAGCTGGGCGCCCTGGTCGCCGAGCGCCGGCTGCTGGACGGACGCAACGTGCTGGACGCCGACGCCTGGCGCGCCGCGGGCTGGACGTACCGCGCGATGGGCCGTCCGAGCTAACTGCGCCGACGACGGAATGCCGCCCTTGGGGGCGTGGTTGAAGCTCGCATGACGAGCATGCCGCAATACCGGGACCAGGCGACCGCGCGCGAGATCCTGACCACGACCGGGGACACCTGGGCGGTGGTCGGCCTGTCCAGCAATGAGCGCCGCGCCGCGTACGGGGTCGCGCAGGTGCTGCAGCGCTTCGGCAAACGCGTGGTGCCCGTGCACCCGAAGGCGGAGACCGTGCTCGGCGAGCAGGGGTACGCCACGCTGGCCGACATCCCCTTCCCGGTCGACGTCGTGGACGTCTTCGTCCGCAGTGACCTGGCCGGGCAGGTGGCCGATGAGGCCGTGGCGGCCGGCGCCGCGGCGGTCTGGTTCCAGCTCGACGTGATCGACGAGGCGGCGTACCAGCGCACCACGGCGGCCGGTCTGACGATGGTGATGGACCGCTGCCCGGCGATCGAGATACCGCTGCTGCCGTAGCGCTGGGTCAGAGCGCTGGGTCAGAGCGCGTCCAGCTGCTCCCGGGTCGCGATGGAGGGGCGGCGGGTGAGCTGCAGCCCGCGTGCCACGTCCTCGGCGGCGCGCAGGACCCGGACGGCGTTCTGCCAGGTCAGCTTGGCGAGGTCGGCCTGGGACCAGCCGCGGCCGAGGAGCTCGGCGAGCAGATTGGGGTAGCCGGCGACGTCGCCGAGGTCGGCCGGGACGAAGGCGGTGCCGTCGAAGTCGCCGCCGATGCCCAGGTGGTCGATGCCGGCCACCTCGCGCATGTGGTCCAGGTGGTCGGCGACGGTGGCGGCGGTGGCGAGCGGGCGCGGGTGCTCGGCCTCAAAGGCGTGGTGCACCTTCATCGCCTCGGGGGTGTGCTCCAGCGCGTGCAGGCCGTGCGCCTCCATGTTGGCGTCGGCCAGCGCGGTCCACTCGACGGCGGCGGGCAGGATGAACTTGGGGACGAAGGTGGCCATCGCCAGACCACCGTTGCCGGGCAGCTGGGCGAGCACGTCGTCCGGGATGTTGCGCGGGTGCTCGCAGACCGCCAGCGACGAGGAGTGCGAGAAGATCACCGGCGCCTGGCTGACCCGCAGCGCATCGCGCATGGTGGAGGCGGCGACGTGCGAGAGGTCGACCAGCATGCCGACCCGGTTCATCTCCCGGACGACCTCCTCGCCGAACCGGGTGAGCCCGCCCGCGGCCGGCGCGTCGGTGGCCGAATCGGCCCACGGCACATTGTCGTTGTGCGTCAGCGTCATGTACCGCACGCCCAGCTGGTGCAGGGCGCGCAGGGTGGCCAGCGAGGAGTTGATGCTGTGCCCGCCCTCGGCGCCCATCAGCGAGGCGATCCGGCCGGCGGCCCGGGCCGCCTCCATGTCGTCGGCGGTCAGCGCCAGTTGGAGCCGGTCGGGGAACCGGTCGACCAGCGCGCGGACGAAGTCGATCTGCTCCAGGGTGGCGCTGACGGCCTGGTCGCCGGCGAAGTCCGAGCGCACATAGACCGACCAGAACTGCGCACCGACCCCGCCGGCGCGCAGCCGGTCGAGGTCGGTGCGCAGGCGATGGCTCTGATCGGCCGCCAGGTCGATGGCGTCCAGGTCGTAGCCGGCCTGCGAGCGCATCGCCCACGGGAGGTCGTTGTGGCCGTCCACCACCGGGTAGTCGGCGAGAAGGGCTCGGGCTTGGGCAAGCAGTTCAGGGGTCATGGCCCCCGATTCTGCTACTTGCCGAACCCGAAAGCGCTCGACCCGGCGACCTTGGCGCGCAGCTTCTTGCCCTTGTCGGTGGCCTGGGTGTTCAGCTCGGCCTGGAAGTCGACCATCCGCTCGGAGAGTTCGGGGTCGAAGGCGGCGAGCATCCGGACCGCCAGCAGGCCCGCGTTGCGCGCCCCCGCGATGGAGACGGTGGCCACCGGCACACCGGCCGGCATCTGAACGATCGACAGCAGGCTGTCCATGCCGTCCAGGTAGCGCAGCGGCACCGGGACGCCGATCACCGGGAGCGGGGTCACCGAGGCCATCATGCCCGGCAGGTGGGCCGCGCCGCCCGCGCCGGCGATGATCGCCTTGAGGCCGCGCTTGTGGGCGTTCTCGCCGTACGCGATCATCTCGCGCGGCATCCGGTGCGCGGACAGCACGTCGACCTCGTAGCCGATCTCGAACTCGTCCAGTGCCTGGGCGGCGGCCTCCATCACCGACCAGTCGGAGTCGGAGCCCATGACGATGCCGACAACGGGAGCAGAGGAGGTGTGCGCGCCAGCGCCCGCATAGGGGTGGTGGCCGGGCGACGGGTGGGCACTCATTCGGTGATGGTTCCTCTCAGGTAAGCGGCCGCGTGGCGGGCGCGCTCGCGCACGTCGTCGAGGTCGTCCCCGAAGACGGTGACGTGGCCGACCTTGCGGCCGGGCTTCACGTCCTTGCCGTACATGTGGATCCGCAGGCCGGGATCGCGGGCCATGCAGTGCAGGAAGGCGTGGTACATGTCGGGATAGTCGCCGCCGAGGACGTTGACCATCACCGTCCAGGGGGCGCGCGGGCGCGGGTCGCCGAGCGGGAGGTCGAGCACCGCGCGCAGGTGGTTCTCGAACTGCGAGGTGACCGCGCCGTCGATCGTCCAGTGCCCGGAGTTGTGCGGACGCATGGCGAGCTCGTTGACCAGGATCCGGCCGTCCCGGGTCTGGAACAGCTCGACGGCCAGGTGCCCGGTGATGTCCAGCTCGCCGGCGATCCGCAGCGCCAGCGCCTGGGCCTCCCCGGCGAGCGCGGGGTCGAGGTCGGGGGCGGGGGCGGTGACCTCGGCGCAGACGCCGTTCTCCTGGAGGCTCTCCACCACGGGGTAGGCGACGGCCTGGCCGCTGGGCGAGCGGACCACGTTGGCGGCGAGCTCGCGGACGTAGTCGACCTTCTCCTCGGCCAGCACCGGGACGCCCGCCAGGAACGGCGCCTGCGCCTGCTCCTCGTTGTCGACGACCCAGACGCCCTTGCCGTCGTAGCCGCCGCGGACGGTCTTCAGGACGACGGGGTAGCCCGTCCCCTCCTCCGCGAAGCGGGTCACGTCTGCCGGGTCGGCGACCAGGCGGTGGCGCGGGCAGGGCACGCCGATGGCGTCCAGGGTGGCCCGCATGACGCCCTTGTCCTGGGCGTTCACCAGCGCCGCCGGACCGGGCCGCACCGCGATGCCGTCGGCCTGCAGCGCGCGCAGGTGTTCGGTGGGGACATGCTCGTGGTCGAAGGTGACCACGTCGCAGTCGGCCGCGAAGCGGCGCAGGGTCTCCAGGTCCCGGTAGTCACCGAGCACGACGTCGGAGACGACCTGCGAGGCGGAGTCCTGCGGCGTGTCGGCGAGGAGCTTGAACCGCACTCCGAGCGGGATGCCGGCCTGGTGTGCCATGCGCGCCAGCTGTCCGCCGCCGACCATGCCCACCACTGGAAATTTTGCGCTGCCCGGGAAAGTCACGCTGCCAGGATATCCGGGCCGGTCGGGGCCGGTGCACCGGCGACCGGGGCGCCCGGCGCGGCCGCCCGCGGGCCCTGGTACGGGGGAAGCTCGCGGGAAGCCCTCAGGAAGTGCCGGTAGCCTGGATGGCCGGACCCCACCGGGCACTGTTCTGATCGTGCACCCGCGCCGAGGGGCTCGTGACGCGCGGGCTGGGTCCGCGCGAACACTGCATTCCTCTCGTTGAGCAGGCACAGGAGACTTCGACCGATGACCAGCACCGACGCTCACCAGAGTCCCTCCTTGCTGCAGCGGCTGCGCGGCGCCTCCGGCGAGGTCGCCAAGTTCGCGATAGTCGGTCTGGTCGGCATCTTCGTGAACTTCGGTGTCTCCAACGTCGCGATCCACGCGACGGGTTGGGCTCCGGTGCGGTGCTCGGTGATCGGCACGGTGGTCGCCATCGTGGTCAACTACCTCGGCTACCGCTACTGGGTCTACCGCGACAGTGACGCGGCCTCGCGGCGCCGCGAGATCACCCTCTTCCTGATCTTCAGCGCCATCGGCATGCTGATCGAGAACGGCACGCTCTGGTTCTCGACCTACACGCTGGGCCTGCACGGCACGATCGCCTACAACGTCTCCAAGGCGTTCGGCACCGGCCTCGGCACCCTGTTCCGCTTCTTCTCCTACCGCACCTGGGTCTTCAAGGCGCTTCCGGAGCTGGCCGAGCCCGAGGCGCAGGACATCAAGATCGTCAGCCAGGTCGAGCGCGTGCCGGCCGTCGAGGAGACCGCCCAGTACGCCAAGTAGTCCGTGGCTACCTGGTGGCGACCCGTCCCAGGAAGAGCGCGAAGACCGGCGGCTGAAGCGCCAGCAGCTCCAGCCGCCCGCCGTCCGCCTCGGCGAGGTCGCGGGCGACCGCGAGGCCGATGCCGGTGGAGTTGTGGCCGCTGACGGCCCGCTCGAAGACCCGGTTGCCGAGCTCGGCCGGCACGCCGGTGCCCTCGTCCTGCACCTCGATCACCACCGAGCTGCCCGAGGCCCGCACCCGCAGGGTGACCGTGCCGGCGCCGTGCATCAGGGTGTTCTCGATCAGCGTCGCGAGCACCTGGGAGACCGTCCCGGGGGTGCCGAGCGCGGTGATCCCGCTCAGGCCCTCGATCACCAGCCGCCGTCCGGTGCCGCGCAGGGACGGGCCCCACTCCTCGCGCTGCTGCTTGATCACCTCGTCCAGGTCGAAGCCGCCGGCGGTGGGGCCGTGCGTGTCGCGCTGGTTGGTGAGCAGCCGCTGCACGACGTCGGTGAGCCGCTCGACCTGCTGCAGCGCGATGGTGGCCTCCTCGCGGACGGTGTCCGGCTCCTGGGCCAGCGCGGTGATCTCCTCCAGCCGCATGGAGAGCGCGGTGAGCGGGGTGCGCAGCTGATGCGAGGCGTCGGCGGCCAGCCGGCGCTCGGCCGTGAGCATCCGGGCGATCCGCTCGGCGCTGGCGTCCAGCACCTCGGCGACCCGGTCCAGCTCGGGCACGCCGTAGCGGCGGTCGCGCGGGCGCGGGTCGCCGGAGCCCAGGCGTTCGGCGGTCTCGGCGAGGTCGGTCAGCGGCCGGGCCAGCCGCTTGGCCTGCCAGACGGCCAGCGCGACGGCCGCCTGCACGGCGAGCAGCGCCACCGCGCCGAGCAGCAGCAGCATGTTGCCGATCTCGTGCTCGACGTCGGTGCGGGACTGCTCGACGGTCACCGACTCGCCGCTCGCCCCGGACTCGGTGGCCGTCAGCGGGTGGCTGCCGGAGGGCTTCGTGCCGATCGTGATCAGCGGCATGCCGGGGATCTGGATCTCGGTGTACGAGCCCTCGGTGACCTGGCTGCCGATCCGCTCGCTGGTCACCGGCTCGCCGGCCGCCAGCCGGTTCTCGACCAGGCCGGCCACCCGCAGCGCGGTGGCGTCCACCCGGTCCTGGGCGGCGTTGACGATGGTCTGCTTCTCGACCAGGGCCAGCGGAACGCAGAACACCACCACGACCACCAGGACCACGCCCAGCAGCGAGTTGATCATCCTGCGTTTCACGAAGCGGCCCTGCGATCAGTTTCGGAATGTGTCCAGCTCAGCGTAGCCGCCTGTGACCGGCCGTCGAGGCCCTCAAGAAACGTACATGACTGGTACCGTTAACTCGTACCAGGTCAGTACGGCCTATTGATGTAGATGGAGAGCAGCCATGGCCATAAGCGCCAGTGACGCGAGGGCACGCCTCTTCCCTCTGATCCAGCAGGTGAACGACGACCACACTCCCGTGCGGATCACCTCGAAGGCCGGCGACGCGGTCCTCATGTCGGCCGACGACTACGACTCATGGCAGGAGACCATCTACCTTCTGCGGTCGCCCGCCAACGCCAGGCGGCTCATGGAAGCCGTCGCCAGGGACAAGGCATCCAGCCCGGCGGTCAGCAAGACCATGGAGGAGCTGGAAGCCCTGGCCGGTGAGGTATGAGGAGTGTCCACTTCGACCCGGACGGCTGGGAGGACTTCCTCTTCTGGCTCGGGTCGAACCGGAAGATGGCGCAGCGGATCACCCGCCTGATCGGCGAGATCCAACGTGACCCCTTCACCGGAATCGGCAAGCCAGAGCCCCTCAAGGGTGACCTGGCCGGCTACTGGTCCCGGCGGATCGACGACGAGCATCGACTGGTGTACCGGGCCGACGAGAAGGAGATCAAGATCCTCAAGGCCCGCTACCACTACTGACCTGGCTCTTCAGTTCTTCTCGAACTAGTTCTTCTCGAAGCGGAAGCCGACCCCGCGGACGGTGGCGATGTAGCGCGGGTTGGTGGCGTCGTCGCCGAGCTTCTTGCGCAGCCAGGAGATGTGCATGTCCAGCGTCTTGGTCGAGGTCCACCACGTGGTGTCCCAGACCTGGCGCATGATGTCCTCGCGGGTGACCACCCGGCCGGCATCCCGCACCAGGACCCGCAGCAGCTCGAACTCCTTGGCGGAGAGCGTCAGCTCCTCCTCGCCGACCCAGGCGCGGTGCGACTCGATGTCGATCCGCACGCCGTGCGCGCCGGTGGAGAGCGAGTCGACGTTGCCGCGCCGCAGCAGCGCCCGGACCCGGGCCAGCAGCTCGGCCAGCCGGAACGGCTTGGTCACGTAGTCGTCGGCGCCGGCGTCCAGGCCGACCACGGTGTCCACCTCGTCGGCGCGCGCGGTGAGCACCAGGACGGGGCAGCTCTTGCCGTCGGCGCGCAGCCGGCGGCAGACCTCGAGACCGTCCATCCGCGGCAGACCGAGGTCCAGGACGACCAGGTCGACCTCTTCTTCCAGGCCGGCTTCCAGGGCTGACGGGCCGTCCTCCCGGACGAGCACCTCATAGCCCTCGCGCCGCAGCGCACGGGCGAGTGGTTCCGAGATTGCGGGATCGTCCTCGGCGAGCAGCACACAGGTCATGGGGCGATGGTAGTCCGCCCGGGCACTGCTGATCGTCGCCCTGGATCAACCCGCGCCGCGCCGGGCCGGATGCGGTCGGCGGCGGGCCGGATCGCGTCGCCGCGGAGGTGCGGCGCACGGCCGGTTGGCGGTGTGAAGTAGTTCACAGCGGGTGACCACGGGAACCGGCGGCGGGATCGGGCAATCGCCCGGTTGAGCACCCGGCCGAGGCGGAGATCTCGCACTTGGACCATGGCTTCAAAGGATAAGATGGCAAACTGCCATCGATTGGCACGATCGCCGCGCGTAGAACTTTGCGACGCCGTTACCGTTTTGGTGTCTTTTATGCGCCGATGTCACTGAAAAACCGGACGTACAGTAGTCGCGTCCCCGTGTCGTGCGCTGCGGATGCTCCCTGCCCCCCAGAAGTCGTGCAGATGCCCCGCGGTGTTCGGACGCCCGCCTTCACCCCCCTTGGCGCGCGTCCCAGTCAGACTCAGGCAAGGAACCACTACTGATGGCGTCAACCACCACCCTGGACGCCGGCATCACGCCGGCTCCGCCTGGCGGCAAGACCTTCTTCGGGCACCCCCGAGGACTCGCCACGCTCTTCATGACCGAGACGTGGGAGCGCTTCAGCTTCTACGGCATGCGCGCCCTGCTGGTGATCTACATGGTCGCCGATCACAAGCACGGCGGTCTCGGGATGCCGGTCGCCACGGCGACCGCCGTCTACAGCGTCTACAACGCGATGGTGTACCTGCTCGCCCTGCCCGGCGGCTGGATCGCCGACCGGTTCCTCGGCGCCCGCAAGACGGTCGCCCTCGGCGGCGCGATCATCATGATCGGCCACTTCCTGCTGGCCGTGCCGGTCGAGGCCTCCTTCTTCGTGGGCCTGGTCTTCATCGCGGTCGGCTCCGGCCTGCTCAAGGCGAACATCTCGACGATGGTCGGCCACCTCTACGAGGGTCCCAACGACCCGCGTCGCGACGGCGGCTTCACCATCTTCTACATGGGCATCAACCTCGGTGCCTTCGCCGCCCCGCTGGTCATCGGCACCGTCGGACAGAGCGTCGACTGGCACCTCGGCTTCGCCCTCGCCGGTATCGGCATGGCGCTCGGCCTCAGCCAGTACCTGTTCGGCACCCGCCACCTCAGCCCGAAGAGCAGCGTGGTCAGCTCGCCGATCAGCGCGGCCGAGAAGAGCACCATTCTGCGCAAGGGCGCCTTCTGGCTGGCCCTGGCCGCGGTCTTCTACGGCGTCGTCGTGCTGAGCGGCACCTTCACCATCAACTGGGCGGTCTGGCCGCTGTCGATCGCCGGTATCGCGATTCCGATCGTGGTGTTCGCCCGGATCAAGCGCGACAAGGACCTGAGCGCGGACGACCACTCGAAGATCCGCGGCTACATCTGGTTCTTCGTGGTGGCGGCCGTCTTCTGGATGATCTACGACCAGTCCGGTTCGACGCTGAGCGTCTTCGCCGACAGCAGCACCAACCTGTCGATCCTGGGCTGGAAGTTCCCGTCCAGCTGGTTCCAGTCGCTGAACCCGCTGTACATCATGGCGCTGGCCCCGGTCTTCGCCTGGCTCTGGGTCTGGCTGGCCCGGCGCATGAAGAACCCCAGCACCACCATGAAGTTCGCCATCGGTCTGCTGATGATCGGCGCCTCCTTCCTGGTGATGATGCTGGCGATGGCCGCCGCCTCCGGTGGCGTCAAGGTCTCGCCGCTCTGGCTGGCGCTGGTCTACCTGGTGCAGACGGTCGGCGAGCTGACCCTCTCCCCGGTCGGCCTGTCGGTCACCACCAAGCTGGCCCCGGCGAAGTACGCCAGCCAGATGATGGGTATCTGGTTCCTCGCCGTCACGGCGGGCGACTGCGTCGCGGCGATCATCCAGCTGGGTCTGGGCAACGCCACCGGCAGCACCTGGTACTTCGCGATCCAGGGCGCCGCGGCGATCGTGGCCGGTGTCGCGCTGGTGATGTACCGCAAGAACGTCATCAAGCTCATGGGCAACGTGCACTGATCACGCCCTTCAGCTGACAAGGGCCGGTACCCCGCACGGGGTACCGGCCCTTGTCATGCGCCTCAGAGCTCCCGGACGCCCGCGCGCCAGACGGCGGCGGTGAGCGGGACGCCGGGGCGGTAGGCGAGATGGACGGGCGAGGGGGCGTCAAGCAGCAGCAGGTCGGCGCGGGCGCCGGGGGCGATCCGGCCGACGTCGGTGCGGCGCAGCGCGCGGGCGCCGCCGGCGGTGGCGGCGTGCACGGCCTCGTCCGGGGTCATGCCCATCTCGCGGACGGCGACCGCGATGCAGAACGCCATCGAGCTGGTGAAGCTGGAGCCCGGGTTGCAGTCGGTGGAGAGCGCGACGGTGGCGCCCGCGGCGAGCAGCCGGCGCGCGTCCGGGTAGGGGGCGCGGGTGGAGAACTCCGCGCCGGGCAGCAGGGTCGCCACGGTGTCGCTCTCGGCCAGCGCCGCCACGTCCGCGTCGGTCAGGTGGGTGCAGTGGTCGGCCGAGGCCGCGCCCAGCTCGACGGCGAGCTGCACGCCCGGGCCGTGGCCGAGCTGGTTGGCGTGCACCCGCGCGATCAGGCCGCGCTCCTGACCGGCCTTCAGCACCGCGCGGGCCTGGTCGCCGTCGAAGGCGCCGCGCTCGCAGAAGACGTCCACCCAGCGGGCGTGCGGGGCGCAGGCGTCCAGCATCTCGCCGGTCACCAGGTCGACGTAGCCGGCCGGGTCGTCGGCGAACTCGGGGGCCACGATGTGCGCGCCGAGGTAGGTGGTCTCCGGGGTGTGCGCGGCGGCGATCCGCAGCGCGCGCGCCTCGTCGGCGACGGTCAGGCCGTAGCCGGACTTGCACTCGATGGTGGTGGTGCCCTGGCGCAGCGCCTCGCGGACGAACCGGGCCAGGTTGGCGTCCAGTTCGGCGTCGCTCGCGGCGCGGGTGGCGGCCACCGTGGTGCGGATCCCGCCGGCCGAGTAACTCTGGCCGGACATCCGGGCGTTGAACTCGGCGGTGCGGTCGCCCGCGAAGACCAGGTGGGCGTGCGAGTCCACGAAGCCGGGCAGCAGGGCGCGGCCCTCGGCGTCGAACACCTGGTCGGCGGCGGGCGCCTCGGCGGCCCGGCCGGTCCAGGTGACCACCGAGCCGTCGACCACCACGGCGGCCTGCTCGACCAGGCCGAGCAGGCCGTCGTGGGACGGGTCGTTGGTGACCAGGCTGCCGATGTTGGTGATCAGGGTGCTGCTCATGAGGCCCTCTCGGATCCGGGCCCGCGGGCGCGGCGGCCCGAAAGCCGCCGGGCCCGCGGGGAGTTCGTTCAGGAAAGCAGCGCGGCGATCGAGTCGCGCAGCGCTGCCGGGACGTCGGCGACCAGCTGGTGCACGCCGTCCACGACGATCCGCCGGCCGCCGACCACCACCTGCCGGACGTCCGCCGCCGTGGCCGCGAAGACCGCGATCTCCGCGCCGAGCCGGGGCGCGGGGCCGGCGGTGCGCACCGAGTCCAGCGCCAGCACGGTGAAGTCGGCGAAGGCACCGGCCTCGATCCGTCCGGCCTCCGGCCAGCCGAGCGAGGCGTGGCCGTCCTCGCTGCCGGCCCGCAGCAGCGCGTTGGCCGTCCAGTGGCCGCGGGTGCGGGTGCGCAGCCGCTCGTTCAGCTCCAGCGCGCGGGCCTCCTCGAACGGGTCGATCACCGCGTGGCTGTCGCTGCCCAGGGTGATCGGGCAACCGCCGCCCGCCAGTTGGTGGGCCGGGCCGATGCCGTCGGCCAGGTCGCGCTCGGTGGTCGGGCACATGCAGATCACCGTGGAGGAGTCGGCGAGCAGCTTGACGTCCTCCTCGGTGAGGTGCGTCGCGTGGACGGCCGAGGTGCGCGGCCCGAGCACCCCGTGGTCGGCCAGCAGCCGGGTCGGGGTGACCCCGTGGGCGCTGAGGCAGGCGTCGTTCTCCGCGGTCTGCTCGGAGAGGTGGACGTGCAGCGGCGCCTTGCGCATCCTGGCCCAGTGCGCGACCGTGCTCAGCTGGTCGGCCGGTACGGCGCGCACCGAGTGGACGGCCGCGCCGATCCGGGCGTGCTCGCGGGCCTTGAGGTCACTGGCCCGCTCGGCCCAGGCGTCGGCGTCGCCGTCCCCGAACCGCAGCTGCGGCTTGGTCAGTTCGGCGCCGAAGCCGGAGGAGAGGTAGCAGGTGTCCAGCAGCGTGATCCGGATGCCGGCCCGGGCGGCCGCCTCGATCAGCGCCTCGCCCATCGCGTTGGGGTCGTTGTAGCGGGCACCGCCGGGGGCGTGATGCAGGTAGTGGAACTCCCCCACCGCGGTGATCCCGGCCAGCGCCATCTCGGCGTAGACGGCGGTGGCCAGCGCCAGGTAGCTGTCCGGGTCGAGCGCGCCGGCGAACCGGTACATGGTGTCCCGCCAGGTCCAGAACGTGCCGGAGCCGACCTGGACGGTGCCGCGCAGCGCGCGGTGGAAGGCGTGCGAGTGCGCGTTCGCCTGGCCGGGCACCGCCAGGCCGTCCAGCCGGACGGCCTGCGGCGGGCAGGGGCCGCTGTCGGGCGTGATCTTGGCGAACTTGCCGTTGCCGGCCACCTCGATCAGCACGTCCGGCTCGACCACCGGACCGTTGATGTGCGGCAGCCAGGCGTGCTGCGCCCAGTACACCGTGCTCACTGACATGCCAGATCCTCCAGAACGTCCGCCAGCGCCGCCACACCCGCCAGGCAGTCCGCCTCCTCGGCGTGCTCGGCCGGGGAGTGCGAGATGCCAGTCGGGTTCCGTACGAACAGCATGGCGGTCGGCACGGCGCTGGCCAGGATCCCCGCGTCGTGTCCCGCGCCGGTCGGCAGGATCGGCACCCCGCCCAGCCGCTTGGCCAGCCGGTCGCGCAGCGGGCCGTCGAAGTCGACGACCGGCGTGTACGACTCGCGGGTCAGCTCGACCCGGACGCCGTCGCGCTCGCCGCGCTCGGTGGCCGCCGCGCGGATCTCCTCGACCAGCGCGTCCAGCACCTCCTCGTCGGCCGCCCGGGAGTCCAGCCAGCCGCGGATCAGCGAGGCGATCGCGTTGGTGCCGTTCGGCTCGACGGCGA
The DNA here is from genome assembly GCF_029892095.1 of Kitasatospora sp. MAP12-44. Classification (NCBI taxonomy): domain Bacteria; kingdom Bacillati; phylum Actinomycetota; class Actinomycetes; order Kitasatosporales; family Streptomycetaceae; genus Kitasatospora; species Kitasatospora sp. MAP12-44. The sequence goes on from NZ_JARZAE010000004.1 coordinate 3,285,214, forward strand.
CCTTGCCGAAGGTGGCCAGCGCGCCGGCCAGCTTGGCCTTCTTGCGCGCGCTGAGCACCGTGGTGGCGTAGGTCAGCATCGGGTCGCGGCGGTCCTCGATCCGGGTGGTGCCGGCGTGGTTGGCCTCGCCGTGGAAGTCGAAGCGCCAGCGGCCGTGCGGCCAGATCGCGCTGGCCACGCCGACCGGGTGCTCCTCGGTCAGGTAGCGGCCCTGCTCGACGTGCAGCTCGACGAAGGCGCCGATCCGGCTGAGGCGGTCGCTGTCCGCGCCGATCGCCTCGGGGTCGTAGCCGGCCCGCTCCATCGCGTCGGGCAGCCGGACGCCGTCGGCGTCGCGCAGCTCGAACGCCTGCTCGCGGCCCAGCACGCCCGCGCTCAGCCGGGAGCCGATGCAGGCCACGCCGAACCGGGCGCCCTCCTCGTCACCGAAGTTGACGATCGCCAGCGGCTTGCTGAACTCGGCCTTGCGCGAGCGCAGTTCGTCCAGCGCGGCGAAGGAGGAGACCACGCCGAGCGGGCCGTCGAAGGCGCCGCCGTCCGGGACGGAGTCCAGGTGCGAGCCGGTGACGATCGCGCCGTCCTGCTGCGGATCGCCCAGCCAGGCCCACTGGTTGCCGTTGCGGTCCAACTCGTAGGCAAGGCCCCGGGAGCGGGCCTGCTGCTCGAACCAGGCCCGGCACTCGGCGTCCGCGGCGTTCCAGGCGTGCCGGCGGTAGCCGCCGGACGAGGCGGAGCGGCCCACCGGGAGCAGCTCCGCCCACATCGCACCGAAAGTGTCTGTCACAGCTCGCCCATGGGGACGCGCACACCGCGCTCGGCCGCGACCTCGGTCGCGATGTCGTAGCCGGCGTCGACGTGCCGGATGACGCCCATGCCCGGGTCGTTGGTGAGCACCCGGCGGATCTTCTCGCCCGCCAGCGCCGTGCCGTCGGCCACCGTGACCTGGCCGGCGTGGATCGAGCGGCCGATGCCGACGCCGCCGCCGTGGTGGATGGAGACCCAGGACGCGCCGGAGGCGACGTTGACCATGGCGTTCAGCAGCGGCCAGTCGGCGATCGCGTCCGAGCCGTCCAGCATCGCCTCGGTCTCGCGGTACGGCGAGGCGACCGAGCCGCAGTCCAGGTGGTCGCGGCCGATCACGATCGGCGCGGAGAGCTCACCGGAGGCGACCATGTCGTTGAAGCGCTCGCCGGCCTTGTCGCGCTCGCCGTAGCCGAGCCAGCAGATCCGCGCCGGCAGGCCCTGGAAGTGCACCTTCTCCTGGGCCATCTTGATCCAGCGGTGCAGCGACTCGTTCTCCGGGAAGAGGTCGAGCACGGCCTTGTCGGTCTTGTAGATGTCCTGCGGGTCGCCGGAGAGCGCGGCCCAGCGGAACGGGCCCTTGCCCTCGCAGAACAGCGGGCGGATGTACGCCGGCACGAAGCCGGGGAAGTCGAACGCCCGGGTGTAGCCGGCCAGCTGGGCCTCGCCGCGGATCGAGTTGCCGTAGTCGAAGACCTCGGCGCCCTTGTCCTGGAAGCCGACCATCGCCTCGACGTGCTTGGCCATCGACTCGCGCGAGCGCACCGTGAACTCGGCGGGCTTGGCCGCCGCGTAGTCGGCCATGTCGTCGAAATCGACGCCGATCGGCAGGTAGGCCAGCGGGTCGTGGGCGCTGGTCTGGTCGGTGACGATGTCGATCGGCGCGTCCATCGCCAGCAGCTGCGGGAACAGCTCGGCGGCGTTGCCCAGCAGGCCGATGGAGAGCGGCTTGCGCTGGTCGCGGGCGTCGGTGGCCAGCTCCAGCGCGTGCGCCAGGCTGGTCGCCTCGACGTCCAGGTAGCGGTGCTCGATCCGGCGGGCGATCCGGGACGGGTCGCAGTCGATGCAGATCGCCACGCCGTCGTTCATGGTGACGGCCAGCGGCTGGGCGCCGCCCATGCCGCCGAGGCCGGCGGTCAGCGTGATGGTGCCGGCCAGCGTGCCGTTGAACTTCTTGGCGGCGACGGCGCCGAAGGTCTCGTAGGTGCCCTGCAGAATGCCCTGGGTGCCGATGTAGATCCAGGAACCCGCGGTCATCTGGCCGTACATGGTGAGCCCGAGGCTCTCCAGGCGGCGGAACTCCTCCCAGTTGGCCCAGTCGCCGACCAGGTTGGAGTTGGCGATCAGGACGCGCGGCGCCCACTCGTGGGTCTGCATCACGCCGACCGGGCGGCCGGACTGGACCAGCATGGTCTCGTCCTGCTTCAGGGTCTGCAGGGTGCGCACCATCGCGTCGTACGAGCGCCAGTCGCGCGCCGCCTTGCCGGTGCCTCCGTAGACGACGAGCTTGGAGGGGTGCTCGGCGACCTCCGGGTCGAGGTTGTTCATGAGCATCCGGAGGGCGGCCTCCTGCTGCCAGCCCTGGGTGCTGAGGTTCGTGCCGCGCGCGGCCCGTACTTCACGAGGTCCGCTCGTCTGCTGCTGCACCATGCCGTCGCTCTCCCTACTACCTGCCGGCCGGACCGCTCCGGATGGATTCATTCAACAACTGTCTGTCTGAATATATCCAAACAACAGGCACCGAGCCAGACCTGTGGCTGAAGAAAACCGCACATCCACCGTGCGCCGGGGTCCCCGCCGCCCGCAATCCGAGCGTGGCCAAGAGCTAAGCGGCAGCCGGGCCGTCCCAGTCGATGCCGATCTCGGCGAGCCAGCGGCGGTCCTGCTCGGCGGCCTCGGCGGCGGTGGCCGGCTCGGCAGGGAGGACCGGCATGGACGGCGGGCGCGGGATCTCCTGGATCGGGCCGAGGCCGTAGCGCTCGGCGGCGGTGGCGGCGGCGCTCTGGCCGGGATCGACGATGCCGACGTGCACCGCGCTCTCGTCGCCCGGCTCCAGCACCGTCAGACCCGGCTCGGGTGGGCCCGCCAGGGTCACCCGGCGACCGCAGGTGGGGCAGGCCCACTCCTCCGCTCCGCAGGAGAGTCGGCCGACCGGTCTCATCTCGTGGATCACGCGCATCCGGACACCCCCGTTCGTCCTACCCAAGGGATGCCCGCGCGTTCGAACTGCTACTCCAGGAACAGCCCGCGGGTCGCCGCGGAATGCTCGATGGCCTCCAACCGGGCTTCCGCACCGGGGAGTTCGTCGCACATGGTCTGCAGCAGCACGCGGCCGAGCACCATCGGGGCGCAGGCCGTGTCGAAGACCAGGCCGGTGCCGACCTCGGCCGGCAGCAGCAGGTCGGAGAGCTTGGCGACCGGCGCGAAGGCGCTGTCCGCGACGGTGAGCACGGTGAGACGGCACTCGCGGGCGACCGCCAGCGCGTCCATCAGCTCGCGCGGGTAGCGCGGCAGGGCGAAGCAGAGCAGCGCCGAGGCGCCGGCCGCGGCGGCCTGCTCGATCCGGTCGACGAGCATGCTGCCGCCCTCGTCCAGCAGCCGGATGTCGGGGTGCACCTTGGCGGCGAAGTACGCGAAGCCGCGGGCCTGCGCCGAGGCGGCCCGCAGGCCGAGCACCGGCAGCGGTCTGGAGGCGGCCAGCAGCCGGCCCGCCCGGACGATCGGCTCGGGGTCGGCCAGCAGCTCGGCCAGCCGCCGCAGGTGGGCGATCTCGGCCAGCACGGCCTGCTGGTGCTCGTTGCGCACCACGTCGGCGGGCGTCTCCGGCCCGGCCGGCTCGCCCGCGCCGAGCTCGCGCAGCCGCTTGCGCAGCGCCGGGTAGCCGTCGTAGCCCAGGGCCACCGCGAAGCGGGTGACCGAGGGCTGGCTGACCCCGGCCAGCTCCGCCACCTCCACGCTGGAGAGGAACGGCGCCTCGCCGGCGTGCCGGACCAGGGCGTGCGCGATCCGGCGCTGGGTGGGTGTCAGGCGGTGGCCGTCGAAGAGCTCCAGCAACCGGGCGGACGGACCGGGGGACGGTTCGGCTGTCGCGGTCATCGGGGCTCCCTTCGGGGTGAGCGGACCACAGTGGTCCGCTCGACTGTGCAGCAGTCCGCAGCTGCGGGCAATGACGTCTCGTACGCCGGGACGGCCGGCGGGCTCGGCAGTTCGTCAGGGTCACCCTGATTTACCCCTGAGAGCGCCGTCGGTAGGTGGACCGGGCCCTTGCCCGGCCGCCAAGCTGTCTCCATGGAACCTCGCCGCGACCCGCGCCCGTCCGACCTGAAGACCGATCTCGACGCCGCTCTGCAGACCCGCAAGGAGCTCGGCGCCGAGTACGAGTCGGAGCTGGTCGACTCGTTCCTCTCCCGGATCGACGCCCGCCTCGACGCGCGGGTCGAGCAGCAGGTCGCCGAGCGGATGGGCCAGTACGCGCCGAACCCGTACGAGCAGGCCCGCCCGGGTCGGCGTGAGCGGCACGGGGGGCGCGGCTGGGGCGGGCTGCCGGCCCTGTCGCTGATGCTCGCGATCCCGCTCACCGGCATCGCCTCCGCCGCGGGCATCGTCGGCATGCTCAGCTGCTGGGCCGGCATCGTCGGCGTCAACTTCGCCGCGGCCCACGGCGAGCGCCGCGAGCAGCAGAAACGGGCCCAGGCCCCGCGGAGCGAGTGGGCCTGAGACCCACCCGCTCCGCCGGTAGCCGCTAGGCCAGCGGTCCGGTGACCTTCTCGACGGCGCGCACCAGGGCGCCCGAGGCGACCAGTGCCTCGGCCGCGTCCAGGTCGGGCGCCAGGAAGCGGTCCCGGCCGGCCCCGCCGACGCCGGCCTCGCGGGCCACGGCGAGCGCGGCGGCGGTGGCCGGTGCGAGCGCGACCGTGCCGTCGACCGTCCGGATCTCCAGCGCGCGGGCGGAGGCGGTGAGTTCGACGGCCAGGATGCGGCCCAGGTTGTCGATCGACTGGCGCAGCTTGCGGGCCGCCGACCACCCCATCGAGACGTGGTCCTCCTGCATCGCGGAGGACGGGATCGAGTCGACCGAGGCCGGGACGGCGAGGCGCTTGTTCTCGCTCACCAGGGCGGCCTGGGTGTACTGAGCGATCATCAGACCGGAGTCCACGCCCGGGTCGTCGGCCAGGAAGGCCGGCAGGCCGTGCGAGCGGCTCTTGTCGAGCAGCCGGTCGGTGCGCCGCTCGGAGATCGAGCCGAGGTCGGCGGCGGCGATGGCCAAGAAGTCCAGCACATAGGCGACCGGGGCGCCGTGGAAGTTGCCGTTGGACTCCACCCGGCCGTCGGGCAGCACCACCGGGTTGTCGACCGAGGCGGCAAGCTCGCGGTCGGCGACCAGGCGGGCGTGCGCCAGGGTGTCGCGGCCGGCGCCGGCCACCTGCGGGGCGCAGCGGATCGAGTAGGCGTCCTGGACGCGCGGCGCGTCGTCCTGGTGGTGGCCGGTCAGGCCGGAGTCCTTGAGGACGGCCAGCATGTTGGCGGCGCTGAGCGCCTGGCCCGGGTGCGGGCGGATCGGGCCGTGCAGCTCGGGGGCGAGCACCTTGTCGGTGCCGAGCAGCGCCTCCAGCGACATCGCGGCGGTGATGTCGGCGATGGTGAAGAGCCGGGCCAGGTCGGCGCAGGCCATCACCAGCATGCCGAGCATGCCGTCGGTGCCGTTGATGAGGGCCAGGCCCTCCTTCTCCAGCAGCTCGACGGGCGTGATGCCGGCCTCGGCCAGCAGCTCGCCGGCCGGGCGCTCGGCGCCATCCGGTCCGTACGCGACGCCCTCACCCATCAGCACCAGCGCGCAGTGCGAGAGCGGCGCGAGGTCGCCGGAGCAGCCGAGCGAGCCGTACTCGCGCACCACCGGGGTGATGCCGGCGTTCAGCAGGGCGGCCATCGTCTGGGCGACCAGCGGGCGCACACCGGTGCGGCCGGAGGCGAGCGTCTTCATGCGCAGGAACATCAGCGCACGGGTCACCTCGCGCTCGACGGCCGGGCCCATGCCGGCCGCGTGCGAACGGACCAGCGAGCGCTGGAGCTGGGCCCGCAGCTCGGGGCTGATGTGCCGGACGGCGAGCGCGCCGAACCCGGTGGAGACGCCGTAGACCGGCCGGGGCTCGGCGGCCAGGGCGTCGATCCGGGCGCGCGAGACGGCCATCTCGGCCAGCGAGTCGGGGCCGATCTCGACCCGGGCATTGCCCCGCGCTACGGCGAGCACGTCCTCTGCGGTGACATCGGCCTTGCCGACCAGGACGAGCGGCGCGTCGGGGGCGGCAGCACTGTGCATATCCATATGCACTATCAGATCAGCTGAATGGAGATATGACAACCGCATGACGGCGGAATCCCGGCGTGCCTCATGCTGGGGGGTGAAACGGGCGAGCGGGAGGCAGGGCGGGATGGCGCGGGCGACGGCACGGCGACGAGTGGTGCGGCTGAAGGGCGCGGAACGGACGACCCGCCCGGACGCGCTGGCCGCCGAGGAGCCGCTGGAGATCCGGGTCGGCGGCGAGCCCCTGACGGTGACCATGCGCACGCCCGGCCAGGACTTCGACCTGGTGGCCGGCTTCCTGGTCGGCGAGGGACTGCTGCACTCCGCCGAGGAACTGGCCGCCCTGCGCTACTGCGCGGGCACCGACCAGGACGGCGCCAACACCTACAACGTGGTCGACGCCACCCTGCGCGGCGCCCCCGCGCTGCCGCTCTCCGCGCACCGCACCCTGCTCACCACCAGCGCCTGCGGCCTGTGCGGACGCGACACCGTGGACGCCGTCCGCACCCATGTGCGCTGGCCGGTCGCCGAGGACCCGCTGCGGGTCGCCCCCGAGCTGCTCTACAGCCTGTCCGACCAACTGCGCGCCGCCCAGAAGACCTTCGAGAGCACCGGCGGCCTGCACGCGGCCGGCCTCTTCGACGCCGACGGCCGGCTGCTCTGCGCCCGCGAGGATGTCGGGCGGCACAACGCCGTGGACAAGGTGGTCGGTTGGGCACTGCGCGCGGGCCTGCTGCCGCTGACCGGCCATCTGCTGCTGGTCAGCGGCCGGGCCTCGTTCGAGCTCACCCAGAAGGCCGCACTGGCCGGGATCCCGCTGCTGGCGGCGGTCTCCGCGCCGTCCTCGCTCGCGGTGGACCTGGCCGAGGAGCTGGGACTGACCCTGCTCGGCTTCCTGCGCGGCGAGTCGGCCAACGTCTACACCCGCGCGGACCGGATCGCTCACCCCGGCGGCGGCGAGGCCGGGCCGGAGAGCGCGACGGCGACCAGCGCGCGAAGCGCGGGAGCGATCTGACCCAGCGGCAGGGTGGACTCGTCCGCGAAGAGTTCGAGCAGCCAGCCGCCCGCCGGGTTGGCGCCGCCGGCCGCGACCATGCCCTTGTAGCCGCCGACCACCAGCACGGCCTCCTCGGCCGGGTCGTTGCCCACCGCGCCGGTGCGCAGCGCGAAGCCGCCGCCGCGCACGGCCTGCCCGGTCCGCGGGTAGTGGTCGAGGTCGAAGACCGCGTCGGGCGCCTCGATCCGGGCCCGCTGGTTCTCCGCGCGCCGGGCCACGCCCGGGGAGACCGCACCCTCGCCCTGGGTGCCGGGGCCCTTGGTCATCCGGTAGACCGCGTGCCGGGCCGTGTGCATCAGCTGCGAGCCGGGCGGGACGTAGCTGATCCACCAGGCCACCGCGTCCAGCAGCCGGGCCGAGGTCTCGGCCACCGCCGCCAGCCGGGCCAGGGTGTCCGCCGGGTGGCTGACCCGGCCGCCGCCCTCGCGGTCCAGCACACCGAGCACGGCGGTGAGCAGCTGCCCGGGGTCGGCGCTGTGCGCGGCGCCGCGGAACCGGCGGCGGTCGCCGTGCGCGCCGCGCCCGCCCGCACCCGCGCGCCCCCGGCCGTCGGCGCGGTGGTGCGGATCGGCGGCGTCGGCCAGCAGCACGGTGGGGTCCGGCGAGAGGCCGGGGCCGTGGCTGCGGCCGGCCACCACCGGGTGGGCCGCCCGGGCCGCCTTGGCCCGGTACTGCGCGGCGTCGGCGAGCCGGAAGAGCCGGTCGGGCGTGGTGACCGGCCCGATCGAGTCGCCGGTGGAGGCGATCCCGCAGGCCACCCCCTCGCCGTCGGCGAGCTGCAGTGCCCGGACGCACAGCTCCTCGGCCACCGCGACCACCTCGTCGGCCTTCTGGCCCTCCGCCAGCAGGCAGAACTCGTCGCCGCCGAGGCGGGCCGCCAGGCTGCCGGGCAGCTTGGCACCGGCCATCGACAACTGGTTGGCGAAGCGTTCCAGCAGCCGGTCGCCCATCTCGTGGCCGTGCTGGTCGTTGATCCGCTTGAGCCCGTTGACGTCGCAGACCACCAGCGAGACCACCGTGTTGTCGCGGTTGTGCGCGGCCAGCGCGCTCTCCAGCCGGGCGTCCACCGCCCGGCGGTTGGCCAGGCCGGTGAGCGGGTCGGTGAAGGCCAGCCGGCGCAGGTCGGCCAGCCGCTCGCTCTGGGCCAGGCCGGCCGAGATCTGGGCGGCCAGCAGGGTCGCGTACTGGGTGTCGGACTCGGTGAAGACCGGCAGGCCCTCGCCGCGGGCCAGGTAGAGCTCGCCCCAGGCCTGGCCGTGCAGCACGATCGGGGCGACCAGGCAGCAGGACCGGCCGCGGCGGCGCAGCCCGGCGGCGCGCTGACGGCAGAACGCGCCGGTCCCGGCGTGCGCATGCGCGCCGAGTTCGGCGCCCTCCGCCGAGACCAGGTCGCCGGCGGTCTGCACCCAGGCCCGCGGCAGCCGCCCGGTGGACCAGTGCTCGTCCAGATAGGTGACGATCTCGGGGAAGTCGGCGACCGGGTAGGACTCGTCCTCGGGGACCTCCTCCTCGCCGGCCGCCAGTTCGCCGTGGTTGACCAGCACCCGCAGCCGTCCCGACTCGCGGTCCCAGACCGAGACGGCGGCCATCGAGGCGCTCAGCGCGGAGGTGGCGTGCGCGGCAGCCGTCCGGACGGCCTCCAGCGCGCTCTGCGCCCCGGCCATCTCCTGGGCCATCTCCACGACGGCCTGTAGGCGCCGGTCCAGGCCCCCCGCCACCAGGTCCGCCGTGCCCGCTCCGGGATGTCCGGGTTCCGCCATCACCTGCGCACCGCCCACGCTCGCCCCAACCGTTGATTTCGGCCTCGTGTCGTCCGAGGTCAACACTAGGGGGGATTGCCGAGGATATGCCCGGTTTGCCGGAATTGCTCCGCCGACCGGCGCAGACCTTCACAGGCCTGCGCGGACCTGCACAGGTCTGCACAAATCTGCTCGCCTGGCTCAGCCCCGCGGCGGGCGCACGCGCCGGCTGAGCAGCCACGGCTCGACCAGGCCGAGCCCGCGCACCGGCCGGCGCCACATCGGCTGGAGCTGGAAGCGCGGCCCTGCCGCGGCGTCCGGCTGCTTGGCCATGCTGGCGAGCGGGGCCCCGGAGGCGGCGGCCAGCGCCTCGGCGAGCTGGGACTGGGCCGAGCCCGAGCCGTCCGCGCCGCCCTGCGAGCCGGCGCCGGCCTGCTCCAGCGCGGCGGCGAACTCGCCGTCGATCAGCACGGCGTCGCGCTGCGCGATCGAGGTGAGCCGGCTGGCCAGGTTGACGGTGGTCCCGAAGACGTCGCCCATCCGCGAGGTGACCGCGCCGAACGCCATCCCGACCCGCAGCGCGGGCATGGTGTCGTCCTTGGTCAGCGTGTCCACCAGGCTGAGCGCGATCTCGGCGGCGGTCACCGGGTCCTCGGAGACATAGAGGATCTCGTCGCCCAGGGTCTTGATCAGCCGGCCGCCCTGGCCCGCGATCAGATCGGAGCAGGTGGACTCGAAGGTCTCCACCAGCTCGCCGAGCTCCTCCTCCTCGAGCCGCCGGGAGAGCCGGGTGAAACCGACCAGGTCCGCGAAGCCCACCGCGAGCCGGCCGCTGGTGATCTCGGTGTCCTCGGCCGCCTGCACCACTCGTCCGGTGACGGCGGCCAGCTGGCGCCGCCAGACGTAGACCAGGAACTGCTCCAGCTCCGGCAGCAGCAGCTCGACCAGCGGGTACGCGACGTCGGCGCGGGTCAGGCCGGGCTCACGCGCCTGGGTGAGGTTCTCCAGGAAGGTGTCCATCTGCCAGCCCGCGAGCCGCGCGGTGGTCTGGCCGGTCGAGCGCGCCACCTGGATCGCCATCGACTCGTTGATCAGCCCGGACTCCACCAGGCCGGCCAGCCGGCGCAGCGCGATCACGTCGCTGTCGTTCAGTGCCCGGGACTGCCCGATGTCGGGGAAGCCCATCGCCCGCCAGAAGCGGGTGGCCAGCTCCATCGGGACCTCGGCCGCGCGGGCCGCCTGGTAAGGGGTGTAGCGGCGCGGCGCGTCCAGGATCAGCCGCTCCAGATCGAGGGCGACGGTGGCGTCCGCTTCTTCGGGTTCGCCGCCGTACTCAGGAGTGGCGATGCCCTCCGAGCTGTCCTCCGGCGCCCCGCCGTCGTCGTCTGCCACCGGTCCGTCCCCGTGCGTCTGCCGCACTTGCCTCAAGGTCCTGCCCTGCTGCGTGGCAGCGCACCGTCGCATCGACAGTGGCGCGCCTCACACCGTTGCCAGGTGGAATGGTCGCACGGAATCGTCCGATCCGGGACATCCGCTGCCGATCATCGGTCGGTTCCGGTCGCACGGGTGGTGAGCGCTACTCCGGTCTGACGTGCACGACGTCGCCGGCGCCGACCGCCTGCCGGGTTCCGTCGGGCTTGCGGACCACCAGCCGGCCGTCGCCGTCCACGGCCACCGCCTCGCCGCGCAGCTCGCGATCGCCCGGCAGCTGCACCAGGACCTGGCGGCCCAGCGTGGTGCAGCGCGCCGCGTACGCGGGCAGCAGCCCGCTGGCGTGCGGGTCGCCGGCCGCCGCCTGCCACTCCGTGTAGAGCTCGGCGAACTCGCGCAGCACCGCGCGCAGCAGCGTGGTGCGCTCGGTGACCTCGGCGCCGGCCAGCGCCAGCGAGGCGGCGGTCGGGACGGGCAGCTCGTCGGCCCGCAGCGAGACGTTCAGGCCCAGGCCCGCGACCACCGCGTCACCGGTCAGCTCGGTGAGGATGCCGCCCAGCTTGCGCTCGGCGCCGTCCACGGTGACCTGGAGGTCGTTGGGCCACTTGAGGCCGACCTCGATGCCGCCGACCCGGCTGATCGCGCCGGCCGCCGCCACGCCGACCAGGATCGGCAGCCAGCCGAGCCGCTCGCGCGGCACGGTCGGGCGCAGCAGCAGCGAGAGGAAGAGGCCCGAGCGGGCCGGCGCCGACCACTGCCGGTCCAGCCGGCCACGCCCCGCGCTCTGCCGCTCGGCGACCAGCACCGCGCCCTCGGGCGCGCCGGTGGCCGCCCGGGCGGTGAGGTCGCTGTTGGTCGAGCCGGTCTCGGTGACCACGTCCAGCGCGGTCCACAGGCCGCCGGGCAGCACCAGGTCGCGGCGTAGCGCGTCAGCGTCCAGCGGCGGTCGGTCGAGGTCGGTCCAGGGGGAGGGGCCGTCGTGGCCGAAACCACGCAGCCCGCTGCGTCGGGGTCGATCCGGCTCGGTCATGGCACCAGCCTAGGGTGAACACCACCGGGACAGCGCGTGGCCGTAGGCCGACCCATGGTCCCGCAGATCCAGCCGTCAGCACACTGTGTTGCTGGCCATAACGACAGGGGCGCCGGGCTGGCTACGCTACTGCGCAGTAGTTCGCGGTACCGTCCTGCCCGGACTCCCCTCGTCCACCGCGACTCTTTCGAGTGAGGAACTCCACGGGATGACCGAGGCCGTATCTCTCCCGCCCGCCCAGTCGGCGGCCGCCCCCCACACCACGGCCGGCAAGCTGGCCGACCTCCGGCAGCGGCTGGACCAGGCGGTGCACTCCGGCTCGGCCGCCGCGATCGAGAAGCAGCACGCCAAGGGCAAGTTGACGGCCCGTGAGCGGGTCGTCGAACTGCTCGACGAGGACTCCTTCGTGGAGTTCGACGAGTTCGCCCGGCACCGCTCGGTCAACTTCGGCCAGCAGAAGTCCCGCCCGTACGGCGACGGCGTGGTGACCGGCTACGGCACCGTCGACGGCCGTCAGATCGCGGTCTTCGCCCAGGACTTCACCGTCTTCGGCGGCTCGCTGGGCGAGGTCTTCGGCGAGAAGATCGTCAAGGTGATGGACTTCGCTCTGAAGACCGGCTGCCCGGTCGTCGGCATCAACGACTCCGGCGGCGCCCGGATCCAGGAGGGCGTGGTCTCGCTCGGCCTGTACGGCGAGATCTTCCGCCGCAATGTGCACGCCTCGGGCGTCATCCCGCAGATCTCGCTGATCATGGGCCCGTGCGCGGGCGGCGCGGTCTACTCCCCCGCGATCACCGACTTCGTGGTGATGGCCGACCAGACCTCGCACATGTTCATCACCGGCCCCGACGTGATCAAGACCGTCACCGGCGAGGACGTCGGCATGGAGGAGCTGGGCGGCGCCCGGACGCACAACACCAAGTCCGGCAACGCGCACTACCTGGCCGGGGACGAGAAGGAGGCCATCGAGTACGTCAAGAGCCTGCTCTCGTACCTGCCCTCCAACAACCTCTCGGACCCGCCGGCCTACCCCGAGGAGGCCGACCTCACGGTCTCCGAGGAGGACCTCGAGCTCGACACGCTGATCCCGGACTCGGCCAACCAGCCGTACGACATGCACACCGTCATCGAGCACATCCTGGACGACGGCGAGTTCCTGGAGACCCAGCCGCTCTACGCGGCCAACATCATCACCGGCTTCGGCCGGGTCGAGGGCCGGCCGGTGGGCATCGTCGGCAACCAGCCGATGGACCTGGCGGGCTGCCTGAACATCGCGGCCAGCGAGAAGGCCGCGCGCTTCGTGCGCACCTGCGACAGCTTCAACATCCCGGTGATCACCTTCGTCGACGTGCCCGGCTTCCTGCCCGGCACCGACCAGGAGTGGGACGGCATCATCCGGCGCGGCGCCAAGCTGATCTACGCCTACGCCGAGGCGACCGTGCCGCTGATCACCGTGATCACCCGAAAGGCCTTCGGTGGCGCGTACGACGTGATGGGCTCCAAGCACCTGGGCGCGGACCTCAACCTGGCCTGGCCGACCGCCCAGATCGCCGTGATGGGCGCGCAGGGCGCGGCCAACATCGTCTACCGTCGGGAACTGGCCCAGGCCGCGGCCGACGGCGCGGACGTCGACGCCCGGCGGGCCGAACTGGTCGCCGAGTACGAGGACACCCTGCTCAACCCGTACCTGGCCGCCGAGCGCGGGTACGTGGACGCGGTGATCGCGCCCTCCGAGACGCGCCGGCACATCGTGCGCGGACTGCGTGCCCTGCGCGGCAAGCGCGAGGTGCTGCCGCCCAAGAAGCACGGCAACATCCCCCTGTAGGCCCCACTTCTCGGAGAGGACCCCCAGATGCCCCCCATCCAGGTGCTGCACGGGCAGCCGACCCCCGAGGAGCTGGCCACCGTCCTGGCGGTGGTCTCAGCCCGGGCCGCCGCAGCGCAGGCCGCCGCCGAGGCGGCCCGCCGCGCGGCGAGCGGCCCGGCCTCCCCGTGGAACGACCTCGCCCGCCGGATGACCCCGGCCCCCCACCCCGGCCCGAACGTCTGGCGCACCTGCGGCTGGGCCAGCTAGGGCGTGGCCGCACCTGAACGCCTGAGTACGCGTACTCAGGCGTTCAGGTGCGGCGGCGGTGCTGGGCGCGCTGCTGCTGGTGCGGTGAGCAGGCCCTAGGCTGGTCGGCATGACCGATCGCCGTACGCTCGTGCTCGCCTCCGCCTCTCCCGCCCGGCTCGGGCTGCTCCGCCAGGCGGGGCTCGACCCGCAGGTGATCGTCAGCGGGGTGGACGAGGACGCCCTCAGTGCCGCCACCCCCGCCGAGCTGGCCCTGGTGCTCGCCGAGGCCAAGGCCGACGCGGTGGCCGGGCAGTTGACGGACGGTGAGCTGGTGATCGGCTGCGACTCGGTGCTCGAACTGGACGGGCAGGCGCTCGGTAAGCCCGCCGACCCGGCCGAGGCGCTGGAGCGCTGGCGCGCGATGCGCGGGCGGTCCGGCGTGCTGCGCACCGGGCACTGCGTGATCGACAGCGCCAACGGGCGGCGCGCCTCGGCCACCGCGTCCACCACGGTCCACTTCGGCACCCCCGACGACGCCGAGCTCGACGCGTACATCACCTCGGGCGAACCACTGCACGTGGCCGGGGCGTTCACCCTGGACGGGCGCTCGGCGCCGTTCCTCGAGGGCATCGAGGGCGACCACGGCAATGTGATCGGCCTCTCGCTGCCGCTGCTGCGCCGGCTGCTGGCCGACGTGGACGTGCGGATCACCGACCTCTGGGTCTGAAGGCTGGGTGTGGCCCCGCTCGCCCCGCTAGGCTGGCGCCCGCTGCCGATCGGGAGGACGGGGGATGACGGACAGTCTGCTCAACATCCTGCTCGGGCTGCTCACCAGCGCGATAGGCGCGGGAATCGGCTGGCTCGCGCAGACCCTGCGGCGGCGGCGCCGACTGGAGCGGACCCGGGCGTTCTTCGGCATGCCGGGCGGCACCGAGTGTCTGCTGGTGGTCAACCGGCAGACGAGCAGCAACAGCACCAAGAGCGTCTCGCGCAACGACGTCTTCGCCCTGATGGAGCTGGCCGCACTGGTGCGCGACTGCGGCGCCAGGTCGGACATCGTGCCGCACGACCAGGTGCGCCAGGGCCTGGGCGGCAAAGCCGAGTTCTGCATCGGCGGGCCGTCCAGCAACGAGCGGACGGCGGCCCACCTGGCCTGGCGGCTGCCCGGGGTGGAGTTCATCCCGATCCCGGACCGCTCGTACGGGGAGAGCCTGCGGGTCGGCGGCCAGGACTACCTGTTCGACCACGACCCCGCCCTCGGCGGCGCGTACGCGCTGCTCGCCCGGCTCGACAACGGCCCGGACGGGCGGCCGACCTTCCTGATCGCGGGTCAGACCGCGACCTCCAACCACGCCGCCGTCCGGCATCTGACCGCCCATCACCGCGAGTTGGCCCGCCGCTACGGCACGCACGGGACGTTCGCGCTGGTCCTGCGGGTGGTCAACCCGGCGGCGTACGGCCCGGATGTGGTGCGGGAGGTCGCCGACGTGACCCGGCAGGCCTCGCTCGCCCCCGCCCCGGCAACCGCCCCCGCCGCAGGTCAGGGCCTCTGATGTGGCCAAGGCCACGACCCGGTCCTGACGGCTGGAGTCACGCTCGACCGGGAGTGAACTGCGGGGCGTACCGTTGCCACCTGCAGACCTGCCGCTCCGTGCGCAGGTGATCACGAAATCGGGTCACGCTCCGTGTGGGCAAGCTCACCACCTGGGGCTACTCGCCGGTACCACCTCCTCATCCCTAGACTCAACGAGGTTCAAGAAGGGAGCCACAGTGCGCAAGGTGCTCATCGCCAATCGCGGGGAAATCGCCGTCCGCGTCGCCAGGGCCTGCTCGGATGCCGGTATCGCCAGTGTCGCCGTGTATGCCGAGCCCGACCGGGACGCGCTGCACGTCCGCGCGGCCGACGAGGCCTACGCTCTCGGCGGCGACACCCCCGCAACCAGCTACCTGGACATCGACAAGGTGCTCAAGGCAGCGGCCGACTCGGGGGCCGACGCGGTCCACCCCGGTTACGGCTTCCTGTCCGAGAACGCCGAGTTCGCCCAGGCCGTCATCGACGCGGGCCTGACCTGGATCGGTCCGCCGCCGCAGGCCATCCGCGACCTCGGTGACAAGGTCACCGCTCGGCACGTCGCCCAGCGCGCCGGTGCCCCGCTGGTCGCCGGTACGGCCGACCCGGTCGCCGGGCCGGCCGAGGTCGTCGCGTTCGCCCGCGAGCACGGCCTGCCGGTCGCCATCAAGGCGGCGTTCGGCGGCGGCGGTCGCGGCCTCAAGGTCGCCCGCACGCTGGAGGAGATCCCGGAGCTCTTCGAGTCCGCGGTCCGCGAGGCGGTCGCCGCCTTCGGGCGCGGCGAGTGCTTCGTCGAGCGCTACCTCGACAACCCCCGGCACGTCGAGACCCAGTGCCTGGCCGACCAGCACGGCAACGTCGTGGTCATCTCCACCCGTGACTGCTCGCTGCAGCGCCGCCACCAGAAGCTGGTGGAGGAGGCCCCCGCGCCGTTCCTGAGCGCGGAGCAGAACGCCGAGCTCTACCGGGCGTCCAAGGCCATCCTGCGCGAGGCCGGCTACGTCGGCGCCGGGACCTGCGAGTTCCTGGTCGCCCAGGACGGTCTGATCTCCTTCCTGGAGGTCAACACCCGTCTGCAGGTCGAGCACCCGGTCTCCGAGGAGGTCACCGGGATCGACCTGGTCCGCGAGATGTTCCGGATCGCCGACGGCGAGGAGCTCGGCTACGACGACCCGCCGGTGCGCGGCCACTCGTTCGAGTTCCGGATCAACGGCGAGGACCCGGGCCGCGGCTTCCTGCCCGCCCCCGGCACGGTCACGCTCTTCGCCCCGCCGTCCGGTCCGGGCGTGCGGCTGGACGCCGGCGTCGAGAGCGGCTCGGTCATCGGGCCGGCCTGGGACTCGCTGCTCGCCAAGCTGATCGTCACCGGCCGGGACCGCAAGCAGGCTCTGCAGCGTGCCGCCCGCGCGCTGGCCGAGTTCAAGGTGGAGGGCATGGCCACCGCCATCCCGTTCCACCGCGCCGTGGTCACCGACCCCGCCTTCGCCCCCGAGCTCGAAGGCGGTGAGGGCCCGTTCACCGTCTACACCCGGTGGATCGAGACCGCCTTCGAGAACACCATCCCGCCGTTCGCGGGCGTGGCGGTGGACGGCGAGGAGGTCGACACCCGGGAGACCGTGGTCGTCGAGGTGGGCGGCAAGCGGATCGAGGTCTCGCTGCCGTCCTCGCTGGGCGTCTCCGGTGCTCCGGCGGCGGGCGCCGGTGCGGCTGCCAAGACCAAGCGCCGGGCAGGCGTGAAGAAGGCCGGCTCGGCGGTCAGCGGCGACACCCTCGCCTCGCCGATGCAGGGCACCATCGTCAAGGTCGCCGTGGAGGAGGGTCAGATCGTCGCTGAGGGCGAGCTGATCGTCGTCCTGGAGGCCATGAAGATGGAGCAGCCTCTCAACGCCCACAAGGCGGGCACCATCAGCGGCCTGAGTGCCGAGGTCGGTGCCAGCGTCAGCAGTGGCGCCGCGCTCTGCGAGATCAAGGACTGAGCGAGATCAAGGACTGATCTCACAGCAGTTCACCTGGTGGCCCGGTGGTTCTCACGAACCGGCGGGCCACCGGCATGTCAGGCCGAGGTTCAGGAGCGAGGTTCAGGGGCGGGCTCCGGCATAGCGGGTCGGCAGGTGACCCGGCGGGCCGCCGTGGGTGCCCGGGCGGCGCTGACCGGGCAGCGGGGCGGCGGGCGGCAGCGCGGCGGCCGTACGGCGCGGCACGCCGGGGGCCGGCGGGTGCTGGGGCAGGCCGGCGAGGCCGGGCGGCTCGGACGTCAGCCCGAGCGGGGCCACCGAGACCTGCACCCCGCAGTCGGCCAGCGCGTCCAGCTCGCGGGCGGTCGGGTCGTGGCCGGCCGTGTGCTCGTCGGTCACCAACCGGGTGATGGCGTCGGTGGGCACGGTCTGGAACATGGTGTCCGCGCCGAGCTTGGTGTGGTCGGCGAGGACGATGACCTCGGCGGCCGACTGCACCAGAGCCCGGTCCACGCTCGCGGAGAGCATGTTGGTGGTGGAGAGCCCGCGCTCGGCGGTCAGCCCGCTGCCGGAGACGAAGGCCTTGGTGACCCGCAGCCCGTGCAGCGACTGCTCGGCGCCGCTGCCGACCAGGGCGTAGTTGGAGCCCCGCAGCGTCCCGCCGGTCATCACCACCTCCACCCGGTTGGCGTGCGCGAGCGCCTGGGCGACCAGGAGGGAGTTGGTGACCACCGTCAGGCCCGGGACCCGGGCGAGTCGGCGGGCCAGCTCCTGGGTGGTGGTGCCGGCGCCGATGACCACCGCGTCGCCCTCCTCGACGAGCGTCGCCGCCAGATCGGCGATGGCGCTCTTCTCGGCGGCGGCCAGGTGGGTCTTCTGCGGATAGCCGGGCTCCCGGCTGAAGCCTCCGGGGAGCACGGCGCCGCCGTGACGGCGGTCGAGCAGCCCTTCGGCCTCCAGGGCCCGGACGTCTCGACGTACGGTCACTTCGGAGGTCTGGACGACGCGGGCCAGTTCACGGAGCGACACGGCTCCGTTGGCGCGCACCATTTCTAGGATCAACTGGCGACGTTCTGCTGCAAACACAGAACCGACGGTAACGCCCCTGACCGTCTGCTTTCAGGCGTTTGCCGCTAGTAGCCGGAAGTGCTCACCTCGGAGCGGCGTGTGACCTTACAATGCGCGCCGCAATGCGCCCTCGCGCCCCTGCCATCCGGGCGAAACGCGGGCGCGCGCGGGTGAAACGGTCAGGAACCGTTCTCGGCACGCTTGCGAATGTGCAGCTGGCGGGCGGCCTCGGCGGTGGAACCGGACAGCGAGGGGTACACGGTGAACGCGCTCGCCACCTGCTCGACCGTCAAGTTGTTGTCCACGGCGAGCGAGATCGAGTGAATCAACTCGCTCGCGCGCGGCGCGACCACCACACCGCCGACCACGATGCCGGTGCCCGGGCGGCAGAACAGCTTGACGAAGCCGTCCCGGATGCCCTGCATCTTGGCCCGCGGGTTGCCCCGCAGCGGCAGCTTGACCTCGACGGCGTCCATCTTTCCGCAGGAGACGTCCGCCGCGGTGTAACCCACGGTGGCGATCTCCGGGTCGGTGAAGACATTGGAGGAGACGGTCTTGAGGTTGAGCGGCTGCACCGCGTCGCCGAGCGCGTGGTACATCGCGATCCGGCCCTGCATGGCGGCGACCGAGGCGAGCATGAAGACGCCGGTGCAGTCGCCGGCCGCGTAGACGCCGGGCGCGGAGGTGCGCGAGACCCGGTCGACCTGGATCTGGCCCCAGTCGTTGAGCTTGACCCCGGCCTCCTCCAGACCCATGTCCGCGGTGTTGGGGATCGAGCCGACGGCCATCAGGCAGTGCGTGCCGGTGATCACCGTGCCGTCGCCCAGCGTCACCTCGACCCGGTCGCCCACCCTCTTGGCGCCCTCGGCCCGGGTACGGCCCATCACGTTCATGCCGCGGCGGCGGAAGACGTCCTCCAGCACCTCGGCGGCGTCCGGGTCCTCGCCGGGCAGCACCCGGTCGCGACTGGAGACCAGGGTGACCTTGGAGCCGAGCGCCTGGTACGCGCCGGCGAACTCGGCGCCGGTCACGCCGGAGCCGACCACGATCAGCTCGCGCGGCAGCTCGTCGAGGTCGTAGACCTGGGTCCAGGTGAGGATCCGCTCGCCGTCCGGCGCGGCGTCCGGCAGCTCGCGCGGGTGGGCGCCGGTGGAGATCAGCACGGCGTCGGCGCGCAGCGTCTGGGTGCTGCCGTCGGCGGCCTCCACGACCACCTCGCGCGAGCCGTCCGCGGCCTGGCCGCCACTGCCGAGCCGGCCCTTGCCGCGCAGCACGGTGACGCCGGCCCGGGTGACGGACTGGGTGATGTCGTGGGACTGCGCGATCGCCAGGCGCTTCACTCGGCGGTTGACCTTGCCCAGGTCGACGCTGATCGCGCGCTCGGGGCTGTCGCAGGCGAGGGTGATGCCGAGCTCGCCGTGCGAGCTGTCGAAGCCGGTCATCACCTCGGCCGTCGCGATCAGCGTCTTGGACGGCACGCAGTCGGTCAGCACCGCCGATCCGCCCAGGCCGTCGCGGTCGACGACGGTCACCTCCGCGCCGAGCTGGGCCGCCACCAGGGCTGCCTCATATCCGCCGGGTCCGCCACCGATGATCACGATCCGAGTCACGTGCACCATTGTCCCGCACGCCGAGGGGCCCGCCACCACGGGGCCGACTATTTGTGCGGTCGGCCAGTCGGATGTGATGCTCGCCACATCGAACACCCTCCAGTGTGTGATCCCGCCCACACCCGGGCCCGGTGGCGCACCGGGCCTCCCGTAGGCTGACGCCATGTCGCTCTACGCCGCGTACGCCACCAATCTCGATGCCCGGCAGATGAGCCGGCGCGCCCCCCACTCGCCGCTGCGCGGCACCGGCTGGCTGGACGGCTGGCGGCTGACCTTCGGCGGCGAACACCTCGGCTGGGAGGGCTCGCTGGCCACCGTGGTCGAGGACGAGAAGGAGCAGGTCTTCGTCTCGCTCTACGACGTGGCGCCGATGGACGAGGACGGCCTGGACCGCTGGGAGGGCCTGCAGCTCGGCATCTACCGCAAGGTCCGGCTGCGCGCGCACACCCTGGACGGCGACATCCCGGTCTGGACGTACGTCCTGAACGACTACGAGGGCGGCCTGCCCGCCGCCCGCTACCTGGGCCTGATCGCGGACGCCGCGGAGAGCGCCGGCGCGCCCCACGACTACGTACTCGACCTGCGGCGACGCCCCTGCTGAAGGATCCTCCGAAGCGAGGCCCGCAAATCCTGCCGTTGCTGGTGTTTTTAGGTCATCCGGGTAACGATCCGGCATGGCCTGACGGGCTGGTCTACGCGCGTAGGAATTTCTTGTCTATCCTCACCTTGTGAACGCATCTCCTCAGTCCGCCGTGACCGCCGACCCCTATGCCGCCGCTCAGGCCGCCGCTGCCCGCCTGCGCGAGCTGACCGGTGCCGAGCGCCACGACGTCGCCCTGGTGATGGGCTCCGGCTGGCTGCCCGCCGCCGACGCCCTGGGCGAGACCCTGGCCGAGTTCCCGGCCACCGACCTGCCGGGCTTCCCCGCCCCCGCCGTCGCCGGCCACTCCGGCAAGATCCGCTCGGTGCGGATCTCCGGCGGTGACAGCGACGGCAAGCTCGCGCTGATCTTCCTCGGCCGCAACCACTACTACGAGGGCCACGGCGTGGCCACCGTGGTGCACGGCGTCCGCACCGCCACCGCCGCGGGCTGCAAGACCGTCGTGCTGACCAACGGCTGCGGCGGCCTGCGCGAGGGCTGGGTGCCCGGCCAGCCGGTGCTGATCCGCGATCACATCAACCTGACCGCGGACTCCCCGATCGTCGGCGCCAACTTCGTCGACCTCACCGACCTGTACTCGCCGCGGCTGCGCACGCTCTGCAAGGAGGTGGACCCGAGCCTCGACGAGGCCGTCTACGTCCAGTTCCGCGGCCCGCACTACGAGACCCCGGCCGAGGTCAACATGGCCCGGGTGATCGGCGGCGAGCTGGTCGGCATGTCCACCACGCTGGAGGCGATCGCCGCCCGCGAGGCCGGCGCCGAGGTGCTGGGCATCTCGCTGGTGACCAACCTGGCCGCCGGCATGACCGGCGAGCCGCTCAACCACGCCGAGGTGCTGGAGGCCGGCAAGGCCTCCGCCGAGCGGATGGGCGCGCTGCTCGCGAAGGTCCTCGAACGGATCTGACGCGCTGAACGGGGGGCCCGAGTCGGCACTGGCTCGGGCCCCCAGCTCTTCGCCCCGTCTGCCCCTCCCCGGCCCACCCCTCCCCGGCCCTCCCCGGCCGCCCTGCCCGCACCAACCGACCGTCCACCGGAGATTCCCACCATGGCTCAGGCAAGCACCCCCGACCTCATCACCCGGGCGCAGCAGTGGCTGGCCGAGGACCCCGACCCGCAGACCCGCGCCGAGCTGGCCGCCCTGCTGGCCGGACCGGACGAGGCCGCGCTGGCCGAGCGCTTCGCCGACCGGCTGCAGTTCGGCACCGCGGGGCTGCGCGGCGAGCTGGGCGCGGGACCGATGCGGATGAACCGCTCGGTGGTGATCCGGGCCGCCGCCGGCCTGGCCGCGTACGTGCGCGCCGCCGGTGAGGGCGATCTGGTGGTGGTCGGCTACGACGCCCGGCACAAGTCGTACGACTTCGCCCGCGACACCGCCGCCGTGATGGTCGGCGCCGGCCTGCGCGCCGCGCTGCTGCCGCACCCGCTGCCCACGCCCGTGCTGGCCTTCGCGATCCGCCACCTGGGCGCCGCGGCCGGCGTGATGGTGACCGCCAGCCACAACCCGCCGCAGGACAACGGCTACAAGGTCTACCTCGGCGACGGCTCGCAGATCGTGCCGCCCGCGGACGCACAGATCGCCGCCGAGATCGACGCGGTGGCCTCGCTGGCCGACGTCCCGCTGGCCGCCGAGGGCTGGCAGGTGCTCGACCAGCAGGTGGTGGACGCCTATCTGGCGCGCGCGCTGACCGTCGTCGACCCGGCCGGTCCGCGCGACCTCGACGTGGTCTACACCCCGCTGCACGGGGTCGGCCGGGACGTCCTGGTCGCCGCGTTCGCGCGGGCCGGCTTCCCGGCACCGACCGTGGTCGCCGAACAGGCCGAGCCGGACCCGGACTTCCCCACCGTGGCCTTCCCCAACCCGGAGGAGCCCGGCGCGATGGACCTGGCCTTCGCCACCGCCGCGGCCGTCGGCCCGGACCTGGTGATCGCCAACGACCCGGACGCCGACCGCTGCGCGGTGGCCGTGCCCGACGCGTCGTCCCCCGTCGGGTGGCGGATGCTGCGCGGCGACGAGGTCGGCGCGCTGCTGGGCGCCGCACTGGTCGCGCAGGGCGCCAAGGGCACCTTCGCCACCACCATCGTCTCCTCCACCCTGCTCGGCCGGATCGCCGCCGCGGCCGGCCTGCCGTACGGCGAGACGCTGACCGGCTTCAAGTGGATCTCCCGCGCCGAGGGCCTGCGCTACGGCTACGAGGAGGCGCTCGGCTACTGCGTCGACCCGGACGGCGTGCGCGACAAGGACGGCGTCACCGCCGCCCTGGTGATCGCCGAACTGGCCGCCGACCTCAAGCGGTCCGGCCGCACCCTGACCGACCTGCTGGACGAGCTGGCGCTGGCGCACGGCCTGCACGCCACCGACCAGCTCTCGGCCCGGGTCGAGGACCTCTCGCTGATCGCGGACGCCATGGCCCGCCTGCGTGAGCAGCCGCCGACCGTCCTGGCCGGCCTGCGCGTGGACCGCGCGGACGACCTGGCGACCGGCTCGCCCGAGCTGCCGCCCACCGACGGCCTGCGCTACTACCTCAGCGGCGAGGCGGTGCGTGCGGCCCGGATCGTGGTGCGCCCGTCCGGGACCGAGCCGAAGATCAAGTGCTACCTGGAGGTCGTCCTCCCGGTGGCGTCGGCCGCCGACCTCGCCCCGGCCCGCACGCGGGCCGCCGAGCTGCTCGCCGCGATCAAGCGGGATCTCGCGGTGGCGGCCGGCATCTGACGGCTGCGCCGCAGGGCACGTCACCACGACGGCCGCCGACCCGGGGGGGGTCGGCGGCCGTCGTCTACTTCTTCTCCGGTGCTGCTCTCAGGCGGCGACGATGGCGATCAGCGCCACCAGGCCGGCCAGCGTCGGCGCGATCACCCACCAGCACCAGGTCACCACGACCTCGCCCTTGGCGGTGGGCCGGTCGGAGTTGTCCCGCACCGACTCCTTGAGCACGTCGACCACCTGGTCGGACCACGCCCGGGTGGGGTCGGGGGCGCCGGGGATCGCACCGCGGGCCACCCGGACGACCCGGTCGTCGGCCATCGCCCGGGAGGCCGTCCGGGTGGCCTTCTTGCGCTGGCGAAGCGAGACCGGGACGGCCCAGAGCTGGTACCTCTTGCCGCCCGCCGTGAGCTCGGCCGAGTAGGCCGAACGCAGGCCCTCGACCTGCGCCCACGGGACGAGGATGGTGCGCAGCGGGTTGCGGACCAGCATCCGGTCCCGGTTGGTGTACACGGCCGGGCGCAGCGTGTAGGCGATCACCGGGAACGCGAACACGGGCGCGGCGGCCAGCGCGATCCAGGGCGTCTTGCCCGAGCTGGAGATCATGGCGTCGACAATCAGCCAACCGGCGATCACGAGCAGCAGTACGCCGGAGATCATGCCGGGGGTCGAGCGGAAGACGTTGTCTGCGTACTTCGGCTCGGCGGCGGGGGCGGCAGAGCCGGGGTCGGGCGTGCCGTCGGATTCGGTCATGGGGTCGATTCTGCCGCATGACCCCCGGCTTCCCCGGAGTCACACCGATCACTTTTCGGCCTCGCCCGCCCGGGCCCCGTGCACGAGATGCGCCAGTAATTCTCCTTTCACCGCGCCGCCCCCTTCCTGATGACCGCCGCGAGCCGCCGGATCACATCCGGCCGGGCGGCCCCCAGCTCCACCAGCACGATGCCCGTACACACCGCCCGCCAGTCGATGGCGAGGGACGGGAGCGTGATGCCCGCCGCCCGCAACGCGTCGACCAACTCGGCCAGAGCGTCGGCGGCTTCCTTGCGCGGGTTGGCCATGGCACGGCCGAGGGGAGTACTCATCTTCTGCTCCTTCGCAGGGCACGTCGTTGGATCTTCCGGATGATCGGTTCGAGGACCGAGACGCTCGCCAGGACGGCGGCGCAGAACGTCAGCAGCCAGATCGGACTGCGGAGGCCATAACGGCCCGCGTCGAGCGCGGCGACCGCCAGCGAGGCCAGGGCGGCACTGACGAGGAGGGAGAGGACGACTCCCAGGAGCAGGACGCGAACGCTCGGCGGGCGTCCGGTCACGACGCCGCCTTGGCGTTGTCGGAGTTGCAGCGCGAGTCGCCGTTTCGTCGTGCGTTCTTCTGGGCGAGCGTGGCGGGCGGCGGCCTCAGCCAGCGGGGATCCACTTCCCACTCAAGCCCGCCGCGCTCAGGACGCAGGTGGACCGTATCGCCGACCCGGTCCATGAACACCCCCACCCGTCCTGCCCGCGCATCGAGGACGAGTTCACCCACCGCCGTCGGGCAGTAAGGCTCCGCCCCCGCCCGCTCTCGTGCAGGCCGAGTCATCGCATGGACGGGTACTTCGTTCTGCTGCTCAGCATTGGTCATGGTCCGCACTCCGTGGGCTGCTGCGCTTACCTGAGGTGGGGCATGCCGGGACCGCCACCAGAGTCATCTGACGGCAGCTTCGGCCGACTGCACTGTGTGACCGTGCAGATACGGATAGCATGCACCAAAATCTTCGATTCGGTACTGCTCTTCGCGAAAATTTCTTTAGCGCTAGATGCGCGAGCCACAACGCGCTGTCACCACGCGGTCCGTGTCCGATATCGTCGGCAGCGTCGATGCCCCGACTCTGCACAGCAGGGGAGCAGTAAGGGCGTCACGGGCAACCAAGGGAGCGGATAGATGGCAGGACCAGGCGACCTCGGTTCGCCGACACTGTGCCGCTTGAAGCTACGGCTCGAGCTCCGAGCCCTGCGCGAAGCCGCCAACATGACCGCCTCGCAGGTCGCGAAGACCGTCAAGTGGTCCACCGCGAAGATGACCCGCATGGAAACGGGCGACGGCTGGGTCCAGCCCACGGATGTCGAGGCCCTGTGCCGCCTGTACGACGCCGGTCCCGAACTGACCGAACTCCTCAGCTCCTACGCCCTGGTGACCAAGACGCATCGGGACCAGTGGAAGAGCAAGGAGTACCAGTCGATCATCCCGCCCGGATTCTCGGCCTACCTCGGACTTGAGGGCGCCGCCGCTCAAGTGCGCTCCTACGAATCCGAGTACGTGCCCGGCCTTCTCCAGACCGAGACCTACATGCGGGAGTTGCTTCGCCACGCCCGCCGCCCGCAGGACGAGGTCGATCGACTGGTGAAAATCCGTCTCGATCGCCAGACGATTCTCAAGCGCGAGAGCGGTCCCACACAGCTCGCCGTCGTCATCAACGAGTCGGTGCTACGCCGCGTCATGGGCAGTCCGGACCTGATGCGCGACCAGCTGAACCACCTCGCGGACGTCGCAAGCACCCCCAACATCAAGCTCCAGATCGTGCCGTTCGCCGCCGGTTTTCACCCGGCCATGACCGGAGCGTTCACCATGCTGACGTTCGAGGATCCCAAGGTCGGCCCGCTCATCCACCTCGAAGCCCTCAGCTCAACAACGGTGATAGACGACCGTGAGCGCGTCCGGCGGTACGAGGAATCGTGGGCGGACCTGATCGCTACTGCCGCCAGCCGCGATGAATCCGTCCGCATCGTCACGCAAGCAGCCAAGGAGTTGTGATGCACCAGCCGCATGACCGGGCCCCCGCCGCCCACGACCCCGCCTGGTTCAAGTCCAGCTACAGCAGCGAGCAGGGCGGCAACTGCATCGAAGGTGCCCGTCTCTCCACAGGCATAGCCATCCGCGACTCGAAGGACAAGGCCGGCCCGAGCCTGGTCTTCAGCACCGCGGCCTGGCAGAGCCTGATCAACAGCATCAAGAGCGGCCGCCTGACCTGAAGGCCCCGGTCGCGCGGGCAGCAAGCGCCGCAAGCTGCCCGACCTGCCGGATATCGGCCGCACCGGGACGCCGGCCGGCCTTCTTGCGGGGGGATGCTGATACGGGGTGCTCTGCGCTGGTCACCCGCTCATTCTCCCGTGCGTGCATCACTCTCATTTGTGCAGCAGGCTGCTGCACAAATTGTTACCCATGAGTAACTTCACTCTTTCGAGGGGCTTGGCGTCAGTTCTCCCTCCGCCGAAATGACCGAGCATCACGCTGAGGCATATGACAGAGGAATTGGACACCACCGCGCGTATCCCGGCTCAGGAAGGCGGCGACCAGCCAACCGGCTATGTCGATCTTCTTCAGGACATCACGTCAGAGATCGCCACAGCGCAGACCCGAGTCCACCGGGCAGTGAACACCGAACTGATCTCGCACTACTGGCGAATCGGCAGCATCATCCTGGATCGCCGACAGCGGGAGGGCTGGGGAGCCAAGGTGGTCGAGCAACTCTCCGTCGACCTACGCACCAACCTTCCCGGCCAACGGGGCTACTCGCGGCGCTCGCTCATCTACATGCAGAAGACCGCAGCCAGCTGGCCGGAGGGCATCGAGAGGCAGGCCGTCTCCCAACTCCCCTGGGGCCACGTCATGATCCTGCTCGACTCCCTCAAGGACCGCCCCACCCGCGACTTCTACGCTCGCCAGGCCGTCCAGAACGGCTGGTCCCGCAACGTCCTCGTGCACCACATCGAGACCGGGCTGCACCTACGCCAAGGCATGGCGCTCACCAACTTCGACGCGACCGTTCCCGAGGGTTCGGACCTCCTCAAGGAGATCCTGAAGGATCCGTACCAGCTCGACTTCACCCGCCTCGGCACAGACCACGCCGAGCAGGATCTCGAAACCGCGCTGGTCGAGCACATCGTCCGGTTCCTGCAGGAACTCGGCGTCGGCTTCGCCTTCGTCGGGCGGCAGTATCAGCTCCAGGTCGGCAGCCAGGAGTTCAGGCTCGACCTGCTCTTCTACCACCTCCGCCTGCACCGCTACATCGTCATCGAGCTCAAGATCGGCCGCGCCGAGCCCGAGCACCTCGGCAAGCTCGGCTTCTACACAGCCGTGGTGGACGACAAGATCCGCGACCCCGAGCGCGACGACCCCACCCTCGGCATCCTGATCGCCGCCCACCGGGACGAGGAGGTCGTGCAGTACTCCCTGCGCAGCAGCAGCCAGCCCCTCGCCGTGACGACCTACCAGACCCTGCCCGCCGAGTTCCGCCCACTGCTGCCCACTCCCGAGCAACTGTCACGGGTCACCCAGGAGGTTCTGGCGAAGCACTCCACCGCAACCGGCGCCGAGTAGCCAGATCTCGTTCCCGCATCGAAGAGGGGGGCCGCTAGCGGACGGCTACGCGCGTAGATATGCTGCTGTGGTGACTATGTCCACTGTTGCAGCCAACGCCCCCGGCGCTGCGGGCGGCGGCCTGAGCGACGTCGCCGCGTCCGAGGCCTCGCTCCGCCGCTTCCTGCACGGCCTGCCCGGCGTCGACGCCGTCGGCCTGGAAGCCCGCGCCTCGTCCCTCGGGACGCGATCGATCAAGACGTCGGCCAAGGCCTACGCGATCGACCTCGCCATCTCGATGATCGACCTGACCACGCTGGAGGGCGCGGACACGGTCGGCAAGGTGCGCGCCCTGTGCACCAAGGGGAAGCACCCCGACCCGGGCGACCCGGGCACCCCGCAGGTCGCCGCGATCTGCGTCTACCCCGACATGGTCGCCACCGCCAAGGCCGCGCTGGCCGGCACCGGCATCCAGGTCGCCTCGGTCGCCACCGGCTTCCCCGCCGGGCGCGTCGCGCGTCCGGTGAAGCTGGCCGACACCGCGGACGCGGTGGCCGCCGGCGCGGACGAGATCGACATGGTGATCGACCGCGGGGCCTTCCTCTCCGGCCGGCACCTGGATGTCTTCGAGGAGATCCAGGACGTCAAGCGGGCCTGCGCCCGCCCCGACGGGACCGCCGCCCACCTCAAGGTGATCTTCGAGACCGGCGAGCTGCAGACGTACGACAACGTGCGCCGCGCCTCCTGGCTGGCCATGCTGGCCGGCGCCGACTTCATCAAGACCTCCACCGGCAAGGTCGCGGTCAACGCCACTCCCCCGGTGACACTGCTGATGCTGGAGGCCGTCCGCGACTTCAAGGCGCAGACCGGCGTGCAGATCGGCGTGAAGCCGGCCGGTGGCATCAAGACCACCAAGGACGCCATGAAGTACCTCGTCATGGTCAACGAGACCCTGGGCGACGACTGGCTGTCCGCGCACTGGTTCCGCTTCGGCGCCTCCAGCCTGCTCAACGATCTGCTGATGCAGCGTCAGAAGCTGACCACCGGCCGGTACTCCGGTCCCGACTACGTGACGGTGGACTGATCCCCATGGCCAAGAACACCAAGAAGACCGAGCCGACCACGGCCCTCACGACGGTGACCGAACCCGCCCGCAAGAGCGGCCTGTTCGAGTACGCCCCGGCGCCCGAGTCCCCCGCCGCGGCCGGCGACATCGCCACCTCCTACGGCCACTTCATCGGCGGCGAGTTCGTCGACAGCAGCGGCAGCGAGGCGCTGAAGACCGTCAACCCGGCCACCGAGCAGGTGCTCGCCGAGTTCGCGCAGGGCACCGGCGAGGACGTCGAGCGCGCCGTCAAGGCCGCCCGCAAGGCGTTCGGCGACTGGTCGGCGCTGCCGGGCAGCGAGCGCGCCAAGTACCTGTACCGGATCGCCCGGATCATCCAGGAGCGCTCGCGCGAGCTGGCCGTGCTGGAGTCGATCGACAACGGCAAGCCGATCCGCGAGACCCGGGACTTCGATCTCCCCACCGTCGCCGCGCACTTCTTCTACTACGCGGGCTGGGCCGACAAGCTCGACTACGCCGGCTTCGGCACCAACCCCCGGCCGCTCGGCGTGGCCGCCCAGGTCATCCCGTGGAACTTCCCGCTGATGATGCTGGCCTGGAAGATCGCCCCGGCGCTCGCCACCGGCAACACGGTCGTCCTCAAGCCGGCCGAGACCACCCCGCTGACCGCTCTGCGCTTCGCCGAGATCTGCCAGCAGGCCGGCCTGCCCAAGGGCGTCGTCAACATCGTCACCGGCGACGGCCGCACCGGCGCCGCGCTGACCGCGCACCCGGACGTCAACAAGGTCGCGTTCACCGGCTCGACCAAGGTCGGCCGCTCGATCGCCCGCCAACTGGCGGGCAGCCGCAAGAAGTTGTCGCTGGAGCTGGGCGGCAAGGCGGCGAACATCGTCTTCGACGACGCGCCGATCGACCAGGCCGTCGAGGGCATCGTCAACGGCATCTTCTTCAATCAGGGCCATGTCTGCTGCGCGGGCGCCCGGTTGCTGGTCCAGGAGTCGATCCAGGACGAGGTGCTGGACGCGCTCAAGCGCCGGATGGCCACCCTGCGGGTCGGCGACCCGCTGGACAAGAACACCGACATCGGCGCCATCAACTCCGCCGCGCAGCTGGCCCGGATCACCGAGCTGACCGCCGCGGGCGAGGCCGAGGGCGCCGACCGCTGGTCGCCCGAATGCCAACTGCCCTCCAGTGGCTACTGGTTCGCGCCGACCCTGTTCACCGGGGTGACCCAGGCCAACCTGGTCGCTCGCGAGGAGATCTTCGGCCCGGTGCTCTCGGTGCTGACCTTCCGCACGCCGTCCGAGGCGGTCGAGAAGGCCAACAACACGCCGTACGGCCTGTCCGCGGGCGTCTGGACCGAGAAGGGCTCGCGCATCCTGTGGATGGCGAACCAGCTCAAGGCCGGCGTGGTGTGGGCCAACACCTTCAACAAGTTCGACCCGACCTCGCCGTTCGGCGGCTACAAGGAGTCGGGGTACGGCCGCGAGGGCGGTCGCCACGGCCTGGAGGCGTACCTCGATGTCTGATGTCATCCGGCTTGATGTGATGAAGACCTACAAGCTGTTCGTCGGCGGGAAGTTCCCGCGTTCCGAGAGCGGACGGGTGTACGAGGTGAGCGACAGCAAGGGCCAGTGGCTGGCGAACGCCCCGCTCGGCACCCGCAAGGACACCCGGGACGCCGTGCTGGCCGCCCGTGCGGCTGTCAAGGGCTGGGCCGGCACCACCGCGTACAACCGCGGCCAGGTGCTGTACCGGATCGCCGAGATGCTGCAGGGCCGCCGCGAGCAGTTCGCCGCCGAGGTGGCCGCCGCCGAGGGGATCGGCGCCAAGAAGGCCGCCGCCCTGGTCGACCAGGCCATCGACCGCTGGGTCTGGTACGCGGGCTGGACGGACAAGGTGGCGCAGATCGCCGGCGGCGCGAACCCGGTGGCCGGGCCGTTCTTCAACCTGTCCGTGCCGGAACCGACCGGCGTGGTCGGCGTGCTGGCGCCGCAGGCGGGGTACGGGCACTCGTTCCTCGGCCTGGTCTCGGTGATCGCCCCGGTGATCGCCACCGGCAACACGGTGGTCGTGGCCGCCGCGGCCGACGCACCGCTGCCCGCGCTCTCGCTGGGCGAGGTGCTGGCCACCTCCGACCTGCCGGGCGGCGTCGTCAACCTGCTCTCCGGCCGCACCGCGGACATCGCTCCGACGCTCGCGTCCCACCAGGACGTGAACGCGCTGGACTTGACCGGAGCGATCGCAGACGAAGGACCCGGCGCGGCTACTGTGCTGGAGGCCTCCGCTGCGGATACGCTGAAGCGGGTGCTGCGCCCGGCGGTCGATCCGTCGGCGCAGGACTGGACAGTTGCTCCCGGCACCGAGCGTTTGCTCTCGTTCCTGGAGACCAAGACGGTCTGGCACCCGATGGGCCAGTAGTCCGGCCCGACAGTCCCCGGCCCCGCCGGGACAACTCCACAGGACTGGCCGTCCCCAGTGCCCCTACCCCCCCCAGGGGCCCGGACGCGCCACTGACGGGCCCGCGCCTCACCCCCCCTGGCGCGGGCCCGTCCTATGCCAGTGGCGTCCACCACTGTGCGACCGATGTACGTCCCATGGGTTCCGAGCACCCCGCCCTATGCGTCAGACTGGTGTCTCGTGAGTGACTCCCCGCTGAACCCCGCATCGACCACCCGTGCCCGCGTGGTGCTGCTCTCCGGGCCCTCGGGATCCGGGAAGTCCTCGTTGGCCGAGCGCACCGGGTTGCCCGTACTGCAGCTCGACGACTTCTACAAGGACGGCGACGACCCGAGCCTGCCGCAGCTGGCCGACGGCGGCACCGACTGGGACTCGCCGCTCTCCTGGCACCGCGCCGACGCGCTGGCGGCCATCCGGACGCTGGCCGACACCGGACGGGCCGAGGTGCCGGTCTACTCGATCCCCGCCAACGGCCGGGCCGGCAGCCGCACGCTCGTCCTGGCCGGCGCACCGGCCTTCATCGCCGAGGGCATCTTCGCCGCCGAACTGGTGGCCCAGTGCGAGGCCGAGGGCCTGCTCGGGGACGCGCTGTGCCTGCGCAACCGCCCGCTGACCACCGCCTGGCGGCGCTTTCGCCGCGACGTGCGCGAGGCCCGCAAGCCCGTCCCCTACCTGCTGCACCGCGGCTGGCGCCTGATGCGCGCCGAACGCGGCATCGTCGCCCGCCAGGTCGCCCTCGGCGCCCACGCCTGCGCCGGCCCCGAGGCCGCCCGCCGCGTCGACGCGCTGGCCACCCACCGGCCCGAGCCGGTCCAGGTCGCCACCGCCTGACAGCTGCCCACGCACCAGTTCGGCGGATGGAGAAACGGTCCGGCAGTCCGGGCCAGGCCCTAGGCTGGAGGCAGTTGCTGTGAGACCGCAGCGTGAGGGGCAGCCATGACCGCCGAGCCGATCGACTGGATGCACCCGCCGGCCCGTGGCTGGACGTACGAGCAGGTCAAGGACTGGAACCTGCCGTTCGAGTTCGATCTGGTGGACGGGGCGATCGCGATCCGAGGCATGACCAGCCACTGGCACAACACCGTGCGGGATGAGCTGTACTTCGCCCTACGGGCCGCTCGCCGGGCGCCGTTCGCGGTGAACTCCGGACAGTGCGTGCTCATCGACGAGTACAACCCGCCCAAGCCCGACGTCGTGGTCTTCGACAAGACCGGCCTGGACGTGTTCACCCTGGAGTGCCTGCCGGTGGCCTCGGTCGTGCTCGCCGTCGAGGTGGTCTCGCCCGGCTCGCGCGCCGACGACCGCTTCCGCAAGCCCGGCCTGTACGCCGAGGCGGGGATTCCCTACTACTGGCGGGTCGAGCGCGGCGAGGACGACCTGCCGGAGGTCTACGAGTTCTGGCTCGACCGCGAGTCCGGGGTCTACGCGCCCGCGCCTGACGGGGCTTGCCACGCCGGGGTGTTGAAGGTCGAGCTGCCCTTCCCCGTCGAGATCGATCTCGGCGCGCTGCTCGACCTCTGAGGTTGCCCGCGCAGGAAACAGCTGGGCCCGGCGTCATCTCCCAAGGACGCCGGGCCCAGCTGTTCCTGCGCGATCGCGGGGTTCCCCGTCGGTGGCGGCTCCCCCGAGTCGGTGCCGACGCCCCGCGATCTGCTTACCCGTCCCCCGACGGGAAGTTCTGTGGTGTGTGCGTGTGCTCAGGCGACCAGCTCGCCGAAGGCGAAGGCCGTGTCGCCGGTGCGGTTGAGCTGCTCGTCGTCGCGCAGCCGGCGCAGGGCGCGCCAGATGCTGCTCTTGACGGTGCCGACGCTGATGCTCAGGATGTCGGCGATCTCCGGGTCAGTGCGACCCTCGTAGTAGCGCAGGACCAGCATGGTGCGCTGGTTCTCCGGCAGCTTGGCGAGCGCCTGCCACAGGACGGCGCGCAGCTCGGTGCCGCCCATCGCGTCCGTGTCGCCGACCGTCTCCGGCAGCTCCTCGGTCGGGTACTCGTTGAGCTTGCGGCGGCGCCAGGCCGAGATGTGCAGGTTGGTCATGGTGCGGCGCAGGTAACCGCCGACCGCCGCTTTGTCAGTGATCCGGCCCCAGGCGCGGTACGTGCTGAAGAGCGCGCTCTGCAGCAGGTCCTCGGCCTCGAAGCGGTCACCGGTGAGGTGGTAGGCCGTGGCGAACAGGGAGGCGCGGCGCTCGCGCACATACGCGGTGAACTCCGCCAGGTGCTCATCCGCGGCGGCCGAGTGCTCCCCCTGCGCGCCTCCCTGCTCCACGTCCGCCGCCCCGGCCTGCCGGCTGCGCTCGTCGACCGGCAGCAGCCGGACGACGTTCGCAGCTATGACCGGCCCGACCGCCGACTCCCCCGAGCCGATGGTCTGCGGACGGCTCCCGGCCCCCGCCGGGACGTCCGTGCCCTCGACGCGCACGGGGAGGATCCCCCGCAGCGTCAGGGTCTGGGTGGTCTCGGTCGCGCTCCCCGCGCGGCCGATCCCGAACAGCTCCCCCGTCCTGCTCCCGCCGCCCACTCGGCGGGCCCCCGTGCAGTGCTCGATCCGGGTGCGGCCCGACGGACGAGCGCCGCGGACGGCCGGGTTGTGTGCATCCGAGATGCCCCGGGTCTGAAGCGTTGCGTTCATCGTGCGCCCCCATGATCGGTACGAGCGGGTTCTTTCCCCGTCGCCGTCCCGGGGGCCGCTGAGCTGCTCCTTCGAGCCGCTCCGCTGCCGTCCGTCTGCGGCGACATGGAAAATCCTGCCTGCCGCCCGTCTTGGCCGTGTCCCCCAACTGTCACAGCGGTGTCACAAGGCGAGGGTCCTTGGTCCCGTACCTCCGGTCGGACTGGGAGACGCCGGTCCCCGCCCGGCGGTTCCCGGGGCTCACCGAGTGAGCCAGAATGAGCGAGTGCCTTTCCTCCTTCTGATCGAGGACGACGACGCCATCCGGACCGGCCTCGAACTCGCTCTCACCCGCCAGGGCCACCGTGTGGCCGCCGCAGCCTCCGGCGAAGACGGCCTGCGACTCTTCAAGGAGCAGCGGCCCGACCTCATCGTGCTGGACGTGATGCTGCCCGGAATCGACGGCTTCGAGGTCTGCCGCCGGATCCGCCGCAGCGACCAACTGCCGATCATCCTGCTGACCGCGCGCTCGGACGACATCGACGTGGTGGTCGGCCTGGAGTCCGGCGCCGACGACTACGTGGTCAAGCCGGTCCAGCCGCGTGTCCTGGACGCCCGGATCCGCGCCGTGCTGCGGCGCGGCGAGCGGGAGAACTCGGACTCCTCCGCGTACGGCTCGGTGGTGATCGACCGCTCGGCGATGACCGTCACCAAGGACGGCGAGGACCTCCAGCTGACCCCGACCGAGCTGCGGCTGCTGCTGGAGCTCAGCCGCCGGCCCGGTCAGGCGCTCTCCCGCCAGCAGCTGCTGCGGCTGGTCTGGGAGCACGACTACCTCGGTGACTCCCGTCTGGTGGACGCCTGCGTCCAGCGGCTGCGGGCCAAGGTGGAGGACGTGCCCTCGGCCCCGACTCTGATTCGCACCGTGCGCGGCGTCGGCTATCGTCTGGACCCGCCCGCCTGACCGCCTCTGCTGATAGCGAATCCGACACGTGACTGACCAACAGAACGGCCGCCGCCTGGCCACCGGCCTGTGGCGGCGGCGGCTCCGGCTGAGCTCGCTTCGCGTACGGCTGGTCGCGGTGTTCGCCGTGGTGGCCCTGGCCGCCGCCTCCTCCGCCTCCGGCATCGCCTACTGGCTCAACCGGGACGCGGTGCTCAAGCGTGCCCAGGACAACGCGCTGATCGACTTCCGGGCCTCGCTGACCCGCAACGTCTCCAACCTGCCGCCCGGCGCGAGCTGCTCCGATCTCGCCCAGTTCGCCTCCGATGTGGCGACCTTCGGGCTGAACTACAGCGTGGTCGTGGTGGACAGCAGCCGGCCGGGCTGCACGGCGAGTTCGACCGCGCGGTTCACCATCGACCAGGTGCCGCCGGCCCTGATGACCGCCGTCGCCAGGACCCGGCCGACCGGGCCGGAGAACCAGTTCGCCCACCACCTCTACTGGCAGCGGGTGAACCTGGACGGCGAGCCGTTCGTGGTGGGCGGGACGCAGATCGTGCCGACCGGGCTGACGGCGTACATGTTCAAGTCGCTGGACAACGAGCGGGCCGATCTCAACACGCTGGGCTGGTCGTTGGCCGTCGCCACGCTGCTGGCGCTGATCGCGGCGACCCTGCTGGCCCAGGGCGCCTCGGCGACCGTCCTTCGTCCGGTCCGCCAACTTGCCGACGCCGCAAGGAAACTGGGCGAGGGGCAGCTGGACACCCGACTGGAGGTCAGTGGCGCCGACGAACTCTCCGACCTGGCGAGGACGTTCAACAAGACAGCCGAGGCACTGTTCAACCAGGTCGAGGAGTTGAGCGCGCGCGAGGCGCAGAGCCGGCGGTTCGTCGCCGACATGTCGCACGAGCTGCGCACCCCGCTCACCGCGATGACCGCGGTCACCGACATCCTGGAGGACGAGGCCGACTCGCTGGACCCGATGATCGAGCCGGCCGTCCGGCTGGTGGTCAGCGAGACCCGGCGGCTCTCCGACCTGGTGGAGAACCTGATGGAGGTGACCCGCTTCGACGCGGGCACCGCCAGGCTGGTCGCGGACGAGATGGACATCGCCGACCTGATCATGTCCTGCATCGACGGCCGGGCCTGGTACGACGCCGTCGAGGTGGACGCCCCGCGCGGGGTGCTGGCGGTGGTCGACCCGCGCCGGCTCGACGTGGTCTTCGCCAACCTGATCGGCAACGCGCTCAAGCACGGCGGCTCGCCGGTACGGGTCAAGGTCACCGAGCTGCCGGACCGGATCGTGGTCGCCGTCTCGGACAGCGGGCCCGGCATCCCGCAGGACGTGCTGCCGCATGTCTTCGACCGGTTCTACAAGGCCGACAAGGGCCGCGCGCGCTCGGAGGGCAGCGGGCTCGGGCTCTCGATCGCGATGGCCAACGCCCAGATCCACGGCGGCACCATCACCGCGGCCAACGCACCGGGCGAGGCCGGGGGCGGCGCGGTCTTCACGCTGACCCTGCCGCTGACACCCCCCGAACCGGGCGGCGGCGAGTCGGCAGGCGAGGATGGAGCGGCAGGGGCGGCAGGGCCGTCTGACGGATCAGAGCGGAGGTCGGGGCGGTGAGTCGACTGCACAGGGTTGGTCGGCCAAGCGGGGCTGGTCGGCCAAACGGGGTCGGTCAGCTGGACCGGACGGCGGCGCCCGGGCGGCCCGGAGGAGCGGCGCGCTGGGTCGGGCCGCTGGGCCTGGCGGCGCTGACGGCGCTGCTCGCCACCGGCTGCGGGATCCGCCCGACGGCGATCCCGGTCGACGCCGGCGCACCCGCCAGCCGGACGGCCTGCCCCACCCCGCTGCAGGTGCCGGCTGCTGCGAGCAGTCCGGCGATGGGCGTCGTGATCACTCCGGGGCACCCGCTGCCCGGAACGCGCGGCACCCGGCCGACCGCGCGACCGACCGGCACCGCCTCCACGCCCGCCGCCGCGCCCGCTCCCATCCCCGCTGCGGCGGGTGGGATCACACCGGGCGGCAGCCTCTTCAGCGCCGTCCCCACGGCCACTCCCAGCCCGAGCACCCTGCCGACCTGCGGGTGAGCAGAGCGGGTGCGGGTGTCCGCGGAGCGGGCGGGGAACCGCGACGCCCGGTCACCGCGTCCTCGGGGACGTGCAGCGAGATGGCACCAGCGCGCGAGGAGCGCGCGACAGCGTGCGGATCGAGAACCGTCGACAGGCCGTAGCAGCCCTGCCGGGGCTCGGTGCTTCGCCCGTCCCGGAGCACCCACCGGGCGGGGCGCCCGCCGACCCGGTGTCCCGGACGGTCCGCACCGCGGGGCTGGTGCTGCTCGGGCTCTACCTCTGCCTGATGGGCTGGCTGGCGCTGCGTCCCGCTACGACCGCCTGGGCGTACGACACCAACCTGACGCCGTTCGGCTCGGTCGACCGGGCCTTCGAGACCGGCGGGCTCGCCGGGCTGCGGCGGCTGGCGGACGGGCTGCTGCCGCTGGCGCCGCTGGGCGTCCTGCTGCCGCTGGCGGGGGGACGGCTGCGGACGGCCTGGCTGTCCTCCTGGGCGCAGGTGGTCGGGGCCACCGTAGTGATCGCCACTGCGCTGGAGTTCGTCGAGACCTCCTGGGCGGGCCGGGTGCTGAACGTCGACGACATGCTGCTCCCGGCGCTCGGCGCCGGGGCGGTGCACCTGGTCCTGGTGCCCGCCGGGCGCGCGCTGCTGCGTGCGCGCCTCGCGCGGGAGCGCACGCCGGTCGGTGCACCAGTTGACCTGCCCAGCCCGCCCGCCGCCGCGCCGATGCGCCCGCTCGTCCGGCACCCCGACGTGCAGCACCCCGACGTACGGCACCCCGACGTACGCCCCGCCACCACCCCGTCGGCCGTGCAGCTGCGGCCGGCTGTGGACCCGCGGCCGCTGAGCGCGGTCAAGGCCGGCCGAAGCTGACCGTGCGGGCGGCGCGTGGGCGGCGCGCTCTCGGGGCCCGACCCCGAGGACGACCCCGAGACGCGGCCCGGACACCCCGGGAAGACTCCGGGGTCGCGGATCGGCACAACGGCCGACGCTCGCGCCGGCCCGCGGTCGCAGGATGGTCACAGGCCCCCGGAGCAGCCGGAACAGGGCCGGCAACCACTCGGAGACCGTCATGCGCACCCTCGCCCGCCCCCGCCACAACCGCGTCATCGCCGGCGTCTGCGCCGGGGTGGCCGAGCGCTTCGGCCTCACCGCGTGGACGGTGCGGCTGATCTTCCTGGCATCCTGCCTGCTGCCCGGCCCGCAGTTCCTGATCTACCTGGCGCTCTGGCTGCTGCTCCCGCAGGAGCCCTGATGCCCGCCTACCAGGCCGCTGCTCCCCCAGTAACCCTGATGCCCGCCTACCAGGCCGCCCGGCACGCCGAACGGGCCGCCACCCCGCTGGCGCAGGATGAACGGCCCGTTCGGAAGAGGCGGCTGAGACCGGTCGGTCAGCGGCGGCCTGCCGGGGCTCAGCTGCCGCCGAGGCCCGGCAGGCCGCCGCTGACCGGGACAGCGCCACCGAGCAGGCCGGTGACCGGGCTCTGCGCCTTGCCGGCCACGCCGGTCAGCGCGTTGGTCGGCAGCCCGGCCGCGCGGTTGCCACCGGCGGGCGCGGCGTCCGCAGCGGGCGCCTGGGCGCCGGCGCTCGGGTTGAGGGTGCCCATGGTCTGGGCGACCGGGCCGCCGACCGCCGGGGTCTTGCTGAGGCTGCTGGTGGTGGCACCGGTCAGGCTGCCGGTGTCCTGCAGCGGGACACCGAGCCCGAGGCCGCCGGTGCCGGCTGCGGCGGATGCGGAACCGGCCGCGACCGCAGCGATGGCAACGCCGAGCGCCGCGGTACCGGCGACCTTGAGTGTGGCCTGCTTCATGAGTGCGTCCTCGTGTCCTCGTCGGGCCGGCGCACGGACGGCCGCCAGGGCGATCGCCGAGGCGGCCGCCGAGCGGACGCCGCTGCACCGTGTCATCAGTGACTGGGGCACACCGTAGACACTGTGCTGCGCGTGGGCCAAAGGCGTGTAACCCGTTCGGGTTACTCGTCGGACAGTCCGATCAACCTATTGGCCAAGCGATCTGACGTCTCGTCAGACCATGTGTCAGACCGCGCGTCAGACCACGCCACCGAACAGCCACTCGGCCTTGAGCTCCGCGTAGCCCGGCTTGATCACGTCGTTGATCATGGCAAGCCGCTCGTCGAACGGGAGGAAGGCGGACTTCATCGCGTTGGTCGAGAACCAGGACATGTCGTCCAGCGTGTAGCCGAAGGCCTCCACCAGGTGGGCGAACTCCTGGCTCATGCTGGTCCCGCTCATCAGCCGGTTGTCGGTGTTCACGGTGATCCGGAACTTCAGGCGGCTGAGCAGCCCGATCGGGTGCTCGGCGTACGAAGTCGCGGCCGCGGTCTGCAGGTTGGAGGTCGGGCACATCTCCAGCGGGATCCGCTTGTCGCGCACGTACGCGGCCAGCCGGCCGAGCGTGACGGTGCCGTCGTCGTGCACGGTGATGTCGTCGATGATCCGCACGCCGTGGCCGAGCCGGTCGGCGCCGCAGCACTGCAGGGCCTCCCAGATCGAGGGCAGACCGAAGGCCTCGCCGGCGTGGATGGTGAAGTGGTTGTTCTCGCCCTTGAGGTAATCGAAGGCGCCCTGGTGGCGGGTCGGCGGGTGGCCGGCCTCGGCGCCGGCGATGTCGAAGCCCACCACGCCCTGGTCGCGGAAGCGGTTGGCCAGCTCGGCGATCTCCTGCGAGCGGGCGGCGTGCCGCATCGCGGTGAGCAGGGTGCCGACCCGGATCCGGTGGCCGTTCGCCTTGGCGGTGGCCTCGCCGAGGCGGAAGCCCTCGTTGACCGCCTCGACGACCTCGTCGAGGGTCAGCCCGGCCTCCAGGTGCTGCTCGGGGGCGTAGCGCACCTCGGCGTACACCACGCCGTCGGCGGCCAGGTCCTCGGCGCAGTCGGCGGCGACCCGGACCAGCGCCTCGCGGGTCTGCATGACGGCGCAGGTGTGGGCGAAGGTCTCCAGGTAGCGGACCAGCGAGCCGGAGTCGGCGGCCTCGCGGAACCAGATGCCCAGCTTGACCGGGTCGGTGGTGGGGAGCCCCTGGTAGCCGCAGGCGGCCGCCAGTTCGACGATGGTCTCGGGGCGGAGGCCGCCGTCCAGGTGGTCGTGCAGCAGCACCTTGGGCGCGCGCTTGATCTGGTCGGCGGTGGGGATGCGCGGGGCCGTGGTGCCCGCGGGAACAGAGATCTGCTTTTCCATTGCGGGAGTGTAGCGCCTACGCGCGTAGAATCCTACCCGCCACGCGGACCTCCCGCGCTGCTCAGTCGGCTTCAGTCGTGGTCCAGCAGTCGGCCGCGGCGGGAGAGCACGAAATCCCGGAACGCCTCGACCGGCGGCGTCAGCGGCCGGCCCGCCGACCAGGCCAGGCCGATCGCCCGCCTGGTCCGCGGCGCGGTCACCTCCAGGTCCACCACCCCCGGGCGCGGCGCCAGCCCCGGTGGCAGCAGCGCCACGCCGAGGCCGACGGCGACCAGCCCGCGCAGCGTCTCCGCCTCCTCCCCCTCGAAGGCGATCCGCGGCGCGAACCCCGCCTGCGCGCAGAAGTCGTCGGTGATCGACCGCAGCCCGTAGCCCTGCTCGACCGCGACGAACGGCTCTTCGGCAACCTCCGCCAGCCGGATCCGGCGCCGCCCCGCCAAGCGGTGGTCGGAGGGCACCGCCAGGTAGAGCCGCTGCTCGTCCAGCGGACGGACGATCACGTCAGGGTCGTCCGGGATCGGCGAGACCAGGCAGAGATCCAGCTCGCCGGCCCGCATCCGGCCGAGCATCGCGGCCACGTAGTCCTGCACGAGCTGGAAGCGCACCTGCGGATGGTCGGTGCGAAACCCGCGCAGCAGCGCGGGGACGGCGTCCGTCCCCAGGGTGTGGAGGAACCCGAAGGCCACCCGCCCGGACGCCGGATCCGCCTCGGCGCGCACCGCCTCCGCGCCGCGCTCGATCTCGGCCAGCGCCCGCTCCACCGAGCCCAGCAGCAGCCGCCCGGCCCGGGTGAGCCGGACCGTACGGCCCTGCCGGGCCAGCAGCGCGACGCCGAGTTCGTCCTCCAGGCGGGCCACCGCGCGGGACAGCGTGGGCTGCGGCATCCCGAGCAACTGGGCGGCCCGGGTGACGTGTTCGAGCCGGGCCACCGCCGCGAACTGGGCCAGCTTTGGGGCCAGCAGCACCGCGGCGGCGTCCGGGTCGAGTTCGGCGGGGCGGGGGGAGCGCTCTTCATACGTCACAGCATGAATTGTCGTCGACTGATGTATTGGACGCATCAGCGCGGCCGGGTCTAGCGTCGTCGCCATGCCTCCCGCCCTACCCGGGGCAGCCGTCGCCGCCGCGCCGGGTGCCCGCACCGCGACCACTCCCGCCGACACCAACGCCGCCGCCGTCCCGACTGACACTGCTGACTCTGCTGCCCCGACCGGCGACCTGCGACTGCGGCCCGGGCAGCGCGACTTCAAGCGCTCCAACCTCGCGCTGTTCGCCGCCGGCATCGCCACCTTCGTTCTGCTCTACTCCACCCAGGGCCTGCTGCCGCTACTCTCGGCCGACCTCAACCTCACGCCCGGCCAAGCCAGTTGGACCGCCTCGGCGGCCACCCTCGGGCTCGCCCTGGCCCTGCTGCCGGCCAGCGCGCTCTCCGACCGGTACGGGCGCACCGCCGTGATGACCGGCTCGGTGGTCGCCGCCTCGGTGATCGCGCTGGCCCTGCCGTTCGCCCCCGGGCTCGGCGCCCTGGTCACCCTGCGCGTCCTGCAGGGCGCGGCGCTGGCCGGACTGCCCGCCACCGCCATGGCCTACCTCGCCGAAGAGGTCCACCCGAGCGCGCTCGCCTCGGCGATGGGCCTGTACGTGGCCGGCAACAGCATCGGCGGCATGGGCGGCCGACTGGTCTCCGGCTGGGTCGGCGCCGGCTTCGGCTGGCGCTGGGGGCTCGCCGCCTCCGCCCTGCTCGCGCTGCTCGCCGCTGCCGCGTTCCGCCTGCTGATCCCCGCCGCCCGGCACTTCAGGCGCACCCCCGTGGACGCCCGCGCGCTGTCCCGTACGGTCTCCGCCCACCTGCACAATCCGCTGCTGCTGCGGCTGTACGCGCTCGGCATGCTCTTCATGGCGGTCTTCGGCGCGGTCTACAACACGGTCGGTTTCCGGCTGGTCGCCGCGCCGTTCCACCTCCCGCAGTCGATGGCCGCCTCGATCTTCGTGGTCTACCTGGTCGGCACCGCCTCCTCGGCCGGCGCCGGCCGCCTCGCCGCCCGCCTGGGCCGGCGCGGCGCCCTCTACGTCGCGATCGGACTGACGGCCGGCGGCCTGCTGCTCTCGCTGGCCGACTCGCTGCTAGGCGCGCTGCTCGGGCTCGTCCTGATCACCGCGGGCTTCTTCGTCGGCCACGCCACCGCCTCGTCCTCGGTCGGCCGCACCGCCACCCACGGCCGCGCCCAGGCCTCCGCGCTCTACCTGATCGCCTACTACCTCGGCAACAGCCTCGGCGGCACCCTCGGCGCCGACGCCTACCACTCGGTCGGCTGGCCCGGCTCGGCCACCGTCGGCCTGGCCGCGATGGCCCTGGCAGCAGCCGTCACCCTGTACGCGACCTGGCGCGCGACGCCGAGTCGCCGCAGCCCGGCCGCGGCTACCCTCCGGACATGACCACCGATCCGGCGACGTACGCCAGGTTCCGCGCAGCCGCCGAGCAGGTGGCGGCCTACGGAAAAGTCGAAATCGCCGACGGCCAGGTACTGCTGAGCCTGCCCCCGACGGCCGCCCACACCACAGTGGCGCACCACATCGCCGACCAGCTGCGCACCCGACTCCCCCACACCCATCCCCGGCACACCGTCCGCCTTGGCAGCACCCTGGAGTGCCCGGGACTGGGACGGCTGTACCGACCGGACGTCACGGTGGCACCAGGCGAAGCGGAGGAACCGCGCTCGGTTCTCCTGGTCACCGAAGTGGTCCCCTGGTCCACCCCCTCCCGCGCCTACGACGCCAAGGTCCGCGACTACGCCACGATGGGCATCCCGCTCTACCTCCTGGTCGACCCACGGGACGGCACCGGAATCGTGCACTCCCAGCCCGGCTACGCCGCCCGCGAGAAGTTCGTCTTCGGCGACAAGATCGCCGTCGGCCCCTGGACGCTCGACACCGGCGAGCTGCTGACGTATGCCTGAGCACCCCACTCGGCAGACTTTCTGCCAGGTAGACTTACCGTATGGCAGACCTGAAGCGCCGCCGCCGTCCGCACCTCGTGTCCACTCCGATGCGAAAGAAGGGCGTGGTCACCATCCCGCAGGAGATAAGAGAACTGCTCGATCTCCAGGAGGGGGACCACCTCGTGGTCGCCGTGGAGGACGGCCGGATCGTCATGACACCCGCCTCGGTCATCCCGGACGATCAGGCCTGGTTCTGGACCCCCGAGTGGCAGACCAAGGAACAGGAAGTCGACGAAGCGCTCGCCAACGGCGAACGCGGCGACGTCTTCATGGACGGAGACGCCTTCCTCCAGTCGCTCGCCGACGATGCCGGTCTCGACCTCGCGGAGGTCAAGCGCCGTGCCGACGTATGAGTCCTTGGCCCATTTTCTACGGGATTGGAAGAACCTCAGCGCTGCGCAGAAGGCCGCCTTCCTCGTCGCCATGGGACAGTTCGTCGCAGACCTCCGAGCCGGCAGCGGCTTCCGGCGCGGCCTCAGAGTCAAGAAGATGCA
This sequence comes from Kitasatospora sp. MAP12-44, assembly GCF_029892095.1. NCBI lineage: Bacteria > Bacillati > Actinomycetota > Actinomycetes > Kitasatosporales > Streptomycetaceae > Kitasatospora > Kitasatospora sp. MAP12-44. The sequence continues at coordinate 3,328,375 of NZ_JARZAE010000004.1, forward strand.
GGGTTACGACGGCATCTGGGAAATGACCTGGGCTCCGGACGGGCGAGCCACCTTCGGCTACGGAGCACCCGTCAAGGGCGGTGACCCGCACGTCATCTGGCGCCGCATCGGCACACACGACATCTTCAAGCAGCCCTGAGGTCGGCACGGCGTCCCCATGCATGTGCCTAGGCTCGGGGGGACAGGACCGTGCGCTGAGGGGGAAGTGTCCATGGATACAGCTGGATTGGTGGAGATCACCTCGGCGGACGAGCTGCGGGAGCTGCTCGGGCCACCGACTTCCCGGGATGCGGGCAAGGTGCGCACCCGGCTGCACGAGCACGACAAGGCGTGGCTGGCGGCCTCGCCGTTCTGCGTGCTGTCGACGGCGGCGGCGGACGGCAGTTGCGACAGCTCGCCGAAGGGCGACCCGGTCGGCTTCACCCTGGTCCTGGACGACACCACCATCGCCGTGCCGGAGCGCCCGGGGAACCGGCGCGCGGACGGGTTCCACAACATCCTGAGCAACCCGCAGGTCGGGCTGCTGTTCCTGATCCCCGGCCGCGGCGACACGCTGCGGATCAACGGCCGGGCCCGCCTGGTCCGCGACGCGCCGTTCTTCGACCGGATGACCGTCAAGGGCCACCGCCCGCAACTGGCCCTGCTGGTGGAGATCGAGGAGGTCTTCTACCACTGCTCGAAGTCGTTCCTGCGCTCCTCGCTCTGGAAGCCCGAGACCTGGGCCCCGCAGGACGCGCCCTCGCGCGCCCGGATCGCCAAGAGCCTGGAGCGGAGCGACGAGGAGCTGGCCGACCTGGAGGTCTACTACGGCCCGCAGTACGGCGATCGCCTGTACGGCTGACGGGCCGGCGGAACAGGAATGGCGACCCGCTGGATCGAGTGGGCCCCGCTTCTGTCATAAGAGAGGCAGGCGTCCGTGACGCTCGTCAGGCCGCCGGCGAGTGGAACCGCACCTCGGCATCGGCGCCCGGCGCCAGGTGGATGTCCAGCTCAGCCTCCAGGGCCGCCGCCAGGCGCTCCAGTAGCGGCAAGGTCGGCACGATGTCACCGCCCTCGATCTCCGCGATCTGATGCTGCGCCATGCCGGCCCGGTCCGCCACGTCGAGCCGCGACAGCTCCAGCTCGGTACGCCGGTCGTAGAGGGCCTGCCCGAAGGCCCGCGCATAGCGGATCTCCAGGCGCGCGGCAGCCACTTCGGGGGCCTCTGCGACCTGCTCGCCGAGCAGAGAATGCGTCCGCGAGGTCTTCCACTGGGAGTGGTTCATCGCAGCTCCTCTTCCGTGATCGCCCGGCTGAACTCGTCGTGCGCCGCATCGTGCTCGGCCTCGCAGATCTTCTGCGCCCAGGCCGCTCTGGTGACCTCAGCAGCCTCCCTCATCTTCGTCTTCACGAACACGGTCAGCAGCACGACCCGGCGCCCGGGCGCCAGCCAGCAGGTGATCCTGGTGGCCTCACCACTGAGCGAGAAGCGCAACTTACGAAGTGCCCCGCCGAGTACAGCGCCTACACGGGCGGGATCCAGGGCGGTCAGAAGTCTCTCCTACCCATCAACTGACCACTGCTGCCCGGAAGTCGGCCCGGCCGACTTCCGGGTAGCGCGGCTTTGTTGGAGCCGACAGCAGGGCGCCGCGCTCACCCACGGCGAGGGGGTGAGCGCGGCGCCGGTTCCGGGAGGGCCCTTACGCGATGCGGTCCAGGACGATCGGTGCCGGGGTGAACTCGGTGCCGGCCGGGGCGACTTCGACGCCGCCCTCCAGGGCGGCGATCGCGTAGTCGTAGCGGTCGGGGGTGTCGGTGTGCAGGGTCAGCAGGGGCTGACCGGCCGTCACGGTGTCGCCCGGCTTGGCGTGCATCTCGACGCCCGCGCCGGCCTGCACCGGGTCCTCCTTGCGGGCCCGGCCGGCGCCCAGGCGCCAGGCGCAGACGCCGATGGCGTAGGCGTCCAGGGCGGTGAGCACGCCAGAGGCGGGGGCGGTGATGACGTGCTGCTCGCGGGCGACCGGCAGCGGGGCGTCCACGTCGCCGCCCTGGGCGCTGATCATGCGGCGCCAGTGGTCCATCGCCGAGCCGTCCTTGAGCGCCTCGGCCGGGTCCTTGCCGTGCACGCCGGCCGCGGCCAGCATCTCGCGGGCCAGCGCGATGGTCAGCTCGACCACGTCGGCCGGGCCGCCGCCGGCCAGCACCTCCACCGACTCGCGGACCTCCAGCGCGTTGCCCGCGGTGAGGCCGAGCGGGGTGGACATGTCGGTGAGCAGCGCGACGGTGTTGACGCCGGCGCCGCGGCCCAGGCCCACCATGGTGCGGGCCAGCTCGCGGGCGTCGTCGAGGTTCTTCATGAAGGCGCCGGAGCCGACCTTGACGTCCAGGACGAGCGCGCCGGTGCCCTCGGCGATCTTCTTGGACATGATCGAGCTGGCGATCAGCGGGATCGCCTCGACCGTGCCGGTGACGTCACGCAGCGCGTAGAGCTTCTTGTCGGCGGGGGCCAGGCCGTCGCCCGCCGCGCAGATGACCGCGCCGGCGGAGCGCAGCACATGCATCATCTCGTCGTTGCTGAGCAGCGCGCGCCAGCCGGGGATGGACTCCAGCTTGTCCAGGGTGCCGCCGGTGTGGCCGAGGCCCCGGCCGGAGAGCTGCGGGACGGCCGCGCCGCAGGCGGCGACCAGCGGGGCGAGCGGCAGCGTGATCTTGTCGCCGACGCCGCCGGTGGAGTGCTTGTCGGAGGTCGGGACGCCGAGCGCGGCGAAGTCCATCCGGACGCCGGAGCGGATCATCGCGTCGGTCCAGCGGCTGATCTCGCGCAGGTTCATCCCGTTCAGCAGGATGGCCATCGCCAGTGCGGACATCTGCTCGTCGGCGACCTCGCCGCGGGTGTAGGCGTCGATCACCCAGTCGATCTGAGCGTCGGTCAGCTCGTTGCGGTCGCGCTTGGCCCTGATGACGGAGATGGCGTCCATGCGGTGCTCCTGATGGGGACGGAAAGGAAAGACGCGGGGGCGGCCACTGCTCAGGGCCGCCCCCGCGTCACTCTACGCGCGTCGTTCTACGCGCGTCACTACCAACGCGGCAAGAAAGCCGCAACGGCAGGCGAACACCTACAGGCGCTCCGGACCGAAGGCGTCCGGCAGTACCTCCGTCATGGGCTTGACGCCCGACGGCAGGTCGACCAGCAGCCCCGGGCCGCCGTGCTCGTACAGCAGCTGGCGGCACCGGCCGCACGGCATCAGCAGCTCGCCGGCACCGTCGCAGCAGGTGAAGGCGACCAGCCGGCCGCCGCCACCGGCGTGCAGCGCGGAGACCAGGCCGCACTCGGCGCACAGCGCGAGCCCGTACGAGGCGTTCTCCACGTTGCAGCCGGTCACGATGCGACCGTCGTCCACCAGGGCGGCCGCCCCGACCGGGAACTTGCTGTACGGGGCGTACGCCCGGGACATCGCGTCCCGGGCCGCCGCGCGCAGCGCCTCCCAGTCGGGGGCGGCAGCCGTGCCGTGCTCTTGCGTCACTTGCCCTGACCCTTGCGGTAGACCTGGCCGTCGGCCTTCGGCGGCCGCAGGCGCTGGGCCGACATCGCCAGCACGACCAACGTGATCACGTACGGCGTGGCCACGATCAGCGGGCGCGGCACAGCGTCCGAGGCTGCGTACCAGAATGCCAGGCCGGCGGCGGCGACGAGGCTGACGACCGCCGGGACCAGCTTGCGGCGGTAGGCGTGCCACACGGCCATCAGCAGCATGATGATCGCCACGACCAGCAGCAGCACGTGCACCGAGTCGGGGTCGCGCAGCTGGAGGCTGTCGGTGAAGCCGAAGAGTCCGGCGCCCAGCGCCAGGCCGCCCGGCAGCCAGTTGCCGAAGATCATCGCGGCCAGGCCGATGTAGCCGCGGCCGCCGGTCTGCCCGTCCCGGAAGACGTTGGAGGCGACCATCGACAGGTAGGCCCCGCCCAGGCCGGCGAAGCCGCCGGAGGCGATCACCGCGATGTACTTGTACTTGTAGACGTTGACGCCCAGCGACTCGGCCGCGATCGGGTTCTCGCCGCAGGAACGCAGCCGCAGGCCGAAGGTGGTGCGCCAGAGCACGAAGTAGCTCGCGACCAGCAGCACGGCCGCCAGCACCGTCACCACCGAGAGGTTGGTGACCAGGCCGCCGAGCACACCCGCGATGTCCGAGACGAAGAACCAGTGGTGCTTCTCGATGCCCGCAAGCCCGGAGGAGAGCCCGGGGATGGTGATGCTGGGCAGCGAGTTGGTCGGCGGGGACTGCGAGGCACCGGCGCCGGCCGAGATGTAGTCCGGGAAGTAGATCCGGTTGACGTACAGGCAGATGCCGGGGATCAGCAGGTTGATACCGACGCCGGAGACGATGTGGTCCACGCCGAAGCCGACGGTGATCACCGCGTGCAGCAGGCCGCCGAGCGCGCCGGCCGCGATGCCGGCCAGCAGACCGACCCACGGGTTGACCAGGTAGCCCACCCAGGCGCCGGCGAAGGTGCCGGCCACCATCATGCCTTCGAGACCGATGTTGACCACGCCGGCCCGCTCGGCCCAGAGGCCGCCCAGACCGGCCAGGCCGATCGGCACCGCCGCGCCGAGCGCCGCGGTGATCTGGCCCGAGGAGGTCAGGCCGTGGTTGCCGGTGGCCGCACCGACCACCGAGAAGAGCAGCAGGGCGCCGGCGATCAGCAGCAGGACGACGGGGAGCGAGAGCTTCTTACCGCCCTTGCCGGACGCCTTGGCAGCCGACTTGGGCTGGGCCGTGGTTGCGGTGCTCATGCCGCCACCTCCTTCTTCGCGGCCGCGGCCGCCTGAGCGGCGAGCTGGGCGCCGACCTTCTGCTGCTGGCGCTTGAGGCCGAAGCGGCGCACCAGCTCGTAGGCGACCACCACGCAGATGACGATGGTGCCCTGCATGACGTTGACGATCTCCGGCGGGAAGTTGCCCTTCAGGGGCAGCAGCACGGCGGTGGCGTCCAGGAAGGCCCACAGCAGCGCCGCGAAGCCGATCCCGAGCGGGGTGTTGCGACCCAGCAGCGCGATCGCGATACCGATGAAGCCGAGGCCGGGCTGGAAGTTCTGGCCGAAGTAGTGCGAGTTGGTCAGCAGGTCCGGCATGCCGATCAGGCCGGCCAGTGCGCCGGAGACGCACATGCTGGTCAGCACCATGCGCTTGACGTTGACGCCGCTGGCGGCCGCCGCCGACTCGGAGCTGCCGGTGGCGCGCAGGTCGAAGCCGAAGCGGGTACGGCTCAGCGTCAGCTGGAAGAGCACGCCGACGATCACCGCGATGATGATGAAGCCGTAGAGCGAGCCGCCCTGGGTGGTGATCGAGAGGAAGTTGCTGGAGGGCGCCATCATCTTGGTCTGGATCTGGTTGCTGTTCTCGCTGGCGTGCGGGGCGAAGACGCCCGGCACCAGCAGCATGCCGATCACCGCGGTGGTGATCGCGTTCAGCATGATGGTGGAGATGACCTCGCTGACGCCGCGGGTCACCTTGAGGATGCCCGCGATGGCCGCCCAGAGCCCGCCGACCAGCATCGCGACGATCAGCAGCAGCGGCACCTCGATGAACGAGGGCAGGTTCACCACGCTGCCGACGTACGCGGCGAACAGCGCCGCGAGGCGGTACTGGCCGTCGGCGCCGATGTTGAACAGGTTCATCCGGAAGCCGAAGGCCACCGCGACACCGGCGAGGTAGTAGGTGGTCGCCTTGTTGAGGATCGCCACCTGCCCGTCGGAGGCCGCGGCGTAGCTGGTCATGATGTGGAACGCGTCGATCGGGTTCTTGCCCGAGGTCAGCAGCAGCACCGAGCAGATCAGCACCGAGATGACGATGGCGAGCACCGGTGCGGCGAGGCCCAGCAGCACCTTCTCGCGGTCGATGCCGCGCAGGCGCGCCGCGAGGCCGCCCGAGGTGGGTTGAGTCGTGGTCATGTCGGTCACTCCCCCGCCTGCGCGTCGTCCGCAGCGGTGTCGGTGGTGGTGGCGGGGCCCGCAGGGGCGTCGGCGGCTTCGGCGAGCGCGACCTCGTCGGACTCGATGTGCCCGCGCGCCGCACCGGTCATCGCGGTGCCCAGGTCCTCGGCGGTGACCGTGGCCGGGTCGGCGTCGGCGACCAGCTTGCCGCGGTAGATGACGCGGATGGCGTCGGAGAGGCCGATCAGCTCGTCCAGGTCGGCGGAGATCAGCAGGACGGCCAGGCCCTCACGCTGGGCGCCGCGGATCTGCTCCCAGATCTGCGCCTGCGCGCCGACGTCCACGCCGCGCGTGGGGTGGGCGGCGATCAGCAGCTTGGGGTGGTGGCTCATCTCGCGGCCGATGATCAGCTTCTGCTGGTTGCCACCGGAGAGCGAGGCGGCGGTGACCTCGATGCCGGGGGTGCGGACGTCGTACTCCTTGACGATCCGCAGGGTGTCCTGGCGGGCGCCCGCCGGGTCGAGCCGGAAGCCCTTGGAGTTCGGCGACTCGGTGACGTGGCCGAGGATCCGGTTCTCCCAGAGCGGGGCCTCGAGGAGCAGGCCGTGCCGGTGGCGGTCCTCGGGGATGTAGCCGATGCCGGCCTCGCGGCGGGCCCGGGTCAGCTCGTTGCTGACGTCCGTGCCGTCGAGCGTGACGGTGCCGGCGTCCAGCGCCAGCATGCCCATGATGGCCTCGACCAGTTCGGCCTGGCCGTTGCCCTCGACCCCGGCTATGCCGAGCACCTCACCCTTGTGGATGGTGAGCGAGATGTCGTCCAGGACGACCCGCTCGATGCCCTCGGCGTCGAGCTTGGCGATCCGCAGGCCCTCGACCTTGAGCATCTCGACGTCGGTGACGGTCGTCTCGCGGCTCTGCGGCGAGGGGAGCTCGCTGCCGACCATCAGCTCGGCCAGCTCGCGGGCGGTGACCTGCTGCGGGTCGGCGTCGCCGACCGTGGTGCCGCGGCGGATGACGGTGATCGCGTCGGCGACCGACAGCACCTCGTGCAGCTTGTGCGAGATGAAGATGACGGTGACGCCCTCGGCCTTGAGCTCGCGCAGGTTGCCGAAGAGTGCGTCCACCTCCTGCGGGACCAGCACGGCGGTCGGCTCGTCCAGGATCAGGATCCGGGCGCCGCGGTAGAGCACCTTGAGGATCTCGACGCGCTGGCGCTCGGCCACCCCGAGGTCCTCGACCAGGGCGTCGGGGCGCACGTTCAGCCCGTACTGGTCGGAGATCTCCTTGATCCGCGCCTTGGCCTTGGCGCCGATGCCGTGCAGCTTCTCGCCGCCGAGAACGATGTTCTCCAGCACCGTGAGGTTGTCCGCCAGCATGAAGTGCTGGTGGACCATGCCGATACCGCGGGCGATCGCATCACCGGGGGTGCTGAACTCCACCTGCTCGCCGTTGATGGCGATGGTGCCCTCGTCCGGTCGCTGCATCCCGTAGAGGATCTTCATCAGCGTCGACTTGCCGGCGCCGTTCTCGCCCATCAGGGCGTGCACGGTGCCGCTGCGGACGGTGATGTCGATGTCGTGGTTGGCCACGACGCCGGGGAAGCGCTTGGTGATGCCGCGCAGTTCGACGGCCGCGGTCGCCGTCCCCGCGCTGGGGTTACCCCCCTTGCTGAGGGAGGTTTCGGAAGCGGTGATGGCGATCTCCTGGGGGTGAGCAGGCGCATCGTTGCGCTGGGGAGGCCGAGGTTGCTGCGGGGGATGCGCTGAGCGCTCCGGGGGGACTGCGACAGGCGCTTCGGGGCACCTGGAATCCGTGGCAGGGAAGGCAGGGGCCCGGTGGAGTGCGCTCACGCGCGACCCACCGGGCCCCTCCCCTGCTGCGTTACTACTTCGCTACTGCGGTGCGGCTGGTCAGCCGGCCGGCGGAGCGGTCGGGACGGTGGTCGCACCCGAGGTGATCGCCGTCGAGGCCGCAGCCAGCTTGGCCTGGAGGTCGTCGATGAAGCCACCGGTGGTGGCCAGGCCGACGCCGCCCGACTTGAGGTCGAAGCGCTGGACGCCGGTCAGCGGCGCGTTGTTCTTGATGCTCTGGATGTACGCGTACACCGCGGTGTTCACGTTCTTCAGCGCCGAGGTGAGGATGCTGCTCTTGTACTTGGCCAGCGCGGGCTGCTTGGCCTGGTCGGTGTCGACACCGATCGCCCAGGTGCCCGGCTTGGCCGCGACGGCCTCGATCGCACCGGTGCCGGAGGCGCCGGCGGCGGCGTAGATGACGTCGTCACCCTTGTCGAGCTGGCCCTGGGCGGCTTCCTTGCCCTTGGCCGGGTCGCTGAAGCCGCTGAAGTCCGGCGGGGTGGTCAGGTAGGTCACGTCGACCTTGATGCTCGGGTCGACGGAGGCGACACCCGCGCGGTAACCGGCCTCGAACTTCTTGATCAGCTCGGACTGGACGCCGCCGATGAAGCCGACCTCCTTGGTCTTGGTCTTGCTCGCGGCGGCGATACCGGCCAGGTAGGAGCTCTGCTGCTCGGTGAACTCCAGCGAGGTCACGTTGCTCGGCTGCGACGGGTCGTCGGAGTCGATGATCGCGAACTTGACGTTCGGGTGCTCCTTGGCGACCTTGTCGACCGCGGTCTGGTAGACGAAGCCCACCGCGATGATCGGGTTGTAACCGGCGGTGACCAGGTTCTCCAGACGGGTCTGCTTGTCGGAGTCCGCCTCACCGGTCTTGGCCTCGGCCTCGGTGGTCTGGATGCCGAAGTCCGTCTTGGCCTTGTCAAGACCGGCCGCAGCCGAGTCGTTGAAGCCCTGGTCGCCACGGCCGCCGACGTCGTAGGCCATGCCGACCTTGAGGCCGGAGCCGCCGGACGCGCTAGCGGTGGTGCTGTCGGTGCTCTTTGCGCCGCAAGCGGCGAGCGAGGCAATGCCCAGGGAACCCGTGAGCACAACCGCGGCGAGCTTTACTGTACGGCGCAAGGGAGTATCTCCTTCTCACACACCCGTTTGGCGTGGTCGGACGCCACCGTAACGCGCGTAGAACACGGTTGTATTACGGGTAGCCGGGCCATGGGGGTTGTTATCAAACCGTGGCGCTTCGGCACGCCAAACTAGGACATATCCCGATGGCTGACCAAAGTGCCCGGTTCCGGAGGTTCCCAGCGTGCCCGAGCCCGGCCGATCGGTCGACCCCCCAGGGCGGCCGGCTGCGCCGCACGCCATCACGCCACCCCCCGCCGCCGCTCCCCGCGGGAAACCCGTCCGAATTTCCCCCGCGGAACTCTACGCGGCCCCCGGACCCGGCCTTTCGCCGCCCCGGCGGCCGACTCACACCATGCGTTCCGCAGTTGCCTCCGTGTCAGATCTGTCGACCGGTCATATCCGTGGCGGGACCTCTTAGATCTGCGCGTACTCCAGCGCGAGCGAGGTGAAGAGCTCGACGCCGATCGCGATGGCGCGCTCGTCCACGTCGAAGCGGCCCTGGTGCAGGTCGCGGACCGTGGTCTCGTCCGGGGCGCGGACGCCGAGCCGGGCCAGCGCGCCGGGCGCGTGCTCCAGGTACCAGGAGAAGTCCTCGCCCCCCAGGCTCTGCTCGGTCTCCTCGATCACCTCCTCGCCCGTGGCGCCGAACTGACGGGTCATCGCCTTCTCCAACTGCGCGATCGAGGCGACCTCGTTGACCACCGGCGGGACCCCGCGGTGGTAGTCCAGCGACCACTTGGCGCGCCCGGTCTCGGCCATCTTGGCGATCAGCTCGTGCAGCGCGTCCGGCGCCTCACGCCAGCCGTCCAACTCCAGGCAGCGAACGGTGCCCTCCAGCTCGGCGTGCTGCGGGATGACATTGGGCGCGGAGCCCGCGGCGATCCGCCCCCACACCAGCGAGACGCCCCAGCGCGGGTCCATCCGGCGGGCCAGCGCGCCGGGCAGGTCGGCGGCCATCCGGGAGATCACGGTGACCAGGTCGGTGGTCAGGTGCGGGCGGGCGGTGTGGCCGCCGGGGCCGTCCAGCGAGAGCTCCAACCGGTCGCAGGCGGAGGTGATCGCGCCGACCTTGAGGCCGATCCGGCCGACCTGCACCTTGGGGTCGCAGTGCACGGCGAAGATCCGGCCGACGTCGGCCATCCCGTCCGCCTTGATCACGTCCAGCGCGCCGCCGGGCATCACCTCCTCCGCGGGCTGGAAGAGCAGGCGCACCGGGCGCCGCAGCCGGCCGGCCCGCAGCGCGTCCGCCAGCACCAGGGCGGTGCCGAGCACGATCGAGGTGTGCACGTCGTGACCGCAGGCGTGGGCCCGCCCTGGCACCGTCGAGCGGTACGGGACATCGGACTTGGCGTCGTCGATGGGCAGCGCGTCGATGTCTGCCCGAAAGGCCAGCAGCTTGGTGCCGGCCGGCGTCCCGGGCGGCACCAGGTCGACGATCAGACCGGTGCCACCGGGCAGCACGCGCGGGGTCAGGCCGACCGAGACCAGGCGGTCGCACAGCAGACCGGTGGTACGGAACTCCTGGCGGCCCAACTCCGGGTGGCGGTGCAGGTCGCGCCGGAAGGCGATCAGCTCCGCCTCGTACGCCCGGACCTGAGCGCGCAGCGCACGGGGGTCGAAGCCGGCCCGGCCAAGGACCGCGGAACGGCGGTCGACGGCGGGGCGTGCCTGCGGGGTTGCCTGCTCGGCGGGCTGAGGATGCTTCACCCCAACAAGGGTATGTCCGCGACTTGAGTTTGGCCTGACTTCCGCAGAAGAAGTCCCCGGATTGGCGCATGGCGAGCCAGCAGGTGGGTATGACATCTCGTTTCGGCCGCCTTCCCCGGTGCCGCCGCCCTGGGCGCTGGACCTGTGCAACGACCAGGCGGCCGTCAGGTCACGTGAGGCCGTCCGAACCCGCTGACCTGCTACCACTGCTGACCAGCCGCCGCCACCCGCCGTACGACCGGAAGACGACGCCGTGATGGCGGCAATCTGTCGAGGTCCGGGCGCAAAGGTCATGCGCAGGTAAAAAATTCAGACGAAGTCTTGAGGTTCGACCGTCTGACCGAATAGACAACGACCGCAAGGCAAACGTATCCACCGTCTGATGTGCCCTTAGGGGCCATGTGTGAGCGGCACGATCCGTCCTGCCCGCGTCCGGTCGCCTTACAAAGGTGATCCCGAAACGCAGTCAACATCCCTGCTCGGCAGGCGATGTTGCCCGTCTTGAGAGTGGGGAACCCACGTGCCAGCAGCTGTTCGCAGCCGGCTCACCCGGATAGCCGTGGCGGCTCCGGCCGCCGCCGCGCTCGTCCTGGGGACGTTCGCAGTCGCCAATCCCGCGATCGCCGCCGAACCGAGCGTCGCCAAGGACCTCACCGGCTCCAGCCCCGCTTGGGCCACCCCCAAGGCCGACGCCGGCGCGGTGCCCGACAGCACCCCGGCGACCGCCCGTGTCTACCTGGCCGGCCAGGACGCGCAGGGCCTCGCCGCCTTCGCGCAGGCCGTCTCGGACGAGTCCTCCCCGCTGTACGGCAAGTTCCTCTCCGCCGCGGACGCCAAGGCCCGCTTCGGCGCCAGCGCCGCGCAGGTCAAGGCCGTCACCGCGTGGGTGACCGGCGCGGGCCTGAAGGTCACCGCCACCACCGCGCAGTACGTCGAGGTCTCCGGCACGACCGGCACGCTGGCCAAGGCCTTCGGCACGCAGTTCCGCAACTACCGCACCGCGGACGGGACCCACAAGGCCCCCGCCAAGGACGCGGTCGTCCCGGCAAGCGTCGCGAACTCCATCATCGGCATCGGCGGCCTCGCCGACCCGATCCAGAAGGCCTCCTCGCAGGCCGTCTCGGTCGCCTCCGCCGAGTCCGGTGCCAAGGGCGCCGCCGCGTCGGCCCTGCCGAGCAGCAAGGCGCCGGCCACCCTGCCGACCGTGCCGACCTGCTCCGCGGACGGCTACGACTCGGACATCGCCAAGGGCGCCCCGATGGGCTACGAGAAGAACGACCCGTTCGCCCCCTGCGCGTACGTCCCGAGCCAGCTGCGCAAGGCGTACCACGTGACCAGCTCGAAGGTGTCCGGCAAGGGCGCCACCGTCGCGATCGTCGACGCGTACGGTCTCGGCACCATGCAGGCCGACGCCAACACCTTCGCCACCGCGCACGGCGACAAGCCGTTCGCGGCGGGCCAGTACAAGGAGGTGCTGACCCCGGACCAGTGGAACAACCAGGCCAACTGCGGTGACTGGTCCGGTGAGGAGGCGCTGGACGTCGAGATGGTGCACGGCCTCGCGCCGGACGCCAACGTCGTCTACGTGGGTGCCAACTCCTGCGAGGACGCCGACCTGGACGCCGCGCTGGCGAACATCGTCAACAACCACCTCGCCGATGTCGTCTCCAACTCCTGGGGCGAGATCATGCACGGCAAGAGCGGCGACATCGACCCCGCCGTGGTCGCCTCCGAGAACCAGCTCTTCCAGCTGGGTGCGGCCGAGGGCATCGGCTTCACGGTCTCCGCGGGTGACTGCGGCGACAGCTCGCCGGGTGCCGCGGCCACCGGCGTGAACTGCCAGGCCGACACCAACCAGGCGCAGGCCGACTGGCCGTCCGCCTCGCCGTGGGTCACCTCAGTGGGCGGCACCGCCCTGGAGCTGATGAACAAGAGCGGCACCTACGCCGACGAGGTCAGCATGGGCGACCAGCGCTCGGTGCTGTCGGCCGACGGCAAGTCCTGGACCCCGATGCCCGGCGCCTTCTACTTCGGTGGTGGCGGCGGCGTCTCGGCCGACTTCCCGCAGCCGTGGTACCAGCAGGGCGTCGTCCCGGACAGCGTCTCCATGGTGGCCGCCAACGGCACCAAGTCGGCGACCCCGCTGCGCGCCACCCCGGACATCGCGATGAGCGGTGACCTGGTGGCCTCCACCCTGGTCGGCTACACCCCGGCCGGTGGCGCCTACAGCGAGGGCGGCTACGGCGGCACCTCGGTCTCCTCCCCGGAGACCGCGGGCATGCTCGCCAACGCCATCCAGGAGCGCGGCGGCAAGGCGATCGGCTTCGCCAACCCGGCGCTGTACAACCGTGCCGACAACGACTCGATCTTCAACGACGTCGACGACAGCACGGACCACGGCAAGCTGGGCAACGTCGTGGACCTCGGCATGGTCGGCGGCGCGCTCAAGGTCCGCCTGTACAAGATCGGCTCCGACTACGGCCTGAAGGCGACCCCGGGCTACGACACCGCGACCGGCGTCGGCTCCCCCGGGCGCGGACTTCCTGAAGTCCTTCAAGCACTGAACCGGATGAACGCGGCGGGCCCGCAGTCCGTCGGACGGACTGCGGGCCCCGCCGCGTGCGGCGGGCCCGCCCGGCCCGGTCGGCCCGGGCCTGCTGCGAGATGATGGCAGGGCACGCACGACGGACAACGGATGAGGGGCCAACACCATGGGGACCGAGCAGCAGAAGGTGGCCGTGGTCACCGGGGCGAGCAGCGGGATCGGCGCGGCGACCGCACGGCGGCTCGCGGCCGAGGGCTTCTCGGTCGTCCTGACGGCTCGTCGCACCGAGCGGATCGAGGCGCTGGCCAAGGAGATCGACGGCCGGGCGTACACCCTGGACGTCACCGACCGCGCCGCGGTGGACGCCTTCGCGCAGTCGCTGGAGCGGGTGGACGTGCTGGTCAACAACGCCGGCGGGGCGTTCGGCTCCGAGTCGGTGGAGCAGGGCGACCCGGCCGACTGGCTGGCGATGTACCAGGTCAATGTGCTGGGCGTGCTGCACGTGACGCAGGCCCTGCTGCCGGCGCTGCGGGAGAGCGGCGACGGCACGGTGCTGATCCTCTCCTCGACCGCCGCGCTGGCCGCCTACGAGGGCGGCGGCGGCTACGTGGCCGCCAAGCACGCCGCGCACACCATCGCCGCGACCCTGCGGCTCGAACTGGTCGGCGAGCCGATCCGGGTGATCGAGATCGCCCCGGGCATGGTCAAGTCGGAGGGGTTCGCGGTGACCCGGTTCCGCGGCGACGAGGCCAAGGCCGCCGCGGTGTACGCGGGCGTCTCGCACCCGCTCACCTCGGAGGACATCGCGGACACGGTGGCCTGGGCGGTCACCCGTCCCTCGCACGTCAACATCGACCTGCTGGTGGTCCGGCCGCGGGCGCAGGCCTCGAACTACAAGGTGCACCGGGACTAGCAGAGGGCGGGGGTACCAGGTGCTACACATGTTCGGTGACGATCCCCTGGTTCCTCCGCCTCGCCGTACCCGTGGCGCTCGGCTCGCTGCTGCTGGCCGGGTGCACCGGTGGGGCCGCCCCGGCCAGCTCGTCCGCGCGGCCCGCCGCCGCGTCGGCGTCCTCGCCGGGTGGCGGCGACCCGGCGCTGGCGCCCTTCTACGGCCAGCGGATCGCCTGGACCGGCTGCCCGGACGCGGTGGCCGACCTGCAGTGCGGCAGGCTGCACGTCCCGCTCGACTACGCGCACCCGGCCGCCGCCGCGCTCGACCTGGCGCTGATCCGCGAGCCTGCCGCCAAGCCGGCCCGGAGGGTCGGCTCGCTGGTGGTCAACCCGGGCGGCCCGGGCGAGTCCGGCATCGACATGGTGAAGAACGCCCGCGGTGACTTCGACGGCCCGCTGCACGACAGCTACGACATCGTCGGCTTCGACCCGCGCGGCACCGGCGCCAGCTCGCCGATCCACTGCCTGAGCGACCAGCAGCGCGACGCGCTGGACCAGCAGGACCCGCCGGCCGACCCGGTGGCCCGCAAGGCGCAGAGCGACCAGCGCGCGAAGGACTACGCGGCGGCCTGCGAGGCCGCTGCCGGCAGGCTGCTCCCCTTCGTCGGCACCCGCGACACCGCCCGGGACATGGACGTGCTGCGCCAGGCGCTGGGCCAGGACAAGCTCGACTACCTCGGCGTCTCCTACGGGACCTACCTCGGCTCGCTCTACGCCGAGCAGTTCCCCACCCGGACCGGCCGGCTGGTGCTCGACGGCGCGATCGACCCGGCCGCCGACAAGCTGGACAGCGACGTCCAGCAGCAGATCGGCTTCGAGAAGTCGTTCGAGCGGTTCGCCGCCGACTGCGTCACCAACCACCCCGGTGACTGCCCGCTGGGCACCGACCCGAGCGCCGCCGGCAAGAAGGCCGCCGACTTCCTGGACGGTCTGCGCGAGAAGCCGCTGAACACCGGCAGCCCCCGCAAGCTCACCTCGACCCTGGGGTGGACCGGGGCGCTGCTCTTCCTCTACGGCGACGAGGGGCCGTCCTGGCAGCAGCTGCGCGAGGCGCTGACGGCGGCGATGGACCGGGGCGACGGCAGCGGCCTGCTCGCGGCGGCCGACTCCTACAACGGACGCGACGCGGCCGGCCACTACAACGCCAGCGAGGACGCCCAGGTGGCCATCTCCTGCGCCGACGGCGCGAGCCCGGCCCCCTCGCCCGCCCGGGTCCAGCAGGTACTGGCCGAGCTCAAGCAGAGCGCCCCGCTGCTCAACAGCGACACCACCGCCGAGGACGTCAGCGGCGCCGGCTGCGAGGACTGGCCGTTCCAGAGCCCGGAGCACCCGCACACGATCCGGGCCGAGGGCAGCGCGCCGATCCTGGTGATCGGCACCACCGACGACCCGGCCACCCCGTACGCGGCGGCGCAGAACCTCGCCAAGGGGTTCGCCAACGCGACGCTGCTCACTCGGGAGGGTGAAGGGCACGCGGCCTTCGGCAGTGGGAACGCCTGTGTGACGACTGCGCTTGATGCGTACCTGGTCAACGGCACCCTGCCCGCCCCGCAGACCCGTTGCGCCGAATAGCCCACCAGTGCGGTCGGATGGTCCGATGGTGTGCGGGTCACAACTTGATAGCTCGTCAGGGTGAATTCTGCGAGCACTCTCCCCAACTGATGAGCGCTCAACTACCGTGGTCCCGCTGGCTGGGAGACCCGCAGCAGCAGCCGGGCGGACACGCCCGGGACAGCCGTCGCACGCCTCGCGCGCAACCAGCGCCCGCGGGCCCTGGCCATCGCCGCCATGGATCGCCTGTGATCCATGCTTGTCCCATCGACCCCGGCATCCCATTCGGTTCCACCCATTCCATCGCTCTCCAGGCGCGGCGCGACGAAACGCCCTCTCCCCTGTGCGCCGCTCGCCCCTTCCCGCCCTCACGAGGAGGACCCGCTGGCCAGCGACACTCCGGCCGACAGTTCGACGGACCGAACCGCCGAACAGCCCTCGACCGGCATTCCTCCGCAGCGGCCCGACGCTTCCGCTCCAGCCCCCGCGACACCGGCTGCCGCCGTCGGGCTCCACCGCTTCAACGAGGCCGACCCCGGCGCCGCCGAGGAGGCGCTGCTCGCCTGCTGCGGCAGTCACCGCTGGGCGCTGCGGCTGACCCTGCACCGCCCGTACCCCGACCTGGACTCGCTGCTGGCCGCCGCCAGCGAGGCCTCGTACGACCTGCGGCCGAGCGACCTCGCCGAAGCCCTGGCCGACGAGAGCTGGATGCCGCAGCCGCTGCTCGGCATGCGCGCCCCCGGCAGCCACGCCGCGCACACCGCGCTGCGGGCCGCGCACGCCGCCTACGAGGCGCGGTTCGGCCATGTCTTCGTGGTCTGCCTGGACGGCGTCGACCCCGAGGAGATGCTCGACGCCGTGCTCACCTCCATCCGCACCCGGCTCGCCAACGACCCGGACGAGGAGCGCCTGATCGCCTCCGACGAGCTGCGCCGGATCGCACTGAACCGCCTGGAGCACCTGGTGGCCAGTCACACCGCCGGGGCGCACTGAGGGCGGCTCAGCCCTTTCCGCCCTCGGCACCGCGGTGCCGAGGGCGGAAAATCCGTCACAATTCCCGAGATAAGTCGTGACTCAACGTCACTCCGGGCCCTCGCGTTACGCCGCCCGTGCCTGATTGATCACAATCAAACCCCCCGGGAGCGGTTCCCGACAGAGCGTCGATAGGATGTCCGCGGCCGGTGGACCGTACCCGGCCGGGCTGACCGACACCGAAGCCGGCCGAGCCCTTCATCCGCTTCCGGAGGGTTTTCCGTGCCGGCTGGAACGCTGTACCGCGGCCGGGAAGGCATGTGGAGTTGGGTGGCTCATCGAGTCACCGGCGTCCTCATCTTCTTCTTCCTGTTCGCTCATGTCCTCGACACCGCGCTGGTGCGCGTGTCTCCGCAGGCGTACGACTCCGTCATTCAGACGTACAAGACGCCCCTGGTGAACCTGATGGAGTACGGCCTGACCGCCGCCATCCTGTTCCACGCCCTGAACGGCCTGCGGGTCATCGCGGTGGACTTCTGGTCGAAGGGCCCGAAGTACCAGAAGCAGATGCTCTGGAGCGTCGTCGGCGTCTGGGTCGTCCTGATGGCCGGCGCCTTCTACCCGATCCTTCAGCACACCCTGCTCACCTGGTTCGGGAAGTGATCCGGCATGTCGACTGACACCTCTGACATCGAGCTGGTCTCGTCTTCGCAGGCGCACACCGGCAAGGGGCTCGGCACCGGTAACCCGGCCGACGAGTTCGTCATCCAGCCGCCGCGTACCCGGACGACGAAGACCCCTCGTCGCACCCGTACCAACTTCGAGATGCTCGCCTGGCTCTTCATGCGCCTGTCGGGTGTCGTGCTGGTGGTGCTGATCCTCGGCCACCTGCTGATCATGCTGGTGCTCGACGGCGGCGTCTCCAAGATCGGCTTCGCCTTCGTGGCCGGCCGCTGGGCCTCGCCGTTCTGGCAGGGCTGGGACCTGCTGATGCTCTGGCTGGCCATGCTGCACGGTGCCAACGGCATGCGCACGGTCATCAACGACTACGCCGAGAAGGACTCCACGCGTCTCTGGCTGAAGACCCTGATGGGTGCCGCCACGGTGTTCACCGTGCTGCTCGGCACTCTGGTGATCTTCACCTTCGACCCGAACATCTAACTCGGCTAAAGCCAGAGGCGACTGACACACCATGCAGATTCACAAGTACGACACCGTCATCGTCGGCGCCGGCGGCGCCGGCATGCGCGCGGCCATCGAGTCGACCCAGCGCAGCCGTACCGCCGTGCTGACCAAGCTCTACCCCACCCGGTCCCACACCGGCGCGGCTCAGGGCGGCATGTGCGCCGCCCTGGCCAACGTCGAGGAGGACAACTGGGAGTGGCACACCTTCGACACGGTCAAGGGTGGTGACTACCTGGTCGACCAGGACGCCGCCGAGATCATGTGCAAGGAGGCCATCGACGCGGTCCTCGACCTGGAGAAGATGGGCCTGCCCTTCTCCCGCACCGAGGCCGGCCGGATCGACCAGCGCCGCTTCGGCGGCCACACCCGCAACCACGGCGAGGCGGCCGTCCGCCGCTCCTGCTACGCGGCCGACCGCACCGGTCACATGATCCTGCAGACGCTGTTCCAGAACTGCGTCAAGCACGGCGTGGAGTTCTTCAACGAGTTCTACGTGCTCGACCTGCTGATCAACGACGGCAAGACCGCCGGCGTGGTCGCGTACGAGCTGGCCACCGGTGAGATCCACGTCTTCCAGGCCAAGTCGGTGGTCTTCGCCTCCGGCGGCACCGGCAAGTTCTTCAAGGTGACCTCCAACGCCCACACCCTCACCGGTGACGGCCAGGCGCTGGTCTACCGCCGCGGCCTGCCGCTGGAGGACATGGAGTTCTTCCAGTTCCACCCGACGGGCATCTGGCGGATGGGCATCCTGCTCACCGAGGGCGCTCGCGGCGAGGGCGGCATCCTGCGCAACAAGGACGGCGAGCGCTTCATGGAGCGCTACGCCCCGGTCATGAAGGACCTCGCGTCCCGTGACGTCTGCTCGCGCGCGATCTACACCGAGATCCGTGAGGGTCGCGGCTGCGGTCCCGAGGGCGACCACGTCTACCTGGACCTGACGCACCTTCCGCCGGAGCAGCTGGACGCCAAGCTCCCGGACATCACCGAGTTCGCCCGCACCTACCTCGGCATCGAGCCCTACACGGACCCGATCCCGATCCAGCCCACCGCGCACTACGCGATGGGCGGCATCCCGACCAACGTCGAGGGTGAGGTGCTGCGCAACAACACCGACGTCGTCCCGGGCCTGTACGCGGCCGGCGAGGTCGCCTGCGTGTCGGTGCACGGCGCCAACCGCCTGGGCACCAACTCGCTGCTGGACATCAACGTGTTCGGCAAGCGGGCCGGTATCGCGGCTGCCGACTACTCCTCGACGGTGGACTTCACGCCGCTCCCGGAGAACCCGGCCGAGAAGGTGCAGGCGCTGGTCGACGGCCTGCGCGACTCCACCGGTACCGAGTCCGTCGCGCAGATCCGCAAGGAGCTGCAGGAGACCATGGACGTCAACGCCATGGTCTACCGCACCGGCGCGACCCTGAAGCAGGCGTCCGAGGACATCGCGGCGCTGCGCGAGCGGTACAAGCACGTGGCCATCATGGACAAGGGCTTCCGCTACAACACGGACCTCCTGGAGGCCGTCGAGCTGGGCAACCTGCTCGACCTGGCCGAGGTGCTGGTCGTCTCGGCGCTGGCCCGCGAGGAGTCGCGCGGCGGTCACTTCCGCGAGGACTTCCCGACCCGTGACGACGTGAAGTTCATGCAGCACACCATGGCGTACCAGGAGGTCGCCGAGGACGGCACCACCTCCATCCGCCTTGACTACAAGCCGGTCGTCACGACCCGCTACCAGCCGATGGAGCGTAAGTACTGATGAGCGCCCCCACGATCGACGCACCGCACTCGGCGGCGCTGGACGCGGCCGAGGCCGGCGGCGTGCAGATGATCACCTTCACCCTCCGCATCCGCCGGTTCAACCCGGAGGAGCACCCGGAGCCGGTGTGGGTGGACTACCAGCTCACCATGGACCCCAAGGAGCGCGTCCTGGACGCCCTCAACAAGGTCAAGTGGGAGCAGGACGGCACCCTGACGTACCGGCGCTCCTGCGCGCACGGGATCTGCGGCTCTGACGCGATGCGGATCAACGGCCGCAACCGGCTGGCCTGCAAGACCCTGCTGAAGGACGTCAACCCCGAGCAGCCGATCACGATCGAGGCCATCAAGGGCCTCACGGTCCTCAAGGACCTGGTCGTGGACATGGACCCGTTCTTCCAGGCGTACAAGGACGTCATGCCGTTCCTGATCACCAAGGGGAACGAGCCGACCCGCGAGCGCCTGCAGTCCGCCGAGGACCGCGAGCGCTTCGACGACACCACCAAGTGCATCCTGTGCGCCGCGTGCACGTCGTCCTGCCCGGTCTTCTGGAACGACGGCCAGTACTTCGGGCCCGGCCGCCATCGTCAACGCGCACCGCTTCATCTTCGACTCGCGTGACGAGGGTGCCGAGCAGCGCCTGGAGATCCTGAACGACCGTGAGGGCGTGTGGCGCTGCCGCACCACCTTCAACTGCTCGGAGGCCTGCCCGCGTGGCATCGAGGTCACCAAGGCGATCCAGGAAGTCAAGCGCGCCCTGGTGACGCGCCGCTTCTGACGCTTCGCCCGCAGATACGACCGAGGCCCTGTCCGCATCACTGCGGACAGGGCCTCGGTCGTTGCCGGTTACTGCAGGGCGCCGAGGTCCTTGGGGACCGCATAGCCCGTGAAGGTGATCAGGTGACGGGTGGGGGTGACGGCCCAGAGGTCGGGGGTGCCGTCGCCGTCGATGTCACCCGAGCTGCCGAGGGTGGGGTAGTCGGCGGTGCTGAAGCCGCTCGCGACGACGCCGCTGGTCGGGTCGGCCAGGGCGGAGAAGTCGACCGTACCGTCGGCCTTCTTCGGCAGCGGGTACGCGTGCAGCTGGCCGGTGGCCCGGTCGCGGGCCCAGAGCGCCAGGTTGCCCTTGGCGTCGGCGCCGGGGGCGATCAGGTCGTAGCCGGTCCAGTTGCCGGCGGTGGTGAGCTGCTTGGCGTCCCTGAAGCGGCCGACGGAGCTCATGTTCTCGAACAGCCACAGGTTGCCGTTCTCGACGCTGAGCAGCGTGGGAGCGTTCGGGGTGGCGGAGTTCACCGATCCCAGCGCCACGATCTGGTCGGCGCTCGACCAGTCGGTGCTGAAGCCGGTCGGGCAGCCGAGCGTCGCGCCGGTGACGTCGAGGCAGGCGGTCGGCCGGGAGAGCAGCGTGGCGTTCTGCGGTCCGAGCTGCAGCGAGCCGTGGTTCTGGTAGACGTAGACGTTTGCCTTGCCCGACGCGCCGCTCATGGACCGTGCGAACACCGTGTCAGCCGGTGCGTCGTTGGGCGTCCAGCCGCGGTGGCTGATCTCGACCCCGGCCCACGTGCCGCCACCGCCGGGAGCGCTGGCCGCCAGGGCCGTCTCGCTCGGCGCGGTGCTGCCCGAGGTGGTGCTGATGACGTCCAGGTTGCCCGCGGAGTCCGGCAGCAGGATGTCCGGCACACCGTCGTTGTCGACGTCACCCGGTGCCTGCGGCGGGTTGGGGTTGGACGGGGCGTTGAAGGAGTAGACGGTCGGCTGCGAGACGTTGCCCGCGTTGTCGATCGCCTGGACGGCCAGGGTGTTGGTGCCCCAGGCGGTCGGCTTCAGCTTCAGGCTCGCACTGCCGTCGGCGGCCGCCGGCACCGTGCCGGCGGCGCTACAGCCCGTGAAGACGGGCAGCGTGGCCGGGGCGAGGGCGTACTGGTAGCACGCGACGCCGGAGGCGGTGCCGCCCGCCGGCGCCGGGTCGGTGCCCGCGAGGGTGAAGGTGCCGCTCTGGCCGGCGAACAGGCCGGAGCCGGTGGCCGGGAAGTCGGTGGAGGAGACGGAGACCGTGGGTGGCGTCAGGTCGACCCGGAAGTGGCAGGCCACCGTCCGAGCGGAGTCACCGTGGTCGCTGGTCCTGGCACGCCAGGTGTAGGTGTGACCGTCCACCAGCCCGCTGAGCTGCACGTGGGCGCTGCCGTCCGGCTGCACCGGGCTCGCGCCCCGGAAGGTCTTGACGGCCGGCTTGGCGGTGGTGTCACGGACGTCGAAGTGCACCTTGGCGGTCGCACTGTCGTCGTTCTGGACGGTGACGTTCAGCATGGGCGAGGCGGTGTTGATCCAGCCGGGCGCGGTGCTGCGGTCGCAGGCGTCGGTGTGGCTGCCGTTCGCGGCGAAGCCGGGGCTCGGCAGCGCGCTGGGGTTGCTGATCACCAGCTTGAGGTCCGCCGCCGAGGCGGTCGGCATGCCGGCGGCGGTCACCATGAAGGTGGCCGCACCCACGCCGGCGAGCAGTCGGCCGAGCCGCGGGCGGCGGCCCCGAAGGTCTGTCATGAGTGGTTCCCCCACAGTGGAAATGTGTTCGATCAAGTCGAACCGGAGGAACTCTCGCAGGCCAAACCGGACGCGTCAAAGGTTTTCCGGGGCGGCACGGCGCAGCCCGCGCAGGCCGCCGAGACCGCGCAGCCCGACCAGGCCGACGATGACGCCGAGGACGAACGAGGTGACGGCCAGCGTCAGATGGATCCAGAAGAAGGCGGTCGGGCGGGAGTGGTCGTGGTTGACGAAGGCCTGGCCGGCGGAGTCCGCCCAGAGGTTCTTCACGAAGGTGGTCCAGATGATCATGGACCAGACGCCGAAGGCGGCGAGGAACCAGGAGGTACGGCGGCTGAGCTTCATGAGGGTTCTCTGTTCCTAACGGGCGGGGCCGGCTGCCCTCCCAGTATGGGCAGGCGGCCGGGTGGAGCAGTCGGGCGGTCCCCGTTCGGGGGACGTCGGCGGCGAGCCGGGGGCGGGCGGCGCGCGGCTGGGTACGGTCGCCAGGTGCGTTCAGCTGATCACCTGATTTCCTCCGTTCCTGGTCGATGGGCCGCCGCCCTGGCCGCCGCCCTGGCCGCCGCCCTGGTGCTCTGTGCGGCTCCGGGCGCCGCCGCCGTGCCGAGGACCGAGCCGCCGCCCGCCGGACCCGCGGTGGGCGGGGAGCGGCTGGGCCTGCAGGGCGTCCAGGTCACCCCCACCGGCGGAACGCCGCGGCTGCCCACCGGGCTGACTGGGATGTCCTGGCTGGTCGCCGACGCCGGGACGGGCGACGTGCTGGCCGCCTACAACCCGCACCTGCGCCTGCCGCCCGCCAGCACCCTCAAGATGCTCTTCGCCGACACCGTGCTGCCCAAGTTCGACCGCTCCGCCGTGCACCGGGTGGCGCCGTCCGACCTCGCGGGGCTCGGCGCGGGGAGCAGCCTGGTCGGCGTCAAGGAGGACCTCGACTACAAGGTCGAGGACCTGTGGCGCGGGGTCTTCCTCAGCTCCGGCAACGACGCGGTGCACGTGCTCGCCAATATGAACGGCGGCATCGAGCAGACGGTCCGCCAGATGCAGGAGCGCGCCGCGGTGCTCGGCGCCGCGGACACCCACGTGGTGTCGCCGGACGGCTATGACGAGGACGGGCAGCTGACCTCGGCCTACGACCTGACGCTGTTCGCCCGCGACGGGCTGCGCAACGCCGACTTCCGCTCCTACTGCGCGACCCGGGACGCCCAGTTCCCCGGGGCGCCGGACAAGAACGGGCAGCGCGGCACCTTCGGCATCCAGAACACCGACCGGCTGCTCGGCAAGTACCCCGGGCTGCTCGGGGTCAAGAACGGCTACACCACCAACGCGGGCAGCACCTTCGTCGGAGCCGCCGAGCGCGACGGGCGGACGCTGCTGGTCGCGGTGATGCACCCGGCCACCTATATGAAGGTCTACGACGAGACGGCGGCGCTGCTGGACTGGGGCTTCGCGGCCGAGGACAAGGTCGCGCCGGTCGGGGTGCTGGTCTCGCCGAAGGAGGCGGCCAGCGTGCCCGCGACGGCAGCGCCGTCGTCGGCCACACCGTCGTCGGCCCCGCCCTCAGCGGCGCCGTCAGCCTCAGCCGCAGCGGCCGCGCCGCCGGCCAAGTCGAAGATCGTCGGCAAGCTCCCGCCGGCCGGGTCCCCGCGCCTGCTGGGGTCCGGGTACGGTCTCGGCGGCTGGCCGACCGTCGCGGCCACCGCGCTGGCCTGCGCGCTGGCCGCGGGCGGCTGGCTGGCGACCCGCCGGCGGCGCGCCCGCAGGCCCGCTGCCTTCGGCCGGGGCAGCGGCAGCGCGACCGCCCTCGGGACGGTCGGTCCGGGCCCGGCGGACCCGCCCGGCGCGACGGCGATCGGGCGACGCGATCATGGTTGACGGCCGTCCTTCACTCATCCGGGTGAGATTCCCCCCATCTCACCCGGATCCTGGGCGGCCCGGAAGGCGGCCTGGGCGCTCGCCCGGGCGCGGGCACGGGCCGCGGCCGGGTCGGCCAGCGCCGTCCAGGAGACGCAGTACATCAGCAGCCGGCTGACGAAGTTGATCCACAGCAGCAGGGCGATCGGCACCCCGAACGCCCCGTACAGGCTCTTGCCGGAGACCGAACTCAGGTACGAGGCGAGCAGCACCTTGAGCAGCTCGAAGCCG
Source organism: Kitasatospora sp. MAP12-44 (assembly GCF_029892095.1). Taxonomy (NCBI): domain Bacteria; kingdom Bacillati; phylum Actinomycetota; class Actinomycetes; order Kitasatosporales; family Streptomycetaceae; genus Kitasatospora; species Kitasatospora sp. MAP12-44. The sequence goes on from NZ_JARZAE010000004.1 coordinate 3,352,606, forward strand.
ACCGCGCCGATCAGCGCGCCGATCACCACCTCCCGCCGGCGCTGGCCGGCGATTCGCGGAAACGGCGCGAGCAGGTAGCCGAAGAGCAGCATGTCGGCGCCGACCGCGATCACGAACCCGGCCACCGCGAGCAGGTCGTGGCCGGGGCCGCGGTCGGAGAGGCCCAGCGAGGTGGCGAGCCGGCCGGCCAGCGTGCTGCCCACCGCGGAGGCGCCCAGCGAGATCAGCGAGATCAGCCCGAGACCCCCCAGCACCAGGCAGTCCCAGGCCTTCAGCAGGACGACGTTGCCGTCCTCCGGCGGCAGCTGCCAGATGTCCCGGATCGAGCCGCGCATGGTGTTCACCCAGCCCAGGCCGGAGAGCAGCAGCACCAGACCGCTGATCGCGCCGACCGCGCCGGCGTTGGCGATCAGCGAGTCGAGGCCCAGTGAGGTGGCCAGGCCCGGCACCTGGTCGGAGATCTTCTGCTTGAGTTCGTCGACCTGGCTGGTGGTGAGGGTGGCCACAGCGATGGCCAGCGCGACGGTCAGCAGCGGAAAGAGCGCCAGGAAGCCGAAGAAGGTGACGGCGCCGGCCAGCCGGTTGGCCTTGGCCTCGGTGAAGAGCTCGTAGCTGCGGTAGGCGCGGGTGCGCAGCACGGCCGTCACGAGTGGGCCCACCACCGGCAGCCTGGTCAGGAATTTCATGGCCGACGCCTACCCTGACGGTCTGCTGAAAAGTCCTGAAGTGGTGGTTTTGAACCGGAACGGGGAACCGGCCCCGGGTGCGGCTCCACGGCCGCCGATTCCGCGCCCCGGGGCCGTAGATCGACCCCCCGGTGGGCTCAGCCACAGAGGGTAGTATCGCGGCGTACCGCCTGCCCAGCGACTCGTCCCCAGCGGACCGGTCCCGCAGGTTGGTCGTTTGTTCCCCGATGAAAGGCCCGCGCACTCATGGCCCCCCGTCTCTCCGTCGTTGTCCCGATCTACAACGTCGAGCGGTACCTGGAGGAGTGCCTGGAGTCCATCGCCAACCAGACCATGGGCGATCTCGAGTGCATCATGGTCGACGACGGCTCCAAGGACGGCAGCGCGGCGCTCGCGGAGGCCTTCGCGGCCAAGGACTCGCGGTTCCGCCTGGTCAGCAAGAAGAACGCGGGCCTCGGCGCGGCCCGCAACACCGGCCTGCTGCACCTGACCGAGGGCACCGAGTTCATCGCCTTCGTGGACAGCGACGACACCCTGCCGCCCAGTGCGTACGAGCTGATGATCACCACGCTCGACCAGACCGGCTCCGACTTCGCCACCGGGAACGTACTGCGGTTCCGGGCCATCGGGCACTACCCCTCGGGCGGGCACCGCAAGCCGTTCAAGGAAACCCGGCTGCAGACCCACATCACCGAGATCCCCGCGCTGGTCACCGACCGCACGGCGTGGAACAAGGTCTACCGGCGCTCCTTCTGGGAGGCGGCCGGCATCCTCTACCCCGAGGGCATCCTCTACGAGGACGCGCCGGTCAGCGTGCCGCACCACTACCTGGCGCGCAGCGTGGACGTGCTCTCCGAGCCGATCTACCACTGGCGCGAGCGCGAGGTCGGCGAGATGTCGATCACCCAGATGCGCACCAACCCGCGCGGGCTGATCGACCGGGTGACCTCGATGGAGCTGGTCCGGGCCTGGCTGCTGAAGCAGACCGACCCGAAGTTCAAGGAGTACCTGCACTCCTACGACGAGAACAACCTCGTCGAGGAGATCCCGATGTTCTTCCAGTCCACGCTGGAGGGCGACGAGGAGTACCGCGGCGCGTACCAGGAGTGCGTCAGCCGGCTGCTGCGGGCGATCGGCCCCGAGCACGTCCGCAAGCTGCGCGCACCGCTCAAGCTGAAGTACCACCTGACCCTCCAGGGGCGGATGGACGAGTTCATCGAGCAGCTGCGCTTCGAGCTGGACAGCAACGGCGCCGCCCCCGCGCGCGGCCTGCTCCGCCCGTACGCCGACTACCCGTTCCTGCGCGGCGGGCGCAAGAGCGTGCCGGCCGACGTGCTGCGGCTGGACAACGCGCTGGTGATGCGCAGCCGGGTGTACTCCTCGGCCTGGGCGGACGGCAGGTTCCAGCTGACCGGGCACGCCTTCCCCGAGCACCTGGGCGCGGAGAACAAGCACGACATGGTCAAGGTGATCGTGCTGCGCGAGGCCAAGGGCCGCCGGGTGATCGCCGTCCCGACCAAGGTGCGGTACAGCCCAGAAGCCACCGCCAGCTCCCCGCACGACCTGTACAGCTGCGACTGGGCCGGTTTCACCGCGGTCATCGACCCGGCGAAGTTCAAGCGGCGCGGGCAGTGGCAGGACGGCACCTGGCGGGTGCTGATCGCGGGCTTCGGCAAGGCGGGCGTGTACAAGGGCCGGATCTCCGGCGGCTGGCACGACAGCGCGCAGAGCTTCCCGTCGTACTGGGTGGAGGACAACGTCCGGGTGGTGCCCTCGCTGAAGGACACCTTCCTGCACCTGCGGGTGGAGACGCTGCGGGCCAAGGTCACCGAACTGCGGGCCGAGGGCGGCGAGGTGGAGGTCAGCGGGACGGTGCGCGCGGTCTCCGACCTGGCCGGCGTGCGGCTGCGGCTGAACCACGCGGAGTCGGACAAGGCACTGACCTTCCCGATCGAGTTCGGCGTCCCGGCCGGCCGGGCCGTGCCGTTCAGTGCCAAGGTGGCGGTGGCCGAGCTCACCGAGGTCCGCGAGGCCTGGGCCGCGCTGGACCCGGCGGCCGCCGAGCGCCCCTCCGACCACTGGGACGCCGCGCTGCTGCTGGCCGACGGCTCGGTGGTGCCGATCGTGGTGGACGACCGGCAGCCGCCGACCCACTTCGACCTGGCGCTGTCGCCCGAAGCCCCGCTGGGCACCGCCCGCTCGCTCACCTCCAAGCCGGACACCGACGGCTACCTGCAGTTCGCCGACCAGGTGCTGCAGCCCGTGGTGGACCAGGTGCGGCCGGGCCTGCAGGACTCGTTCGTGCTGGGCGGGCGCTTCCCGCTCGACGGCGAGCACCGCTACGAGGTGGTGCTGCGGCACGAGTTCCGCGAGGAGGACCACGCCTACCCGGTGCTGATCAGCGACGGGCGCTTCGAGGTCGAGGTGCCGACCCTGCCGACCGGTTCGTTCGCCGGCAAGGTGCCGCTGCACAAGGGCACATGGGAGATCTTCTTCCGCCCCGAGGGCGACGCCGGCGAGATCCGCTGGCCCGCGGTCATACTCGCGCCGGAGTCCTTCGCCTCACTGCCGCTGATCATGGACTCGCGCGGCAAGGAGATCGCGCTGGAGCGGCGCTACTACGACACCCTCTCGCTGGAGGCCGACTACGGCCTGCCGTCGGAGGAGCGCAGCGGCTACCGCCAGCGCCAGCAGCGCCTGTTCGCCTACCCGGCCGCCCAGCGCCGCCCGCTGCGCGACACGGTGCTCTACAACGTGGCGCTCGGCGGCCAGTACGCCGGCTCGCCGCGCGCCGTGCACGAGGAGCTGGTGCGCCGCGGCCTGCCGCTTGAGCACCTCTGGACGGTCGACGACCTCCAGGCCGAGCTGCCCGGGACCGCTACCGCCGTGCGCGAGTGGAGCCCCGAGTGGCATGAGGCGCTGGCCACTTCGAAGTACATCGTGACCAGCACCCACCTGCCCGACTTCGTCACCCGGCGGCCCGGGCAGGTCATCCTGCAGACCTGGTACGGGACTCCGCTGAAGCGGATCGGGCACGATTTCGAGAAGATCTGGTTCATCGACAGCGAGTACCTCAACCAGCTGGAGCGCGAGGTCCCGCTCTGGGATCTGCTGGTCTCGCCGAATCGCTTCTCAACGCCCGTCCTGCGCCGCGCATTCCGCTATTCCGGGACGGTTGTCGAGTCCGGTTATCCGAGCAACGACATCTTCTTCGCTCCCGACCGGGAGAAGACGGCCGCCCAGGTGCGCGAGCGGCTCGGCCTGCCCGAGGGCAAGAAGGTGGTGCTCTACGCGCCGACCTTCCGCGAGGACCGCGAGCGCCCGCAGGGCGGCTACCAGCTGGACCTGCGCCTCGACCTGGACGCCGCCCAGCAGGCGCTGGGCGAGGACCAGGTGCTGCTGGTGCGTGCCCACTCGGTCGTCCACGGCCAGGTGGCGGGCGCGGGCAACGGCTACGTCTGGGACGTCTCCACCTACCCCGACATGGCCGAACTACTGCTGGTCGCCGACGTGCTGGTCACCGACTACTCCTCGTCGATGTTCGATTTCGCCAACACCGGGCGGCCGATCCTCTTCTTCACCTACGATCTGGAGCACTACCGCGACAACCTGCGCGGCTTCACCTTCGACTTCGAGGAGCAGGCCCCGGGTCCGCTGCTGGAGACCTCCGAGGCGCTGGTGAGCGCGCTCGGCTCGGTGGAGAGCACCACCGAGCCGTACGCGGGGAAGTACGAGACGTTCCGGGCCACCTACTGCGACCTCGACGACGGTCAGGCCTCCGCCCGGGTGGTCGACGCCCTGCTCGGTACGGAGCGCTGACGGAGCCGGTGGCCGTACGCTTCCTTGGGCCCGCGCGGCATTGTGCGGGCCCGATTAAGCATGCGCGCAACTATCGAATCCCTCGATAGCAATGGCTTTTTCAAGAAACTCTTAGAACTAGGCAATTGACCCGGATCAGTAGCGAGGTATGAGATAGCCCCTGGATTCAGGTTCTGCCACCCCCGGGGCAGACCCGTTCCTCGGCCACCGCCATGGCCGGACTTCCGCCATGAAGGGCCCGCTCCCCCCGATGCCTCTTGCCGCCCAGTCCGACCGCACGTCCTCCCGCGCCTCGGCCGACTCCCCGGCTGCGGCGGCCGCTGTCGAACCCCCCAGGATGGGGATCCGCGAGGCCCATTGGGTGGACGGCCGACTCGTCCTCACCGGTTTCGCGCACCGCCATGACCGGGCGTCCGCCCGGCGCGGCAGCGCGCTGACCCTGCTCAGCCTCACCGGGCGCCGCGGCCGGCTGCCGATCCCGGTGCTCACCCGCCCCATACAGTTGCCCGAGGCCACCGAGGAGAGCGGCCAGGAGCTGCTCAACCACGACTGGTCCGGCTTCACCGCCACCATCAACCCGCGCCGGCTGCGCCGCGCCGGCCGCTGGCAGGACGGCACCTGGACCGTCTCGGCCACGCTGTGGAGCGGGCTGCAGTACCACACCGGCACACTCGCCGCGCACTGGTGCGGCTCCGGCGAGTACCCGCCGCTCACCTGGGTGGACGAGAACGTGCTGGTCCTGCCGTACTTCTCGGACGGCACGCTCCGGCTGCGGGTGACCACCGTGCGGGCCCGGATCACCGGGGCCGAGCCGACCCCGGACGCCCTGGTGCTGACCGGCCGGGCGCTGGTGGACGTCACCGGGGCCGTGCTGCGGCTGCGCCACCGCGAGGCCGAGCAGGAGGTCGACTGCGCCGTGCAGGCCGGCGACGGCGGCTCGTTCACCGCCCGGGTCCCGTTCGACGAGCTGATCGCCGCCCGCCCGGCCGGGGCGCCCGGCGCCATAGGGCACTGGGACTGCGAACTGGTGCTCGCCGGCGGCCGGACGCTGCTGCCGATGGTCGACGAGAAGCCCGGGCGGTTCACCGGCCAGTACGCCCTGCCGGGCCAGGAGCGGGTGCTCTACCTCAAGCAGCTGGCCGACGGCCGGATGCAGTTCTGCGACCAGCCGCCGATCCCGATCGTCGACCGGCTGGCCGTCGACTCCGACGGCTTCGAGCTCTCCGGCAGCGGCCCGGCGCAGCACGGCACACCGCTGGAACTCGTCCTGCGGCACAGCGACGGCAGCGCGGAGTTCCACCGCCCGGTGACGCTCGCCCCGGACGGCCGCTTCGACCTGCGGGTGCCCGCCGGCGTCGACACCTCCTACGGGGGCCGGCTGCCGCTGCGCCGAGGCGTCTGGGACCTGCTGCTGCGCCCGGTGAACCGCCCCGACCAGGAGCGGCGTTTCGAGCTCGGACCGCAGGTGCTGGACGGCCTGCCGGCGGCGGTCCAGCACGGCGGCAAGACCGTCACCCTGCAGCGCCGCTGGCACGACACGCTGATCCTGGACTCGCACCCGGTGCTGTCCCCGGCCGAGCGCAACGGCTGGGCGCAGGCCCGCCAGCGCACCGAGGAGTACCTGGCCGCCCGTCACCTCCCGCTGCGCCAGACCGTGCTGTACGACGTCTTCGGGGGCCGCGGCTACGCCGACTCCCCGCGCGCCGTGCACGAGGAACTGGTGCGCCGCGGCGCGCCGTTGGAGCACCTCTGGGTGGTCGACGACGCGCAGGCCGAGCTGCCCGACGGGCTGCGCGCGGTCCGCGCGTACAGCCCCGAGTGGTACGAGGCGCTGGCCACCAGCCGCTACCTGGTCGGCAACACGCACTTCCCCGAGTTCCTGCACCGGCGCCCGGGCCAGACCGTCGTACAGACCTGGCACGGCGGCCCGCTCAAGCGGATCGCCTACGACGTCGAGAGCGCCTGGCTGGCCGACAGCGGCTACCTCGACCAGTTGGACCGCGAGTCGCCCAACTGGAGCCTGCTGGTCTCCCCCAGCCCCTTCGCCACCCCGATCATGCGCCGCGCCTTCCGGTTCGGCGGCGAGATCCTGGAGTCCGGCTACCCGCGTGACGACGTCCTGGTGGACGGCGATCCGGCCGAGGCGCAGCGGATCCGCGAGCGGCTGGGCATCGAGGCCGGCAAGCGGGTGGTGCTCTACGCCCCGACCTGGCGCGACGACCACCAGGGCGACGGCGGCTACCGGCTCGACCTGCGGATCGACGTGGACGCCGCCCGCAAGGCGCTCGGCGACGACCACGTGCTGCTGGTGCGCCCGCACGCGCACGTGCACGAGGCGCTGCCCGGCAGCGGGGACGGCTTCCTGTACGACGTCGGCGACTACCCGGACATCCGCGACCTGCTGCTGATCGCGGACGTGCTGGTGACCGACTACTCGTCGGTGCTCTTCGACTTCGCCATCACCGGCCGTCCGATGCTCTTCTTCACCTACGACCTGGAGCACTACCGCGACGACCTGCGCGGCTTCTACCTGGACTTCGAGAACCACGCGCCGGGCCCGCTGCTGGAGACCTCCGAGCAGCTGATCGACGCGCTGCTCGACGTCCCAGGGGCCACCGCCGGCTACGCGGAGCGCTACCAGGCGTTCCGCGAGCAGTTCTGCGGCCAGGACGACGGCCGGGCCTCGGCCCGGGTGGTGGACTGGATACTCGAGCAGTGACGAGCAGCAAGAAGGCCGGTCGGCCGTCGGTCCTGGACCGACGGCCGACCGGCCTTCACCCGCTGTCCTACTGCTGGTTCCGCCAGATCGCATACCCGTAGTCCGGGTCCACCAGCTGGATCGACCACCCGGCCGGCGCGTCCGGCCAGGTGTCCACGGGCTGCTGCCCCTTTTGCAGCGGCAGCACCGCGACGGTCGCCCCGGTGGGCGGCGCCTCGCCGTCCTTCAGCTTCTTGGTCGAGGTCCAGCCGGTGTAGACCTGGAAGGGCTGGCTCATCAGGATGTCCCAGTTGAGACTCGCGTCCATCACCAGGTGATCGCTCGGCCGGACCTGGTCCACCTGGGTCAGCCGGGTGATCGTCTGGCGGCGCTCGCGCACATACGGACGGACCACCTCCTTGGTGATCACCACTGTGGAGAGCAGGGCCAGCACAGCCAGCCCGACCGCGAGCAGCGGCACCGCACGACGGGCCAGCACGGCCGCCGCCACGCAGGCCGCGAAGATCAGCAGGGCGACCGCGGTCGTCCGGAGCAGCTGCAGCCCGTGCCAGTTCTGGGCGAGGAAGGCGGCGTCCGGGATGCCCCAGAGGATGAACCACCCCTTGCGCAGGTCGGAGCCCGCCAGGGCCAGCAGCATCCCGCAGCAGACCACGACCAGCCCGGCCACGCCGGCGGCCCAGGTCAGCAGCGCCCGCGTCTTCAGCCGGTACAGGCCCGCCGCGCCGATCGCGAACATCGGCACCACCAGCGCGGAGGCGTAGCGCGCGTTCACGTAGTTGTCGACCCGGCCGTCGCCCGGCAGCGCCGCCGCGGCGGCCAGCATGATCCCGAACAGCGCGGCCAGCAGGACGGCGCCGAGCAGCCGGTGGACGCGCGGCACGGTGGGCCTGAACAGCGCGACGGCGCAGAGCACGACGCCCAGGCCGCCCACGCCCCAGGTGGAGATGACGAAGTACCAGGTCTGACCGAGGGTGCGGGCGACGGTGCGGCGCAGCACGTGCAGGTCGGTGAGCGAGTGCATCAGCGAGGTGCCGACCGTGCTCGACGGCACGCCGTGGAACCGGGAGGCCAGATAGGCGGCCAGCAGGCGGGCGAAGAGCACCCCGACGGCCAGCCCGCCGAGGGCGACCAGCGTGGCGCTGCGCGGGGCCCAGCGCCGGACCAGGGTCGCCAGCAGCAGCACGGCGGTGAGCACGACCACGACGCTGCCGCGGTCGTGGGTGGCCTGCGCGTAGCCGGCCGCCAGGCCCGCCACGGCTCCGTAGAACATCCGGCGACGCGGGGTGGTCTCCTCCGCGAGCAGTCCGTACAGCCCCAGCAGCCAGCCGAGCATCACGACGCCGAGGATGGTGTCCGCCATCGCGAACTGCTCGTAGAAGACCACCGGCGAGAGCATCGCGGCGGCGGTGGCGAAGCAGTAGGCCAGCAGGCTCGGCAGCCGCAGCCGGCGCAGCATCAGGTAGGCCAGCGGCAGGTACAGCGAGTTGAGCAGCGCGTTGGTGAGCATCACCAGGTGATAGGCGCTCGTCGCGTTCTTGGCGATCGCCAGCGCGGGCGCTATCAGCAGCGGGTAGCCGCCGGGTATCAGCACCCTGACCGGCATGTCGGTCACCGTGCCGCCGCCGAGCACTCGCGCCAGCACCAGGTACGACGGCTCGTCGGCGTTGACCGACGGGAAGTTCTGCGTGTGCGTCAGGAAGAGGCGCAACCCCACCTGCGCGAGGTAGCCGAGCAGCAGCAGGACCGGCCAGACCCAGCGCTTGGCGTCCAGGAGCGCGGAGAGGCGCATCCAACCGGCTGCCGGGCGAAGCGCTCCGCCCGCCTCCCCGGTGTCCGCCGCCGGAGCTGCCGGGGAGGTGCTGTCCTGCTCGCGCCGCCGGCCGAGGGAGCTCATCGAAGATCGCACGCGCGGAAACTTCCGTTTGGAGGACTCTGATTAGGACACTGGTGCGCGGGACGCAGTGAGAGAGGTCAGCTGCTCCGGCCCTGCCGAGCGGGGGCAAGGAATCGTCGTCTCATACTCATATAGCTCAGCGGCGCGACATTACCATTCGCGTTCCAATACCCACCAACCGTTGCAGGGCAGTCGAGTGATCGCAGAGTGCGATCCGCCACTCAGAACTCACCGTTATGGTGGAGCGCAGCTCACCGCCTGCGGCCGACCACCACCCCCGGTCTGCCATGCCCGGGCTGCCGCCCGTCCGACGGAGACCACGATGCCGAAGACCGCCCCAGCCCGTCTCCCGGGCTCGGCGCAGCTGCGCCGGGCAGCGGCCCGGATCCCCGCACCGTGGCGCCTGCCGCTGGCGGTGCTGGCGGGGACGCAGGCGATCTGGCTGTTCTGGTGGGCCGCCTTCTATCCGGGGCTGATCAGCTTCGACTCGGTGATGTACACCTGGCAGGTCACCACCGGCAACTGGGCCTCCGACCACTCGGTGCTCTACGACTGCTTCGTCTGGCTGGCGCTGCACCTGCCCGGGCAGTTCGCGGTGCTCACCCTGCTGCAGACCACCGCGATGTCCGCCGTCCTCGGCTACGCCTGCGTGGCGCTGCGCGGCCTCGGGGTCCGCGCCCGCTGGAGCGCGGGCGCGGCGCTGGCGGTCGCCGCGCTGCCGCCGACCGGGACCTTCGTGGTCTTCGTGTGGAAGGACGTGCCGTTCACCATCAGCGCCGTGCTGGTCTTCGCGGCCGGCGCGCGTCTGCTGGGCCGTCGCTTCGCCGGGACGCTCGCCCTGGCACCCGGCTACCGTCCGGGCGCGATCCGCTTCGACCTGCTGATGCTCGCGCTCGGCCTGTTCGGCGTCGGCCTGTTCCGCAACGCCAACGAGGGCATGGTGCTGATCGCCGGGGTGGCGCTGCTGCTGGCCCTGCCCGGGCTGCGCGCGCTGCTGGCCGCGCTGACGGCGGCGGCCGTGCTGGTGCCGCTGGCCGGCCAGCTCTGGCTCTACCCGGCGGTGGGGATCAAGCAGCCGCCCGCCGACGCGGTCTTCGCGCTCAACTACTCGGACATCGCGGTCGCCTACGACGAGGCGCAGTACCTCTTCAGCCCGGCGGACACCCGGCTGCTGGCCGAGGTGGCCCCGCTGAGCACCTGGCAGGCCGGGGGCAACTGCTACTCGGGGGACGCGCTGACCAACAGCTCGGCGCCGTTCGACCGGGCGGCCGCCGACCGGCTCAACGGCCAACTGCTCACGCTGTGGACCAAGGTGCTCAAGACCCGGCCGGACATCGTCATCAGCGCCCGGATCTGCCGCGCCCACATCGCCTGGTCGCCGTTCTCCGACTTCGCTCAGAACGGTGCGAGCACCGTCATCTCGCCGCTGGACCGCTCCCCCGACCTGTGGGGCTGGACCGCCCCGGCGGCCACCGCCGACCTCAGCGCCGGGCATACGGCGCCGAACGGCAAGATGGTCGGCAGCCCGTACCTGCCCGCGCTCAGCAGCCACCCGCTCTCCACCACCCTGCACAAGGCCGGGGTGTGGCTGCAGACCGCGAGCAAGGTCAACCAGCTGGACTGGCTGCTCTGGCGCGGCGCGACCTGGTGCTACCTCACCTATGCGGCGCTCGTGCTGTACGCGGCCGGGCGGCGGCGCCGGGCGGTGTACGCGCTCGGCGGGATCCTGGTCGGGCTGCAGCTGACGCTGATCGCCGCCAACCCGGCGGAGCTGTTCCGCTACAACGTGGTGCCGCTCTTCGTCGGCCCGCTCTGCCTGGGGCTGATCGCCGCCCGCCGCGAGGCGCTCGGGACCGCTCGGGCGGCCCAGCCGCAGCGGGAGGAGCCGGAGACCGTATCGGTTTAAGGCCCGTCAGGCGCCGAAGTCGAAGGACTGCCAGGGCCGCCAGATCTCGTCCGCGCCGAAGCGCGAGAGGCTGAAGCCGGGCACCGCGAAGGACGCCTGGAAGGCCCGCGCCTCGGCGTAGGCCGCGTCCAGCACCGCCTCGGGCAGGCCGTGCGCCACCGTCACATGCGGGTGGTACGGAAAGGCCAGCTCGCGGGCGAGCGGCCCGGAGCGGATCGCCGCCTCCAGCTCGCGGCACTCCTGCGCGCCCTCCTCGACCCGCAGGTACACCACCGGCGAGACCGGCCGGAAGCTGCCGGCGCCCTGCAGCAGGACCTGGAACGAGCTGTACCCCCGGGCCACCGCCGCCAGGTGCGAGCGCACCTCGGGCAGCGCGCCGGCCGGGATCCCGGTCGGCGGCAGCAGCGTGATGTGGGTGGGTATCGCCCGCGCGAGCGGATCGCCGTGCGCGGCCCGGGCGTCCTGGATCGCCGATCCGAAGGGCTCGGGAACGGAGACGGACACGCCGATGGTGACGGCCTCGGTCAGGCCGTCACCATCGGCGGTGGCGGGGGCGAGCTGCATCAGTGCTTGGCGGCCGGCAGGAAGCCGATGCGGTCGTACACCGTGGCCAGCGTCTCGGAGGCCACCGCGCGGGCCTTCTCGGCGCCGACCGCGAGCACCCGGTCCAGCTCGGCCGGGTCGTCCAGGTACTCCTGGGTGCGCTGCTGGAAGGGCGCGACCCACGCGGTGAAGACCTCGGCCAGCTCGGTCTTCAGCGCGCCGTACATCTTGCCCTCGAAGTGCGCGACCAGCTGGTCGATGCTCTGCCCGCTGAGCGCGGAGTGGATCCGCAGCAGGTTGGAGACGCCGGCCTTGTGCTCCTCGTCGTAGGAGACCACCGTGTCGGTGTCGGTCACCGCGCTCTTGAACTTCTTGGCGCTGACCTTCGCCTCGTCCAGCAGGTTGACCAGGCCCTTGGCCGAGGAGGCCGACTTGCTCATCTTGGCGGTCGGGTCCTGCAGGTCCAGGATCTTCGCCGTCTCCTTGAGGATGTACGGCTTGGGGAGCGTGAAGGTGGGCTCGTAGCGGCTGTTGAAGCGCTCGGCCAGGTCGCGGGTGAGCTCCAGGTGCTGGCGCTGGTCCTCGCCGACCGGCACCGCGTCGGCCTGGTAGAGCAGGATGTCGGCGATCTGCAGGATCGGGTACGTGAAGAGGCCGACCGAGGTGTGGTCGCTGCCCTGCTTGGCGGACTTGTCCTTGAACTGGGTCATCCGGGCGGCCTCGCCGAACCCGGTGAGGCAGTTCATCACCCAGGCGAGCTGCGCGTGCTCGGGCACATGCGACTGGATGAAGAGCGTGCAGCGCTCCGGGTCCAGGCCGGCGCCCAGCAGCTGGGCGACCGAGATCCGGGTGTTGTCGCGGAGCGTGCGCGGGTCCTGCTGCACGGTGATCGCGTGCAGGTCGACCACCATGTAGAAGGCGTCGTTGGACTCCTGCAGGTCCACCCACTGGCGCACCGCGCCGAGGTAGTTGCCCAGGTGGAACGAGCCGGAGGTGGGCTGGATGCCGGAGAGCACCCGAGGGCGGTCCTTCACCGGACCGTTGACCGCTGCGTTGACCATGGGGACATTGTTCCAGCTTCGGCGAGCGGTCAGGACACCACTTCGTTTGGAGGATCTGCCAGTCGTGCGGCGCTGACCCGGATCCGGTCGATCCGCCGCCCGTCCAGCGCCGCGACGGTCAGCAGCACGCCGGTCTCGGTGATCACCTGGTCGCCCACCGAGGGCAGCTCGCCGAGCTCGGCGACGACATAGCCGGCCACCGTCTCGTACGGGCCCTCGGGCAGCGAGACGCCGGCCTCCTCGGCGAAGTCGGGCAGATTGAGCAGCCCGTCCACCTCCATGCCGCCGCCGGCCAGCTGCCGGGTGGTGGTGGTCTCCTGGGCGTCGTACTCGTCGCGGATCTCGCCGATCACCTCCTCGACCAGGTCCTCCAGGCTGACGATGCCGGCGGTGCCGCCGTACTCGTCGACGATCATCGCCAGGTGGTGGCCCTCCCGGCGCATCTCGCTCATCGCCTCCAGCACGCGCTTGGTGGCGGGCAGCAGCTTGACGGGCCGGGCGATGTCGCGGACCCGGACGGCCTGCTGGCCGAGCGACCGGTAGAGGTCGCGGACGTGCACGAAGCCGACCACCGCGTCGTAGGAGCCCTCGATCACCGGGTAGCGGGAGTGCGGGGAGGAGCTGGTCTCCTCGCGGACCTCGGTGAGCAGCTGGTCGGCGTCCAGGAAGGTGACCTCGGTGCGCGGCACCATCACCTCGATCACCTGGCGCTCGCCGGCCGCGAAGACGTCGGCGATCAGCGCCCGCTCGTCGCTGCCCAGCTCGGTGTTGGCCGCGACCAGGCCGCGCAGCTCCTCGGAGCTCATGCTGCCGCGACCGGCCTTGGGGTCGCCGCCGAGCAGTCGGACCATCAGATTGGTGGAGCGCCCGAGCAGCCAGATCACCGGGCGCAGCGCGACCGACATCACATCGACCACCGGCGCCGCGAGCAGCGCGATCGGCACGGTGCGCTGGAGGCCGATCCGCTTGGGGGTCAGCTCGCCGAGGACGAGCGAGATGTAGGAGATCAGCAGGGTCAGACCGACCAGCGCGACGGCGTCCGATACGCCGCTGGACAGGCCGAGCCGGACGAAGACCGGGGACAGCTTGCCGGCCAGCGTGTCCGCGCCGAAGGCCGCGGAGAGGAAGCCCATGCAGGTCACCCCGACCTGCACGGCGGCCAGGAACCTGTTGGGGTCAGCGGCCAGGTGGGCGGCCCGCGAGGCGCGCTTGGTGCCGCGCTCGGCCAGCGAGCGGATCTGGCCCTCGCGCAGCGAGATCAGCGAGATCTCGGCGATGTTGAACAGCCCACCGAGGACGATGAAGACGAGGACGAGTGCGGCGTCTTCGAGGGTTTCGTTCACGGTCGAGCAGTTTACGGCGGCGGCCGGCCACCTCCGACGAGGGAGGTGACCGGCCGCTGTGCCTACCGGCCGAGCCGAGGGGCTCGGCTCAGCCTCAGATCAGGCCGAGCTCCTGGACCGCGTTGCGCTCCTCGACCAGCTCGGCGACCGAGGCGTCGATCCGGGCGCGCGAGAAGTCGGAGATCTCCAGGCCCTGGACGATCTCGAACTTGCCGTCCTTGGTGGTGACCGGGAAGGACGAGATGATGCCCGGCTCCACGCCGTACGAGCCGTCCGAGACGATGCCCATCGAGGTCCAGTCGCCGGCCGGGGTGCCGTTGACCCAGGTGTGGACGTGGTCGATGGCGGCGTTGGCGGCCGAGGCGGCCGAGGACAGGCCGCGGGCCTCGATGATCGCCGCGCCGCGCTTGGCGACGGTCGGGATGAAGTCCTTCTCGACCCAGGCCAGGTCGCTGCCGGTCGCCTCGAAGGCGGTCTTGCCGGCGATCTCCGCGTGGAAGAGGTCCGGGTACTGGCTGGCGGAGTGGTTGCCCCAGATGATCGCCTTGGTGATGTCGGCGACAGCGGCGCCGGACTTCTTGGCGAGCTGGGCGACCGCGCGGTTGTGGTCCAGGCGGGTCATCGCGGTGAAGCGCTCGGCCGGCACGTCGGGGGCGTTGCGCTGGGCGATCAGGGCGTTGGTGTTGGCCGGGTTGCCGACCACCAGGACCTTGATGTCGTCCGCGGCGTTGTCGTTGATGGCCTTGCCCTGCGGGCCGAAGATGCCACCGTTGGCCTGCAGCAGGTCGGCGCGCTCCATGCCGGCGGTGCGCGGGCGGGCGCCGACCAGCAGGCCCACGTTGGCACCGTCGAAGGCGGTGGCGGCGTTGTCGGTGATGGTGATGCCGCGCAGCAGCGGGAAGGCGCAGTCGTCGAGCTCCATGGCGACGCCCTCGGCGGCCTTGAGGCCCTGCGGGATCTCCAGCAGGCGGAGGTTCACCGGCACGTCCGCGCCGAGCAGGTGGCCGGAGGCGATACGGAACAGCAGCGCATAGCCGATCTGGCCGGCCGCTCCGGTGACGGTGACGTTGACGGGGGTGCGAGTCATTTTTCCTACTCCTGCGATCGCCAGGTGCCACGCTCCACAGCAGCGACGCAGGGCTGGCCGACGCACTGGAGCCGAGGAGGATCTCTCGACATCGAGAGACCCCGCGTCAGGCTATCGCAAGGAGCGCGGGATCGGGGGAGCGGCCTGCCGCCGGGGCACTGCGGTCTGCCGGGTGGTCAGTGGCGGCGGCCGAGGAACTTGCCGAAGTCCTCCAGCACCGAGGCCTGAAGCCACGGGTCCGGCTGGGCGACCAGGGCGAGCAGGATGATCACCAGCCCCAGGAAGAGCAGCACCAGCACGTCGGTGAAGCGGCTGCGCACCGCGAGCAGCCCGACCTCCGGCACCAGCAGCCGCAGTATCGCGCCGATCAGCAGCCCGCCGCCGATCACCAGCAGGCCGAACCGGAAGTCGGCGTACACGGTGAGGCCCAGGCCGATCCCGACCACGGCCAGCACCAGCGTTATCGGCCACTGCCGTATCGGCAGCGTGTGCCCGCGATCCATGGCCGGCCCGGAGCCCTCCGGCGGCAGCGTGCCCGTGGTCTTGACCGGCCGACGGCGCGACCGGCCCACTCGTACCGCGTTCATGGAGCAATCCCTCGACCTAGCGAGCGGCCTGGCGCTCAGCCGCCATGACGATGTTGGCCCTATCCTCCCGGATCGGCGGGGCTGCTCCGGCACACTCCGCCGCCTGGACGGCCCGACCCTAACGGAACATGCCTAACGGAACGTATGGGTCCGGTTGCGGTTGCGCCACAGTTGCGTTCAGCGGCGCACCGGCGGCTGGACAGCTCGCCGCACGAGAGTTGACGATAGGCCAAGCACATGTCCGACGCCGGGGGAAGAGCACCAATGAGCAGTCCGTACCAACAGGCCGGCCACCAGCAGCAACCCATGCCGTGATCGCCCCGGTCCGGGTCGCGTCCGCCGCGCCCTCACCGACCGGTCGGCTGGCCCGTACGGCGCTGCGCTGCGCGCTGGCGGCAGCGGCCGCGCTCGCGGTGGGCGCGCTGCACGACGCGCACGACCCCGGGGTGATCTGCCCGCTGCGCCGGCTGACCGGGATCCCGTGTCCCGCCTGCGGCAGCACCACGGTCTTCATCGAGGCCGGGCACGGCCACTGGCTCGCCGCCCTGACGGCCAACCCGGTCACCGCGGTCGCCGTGGTCGCGCTGCTGACCGCCCCGCTCGGGGGCGGCGCCTGGTGGTGGCGGCAGACCCCGCGCACGCGTACGGCGTTGATCGCCGGAGCCGCCGTCAGCGCCTGGATCTGGCAGCTCAACCGGCTTGGCGTCTGACCGTCACCGCTCTCGGCTACTCTCACCCGCTGTCCCCATGTCCCGCACGACCCTTGAGTCCCAGCTGCCCGGAGGCAATCCGTGTCCTACCCGCCCGACCCCAACAACCCCAACAACCCTTACGGCCAGCCGCAGCAGGCGCCCTACGGCGTCCCGCCGCAGCAGAACCCGTACGGCCAGCCGCCGCAGGCGGGCTACGGCTACCCGCAGCAGCCGCCGGCCGGCTACGGCATTCCGCCGCAGGGCATGCCGCCGCAGGGCCCGTACGGCGGCTACGCCCCGGCCCCGCCGGTGCTCGCCAGCTGGGGTGCGCGCGTGGGTGCGTTCCTGCTCGACGGCCTGATCATCGGCCTGCCGCTGATCATCGGCTACATCATCGGCGGCGTCATGCTCGTCAGCGCGGTCAAGAACAACTGCCAGACCGACCCCACCACCGGCCTGACCGACTGCTCCAACACCACGGCCGGCGCCAGCTCGGGCGGCCTCGCGGTCATCGGCATCACCTTCCTGCTGACGCTGGGCCTCGCCCTCTGGCAGACCGCCCGTGAGGGCAGCACCGGGCAGACCATCGGCAAGAAGGCCCTCGGCCTGCGCCTGGTCCGCGAGGCCGACGGCAAGCCGCTCGGCTTCGGCATGGCCTTCGTCCGCCGCCTGGCGCACTTCGTGGACGGCGCGGTCTGCTACATCGGCTACCTCTGGCCGCTCTGGGACTCCAAGGGCCAGACCTTCGCCGACAAGATCGTCAGCAGCCTGGTGATCCGCGCGCAGTAGTACCACCACCGCTGCGTCTGACGGCTCGGCTCCCGCGACGGGAGCCGAGCCGTTCGCTTGGCCCACCCGCTTCCCGAGAGACGGATTCCTTGAGCAACCCGTACGACTCCGCCACCACATCCTCCGGCTACCAGCCCAACCTCGACCCTGCGTACGACTACCACTCCGGCTACAACGGTCAGTCCGGTCCGACGAGCCCTCCGGTGCTGGCGAGTTGGGGCCGCCGCGCCGCCGGCTACCTGCTCGACTGGCTGATCTGCACCATCCCCGCGGCACTGCTGATGCTGACCCCGGCGGCGAAGCTCTCCAACCTGGTGGGCATCGTGGCGACCGTGGTGCTGGGCAGAATGGAGGGCACCACCGGCCAGTCGCCGGGCAAGAAGGTGATGGGGATCCAGGTTCTGCGGGAGGCGGACGGCCAGCTGCTCGGCTGGGGTCAGGCGGTCCGGCGCCGGTTCCTGCACATACTCGACGCGCTCTGCTGCCTCATCGGCTTCCTGTGGCCGCTCTGGGACGCCAAGGGTCAGACTTTCGCCGACAAGATCGTCGGCTCGGTCGTCATCCGCACGAAGTAGCAAGCCACGCAGGGACAGTTAAAGGGCGCCGCACCCCACCGAGGCGCGGCACCGCACTGGTTCGGCCCGCCCTACTCGTCGGCCCGGCGCACGTGCTCGCGCAGCAGGTGGAGCAGGTTGACGACGGTCGAGGCGGGGCCGCCACCGAAGGAGACCAGCCGGCCTCCGTCGATCGTCCGCCCGCCGCAGTCCGCGCTGGGGAAGATGACGCCGAGGGGCTTGCCGACGGCGTGCAACTGGTCGAGCAGGCCGCGCAGTTGCTCCACGCTCAGCGCGCGGGTCTCGGCGTCGCCGGGCTGGTTGGGCTCCCACCCATCGTCGCCGCTCATGCCGCTGCCCCCTTGCTCAGGTGGGCCCAGACGGCCTTGCCGTACGTACGGCGCTCGACACCCCAGGCGTCGGCCAGTCCGGTGACCATCAGCAGGCCTCGCCCGAACTCGGCTTCGGCGCTGGCGGGTTGGGCGATGGGCTCGCGGGGCGACTCGTCGGCGACGATGAGCCGCAGGGCACGGGCAGTGAGGAGGACGAGGACGACGGTGGGCGTGCCCTCGCCGTGGCGGTAGGCGTTGGCGAGGAGCTCATAGAGGACGGTCTCGGCGTCACGCCGGTCGTCGCGCTGCCACCCGGCAGCGGTCAGGGTGTTGCCAAGGAGTTCGCGGTGAAGGTCCCAACTGGGGATCTGCCCAGGGGGCTTGAGGACGCACATGGGTGCTCCGCAGGGTAGGGGGGTGCTCGCCTCGGGCCCGGCACCGTGAGCGTGACGCAAGGCCCGGGTGTGGGCGTGCAGGTGCTCTTCGGTCGTCGGGGGACAGTTACTGACGGTCCGTCGGCTAGCGATGTGAGACTGACCGTAGCGCCAACGTATACAGCTGTATACCTGGTTGGCCGAAGTTCCCTCGATCGGGGGTCCGGCCTTGCCGGTGTGCTCGACCAGGTGGACCCTTCGACGCGGGCCACGGCACACTGGTGGCTACTCACCCGAAGGAAGAGCGTCATGCCGCCACGTAGCATGCCAACCCTGCGTCAGCGTCGACTCGGCGCCGAGCTGCGCAAGATGCGCGAGCACGCCGGAATGACCGGCCATGCTCTGGCGAAGCATCTGGGAATCGAGGCCACCCAGGTCAGCCAGATGGAGAGCGGCCGGATCGGCGTGAGCGCCGATCGCCTCAGAAGCCTTGCCGCCGCCTGCCGCTGCCTGAATCAGCCCCTCATCGACGCCCTGGTCGAGATAGTCCAGGATCGCACCAAGGGCTGGTGGGAGGAGTACCGCGGGATCATCCCGACCGGCATCATCGAGGTTGCCGAGATGGAGTACTTCTCCACGAGCATCCGCACGGCGGTAACGAGCTATATTCCCGGACTGCTTCAATCGGCAGAGTACTCATCCGCGGTCTTCACCCGACTCGTCCCCGCTCTCCCGAAGCACGAAAGCGACGCAAGAACAGCCTTCCGCGCACAGCGCAGGGATCTTCTGACCGAGGCCGCCGGCAAGCCTTATGAGGCGTTCATCCACGAAGCCGCCTTGCGCATGCGCTTCGGCGGTCGGTCAGGACTACGGAACCAGCTCGCGTCACTGCTGGAGGACTCTGAAATTCCCGGCGTGACCATCCGAGTCATCCCCTTCGCCGTTGACACTTTTCCGGGAAGCGGCGAGACGATGATGCTGGCATCCGGCCAAGTTCCGGGCTTGGACACCGTACAGATCGACGTCCACCACGCGCCGATCTTCATCGATGCCGAAGCTGAGCTTCTGGCCTATCGCGCGATCTTCAGTACCACCGAAAACGTCGCCCTGGCTCCACAGGATTCACGGAAGTTCATTCTCGGGATGATAGAAGAGATTTGAAAGGCAACAATGTCTGAGAACTACTGGCAGAAGTCTTCGTTCAGCGGATCGAGTAACGCCTGCGTCGAGGTTCGCGCAACTGGGGACGGCATGGTGGAGATGCGCGAGTCCGACACCGGTGACGTGATCATCCGGACCACCCCCACCAAGTTCGCCAAGTTCCTCCTAGGCGCCAAGGCAGGCGAGTTCGACCACTTCGTCGGCTGAAAAGCCCTGACGGGCCGTGGGCGATGCCCACGGCCCGTCAGTTGTTCGCGCTACCTCAGTGGAAGAAGTGCCGCGTCCCCGTGAAGTACATCGTCACGCCGGCCGCCGCCGCAGCTGCGATGACCTCCTCGTCGCGGATCGAACCGCCCGGCTGGACCACGGCCTTGACGCCGCCGTCGATCAGGATCTGCAAGCCGTCCGCGAACGGGAAGAACGCGTCCGAGGCCGCGAACGACCCCGCCGCGCGCTCGCCGGCCCGCTCGACCGCGAGCTTCGCGGAGTCGACGCGGTTGACCTGGCCCATGCCGACGCCGACCGAGGCACCGTCCTTGGCGAGCAGGATCGCGTTGGACTTGACGGCACGGCAGGCGCGCCAGGCGAAGACCAGGTCGGCGAGCTCGGTCTCCGACAGGGCCTCACCGGTGGCCAGCGTCCAGGTGGACGCGTCGTCGCCGGCCGCGTGGATCCGGTCGGTCTCCTGGAACAGCAGGCCGCCGCTGATCCGGCGGGCCTCGCGGCGCTCGCAGGGCGCCTCGGGGGCGCGCAGCACGCGGAGGTTCTTCTTGCGGGCCAGCACCTCGACGGCGCCGTCCTCAAACGCCGGGGCGACGACGACCTCGGTGAAGATCGGCGCGATCTGCTCGGCCAGCGCGACCGTCACCGGGCGGTTGACCGCGATCACGCCGCCGTAGGCCGAGACCGGGTCGCACTCGTGCGCCTTGCGGTGCGCCTCGACGACGTCAGCGGCCGTCGCGATGCCGCACGGGTTGGCGTGCTTGATGATCGCCACGGCCGGGCCGTCGTGGTCGTAGGCGGCGCGGCGAGCGGCGTCGGTGTCGACGTAGTTGTTGTACGACATCTCCTTGCCGTGCAGCTGCTCGGCGCCCGCCAGCCCGCCGGTGCCGTCCACGTAGAGCGCCGCGCTCTGGTGCGGGTTCTCGCCGTAGCGCAGGACGTTCGAGCGCTCCCAGGTGGCGCCGAGGAACTGCGGGAACGCCTCCTCGGACTCGGTGTAGCCCGAGGACTCGAACCAGGACGCCACCGCGACGTCGTACGCGGCGGTGTGCGCGAAGGCCGCGCCGGCCAGCCGCTTGCGGGTCAGCAGGTCGAAGCCGCCGGACTTCACCGCCGCCAGCACGTCGGTGTAGCGGGCCGGGTCGACCACGACGGCGACCGAGGGGTGGTTCTTGGCGGCGGCGCGGACCATCGACGGACCGCCGATGTCGATCTGCTCCACGCACTCGTCCGGGGTGGCGCCCGAGGCGACGGTGGCCGCGAATGGGTAGAGGTTCACCACGACCAGGTCGAACGGCTCGATGCCCAGCTCGGCCAGCTGCGCGCGGTGCGAGTCGAGGCGCAGGTCGGCGAGCACACCGGCGTGCACGCGGGGGTGCAGCGTCTTCACGCGCCCGTCCAGGCACTCCGGGAACCCGGTGAGCTCGGAGACCTCGGTCACCGGGACGCCGGCGGCGGCGATCCGGGCGGCGGTGGAACCGGTCGAGACCAGTTCCACCCCGGCGGCGTGCAGACCCTGGGCCAAGGTCTCCAGACCGGTCTTGTCGTAGACGCTGACCAGCGCACGGCGGATCGGGCGGACGTTCTCGGAGACGGGAGGCGTGGTGCTGGGGGCGGCGCTCATGCCGGTGTCCATACCTTTCGGTCTTCAATGCGGTGACCTTCGCGGGCCAGGCGGCCCACGACGTCGACGAGCAGGGTGCGCTCGACAGTCTTGATGCGCTCGTGCAGCGCTTCGCCGCCATCTGCGTAGTCGGCGTCGGTGATCTCCACGACGCCCTGCGCGATGATCGGGCCGGTGTCCACTCCGCCGTCCACCAGGTGGACGGTGCAGCCGGTGACCTTGACCCCGTACGCGAGCGCGTCGGTGACGCCGTGGGCGCCGGGGAAGGAAGGCAGCAGGGCGGGGTGGGTGTTGACGATGCGTCCGGTGTACGCGGCGATGAAGTCGTCGCCGAGGATCTTCATGAATCCGGCGGTGACCACCAGGTCGGGGCGGTACTCCTGGACGGAGGCGGTCAGCGCGGCGTCCCAGTCGGCGCGGCCGGGGAAGTCCTTGATCCGGTGGACAAAGGTCGGGATGCCCGCGTGCTCGGCCCGCTCCAGGCCGGCGATACCGTCCCGGTCGGCCCCGACCGCGACGATCTCGGCGCCGTACGCGGGGTCGGCCACGGCGTCGATCAGCGCCTGCAGGTTGGTGCCCGAGCCGGAGACCAGGACCACCAAGCGGGCCGGCCGGGCAACGGGAGGCGGGAAGGCGAGCGTGGAAGCGGCGGCCACTGCGCGAGTCTCCGTATGTCGGGGTGCCTGCCCGCTGGTACATCCACCGGCGGTGGGGCCACTACGGACGGGCGGCAGGTCGAGCGGTCGGACGGGTACGCCGGGACACCCCGCTGCGCTGCGGGCCCCGGGGAACCTGGGGGAGCTGCTGACCGTCACCACGATAACGGCTGGTTGAACAGCGTTCCTACCTGGGATTACGCGTGACGCGCGTAGATGAGAGCGGGATCTCCTCCGCCGCTCGGTCGGCCCGACGGGACGCGGTTTCGCATCGAACGGCAGGCCGCCCGCCGCCTCGCAACGGGCTGCGGGATCATGGGGGGCGGTGCACCGCGCGCGGGGCGCCCACCCGCACGCCGGCGAGGTCGGCCCGACCCCGCCGCAGCTCCACCCCGGCCCTGCCGACGCCCGACGACGATGAGGATCCCGACGCCCATGAGCAGCGGCAAGAACAGCGACGAGCGCAACCCCTTCGCGCCGCCGCCGGAGGACGCCCCGGACCAGCCGTGGCGCCCGCGCATCCCGCAGCCGAAGGCGGGAGCAGCCGGGCGTCCTGTCGGCGGCGGCCAGGACGGCACCGACCAGGGCTCGGACGCCACCGGCGGCGGCCCGGACGGACAGCCAGGACTCCCGCCCGTCTCCCCGCCGCACCCGTGGAGCCCGAACTGGCAGGGCAACGGCGGCCCCGGCTGGCCCGAGCGCCCGCAGGCCCCGCAGCAGCCGCGGTTCGACCCCAACGACCCGGTGCACCGCCGCTCGCGATTCGCCCTGCTCAGCGGCATGGCCGCGCTCTTCAGCGGCGTGTACGGCATCCCGGACGTGGCGCTGCTGCTCGGCGCGCTCGCGCTGTACTGGGGTATCAGCGCGCTGCGGGCGGCCGGAAAGGACCCGGCGCCGACCCCGGCCGGCTCCGCCGCCACCGTCGCCGACCTCACGGGCGCAGCGACCCCGTCCACCGGCACCCCGTCCGGCGCCGCCGCGCAGCAGCCCGTGTACGGGCAGCGCAGCCGCCCGCAGGCGCCGGCCGCGCTGGGCGGGCTGATCACCGGCGGCGTCGCGGTCGCGCTGGTGCTCGGCTCGTTCGGGCTCAGCCTGGCCTACCGCCCCTACTTCACCTGCCTGAACGACGCGCTGACCAACACCGCCACGCAGAGCTGCTCCACCCTGGCCCCGCACTGGCTGGCCAGCGAGACCGACCCGCAGAACTGACGCCGGCACAGCTCAGCCGCCCTCGCCGTCGCCCTCGACATCGCTCTCATCTGATCGAGGGCGGACCAGGGCGACGGCGGCGTCCAGGGCGCGGCGGCCACCGGCCACCCAGCCGGACCACCTACCGCTCCCGGTGCTCCGGGTGATCCCGGCACTCCCGGCCGGGCGCAGCAGCCACCAGCGCACTCCGAGCGCTCCCGGCACCGTGAGCGCGGCGAACCACCCGGCCGCCAGCAACCCCGCCCACCAGGGCGACGGCCCGAGCACCGCCATCCGGCCCGCGCCGACCGCGCCGCCCGCCAGCCAGGCCGCCGGCGCGACCGCCGTCCCGACCGCCAGCGCGGCCCCGACGCCGGCGAGCGTGGTGGCCGCACAGCACCAGGGCGCCCGCTCGTCCTCCTCCTCCAACAGCTCCTCCGACAGGTCGTCCGGCCCCGCCACCCGGTCGGCCAGCGGACGGCCCCCGGCCGCCGCCGTCCGCCCGAGCAGCCCGGCGCAGACCGACCCCGCCAGCACCGGCAGCGCGAACACCGCGTACTGCCAGAGCGACGCCGTGCTCGGCACCAGGGCGAAGAGCGGGAACTCCGGCACCGCCCCCAGCGTCACCCGATCGGGTGCCACCATCGTCCCGGCCCCCAGCAGGAACCCCGAGCCCAGCGCGTACGAGGCGCACCAGAGCACCGCGTTGGGCACCAGCAGCAGGCAGCTCAACAGCAGGCCGACCGAGGCCGAGGCGCCGCCGCCGGTGAGCGCGCGCACCACCGGGTCGGTGCGGTCCGTCCCGAGCAGGACCAGTACCGCGAAGAGCAGCGCGCTGCCGGCCAGCAGCGTCAGCAGCCCGCCCGTCGCGGCTCGGCGGACGGCCGCGGCGAGCTCGGCGCTCTCGGGCAGCGGGCCGGTCCAGCGCTCCGTCCACGCCCGCAGCCGCGCCGCGCGCGCCGGCCACCAGCGCGGGACCGGGACGGCCCCGGTCCCGGCTCCGACGGTGGCCGTGCCGTAGACCAGCGCGGCCACCGCCAGCAGGTCCGGCAGCACGCGGGCGCGCAACCCGGCGGCCGTCGAGCACTCCAGGGCCACCGGCAGCGCCACTGCCAGATAACCGGCGCAGAGCGCGGCCGGCACGCCCCCCGCGCGCCCGCCCGCCCGCCGGACCGTGCGTTCCGCGGCCCGGTAGACCAGCAGGACGGTGAGCAGCGTGGCGAGCAGCGGCGTCAGCGAGAGCGGGGCCGCGCCGGCGCCTCTGACCAGCGGTCCGCCGTGGGCCAGCAGCCAGACACCGCCGACCAGTTTGCCCGCGTCGCCGGCGGTGTCCTGCGGATAGGGCGACAGGACCCACAGGACGAGTACGGGCGCGGCGGTCGTCGCGAGCCCGACCAGCGCCGCCGTGAATCCCGCGACTACGGGCCCGGAGGCGAGCGAGTCGACGCCGCGCTGGAGCGGACGGTCCATCAGGTGGTGCGTCATAGCCCCCCATGGTGCCAACGTCACCCGTCCTGCCCTGTGAGGAAGCGTGCGCTCGCCGTGTCCCGGATTATCTGGTTATGTGTCACTTTCGAGCGAGCCGCGCGCGATGACCACCTCCGAGACCGCTGAGCCGGAGTCATCGCAGCAGCAGCTACTGCGGCTGCTCTCACCGCGCGAGGCGCAGGCGCTGGCCCACCTGGTGGCGGGCCTCGACACCCGGGCGATCGCCGAGGCGCTGGGCATCGCCCCGAGCACCGCGCGCACCCACCTGCACCGGGCGATGCGCAAGCTCGGAGTGCGCACCCGCGCGGAGGCCGCCGCACTCGCCGCCCCGACGCCGACCGACCCCACGCCGGCCGAGCCGCTGCCCGCAGACCCCGCGCTCGAAGATCCCACTCCCGCAGACCCCGCGCCCGAACCGACCCGGGCCGGCTTCGAGGCGCTCTACGCCCGCTGCCACGACGACCTCGTCCAGCAGACCTACCTGCTCACCGCCGGTCGCCACAGCGCCGCACACGCCGTCCGGCTGGCCTTCGGCTCCGCCTGGAACCGCTGGCCCGCGGTCTGCGCCGAGCCCGACCCGGAGGCCTGGATCCGGGCCCGCGCGTTCGACGCGGCCCTCTCCCCCTGGCACCGCGTCGGCCCGCTCCGCACGCGCGCCCGGCAGCTGCCACGACGGCGGATCAAGGTCGCCGAGGAGCCCGCGAGCGCGCCGGCCGACGGCCTGACGGATCGTGACCGGGCGCTGCTCAAGGCGCTGCTGCGGCTCTCCCGCCCCCGGCGGCGCGACCTGGTGCTGCACGACGCGCTGGGCCTGCCGCCCGCCGCGGTGGCCGCCGAGGTGCACACCAGCGCGGCGGGCGTCGAGGACCGGGTGCGCGCCGCCCGGGCCGCCCTCGCCGCCGCCGTCCCACGGCTGGTCGGCGCCGACCCGGCCGCCGACGGCTTCGGGCAGCGGCTCGGCGGGCTGCTCTACGCGGCGGCCGTGCGCGGTTGCCCGCCGCCGCGGCAGCCGTCGCCCGCCGTGGTCAGGACCGCCGGACGGCTGCGCGCCGCGGCGGCGCCGACGGCCTTCGGGCTGCTGGTGCTGGCCACCGGGGCGGCTCTCGGCGGCTTGCTGGCCGGGCACGGGCCGTCGACGTTCTTCGCCGCCCGGCCGCAGCCGCTGCCGGTCTGCACCACCGCCGAGACCGGCAGCGCCGGTCCGGCCGCGCCCGGCCACCTCGACGCGGCCGGCCTCCGCAGCGCGTGGTGCGGTCCGGTGCCCGGTCAGCCGGCGGTCCTGGTGGCCGGTCCCGCCCTGCCCGCCGACCAGCCGTCACCGACGGCTGCCGCAACCGCCGCAAGCGCCGCAACGCCGGCCGCCGGCGCGTCGCCGAGCCCCGCCGACAGCGACTCGCCCGGTGTGACGCAGGACCAGTCGCCCGCCGACGCCCCCATCCAGCAGCCCTCCACCGCCACCATCCCGGACGCCGCCGGGCGCCCGCGGCAGCCGCTGCTCCTCACCGCCGTGCGGCCCCCGCACGCCGCCGGACCGTCCGACTGCCCGCTCGGCGTCCCCCGCCCCTGCCCCGGCTCCGCCCGCACCGCACCGTCCCCCGCCTGGCCGCCGCGGTAGAACAGGCGACCGAAAACGCCTCGCCCCGGACCGGGAGACCCGGTCCGGGGCGAGGCGTTGTTCAGGAAGCGGTCAGACCCGGTCAGAGACCGAGCGAGTCCGCCAGCTCACGGGCCAGGCGAGCGGTCTCGGACGGCGTCTTGCCGACCTTGACGCCCGCGGCCTCCAGGGCCTCCTTCTTGGCGGCCGCGGTGCCCGAGGAGCCCGAGACGATGGCGCCGGCGTGGCCCATGGTCTTGCCCTCGGGGGCGGTGAAGCCCGCGACGTAGCCGACGACCGGCTTGGTGACGTGCTTGGCGATGTAGGCCGCCGCACGCTCCTCGGCGTCGCCGCCGATCTCGCCGATCATCACGATGACCTTGGTCTCCGGGTCCGCCTCGAACGCCGCGAGGGCGTCGATGTGCGTGGTGCCGATGACCGGGTCGCCGCCGATGCCCACGGCCGAGGAGAAGCCGAGGTCACGCAGCTCGTACATGAGCTGGTAGGTCAGGGTGCCGGACTTCGACACCAGACCGATCGGGCCCGCGGTGGTGATGTCCGCCGGGATGATGCCCGCGTTGGACTGTCCGGGGGAGATCAGGCCGGGGCAGTTCGGGCCGATGATCTGGGTCTTGCTGCCCTTGGCACCGGCGTACGCCCAGAAGGCGGCCGAGTCGTGGACCGGGACACCCTCGGTGATGACGACCGCGAGGCCGATCTCGGCGTCGATCGCCTCGACGACGGCGTCCTTGGTGAACTTCGGCGGAACGAAGATCACCGTGACGTCGGCGCCGGTCTTCTCGATGGCCTCGGCGACGGAGCCGAAGACCGGGACCTCGGTGCCGTCGACGTCGACCGTGGTGCCGGCCTTGCGCGGGTTCACGCCGCCGACGATCTGGGTGCCGGAGGCGAGCATGCGGCGGGTGTGCTTCATGCCCTCGGAGCCGGTCATGCCCTGGACGATGACCTTGCTGTCCTTGGTAAGGAAGATAGCCATGCTAGTAGTCCCTCTTCCTTACTTGGCGTTCGCCAGCTCGGCGGCGCGCTCAGCGGCACCGTCCATGGTGTCCACCTGCTCAACGAGCGGGTGCTTGGCGTCGGTCAGGATCTTGCGACCCAGCTCGGCGTTGTTGCCGTCCAGGCGGACGACGAGCGGCTTGGTGACGGCCTCGCCCTTGCTCTCCAGCAGCGCGAGCGCCTGGACGATGCCGTTGGCGACCGCGTCACAGGCGGTGATGCCACCGAAGACGTTGACGAAGACCGACTTGACGTCGGGGTCGCCCAGGATGATCTCCAGGCCGTTCGCCATCACCTCGGCGGACGCGCCGCCGCCGATGTCGAGGAAGTTGGCGGGCTTCACGTTGCCGTGCGCCTCACCGGCGTACGCGACCACGTCGAGGGTGCTCATCACGAGACCCGCGCCGTTGCCGATGATGCCGACCTCGCCGTCGAGCTTGACGTAGTTCAGGCCCTTGGCCTTGGCGGCCGCCTCGAGGGGGTTGGCCGCGGCCTTGTCCTCGAGCGCCTCGTGGCCCGGCTGACGGAACTCGGCGTTCTCGTCCAGCGAGACCTTGCCGTCGAGCGCGATGATCTTGCCGTCGCCGGACTTGATCAGCGGGTTGACCTCGACGAGGAGCGCGTCCTCGGCGATGAAGACCTTCCACAGGCTGACCAGCACGTCGGCGACCTGGTCGGCGACCTCGGCCGGGAACTTGGCCGCGGCGACGATCTCGCGGGCCTTCTCGGGGGTGCAGCCCTCGTTGGCGTCGACCGGGATCTTGGCGAGCGCGTCGGGGTTCTCCTCGGCGACGACCTCGATCTCCACGCCGCCCTCGACGCTGGCCATCGCCAGGAAGGTGCGGTTGGTGCGGTCCAGCAGGAACGAGACGTAGTACTCGTCCTTGATGTCCGCGGTGGCGGCCAGCATCACCTTGTGAACGGTGTGGCCCTTGATGTCCATGCCGAGGATGGCGGCGGACTTGGCGACGGCGTCCTCGGGGTCAGAGGCGAGCTTCACGCCACCGGCCTTGCCTCGCCCACCGACCTTCACCTGGGCCTTGACGACAGCACGCCCACCGAAGCGGGTCGCGATCTCGCGGGCGGCCTCGGGGGTCTCGATGACCTCGCCGGCGAGCACGGGTACGCCGTGCTTTTCGAAGAGGTCCCTCGCCTGGTACTCGAACAGGTCCACGTGTGTTCGTCCTTGTTCGTGGTCGCGGATTGTGTCTCTACGAGCGTGCCACGGCAGGATCTTCGCTGCGGGTCGTCGGGGCGGTGCGGGTACGCAGAGTTTGTGGCCTTGCGGCCCACACAGCCACGGGCGCACACGTCAATCAACACGCGCGTCACGTCCGTCTGGCAGGTTATCCCCGTCGGCGGGGGGTGTTTCGCCGAGGACCGGCTCCGCTTTGGTGAGAACCGTCACAACGGGCGTGCGGGGACGACTCGCGCGCCCTGCGCTCACCCCCTGCGTTCACCTGCCGTCCGGAATCGGCAGCGGACGCTTCTCGATGGCGGCGGCCATGATGTCGGGGAAGGCGTCCGGCGTGCAGGCGAAGGCCGGGGCGCCGAGCGCGGCCAGCGCGGCGGCGTGCTCGTGGTCGTAGGCCGGGGCGCCCTCGTCGGAGAGCGCGAGCAGGGCGATGAACTGGACGCCGGCCGCCTTCATCGCGGCCACCCGGCGCAGCATCTCGTGCCGGATCCCGCCCTCGTAGAGATCACTGATCAGGACGACGACGGTTTCCGCCGGACGGGTGATCTTCGACTGGCAGTAGGCGAGCGCGCGGTTGATGTCGGTGCCGCCGCCGAGCTGGGTGGCGAAGAGGACGTCGACCGGATCGGCCAGCTGCTCCGTCAGATCGACCACGGAGGTGTCGAACACCACCAACCGGGTGTCCAGGCTGCGCATCGAGGCGAGCACCGCGCCGAACACCGCTGAGTGGACGACGGAGGGCGCCATCGAGCCGGACTGGTCGATGCAGAGGATGACGTCCTTCTTCACCGCGCGCTGGGCGCGCGCGTAGCCGACCAGGCGCTCGGGGACGATCGTGCGCTCCTCGGGCAGGTAGTTCTTGAGGTTGGCCCGGATCGTGCGGTCCCAGTCGATGTCGCGGTGGCGCGGGCGGTTCACCCGGGCGCTGCGGTCCAACGCGCCGCCGAGCGTGGCCCTGGTCCGGTCGGCGAGCCGGCGCTCCAGCTCGGCCACCACCTTGCCCACCACCAGCCGGGCCGACTCGCGGGTGGTCTCGGGCAGCGCGTGCTTGAGCGAGAGCAGGGTGCCGACCAGGTGGACGTCCGGCTCGACCGCCGCCAGCATCTCGGGCTCCAGCAGCAGCCGGTCCAGGCCGAGCCGGGAGATCGCGTCCTGCTGCATCAACTGGACCACCGAGGTGGGGAAGTACTCGCGGATGTCGCCCAGCCAGCGGGCCACCTGCGGGGCCGAGCCGCCGAGTCCCGCGCTGCGGGAGGCGGCGCGGCCGGTCTGCGGCGCGGGTTCGGGGGTGCCGCGGTAGAGCGCGGTCAGTGCGCGGTCCATGCCCGCGTCCCGGCCGGTCAGCCGGCAGCCGGTGCCGTCGGCCTCGCCGCCCAGGACCAGCCGCCAGCGGCGCAGCCGCTCGTCGGCCTCAGGGGTGGTCGCCGTGCTCATCGGTTGCTCCTTCGGTCGGACTGGTGCGGGATCCGAGGGGCTGCGGCATCGGGGGCAAGGGTGCGCAGGCCGAGCAGCAGGGCCACCGTCGGCAGCGCCGCGTCGGCGCGGACGGCGTCCAGCGTCTCCTCCCGGACCGGGTCTGCGGCGGCGGACCGGGCGGACCCGGCGGCACCGAGCGGCCCGGCGGCCACCCGGGAGCCGACGGTCCGGCGCACCCCCGGCTCCAGCGCCGAGAACGTCCGGCGCAGCAGCGGCAGGACATTGGTGAAGGTGTCGCCCGGCACGCCGGTCAGCCAGTCGTCCAGCAGTTCGAGCAGCTGCGGGTCGTGCAGCAGCAGGGCGCCACCGCCGGAGAGGAAGCCCTCGATCCAGCCGGCCGCGTCCGCCGGGGCGCTGGCGGTGGAGAGCACCAGGCGCATCCGGCGGCCGGCCTCGGCCGAGTCGAGCCGGGCGTCGTCCAGCAGCAGCCGGACGGCGCGGCCGCGCAGCAGGCCGGGGACGCCGGTGGCCGGCCCGGCCGAGGGCTCGCGGCGGGCCAGCGAGCGCAGCGCGGCGGCCCAGCGGTCGGCGAGCGTGTCGGCCGGTGTGTCGGACAGCATGTCGGCCGGTGTGTCGGCCGGTGTGTCGGCCGGTGTGTCGGCCACCGGCTCCCCCGGTGGGCCGCCCTGCTCCAGCAGGCCGACGGCGGCGTGCACGGCGTCCAGCCTGGTGCGCATGTCGGCCGCGCCCGCCGCGTCGAGCCCGGTGCAGGCGGGCGGCAGGCCGACGCAGATCCGCTCCGCGAGCCCGCGCGCCACGCCGTCCAGCGCGCTGCTGTCGGTGCCCCGGACATCGCCGTAGCGCAGCGCCCGGACCAGGGCGGGCAGCGCCTCGGCGAGCTGCCCGGCGTCGGTGTCGAGCGCCGCGCGGTCGGCGAGCGCCTGCATCACGGCGGGCAGCGCGGCCGGCAGCCGGGCCACCAGGCACTGTTCCGCCAAGCGGGTGAGGTCGGCGAGCTCGGCGGCCTTCGCCGCGAGCTCGGCCACCTTGCCGGTGGCGGCCTGCTCCACCGTCGTCCCCCACTGCGCGGCCACCACCACCCGAACGGCGTACTCCGGGTCCCAGCTCAGCTGCCAGCTCTCCCGGAACGTCCCCGTGGAGTTGACGGCGGACCGGGTCTCGGTGCCCCACGCGATGCCGAGCAGCCGCAGCCGGTGCAGCAGCACCGAGCGCGCGGCGTCCAGCTCCTTGCGCAGGTCGAGCACCAGCTCGCGCGGCTCGGTGTCCGGCTTGAGCCGCAGGCTGCGCTGCAGCCGGGTCAGGTCGCGCTGCAGCGGGACGGTCGGGGTGGCCGGCGGCACCTCGCCGAGTGCCTCGCCGACCACCAGCTGCTCGCGGACCAGCGCGAGCGCGACGTCGGAGCCGTCGCACATGACGGACCGGACGGCGTCCAGCGTCTCGGTCAGCCCGGCGATGGGCCGCCCGCGCATCGCGGCCAGCGTCTCGGCGAGCCGGACCGCCTCGATCACATGTGCGGAGGAGACCGGGTGGTCCTCGGCGCGCAGCAGCTCGGCGGCCCGGGTCAGCCAGCGGGCCAGCGTGTCGCCTCGGGTGGAGAACAGGTGGTGGTACCAGCCGGGCGACTCGATGCCGGCGCCGTAACCCGTGTGCTGGGCGAGCCTGCGGTGCGTCCAGGGCACCCAGGTGATCTCGGTCTTCGGCTTCTTCGGCAGGGTGGCGAGCAGCGCGCGGTCGGCGGCGACGGTGGGCATCGCGCTCAGCGCCGGGACGTGCCAGGCGCCGCAGACCACGGCGATCCGGCGGTGGCCGGCGCGGCGGGCGGCGCGGATCTGCTGGCGCATGTACGCCTCGCGCAGGTCGTCGCGGCGGGAGGTGAGCGGCGAGGCGGTGAGCGACGGTGCTCCGGGCGGCGGGGTGTCGGGCGGCGGCTCGCGCAGCGCCGTCATGGCCTCGGCCAGCGCCTCGAACGGCGCCAGCGCGTCGGCGCCGGGCGTGCGGTGCTCGACGACGTCCTCCCACCAGCGCTCGGCGTCGTCCTGGCCGGCGGCTTCGGCGAGGACCGCGATCGGGTCCAGGCGCAGGGTGTCGGGTTCTCCCTCGTGCTCGGCCGCCCCTTCGGCCGCCAGGGCGAAGCCGTACGCCGCCGGCAGGTCGATGAACCGGACGGGCAGCTCGTGCGCCAGCCCGTACCGGATCGCCACCCACTCCGGGGAGAAGGAGGCGAACGGCCAGAACCCGGACCGGGCCGGATCGTCCACCGCGTGGGCGAGCAGCGCGACGGGCGGCACCATCTCCGGGTCCGCCGCCAGGGCGATGATCGGATCGGCCTCGGCCGGCCCCTCGATCAGCACCGCGTCCGGCCGCAGCTGCTCCAACGCGGCGGCCACCGCGCGGGCCGAGCCCGGTCCGTGGTGGCGGATGCCGAGCAGTGTCACATCGTCAGTCATGGGTCCCCTCCCCTGCTAGGGCCTGTCCGGTGCCGCTGTCAGCCGTCCGCTGTCAGCGGGAGAGTTCACGCGCGGCCCGGTAGAAGTCCTTCCAGCCGTCCCGCTCGCGGACCACGCCCTCGACGTACTCGCGCCAGATCACCTGGTCGGCCACCGGGTCGCGGACGACGGCGCCGAGGATGCCGGTCGCCACGTCGCCGGCCCGCAGCACGCCGTCGCCGAAGTGCGCGGCGAGCGCCAGGCCGTTGGTGACCACCGAGATCGCCTCGGCGGTGGAGAGCGTGCCGGTCGGCGACTTGACCTTGGTCCGGCCGTCCGCCGTGATGCCGTCGCGCAGCTCGCGGAAGACGGTCACCACTCGGCGGATCTCCGCCGCGCCGCCGGGCAGCTCGGGCAGCTCGAGCGAGCGGCCGAGCTGCTCCACCCTGCGGGTGACGATGTCGACCTCCTCGTCCAGGCTGGCCGGCAGCGGCAGCACCACCGTGTTGAACCGGCGGCGCAGCGCGCTGGAGAGCTCGTTGACGCCGCGGTCGCGGTCGTTGGCGGTGGCGATCAGGTTGAAACCCCGGACGGCCTGCGTCTCGCCGCCCAACTCCGGTATGGGGAGCGTCTTCTCGGACAGGATGGTGATCAGACTGTCCTGGACGTCGGCGGGGATCCGGGTCAACTCCTCGACCCGGGCGATCTTCCCGTCCGCCATCGCGCGCATCACCGGCGACGGCACCAGGGCGTCCCGGCTGGGGCCGTGGGCCAGCAGCTGGGCGTAGTTCCAGCCGTAGCGCACGGCCTCCTCCGGCGTGCCGGCCGTGCCCTGGACCAGCAGCGTCGAGTCCCCGCTGATCGCGGCGGCCAGGTGCTCGGACACCCAGGTCTTCGCCGTCCCGGGCACCCCGAGCAGCAGCAGCGCCCGGTCGGTGGCCAGCGTGGTCACCGCGACCTCGACGATCCGGCGCGGACCGACGTACTTGGGCGTGATCACGGTGCCGTCCGGCAGTTCACCCCCGAGCAGATAGGTGGCGACGGCCCACGGCGAGAG
Source organism: Kitasatospora sp. MAP12-44 (assembly GCF_029892095.1). Lineage (NCBI taxonomy): Bacteria > Bacillati > Actinomycetota > Actinomycetes > Kitasatosporales > Streptomycetaceae > Kitasatospora > Kitasatospora sp. MAP12-44. Next base: position 3,386,057 of record NZ_JARZAE010000004.1, read on the forward strand.
CCGCCAGCGCTCGGGCCGCGGCCGCTCGTCCTGCGCGGCCAGCGCCGCCAACTCGGCGGCGAAGGCGTCCTCGGCGTGCTGCCGCAGGACCTCGGGAGTGGTGGTGGTCATAGGACGGCTCCTGGGTCGGCCACCGGGCACAGCCGTGCCGCGGGCGGGGCGGTGAAATCAAGGAGAGCAACGGCGCAGCTGACAGGCACAGGGGTCGGCTTCGGACACCCCGCCCTGCGACAACCACCCTGCCGTACGGCACTGACAACGCAGCGTGGCCCAGCACGGTCGCCCGCCGCGCGCAGCGAAGTTCACCCAGTGGCCGCTCGCTGCTCACACGGGCGAGCTCGGCGGCGCCTCAGGGGTGCCCTACGGTTCAGCCAATGCCGGAGGGAATAACGGCAGTTCACCGGGCGTGGCCCCCTCCCGCCTGCTCCCCCACCAGCTCACAGCGCCCCGCCGCACGGCGGCCGAGGCGCTCCTCGCCGAGCGGAAGAACATGCGACTCCTCCACCGCGCATCCCTGGTCGCCGCCGAAGGCGGCTGCGCATCGCCCTCGCACGTCGACCGACCGACCCGGCCGCTGCGCGCGCTCGTGATCACCGGAAGCGTCGGAGCGGGCCACAACGGCGCCGCCAGGGAACTGGTGCGGCGGCTGGAGGCGCGCGGCATCGACGCCACCTACCGCGACTACCTCGACGCGCTGCCGCGCCGCTACCAGCGCCTGCTCCAGGACGGCTACACGTTCAGCGCCGGCCGGACGCCCGAGGTGTTCGACTGGCTGTTCCGCTGCGAGGAGCGCGAGTCACTGGTGCGCAGCCTCACCCTGCGGCTCTGCCGACAGGCCGCCCGCGAGCTGGCGGGCTGGCTGGGCCCGGACGGCCAGGACTACGACGTGGTGGTGACCACCTTCCCGTTCGCGGCGCAGAGCCTGGGCATGCTGAGGGCGGACGGCACGCTCAAGGCGCCCGCCGTCTGCTACCTCACCGACCCGGCGCCGCACCGCCTCTGGGTGCACCCCGCCGTCGATGTGCACCTCACCGTCACCCCGGCCACCGCCGCCGAGGGCAGCAAGCGGTACGGCGTGCCGATGCGGCCCGCCGGTCCGCTGGCTCCCGCCGCCTTCGCCGAACCGGTCGACGCGGCCGACCGGCAGGCGGTGCGCACCGAACTCGGCGTGCCGCTCGGCCACCGGATGGTGCTGCTGACCGCGGGGTCGATGGGGCTCGGCGACGTGATGTCCGGCGTCCGCGCACTGCGTGCCGTGGACCGCACCGTCCCGGTGGTGCTCTGCGGCCGCAACGAGAGCCTGCGGCGGCGGATCGCGGCGCTGAGCGGCGTGGTGGCCCTCGGCTGGCGCAACGACGTGCCGCGCCTGATGGCCGCCGCCGACGTCCTGGTGCACAACGCCGGCGGCCTCTCGCTGACCGAGGCCCTGGTCGCCGGACTGCCGGCGGTCAGCTACGAGGTCCTGTCCGGCCACGGCCGCGCCAACGCCGGCGTCCTGGCCCGCGCCGGCCTTGCCCCCTGGCCCCGCACCCCGGACGCCCTGGCCCGGGCTCTCGAAGAGCAGGCCGCCCGCGGCCGCGTGACCCTGCCGCCCCTGCCGGCCGACCAGCAGGCAGCCGCCGTGGTGGCCGACCTGGCCAAGCAGCACCGCGACACCACGACCGCCCCCGAGCACCGACTCAGGCCGGTCCCAGCCGGGGGCCGCCCTGCCGCAGCCGGCGCAGGAACGACAGCACCCCGGCGCTTCCCCCGGCCCACTGCCCGGACGCCGCGCTGAGCGAGGTGTCGGGCAGGACCGGTCGGCGCGGCGGGCCGCCGCTGCGGGTCAGGATCAGCGCGGCGACCTCCTCGGCGCCCTGCCGGAACTCCACGTCCCCGGTCACCGCTCCCACGTCGAGGAGGAGTTCTCCCACCCCGGAAAGGCCGCAGCACTGGACCACCTGGCTCATCCTGGGGGCCAGCGCCCGGCAGGCGCGCGCCGCGTCGGCGGACAGCCGCACCAGGCGCTCGTCCCCGTTCCCGACGCCTGCCCGGAGCAGGACCGGGCCGATGCCGGCCAGTCCGCGGCACCAGGAGCCGTAGCGCCGGGTGGCGCCGGGGCGGGCGGCTGCGGCCAGGATGCCGGGCATGGCCGCGGCCAGCGCCGCGACGGCCTGTTCGGCGGCGGCGCCGGAGGCCGGGTCGCCGGTCGCGTGGTGGTGCGCCAGCAGGAAGTGGGCGACTCCGGCGCGGCCGTGGGCGGCCCCGTCGAGGACCGCCGCCGCGCCGGGCCGGGCAGTCGTGCTGATGACGCCGCGGCCGTAGCGCCCTTCGAGCAGGCCGCGGGCGCACTGTGCGGCCACGGCGCGGTGGTACGCCGCCTCGGGCTCCCGACCTGCCGCGCGCGCCCGCTCGGCCAGCAGCAGGTGCCCGGTGCCGATGCCTGCCGCGCCCGCGATCTGATCGTCCAGCAGGCCGGCGGGGAACCAGCCGTCGACCGAGCCGACGCCGTCCGGGCCGACGGCGGCGTCCGGGGGCTCGGTGCCGAGCGTCTCGGCCGCCTCCGCGAGGAACAGGTCGACGCCCGTCCGGCCCTCGTAGAGCGCGGGCGGCAGCAGGGGACGGGCGGGATGGGCGGCGGTCCAGCGGGCCAGCTCGGCGACGGCGGCGCGGGCGTCCGGGTCGTCGGGGTGCCGCAGCAGCTCCAGGCCGAGGCCGGCGCTGCCTTGGTAGAGGGAGAGCGACTCCCGGGGCGCCCTGTCCGTCACCCCCGCGGCGACCTGCTCCCGCGCCGCGCGCACGCAGAACGCGAGGGTGTGGCCGATGACGTCGTCGAGCAGATCGCTGCTGATCAGGGGCGGCGACGGCAGCGCACGGCGGGCGCGGGCGACGGGGTCCCGCCCGCTGCGCAGGCGTTCGGCGGCAGCCGTGCGCTCGGCGGCGTCGAGGCTGAGCAGCCCGGCGATCAGCGTCCGGGCCGGATGCCGGAGCGGGTCGGGGAGCACGCCGGCGAGGCAGGCGAGGGTGCGGGCGCGGTTGGTCACGGGGTCCGGGTCCATCACCACCGGGTCGAGGCCGGTGCTCGCGTAGGACAGGGTGGCGCCCAAGGCGTAGTAGTCGTCGGCGGGTTGAGCGGTACGGGGGTCGGCGAGCGACGGCGGCAGGCCGTAGCCCGGGGTCGCTCCGCCGGGGCGACGCCCGTCGAGGGCGCTGACGCCGAAGTCGACCAGCCGGCAGCCCCCGGACGGGTCGATCACCACGTTGTCGGGTTTGAGGTCGCACAGCACCACACCGCGCGCGTGCACGTCGTCCAGGATCCGCAGCAGCCCCTGCGCCAGCAGGCGCCAACTGCGGTGCTCGTCCTCGGTGCTGTCGTCGCAGTAGGGGCCGGACGCCAGCACGTCGCGGCGCAGGTCGCGCGGGCCGCAGTCGGTGCTGACCAGGTACTCGTCCTCGCCGTGTCGGAAGTAGTCGACCGCCTCGGGGACGCCGTCGACCCCGGCCAGCCTCGTCAGCACCTGACGCTCCCGGCGCAACCGGCCGCGCGCGTCGACGCCGTCGTGGTCCTCGGCGACGTGGGCCCGCGCCTGCTTGACCACCACCGGCCGGCCGGTGGTGACCTCGACGGCCCGGTAGACGTGACCGTGGGCCGCGCGGGCGATGCCCGCGGTGATCCGGTAACGGCCGTCCCCGACGCGGGTGGTGACGGCCGAGGCGCTGGTGCCGGCGGCGGGGAAGGGGTCCCGCGCCCAGGGCGGTTGCCGGTAGGCCGCCTCGGCGAGACCGGGGAACGAACTGCCGTCCGGGCCGGCCATGGTGTGCTCGGCGTCTCCCGCGCGAAAGGGCCCGTAGCGGTAGTAGACCGGCGCGTCGGGCCGCACCTGGCGATCGCTGACCACCCGCGGCCCGGCCCACCCGACCAGCGCCTGCGCCAACTCCGCACCGAGGCCCGCGACATCCGCGGCCCGTGGGTACACGGTGGCCGCCTTGCCGACGGCGGCGGGGTTCTGCCGTCCGGCGTTCAGCGTGCGCAGCACCTCGGCGTCGACGGCGAACTTGACGTCACAGGTGTACCGCAGCAGCACCGGCACGACCCGCTCCATCAGCTGCGCGAGCCGGTCCGGCCGAGTGGAGAGGTGCAGCTTCCAGCCGTGGGCGCACGGCGGCATCTTCGGGTCCTGCAAGTACAACCAGGTGTCGTCCGCGTACTGACGGCGCCCGCACTCAGCCGTCAACTCGGCCAGTCGCGCGTACAGTTCCATCCCCCCTACCCCTCCGGGTCCGGTGCTCGACGGCTGCACCGTCGAGCACGGGACCTGCTACGACCGGTCGGTCAGGAGTTCCCCGCGCAGGTCCAGACCTCCGTGAGGAAGGGGGTGAACGTCACGTGGTTGTAGATGCAGGCCTGCGGAGCGTCGAATTCCTCCTCGAACTCGATCAGCTCGTCCTCGACGACCAGCGGCCCCGCATCGCGGATGTCCGATGCCAGTGCACTCATGGTGACCCTCTTTCGATTGCCGTGTGAGTTCATGGAGGAGCACAGATCATTCACCACAGCAGACGTGGCGACTCGCTCATGCTAGCCACGTGATCAGGTCATCGATAGACATCCGGCGGAAGTTCCTGAATCTTCGTCAGGCAGCCCTCGGGTCCGCCCGGCGCGGCCGGGGCGTATCCGCTGCACGGCGGGCACCGAGGCCGCTTGTCAGTCCCCCGGCCTAGCGTTCGAGGCATGGAGGAACGCTGGAGCACTGAGCATGTCCTGTCCCTCTCGCCCGACGCCGCGTCGTCGAAGGCCGCCGGGAAGTTGTCCGGACCGGGGCCGTGGTCGGGGGTGGGGTGCAATGGAACGGCGCTTTGGGGGGCATGCAAAGGCAGTGGGAGTACGCCGTACCGGACGGTGGTCGAGCTCGCCACGCCTGCGTACCAGTGCAGTTGTCCGAGTCGGAAGTTCCCGTGCAAGCACGCGCTGGGGCTGCTCCTGCTGTGGAGTGTCGGGGCGCAGGCGGTGCCGAACGGGGGCGAGCCGCCCGAGTGGGCGGGCGCCTGGTTGGCGGATCGCCAGGACCGGGCCGAGCAGAAGCGGGCGCCCAGGGCCGAGGCGGATCCGGCGGCGGCCCGCCGGCGGGCCGAGCGGCGCTCGGCCCGCGTGGCCGCCGGGGCGCAGGAGTTGCGCCTGCGGCTGGCCGACCGGGTGCGGCACGGGCTGGCCGACCAGAGCACCGCGGCCAGCCCGTGGGAGGAGGTCGCGGCGCGGATGGTGGACGCGCAGGCTCCCGGACTCGCCAGCCGGGTGCGGGAGTTGGAGGACCTCGACGAGGAGTCGCTGCTCTCCCGCTATGCGCTGCTGCACCTGCTGGCCGCCGCCTACGAGCGGGTCGGCGAGCTGCCCGAGCCACTGGCGGCCACCGTCCGCTCCCGGATCGGATTCAGCACCGACAGCGCCGAGTTGCTGGCCGGCCCGACCGTCCGGGACCGCTGGCTGGTGCTCGGCCGCCAGGATGTCGCGGACGAGCGGTTGACCACCCGACGACTCTGGCTGCGCGGGGCCAAGACCGGCCACCCGGCCCTGCTGCTGGCCTTCGGCCGCCCCGGTCAGGCGCCCGAACTGGCCATTCCCACCGGGCAGTTGCTGGAGGCCGAACTGGCCTTCCAGCCGAACGCGCGCCCACTGCGCGCGGTGCTCGGCACCCGGCACGGCGGGCCCGAGGCGCCGCCCGAGGCCGAGGCCGTGCCGCCCGGCGTCTCGACCGTACGGGCGCTCGCCGGGTACGGCGAGGCGGTGGCGGACGATCCATGGCTGGACTCCTGGCCGACCGTGCTGACCGGGGTGGTCCCGGTGCCCGGCCCGGGTGGCTGGCAACTGACCGACGGGCAGGGCGCGTTGCCCGTCCACGGGACGCCGCAGTCGGCGCTCTGGCGGCTGGCGGCGATCTCCGCGGGCCGTCCGGTGACGGTCTTCGGCGAGTGCGGGCACCGGGGGTTCGCCCCGGTCACGGTGTGGGGCGAGAACGGCCGGGCGACGGGAGTGAGCGGGTGACCAGCGTGCAGACGGATCTCTGGGAGGAGCTGCGGACCACCGCGCTCCTGGGCACCGACCGGCGCCCGCTGCCGCCGGCCTCCGGGACGGGCGCGCTGGCGGCGGCGGCCGGCGCGGTGGATCGCGGCGACCCGGCGGCGGCCCTGCTGGAGCTGGCCGCGCTCGCCACCGTCCGGCGCCGCGCCGGGCTGCTGCCGGTCCCGGCCGGGCCGCCGCAACCGGCCGCCCCGCCGGACCAGCGCCGCGCGCTGCCCGACGCCGCGGCGCGCCGACTCGCGGTGCTGCTCTCCGGCCGGGGATCCGGCACCGGCTCCGGCACGGGATCGGGAACCGGCGTCGGCGCACTGGCCAACCTCGCCGAGCTGCTGCCGCAGTGGCTGGCCGGCGCCCGGGAGTTGGACTACCGGCCGCCGGCCGCACTCGTCCCCGCGCTGCTGGACGCCGCGCGGGCGCGCAGCGAGCTGCGCGGCGACGCGGTGGCACTGGCCGGACCGCTCGGCCGCTGGCTGGCCGAGCACAACCCGGACTGGAGCTACGTCCGGCGCACCGCCGTCGAGAGCCGGGCCGCGGGCAGCGAGCAGACCTGGCACGAGGGTCTGTTCGCCGAACGGGTCACCCACCTCACCCGGCTGCGCCGCAGCGACCCGCCGGCCGCGCTTGAACTGCTGCGCGGCACCTGGTCCACCGAGCGCGCCGAGGACCGGCTGCTCTTCCTGGACGCGCTGCAGGAGGGCCTCTCCGAGGCGGACGAGCCGTTCCTGGAGGCCGCCCTCGGCGACCGCAGCAAGAACGTCCGGACCACCGCCGCCGAACTGCTCTCCACCCTGCCCGGCTCGGCGCTGGGCGCGCGGATGGCCGAGCGGGCCCGCGCGCTCGTGCAGGTGGCGGACGGGCGGCTGCTGGTCAGCCCGCCGACCGCCTGCGACAGCGCGATGCAGCGGGACGGCATAGCGCCCAAGTCGCCGACCGGCCGCGGCGAGCGCGCCTGGTGGTTCGGCGAGGTGGTGGCCGCCACCCCGCTGGCCGCCTGGACGACGGGGTTCGACCTGACGCACGATCAGCTGCTCGCCCTGCCGGTCAGCGCGGACGACGGCGACCCGGCGGACGGCGAGGACGGCAGCGACAGCTGGCGTGACGACCTGCGCGAGGCCTGGGCCCGCGCCGCCGTCCGCCAGCAGGACGCCCGCTGGGCCCGGGCGCTGCTCGGCCCGGCCCCGCGCCGCGCGGGCAGCGTGCGGACGGCGGGTTCGCCGGCCAAGCTGCTCGCCGTGCTACCGCCGGCCGAACGGGCCGCCTGGACGTCCTCGTTCCTGCAGACCCACGGCCTGGGCGACGCCTTTCAGCTGCTCGGCGCCTGCGCCACCCCGTGGACGCCGCCGCTCAGCACGGCGGTGGTGGCCGCCCTGGAGCGGGCCGCTGCCTCGGGGGCGTACCCGTGGAGCCACAGCGGGGTGCTCGGCATGACCGAGCGCTCGCTCTCCCCCGCGACGGCTCCGGCCGTGGAGGCGCTGGCCGCCGACGCCTCGCCCGACAGCGCGTGGGCCGAGACCTTCGGGCGACTCGCGGGCACGCTGCGCTTCCGCGCCGCGATGCTCGCCGAGTTGAACGACAACGGCTGAGATGGCGGGGCAGGACCGGGCCGCAGCACACGGCCCGGTCCTGCCAGGCTCAGCCGGCCGCGCGCAGGTTGGCCTCGACCCAGGCCACCACGTCGCGGGTCGGGGTGCCCGGCGTGAAGATGTCCGCGACACCCATCGCCTTCAGCTCGACGATGTCCTCGTCCGGGACGATGCCGCCGCAGAAGACCTTGATGTCCGCCGCGTCGCGCTCCCTGAGCAGCACGAGCACCCGGGCGCAGAGCGTCATGTGCGCGCCGGAGAGGATCGACAGGCCGATGCCGTCGGCGTCCTCCTGGATGGCGGTGTCGACGATCTGCTCGGGCGTCTGGTGCAGACCGGTGTAGATCACCTCCATGCCGGCGTCCCGCAGGGCGCGCGCGATCACCTTGGCGCCCCGGTCGTGACCGTCGAGCCCCGGCTTGGCGACCACGACCCGGATCGGGCCTGACACACCCATCACTGCCTCCACGTTAACCACCGATAACAGACCTGAGGGGAGGTTAGCGTCACTGGAGGCCCATGACCGTGCCACCCCTCAAGAGGAGGGGAAAATCACAGGCCCCCAACCTCTTTAAAGCTTCTCCACCGGCGCGTACCGCAGCAGCAGCACCTTGCGGCCCGAGCTGCCGAAGTCGATCGTCGCCTTGGCCTTGTCCCCGACGCCTTCCGTGCCGGCCACCGTGCCCAGGCCGAAGGTGTCGTGGCTGACCCGGTCGCCGACCGCGAGCGCGACCACCTCGCGCTCGGTGACCTTGCGCGCCGACTTGCCCCAGCCCGCCTTCGGCGAGGCGGCGGACAGCGAGGACGAACCGCGCGAGGAGCCCGACCCCGAACCGCGCGAGCCCGGCATCGCGGCCGCGCCGGTGCGCTTCCACTGCACCAGCTCGCCCGGGATCTCGTCCAGGAAGCGCGAGGCGGGGTTGTAGGCGGGCTGGCCCCAGGCGCTGCGCAGCACCGAGCGGGTCAGGTAGAGCCGCTCGCGCGCGCGGGTCAGGCCGACGTAGGCGAGCCGGCGCTCCTCCTCCAGCTCCTTGACCTGGCTGAGCGCCCGCATGTGCGGGAAGATCCCGTCCTCCATGCCGGTCAGGAAGACCACCGGGAACTCCAGGCCCTTGGCGGTGTGCAGGGTCATCATCGTGATGACGCCCGAGCCGTCCTCGTCGTCCGGGATCTGGTCCGAGTCGGCCACCAGGGCGACCCGCTCCAGGAAGTCGGCCAGCGTGCCGACCGGCGGCGCGCCCTCCTCCCCCGCGTCCGGGCGCTCACCCGGATCCTGCTCGTACTCCAGGGCCACCGAGGCGAGTTCCTGGAGGTTCTCCACCCGGGTCTCGTCCTGCGGGTCGGTGGAGGACTGCAGTTCGGCGAGGTAGCCGGTCTCCTCGAGCACCGCCTCCAGCACCGCGGCCGGTCCGGCGCCCGATTCGACGATCTGGCGCAGCCCGGCCAGCAGTTCGTTGAACTTGCGCACCGCGTTGGCCGAGCGCGCGGCCATCCCGTACGCCTCGTCCACCCGCAGCAGCGCCTGCGCGAAGCTGATCCGCTCGCGGGCCGACAGCGCGTCGATCATCGCCTCGGCGCGGTCGCCGATGCCGCGCTTGGGCACGTTGAGGATCCGGCGCAGCGGCACGGTGTCCTCGGGGTTGGAGAGCACCCGCAGGTAGGCCAGGACGTCCCGGACCTCCTTGCGCTCGTAGAAGCGCACCCCGCCGACCACCTTGTACGGCAGGCCGACCCGGATGAACACCTCCTCGAACACCCGCGACTGGGCGTTCGTCCGGTAGAAGATCGCCACGTCGCCCGGCCGGGCGTCGCCCGCGTCGGTGAGCCGGTCGATCTCCTCGGCGATGAACTGCGCCTCGCCGTGCTCGTCGTCCGCGACGTAGCCGATGACCTTCTCGCCGTGCTCGCCGGCCGTCCAGAGCTTCTTCTCGCGTCGGCTGGTGTTGCGCTCGATGACGGCGTTGGCGGCGCTCAGGATGGTCTGCGTGGAGCGGTAGTTCTGCTCCAGCAGGATCGTCACGGCGTCGGGGTAGTCCTCCTCGAACTGGAGGATGTTGCGGATCGTCGCGCCGCGGAAGGCGTAGATCGACTGGTCCGCGTCACCCACCACGCACAGCTCGGCGGGCGGCACCTGCGCCAGCGCGGCCGCCGCCGGGTTGACGAAGTCGCCGTCCACCGTGCGCTTGGGCGCCGAGCCGGCGGCGCCGCCGCTGAGCTCGCGCACCAGCATGTACTGGGCGTGGTTGGTGTCCTGGTACTCGTCGACCAGGATGTGCCGGAACCTGCGCCGGTAGTGCTCGGCCGCGTCGGGGAAGGCCTGCAGCAGGTTGACGGTGGTCATGATGATGTCGTCGAAGTCCAGCGCGTTGGCCTCCCGCAGGCGGCGCTGGTAGAGCGCGTACGCCTCGGCGAGCTTGCGCTCCATCGGGTTCGCGGCCTGCGCCGCGTAGGTCTCCTCGTCGATCAGCTCGTTCTTGAGGTTGGAGACCTTGGCGGTGAAGGACTTCGGCGGGAACTGCTTGGGATCGAGGTCCAGATCCCGGCAGACCAGCGACATCAGCCGCTGCGAGTCCGCCGAGTCGTAGATCGAGAAGCTGGAGGTGAAGCCCAGCCGCTTGCTCTCCCGGCGCAGGATCCGCACACAGGCGCTGTGGAAGGTGGAGACCCACATCGACCGGGCGCGCGGCCCGACCAGCTGCTCGACGCGCTCGCGCATCTCGCCGGCCGCCTTGTTGGTGAAGGTGATCGCCAGGATCTCGCCCGGCTGCACCCCGCGGGCACCGAGCAGGTAGGCGATCCGGTGCGTCAGCACCCGGGTCTTGCCCGAGCCCGCGCCGGCCACGATGAGCAGCGGCGAACCGGCGTGCAGCACCGCCTCGCGCTGCGGGTCGTTCATCCCCTCCAGCAGCTGGGCCGGATCGACGACCGTGCGGTGGGCGCCGTTGCGGTGGAAGGCGTCGCGGGCGGTGGCTGCGGCGTAGTCGGTCTGGAAGAGATCGTGCGGGATCTCTTCCTCGTAGCCGCCCTCCGGACCGTGGTACTCCTCCGGTGGAGGTTCCTCGGCGTGGTCCGCGGGCGTCGCGAAGGAGGGCTTCAGCTCGAAGCCCGGGAGCGGGAGGTCGTCAAAGAGGCTACTCATGGCCCTCCGAGTCTATGACCCGCGACTGACAGAGCCGGCCGGTCCAGAAAACCGGCCGGACCGGCTACTGGCGTACCAGCAGGGACACCGTGAGCCCGCGCACATGCTCGATGTCCGCCGCCTTGTACGCGGACATCAACGCGTCGGCCTCGTTCTTCGGGAAGCCGTAGACCGGGCTCGGGTTGTCCCCGGTGGTGACCACCCAGACCCGGGCGGTGTCGCCCAGGCAGGCGACCGGGTCGGTGCACTCCACCGCGAAGAGGTCCTGGGCCTGGGCCGGGGTCTTGGCAGTGAAGACGTCGTGGAGCTTGACCGCCGGGGGCATGTCGTACTCCATCTGGTAGTCGATCATCATCCAGGCCGAGGTGGACCGCAGCGGCGCGAAGCCGTCCCCGGGCTGGTAGCCCTTGATGAGGATCCGCGCAGCGGCCGTGGTGTCGCTCCACTCGTGCGAGTTGACGTCGCGCAGGCCCCCCTGGTCCGGCAACCCGAGCAGCACCATCCCCACCAGGCCGAGCGCCCCGAGCACCCGGGGACGCAGCGCGCCGAGGCCGGCCGCCGCGAGCACCGACCAGGCGGGAACGGTGAAGAGCATGTAGCGCTCGGAGAAGTACGAGGTGTTGCCCTGCGAGACGAACCAGTTGAGCAGGATCGGCAGCGAGGCGACCAGGCCGATCTCGAAGGCCCGGCGCCGCCCGCGCGGCCAGGCGGACGGCAGCACGGCCAGCGCCAGCACACAGCCGCAGACCAGGGCCGAGCCGAAGAGCGGGCTCCAGATGTCGGCGAAGGTCTGCAGCACCGGCTTCTGCACCCAGCCGATCTGCCGGGTGACTTGCCGACGGCCCAGGATCACCAGCGGGATCAGCGGGATCAGGCCCACCGTCACCGCCGCCGTGAAGCCGATCAGCGGCCGCCGGGAGCGGTCACGCCACCAGCGCAGCAGCACGATCAGCGCGTGCGCGGCCAGGAAGAGCAGCGAGACGATGTGGAACAGCCCGGACGCGGTCACGGCCGCGGCGTACGCCAGCCAGCGGCGCCAGGTCGGCCGCTCCAGGGCGCGCAGCAGCAGGAGCATCGCCGCCGAGACCGCGAGCACCACGAAGGCGTACGAGCGGGCCTCCTGCGCGTAGCGCGAGATCGAGGGCACCGTCGCGAAGATCAGTCCGGCCAGCAGCGCGGTGCGCCGGTCGAAGAGCCGCCGCGCCGTCAGTACGACGCACGCCGAGGCGCCCGCCATGGCGATCACCGACGGTATCCGCATCATCACCGGCGAATCGCCGGCGATCGAGATCCACTCGTGCAGCAGCAGGTAGTAGGCCCCGGAGACCGCGTCGACGTGCCGCAGCATCTCCAGCAGCTGGCCGGTGCTGCGGGTGGCGGCGCTCCAACTCGCCAGCTCGTCGCGCCACAGCTCCGGCTTGCCCGCCTGGTACCGGCCGATGCCGGCGGTCAGCAGCGCCACCCAGAGCCAGTCCATCCGCAGCAGCCGCAGCAGCCGCGGCGGCCCCTGGGCCCGCAGGCGGGCGAGCGGGCCCAGGGGCTGCCGCTCCCCGGACTCGTCCGGACCGGCGGGGGCGTCACTCGCGACAGCACTGATGCTCATGCTCGAAGAACCTTCCGGGGCTCGGTCGTCACCGTTCACGGGTACTGGCACTGCCTTCAGAGACCGACCGGTTGCTCCACCGGTTCCGCCGCCGCCCCGATGACCGGATCGGCGCCGCCCCGCGCCGGCCGCCGGCCCGCGAAGAACGCGCGGTGCAGCAGGACGAGTGAGAACACCACGTTGACGGCCGCCACCGAATACGCCCAGTTCTGCACGGGGTTGAGCTGCGGGAAGTCGAAGCCGGCGAGCCTGGGGATCAGGACCAGACCCATCCAGACGCTGCGCGCGGCCGCACCCGGACGGACCACCGAGGCCATCAGCACCGGGAGGATCACGAACAGGTAGTGGTCGAAGGAGGGCTTGCTGACGACCAGCGCGGCCAGCATCAGCATGGCGCCGCTCTCCACCAGCCGCAGCGCCTCGTCACCGCCCACCCGCCAGCGCTGCCAGGCGCCGACCAGCAGCGCCACCGCCAGCGCGACCGCGCCGGCCAGCGCGACCCCGTCCGGGACGCCGAGCCGGGGCAGCAGCGTCCCCAACGAGGCGTCGTACGGGCGGGCGAAGGCGTCCTGGCCGTGCAGCAGGAACGGCAGCGTCCTGGTGAAGAAGAGGCCCGGCTGCGGCATCAGCGCGGCCGCGACGGCCGCGAAGGCCGCCGGCACCACCACCGCCGCCGCGAACGCCCTGGGCCGCCGGGCGATCAGGAAGAGCAGGGCCAGCGGAACGAGTATCGGCTTGGTCGCCATCGCCAGCCCCACCACGACACCGGCCCACACCCACTTGGAGCGGTGGGCCAGCAGCAGCGCGGCGGGCAGCGCCATCGCCGAGTAGGCCGTCCAGTTGCCGAGTTGGACCAGGTTGCGGAACGAGCCGAGGAAGCAGATCAGCAGGACGCCCAGCACGGAGAGCCGGCTCAGCACCGACACCCGGAAGATCCGCAGCGCGAAGAACCAGCCCGCCATCACCATGCCCGCGGTCAACGCCGGGACCAGCCACTTCAGCAACTGCTCGGAGAGGTAGGCCTGCGGGGCGGCGATCAGCACCGAGCTCGGGAAGTAGAGGAACCGCTTGTCCGCGTAGGGCGAGCCACCGTCGACGAAGGTCTTCGCGGCCTTGACCACGATGCTGTTGTCCATCATGTCGATGCCGCTCAGGCGCCCGTTGCGGACGGTGACGCAGAACATCAGCACCGCCGCGGCCAGCGCGGGAACCGAGGCGCGGGCCCGCAGCCAGGCGCCGCTGTCCGGCGTGGCAGCTGTTCTGATTCCCATGACCCGCCCTTTGTCTGGAGGTTGGTCGGACGCGTCCGAGGCGCCCGCGGCGTGCTGCACTCAGCGGCGCTGCGATCCGGCGGCGTCGCGCACCTGGGCGAACGACGCCTTCATGGCCCGGCTCATGATCGGGGCAAGGGGCCGCTCGACCGTCCGATGGATCAACCACGCGGCAACCAACATGGTAGCGAGCGAGCAGACCAGCGTCGGGTAGGGCGCCAGCCCGCGCCCGCGCAGCCAGGAGATCAACTCCCAGCCGATTTCCTGGTGTACGAGATACAGCGGGTAGGTCAGCGCGCCCGCGAAGGTCAGCCACGTCCACTGCACGCGGTCGAACCAGCCCAGCGCCGCCCCCAGCACCAGCACGAAGTAGACGGTGATCGCGGCGATGGTGAGGCTCCAGGACAGGTGGTGCCAGGTCGCGTAGTGGTTGGCGTCGATCACCCACCTGATCCGCTCCTGCGCCATCAGCCAGCAGATCCCCAACAGGCCCCAGAGCAGCAGGTTCGGCTTGAAGCGGTACATCAGGTACATCACCATGCCGGCGATGAAGTACCACGCGTAGGTGGACTGCGTGATGATCTCCAGCAGCGGCATGTCCGCCTTGGGGGTGAAGGCTGCCGCCAGCGCCCAGAGTCCGCAGAAGGCGACCACCTTGCGGTAGGTCAGACCGGTGGCCAGCACCAGTCCGAACAGCACATAGAAGCGCAGTTCGGCCGAGAGCGTCCAGTACACCGGGTCGATCGGGTCGACGTTCAGCGGGTCGTTGAGCATCGTGAGGTTGCTGAAGATCCGACTGGCGGTGGGCCGCGAGGTGTCGGCACCCCAGACGGTCGGTGAGATCAGCAGCACCGCCGAGGTCAGCAGCACGCCGAACCAGTACGCGGGGAAGAGCCGCGCCACCCGGGAGGCGGCGAAGTCGCCCACCGACTTGCCCCAGCAGGACATGCAGATGACGAATCCGCTGATCAGGAAGAAGAGTTCGACCCCGGTCCAGCCGTACGACCCGATCAGGTGGGCGAACGGCATCAACTTGGCGTCCTGGCCCCGCCAGACCGCCGGGAAGCTCTGCACGCCGACCCAGTGGAAGAGCACAACTCCTAAGGCGGCCACCAGACGCAACCCGTCCAGCACATAGAGCCTGGGACGGCTGGAGGCCGGGCGCGGTCCGGTCTCACCGCCGGCGGCCGGGGCGGCCGGCTGCCGGGGCGGGCCGATGGCGGTATCGGTCACAGGTGACGCTCTCGGGTCCGGGGACGGGTCGGTGGCACGGGTGGCGCCACACCCGCCCGTGGCGGGCGAAGCAGACCTTACCGGGCTTCGCGACGCGCTACTCCCAGGCCGAATACCGGAGTTGACTTCATCACGGCGAGTTGGTATAGACAAATGCCAGGAATCCGCCGTAGCAGGCGGAGCAGACCGCGGCGAAGCCGAGCACCGTCGCGACCGCGCCCCGGGTGCGGACCCTGGCCAGCGTGCCGGCCAGCGGGAAGAGCAGCGCGAAGGCGGGCAGCAGGAAGCGCGCCCGGGAGTTGAAGTACGCGGCGTCGCCCAGCGCGATCAGCAGGACCACGCCGCTGAAGACCAGCAGCGGCAGCGGCTGGCGTTGGAGCGCCGAGAGCAGGAAGAGCAGGACGGATGCGGCCAGCGTGGCGGCCACCACCGCGTCGGCCAGCCACAGCGTGTTGCCGGTGGTCAGGATGCCCTTCAGCGACTCCACCGTCGAATGTCCGTAGTCGAAGTGCGAGTCCCAGGCCTCCTGGACCTTGAAGTAGCCGTCAACACTGCCCTTTTGAATACCCACCCAGAGTACGAATCCGACGAAGCCGGCCGGCGCGATCAGCGCGCCGAGCACCGGACGCCACCAGGCGACCCGCTCGCCCTGCGGCAGCTCGGCGCGGCGGCCCTGCCACCACTGCGCGAGCAGGGCCCAGCCGGCGCCCGCGCAGACCGCCGCGGCCACCGCGACGCCGGTCGGACGGGTCAGACCCGCGAGCGTGCTGAACACACCGGCCCAGATCCACCGGCGGGTGATGGCCGCGTACATGGCCCAGGCGGCGAAGGCGGTGAACATCAGTTCCGAGTAGGCCAGGCTCTCCACCAGCGCGTACGGCGTCACCCCCCAGAGCACCGCGGCGATCACACCGGTCCGGCGCCCGTAGAGCTCGGCCGCGGTCGCGAAGACGCCCCAGGCGGCGACCGGCGAGGCGGCCCAAGCCACCAGCAGGGCGGCCTGGTTCACCGATACGGGCAGTGCCCACCAGGCCAGCTTGATCGCCGCCGGGTAGACCGGGAAGAAGGCGTAGGCCTGGTACCGGCCCAGCGGACCGGGGACGGAGTACGAGTACCCGTGCCTGACCACGTCCTGGTACCAGTTGGCGTCCCAGAAGGTGCTCAGCCGGTGCAGGCCGCTCTCGCCGTGCTTCTGGTGCCAGAGCAGCACCACCAGCACGCCGACGGCGCGCACCGCGGCGTAGCCCAGCAGGGCCGGCGCCGCGTAGCGGCCCGAGCCCAGCAGCCGCCTGAGCAGGCGGCGGCCCCCGCTGCGACCCGCCGCCCCTCGAAGGCCCACGTAGCGGGACCGCACCTTTTCGGAGGCCGCCGGACCGGCAAGTTGGGTGGTCACTGACCCACTCCCCTGGATGACTTTCTGGGCACGCTTCACGCCGAGTGAAGCTACGCCGAAACGCGCAGAGGAGTTCTATCAGGTCAACGCTGTCAGCCGAACGGGTGTCAGACCAGGCGGCTCAGACCAGGCGACGGGCGGTGGCCCAGCGGGTGAGCTCATGACGGTTGCTCAGCTGGAGCTTGCGCAGCACGGCCGAGACGTGGCTCTCCACCGTCTTGACCGAGATGAACAGCTGCTTGGCGATCTCCTTGTAGGCGTAGCCGCGGGCGATCAGCCGCAGCACCTCGCGCTCGCGCTGGGTGAGGCGGTCGAGATCCTCGTCGACCGGCGGGGTGTCGGTGGCGGCGAACGCGTCCAGCACGAAGCCGGCCAGCCGGGGCGAGAAGACCGCGTCGCCGTCGCCGATCCGGAAGATCGCGTTGACCAGGTCGGTGCCGGTGATGGTCTTGGTGACATAGCCGCGCGCACCACCGCGGATCACCCCGATCACGTCCTCGGCCGCGTCGGAGACCGAGAGCGCCAGGAACTTCACCCCGCCCGGCTCACCCATCACGGCGGCCGAGCGGCGCAGCACCTCCACCCCGCCGCCGCCGGGCAGGTGGACGTCGAGGAGCACCACGTCCGGCCGGGTCTCGGCGACCACCCGGACCGCCGACTCGACGTCGTCGGCCTCGCCCACCACGTCGATGCCGGTCGTCTCGGTCCGGCCGATCTCCGCGCGCACACCGGTGCGGAACATCCGGTGGTCGTCGACCAGCACGACCCGCGCCACGCGGCCGGCCGCGATCCCGTCGGTCGACACAGGCTCAGTCATCCGCTCTCTCCATCTCCAGCTCGACCTCGGTGCCGCCGTCGGGCGCCGGCCGCACCCGTGCGGTGCCCCCGTTGCGCTTCATCCGGCCGATGATCGACTCCCGTACGCCCATCCGGTCCTCCGGCACGGTGTCCGGGTCGAATCCGGGCCCGTGATCGCGTACGAACACCGACACCGTCCGCCCCTCCACCTCGGCGTAGACCTGCACCGGTCCACCGCCACCGTACTTGGCCGCGTTGACCATCGCCTCCCTCGCGGCCTGGATCTGGGCGGAGATCCGCTCGTCCATCGGGCAGTCGCCGACGCAGACCAGCTCGACCGGGACCCCGTGCCGGTCCTCCACCTCCGCCACCACCTCGCGGATCCGCTCGGCCAGGGTGTCGGGCGCGGCCTCGGCGGCGGCCTCCGGGCGGTAGAGCCAGAGCCGCAGCTCGCGCTCCTGGGCCCGGGCGAGGCGCAGCACCTCCTTGGAGTCCTCGGCGTTGCGCTGGATCAGGGTCAGCGTGTGCAGCACCGAGTCGTGCACATGCGCGGCGATCTCGGCCCGCTCCTGCGCGCGGATCCGGGCCGTCCGCTCGGTGCCCAGGTCCTGCCACATCCGCAGCGCGTACGGACCGGTCAGCACCAGCACGCCGGCCAGCACCGCGAGCGAAGCCTGCAGCACCGAGGCGAGCGTGGAGTCGGAGCCCTGCAGCACCAGGAAGCCGATGATGCCGACGGTGACCAGCAGCACGCCGGCGCCGACCCGGACGAAGGCGCTGCTGCGCTTGCTGCCCGGGTCCAGGCCGAACCAGCGCTGCCAGCGGGAGTCGTCGGCCTGCCGCCAGACCAGGGCCACGCCGACGCCGATCGCCAGCAGCGGCCAGGCGAACGGCTGCGAGGACTGGATGTGCAGCGCGTTCAGCAGGGCCATGATGCCGATCACCAGCATCAGCAGGGCGGCCAGCTGCCCGAGGTTCTGCCGGCTGGCGGCGCCCGCCGAGGACGCCGAGCCGTCGCCGGCCGGCGCGGGCGCCGGCTCGCCCTGGAAGGTGCGCTGCAGCAGGTCGCGCAGCCGCCCGATCCGGCCGCGGCGGCCCTTGAGCAGCGGCTCGGGGCTCACGCCGGAGGCGCCCGCCGGGACGAACGCGCCATTGACCCACACATAGGTGACACCCAGTCCGCTGCCACGCGCGGGCTCGCCGATGCCGATCGGCACCACGAACCAGAAGGCCGCGTACAGCAGCCCGCCGATGCCGTTGGCAAAGAAGAGCAGCACGAAGGCCACCCGCACCCAGGCCACCGGCAGCCCGAGGTGGACCGCGAGGCCGTGCGCGACACCGCCGAGCATCCGCCCCTGCGGGGTGCGGTAGAGCTTGCGGATCGGCGGCCGGACGGCCTCCGGGCTCGGCTCGGTGCCCGACGCCGACACGGTGTCGGAGGCCGGGGGCACTGCGGTCGGGTCGCTACCGGGGGCTGCCACGCCACCGATGGTCACACGGGTGCGCCCACGGGCGCATCAGGGTTGGGCCCTGATCCCCTCTCAGGGACATATCAGGGTAGGGACAGGGGCAGGACGGCTCCCGCCCGGCTCCGGCACCCCGCAGGATGGAGGCATGACGGACGACCAGAGCGAGGCGGAGGATCCGCAGCCCATCCAGCAGGGCCTGGAGGACGGGCGCCCGCCGCTGACCCGCAGCGAGGACCGCCGCGTGCTGGCCGGCGTCTGCGGTGGGCTCGGCCGCCACCTGGACATAGACCCGGTGATCTTCCGGGTGGTGGTCGCGGTGCTCTGCCTCAGCGGCGGGCTGGGGCTCTTCCTCTACGGCCTGGCCTGGCTGATCGTGCCGACCGAGGAGCCGGACGGCAAGCACGGCCGGACCGAGCTGCAGCGGGTGCTGACCGGGCGGGTGGACGGCCAGTCGATCGGCGCGGTGCTGCTCACGGTGATCGGCACCGGGGTGTTCTTCTCCTGGATGGGCAGCGGCGACTCGGTGTTCCCGCTGCTGCTGCTGGGCGCGATGATCTTCTTCGCGGTGCGCTACGACCCCGAGCGCCGCCGCCGGGCGGCCGGGCAGGTCCCGCCCCCGCCGCGCCCGGGCGGCCCGTACGACCGCCCGACCCGGCAGGACGGCGAGCCGGCACCCTCCGCCCTGGCGGACTGGAAGACCTGGCGGGCGGACTTCCACACCGAGTGGACGGCCCGCAGAAGCGAGTTCCAGGAGAGGGTCAGCCTGGCCAAGGAGGACCTCGCCCAGGCCGCCTCGCACTGGCAGGGCGAACGCCAGCCGGGCGGGCGTTCGACCACAGAGACCCCCCCGCAGGACACCCCGCCGCCCAGCCCGAGCGGCTACCTGTGGGACCCGCGGCACCCCGAGCGCAACCCGTACGAGAGCAGGGCCGAGACCAGGGCCGAAAGCCGCTACGAGAGCCCGTACGCCTCGCAGCCCTGGTGGCAGCGGCCCGACCTGCCGACGGGCGACCCGCTGCGCAAGTCGGCCACACCCGCCGCACCGCCGCCCCCCGCCGAGGTGTGCCGCCGGCGCTCGCGCTCCTTCCTCGCACCACTGGGTCTGCTGGTCTCGGCGGGCGCCGCCGCGGCCGTCTGGTCCGGCAGCGCACGGCACAGCACCTCGGTGCTGCTCTCCACCACGCTGGCCACCGCGCTGCTCGGCCTGGGCCTGACCCTGCTGCTCGGCGCGAAGTTCGGCCGGGCCCGGGTGCTGGCGATCCCGGCGCTGCTGATCACCCTGCTGCTGAGCGCCCTCGGCACCGCCGGGGCCTCGATCAACTCCGCGGCCGGCCATCGCAGCTGGGCCCCGGCGAGCGCGTCCGCCGTGCTGCCCAGCTACTCGCTGGGGCTCGGAGACCTCTCGCTCGACCTCTCGGCGGTCAACCCGGCCGGTGGCACCGTCACCACCTCGGCCAAGCTCGGCGCGGGCGACGTGCATGTGACGCTGCCGCCCGACGTCGACGTGATGCTCACGGTGCGCAGTGCGGCCGGTGACGTGACGCTGCCGGACCGCACGCTGGGCGGCGGCCTCGGCACCGACCGGACGGTGCAGCTGGCTCCCGCGCAGGGTCAGCAGTCCAAGGGAACCATCGACCTCGACATCGAGGTCGGCCTCGGCGACGTACAGGTGGTGCAGGGATGAAGCGGCATCGGCTCGACCTCTTCTCGTTCCTCGCGGGCGGGCTCTTCACCGTGCTCGGCACGCTCTATCTGGTGGCCTCGCTGAACAACTTCGCGGTGGACGGCCGGATCATCGTGCCGGTCACCTTCATCGTGCTGGGCGGCGCGGGTCTCGCGGGCGCGGTGGCCGCGATGGCCCGGCGCGGCCGCAGCGACTAGCGGGCGGCAGCAGGTCGCGGGCGGCAGATCTCGAGCGTCACAGCCTCAGGACTGCTGCACGGCGCCGAGGTCGAGGCGGTCGCCGTCCTTGGTGACGGTGTACTTCGGCAGCGGCTTGACGGCCGGTCCGTTCAGCACCGCGCCGGTCGCGGCGTCGAAGCGCGAGCCGTGGCACGGGCAGGAGAGCTGGCCGTTCTTGGGCGGGTCGACCGTGCACCCGGCGTGGGTGCAGACCGAGGAGAGGCCGCAGTACTGCCCGGTGGTCGGCTGCACGATGTAGACGGCGTCGCCGCTGGACGGGTCCTTCACGGTGGCCGAGCCGCCGACCGGTACGTCCGCGACGGCCACCGAGACCTTGCTGCCGCCGGCCCCGGTGGGGGCGGAGCCGGCCGCCGCGGCCTTCGGCTTCCTGCGGATGTAGGTGGCGGTCAGCGAGCCGGCCAGCAACCCCGCCCCACCGAGCGCCACCGCCGCGATGCCGCCGTCCAGCACCGTGCGGCGGCGCACCTCCTTCTCGGTCAGCCCGCGCTGGCGGTCCCGTTCGGCCCGCCGGGCCAGGTAGCCGTCGACCGAGAGATACGGCGTCCCGGCCAGCAGGAGCGCCGTCCAGGCCAGCAGATAGGGCAGATCGTTGCCGAGGTAGTAGGGCGAGACGTTCCAGCTGATGGTGAGGAAGAGCGTCAGGCTGAGCGCGGCCCCGCCGGCCGCGGCCACCCGGCCCAGCAGCCCGAAGAGCGTGCCGAGTCCGACCGCCAGCTCGCCGAAGGCGATCAGCAGCCCGAAGAAGGTCGGCGCGTGCAGCGCCGGCTCCAGCGCCCAGCCGATCGGGCTGGCCGCCTTGGCCGCCAGGGTCTGCGCGTAGAACGACTGCGGATCGCTCGAACCGGCCAGGTAGTGGGTGTTGGCGAGCTTGTCCAGGCCCGCGTAGACGAAGGTGACCCCCAGGAAGAGACGCAGCGGCAGCAGCGCATAGCGCCGCCCGAACGCCTGGAGAGCAGCCGATCGGGCCGCCCGTCCGCCGTTCCCCGAGCCGTCGGCGCCCGGCGCGGAGGCGGCACCCCCGGCCTCGACCGTGTCCGTGGTCCCCTCCATCATGTCGCCACCTTCCCGTACGGCCCGCCAGTTCCAGACGGGGACTGTCCGCATTCTGCCCGTTCTCACGTGCTTTCGGCGGTATCCGATCACTCCGCGTCAGATCTGACCGCAGATCGACCGCAGATCGACCGCGAACGGCCGCACCGCCACCCGCGGATACGCGGATGGCGGTGCGGCCGTTCAATCAGCGGGGGTGCAGCCTGCGGGCTACTCCCACTCGATGGTGCCCGGGGGCTTGCTGGTGACGTCCAGCACCACCCGGTTCACATCGGGGACCTCGTTGGTGATCCGGGTCGAGATCTTCGCCAGCACCTCGTAGGGGACCCGCGACCAGTCGGCGGTCATGGCGTCCTCGGAGGAGACCGGGCGCAGCACGATCGGGTGGCCGTAGGTGCGGCCGTCGCCCTGCACGCCCACCGAGCGGACGTCGGCGAGCAGCACCACCGGGCACTGCCAGATGTCGCGGTCCAGGCCGGCCGCGGTCAGCTCGGCGCGAGCGATCGCGTCGGCCTCGCGGAGCAGGTCCAGGCGCGCCTTGGTGACGTCGCCGACGATCCGGATGCCGAGGCCCGGGCCGGGGAACGGCTGGCGCCAGACGATCTCGCCGGGCAGGCCGAGCTCAAGGCCGACCATCCGGACCTCGTCCTTGAAGAGCCGGCGCAGCGGCTCGACGAGCTTGAACTGCATGTCGTCGGGGAGCCCGCCGACGTTGTGGTGCGACTTGATGTTGGCGGTGCCGGCGCCGCCGCCGGACTCCACCACATCCGGGTAGAGGGTGCCCTGGACCAGGAACTCCACCGGCTCGCCGGTCGCGCCGGCCTCCTCGACCACCTCGCGGGCGGCGTGCTCGAAGACCCGGATGAACTCCCGGCCGATGATCTTGCGCTTCTCCTCGGGGTCGCTGACCCCGGCCAGCGCGTCCAGGAAGCGCTGCTGCGCGTCGACCACCTTGAGCTTGACGCCGGTGGCGGCCACGAAGTCCTTCTCGACCTGCTCGGCCTCGCCCTTGCGGAGCAGGCCGTGGTCGACGAAGACGCAGGTCAGCTGGTCGCCAACGGCCTTCTGGACGAGAGCGGCGGCCACCGCGGAGTCCACACCGCCGGACAGCCCGCAGATCACGCGCTTGGTGCCGACCTGGGCGCGGATGGCCTCGATCGACTCCTCGGCCACGTTGGCGGCGGTCCAGGACGGGGCCAGGCCCGCGCCGCGGTACAGGAAGTGCTCGAGCACCTGCTGGCCGTGCGTGCTGTGCATGACCTCGGGGTGGTACTGGACGCCGTAGAGCTTGCGCTCGTCGTCCTCGAAGGCGGCGACGGGCACGCCGTCGGTGCTCGCGGTGACGGTGAAGCCCTCGGGAGCGGCGGAGCAGGCGTCGCCGTGCGACATCCACACCGACTGCTCGACCGGGGTGCCCTCGAAGAGCGAGGAGCCGGGCTGCGTCACGGTCATCGGGGTGCGGCCGTACTCACGGCTGCCGTTGTTGTCGACGGTGCCGCCGAGGGCCGTCGCCATCAGCTGGAAGCCGTAGCACATGCCGAAGACGGGGATGCCGGACTCGAAGATCTCCCGCTCGATCGAGGGCGCGCCCTCGGCGTAGACGGAGGACGGGCCTCCGGAGAGGATGATCGCCTTCGGGTTCTTGGCGAGGATCTCCGCCACCGGCATGGTGTGCGGGACGACCTCGCTGTAGACCCGTGCCTCACGCACCCGGCGGGCGATGAGCTGGGCGTACTGGGCGCCGAAGTCGACCACCAGGACGGTGTCGACCGACGGTACGGACTGGTCGGGGGTAGCAGAGGACACGGACGGCCTTCCGGCAGCGGTGTGGGGGTGTCACGTCGAGTCTACCGGGGGTACGTACTTGCCGGTTTCACCCGCTTGCCGGGCGGCCCGCCCGTGTCCGGCGACGGAGCGGACTCGTTGCACCCAGCGACCGTACGACCGCGCCGCACCACCCAGGTACGACGCACCGGCCCGGCGCCTGGGCAGTCGACACGTACGGCTCGGCAGGACCACGCGTGGAAGTTTCCAGTCCACTCGCGCGCGTGGCGCTCCGTCCCCGGTCCGACCGGGTGTTCGGCGCGCCTTGGGACCGCGCGCGGGTGAGGTGGACCGGCGGCAGGGGACAGCGGCCGGCCCATGACTGCACCAGGAGGTGCGGCGGCAGGTTCCGGGGACGCCCGGGGCCGCCGTCGCACCACCCGGCGCATCCCTCCCGGGCGCTACACAGCGTGACACTGCGTGTCAGTCCGGGCGAGTCCTCGCCACCGAGTGCTGACAAGCTGTCAGGAGCGGGCCCGGCGAGAAATGGACTGTGCCGAACTCGGCCGAATCGGTTGCAGAGCACGTCCTCTGTCCACCACGATGCTGTGCAGGGGGTTCACCGGGGGGCTTCGGCAGACCGGCGGGCCGTCCGAATCAATGCCGTCGCCCACCGACAGTGGTAACGATTATCACCTCACGCTTAGTGAGCAGCCGGTGGACAGAGCACGCTCGGGTACCGCCCGACGCGCGCGATCGCGTCCCGCAGAGCCAACCGAATAGACGGCGCTCTTCCCCCGGCGCCGTCGTCCCAGCACCGGCGCAGCCCTGACGCCGCGTGCTGAGCGACAAAGGGCCCCGTTCCCCCGCGGGGCCCTTTGCCTTACCCGGCGGCCGGCGGCCGGCCGCTTCGTCGTAGCAGCAGGGGCAGCCGGCGGCGGCTCGCGGGGCGGTCCTGCCCGCCGGGCGCCCCCGGCTCGTCGCCCGCGTCGGCGCCGGGCAGCGTGAGTTCGGCCAGCGCGCCGCCGTCGGGGTGGTTGCTCAACCGCAGGTCGATCCCGATCGCCTCGGCATGGCCCTGAGCGATGGTCAGCCCGAGCCCGTGACCGTGCCCGCGTTCGCGCGCGCCGGTGCGAAAGCGCTGCGGACCGTCCCGCAGGACGTCCTCGGGGTAGCCGGGACCGTGGTCGCGGATGGTCAGCACGCGCCCGTCCACCACCACCTCGACCGGGGCGGCGCCGTGCCGCAGCGCGTTGGTGACGAGGTTGGAGAGCACCCGGTCAAGACGGCGCACATCGGTGCTGACCAACGCCTGCCCCTCGATCCGCAGCTCGACCGGCGCACCGGCCGAGGTGGCCGAGCCGGCCAGGCTCCGGGTGACCACCGCCGCGAGCGGGACGGCGGACAGCTCGGCGGACTCGGCCCGGGCGTCCAGCCGCGAGACCTCCAGCAGGTCCTCGGTCAGGCTGCAGAGCACCCGCACCCGGCCCTGCACCAGTTCGGTGGGCCGCCCCGGCGGCAGCAGTTCGGCCGCCGTCAGCAGCCCGGTCAGCGGGGTGCGCAGCTCGTGCGCCACGTCGGCGGTGAAGCGCTGCTCGTTGGCCAGCTTGCTGCGCAGCACGGTCGACATCGAGTCGACGGCCGCCGCGAGCTCCGCCACCTCGTCACGGGCGCCGCCCAGCGCTCCGATCCGGGCGTCCAGGTCGCCCTGGGCGATGGTCCGGGCGGTGCGGGCCGCGGTGCGCAGCCGTTTGCTGATCCGGTCGGCGGCCAGCACGCCCGCGAGCACCGTGACGGCGACCGAGAGCGAGGCGGAGAGCAGGATCGACTGGTCCAGGTCGGCGATGGCCTTCTCGTCGTCGGCGAAGTCCACCCGGACCGAGAAGATCCGGGTGCCGGTGCCGGCCGCCGCCCACATCGCGGTGCCGTCCGGGCTGGGGCCGAGCATCGAGGCCTGGTGCCCCTGTTTCGCGAGCCGGCGCAGCGCCGGGGGCAGGTCCGGGTCGTCGATCTTCGAGTCCCACCCCATCAGCGTGCCGGTCTGGCTGTAGCCGTTCAGCACCTGGGAGAGCGCGGCCAGCGCGGACCTGCGGGCCTGCTCGACGTGCTGGCGGACCGAGGCCTGATGGACCAGCAGGCCGACCGCGAGGGCCAGCAGTACGGAGACCGCGGCGACCGTGGCGGCGATCTGGCGGCGCAGGTTCATCGGGCCCGCCGGAGTTTGTAGCCGAAGCCGCGGACTGTCTCGATCCGGTCCGCCCCGATCTTGGCGCGCAGCCGCTGCACATGGACGTCCACCACCCGGCTGTCGGCGCCCCAGGAGTAGTCCCAGACCCGCTCCAGCAGGGTCTGACGCTCCAGCAGGACGCCCGGGGCCGCGGTGAACTCCAGCAGCAGCCGCAGCTCGGTCGGCGTCAGCGGGATCCGGCGCCCGTCGACGCTGACCTCCAGCGCGTCGGTGTCCACCGCCAGGCCGTCGATCACCCGGACCGAGCGCTGCTCCGGCTGCGCGCTCGCCGGCTGCGACTGCGCTGGCGGCTGTGACTGCGGCTGCGGCGGCTGCGCGGCCGCGGTCACAGCCGGACCGGTGCGGCGCAGCACGGTGCGGATCCGGGCCACCAGCACCGCCGTCTCGAAGGGCTTGACCACGTAGTCGTCCGCGCCCGCCTCCAGGCCGGAGATCACGTCGATCGGCTCGGTGCGCGCGGACATCATCAGGATCGGCAGCTGGCTCTCCTCGCGGATCCGCCGGCAAAGCCCGACGCCGTCGAGCAGCGGCAGCATCACATCGAGCAGCAGCAGGTCCGGCGGCTCCGCGCGGAACCGCTCCAGCCCCTCCAGGCCGTCGGCGGCGGTGTCGACCGGGAAGCCGTAGCGCTCCAGCGCCATCCGGGTCGCCTCGCGGATCACCTCGTCGTCCTCGACCAGCAGGATCCGCGGCGCGCCGGGCGCGGGGGTGCTCATCAGCGCTTCGCCGTGGGAGTGGTGGGGGGCACGAGCGGCACCGCGATCTGCGATCCGGGTGGCGGCGTGGACTGGGTCGCGGGTGCGGGCCCAGGCGCCGCGGACCGTGTTGCGGGCGCCACCCCGGAAGGCCCGGACTTCTCCGGCACCACGGCAGGCGTGGGACGGTCCCCCGACGACGACGTGGGGGTGGGCACCGGCGCCTTGGCCGGCGTGCAGAGCGGCGCGCCCAGCACCTGCTGGTCCTTGAACAGCAGTCGTGCCCCGTCCCACTGGTAGGTGCTGATGATCTCGGTAGCCTGCGTCGGCTCATGCACGACCAGGTCCGTGCCGACGGTGTCCGCGGTGAAACCGAGCTGCAGGGTGAGGTCGAGGACCGGCAGGACCTGGCGGTTGTTCAGGGCGTAGACGTGCAGGTACGCGCGGCTCGGGGTGACCAGCGCGGCGAGCAGTTCGGAGCGCCCGTCCCCGGTGAGGTCGCGGTACTGGGCGGGGCGGATCGTGCAGCCGTCGCAGCCGGCCAGCGCCGACCGCTC
This sequence comes from Kitasatospora sp. MAP12-44, assembly GCF_029892095.1. Classification (NCBI taxonomy): domain Bacteria; kingdom Bacillati; phylum Actinomycetota; class Actinomycetes; order Kitasatosporales; family Streptomycetaceae; genus Kitasatospora; species Kitasatospora sp. MAP12-44. The sequence goes on from NZ_JARZAE010000004.1 coordinate 3,412,838, forward strand.
GTCCGCGCTCAGCCCGGGGTCCTTCTGCAGGACGGTGCTGAGCGGCAGATCCTCGATCCGGTCGCTGGTCGCGGTGATCCCGGTGAGCGGCACCGGCGCGCTCGGGCTGCTCGGCGCGGCCGGCGAGGGCGGTGCGGAGGTCGCGTCGGCCGCCCAGAGCAGCTGCGGGGTGGGCCGCTCGGTGACGGCGGGGGTGAGTCCGGCGTCGTGCAGCTGCCCGCCGTCGGCGCAGCCCGTCGCGGCTATGGCGAGCAGAAGCAGCAGCATCACGCCGCTGAGCCGGTTCCTCACGCGAATGGCGCCTTTCCGGAGGTGGGGGCGGTGTGCGGGACCCCAGTCTGCAATACGCCCGGAACTACGAACCGATCAGGTCCGCCAGGACGATGATGTTGTCGCTGTAGTGGCCGTCGCTCTCCAGCGTTCCGCCGCAAGTGATCAGCCGCAGCTGGGCGTTGGTGGTGTTGCCGTACACCAGCTGGGTGGGGAACTCGTTCTTCGGCTTCTGGTCGAGTCCGCGCACCCGGTAGGAGACGGTGCTGCCGTCCTGCCGGCGGATGTCGATCCGGTCGCCCGGCCGCAGGTCGACCAGGCGGCTGAAGACGGCCGGTCCCTTACGGGTGTTGATGTGGCCGAGCAGCACGGCCGGGCCGAGCTGGCCCGGAGCCGGGCCGCCGCTGTACCAGTCGACCTGCGCGGGTTGGTCCAGCGGCGGGGTCTGCACGGTCCCGTCGCTGTTGAGGCCGCCTGCGGCGACCGGTGCGTCCACCCCGATCGAGGCGATGGTCAGCCGGACCGGTGGGGAGGGCGGGCCGGGGGCGGCCGCCGGGGCGGTGGACGGTACGTCAGCGGCGGCGTCGGGAACCGACTGGGTGGACGGCACCGCGGCCGCCGAGCTGATCCGGACCGGCGGCGGCGCGGGGTCGTGGTCCAGCACCAGCCCGCCGAGCAGCAGCGCGATCAAGCCGGCCGTCGCGGCCGGCGCCCACCGGGGACGCCGGCCACGACCGGCCCGACTACGCCTGTGCGCCGGCACGGCGACGCACGACGGCGAAGCCGATGGCCGCCACGCCCACGGCGCCCAGCGTCCCGCCGGCCACCCAGGTGCCGGTGGAGCGGCCGCTGTCCGCCTCACCGGTCTGCGCGCCGCCCTTGGGGACGGTCGTCACCTGCTGGGTGCCCGACGCGGCCGAGGGCGTGGGAGCGGGGCCGGCGGTGTTCTTGACGGCCGGGACGTTCGAGCCGCCCACGCTCGGCGTGGGGGTCGACATCACGCCACCCGGCGCGGCGGTGGGCGTGGCGGCGGGCGCGACGGCACTGGGCGCGGAGGCGGCGGGCGTCGGGCTCGGGCCGTCCGCGAAGGCCGCGGCGCCGGACCCGAACAGCACGGTCGCGACACCGCAGGAGACCAGCGCGAGACGCACGGAACGCCGGACGTTCAAAGCACCTGACATGAGGAGTCCTCCGAGAGCTCGTCTCCCCCGGCCGGACTGGCCGGGGGTTGACGCTGGCTACGCTAGGAATCGCTCCTCACGGTCGACCGCCGGGCGTGTAACACCCGGCGGCCGACTCTGTAACAACCGTGACGGCGCCCGCTGTTACGGACGCTTCGGCACCTCGGGCACCGCCAGCAGCGGCAGCCGCAGCGCCCCGAACGCCCCGGCCGGCACAGCGGCCCGCACCGGCTCGACCGGCGCCACCCGGCGGTACGGCTCGCCCTGCGCCGGACGCTGGTCCGCCCCGCCCTTGTTGGGCCACATCGACATCGCCCGCTCGGCCTGCGCGGTGATCGTCAGCGAGGGGTTGACGCCCAGGTTGGCCGAGATCGCCGAGCCGTCCACCACGCTGATCCCCGGGTGGCCGTAGAGCCGGTGGTACGGGTCGACGACGCCGTCCTGCGGGCTGTCCGCGATCGGGCAGCCGCCGATGAAGTGCGCGGTCATCGGGATGTCGAAGAGGTCCCCGACGGTGCCGCCGGCGAAGCCGTTGATCTCCGCCGCCAGCGCCTTGGCGCCCTCCTCGGCGGCCGGGATCCAGGTCGGGTTGGGCGCGCCATGCCCCTGGCCGGACGTCAACTTGCCCTTGCCGAGCCCCTTCTGCTTCAACGAGACGGTGATGGAGTTGTCCACCGACTGCATCACCAGGCCGATGATGGTCCGCTCCGACCACTTGCGGTTGCTCAACGACCGGGCGAACACCACGGGGTGCTTGACGGCGGTGCTCCCGGCCCGCAGCCAGCGCGGTCCGCGCCCGGCGCCGGGCACCTGGATGATCGAGAGGAACCCCATCGCGTTGGAGCCCTTGCCGTAGCGCACCGGCTCGATGTGGGTGTTCTCGTCCGGGTGGATGGACGAGGTGATCGCCACCCCCTTGGTGAAGTCCACCGGACGCCCGTAGCGCCGGTCGGTGGTCTGCGCGCCCACCAGGGCCTCGGAGTTGGTCCGGGTCAGCTCGCCGAGCCGGGCCGAGATCCGGGGCAGCCGGCCCTGCGCGCGCATCCGGTGCAGCAGCGTCTGGGTGCCGTACGTCCCGGCCGCGACCACCACCCTGGCGGCGGTCAGGGTCCGCGCGCCGGCCCGCTCGGCGTCGCGCGAGCGGGCGTTGGTGCGCCGCACGTCGACGGCGAATCCTTCACCGTGTTCGCGCAGCCGGGCCACCGTGGTGAGCGGGTGGATCTCGGCGCCGTTGGCCTCCGCCAGGTAGAGGTAGTTCTCGGTGAGCATGTTCTTCGCGCCGCGACGGCAGCCCGTCATGCACTCGCCGCACTCCACGCAGGCCTTGCGGCTGGGTCCGGCGCCGCCGAAGTACGGGTCCTCGACCTCCGCCCCCGGCGCGGCCTTCGCCGTGCCGTCGGCGTCCTTGCCGTCGCCGAAGAAGACGCCGACCGGCGCGAGGTGGAAGGTGTCGCCGACGCCCATCCGCTCGGCGGCGGCCTTGAGGTGGACGTCCGAGGGCGTGGTCGTGGGGTTGGTGCGCACCCCCAGCATCCGCTGCGCCTGGTCGTAGAAGGGGCCCAACTCCTCCTGCCAGTCGGTGATGTGCTGCCACTGGCGGTCCTCGAAGAAGGCCTTCGGCGGCACATACAGGGTGTTGGCGTAGTTGAGCGAGCCGCCGCCCACGCCGGCCCCGCCGAGCACCAGCACATTGGCCAGCAGGTGGATCCGCTGGATGCCGTAGAGCCCGAGGGCCGGTGCCCACAGGTAGTTCTTCACATCCCAGGAGTTGGCGGGCAGTTCGTCCCGGGCGAAGCGGCGGCCGGCCTCCAGGACGGCGACCTTGTAGCCCTTCTCGGTCAGCCGCAGCGCCGCGACCGAGCCGCCGAAGCCCGAGCCGATCACGATCACGTCGTAGTCGTAGTCGTAGTCGAGGCCGAGGTCGGGGTCGACCCTCCCGTCGTCCGTCACTGTCTTCAACTCCCTCTCGTCGGAGCTCATTTGATGCCGATGGCCTTCATGATCCGGAGCCCTGTGGTGAGCAGCGCGGCAAACCGCTCGTCGTTCAGGCCGTGCGAGGGGGCGATCGGGGCCAGCCGCTGGGTGGCGATGGTCTGCGCCTCGGTGTAGCGCAGGATGCCGTCGGATCCGTGCCGCCGGCCGAGGCCGGAGTCGCCCATGCCGCCCATCGGCGAGGCCACCGAGCCGTAGGCGGCCGCATAGCCCTCGTTGACGTTGACGGTGCCGGTGCGCAGCCTCGCCGCGATCGCCCGGCCGCGCCGCGCGTCCTTCGTCCACACGCTCGAATTCAGGCCGTACGACGAGGAGTTGGCGAGGGCGACGGCCTCCTCCTCGGTGTCGAAGCGATAGACCGAGACGACCGGACCGAAGGTCTCCTCGACACAGACCGGCATCTGGTCGGTGACCCCGTCCAGGATGGTGGGCTCATAGAAGAGCGGGCCGAGATCGGGCCGGGCCCGGCCGCCGGCCAGCACCGTGGCGCCGGCCTTGACCGCCTCCTCGACATGCCGGCTGACCACCTCCAACTGCCGCTCGGAGACCAGCGATCCCATGTCGGCGCCGTATGCGAGGCCGCCGCCGAGCCGCATCGCGCTGGTCCGCTCGGCGAACGCCGCCAGGAACCGGTCCGCCACCGAGCGGTGCACGAAGAGCCGCTCGATCGAGACGCAGAGCTGGCCGGCGGAGGAGAAGCAGGCCCGCAGCGCGCCCTCCGCGGCCCGGTCCAGGTCGGCGTCGGCCAGCACCAGCATCGGGTTCTTGCCGCCCAGTTCGAGCGAGGCGCCGACCAGTCGGGCGGCCGCCCGCTGGGCCACCTCGCGACCGGTGCGGGTGGAGCCGGTGAACGAGACGTAGTCCGCCTGCTCGACCACGGCCGGGCCGACCACCGGTCCGTCGCCGATCACGATCTGCCACAGCTCGGCCGGCAGCCCGGCCTCGATCAGCAGCTCGCGGGCCCAGAGCGCGGTCAGCGCGGTCTGCGTGTCGGGCTTGGTGACCAGCCCGTTGCCCGCGACCAGGGCCGGCAGCGCGTCGCCGACCGAGAGCTCCAGCGGGTAGTTCCAGGGCGAGATCTGCCCGACCACGCCCTTGGGCCGACGCGCCTCGACGGTGTGCGTCAGGACCGGCATCGCCCCGCCGCGGCGGCGGTCGCGCAGGTAGCCCGGCGCCCGGCGCCCGTAGTAGCGGGCCGCCATGGCGACGGACATGATCTCGTCGAAGGCGTGCAGTCGGGACTTGCCGGTCTCCGCCTGGATCAGGTCGAGCCCCTCGTCCTGCCGCCTGAGCAGCAGGTCGTGGAAGCGCAGCAGGACGGCGGCCCGGCGGCGCACCGGCGGCGCGGCCCAGGCCTGCTGCGCGCGCCGGGCCAGCCCGTAGGCAGCCTGGACGTCCGCCGGCGTCGACTGCGGCAGGGTGGCGAGCCGCTCACCGGTCAGCGGCGCGGTGGTCTCCACCGGGTCGCCCTCGCCGCCCGCGGTGACCCCGCGGGCCAGCCGGGCGACCAGGGACTGCGGGACCGCCGAGGCGACCGTACGGCCGGCGCCCGGTGCCACGGGGTTGCGGCGTGTGCCGCGGCTCTCTGCCGAAATGTCCGTCATGGGCGCAGCCTAGGCCCTGGAGCGGCAGTTAGATACCCGTCGGTAACAGGAAACCTAGTGGGTGACCGTGAAGTTGTTAAGCAGGGCGATGAAGCGTGCCTCGGTCAGCGTGGCGTCCGAGGCCGGACCGGAGGACAGCATCGCGTACGCGGTGCCGTCGGAGTCCTGGAACTCCTCCCAGAAGACCTTGCGCGGACCGGGGTTGGGGCAGCTCGAGGTGCAGGTGAAGGTCCACACCCACCGGGCCGCCTGGTGGCCGTGCACCTGCGTCGCCCCCAGGCTCTCCTGGTGGTAGTCCTTCAGCTTGCTGTCGACCGCCGCCAGACTCTGCACGTGGGCCAGCGGCGACTCCAACTGGCCGACCGACACCGCGAACTGGATCAGGTGCCGCTGCAGGTCCGGGGTGTAGAAGATGTTGTTGTCCTTCGCCGTCCGGACCCAGCTGCCGCCGTCCGTCGGCAGCAGGAAGCGGAAGCCCTGATCGTCCTGCTGCCAGGTGTAGCCGGCCGGCGGCGAATCCAGCGGCGCGGGCGAGCCGGTGGCGTCCTCGGTGGGCGTCACGGACGGCGAGGGGCCGGGGGCGATGGCGACCGGGGTGGTGTGCAGCTGGTGGGTGACCACATACGCCGCCGTCCCGGCCAGCAGCGCCGCGACCAGGCCGGCCAGCGCCACCTTGAGGACGGTACGCCCGCGCCTGGGGGCCGCGGCGGGACGGACCTCGGTGGGCAGCGTCGAGCCGGCGTCGGCCTGCACCGCCGTCGCCACCGACTCAGGGGTCGGCGCCGCGTCCGGCTCGACCTGGTTGCGATCCACCACCGGCACCGACTGGGTCGGGGTCCGATGGGGCGTCCCGCGCGGGGCCAGCTTGATGCCGACGGTGTGCCCGGCGGTCACCTCGGCCAGCATCCGCAGCGCCTCGTCGGCGCTGGGCCGGTCCGCCACCTCGCGGGCCATCAGCGCCGCCAGCACCGGCCCGAGCGCACCGGCCCGGCGCGGCTCGGGCAGCGGCTCGGAGACCACCGCGGCCAGCGTGCTCAGCGGCGAGTCCCGGCGGAACGGCGACTGCCCCTCCACCGCCGCGTACAGCGTGGCGCCCAGGCCCCACAGGTCCGAGCTCGGCCCCGGACGCTCGCCCTGGGCCCGCTCGGGCGCCAGGTAGTCGGGCGAACCGACCAGGTCACCGGGCCGGGTCAGCTCACCGGAGCCCTCGAACTTGGCGATGCCGAAGTCCAGCAGCACGGCGCGCCCGGTGCCGTGCTCCAGCAGCACGTTGGCCGGCTTCACGTCCCGGTGCAGCACCCCGAGCTGGTGGCCGCGGTGCAGCGCCGCCAGCACCTGGACGCCCACCTCGGCCGCCTCGCGCGGGGAGAGCGTGCCGTCCTGGGTGATCACATCGGCGAGCGAGCGGCCGTCGATCAGCTCCATCACGATCCACGGGCGGCCGTCCTGCTCCAGCACGTCGTGGATGGTGATCACGCCCGGGTGCTTGATCCGGGCCGCGGCCCGGGCCTCCTGCTTCATCCGGGACTGCAGGATCGCCAGGTCCTCCTCGGGGAGGTGGTTGACCGTGAGCTCCTTGACCGCCACCTCGCGGTCCAGCATCCGGTCCTTGGCCCGCCAGACGGTCCCCATGCCGCCGCGCCCGAGCCGCGCCCCCAGCTCGTAGCGGCCGGCCAGCAACCGCTCGGCGGCCTGCGGGGGCTGCGGCCACTGAGCAGCGGCTCTGTCCGCGGACGCGGGCGCGGCGGCCGGCTCCGGGGCCTGATCCTGGTCCTGCTCCTGCTCGGCGGTCCGGCCCTGCGCCTCGGACACGTTCTGCGCCTCGGACACGTTCTCCGGCCCGATCTGGTCCTGTCCACTCATGGCGACCGCTCCCCCTCTTCGGTGCACCACGCGACTGATCACCGTTCGAACAATGTCTTCCCCACAGATTAGGCGCCCTGTTCGGCCATCGATATCGCGACCCGGTCACGTGACCCCCCTGTGACCGTTACCACAGCCGGCACTCAGTCGGTCTCAGCCGGTCTCAGCCGCCCAGCAGGACCACGGCCGCCAGCGCCAGCAGCATCGCGGTCAGCACCCCGCCGACCAGCAGCACCGGCGAGGGCGCGGACGAAGCCGCCCTGGCGTGCCGAGCGGCGTGCTCGGGCGCCACCGCCGGGGCCGCGGCACGCCGACGGAACACCAGCGGACGGGCGGGGCGCAGCACCGGCAGGTGCGCCGGCTCCTGCGCCGGCTGGTACGGCTCGGGCGCGGTCGCCAGCAGCCCAGTGAGCCAGGTCCGGATCTCCTCGGCGCCCGGACGCGCCGACGGGTCGGCGGCCAGCAGCCGGTCCACCAGCGGGCGCAGCGGCCCGCAGCCCTCGGTGGACGTCGGCCAGCCGGACCGCACCGCGGCGAAGAGCGAGGTCGGGCTCTGCTCGGGGAACGGGCCGTGCCCCAGCAGCAGCCGGTAGATCAGCACGCCCAGCGCCCAGCAGTCGGCGGCCTGCTCCGCCGTCCCGGCGGGGGTGAGCAGCTCCGGCGCCCAGCGCTCGGCTCCCAGGCCGACCAGCCCGGCCCTGACCTCCGTCCGGCGCCGCCCGTCCGGACCGCCCAGCGCGCGGGCCAGCGCCTCCTGTGCCACACCGAGCGCGCGACCGCCGAGCAGCGCGGCGCCGTCCTCGCAGACCAGCACCTGCTCGATCCCGATGTTCCCGTGCACCAGGCCCGCGGTGTGCACCGCGCGCAGCGCGCCCGCCAGGTCCGAGGCCAGCTCGGCCACCCGGTAGGGCGCCAGGGTGCCGTCCACCAGCAGCTCGGCCAGCTCGACGGCGGGCGGCAGCTCCCCCACGATCCAGACCGCGCCGTCCTCGGCGACCACGTCGAAGGCCTGCCGCAGCCGCGGGTGCTCCGGGCAGGCGGCGATCGCCGCCCGCGCCTGCGCGACGACCTCCGCCGGGTCCAGCCAGCGGCTCGGGGCCGGGCTGTCGGCGTCGTAGAGGTCCGGGGCCAGCACCTCCGGCAGTTCCAGCGCCTCCAGCAGCACCGGGACGCCGGTCCGGTCGTCCACCGCGTGCCACTGCTCACCGTGCTCGGCCTCACCGTGCTCGACTGATGGCTCCGGACGGGCCGTCAGCTGGTAGCGGCCTGCCACCGTGTGTCCAGGGCCGGCTCTCACGGCTGTCGCCTCTCGCTAGGGAGCGGGCTGGAAGGTGTCGAAGGCGGTCTGCCTGGCCAGGCTGTTCGCGCTTGAGTTCCAGTCGCTGTCGTTCGAGGTCCAGTAGAGCGCATAACCGTACTTGCCGGTCACGAAGCCGCGATTGAGCGAGTGCTTGGTGGTGCCCGAGCCGAAGGTCCACTCCCAGTCGGAGGCGTTGCTCCACTGCCGGTAGCTGATCGCCTTGAGCTGGAGCTGCTGGTAGTTGCTGACCTTGTCGCGGACCGACGGCTCCTCCGCCTGCCAGGCGGCGACCGCGCTGGGCCCGGGGGTGGTGGTCCAGTCGATCTGCAGCCGCAGGCCGTTGCCCTGGAAGACGTGGCTGGTGGCGCCGGAGTCCGCCTGGTCGAAGACCAGCCAGGTGGGCAGGTCGACGGTGAAGCCCGAGGGGTCCTGGTAGGCCGCGTAACCCGGGGGGACGGCGGGCGCGGCGGGCGAGGCGGGCGAGGCGGGCGCCGAGGCAGCCGGGGTGGCGGGGGGCGTCGGGGCCGCGCTCTGCGGCGCGGGCGTGGCCGGCGCACTGGCCGACGGCGCCGCCGCCGGCTTGGTGGCGGGCGACGCCGGGGACGGCCCGGCCGAGGTGACGTTGCCCACCGTCGACGAACGGACCGGGACGACGGGCGGGGCGGCCTTGTCGGCGGCCCCGTTCGAGCCCTTCGCGAGCCAGACTCCGGCGGCTATCAGCAGCAGCACGACCAACACCGCCGCCAGCAGCTGCCAGCGCCGCAGCCGACTGCCGGCCGCCAGCGTCCCGCTGCGCGACCACGTGCCGGTGGCAGCGGGGTCGGCGACCGCCGGAGCGGCGCTCGGGACCACCGCCGGCGAACCGTCCGCGGCGGCCAGCGCGCTGCCCACCCGGACGGTGCCGAGGCCCGGCACACCCTTCTTCTTCGGCTTGGCCGCGCTCTCCTTGCCGAGGCCGGCCCTGGTCGGCTCGTCCTTGGGCGAACCACCCTTGGCCGAGCCTGCCTTGCCCTGGCCTGCCTTGCCCTGGCCCGCCTTGGCGACGGCGTCGGTCTTGGCTGACGCCGCCTCAACCACCGGCGCCACCACCACCGTCGTCGACTCCGTCTTGGTCGTCGACTCGGCGACGATCCGCTTGAGCATCGACCGGGTCGCCGAGGCGTCCAGCCGCAGCACCGGATCCTTGTCCAGCAGCCCCTCGATGACCGGCCGCAGCGGACCGGCGTTGGCCGGCGCGGGCAGATCCTCCGTCATCACCGCGGTGAGCGTGGCCAGTGCGGAGCCCCGGTCGTACGGCGGCGTGCCCTCGACCATCGCGTAGAGCGTCCCGCCCAGCGACCACAGGTCGGCCGGCGGCCCGGGCTTCTGCCCGCGGGCGCGCTCCGGCGAGATGTACGACGGCGCGCCGACCAGCATCCCGGTGGAGGTCACCGAGGTGTCGCCCTCCACGCTGGCGATGCCGAAGTCGGTGAGCACCACCCGGCCGTCCTCGCCGATCAGCACATTGGACGGCTTCACATCGCGGTGCAGGATCCCGTGGCTGTGCGCGGCGCCGAGCACGCCGAGCAGTTCGAGCGCGATCTCGGCGGCCCGGATCGGCGCGACCGGCCCGTCCTCCTTGATGACCTCGGCCAGCGAGCGGCCGTCGACGAGCTCCATCACGATCCACGGCCGGTCGTCCTCCTCGACCACGTCGTAGACGGTGACGGCGGCGGCGTGCCGGATCCGGGCGGTGGCCTTGGCCTCGCGCAGCGTACGGACGATCAGACGGTGCTTCTCGTCATCGTCCACGCCGCCGTGCATGCGCAGTTCCTTCACCGCCACGATCCGGCCCAGCATTTCGTCCTCGGCCCGCCAGACGGTCCCCATCCCTCCGCTGCCGAGGATCGAGTCGAGCCGGTAGCGGCCGGCCAGGACGCGTCCTGAAGTGCCCTGCGGCTGGGTCATTCGGGCGTTCCCCCATGTGCTGCTGCCGGTCGGGTGACGGGCCGTCGGTTCGCACGGACACCGGGACGGCCAAGCCTCCATCATCCCCTGTACCCGCGGCGATTGTTCACGCGGCCCCTCGGTTTGTCAGCTCTGGCCGGATTCGACCCTCAAACACGCCGGTGCGGCCGCCCGAAGGACGACCGCACCGGCCTCGCACCCGTTCGCCCGAGTGATGACCCACCACCCGGAGAGTCTCATCAGCGGTGGCTGACCGTCACCTCGACGCGCTGAAACTCCTTCAGCTCGGAGTAACCGGTGGTGGCCATCGCCCGACGCAGCGCGCCGAACAGGTTCATCGTGCCGTCGGGGGTGTGCGACGGGCCGGCCAGGATCTCCGCGGTGCTGCCGACCGTACCGAGGTTGACCCGCTTGCCGCGCGGCAGCTCCTCGTGCACGGCCTCCATGCCCCAGTGGAAGCCCTTGCCGGGGGCGTCGGTGGCGCGGGCCAGCGCGGCACCGATCATCACCGCGTCCGCGCCGCAGGCCACCGCCTTGGCGATGTCGCCGCTGTAGCCGACGCCGCCGTCCGCGATCACGTGCACATAGCGGCCGCCGGACTCGTCCATGTAGTCGCGGCGGGCGGCGGCCACATCGGCCACCGCGGTCGCCATCGGGACCTGGATGCCCAGCACGTTGCGGGTGGTGTGCGCCGCGCCGCCGCCGAAGCCGACCAGCACACCGGCCGCGCCGGTGCGCATCAGGTGCAGCGCCGCGGTGTAGGTGGCGCAGCCGCCGACGATCACCGGGACGTCCAGCTCGTAGATGAACTGCTTCAGGTTGAGCGGCTCGGCCGCGCCCGAGACGTGCTCGGCGGAGACCGTGGTGCCGCGGATCACGAAGACGTCCACGCCCGCGTCCACGACGGCCTTGGAGAACTCGGCGGTGCGCTGCGGGGAGAGCGCGGCGGCGGTGACGACACCGGAGTCGCGCACCTCCTTGATCCGCTGCTTGATCAGGTCGGCCTGGATCGGCGCGGAGTAGATCTCCTGCAGCCGGCGGGTGGCCACGGCCTGGTCGGGGATCTCGGCGATCTCGTCGAGCAGCGGCTGCGGGTCCTCGTAGCGGGTCCACAGCCCTTCGAGGTTGAGCACCCCGAGGCCGCCCAGCTGGCCGATGGCGATGGCCTGCGCGGGCGAGACCACGCTGTCCATCGGGGCTGCCAGGAACGGCAGCTCGAACCGGTAGGCGTCGATCTGCCAGGCGATCGAGACCTCCTTCGGGTCCCGGGTCCGGCGGCTGGGGACGACGGCAATGTCGTCGAAGGAGTACGCCCGGCGGCCGCGCTTACCTCGCCCGATCTCGATCTCAGTCACTTCGAGCCTCTCTGCTGCTTGCTGCTCACGATCGCCCCCAGTATCCCGGACGACCGGACCCGGTGCGCACGAAGGCCCGCCACCCGGACCTCGGGGTCCAGGCGGCGGGCCTTCGCGGGGAGTCTCAGCGGCTGTGGTAGTTCGGTGCCTCGACGGTCATCTGGATGTCGTGCGGGTGGCTCTCCTTGAGCCCGGCGGAGGTGATCCGGACGAACCGGCCCTTGCTCTCCATCTCGGCCACGGTGGCCGCCCCGACGTAACCCATGGTCTGCCGCAGGCCACCGACCAGCTGGTGCAGCACGGCCGACAGCGGGCCGCGGTAGGGCACCTGGCCCTCGATGCCCTCGGGGACGAGCTTGTCGTCCGAGCCCACCTCGGCCTGGAAGTAGCGGTCCTTGGAGTACGAACGGCCCTGGCCGCGCGACTGCATGGCGCCCAGCGAGCCCATGCCGCGGTAGGACTTGAACTGCTTGCCGTTGATGAAGAGCAGCTCGCCGGGCGACTCCTCGCAACCGGCCAGCAGGCTGCCGAGCATCACGGTGTCGGCACCGGCGGCCAGCGCCTTGCCGATGTCACCGGAGTACTGCAGGCCGCCGTCGCCGATCACCGGCACGCCCGCCGCACGGCAGGCCACGGCCGCCTCGTAGATCGCGGTGACCTGCGGGACGCCGATCCCGGCCACCACGCGGGTGGTGCAGATCGAGCCCGGGCCGACACCGACCTTCACGCCGTCCACGCCGGCGTCGATCAGCGCCTGCGCGCCGTCGCGGGTCGCGACGTTGCCGCCGACGACGTCCACCCGGACCGCCGACTTGATCTTGGCCATCCACTCCAGCGCGTTGCTGTTGTGGCCGTGCGAGGTGTCCACCACCAGGAAGTCGACGCCGGCCTCGACCAGCGCCTGCGCGCGATCGAACGCCTCGGCGCTGGCACCGACGGCGGCGCCCACCAGCAGCCGGCCCTCGGAGTCCTTGGCGGCCAGCGGGTACTTCTCCGCCTTGACGAAGTCCTTGACGGTGATCAGGCCCTTGATCCGGCCCTCGTCGTCGACCAGCGGCAGCTTCTCGATCTTGTGCCGGCGCAGCAGGGCGATGGCGTCCTCGCCGGAGATGCCGACCTTGCCGGTGATCAGCGGCATCGGCGTCATGATCTCGCGGACCTTGCGGCTGCGGTCCGACTCGAAGGCCATGTCGCGGTTGGTGACGATGCCCAGCAGCTTGCCGCTCTCGTCGGCGATCGGCACACCGCTGATCCGGAACTTGGCGCAGAGCGCGTCGGCCTCGCCCAGGGTGGTCTCCGGGCCGACCGTGATCGGGTCGGTGACCATGCCGGACTCGGAGCGCTTCACCAGGTCGACCTGGTTGGCCTGGTCCTCGATGGAAAGGTTGCGGTGCAGCACGCCGACGCCGCCCTGGCGGGCCATCGCGATGGCCATCCGGGCCTCGGTGACCTTGTCCATCGCCGCGGAGAGCAGCGGGATGTTCACCTGGACGTTGCGCGACACCCGGGAGGCGGTGGCGACCTGGTTGGGCAGCACCGACGAGGCCCCGGGCAGCAGCAGGACGTCGTCGTAGGTGAGCCCGAGCATGGCGAACTTCTCGGGTACACCTGCGGCGTTGTAAGACATTGGGCACCTTCCCGTGGCGGCTGTCGATCTGTGCACGCCCCGCTGAGGGTGGCGGGCGCGTTGCTCGCTCCGTGCGGGTGATCGGTGACCGTGGTGACGGCCGCACCGCACCCGCGCGCTCACCGGCTCAGGTCCAGGCCACCAGAAGCACCGCGCTTGGAGGAAGCTCCAACAGAACCCCGCGCTCGGGTGCGAATCTTTGGCCACCTGTCCAGGCGCCGATACCCCATGGTACTGGCACCGGGAATGTCAGCTCGCGCCCCCTTGACAACACCCACCCCGCGTGGGCCATTCCGGTACGACCGGTCCCGCTAGGCGGACTCCTCCGCGAGCGCCCGCAGTCGGCTGAGCGCGCGGTGCTGGGCCACCCGGACGGCGCCCGGCGACATCCCGAGCACCTCGCCGGTCTCCTCCGCCGAGAGCCCGGCGGCGATCCGCAGCAGCACCAGCTCGCGCTGACGGGCCGGCAGGTTGGACAGCAGCTCGCGCATCCAGGCGGCGTCGCTGCTCAGCAGCGCCCGCTCCTCGGGGCCGAGCGCCTCGTCGGGCAGCTCCGGCAGGTCGTCCGGCGGGATGATCGTCGAACCGGGCCCGCGCATCGCGGCCCGCTGCAGATCGGCGATCTTGTGCGCCGCGATGCTGTAGACGAAGGCCTCGAACGGCCGGCCCTCGTCCCGGTAGCGGGGCAGCGCGCAGAGCACCGCGACGCAGACCTCCTGGGCGACGTCGTCGACGTGGTGCCGGGCGCCGCCGGGCAGCCGGACCAGCCGGCCCCGGCAGTAGCGCAGCACCAGCGGGTGGACATAGGCCAACAGGGCGTCAGTCGCCGGACCCTCGCCCCGCACGGCGGCCCCCACCAGCTCAGCGATCAGCGGCGAGGTACCGGTGTGGGTGCTCTGACGGCGGCCTCGGCCGCCTGGGGACGACGGTTCACGGGCCGGGTCATCGGGTGCGGCCCCGCCCGGGTCTGCCTCGCCGGGGTCGGCGGCCTCGTCGTCACGCATCGGTCCATGGTGCCTGGTCGCGGCGGAAAACGTCGCACCGCGTCCGGAGTTGTGCACCTGAACGTTATCCGCAGCCGGCACCTGCCCACCTCCGCCGTCCTCGCTGTCGATGACCGGACGGTCCGCCGCAGTGCCTGTCCGCTGCTCCCCGAGGTGTTCCACCCCTCCATGGTGCAGCCTGCGAGCCGCAACGGCCTATATCCCGGCACGCCCCTCCCTCCGTTGCGGAGGAAAAGGGGCGCGCCAGGGCGAGGCCGACCGCAATCAGCGGACCAGGCCCCAGCGGAAACCGAGAGCCACCGCGTGGGCGCGGTCCGAGGCACCGAGCTTCTTGAAGAGCCGGCGGGCGTGGGTCTTCACGGTGTCCTCGGAGAGGAAGAGCTCGCGGCCGATCTCCGCATTGCTCCGGCCGTGGCTCATCCCCTCCAGCACCTGGATCTCACGTGCCGTCAGGGTCGGGGCCGCCCCCATGTCCGGGCTGCGCAGCCGGCGGGGCGCCAGCCGCCAGGTCGGGTCGGCGAGCGCCTGGGTGACGGTGGCCCGCAGCTCGGCGCGCGAGGCGTCCTTGTGCAGGTAGCCGCGCGCCCCGGCGGCGACCGCCAGCGCCACGCCGTCGAGGTCCTCGGCGACGGTGAGCATGATGATGCGGGCGCCCGGGTCGGCCGACAGCAGTCGGCGGACCGTCTCGACCCCGCCGAGTCCGGGCATCCGGACGTCCATCAGGACGAGATCGGAGCGGTCGGCCACCCAGCGGCGGAGGACCTCCTCACCGTTCGTCGCCGTGGTCACCCGGTCGACACCCGGCACGGTGGCGACCGCGCGGCGCAGCGCCTCCCGAGCGAGCGGTGAATCGTCGCAAACGAGAACGGATGTCATGACCGTCCTCCGCAGCTGATCCGCGTCACGTTGAGCCTCCTGGCTGGTACGAATCTCTCCGACACGGCCTCTTCGGCGCCGGACCCCGTTCGGATCGCTGCCATCGCGCGATCGTTCCCGTTCACCCGGCGCCTGCCAACCGCCTCCGCACTTCCAACGACCGTCACTCGAATGAGTTACGGCTTTCAGGGCCATCTCCACCACTGTACGTGGCCAACCCATTACCGATCAGTCGCATCGCGGGGCAACGGCCGCTCTTTTGCGCACGTGGCGCGCGGTGGGCGCAGGACGCGCACGCCGGAGTACGGCATCGGGAGGCCGTCCACACAGCGCAGCCGACGCGCCGCGGGGCCCGCTCGCGACACCGGCGACCGTCAAACCTCGTGCCCCGTTCGCCCGTTTTCATACCTTTTGTACGATCATTGACTGTTGTGTAACTCTGTGGATGACTTGTCCAGTAGGTCGCCGTAAGTCATATTTCCAGGCGTCCACCCCCGACGCCTCGATGCCTCGCCGAAGGGAATGAGCCATGGCAGATTTCTCCCGACTCCCCGGCCCGAACGCGGACCTGTGGGACTGGCAGCTCTCCGCCGCCTGCCGCGGCGTGGACAGTTCACTGTTCTTCCATCCCGAGGGGGAACGCGGCGCCGCCCGCAGCTCACGCGAGCAGAGCGCCAAAGAGGTCTGCATGCGCTGCCCGGTCCGCACCGAGTGCGCGGCCCACGCGCTCGCGGTGCGCGAGCCGTACGGCGTCTGGGGCGGCCTCACCGAGGACGAGCGCGAGGAGCTGCAGGGCCGTTCGCGCAACCGACTGATCGAGGTACCACTGACCGCACGTCAGTGAGCAGAAACGTTTCTTCCGCCCAGCACGCCCACCCGACGACACCCGACCCCTTGGTCCCCCGAATCAGCGACCGGCCGCCACCGCGGCGAGCCGGTCCAGCATGAGCGCGACGGCCGGCACGTCGACCAGATCCGGCAGGGTCAGCGCGACGACCTCCCGCAGCGCGGGTCCACCCGACCCCGCGTGCACCGGGACCGCCGCCACCCCGTCGCAGCGGACCGCCGCCAGCGCGAGCCGCGGGAGCACCGCGACCCCGAGCCCAGCCGCCACCAAGCCGACCACCGCCGGGTAGTCGTCGGTCGCGAAGTCGATCCGGGGCTCGAATCCGGCCCCCGCGCAGAGCTCCACCAGATGCCCGCGGCACTGCGGGCAGCCCGCGATCCACTGCTCCTCGGCCAGCTCGGCCAGCGCCGCCGGCCGCTGCTCACCGCAGTCGGCCAGCCGGTGTCCGGCCGGCAGCAGCCCGACCAACGGGTCGTCAAGCAGCGGCCGCACCACCAGATCGGACCAGTCGTTGGCGGCCGCCGTCTCGGCGGCCGCCAACGTCGCCTCGGCCCGCGCGGCCCGGCTGCCGGAGTGCGCCGGCGCCACCGGTGCGGCGGCCGAACCCGGATAGCGGAAGGCCAGCGCGATCTCGCACTCGCCGCCGCGCAGCATCGCCAGCGACTCCGGCGGCTCGGCTTCCACCAGCGACACGCGAACCCCCGGATGGGCGCCCCGCAGCTGGGCGACGGCGGGCGGCACAAGAGTGGAACTCGCGGTCGGGAAGGACACCAACCGCACCCGTCCGGCCCGCAGGCCGGCGATCGCCGCCACCTCCTCCTCGGCCGCCGAGAGTCCGGCCAGGATCCCGGTGGCGTGCTTCAGCAGCACCTGCCCGGCCTCGCTCAGCTGCATCCCACGGCCCACCCGGACCACCAACGGCAGCTGGACGGCGTTCTCCAGCGCCTTCATCTGCTGGCTGATGGCCGGCTGGGTGCAGCCCAGTTCGCGGGCGGCGGCGGAGAAGGAGCCGGTGCGGGCGACGGCCCGCAGGACCCGGAGATGGCGAGCCTCGATCATGCGTTCACGCTACGCCCCACGACTGCGCGCCCGTACCGCGCGGGCGCCGGGTACGCCGAAGGCCCGGCCGCCCCCGCTCAGCGGGGGCGGCCGGGCCTTCGGCGACTACTCAGTGCGAGTGGCCGTGGCCACCGTGCGAGTGACCCGCGGCGGCAGCGGCGTCCTCGTCGGCCGGCTTCTCCACCACGAGGGTCTCGGTGGTGAGGAGCAGCGAGGCGATCGACGCGGCGTTCTCCAGCGCGGAGCGGGTGACCTTGACCGGGTCGATGACGCCGGCCTTCAGCAGGTCGCCGTACTCGCCGGTGGCGGCGTTGTAGCCGAAGCCCGCCTCCAGCTCGGCGACCTTGTGGGTGATGACGTAGCCCTCGAGGCCGGCGTTCTGGGCGATCCAGCGCAGCGGCTCGGCGAGCGCCTTGCGGACGACCGCGACACCGGTCGCCTCGTCGCCGGACAGGCCGAGGCCGCCGTCGAGCACCTTCTGGGCGTGCACGAGAGAGGCGCCACCACCGGCGACGATGCCCTCCTCGACCGCGGCACGGGTCGCCGAGATGGCGTCCTCCAGGCGGTGCTTGCGCTCCTTGAGCTCCACCTCGGTGGCGGCGCCGACCTTGATCACGCAGACGCCGCCGGCCAGCTTGGCCAGGCGCTCCTGCAGCTTCTCGCGGTCCCAGTCCGAGTCGGTGTTGGCGATCTCGGCCTTGATCTGGGCGACGCGGCCGGCCACAGCCTCGTGGTCGCCGGCACCGTCGACGACGGTGGTCTCGTCCTTGGTGATGGTGACCCGGCGGGCGGTGCCCAGCAGGTCGAGACCGGCCTGGTCGAGCTTGAGGCCGACCTCCTCGGAGATGACGGTGGCACCGGTCAGGGTGGCCAGGTCGCCCAGGATGGCCTTGCGGCGGTCACCGAAGCCGGGGGCCTTGACGGCCACCGCGTTGAAGGTGCCACGGATCTTGTTCACCACGAGGGTGGAGAGCGCCTCGCCGTCCACGTCCTCGGCGATGATCAGCAGCGGCTTGGAGGCACCGCCCTGCAGGATCTTCTCGAGCAGCGGGAGCAGCTCCTGGATCGAGGAGATCTTGCCCTGGTTGATCAGGATGTACGGGTCCTCGAGGACCGCTTCCTGACGCTCGGCGTCGGTCACGAAGTACGGCGAGAGGTAGCCCTTGTCGAACTGCATGCCCTCGGTGAAGTCCAGCTCCACGCCGAAGGTGTTCGACTCCTCGACGGTGATGACACCGTCCTTGCCGACCTTGTCGATCGCCTCGGCGATGAGCTCGCCGACCTGCGGGTCCTGCGCGGAGAGCGACGCGACGGCGGCGATGTCGTCCTTGCCGTCGACCTCACGGGCGATCGAGAGCAGGTGCTCGGTGACGGCCGCGACGGCCTTGTCGATGCCCTTCTTCAGGGCGGCCGGGCCGGCACCCGCGGCGACGTTGCGCAGACCCTCGTTGACCAGGGCCTGGGCCAGCACGGTGGCGGTGGTGGTGCCGTCGCCCGCGACGTCGTTGGTCTTGGTGGCGACCTCCTTGACGAGCTGCGCGCCAAGGTTCTCGTACGGGTCGTCGAGCTCGACCTCACGGGCGATGGTGACACCGTCGTTGGTGATGGTCGGAGCGCCGAACTTCTTGTCGATGACGACGTTGCGGCCCTTGGGACCGATGGTCACCTTGACGGTGTCGGCGAGCTTGTTGACACCGCGCTCCAGCGAGCGGCGGGCGTCCTCGTCGAACTGCAGGATCTTCGGCATGGTTCCGTTTCCTTGGGGTGTCTACGTGAGCCAACAACCACGCCCCGGGCCCCTGTCAGTGATGACACGGATCCGGGGCGAGGCGAGGTGGCGGGCACGGGGCCCGCCGGACTTGCTTACTTCTCGATGATGGCGAGAACGTCGCGAGCCGAGAGGACGAGGTACTCCTCGCCCTGGTACTTCACCTCGGTGCCGCCGTACTTGGAGTACAGGACGACGTCGCCGACGGCGACGTCGAGCGGAAGACGGTTACCGTCCTCGAAGCGGCCCGGGCCGACGGCCAGGACAACGCCCTCCTGGGGCTTCTCCTTGGCGGTGTCCGGGATAACCAGGCCGGAGGCCGTGGTGGTCTCGGCGTCGAGCGGCTGGACCACAATGCGGTCCTCAAGCGGCTTGATGGCAACCTTGCTGCTGGCGGTGGTCACGTCCGAGTTCCCCTTCGGAGATTACGGGGTTGTCTATCAGGTAGGTGGCGACGTCTGCGGCCTGCCGTCGCGGGGGTCAGGCCACTCTTTCGCGTTAGCACTCCCCCTGGGGGGAGTGCCAAGAACGACCATAGGCCGCTGTTAGCACTCAGTCAACCAGAGTGCCAACGGCGCGCCCAGCGATTCGATCCGAGCGGTGTCCCCGGGCGCGCCGCCGCCGGGGACAATGGGCGGGTGGAGATCGAGATTTTTGAGGCCCTGCTCACCGACCGGGGCCAGCAGCTGCTGGCCGAGCTGCGGGAGCACGCGCCCGGCCAGGAGCTGGCGCTGGCCACCCGGCTGCGCCGCGAGCACCCGGCCGAGCTGGTCTCCGCAGCGATCGGGCAGGCGCAGCTGCGCCAGCGGGCCCGCGCCAAGTTCGGCGAGGACGCCGACCGGATGTACTTCACGCCCAACGGCGTCGAGCAGTCCACCCGGCGCAGCGTGGCCGAGTGGCGCGCGCAGCGCTTCGCGGCGCTCGGCGTGCGGCGGCTGGCCGACCTCTGCGGCGGCATCGGCGGCGACGCGATCGCGCTGGCCCGGGCCGGGATCGCGGTGCTCGCCGTCGACCGCGACCCGCTGGCCTGCGCGGCTGCCGCCGCCAACGCCGCCGCGCTCGGGCTCGCCGAGCTGATCGAGGTGCGCTGCGCCGACGTCACCGAGACCGCCGTCGAGGGCTTCGACGCGGTCTTCACCGACCCCGCCCGGCGCACCACCAAGGGCAGGGTCTTCGACCCCGCCGCGTACTCCCCGCCGCTCGCCTGGGCCATCGAGGCCGGCCGGAGCACCCCGTACGGCGCGCTCAAGATCGCGCCGGGCATCCCGCACGACGCGGTCCCCGAGGACGCCGAGGCCGAGTGGGTCTCCGACCACGGGGACGTCAAGGAGGCCGTGCTCTGGTTCGGCACCAAGGCCGCCGAGCCGCACCGCGCCACCCTGCTGCCGGGCGGGCGCACGCTGACCGGCGGCCGGCTCCCCGACCCTCCCGCCGGCCCGATCCGCCGCTACCTCTACGAGCCGGACGGTGCGGTGATCCGCGCCCACCTGGTCGCCGAGGTCGCCGAGCAGGTGGGCGGCACGCTACTGGATCCGATGATCGCCTACCTGACGTCCGATCAGCTGGTCCCGACCCCCTACGCGCACGCGTACGAGGTGACCGACGTGCTGCCGTTCAACATCAAGAAGCTCAAGGCGCTGCTGCGCTCGCGCGGCGTCGGCACCGTGGTGATCAAGAAGCGCGGCATCGGCCTGACCCCGGAGGAGCTGCGCCGCGCCCTCAAACCCGAGGGCGCGAACGAGGCGACGGTCGTGATGACCCGGATCGGCAGCACCCCGATGATGATGCTCGCCCAGCCGGTCAAGGCCGCGGGCTAGCTGGGCGGCTGGATGTAGTCGTCCAGCCTGGCCACCGCGAAGCCCTGCTCCTGGATCCGGCTGAGCAGCTCGCCGAACATCTCGGTCATCGTCTCGCCCTTGAGCTCCGACGGGCCGCGGAAGTGCGCCAGGATGATGTCGCCGGGCTTCAGCTTCTTGTCGGCCGTCTGGTACTGCATGTCGTGGATCTGCATGGTCTCCTGCCAGATCACCACCGCGCGCGGACCGCACTGCTGGACGGCCGTGTTGAGCGTCGGGGTGTGCGCGCCGTCGCCGTACGGCGGGCGGAACAGGAACGGCGCGGTGCCGTACTGCTGGGTGATGACCTGCTGGTCGCCGCAGACCTCGGCCTTCTGCTCGGCGGCCGACTTGGTGCTCATCGCCGGGTGGTGCAGCGTGTGGTTCTGGATCGAGTTGCCGAGCGCCTGCAACGGCTTGAAGTAGCCGTAGTTGTCCTTGATGGTGTCGTTCATCAGGAACATCGTGATCGGGACCTTCAGGTCGTTCATCATCTCGATGAACTTGGGGTCCTTCTCCGCGCCGTCGTCGATCGTCACGAAGACCACCTTGTCGGTGGTCGGGATCGAGCTGATCACCGGGACCGTGCCGGTCTTGGTGAGCTTGACGGGCTTGACCGCCGGGGCCGGCGGGGCGGCCGGCAGCGGCTGGAGCTTCCACTTGGCCCAGGCGGCCGGGTCGACGGCCCCGGACGGTGCCCCGGTCGGCAGCGTGGTGGCCGGCGGCGGCAGCGCGGGCTGGCCGGCCGCCGGCGGGCCGCCCTGCGCGTTGTGCGGGCCCGCGCTGCTGCCGCAGCCGCTGATCGCGGCGGCCACCACCAGCGAACCGGCCAGATACGTCCTCGCCCGGCCCCAGTCGTACGTCCTCACGGCGCGGTGCCCCCCATATGTGCTGTTCGGTCAGGTTTCGACCACGAACGTTACCGCGCCGGAGTGACGTACTCGCTGGTAAACGACCAGCGGTGCACCGGGCGCGCCAGCAGCCCGGCCGGCGGCTCGGGAGCCGCGACCGGGTCGAGCCCGTCCCACCAGCTGATCAGCAGCACCCGGTCCCCCGGCGCGCTGAACAGCTCGACCCGATCGGCCCCGGCCAGTGCCGGCAGCGCGCTCGCGCGGGCCCAGGCCAGAAGTTCGCCGGCCCGGCCCTCGGCCGCGCGCGCCTCCCACATCGCCGCGACCGTCGTCACGCCCCGCCACCCAGCTGCCGGTACGCCTGGCCGTGCACATCGGTGTGCGGCACCGAGACCTCGGTGACCGGCAGCGAGGAGTCGGCCGACAGGTGCAGCGCGGAGGCCGTCCGGTTGCGCCAGACCATCTCCGAGCCGAGCGCGGCCACCATCGCGCCGTTGTCCGTGCAGAGCCCGGGGCGCGGCACCCGCAGCCGGATGCCGGCCTTGTCGCAGCGCTGCTGGGCCATCTCGCGCAGCCGCGAGTTGGCCGCCACGCCGCCGCCGATCATCAGGTGGTCCACGTCGTTGTCCCGGCAGGCCTTGATCGCCTTGCGGGTCAGCACGTCGGTGACCGCCTCCTGGAAGGAGGCCGCGACATCCGCCACCGGGACGTCCTCGCCGGCCCGGCGCTTGCCCTCCACCCAGCGGGCGACGGCGGTCTTCAGGCCGGAGAACGAGAAGTCGTACTCCGGGTCCTTGGGGCCGCTCAGACCGCGCGGGAAGTGGATCGCCTTGGGGTCGCCTTCGCGTGCCATCCGGTCCACCACCGGGCCGCCGGGGAAGCCCAGGCCCAGCACCCGGGCCACCTTGTCGAAGGCCTCGCCGGCCGCGTCGTCGATGGTCGCGCCGAGCGGGCGGACGTCGCTGGTGATGTCGGCGGTCAGCAGCAGCGAGGAGTGGCCGCCGGAGACCAGCAGCGCCATCGTCGGCTCGGGCAGCCGGCCGTGCTCCAGCTGGTCCACGCAGATGTGCGAGGCCAGGTGGTTCACGCCGTACAGCGGCTTGTCCAGCGCCCAGGCGTACGCCTTGGCCGCCGAGACGCCGACCAGCAGCGCGCCGGCCAGTCCGGGGCCCGCCGTCACGGCGATGCCGTCCAGGTCGGAGGCCTTGATGCCGGCGGTGTCCAGGGCGCGCTGGATGGTGGGGACCATCGCCTCCAGGTGCGCGCGGCTGGCGATCTCGGGCACCACGCCGCCGAAGCGGGCGTGGTCGTTCACGCTGGAGGCCACCGCGTCGGCCAGCAGGGTGGTGCCGCGCACGATGCCGACGCCGGTCTCGTCGCAGGAGGTCTCGATGCCCAGGACAAGCGGTTCGTCAGCCATGGCGGGGTTCCTTCACATCGTCGTTCGGGTGGTCGAGACGCATCACCAGGGCGTCCACGTTGGCCGGCTGGTAGTAGCCGCGCCGGATGCCGACCGGGGCGAAGCCGAAGCGCTCGTAGAGGCGCTGGGCACCGAAGTTGTCGATCCGCACCTCCAGCAGCAGTTCGGCGCAGCCGCGCCGGACGGACTCCTCGACCAGGTCGGTGAGCAGCGCCGCGCCGAGGCCCTGCCCCTGGTGGCGCTCGTCGACGGCGATGGTCTGCACGTCGCCCTCGGCGCCGACGGCCATCAGGCCGGCGTAGCCGACGATCGCGCCGTCGGGGGTGGCGGCCACGGTGTAGTGGCGGGTGCCGCCCGGGTGGGCCTCGGCCAGTTCGGACCAGAACATCGCCGCGGACCAGGCGTCCTCGGGGAAGAGCCGGCGCTCGAGCTCCAGCACCGGTTCGATGTCCCACCAGCGCATCGGCCGCAGCTCGGTCCGCACGCTCGCAGCCGTCACGCCGGGAGCACCGCCTTGTAGCCGGCCGGCACCTGGGCGTCCGGGCGGCGCAGGTAGAGCGGCACCGGCGCCAGCAGCTCGCGGCCGGCCGCCAGCTCGGTGGCGGCGAAGTCGGCCAGTGCGCCGGCCGAGACGTGCTCGGGGGCGCGGACGTCCCCGAACACCTCGCGGTAGAGCAGCGCGCCGGCGCCCACCACCACCGGACAGGCCGTCAGCTCGGCGGGCCGGTCGACGCCCGGGCCCTCGGTGCGGGCGCCGTCGGCGTCATAGGAGGCCCAGTAGACCTCCTTGCGCCGCGCGTCGGTGGCCACCGTGAAGGCGCCGGTCAGTCCCTCGGCACGGGCCTGGTGGGCGATCGCGTCCAGCGTGCAGACGCCGTACACCGGCAGGTCGAGCGCGTGGCCGAGCGCGGCGGCGGTGACCAGGCCGACCCGCAGGCCGGTGTACGGGCCCGGGCCGACCCCGACCGCCACGGCGGTGAGGTCGCGTTTGTCGACGCCGGCCGCGGCCAGCACCTCGCCGATGGCGGGCAGCAGCAGCTCACCATGGCGTCTGGCGTCGACCTGGTGGGTCTGCGCCAGGACGGCCGTGCCGTCGTGGACGGCGGCGGTGACGGCGGGGGTAGCGGTGTCGAACGCGAGCAGCAGCACGGCTCCAGGTTAGAGGGTCGGCGGCTCGACCTTTTGTCCTGGTACGGAACACACGTTCACAGCGTCGCCGAGCACGCCCGCGAACCTGGCACGATGGGGCCGACGGCACCACTCCGATACGGCAACCGATGGTGGGAGCGCTCGTGGCAAAGCTGGGTCCTGGAGTCGTGGTCACCGGTCTGACGCTGGGCGCCCTGGCGGTGGTGAGCCTGCTGGCCATCCAGGCGAACGGCGCCGAGACGCGGACCGCCGCGACGGCGCCGCGATCGCCCGCCGCCGCCTCCCCGACCGCCGCCGGCTCGCCGAGCGCCGCGCCCACGGCCGCCCTCGCCACGCTGCCCGCGTCCTCCGGCACCGGCCGCCGGGTGGTCTACTCGGTCAGCGCCAAGCAGGTGTGGCTGGTCGACCCCAAGAAGACCCCGCAGGTGCAGGCGGCCTTCCTGGTGGAGCCCGGCTCCGTCAGCCCGGCACCCGGCAGCTTCAGCGTCTACAGCCGCGCCGCCGAGGCCACCGGCACGGACGGCCGGCAGATCGAGCACGTGGTCCGGTTCGCCGAGCAGAACGGCACGGTCTTCGGCTTCAGTGCCGCGATCGACGGGGCGACCCCGGCAGCCGATCCCAAGGCGAAGACCGGCGGCGTCCGGGAGAGCCGGGAGGACGGTCAGACGCTCTGGGACTTCGCGCCGACCGGCACCCGGGTCACCGTGATCGCCTGAGCCGGCCGGCTCGGCGGCGTGCAGACGGCGGCGGCCGCGGCGCCCGCGGCCAGCAGCTCACGCATCCCGACCTCGTGTTCGCGGGCAGGTGTCCTGGCGGCGGTCTCCTGCGTGGGGGTGCTGCTCGACATGGCGCCTCCCTAGTTAGGCATACCTAACTGACGTGCCCATCCCATCACGCCCGGCACCGTACCCGCAACATTTTACCGACAGCGCGTCGGAAAACCCGTCACCCGGCGTCCAGGGCGGCGAGATCGACGCCGTCCCAGCGGGCACCGAGGCCGTTCAGGGTGACCCGGCGCTCGTCGCTCTCCTCAAGGCCGCCGAGCGTGCGCTCGATCCGCAGTTCGAGGCGGCTCTCGGAGAGGTCCTCGACCTTGCCCTCACCCCACTCGACCACGATCACCGACTCCGGCAGCGACACGTCCAGGTCGAGGTCCTCCATCTCGTCCAGACCGCCGAGCCGGTAGGCGTCCACATGCACCAGCGCGGGCCCGCCGACCAGCGAGGGATGCACCCGGGCGATCACGAAGGTCGGCGAGGTGACCGCGCCGCGCACCCCGAGCCCCGCGCCCAGGCCGCGGGTCAGCGTGGTCTTGCCCGCCCCCAGCTCACCGGAGAGCAGCACCAGGTCACCGGGCCTGAGCAGGCCGGCCAGCCGCTTGCCGAGCTCGCCCATCCGCTCGGCGGTGGGGACGGTGAGAGTGGTGTGCGAGCCCATGACAGCGCCGGTGCCCTTCCTCGACAGTTCGGTGGACCACCACGGTGCCACACCCGGCGGGCGCTCAGTCCCGCGCTGCCAGCCGCTGGACGGACGCCGGTAGCGGCGCAGCGCCGGCGTGGGCGGCGGCGCGGCGGAGCAGGGCGGCCAGCCGGTGGTCGACCTCGTCGGGGCACTCCAGCATCACCAGGTGGCCGGCGTCCTGGAGGATGACCAGCTCGGCGCCCGGCAGGGCCTCGGCGATCGCCTCGCTGTGCGCCGCGGGCGTCAGCAGGTCCTTGGTGCCGGCCAGTACCAAGGCCGGCAGCCCGGCCAGGGCGTTCAGCGCGGTGGCCTTCTCGTGCGCCCCGAACGCCGGGTAGAACTCGGCCACCACGTCGATCGGGGTGCTGTCCAGCAGCTGCTCGGCGAACCTGGCCACCGCCGGGTCGACGTCCTTGGCGCCGAAGGAGAACCTCCGGTAGAGCACCGCGGCGACGTCCGCACCGATCCGCCGGGTCGCCTCCACCAGGCCGACCTGGCTGCCCAGCGCCTTGAGCACGCCCGGCGCCAGCCGCCGCCAGACCCGGGCGCCCATCGCGGGCAGGCCCAACGTCACGGTGTCCCAGTCGCCGGCCGTGGTGCCGATCAGCGCCACCCCCGCGACGCGCTCGCGGAAGAGCTCCGGCCGCTGGTCGGCCAGGGCCATCACCGTCATGCCGCCCATCGAGTGGCCCACCAGGACGATCGGCCCGGTGGGCACCACGGCGTCCAGTACGGCCCCGAGGTCCGCGCCCAACTGGTCGATGCTCGCGGGCTCCCCCGCGAGGTAGGAGCGCGAGCGCTCGGAGCGGCCGTGACTGCGCTGGTCCCAGAAGACCAGCCGCAGGCCGGCCCGCAGCGCGGCCCGCTGGAAGTGCCAGCTGTCCTGGTTGAGGCAGTAGCCGTGGCAGAACACCACGGTCAGCGCGTCGGCGGCCGGCTCGGGGCCGTCCAGCTCGACGTAGAGCTCGGTGCCGTCGGCGGCGGCGACGGTGCGCGGGCGCCCGCGCAGGGTGCCGAACGGGGCGGTCGCGTCGAGCTCCTCACGGGCCCGGCGGCGGGTGGCGCGGCCCACCGTCAGGCGCTCGATGGCGACGCCCGCGGCCGCGCCGGCGGCGACCACGCCGACCGAGATGCCGATCAGCCCGGCCCGGCTCACCCCGGCGGGGCCGGCCGAACCGGCGGGCTCGGCCATCAGAGAGTTCCGCCCAGATAGCGGCGCGGCACCCGGGAGCCGATCCGGGTGACGATCTCGTACGCGATGGTGCCGGCGGCGCGGGCCCAGTCCTCGGCGGTCGGCTCGCCGCGCTCGCCGTTGCCGAAGACCAGCACCTCCGCACCGACCTCCGGCGTCTCACCGCTCAGGTCCACCACGAACTGGTCCATCGCGATCCGCCCGGCGGCCGTGCGCCACTTGCCGTCGATCTGCACCGGCCCGGCGCCGCTGGCCTGCCGGGGCAGGCCGTCCGCGTAGCCGAGCGGCACCAGGCCCAGCGTGGTCTCGCCGGGGGTGGTGTAGAGGTGGCCGTAGCTGACGCCGTGTCCGCCGGGGACGGTCTTGACCAGCGCGAGGCGCGCGTTCAGTGCCATCACCGGGCGCAGCCCGAAGTCGGCCGGGCCGCCGATGTCCGGGACCGGCGACAGCCCGTACATCGCCAGGCCCGTGCGGACCAGGTCGTAGTGGGTGTCCGGGAGCAGCAGGGTGGCGGGCGAGTTGGCCAGGTGCCGTACCTCCGGCCGGACCCCGGCCCGCTCGGCGTGCTCCAGGGCGGCCGTGAAGGCCTCCTGCTGGGCGCGGACCGAGGGGTGGCCGGGCTCGTCGGCGGCGGCGAGGTGCGACCAGAGGCCGACCACCTGGACCAGGCCCTCCGCCTGGGCGCACAGCGCGGCGTCCACCAGGTCGGGCCAGTCGTGCGGCTGGCAGCCGTTGCGGCCGAGGCCGGTGTCCGCCTTGAGGTGGATCCGGGCCGGGACGCCGGTCAGCCGGACGGCGGCGAGCAGCTCCTCCAGCGCCCAGCGGCCGCTGATCGAGATGTCCAGCGCGGCCCGCAGTGCCTCGGCCCAGGGCCCGCCGGGGGTCCAGAGCCAGCACAGGATGCGGGCCCGCTCCGGGCCGATGCCGGCCGCCCGCAGCGCGAGCGCCTCGTCGGGGGTGGCGGTGCCGAGCCAGCGGACGCCCGCCGCCAGCGCCTCCAGGGCGCACGGCAGCGCGCCGTGGCCGTAGCCGTTGGCCTTCACCACGGCCATCAACTCGGCGCTCGGCGCCCGCTCGGCCAGCGACGCGAGGTTGCCGCGCAGCGCCGCCAGGTCGATGGCGGCTTCGGCGCGCACTCCGTCAGCGAGCATGGCGGTCCCGGTCGTCGTCGCAGTTGTCATCCTGCTCAGTCTCCCAGACCTGCGGCGATGCCCCGCCAGGCGGTCGGCAGGGCGGCGGCGACCTCGGATGCGGTGATCGGGGCGCCGCCGTCCGGGCCCGCGGCGAACCGGCCGGCCAGGCCGTGCAGATAGGCGGCGGCCGGTGCGGCGTCCCACGGGTCGAGCCCGGCCGCCAGCAGCGCGCCGGCCAGGCCCGCGAGCACGTCGCCGCTGCCGGCCGTGGCGAGCCAGGAGGTGCCGGTGGGATTGACCCGGACGGCGCCGTCCGGGCGGGCGACCACGGTGGTCGAGCCCTTGAGCAGGACGGTCGCGCCGTAGCGGGTCGCCAGGTCGCGGGCGTGGCGCAGCCGGGCGGCGCCGATCTGCTCCGGCGTCGCGGCGCCGCCGAGCAGCCGGGAGGCCTCGCCGGTGTGCGGGGTGAGCAGGGTCGGCGCGCTGCGGCCGGCCAGCTCGGCGGGGCCGCGGCGGGCGAGCTCGGTCAGCCCGTCGGCGTCGACCAGCACCGGGACGTCGGAGGCCAGCGCGTCGGAGAGTGCCTCGGGGGCGTCGTCGCCGGAGCCCGGGCCGACCACCCAGGCCTGCACCCGGCCGGGGCCGAGCAGCACCTCGGGGTGGCGCCGGACCACCTCCTCGGCCGGCCGGCCCTGGTAGCGGATGGCGCCCGCGCCGCCGTGCAGCGCGCCCGCGGTGGCCAGGACGGCCGCGCCCGGGTAGCGCTCGGATCCTGCCAGCAGGCCCAGCACGCCGCGGCGGTACTTGTCGCTCTCGGCGCCGGGGCAGGGCAGCAGGGCGGCCAGATCGGCGTGCTGGAGGCACTCCACGGCGGCCTGCGGGGGCTCCAGGCCGATCGGCACCAGCTGGAGCGCGCCGACGTGGCCGGCCCCGGGGTCCACCAGCAGGCCGGGCTTGTACGTCCCGAAGGTCACCGTGACGTCGGCGCGCAGCGCCACGCCCGCGACCTCGCCGGTGTCCGCGTCGACCCCGCTGGGCACGTCCACCGCCACCAGCACCCCGCTGCGCGGCGCCGTCGCGTACGGCTGTGCGGCCGGGCGCAGACCGCCGCGTCCGCCGATGCCGACGATGCCGTCGAGGATGAGGTCTGCGCGCCCGAAGTCGGCCAGGCCGACTTCCTGATCCGTGGTCACCCAGGCGCCGGCAGCGCGCAGGGCCGCCAGGGCCGCGACGTGCACCCGTTCGGGGCTGACCAGCACGGCGCTGACGGCCGCGCCGCGGCGGGCCAGCCGGGCGCCCGCGAAGAGCGCGTCGCCGCCGTTGTCACCGCTGCCGGCCAGCACCAGGACGCGGCTGCCGTAGACCCGCCCCCGACGCTCCGTCAGCAGTCGCGCGCAGGTGGCGGTCAGGCCGGCCACTGCGCGGTCCATCAGCGGCTGGCCGGCCAGCGCGGCCTCGGCGGCGCGGACCTGTTCGACCGTGTGAGCGTGGCGCATGCCTCGACGCTACCGGAGAGGGGAGGAACCAACCCCGGGAAACCGACCCCTCAGCCCTCCGCGATCACCACGGCTGTGGCCACTCCGGCGTCGTGACTGAGCGAGAGGTGCCAGGAGCTGACCCCCAGCTCGGCGGCCAGCGCCGCGATCGTCCCCGTGACGTGCAAAGTCGGCCGGCCCGACTCCTCGGCCACCACCTGCGCGTCGTGCCACTCCAACCCGCCCGGCGCGCCCACCGCCTTGGCCAGCGCCTCCTTGGCGGCGAAGCGCGCGGCCAGCGAGGCGGCACTGCGCCTGGCGCCGCTCGGGAGCAACTGCTCCGCCGGGGTGAACAGCCGATCAGCCATCTCCGGCGTGCGCTCCAACGCGGTGGCGAACCGCTCGATGGACGCGACGTCGATTCCCACTCCGATGATCACCCCGCCGACGATACGGGACACCGGCCCGCCAGGGGCCGGTGTCCCGGGTGGGGCTATTCCACCGTGACCGACTTCGCCAGGTTGCGGGGCTGGTCGACCTCGTGCCCCTTGGCGGTGGCCAGCTCGCAGGCGAAGACCTGCAGCGGGACGGTGGCGACCAGCGGCTGCAGCAGCGTCGGCGTCACCGGGATGCGGATCAGGTGGTCGGCGTACGGCACGACCGCCTCGTCACCCTCCTCGGCGATCACGATGGTGCGTGCGCCGCGGGCCCGGATCTCCTGGATGTTGGAGACGATCTTGTCGTGCAGGATCGACCGCCCACGCGGGGACGGCACGACCACCACGACCGGCAGACCCTCCTCGATCAGCGCGATCGGACCGTGCTTCAGCTCGCCCGCCGCGAAGCCCTCGGCGTGCATGTACGCCAGCTCCTTGAGCTTGAGCGCACCCTCCAGCGCCACCGGGAAGCCCACGTGGCGGCCGAGGAAGAGCACCGAGTTGGCGTCCGCCAGCGACCGGGCCAGCTCGCGCACCGGCTCCATGGTCTCCAGCACCTGCTCGACCTGCCGCGGCGCGTCCGCGAGCTGCTCGATGACAGCGCGGATCTCGTCGCCCCACTTGGTGCCGCGCACCTGGCCCAGGTAGAGGGCGACCAGGTAGCAGGCGACCAGCTGGGTCAGGAACGCCTTGGTGGAGGCGACCGCGACCTCGGGTCCGGCGTGCGTGTAGAGCACCGCGTCCGACTCGCGCGGGATCGTCGAGCCGTTGGTGTTGCAGATCGCCAGCACCTTGGCGCCCTGCTCGCGGGCGTGCCGCAGCGCCATCAGGGTGTCCATGGTCTCGCCGGACTGCGAGATCGCGATCACCAGCGTGCGGTCGTCGAGGATCGGGTCCCGGTAGCGGAACTCCGAGGCGACCTCGACCTCGCAGGGCACCCGGGTCCAGTGCTCGATCGCGTACTTGGCGATCATGCCGGCGTGGAAGGCGGTGCCGCAGGCCACGATGACGACCTTGTCGACCTCGCGCAGCACCGAGTCCGGGATGCGCACCTCGTCCAGGGTCAGTCGGCCGTCGGTGCCGATCCGGCCGAGCAGGGTGTCGGCGACGGCCTTCGGCTGCTCGGCGATCTCCTTGAGCATGAAGTAGTCGTAACCGCCCTTCTCGGCGGCCGACGCGTCCCAGTCCACGTGGTACTCGCGGACCTCGGCGGGCGTGCCGTCGAAGTTGGTGACGGTCACCGCGTCGCCGCGCAGCTCCACGACCTGGTCCTGGCCCAGCTCGATCGCCTCGCGGGTGTGCGCGATGAACGCCGAGACGTCCGAGGCGAGGAAGTTCTCGCCGACGCCGCGCCCGACCACCAGCGGCGAGTTGCGCCGCGCGCCGACGACCACGTCGGGTGCGTCCGCGTGCACCGCGACCAGCGTGAACGCACCGTCCAGCTGGCGGCAGACGATCCGCATGGCCTCGGCCAGGTCGCCGGTGTAGGCCTCGGCGAGCAGGTGGGCGACCACCTCGGTGTCGGTCTCCGAGCGCAGCGTGTGGCCGCGCTCGGCCAGCTCGGCGCGCAGCCAGGCGAAGTTCTCGATGATGCCGTTGTGGACCACGGCCACCCGCAGGGCGTCGTCCAGGTGGGGGTGGGCGTTGGCATCGGTCGGTCCGCCGTGGGTGGCCCAACGGGTGTGGCCGATGCCGGTGGTGCCGCCGGGGAGAGGGGTCTCGGCGAGCGACTTCTCAAGATTTGCGAGCTTGCCGGCCCGCTTGTCGGTGGCCAGACTCCACTGCCCTGAGGAGTCAGCCGTCTGAATGGCGACGCCGGCTGAGTCGTACCCCCGGTACTCCAGCCGCCGCAGCCCTGCGATCACTACTTCGAGCGCGGGCTGAGAGCCCACATATCCAACGATTCCGCACATGTGTGTCAGCATAAGGGCGGTCTGTTTTCACCCAAGCCACGACCGGGGCAACGGTGCGTGACCGACACCACAGCACCCGCCCGGCTCCGGACGGCCCACAATGGACGATGTGCTGACCGAACTCTGTACGCGGGGCGCTGCCGCCGCGCCCGGCCCATCGCCGTCGCCGTACGTCGATCTCTCCCGGGCCGAGTGGAGCGCCCTCCGCGACCGAACGCCGCTGCCGCTCTCCGCGCAGGAGGTGGAGCAGCTTCGCGGCCTCGGCACCGCCCTGGACCTGGACGAGGTGCGGGACGTCTACCTGCCGCTCTCCCGCCTGCTCAACCTCTACATCCACGCGACGCACGAGCTGCGCGGCGCTCTCGGCAGCTTCCTGGACATGGGCGACACCGAGCGCACCCGCACGCCGTTCATCATCGGCGTGGCCGGCTCGGTCGCGGTCGGCAAGTCGACCAGCGCGCGCCTGCTGCAGGCGCTGCTGGCCCGCTGGCCCGAGCACCCCCGGGTCGAGCTGGTGACCACCGACGGCTTCCTGCTGCCCAACGCGGAGCTGCGCCGGCGCGGCCTGATGGCGCGCAAGGGCTTCCCCGAGTCCTACGACCGCCGGGCGCTGATGCGCTTCGTGGCGGACGTGAAGGCCGGCAAGCAGGAGGTCAGCGCGCCGGTCTACTCGCACCTGGTCTACGACATCGTGCCGGGCGAGCGGCTGACCGTGCAGCGCCCGGACATCCTGATCGTCGAGGGACTCAACGTCCTGCAGCCCGCGCTGCCCGGCACCGACGGCCGCACCCGGCTCGCGGTGGCCGACTACTTCGACTTCTCGATCTACGTCGACGCGCGCACCGACGACATCGAGAGCTGGTACCTCTCGCGCTTCAAGAAGCTGCGCGACACAGCCTTCCAGGACCCGAACTCCTACTTCCAGCGCTTCACCGAGGTGCCGGAGGAGGAGGCGCTGGAGTACGGCCGCCAGGTCTGGCGGACCATCAACAAGCCCAACCTGCTGGAGAATGTGCTGCCGACCCGCGGCCGGGCGACCCTGGTGCTGCAGAAGGGCGCCGACCACAAGGTCCGTCGCGCCCTTCTGCGAAAGCTGTAACTCCCTTACGGGTCAGCCGAGGTGGGTACGGACCGCCTCGGCCAGCCGCTCGGCGATCGCCTTGGCCTGCTCCTGGTCGGCCGCCTCCACCATTACCCGGACCAGCGGCTCGGTGCCGGACGGACGCAGCAACACCCGTCCGGTGCTGCCGAGTTCGGCCTCGGCCTCGACGACGGCGGCGGTCAGCTCGGCGCAGTCGGCGACCCGGCTGCGGTCCACGCCCTTGACGTTGATCAGCAGCTGCGGAAGCCGGGTCATCACCGCGGCGAGATCGGCCAACGGCTGCTTGGTGGCGGCCAGTCGGGCGCCCAGCATCAGGCCGGTGAGCGTGCCGTCGCCGGTCGTCGCGTGGTCCAGCAGGATCACGTGACCGGACTGCTCGCCGCCCAGCGCGTAGCCGTGCGCCTTCATCGCCTCCAGCACATAGCGGTCGCCGACCGCGGTCTGCACCAGCTCGATGCCCTCGCGCTCCATGGCCAGCTTGAAGCCCAGGTTGGACATCACGGTGCCGACCGCGGTGTTGCGGCGCAGCGTGCCGGCCTCGCGCATCGCGACGGCCAGGATGGCGAGGATCTGGTCGCCGTCCACCTCGTTGCCCTCTGCGTCGGCGGCCAGGCAGCGGTCCGCGTCGCCGTCCAGCGCGATGCCGAAGTCGGCCTTGTGCTCGCGCATGGCGTTGCACAGCTGGTCGAGGTGGGTGGAGCCGACGCCGTCGTTGATGTTGAGGCCGGTGGGCTCGGCGCCCAGCGTGTAGACCACCTCGGCGCCGGCGCGGGCGAAGGCCTCGGGGGCGACCCGGGCGGCCGCGCCGTGCGCGCCGTCGATGACGACCTTGACGCCGTCCAGCCGGTTCGGCAGCACCGCGACCAGGTGGGCGACGTACTTGTCGAAGCCCTCGTTGTACTCGCGGACCCGGCCGACGGCCTCGCCGGTCGGGCGGGTCCAGTCCTCGTCGGCGCCGTACGAGTAGC
Source organism: Kitasatospora sp. MAP12-44 (assembly GCF_029892095.1). Classification (NCBI taxonomy): domain Bacteria; kingdom Bacillati; phylum Actinomycetota; class Actinomycetes; order Kitasatosporales; family Streptomycetaceae; genus Kitasatospora; species Kitasatospora sp. MAP12-44. The sequence continues at coordinate 3,446,467 of NZ_JARZAE010000004.1, forward strand.
GGTGGTAGTGCGCCTCGATGGCGTCCTCGATCGCGTCGTCCAGCTTGATGCCGCCGCGGGCGAGGAACTTGATGCCGTTGTCGGGCATCGCGTTGTGGCTGGCGGAGAGCATCACGCCGAAGTCCGCGCCGAGCGCGCCGGTCAGGTAGGCCACGGCGGGGGTGGGCAGCACCCCCACCTTGAGCACGTCCACGCCCGCGCTGGCCAGGCCCGCGATGACGGCGGCCTCCAGGAACTCGCCCGAGGCGCGCGGGTCGCGGCCGACCACCGCGACCGGGCGGTGCCCGGCGAAGGCACCGGCGTCGCCCAGCACATGGGCCGCCGCCACCGAGAGGCTCAGGGCCAGCTCGGCGGTCAGGCCCTCGTTGGCCACACCGCGTACGCCGTCCGTACCGAAGAGTCGTGCCACTGTTTCGTCCTTTGTCGCCGGCCGCCGGCGGGGGCGCCCAGCGCCCACCCCGCCCGCGGGGAGGAGTCCCTGGCCGCCTGACCGGTCCAGGGAGCACAACGCCCCGGAGCACATGGAGTGCTCCGGGGCGTCACTGTCCCACCTGCGGGGTGCGCACCTGTCCTGGTACGCATCCCCGCGGCGTGACTAGCGCTTGCTGTACTGCGGGGCCTTGCGGGCCTTCTTGAGACCGGCCTTCTTGCGCTCGACGGCACGGGCGTCACGCATCAGGAAGCCGGCCTTCTTGAGGGCGGGACGGTTGTTGTCCACGTCGACCTCGTTCAGCGCACGGGCCACGCCGAGGCGCAGCGCGTAGGCCTGACCGGAGACGCCGCCACCCGAGATACGGGCGATGATGTCGTAACGGCCGTCCAGCTCAAGGAGCTTGAAGGGCTCGTTCACGGTCTGCTGGTGCACCTTGTTGGGGAAGTAGTTCTCCAGGGTGCGACCGTTGATCTTCCACTTGCCGGTGCCGGGGACGATGCGCACGCGGGCGATCGCCTCCTTGCGGCGGCCCAGGCCGGCGGCCGGGATGGCCTCGGCGAAGCGGCCGGCAAGCGACTCGGTGGAGTACGAGGTCTCGTCCTCGGAGGTGTACTCAGTGAGCTCCACCTCGTCGTTGAAGTCGACCTCGAGGGTGGTCTCAGCGGCAGTCTCGGCCACGGTGTTCCTCAGCTTTTCAGTGATGGGGGGCTTGGTGGCCGGAATTACTGCGCGACCTGGGTGATCTCGAACGGCACCGGCTGCTGCGCAGCGTGCGGGTGCTGGTCGCCCGAGTAGACCTTCAGCTTCGAGAGCATCTGGCGGCCCAGGGTGTTCTTGGGGATCATGCCCTTGATGGCCTTCTCGACGGCCTTCTCCGGGTTCTTGTCCAGGAGGTCGTCGTAGCGCACCGAGCGGAGACCGCCCGGGAAACCGCTGTGGCGGTAGGCCAGCTTCTGGGTCTTCTTGTTCCCAGACAGGTGCACCTTGTCCGCGTTGATGATGATGACGAAGTCACCAGTGTCAACGTGCGGCGCGTAGATCGCCTTGTGCTTGCCCCGGAGGAGGTTGGCGGCCTGGGAGGCCAGGCGGCCGAGCACAACGTCTTGCGCGTCGATGACGTGCCACTGACGCTGGACGTCGCCGGGCTTGGGGCTGTACGTACGCACGGTCGTAGCCTTCGCTTTTCAGTGAGTGAGTCCTGACAGGAGCACCTGGACGAGGGATCAGCCCGGACCCGCTTGGACGCAATTCAAGGGGGAGCCGCTGGTCATCGGCCTGGTATCTCCGGCGTACCGACCTCTCACGTGAGATGGAGCGAGCCAATACGCACAACAAGGGCCTACCTTACCGGCCACCCGGCGCAGGTCCAAATCACCGCCCGGGTCACCGGTCCCTGACCACCCGGGTCTCGTCCCAGACCGGCTCGGGCGACTCGTAGACCCGGCCGTCCGAGCCGAAGACCAGGAAGCGGTCGAAGCTCTTGGCGAACCAGCGGTCGTGGGTGACGCACAGCACGGTGCCGTCGAAGGCCTCCAGGCCCTCCTGGAGGGCCTCGGCGCTGTCCAGGTCCAGGTTGTCGGTGGGCTCGTCCAGCAGCAGCGCGGTGACGCCGGAGAGCTCCATTTTGAGGATCATCAGCCTGGCCTGCTGGCCACCTGAGAGCGACTCGAAGCGCTGCTCCTCCTGGCGGTCCAGCTCATAGCGGCGCAGCGCGCCCATCGCGGCCCCACGGGCCAGCGCGTGCTCCTCCTCGACGATCGAGCGCACGCTGCGGCCGAACAGTTCGGGGTGAGCATGGGTCTGCCGGAAGTGGCCGGGGACGACGCGTGCACCGAGCTTCCACGTCCCGGTGTGGGCCACCGTGTCGTCGCCGGCCAGCATCCGCAGGAAGTGCGACTTGCCGGAGCCGTTGGAGCCCAGCACGGCCACCCGCTCGCCGTAGTAGACCTCCAGGTCGAAGGGCTGCATCAGGCCGGTGAGCCCGAGCTTCTCCAGGGTCACCGCCCGCACGCCGGTGCGGCCGCCCTTGAGGCGCATGGTGATGTTCTGCTCGCGCGGCGGCTCCTCGGGACGGCCGGCGTCCTCGAACTTCTTCAGCCGGGTCTGCGCGGCGGCGTAGCGGGTGGCCAGCGCGTGGCTGACCGAGGCCGCCTGGCGCAGCGTGACCACCAGCTTCTTCAGCTTGGCGTGCTCCTCGTCCCAGCGGCGGCCGAGCTCCTCGAAGCGCGCGAAGCGCTCCTTGCGGGCCTCGTGGAAGGAGTCGAAACCGCCGCCGTGCACCCAGACGCTGCTACCGCCGCCACCGAAGCCGGACTCGACGCTGATGATCTTGTCGGCGGAGCAGGAGAGCAGCTCGCGGTCGTGCGAGATGAACAGGATGGTCTTGGAGCTGGCCTTGATCGCCCCCTCCAGCCAGCGCTTGCCGGGGACGTCCAGGTAGTTGTCCGGCTCGTCCAGCAGCAGCACCTCCTCGGGGCCGCGCAGCAGCGCCTCCAGCACCAGGCGCTTCTGCTCGCCGCCGGAGAGCGTGTTCAGGCCGCGGAACTGGGCCCGGTCGAAGGGGATCCCGAGGGCCGCCATCGTGCAGACGTCCCAGTCGGTCTCGTACTCGTAGCCGCCGGCGTCGGCCCAGTCCGCGAGCGCCTGGGCGTAGGCCATCTGGCTCTTCTCGTCGTCCTGCGCCATCATCGCCAGCTCGGCGGCGTCCACCGCGCGGGCGGCCACCGCGATCCGCTGCGGCGCGACCGAGACCAGCAGGTCCCGGACCGAGGCGTCGGGAGCCAGCGCGCCCGGCGTCTCGCGCTGGTCCTCACGGCCGGTGGTGCCGACGAACTGGCGCATCACCCCGAGGCCGCCGCTGACCGTCACCGTGCCGCCGTGCGGCTGGGTGTCGCCCGCGATCATGCGCAGCAGGGTGGTCTTGCCGGCTCCGTTGGCGCCCACCAGAGCGACCGCGGAGCCCTCGCCGACCCGGAAGGACGCGTCGTCGAACAGCACCCGCCCGTCCGGCAGGTAGTACTCAAGGTGCGAAATCTCGACGTGTCCCATGGGGGCGATTTTGCCTCGCCGAGGGCTCCTGGCCCAAACGGATTAGACCTGGCCAGGCAGCGTACGCATCCGGCGGGCCTCCCGGTTGCGGGCGGCGAGCTGGTCGTCGGCCGGGTAGCCGACCTCCTCCAGCGTCAGCCCGTACGGCCGGACCACATTGACCGCGCTGTTGCGCACCCGGCCCGCCAGCACCTGGCCGGGGAACTCCACCGGCCGGTGACCGTCGCCGACCAGCAGCATCGAGCCGACCAGCGCCCGCACCATGTTGTGGCAGAAGGCGTCCGCACGGACCGTGGCGACCGCCAACTCCCCCGCCACGCCCGCGGTGTGGCCATCCGCCGGGACCCGCTCCCAGTGCAGGTCGAGCAGCGTGCGGATGGTGGTGGCGCCCTCGCGCTTCTTGCAGTACGCGGCGAAGTCGTGCTCGCCGAGCAGCAGTCGGGCCGCCTCGTTCATCAGGTCGATGTCCAACGGCCGGTCGTGCCACAGCACATGGCCGCGCAGCAGCGGGTCCACCCCGCCCTGGTGGTCGGCGACCCGGTAGGCGTAGCGGCGCCAGATCGCGGCGAAGCGGGCGTCGAAGCCGGCCGGGGCCTCGGAGAGCCGGTAGATCCGGACGTCCCCCGGCAGCCGACCGGCCAGCCGGCGCAGCAACTTGTCGCCGTGCTCGGCCCACAGCTCCACCGGCAGGTCCACATGCGCCACCTGACCGCGCGCGTGCACCCCGGCGTCGGTGCGGCCGGCCACCGTGAGGTCATACGGCTCGGCGGAGCGCGTCACGATCTGCAGCGCGCTCTCGATCTCCCCCTGCACCGTGCGCCGCCCGGGCTGACGCGCCCACCCGGAGAACTCCGCCCCCTGGTAGGCCAGGTCCAGCCGGATCCGCACGGTCCCCTCGGCGGGACCGTCCTGCCGCTCCGGCTGCTCACAATCCTTCAGCACTGCCACTACTCCCGGTAGAAAGGAACGGGCCCGCTCCCCCATCACTGGGAGAACGGGCCCGTACAACACCTCAGGGTGTTCAGGCGGTCTCGACTGCGTCCTCAGCGGGAGCCTCGACTGCAGCGGCAACCTCGGCGTCCTTGGCGGCACGCTTGGTGGCACCCTCGGCCTCGCCGACGGCGGTCTGCGCGACGGTCAGCGCCTCGACCAGCTCGATCACGGCCATCGGGGCGTTGTCGCCACGACGGGGACCGATCTTGGTGATACGGGTGTAGCCACCCGGGCGGTTCTCGTAGCGCGGCGCGATCTCGGTGAAGAGGGTGTGCAGCACGGAGACGTCGGTGATCGTCTTGCGGACGATACGACGGTTGTGGATGTCACCGACCTTCGCCTTGGTGATGAGACGCTCGGCCAGCGGGCGCATCCGACGGGCCTTGGCCTCGGTCGTGGTGATGCGGCCGTACTGGAACAGCTCCCGGCAGAGGCCGGCGAGCAGCAGCGGCTCGTGGTGCGGGCCGCCGCCGAGGCGGGCACCCTTCGCGGGACGGGGCATGGTAGCTCCTTAAATCTCCGAATCCGGCCGTATCAGGTACCGGAACGGGCGTCCGCGCACTGTTGCCCGGACGACTTGCTTTCTTGCATCGAACGGGGGGCGACCCGAGGGCCGCCCCCCATCCAAGATCAGTACTGCTCGGTCTCCGCGTAACCCGCGTCGTCCAGGTCGTCGGCGCCGAAGGCGTCGGCGGCGGCGGTCGGGTCGAATCCGGGCGGGCTGTCCTTGAGGGCCAGGCCCATGCCGGCCAGCTTCGCCTTGACCTCGTCGATCGACTTCGCACCAAAGTTGCGGATGTCGAGCAGGTCGGCCTCGGATCGGGCGACGAGCTCACCCACGGTGTGGATGCCCTCGCGCTTGAGGCAGTTGTACGACCGAACGGTGAGCTCGAGCTCCTCGATCGGCAGCGCCAGGTCGGCGGCCAGGGCGGCGTCCGTCGGGGACGGGCCCATGTCGATGCCCTCGGCGTCGATGTTCAGCTCGCGGGCGAGACCGAACAGCTCCACCAGGGTCTTACCGGCCGACGCCATGGCGTCGCGCGGGCGCATGGCGGGCTTGGTCTCGACGTCGACGATCAGCTTGTCGAAGTCGGTCCGCTGCTCGACACGGGTGGCCTCGACCTTGTAGGTGACCTTCAGCACGGGGCTGTAGATCGAGTCGACCGGGATGCGGCCGATCTCCTGGCCGGAGGCCTTGTTCTGGACGGCGGAGACGTAGCCGCGACCGCGCTCGACGGTCAGCTCCATCTCCAGCTTGCCCTTGCCGTTGAGCGTGGCGAGAACCAGCTCGGGGTTGTGCACCTCGACACCGGCCGGGGGCGCGATGTCGGCGGCGGTGACCACACCCGGGCCCTGCTTGCGCAGGTACATCACGACCGGCTCGTCGTGCTCCGAGGAGACGACCAGCTGCTTGATGTTGAGGATGAGGTCGGTGACGTCCTCCTTGACGCCCGGCACGGTGGTGAACTCGTGCAGGACACCGTCGACGCGGATGCTGGTGACAGCGGCACCCGGGATCGAGGAGAGGAGCGTGCGGCGCAGGGAGTTGCCGAGGGTGTAGCCGAAGCCCGGCTCAAGCGGCTCGATAACGAAGCGCGAGCGGTACTCGTCGACGACCTCTTCGGTCAGCGAAGGGCGCTGAGCGATCAGCATTTTGGATCCTCCAGTTGTTTTCGACGCCCACTATTTGACGTCGAACAAGACCAAGCGTACGGCCTCCCGCACGAAGCGGGAGGCCGACGCAAGGGGTAGAGCTAAGCGACGCTGTGCGTCAGACACGAAGGACCGATTCGGCCGAAGCCGGACCGCGACCTCAGGTCAGACGCGGCGACGCTTCGGCGGACGGCAGCCGTTGTGCGGGGTGGGGGTGACGTCCTGGATCGAGCCGACCTCCAGGCCGGTGGCCTGGAGCGAACGGATCGCGGTCTCGCGGCCGGAGCCCGGACCCTTCACGAAGACGTCGACCTTGCGCATGCCGTGCTCCTGCGCGCGACGGGCAGCGGCCTCAGCGGCCATCTGCGCGGCGAACGGGGTGGACTTGCGCGAGCCCTTGAAGCCGACGTGGCCGGCAGAGGCCCAGGAGATCACGTTGCCCGCGGGGTCGGTGATCGAGACGATCGTGTTGTTGAACGTGCTCTTGATGTGAGCGTGCCCGTGGGCGACGTTCTTCTTTTCCTTGCGGCGGATCTTCTTCGCGCCGGCAGCCTGACGACCCTTGGGGGGCATAAGTCTGTTTCTCCTACTGAGGTGGTCGGTCCGCTAACCCGCGGGCCGGAGGGATGTCCGGTTAACGGGCGGACTACTTCTTGCCCGGCTTCTTCTTGCCGGCAATCGCGCGACGCGGGCCCTTGCGGGTACGCGCGTTGGTGTGGGTGCGCTGACCGCGGACGGGCAGGCCGCGGCGGTGACGCAGACCCTCGTAGCAGCCGATCTCGACCTTGCGGCGGATGTCGGCGGCCACCTCGCGGCGGAGGTCACCCTCAACCGTGTAGTTGGCGTCGATCCACTGCGCGAGCTTGACGAGGTCTTCCTCGCTGATGTCGCGGACGCGGATGTCGGGGCTCACGCCAGTCTCGGCCAGCGACTGCTGGGCGCGGGTACGGCCGATGCCGTAGACGTACGTGAGGGCGATCTCGATCCGCTTTTCGCGGGGGAGATCAACGCCGGCGAGGCGTGCCATTCATGGCTCCTGTGGTTTTTCAGAGGTCTAACGAGCTACCTACTCCTACAGCTCTCGCTGAGGGAGCCCCGGCCTCTGACCGGGGGTGGCAGTCCGTCGCGGGGACGGATCGGGCAGCCCGTGTATGACGTTTGGTGTGCGTCGCGCGAAACTGTGTTCACGCAAAGACGTACGAGAAATGCGAGGGGACGATCAGCCCTGGCGCTGCTTGTGGCGCAGGTTGTCGCAGATCACCATGACCCGGCCGTGACGGCGGATCACCTTGCACTTGTCGCAGATCTTCTTGACGCTCGGCTTGACCTTCATGGTTCAGGTTCTCCGGGTCTAGATCTGACAGGCCCCTCGCCGCAAGGCGAAAAGCCATCCCTTACTTGTAGCGGTAGACGATCCGACCGCGCGTCAGGTCGTAGGGGCTGAGCTCCACAACGACCCGGTCGTCCGGGAGGATACGGATGTAGTGCATCCGCATCTTGCCGCTGATGTGCGCGAGGACCTTGTGACCGTTCTGCAGCTCAACCTTGAACATGGCGTTCGGGAGAGACTCGATCACGGTGCCCTCGATCTCAATGGCGCCTTGCTTCTTTGCCATGAACTGCGAGATCCACCTTCCGGGACCGGCTACCGTATGCGGCACGCTCGTGCGAACCTGGGTTCACCCCGTCCCGAAGGAAGAGGGCGTGCGAAAGCACGCTACGAGTGAGCCGACAGTCCATCGTACGTTACCGGTACGTGGAACCCAAACCGAGCTCAGTAGTGGGTGCCGACGCCGACCGGGTGCACCGGGGCGGTGCAGGCGGCGCAGCGGGTCGCGGCCTCGGGTATCTCGGTGAGGCACTCGGGGCACGGACGCTTCGCCGGCCCGGCCGGCTTCTTCGGCAGGTAGCGCGCGCTGGCCTTGGCGACCGGCAGCACCACGCAGAAGTACAGCACCGCGGCGGTCATCACGAAGGTGATCAGCACGTTCAGGAACTGACCCCACGGGAAGAGCACGCCGCCGATCCTTGAACTCTCCGAGCCGAAGTCACCGGCCGCGCCGACCACCACCCCCACCAGCGGGGTGAGGAACGCCTTGACGAAACCGCCGACGACCGCCGTGAAGGCCGAGCCGATGACGATGCCGACGCCCATGTCGACCACGTTGCCGCGCATCATGAACTCGCGGAAGCCCTTGAGCACTGTTCTCCCCTGAATGTCCGGTGATGTCTGCTGTTCGAACCAGAGACGATACCGGCTGCCCGAGGGGCCGAATTACCCCAGCGGATCCGGGGCGGCGGTCACGCCGAGGGCCGCCAGCTGAGCCTTGCCGCCGTCGAAGGCGGTCAGCACCAGCGGGCCCTGCTCGGTCACGGCCACCGAGTGCTCCCAGTGCGCGGCCCAGGTCCCGTCGTTGGTGACGACCGTCCAGTCGTCCTCCAGCACGGTGGTGTGCGGAGTACCGAGCGACACCATCGGCTCGATCGCCAGAACCATGCCGGGGACCAGCTTCGGGCCCTTGCCCCGACCGCGCTCGACGTAGTTCAGCACGTGCGGCTCCATGTGCATCGCGGTGCCGATGCCGTGGCCGCCGTAGCCCTCGGTGATCCCCCACTTGCCCTTGGGCGGCAGCGGCTGACGGCGGATGAAGCCCTCGATCGCCTTGGAGACGTCGACCAGCCGGTTGCTCTTCTTCATCTGGGCGATACCCGCCCACATCGAGCCCTCGGTGACCTGGCTGAGCATCTCCACCTCGGGGCTGACCTCGCCGACCGCGACGGTGATGGCGGCGTCGCCGTGCCAGCCGTCCACGATCGCGCCGCAGTCGATGGAGATCACGTCACCCTCGACCAGCACCCGGCTGCCGGGGATCCCGTGCACCACCTCGTTGTTGACCGAGGCGCAGATCACTCCGGGAAACCACAGGCCGCCGTGGTCGGCGCGGAAGTTGGAGGTGGCACCGTGCTCGGCGATCACCTTGGACGCGATGTCGTCCAGGTCCTGCGTGCTCACCCCGGGGGCCACCGCCGCGCGGCAGGCCTTGAGGGCCTCGGCGACGACCAGGCCGGCCACCCGCATCTTCGCGATCTGCTCGGAGGTCTTGATCTCCACCATCTGGCCACGCCTTTCGTCTGTGTACCGCGCGGTCCTTGCCGGGCGGCCGTTCGCTGACTCAACCGTACGACGCCGCACGACGCCACACGGCCGCGGTGCCCCGAGCGGGGCACCGCGGCCGTGGGCACGCGGGGAAGGCTGTGCAGGCGCTACTAGGCCTGCTTGCGCTGCTCCAGCGCGGCAACCGCGCGCTGGGTGACCTCGTCGACCTTGCCGAGCGCCGGGATCGTGGTCACCAGCTTCTGCTCCTGGTAGTACGCGATGATCGGCTCGGTCTCGGTGTGGTAGACCTCGAGCCGGGTACGCACCGCGTCCTCGGTGTCGTCCGAGCGCTGGTAGAGCTCGCCACCGCACTCGTCGCAGACACCCTCGACGGCCGGGGCGTTGTAGTCCACGTGGAACACGTGGCTGCCCTCGTTGCGGCAGAGCCGGCGGCCGGCGATCCGCTTGACCACCTCGTCCTCGGGGACCTCCAGGTCCAGCACGCCGGTCAGGGCGATGCCGGACTCCGCCATGATCTCGTCCAGCGCCTTGGCCTGGACGAGATTGCGCGGGAACCCGTCCAGCAGGAAGCCGTGGGCGGCGTCCTCCTGGGCGAGCCGGTCCTTGGCCATCCCGATGGTCACCTCGTCCGGTACGAGCCGACCCGCATCCATGTAGCCCTTCGCCTCGAGCCCCAACGGGGTGCCCTGGCTGATGTTGGCCCGGAAGAGGTCGCCGGTGGAGATGTGCGGGATGGACAGGGTCTTGGCCAGAACATGCGCCTGAGTACCCTTCCCGGCCCCGGGAGGTCCGACGAGGACGATACGCATCAGCGGAGGAACCCTTCGTAATTACGCTGCTGGAGCTGGCTCTCGATCTGCTTCACAGTTTCGAGTCCAACGCCGACGATGATGAGGATGCTGGTGCCACCAAACGGAATGGTTGTGCTCTGCTTGAGGGCGACGAGGCCGATCATCGGGATCAACGCGATCAGGCCCAGGTAGAGCGATCCCGGCCACGTGATGCGGGTGAGCACGTAGTTCAGGTACTCGGCCGTGGGACGGCCTGCCCGGATGCCCGGGATGAAGCCACCATACTTCTTCATATTGTCGGCAACTTCTTCGGGGTTGAAGGAGATGGCGACGTAGAAGAAGGCGAAGAACACGATCAGGACGAAGTACGTCGCCATGTAGATCGGGTGGTCACCCTTGGTGAAGTTGTTCTGGATCCAGACCGCCCAGCCGGCCTTGCTGCTCGTCAGCTGAGCCACCAGAGCCGGGATGTACAGCAGCGACGAGGCGAAGATGACCGGGATGACACCGGCCTGGTTCACCTTCAGCGGGATGTAGGTCGAGGTGCCACCGAAGGCACGACGTCCGATCATGCGCTTGGCGTACTGCACCGGGATCCGGCGCTGGGCCTGCTCGACGAAGATGACCAGGACCACCACGACGATGCCCACACCGAGCACGGCGAAGAAGTCGATCCAGCCGCCACCGAGCGTGCCGGCCTTCTTGATCGCCCAGAGCTGGCCCGGGAAGCCGGACGCGATCGAGGTGAAGATCAGGATGGACATGCCGTTGCCGATGCCGCGGTCGGTGATCAGCTCACCGAGCCACATGATCATCGTGGTACCGGCGGTCATCGTGATGACCATGACCGCGATCCGGAACACCGAGGTGTCCGGCACGACCTGGTTGCCGACCGGGCAGGTGGAGAACAGCGCGCCGTTGGACGCGGTGGCCACGATGCCGGTGCCCTGGAGGATGGCCAGCGCGATGGTCAGGTAACGGGTGTACTGGGTGATCTTGGTGGTACCGGCCTGCCCCTCCTTCTTGAGCGCTTCCAGTCGCGGGATCACGACGGTCAGCAGCTGAAGGATGATGCTGGCGGTGATGTAGGGCATGATGCCGAGCGCGAAGATGGTCAGCTGGAGCAGGGCTCCACCGCTGAACAGGTTCACAAGGCCGAAGAGACCGTTGTTCGCCTGCTTCACGCATGTGTTCACGGCGACAAAGTTGACGCCCGGAACGGGAACGTGCGCACCCATCCGGAACAGCACCATGATGCCCAGCGTGAACAGCAGCTTCTTGCGCAGGTCGGGCGTCTTGAACGCCCGCGCGAACGCACTGAGCACGGTGCCTCCTGCGCCCCCCGCGCGTCGTCGGCGGGAGGGTCGGTCCTGATGGGGGGAGTTGAGGTTGGTCCAGCTACCACAAGGCAGACTGTCGCAGCCTACAAGGGAACTCCACGGACTCTAACAGTGTGTGGCCACCCGAATGAAGCTCGTGCGCCATGCGCTTCGCCCGGCCGGGCCGGGATGCCCGCATTTGGCCGGGGATGCGTCCGGAACAGCGCGGATTCGGGTCCGTCATCGGGTGCGGATGAACACACAAAAGGCTGAGCCCCGCCCCTCTCGAAAGAGGGACGGGGCTCAGCCCGTGAAGCTGTGTCAGCCTCGCGTGACCTGAAGTCAGATCAGCTCGGTGACGGTGCCGCCGGCGGCGGTGATCTTCGTGGCGGCCGAAGCGGAAACGGCGTCAACCGCAACCTGCAGCGCGACGGAGACCTCGCCGGTGCCCAGGACCTTGACGAGCGAGTTCTTGCGAACCGCGCCCTTCTCGACCAGGCCCTCGACGGTGACCTCTCCACCCTGCGGGTAGAGCTCGGCCAGCTTGTCGAGGTTGACCACCTGGAAGGTGATCTTGAAGGGGTTCTTGAAGCCCTTGAGCTTCGGCAGACGCATGTGGAGGGGCATCTGCCCACCCTCGAAGCGCTGCGGAACCTGGTAACGGGCCTTGGTGCCCTTGGTGCCACGACCAGCGGTCTTACCCTTGGATGCCTCACCACGACCAACACGGGTCTTGGCGGTCTTGGCACCCGGGGCGGGCCGCAGGTTGTGGATCTTGAGCGGAGAGTCGCTCATGTCAGTCAACCTCCTCGACCGTGACGAGGTGACGCACGGTCTGGGCCATCCCGCGGATCTCGGGACGGTCCTCCTTGACGACCACATCGTGCATACGCTTCAGACCCAGCGAGCGCAGCGTCTCGCGGTGGTTCTGCTTGCTACCGATGTAGGACTTGGTCTGAGTGATCTTCAGGCGAGCCATCAGACACCCGCCCCTGCCGCAGCGGCGGTGCCGGCCGCGCGAGCGCGCAGCAGGGCGGCCGGAGCCACGTCCTCCAGCGGCAGGCCACGACGGGCAGCGATCTCCTCGGGGCGAACAAGGCCCTTCAGAGCAGCCACGGTGGCGTGCACGATGTTGATCGCGTTGTCCGAGCCGAGCGACTTCGACAGGATGTCGTGGACGCCGGCACACTCCAGGACGGCACGCACCGGGCCACCGGCGATAACGCCGGTACCGGGGGACGCCGGCTTCAGGAGCACGACGCCGGCGGCCTTCTCGCCCTGGATCGGGTGCGGGATGGTGCCCTGGATACGGGGGACCTTGAAGAAGTTCTTCTTGGCCTCCTCAACACCCTTGGCGATGGCGGCCGGAACCTCCTTCGCCTTCCCGTAACCGACACCTACGGTGCCGTCACCGTCGCCCACCACGACCAGCGCGGTGAAGCTGAAACGACGACCACCCTTGACAACCTTGGCGACACGGTTGATCGCGACAACGCGCTCAACGTAAGCGGTCTTCTCGACGGCGGGGGCGTTGCCCCGGTCGTCACGCTTACGGTCGCGCCGCTCGCCACCGGTGCCGCCGCCGGCGCCGCTACCGCGGCGCTGGGGTCCAGCCATTGGAATTACCTCTCTCGATTACGTCCGTCGACTGAGCCGACGAGCGGCTTAGAAGTCGAGCCCAGCCTCACGGGCGGCGTCCGCCAGGGCGGCGATGCGCCCCGCGTAACGGTTGCCCGCACGGTCGAAAACGACCGTCTCGATGCCGGCGGCCTTGGTGCGCTCGGCGACCAGGGCTCCGACCTTCTTGGCCAGCTCGCTCTTGTCGCCCTCGACGCCCTTGACGGACACGTCGAGAGTGGACGCCGACGCGAGGGTGTGACCCTTGGCGTCGTCGATGACCTGGGCGAAGATGTGGCGGTTCGTGCGGGTCACGACCAGACGAGGACGAACCTCGGTGCCGGTGACGCGCTTGCGAACGCGGATGGCGCGGCGCTTGCGGGCAGAGGGCTTGTAGGCGTTGCCCTTGCCGATCTTGACAGAAAGACCCATGGCTTACTTACCGCTCTTTCCGACCTTGCGGCGGATGATCTCGCCCGCGTACTTGACGCCCTTGGCCTTGTACGGGTCGGGCTTGCGCAGCTTGCGGATCTTGGCCGAAACCTCGCCGACCAGCTGCTTGTCGATCCCGTCCACGTGGAACTTGGTGGGCGACTCGACCACGAAGGAGATGCCCTCCGGGGCCTCGATCAGGATCGGGTGGCTGTAGCCGAGCTGGAACTCCATGTTGGAGCCCTTCGCTGCGACACGGTAACCAACACCGCTGATCTCCAGCGACTTGCGGTAGCCCGCGGTCACGCCGGTGATCATGTTCGCCACCAGCGTGCGGGAAAGGCCGTGCAGGGCCTTCGACTGACGCTCGTCGTTCGGGCGCGAGACGACCAGGGTGCCGGTCTCGTCCTTGCTGATCTCGATCGGCGCGGCAACGGTGTGCGTCAGGGTGCCCTTGGGGCCCTTCACGCCGACCGTCTGGCCATCGATGGTGACGTCCACGCCGGCGGGAACCGGGATGGGCAGCCGTCCAATACGCGACATTGCTGTACCTCCGTTTCCCGAATTACCAGACGTAGGCGAGAACTTCTCCGCCTACGCCCTTCTTGGCGGCCTGCTTGTCGGTGAGGAGACCCGAAGACGTGGAGATGATCGCCACGCCCAGGCCGCCGAGCACCTTCGGCAGGTTGGTGGACTTTGCGTAGACCCGCAGGCCCGGCTTGCTGATGCGCTTGATACCAGCGATCGAGCGCTCGCGGTTGGGGCCGAACTTGAGCTCGATGGTCAGCTTCTTGCCGACCTCGTTCTCCTGCGGCTCCTCGACCTTCCAGCTGGAGATGTAACCCTCCTGCTGCAGGATCTGCGCGACGTGCGACTTGATCTTGCTAGCCGGCATCGCCACGGTGTCGTGGTACGCCGAGTTCGCGTTACGCAGACGCGTGAGCATGTCTGCGATGGGGTCGGTCATGGTCATGATGGCCTCAGGCCTCTCTCGCCGTGGTTTCTCCGCGCCAGGTCCCCCCGTCGCACTCCGAGGAGTGCGACGGGGGCACAGACGCAGGGGACCTGCGGCGTTAGTAAGACTGGGTGCGAGCCTTCCGAAGAAGATCACGAGCAGCTATGGAGCTGCCGCGACAGGGGGCCCGACCCCACTACCTTACGGGATCTCGTACGAGAGCCCAAAAGCAGGTGATGTGGGGTCGGACACCACTGTGTCTCGCGTTGGCGTTACCCGAGGTCCTGGACTACCAGGAGCTCTTGGTGACGCCCGGCAGCTCGCCGCGGTGCGCCATCTCACGGAGGCAGACACGGCACAGGCCGAACTTGCGGTACACCGAGTGCGGACGGCCACAGCGCTGGCAGCGCGTGTAGGCACGGACCGCGAACTTCGGCTTACGAGCGGCCTTCGCGATAAGGGACTTCTTCGCCATGTGCTTACGCCTCCTTGAACGGGAAGCCCAGAGCGCGCAGGAGCGCCCGGCCCTCGTCGTCGGTCTGGGCGGTGGTCACGACGGTGATGTCCATACCGCGCTGACGGTCGACCTTGTCCTGGTCGATCTCGTGGAACATGACCTGCTCGGTCAGACCGAAGGTGTAGTTGCCACGGCCGTCGAACTGCTTCGGGGAGAGACCACGGAAGTCGCGGATACGCGGCAGAGCCAGCGACACCAGACGGTCCAGGAACTCCCACATGCGGTCACCGCGAAGGGTGACGTGGGTGCCGATCGGCTGACCCTCACGCAGCTTGAACTGCGCGATGGACTTGCGAGCCTTCGTCACCGCCGGCTTCTGGCCGGTGATGGCGGTGAGGTCGCGGATGGCACCGTCGATCAGCTTGGAGTCGCGGGCGGCCTCGCCCACACCCATGTTGACCACGACCTTGACCAGGCCGGGGATCAGCATGACGTTCTCGTACGAGAACTCTTCCTTGAGCTGCGGCTTGATCTCGTCGTTGTAACGCGTCTTGAGGCGGGGGGCCACCTTCTCGACGTTCTCGATGGTCGTCTCAGACATCAGATGTCCTCACCGGTTCGCTTGGCAACGCGGATCTTGTTGCCCTCGTCATCGAAGCGGTAACCAACGCGAGTGACGACCTTCTTGCCGTCCTTCTCGACGACCAGCTGCACGTTGGAAACGTGCACCGGGGCCTCGACGGTGATGATGCCACCGGCGGTGCCCTGGCCGGGCTTGGTGTGCTTCTTGACCCGGTTCACACCCTCGACGAGAACCTTGTTGGCCTCGGGCATGGCCTGAATGACCTTGCCCTGCTTGCCGCGGTCCTTGCCGGTGATGACCTGAACCAGGTCACCCTTCTTGATCTTCATGCTGTTCGCCATGGGTTAGAGCACCTCCGGCGCAAGCGAGATGATCTTCATGAACTTCTTGTCGCGCAGCTCGCGGCCCACCGGGCCGAAGATGCGGGTTCCACGGGGGTCACCATCGGTGTTCTTCAGAACAACCGCGGCGTTCTCGTCGAACCGGATGTACGAACCGTCGGGACGACGGCGCGACTTCACGGTGCGGACGATGACGCACTTGACGACGTCACCCTTCTTCACCGAGCCACCGGGGATCGCGTCCTTGACGGTCGCGACAATGACGTCCCCGATACCGGCGTAGCGGCGACCGGAACCACCGAGAACGCGGATGCAAAGGATTTCCTTTGCGCCCGTGTTGTCGGCGACCCGCAGTCGCGACTCCTGCTGGATCACAGCTTTCTCCTGATCGTCAACGAGAGTTGACGGGCCGGCCGCTGCTCACACCGGCGCCCCGCGAGGGGCCCGATGCACATACGGCCGTACCCGGACAACTTCGTTACTTGGCCTTCTCGAGGATCTCGACGACGCGCCAGCGCTTCGTCGCGGACAGCGGACGGGTCTCCGCGAGGAGCACCCGGTCGCCGATGCCGCAGGCGTTCGCCTCGTCGTGCGCCTTCAGCTTGTTCGTACGGCGGATGACCTTGCCGTACAGAGCGTGCTTGACGCGGTCCTCGACGGCGACAACGACGGTCTTGTCCATCTTGTCGCTGACGACGAGACCCTCACGGGTCTTGCGGAAGCCGCGCGCCTCAGTCTCGTTGGTGGTGTTCTCAGTCATCAGGCGTTCTCCACCGTCTCGATGCCCAGCTCGCGCTCGCGCATCAGGGTGTAGATCCGCGCGATGTCCTTACGGACGAGCTTGAGCCGTCCGTGGTTGTCGAGCTGCCCGGTCGCCGCCTGGAAGCGGAGGTTGAACAGCTCCTCCTTGGCCTCGCGCAGCTTGCCAACGAGTCCGTCGTTGTCGAGCTCGCGAAGCTCTGCAGCCTTGGTGCCGGCCGACATCAGCTCTCACCTGCCTCGCGCCGGACAATCCGGCACTTCATCGGGAGCTTGTGAGCAGCGCGGGTGAGCGCCTCACGAGCAACCTTCTCATTGGGGTAGGACAGTTCAAACATGATCCGTCCCGGGTGAACGTTGGCGATCCACCACTCCGGCGAACCCTTACCGGAACCCATGCGGGTCTCGGCAGGCTTCTTGGTGAGGGGACGGTCCGGGTAGATGTTGATCCAGACCTTGCCGCCACGCTTGATGTGACGGGTGACGGCGATACGAGCGGACTCGATCTGCCGGTTCGTCACGTAGGCCGGGGTGACGGCCTGGATGCCGTACTCGCCGAACGCGAGTTCGGTGCCACCCTTGGCAGCGCCGCGGCGCTTCGGGTGGTGCTGCTTGCGGTGCTTGACCCGACGGGGGATCAGCATGTCGGTCAGGCCTCCGTTCCGGTGCTCTCGACAGCCGGCGCCTCGGCGGTCACCTGGGCAGCGCCCTCGGTGTTCGCCGGACGACGGCCGCCACGGGCTGCGCCACCGCGCTCGCCACCACGGCCACCGCGCTCGCCGCCACGCGCGGGGCGGGCGTCGGTGCGGGCCGGGCGGTTGCCCGAGCGGGCAGCAGCGTTCTCAGCGCGGACCTCGGCGATGTTCTTGACATCGCCCTTGTAGATCCAGACCTTCACGCCGATACGGCCGAAGGTCGTCTTGGCCTCGAAGAAGCCGTAGTCGACGTTCGCGCGCAGCGTGTGCAGCGGCACACGACCCTCGCGGTAGAACTCCGAACGGCTCATCTCGGCGCCGCCGAGACGACCGGAGCACTGGACCTTGATGCCCTTGGCGCCGGACTTCATGGTGCCCTGCATGCTCTTACGCATGGCACGGCGGAACGACACGCGGGAGGACAGCTGCTCCGCGACGCCCTGAGCCACGAGCTGGGCGTCCAGCTCGGGGTTCTTGACCTCGAGGATGTTCAGCTGGACCTGCTTGCCGGTCAGCTTCTCGAGGTCGCCGCGGATGCGGTCGGCCTCGGTGCCACGGCGACCGATGACGATGCCGGGGCGGGCGGTGTGGATGTCGACCCGGACGCGGTCGCGGGTGCGCTCGATCTCAACCTTCGAGATACCGGCGCGCTCCATGCCCTTCGTCATCATGCGACGAATGGCAACGTCTTCCTTGACGTAGTCCGAGTACAGCTTGTCGGCGTACCAGCGGGACTTGAAGTCCGTGCTGATGCCGAGGCGGAACCCGTGCGGGTTAACCTTCTGGCCCATTACCGGGTCCCTTCCTTGCTGCTGACGACCACGGTGATGTGGCTGGTCCGCTTGCGGATCCGGTAGGCGCGGCCCTGGGCACGCGGACGGAACCGCTTCAGGGTCGGGCCCTCGTCGACGTACGCCTCGCTGATCACGAGGTCGTCCGCGGGGTTGTGGTTGTAGTTGTGCACGGCGTTGGCAATGGCGCTGTCGAGCACCTTGCCGACCGGCACGGTAGCGGCCTGCGGAGCGAAACGCAGGACCGCCTGGGCCTCCGTGGCGTTCAGGCCACGGATGAGGTCCACCACGCGGCGGGCCTTCATGGGCGTGACGCGGATGTACCGCGCCTGGGCCCTGGCTTCCATGGTTGTCCCCTTGCTGGTGTAAGTCATGAGTCGTTGCTTATCCGCTTGGCGACTAGCGACGCTTCGACTTGCGGTCGTCCTTGACGTGACCGCGGAACGTACGCGTCGGCGCGAACTCGCCGAGCTTGTGGCCGACCATCGACTCGGTGACGAACACCGGGACGTGCTTACGACCATCGTGCACCGCGATCGTGTGACCGAGCATGCTCGGGCTGATCACGGAGCGGCGGGACCAGGTCTTGATGACGTTCTGGGTACCCGCTTCGTTCTGGACGTCCACCTTCTTGATGAGGTGGCCGTCGATGAAGGGGCCCTTCTTGAGACTGCGCGGCATCTGACCTGCTCCTAGCGCTTCTTGTTGGTCTTGCGGCGGCGCACGATGAGGGCGTTCGAGGCCTTGTTCGGCTTACGAGTACGACCCTCCTTCTTGCCCCACGGCGAAACCGGGTGGCGACCACCGGAGGTCTTACCCTCACCACCACCGTGCGGGTGGTCGATCGGGTTCATGGCCACACCACGCACGGTCGGGCGAACGCCCTTCCAGCGCATACGGCCGGCCTTGCCCCAGTTGATGTTCGACTGCTCGGCGTTGCCGACCTCGCCGATGGTGGCGCGGCAACGCGCGTCCACCATGCGGGTCTCGCCGGACGGCATACGCAGGGTCGCGAAGCGCCCCTCACGAGCCAGCAGCTGAATACCGGCGCCGGCGGAGCGGGCCATCTTGGCACCGCCGCCCGGACGCAGCTCCACAGCGTGGATGACGGTACCGACGGGGATGTTGCGCAGCGGCAGGTTGTTGCCCGGCTTGATGTCGGCCGCGGGGCCGTTCTCAATACGGTCACCCTGCGACAGCTTCGCGGGGGCGATGATGTAGCGCTTCTCGCCGTCCGCGTAGTGCAGCAGCGCGATGCGCGCGGTGCGGTTGGGGTCGTACTCGATGTGCGCGACCTTGGCCGGCACGCCGTCCTTGTCGTGACGACGGAAGTCGATCACGCGGTAGGCGCGCTTGTGTCCGCCACCCTGGTGGCGAGCGGTGATACGACCGGCGTTGTTACGGCCGCCCTTGCTGTGCAGGGGGCGAACCAGCGACTTCTCCGGCGTGGACCGCGTGATCTCTACGAAGTCGGCCACGCTGGAGCCACGACGGCCCGGCGTAGTCGGCTTGTACTTGCGGATGCCCATTTGGCTCTCTCGTCCTCGTCCTTATCGACGGCACGATCTCCGTTAGGAGACCGGACCACCGAAGATGTCGATGCGGTTGCCCTCAGCCAGCGTCACGATGGCGCGCTTGGTGTCCTTGCGCTTGCCAAAGCCCGTCTTGGAGCGCTTGCGCTTGCCCTGACGGTTGAGCGTGTTGACGGACTCGACCTTGACCGAGAAGACCGCCTCGACGGCCTGCTTGATCTGGGTCTTGTTGGCACCCGGCGACACGACGAACGTGTACTTGTTCTCGTCGAGGAGCGAGTAGCTCTTCTCCGAGATGACCGGCTTCACCAAGATGTCACGGGGGTCCGTGAACGTCTTGCTCGTGATCTCTGCAGCCATCAGGCGGCGCTCCCTTCGAGCTCGCCCTCAGCAGCCACAGCCTTGGCGGACGCGGCGGGACCCGCCACGAAACGCTCGAAGGCGGCCTGGGTGAAGACCACGTCGTCGGAGACGAGCACGTCGTAGGTGTTCAGCTGACCGGCGTCCAGGATGTGGACGTTCGGCAGGTTGCGGGCGCTCTTCAGACCCAGCTCGTCGGCACGCTCGACGACGAGGAGGATGTTCTTGCGCTCGGTGATCTTGCCGAACAGGCCCTTGGCAGCCTTGGTCGACGGCGCCTCGGTCGCGGTCACGCCAGTGATGACGTGGATGCGGTCGTGACGGGCCCGGTCGGTGAGCGCGCCACGCAGAGCGGCGGCGATCATCTTCTTGGGGGTCCGCTGCGAGTAGTCACGCGGCTTCGGGCCGTGGACAACGCCACCGCCGGCGAACTGCGGAGCGCGGGTCGAGCCCTGACGGGCGCGGCCGGTGCCCTTCTGGCGGTACGGCTTGCGGCCGCCGCCTCGGACCTCGCCACGACGCTTGGTCGAGTGCGTACCCTGACGGGCGCCGGCGAGCTGAGCGACGACGACCTGGTGCATCAGCGGAACGCTGACCTTGGCGTCGAAGATCTCAGCCGGCAGCTCAAGGGTGCCGGTCTTGTCGCCCGCGGGCGACAGGATGTCAATGGTGCTCATATCCTCACAGCCCCTTCGCCGCGGTGCGGACGAGGATGAGGCCGCCGTTCGGACCGGGGATTGCGCCCTTGATCAGGAGCAGCCCCTTCTCCGCGTCAACGGCGTGGATGGTCAGGTTCTGGGTGGTCACGCGCTCGTGGCCCATCCGGCCGGCCATCTTCATGCCCTTGAACACGCGACCCGGGGTGGCGCAGCCACCGATCGAGCCGGGCGAACGGTGCTTGCGCTGCACGCCGTGACCGGCGCCGAGGCCCTTGAAGTTGTGACGCTTCATGACACCGGCGAAGCCCTTGCCCTTGGAGGTGCCGGTCACGTCGACCTTGACACCCGCCTCGAACAGCTCAGCGGTGATCTCCTGGCCCAGCGTGTACTCGGACGCGTCCGAGGTACGCAGCTCGACCAGGTGGCGGCGCGGGGTGACACCGGCCTTGGCGAAGTGACCCGCGAGGGGCTTGTTCACCTTGCGGGGGTCGATCTCGCCGAAGCCGATCTGCACGGCGTCGTAGCCGGTGCCATCAGCGGTGTGGATCTGGGTCACGACATTCGGCCCGGCCTTGACGACGGTCACCGGAACAATCCGGTTGTTCTCGTCCCAGACCTGGGTCATGCCGAGCTTCTCGCCCAGGATGCCCTTAATCTGCTTTGCCATCTTCGTCGCGCCTCTCAGAGCTTGATCTCGATGTCGACGCCGGCCGGAAGGTCGAGGCGCATCAGCGAGTCAACGGTCTTCGGGGTCGGGTCGAGGATGTCGATCAGACGCTTGTGGGTGCGCATCTCGAAGTGCTCGCGCGAGTCCTTGTACTTGTGCGGCGAGCGGATGACGCAGTAGACGTTCTTCTCAGTGGGCAGCGGCACCGGGCCCGCGACCTGCGCACCAGTGCGAATGACGGTCTCGACGATCTTCTTCGCCGAGGAGTCAATCACCTCGTGGTCGTAGGCCTTGAGCCGGATGCGGATCTTCTGTCCCGCCATGGCTACTAGTAGTCCTTTTGTCCGTGTCGCCTCTACGGCCGGCTTCATCCGCTGGTGGATTGGGTCCGGTGGCACCCCTGGGTGGTTACCCTCCGACCCACGCGGTCGGGCGTGTCGCGCCCTCGCTTGCAAAAAGCCAAAGGGCCAGTCTCTTTCGAGGCGGCCTTTTCGGTGTTCTGCGGGATCGGCAGGCATTGCACCCACCAGGTACCGGGTCGAGGCCCCGCCCACGCTTCCCGGAAGATTCCCGTACGTCCGCCCCGCAGCTGCCGCGGTGTCGCTTACACACCACTGCGTTCACACAAAGCACGTGAACACATGAACGGCCATCACGGGAACGACGAGTACTTGGGACTCGCTTCCAGTCCTCCCGGCGGGAGGCGCGTAGCATCGGCACTCAACCGAGCAACTGGGACAGTCTGCCACACCAGATGGCGTAGAAGCCAATCGGAGCAGTCCCGACCAGCGCATCCCCATACGACGCACGGCTGCCCGAACGGTCCCTCTGCGCGCACCTCCTGCGCGAGCCCTCATGGGGTGCGGGTAGCCTTCGGTTCGAACTGATTCGGAAATGGACCTCAGCATCTCACCGAGGGACCGGACTTGATCCCAGGTGCTGATGCCCGCTCGACCACACTCCGGCCGCGGACTCCGAGCCGCCCACCTGGCCAACCGACAGAACAGACCAGAGAGCCCTCGGAGAGGTAAGGGGAGGCGAGCACCATGAGTACATCAGGTTTCCGCCAACGTCTTTTCAACGTACCGACGTTGGCGAGCAGCTGGTCGCGGGAGAACGGGTTCGGGCTGCTGCGCCTGCTGCTCGCCATCTCCGTGATCGCCTCGCACTCCTTCCCCCTGGGCTACGGGAAGGCCGACCTCGGTGTCGGCATCTCGCACAACCAGACCAACGTCGGCGCGCTGGCCGTCGCCGGCTTCTTCGTGCTCTCCGGCCTCCTTATCACCCGCAGCGGGATGCGCCTGACCACCGGCCGCTTCCTGTGGCACCGGGCGCTTCGCCTGCTGCCCGGGCTCTGGGTCTGCCTCTTCCTGACCGCCTTCGTGATGGCACCGCTGGTCGCGATCCACGAGAAGCAGTCGCTGTCCGCCCTCTTCTCCAGCCCGACGGGCCCGTGGAGCTACCTGCGGGCCAACTGGGCCGAGGGCTCCACCCAGTACGGCATCGCCAACCTGCTCGGCCACGTGCCGCACGCCGGCGCCTTCAACGGCTCGCTGTGGACGCTGCGTTACGAGATGGCGGGCTACCTCAGCGTCGGCTTCCTGGCCGCCGCGGCCGTGTTGCGCCGGGCGCGCTGGGTGGTCGTCCTGCTGATGGCCTGGGCCTACTACATCCTGGTCAGCACCGCGCTCACGTTCCCGCACCTGCGGATGACGACATACGCGCCGCTGCACGGGTTGGTCAGCTACTCGCTGCCGCTGCTCGGGCCGCTGTCCTCGGACTACCTGGTCCCGATGCTCTTCATGTTCGGCCTGGGCACCCTCGCCGAGCTCTTCCGCGACCGGCTGCCGATCAGCGGCGTCCTGGCCGCGGTCGCGCTCGCCGTCTTCGCCGGCACCCTGCACTACGGCGGCTTCGCGCTGTTCGGAATGCCCGCGCTGGCCTACCTGCTGATCTTCGCGGCGATGCGGATGCCCGCACCGCTGAACAAGATCGGCAGCAAGCGCGACTACTCGTACGGCCTCTACATCTACGCCTTCGTCGTCCAGCAGGGACTCGCCGAGCTGCACTTCGCCCGGTGGGGCGTGGTCCCGTTCTTCCTGCTGAGCCTGGCCGGCTCGCTCGTCCTGGCAGCCCTGTCCTGGCACCTGGTGGAGCAGCCCGCGCTGCGCCTGAAGAACCTCGGCCTCGCGCGGCGTCCGGCTCGTCGCAGCACTACGCCGGTCGGGGTGGAAGGCGCTGGCGCACCCGTGCGCTCAGGCGATAATGAGCCGCTTCGTACATAGAGTGCAGTCGCCGGACTGAGATTCGCACGGCAGGAAGACCAGTTGACCGCAGAGTCGCCGACTCCGTTTAAGAAAGCCACAAAGTGATAACGTTCTTCAGGGCCATGATCTCCTGGCCTGCACGGAGCCGACGCCGTCTGTGGGTCAGCGCTTTCCTGATGTTCTTCGCGCTCGGGGGAGCCTGGTCGATCGGCACCCCGCTGATGGCCGCACCGGACGAGCCCGCACACGCGATCCACGCGGCCGCCGTGGTCCGGGGGGAGTTCAGCGGGACCGAGAAGATGCAGCAGCTCACCGTCGCCAACGTCGACACCACCTGGGCCGTCCAGCAGGTCAAGGTCCCCAGCTGGTACGGGCTGCTGAACGGCTACACCGACTGCATCCCGCACCACGCGGCCACCGAATGCGAGTCGGCTCTGCGGGTGAAGCCCGCACCCACCGGGACGACCCTCACCACCACGAGCGCGGGGCGCTACAACCCGCTCTACTACATCGCCGTCGGCTGGCCCAGCCTGTTCGTTAACGGCCCCGTCGGTGTCTACCTGATGCGCCTGATCTCGGCCGCACTCGCCGCGATGCTGCTGGCCAGCGCCCTGGTCACCGCCGCCGAGTCGCGGCGCCCGGCACTGGCGCAGCTGAGCGTGCTGGCCGCCGCGACGCCGATGGTGCTGTTCCTCAACGGGGTGGTCAACCCCAACGGCCTGGAGAACTCGGCCGCGCTGCTCTGCTGGACGGCGACGCTGGCCGTCCTGATGGATCCCAGACCCGATCTGCTGCGGCGCCGGCTGGCCCGGATCGCCATCCCGGCGATCATCCTGCTGGAGATCCGCCCGCTCGGACTGCTGTGGATCGCCGGCATCGCGTTCTTCGGGCTGGTGGCGGCCGAGGGCGGCGCGGTGCGCGCGGTGCTGCGTGAGCGGGCCTCCTGGTGGTGGACCGGCGGCATCGGGCTCGCGCTGGTGACCGCGGAGATCTGGACCCGGATGCACCCCGACCACTCGACGATCAAGGCCTCCTCGTCGCTCGCGTTCGCGCCCGCGGCGAAGCACACCTTCCTGTCGACCGGCGACTACCTCCAGCAGATGATCGGCAACTTCGGCTGGCTCGACGTCAGCGCGCCGTTCCTCAGCATCGCCTTCTGGATCGGCGGCGTACTGCTGCTCGTCCTGCTCGCGATGACCTGCGCGAGGTGGCGGGACATCCTGAGCCTGGCCTGCCTGGGGACGACCATCGTGCTGCTGCCGATCTTCGCCCAGGGCCTGGAGGCCCACTCGGTCGGGATGATCTGGCAGGGCCGCTACCTGCTCCCCTACGCGGTGGGACTCCCCATACTCGCCACCGCGGTGATCGTCAGGCGCTCCCCCGGCGCCGGTCTGCTCCGCCCCCGCCTGTTCCTGCTGCTCGGCTCGATGCTGGCGGCGGCGCAGTTCTTCGCGTTCGTCTGGACGCTGCGCAACTACACCGTCGGCGAGGACGGCTCGCTGCTGATGATGAGCGCGCACTGGAGCCCGCCGGGGACCTGGATGCTGTGGGTCTGCGTCAGCGGCCTCGGCTGCCTGGCAACCCTGTGGCTGCTCCTGGCGCACTGCGGCGAGCGGGTCAGCACCACCGACGACGGAGCCGCGGACACACCCGGCGGCGCCTCCGCCTTCGGCGACAAGCTGATCACTGCCTAGGCACCGTCAGAACAGCGGCAGCGAGCGGCCCGGTGAGGCGAACCCCACCGGGCCGCTCGCTGCGCGTGTCCCGTGACAACTTCGGAGGATGCGTTCACTTGCCCGGCATGACAGGCCCGCGGTCGTGGCCTTCCCTGGCCGATAAGCTCTCAGCGAGACAGAACGGGTTCGGCCTGCTGCGACTGCTGCTCTCGCTGGCCGTCGTCGTCGCGCACGGGCGGCAGATCGGCTTCGGGCTCAGCTCACCGCTCTACGAGCCGAGCCACCACCAGGTCGGCCTGGGAGACCTCGCCGTCTGCGGATTCTTCGCCCTCTCCGGGCTGCTGATCACCCGGAGCGCGATGCGAATCAATCTTCGCCGCTTCCTGTGGCACCGCATGGTGCGCATCCTTCCCGGCTTCTGGGCCTGCCTGCTGGTGACGGTCTTCATCGCCGGGCCCATCCTGGCGAGGCACGACGGCATCCCGCTCCACAGGTACCTCCACGACCCCAGCGGGCCCTGGGCCTACCTCCAGGCCAACTGGTCGCTCAGCTGGGGCCAGGCGGGAATCTCCGGGATCCTCGCGCACGTGCCCATCCCCGGAGAGATCAACGGGTCGATCTGGTCACTCCGCCTGGAGATGCTCTGCTACCTCGCGGTGGCCGCGCTGGCAGCCACCGAGGTGTTGCGGCGCAACCGCGCCGTCGTCCTGCTGCTGGTGCTCGGCGGCTGGCTCTACCTCTGGACGATCGTGGCCGGCGCCCCGCAGCTGCGGTCGTACATCTACGCACCCACGCCGGACAACTGGACCCTGCCGTTCCTGGGCGCCATCAGCCTGAGCCAGCTGCTGCCGCTGATGGTGATCTTCGGTCTCGGCGCCCTGGCCCAGCTCTACCGCGAGCAGCTGCCGGTGCACGGCTCGCTTGCCCTGGTCAGTGCCGCGCTGTGCGTGGGGACGTTCCACTACGGCGGCTTCACCGTGGTCGGGATCCCCGCCTTCGTCTACCTGGTCATCTGGTGCGGCGTGAGTACTCCGCGTCCGCTGACCCGGATCGGCTCGAAGGTCGACCTCTCGTACGGGCTGTACATCTACTCCTTCATCGTCGAGCAGGGGCTGGTGGCGTTCCACGGCAACCGGTGGGGCCTGCTGCCCTACCTCGCCATCGCGTTCACGGTCTCACTGGGCGCCGCGGCCTGCTCGTGGCACCTGGTCGAGCGTCCTGCGCTCCGGTGGAAGGACCGGACGCTGGGCGAGCTCCTCCCGCCGTTCCTGCGGGGGCGTCCGGCCGCGCACGGCCCCGCCATGGATGGCGCCGCGCCGGCCGTCGTGCCCGCACCGGCGGCCCGCGAGTCGGTGGAATCCGGAGCCGCTAACAGGCACCGGCGTACCTCGCTCTGAAGTGGTTCGGGTGTTCGGCTGTAGTCTGCTCGGGCCGTCTCAGGCACAATCTCGCGCGGCCCGGTGCGCCAACACACCGGTTGTCCGTCTCCGATGCTCCATCGATAGGGTCCCTCCACATGCGTATCCTCGTCACCGGCGGTGCCGGATTCATCGGCTCCGAGTTCGTGAGGTCGTTGCTGTCCCCCGGGACCACCGACATCCGGATCACCGTGCTGGACAAGCTGACGTACTCCGGCGTCGAGGCGAACCTCGCGCCGGTCGCTCAGCATCCCGGCTACAGCTTCGTCAAGGGCGACATCTGCGACGCCGACCTGGTCGACCAGGTGATGGCCGGGCACGACGCCGTGGTGCACTTCGCGGCCGAGTCGCACGTGGACCGTTCGATCGCGGGCGCCGGGCCCTTCGTGCTGACCAACGTGGTCGGCACCCAGGTGCTGCTGGACGCCGCCCGCAAGCACGGCGTCGGCCGGTTCGTCCACGTGTCCACCGACGAGGTGTACGGCTCGATCGAGAGCGGCTCCTGGACCGAGGAGTGGCCGCTCTCCCCGAACTCGCCGTACTCCGCCTCCAAGGCCTCCTCCGACCTGCTGGCGCTCGCCTACCACCGCACCCACAAGATGGACGTGGTGGTCACCCGGTGCTCCAACAACTACGGGTACTACCAGTTCCCGGAGAAGGTCATCCCGCTGTTCACCACCAACCTGATCGACGGCAAGCACGTGCCGCTGTACGGCAACGGTGGCAACATCCGGGACTGGCTGCACGTCTCCGACCACTGCCGCGGGATCGACCTGGTGCTGCGCGGCGGCCGGGCCGGCGAGGTCTACAACATCGGCGGCGGCACCGAGGTCACCAACAAGGAGCTCACCGGGCTGCTGCTGGACGCCGCGGGTGTCGGCTGGGACATGGTGGACCACGTCGCTGACCGCAAGGGCCACGACCTGCGCTACTCGATCGACATCAGCAAGATCGGCAACGAGCTCGGCTACGCGCCGCAGGTCTCCTTCGCCGACGGCCTGGCGAGCACGATCGCCTGGTACCGCGACAACCGCGCCTGGTGGGAGCCGCTGAAGTCGAAGGCCGAGCTGAGCGCATGAGCAGCTGGCTGGTCACCGGGGCCGCGGGGATGCTCGGCCAGGATCTGCTGGCCGTCCTGCGGGCCCGTCCGGACATCAAGGTCACGGGTCTCGCCCGGGCCGAGCTGGACATCACCGACCCAGCCGCGGTCCGGTCGGCGGTGGCCGGCCACGACGTGGTCGTGAACGCGGCCGCCTGGACGAATGTCGACAGCGCCGAGGAGTCCGAGGCCGCCGCGACCGCGATCAACGGCGCGGGGGTCCGCAATCTGGCCGCCGCCTGCGCCGAGCACCGCGCCGTGCTGCTGCACGTCTCCACCGACTACGTGCTGCCGGGGAACGCCACCGAGCCGTACCCGGAGGACGCCGCGACGGGCCCGCTGAACGCCTACGGACGCAGCAAGCTGGTGGGCGAGAGCGCCGTCGCCGAGCTGCTTCCCGAGCTGGGCTATGTGGTGCGCACCGCCTGGCTGTACGGCGAGCACGGCCCCAACTTCGTCGCCACGATGCTGAAGCTCGCGGCCGTGCGGGAGACCGTCGACGTGGTCGAGGACCAGCTGGGTCAGCCGACCTGGTCGTACGCCCTGGCCGAGCGGCTGGTCGCCCTCGGTGACCGGGCGCTGGCCGGCGCGGCCCCCGCGGGGGTCTACCACGGCACCGCCGCCGGCAGCACCAGCTGGTTCGGGCTGGCGCGAGCCGCCTACGAGCTGGCCGGCCTCGACCCGCAGCGGATCCGGCCGACCACGGCGGCGGCGTTCGCCCGACCGGCCGCTCGCCCCGCCTTCAGTGTTCTCGGTCACGAACGCTGGGCCGAGGCCGGACTCGCTCCCATGCCTGCCTGGCAGACCCTGCTGCGCCAGGCCCTGGAACAGCCGGTGTTCGCTCAACTGGCCGCAGAAGCACAGCCCGTAACGGGCGGGTAGACCGGACACGAACGCCTGGATGTGGGGCACAGGCCAGCGACCCCACGTCCAGGTGTTCGGCCTGAGTGCCTTATGGTGTTCTCACACTGGGCCCCGTTTGCAGGTCGAAAGGCTCTCCTTCCGTGCAACTCTCCACCTTGACCTCGATCACCGGTCTGCTGGTGCTCGGGTACATCCTCGAGTTGCTGCGCCGTCAGCAACTTCGAGAGAAGTACGCGGCGATCTGGCTTGCCATCGGCATAGTCGTCGCCCCTCTCGGATTCATCCCCGACCTGCTCGACTCCACCGCCAAGAGGCTGGGTGTCCAGTCGGGCGCCAGTCTGGTCCTCTTCGCCGGTTTCGTGCTGATCCTGCTGGTGAGCCTGCACCTCAGCTGGGAGGCCAGCCGGCTGGAGGCAGAGACCAGGACCCTCGCCGAAGACGTCGCACTGATCCGCGCTCACCTCGTGCAGCAGGGCGGATATCCCATACCGCTGTCCCGCCCGGCTGACGACGCCGCAGCTGCCGAACCAGAGGTGCTCTCGTGAGCCACACCCGACGGGTTCTCATCATCCTGCCCGCCTGGAACGAGGAAGAGGGCCTGCCCTCCGTTCTGCGCGAGATCCAGGAACACCTGCCGTACGTGGACACCCTGGTCGTGGACGACGGCTCCTCGGACAACACCGCGGCCGTCGCCGAGGCGGCCGGCTCCGCGGTGGCCCGACTGCCGTTCAACCTCGGTGTCGGCGGAGCGATGCGCTGCGGCTACCGCTACGCCGCCCTGCACGGTTACGACGTCGCGATCCAGGTCGACGCGGACGGGCAGCACGACCCCGCCTACGTCCCCGTCCTGCTCGCCCAGCTGGAGAAGGGCGAGGCCGACCTGGTGGTCGGCGCCCGCTTCGCCGGCACCGGCGACTACGAGGTGCGCGGCCCGCGCAAGTGGGCGATGAAGCTGCTCTCCGGCGTGCTGTCGAAGATAACCGGCACGCGGCTGACCGACACCACGTCAGGTTTCCGTGCCTGCAACAAGCCGCTGATCGAGTTCTTCTCCCGCTGGTACCCGGTCGAGTACCTCGGCGACACCATCGAGAGCATGGTCGGCGCGGCCCGCGTCGGCTTCACCATCCGGCAGGTGCCCGTGGCGATGCGCGCCCGCACCACCGGCCGTCCCAGCGCGTCCCCGTTCCGGGCGATGGTCTACCTGACCCGGGCGGGCCTGGTGCTCCTGCTCGCCATGATCCGCCGGATGCCGAAGAGCCTTCGCGAGCTGGCCCCCGGGTCACCCTCCTACGACGCGTTCGCTTCGCAGATCCGTTCCCAGCAGCAACAGCTCCCCGTCAAGGCCTAGGTGCTCTTCGTGTCACGCTTCGAGATCCTCCTTCCGTACTACGGGGATGTCCGACTGATGCAGGACGCCGTCCGGAGCGTCCTTGCTCAGGACGGGGAGGATTGGCGACTCACCGTCGTCGACGATGGTCAGGAACCCGAGGTACCCGGCTGGTTCGAGTCCCTCGGGGACAGCCGGGTCCGCTACTTCCGCAACGAGCGGAACCTCGGCGTCAGCGGCAACTTCAACCACTGTGTGGAGTTGGCCGAGTACGACCACCTGGTGCTGATGGGCTGCGACGACCTCATGCACCCGAACTACCTGCGCGTCATCCGGGAGGCGGTCGCCCGCGACCCCAAGGCGGCCATGATCCAGCCCGGCGTCCAGGTGATCGGCAGTGACGGCCGCCCGGTCGACACCCTGGCGGACCGCACCAAGCGCAAGCTGTACGCGCCCAAGGGCCCCCAGGACGCGCCGCTCGGCGGCGAGGCACTGGCGATCAGCCTGCTGCGCGGCAACTGGCTCTACTTCCCGTCCATCTGCTGGCGCACGGACCTGGTCAAGCCCTACGGCTTCCGGTCCGACCTCGGGGTGATCCAGGACCTGGCGCTGGTGGTCGACCTGCTGGTGGCCGGTGAGACGCTGGCCACCACACCCGAGGTCTGCTTCAGCTACCGTCGGCACACCGAGAGCGAGTCGTCGGCCAAGGCCTACACCGGGCACCGGTTCCAGGAGGCCAAGCAGTTCTTCCTGGAGACCGCCGTCCGGATGGCCGAGCTCGGCTGGCACCGGGCGGCCAAGGCCTCCCGGCGGCACTACTCCTCCCGGTTGCACGCCCTCGCACTCCTCCCCAAGGCTGCCAGGCATGCCGGCCGCCCAGGGGTCGCCGCCATGCTGCGCCACGCCTTCGGCTCGCGCTGACCTCTCCATCGGACGTCGGCACAGGTAGTCGTTCTCCCGGAAAGCCCGTTTGATGAACCCAGTAGCGAAACTGCTCAAGGCGCTGCCCCCAGGTACGCAGGCGGTGGGCGCCGGGACAGTGGTGCTCGGAGCCGCGTCGTACATCCACATCGCGGTCGCCAACGCCAACCTCGCGGCGACGCCCAGGGCCGATGTCTCGGTGCTCTGGACGATCGTCTTCTCGGCCGGGATCGGGCTGTTCTTCCCCGTCGAGCAGGAGCTCACCCGGATCGTGGCGGCCCGCGCGGTGGACGGCGAGGGGGCCGCTCCGGTGCTCCGCCGGGCCGCCCTGCTCACCACCGGGATACTGGCCGCCACGCTCGCCCTGCTGGCGGTCTTCGCCCGGCCCATCGCGGACACCCTGTTCGACCGTGACGTGAAGCTGGTCGCGGCGCTCGGAGCCGCGTTCATCGGCATGGCGCTGTGCTACGTCACCCGCGGCATCCTGGCCGGCCTCGGCCTGTTCAAGATCTACGGGATTCAGCTGGGTGTGGACGGCTGCCTGCGGATCGGGCTGGCCTTCGGGTGCGCGGCCGCCGGGCTGCACTCCGCGCTGGCGTTCAGCCTGATCCTGGCGGTGGCGCCGCTGACGGCCCTGCTGGTGACCCTTCCGTTCGTGCTGCGCGCCGCGCTGCCCGGGCCGCAGATCAGCTGGGGGGACCTGAGCCGCGGTCTTGGCATCCTGGTCTGCTCGACCGTGCTGGCCCAGGTCGTGGTCAACGCCGCGGTGATGAGCACCAAGCTGCTGAACCCGCAGGCGCTCGACCTGGTCACCGCGCTGCTCAGCGCCCTGGTGCTGGCCCGGGTGCCGCTCTTCGTCTTCGGGTCCCTGCAGGCGTCGCTGCTGTCCGGCCTGGCCAGCAGCGCCGCGGCGGGCGACCAGCAGGGCTTCGTCAAGATGCTCCGGCGCACCTGCGTGGTCGTCACGGGCCTGGGTCTGAGCGGCGGTGTGCCGGCGGTGGTGCTGGGGCCGTGGCTGATCCACACGCTGCTGCGCGCGCCGGATGTGCTGACGTCCTGGAACTTCGTCTGGTTCTCGCTCGGCACCCTCAGCTACATGCTCGCCATGGTGCTGGGCCAGGCCCTGATGGTGCTGCGCCGGCACGGCCTGCAGCTGATCTGCTGGGTCGTCGGCACTGCCGTGCTGGCCGCGATCACCCTGGTTCCCGGCGATCTCGCGACGCGGGTCTCGATCGCCTACGCGGGCGGCTCGTTCATGGTCGCCGCGGCGATGGTGCTCGCGCTGCTCCGGCCGGTGAAGGCGTTCAGCGCCGCTACCGAGAACGCGCAGGTCCCGCCGTCCACTCTGGAGTCGGCAGCGCGCTAGCGGGCCGTCTGCGGGCCGCTGGTCACGGGTTCTGCGGAGACTGAACGAACACGAGGGAACAACGAGAGCGGGGCTGGGGCCACAGGCCCCAGCCCCGCTCTCGTTGTTCGTCCGGTCAGCGCTCCGGGACCATGACCGACGTCTCGGTCCGGTCGCCGGCGCCGTCCTGCTCGGACGGCCGCAGGGCGGGCCTGGTGCTGGTCCAGGCGTAGCCGATCATCAGCACCGCACCGAGCACGGCGGCGAGCAGCGGCGCCAGCGAACCGACCTCCGGGTGCCAGGTGCCGGCCAGCGGGTTGAGGTGGGTGTCGGCCATCATGACGCTCTGCCCGATCTGCCAGCGCAGCATCGTCCACCACAGGAAGACCAGCTGGAGCGTGACGACCACCACCGCCACCAGCCGGGTCAGACCGGCGGAGTGCTTCTCGTTCAGTACCCGGCGGTGACCCAGCACGAAGGCCCCGAAGATGGGCATGGCCACCGCGATCGGGAGCATGTAGCGCCCCTGGGCGGCGAACCCGTACTGGTTCACCGTCATGATCTCGGACACCGTGGGCACCCCGAAGGTGACCGCGAAGAAGGCGAACATCCGCCAGCGGTCGGTCCGGGTGCCGAAGGCCAGCGCGCCCACCACCAGGACGCCCAGCACCATGTACCAGATCGTGTACACCGGCCCCGGGAGGTCGGTGTCCAGCCAGGACATCACGCCGATCATCTCGTTGACGTAGTTGCCCCAGCGGTTGAAGAACTCGAAGCGCAGGATGTCCTGGAAGCCGTAGGTGGGGCCCAGCTTCAGCACGGCCAGCTGGCTGGCCTTCATGATCACGGTCCAGGCCACACCGAAGAGACCGGCCGCCACGATCGCACCCGTCGCCCAGCGCGCCGGCTTGGAGCGCCAGAGCCGGTCGAGCAGCGCGCGGTGGGTGGGAACGAGCAGGATGCCGACGATCGCCACACACCACAGCGGGCCGAGCGCACGCAGGAACATCAGCACCGCACCCACGACGGCGACCTGGACGAGCGACGCCCGACGCAGCGGCACCTCGGGGTCGAGCAGGATCGGGATGAGCAGCGCGGAGAGCGCCACGCCTGCGGCGATCTCCAGGCCGTTGGGGTTGACGGCCCCGGCCAGACTCAGGGTGATCGGTGTCACCGCGGCCAGCACGCCGGCGAGCATCACCCGGTGGCGGGTCCAGCGGACCGCGCTGTCGGCCGCGATGGCCAGCATCGCGGCGCTGAGGGCGGCACTGACCAGCCTTGCTGCCAGCACGCCCTTCATGGTCGGCCACAGCAGCAGCGGCCAGCCCACGACGAGGTAGTAGACGGGGTTGTAACGCCCGGCCCGGGTGGGGGTCTTCACCAGGTGGGTGCTGCCACCGGGCGGCACCGCACAGGCCGCCGTGGTGTCCGGGTGGAAGAACCAGCAGTTGACCCGCACCAGGGAGGCCGGCACGGTCTGGAAGGCGCCTGTGCCCAGGCCGGCCGTGGTGGGCGCCGGAGCGAAGTCCCCGCTTGCCACACCGTAGGCGCGCACGACGTGCTCACCCTCGTCCGGAGTCCCGTCGAACGGCGCGGCGAGTGCCCAGCCGGCCGCGAGGAAGAAGAAGCCCAGGAAGGCGACAAGCCAGGTGTAACGCTTGCGACTTCGACCTGTGGGACTGTCAGCGAAGCCGGGGACGGGGTGCCGCTCAGCCTCGTCGGCTGCTGCTCTGGGAGTCACGGGGCCTGACCCTACCCTGACACCCCGCAGGCCATAAGCCCCGTCCGGCACTTCGGAAGCCGTGCCGTAGACTACGCAATCGTGACTACCATGGACGTCCCGCCCGAGACCCCCGCAATAGCGGGTAGTCGGTGGGGGGCGCTGCTTCGGCACAGCCTCGTGCGCTTCATCATCGCGGGCGGAACGGGCTCAGGCGTCGACCTCGGCCTCCTGGTGGTCCTGCACGGCTATCTGCATGTCGTGCTCTGGGTGGCGACTTTCCTTTCGGTCTTCACCTCATTCCTGGTCAACTTCACCATCAACAGGTTCTGGTCGTTCGGGAGCACATCTCCCGCCGGCGGGCAGTTCGTCCGCTACCTGATCCTCGCCAGCATGAACTGGGTCCTGACGGTCGTGCTGGTCAGCGGCCTGTCCCAGCTGGGCCTTTACTACCTCTACGCCAAGGCCGTCACCATCGTGCTGAGCGCCGGCGTGAACTACTTCGCCTATCGGCGCTGGGTCTTCAAGGTGCCCGCCCCGACGGCCTGATCCGCGATGACCGCGCACGGCCGTCGGCGCTCACAGCACGACCCATGGTCAAACCGTGACATAGACCGGTAGATCATCAGCTAGTCATGATGCTTTGAGTAGTTAAGGTAGTCGCCATGCGTGGAATTCTCCTGGCGGGCGGCACCGGCTCGCGTCTCTGGCCGCTGACCCGAGCCGTCTCGAAGCAGCTCATGCCCATCTTCGACAAGCCGATGGTCTACTACCCGCTCACCACCCTGATGATGGCGGGCATCCGCGAAATCCTGGTGATAACCACCCCCCAGGACCAAGAGCAGTTCCAGCGACTGCTCGGCGACGGTTCCCAGCTCGGACTGCGCCTTGAGTACCTCGCCCAGGAGCGCCCCGAGGGGATTGCCCAGGCCTTCGTGCTCGGCGCCGAGTTCATCGGCGACGAGCCGGTCGCCCTGGTGCTGGGAGACAACATCTTCCACGGCGGCGGTCTGGGGACCAGGCTGAAGGAGCACAACGACCCGGTCGGCGGGCGGGTGTTCGCCTACCCCGTGTCGGATCCGTCGGCCTATGGCGTGGTCGAGTTCGACGCGGCCGGGCAGGCGGTCTCCATCGAGGAGAAGCCCGAGCGGCCCAAGTCCCGCTACGCCATCCCCGGCCTCTACTTCTACGACAACCAGGTCGTGGAGATCGCCCGCGGGCTCAAGCCGAGCGCGCGCGGCGAGCTGGAGATCACCGCGGTGAACGAGGTCTATCTGCAGCAGGGTCAGCTCCAGGTCTCCGTGCTCGACCGGGGAACCGCCTGGCTGGACACCGGCACTTTCAACTCGCTGGTCCAGGCCTCGGAGTACATCCGGGTGATCGAGGAGCGCCAGGGGCTCAAGATCGGCTGCATCGAAGAGGTCGCCTGGCGGGCCGGCTGGATCGACTCCGAGCAACTGCGGGCGCTGGCGACCCCGTTGCTCAAGAGCGGCTACGGGCAGTACCTCCTGGACCTGCTGACCGAAGAGAACCTCGCCGAGGAGAACCGATGAAGATCCGCGAACTGGGCTTTGCCGGAACGTTCGAGATCACCCCGCAGCTGCACGGTGACCCGCGCGGCCAGTTCACCGAGTGGTACCGGTTCGACCGGCTCGCCGAGGCGGTGGGACACCCGCTGCGTCTCGCCCAGGCGAACCTCTCGGTCTCCTCGCGCGGTGTCGTCCGCGGTGTGCACTTCGCGGATGTGCCGCCCAGTCAGGCGAAGTACGTCACCTGCGTGCGCGGCGCCGTCCTCGACGTGATCGTCGACCTGCGGGTCGGCTCGCCGACGTTCGGCTCCTGGGAGGGCGTCCGGCTGGACGACGTGGAGCGCAAGGCGGTGTACATCCCCGAGGGCATGGGGCACGGCTTCTGCGCGCTGACCGACGACGCCACGCTGTCGTACCTCTGCTCGGAGACCTTCAACCCGACCGCCGAGCACTCCATCCACCCGCTGGACCCCGACCTCGGGATCGAGTGGCCGACCGACGAGCCGCTGCTCTCCGCCCGGGACGCGGCCGCCCCGTCGCTGGCCGAGGTGCTCGCCGCCGACGGCCTGCCGACCTTCGAGCGGTGCCAGGAGTACTACCGGAGCCTGCGCTCCGAGTAGGGTCACCACGCTCCAGCAGAAGGCCTCCGCCACCCGGCGGGGGCCTTCTGCGTGTGCCCCCCAGCGGGCATGCGGGGGGAAAGGCCGAGGGCCCTGGCCCCTTCCGGTGGAAGGGGCCAGGGCCCTCGGTGGAACTGCTGCAGCCTGCGGTGCAGACAGGTCAGAGCATCAATTACTTGATGATCTTGGTGACCTGGCCGGCGCCGACGGTGCGGCCACCCTCACGGATGGCGAACTTCAGGCCCTGCTCCATGGCGATCGGCTGGATCAGCGCGACGGTCATGGCGGTGTTGTCGCCCGGCATGACCATCTCGGTGCCCTCGGGGAGGGTCACGACGCCGGTCACGTCCGTGGTACGGAAGTAGAACTGCGGGCGGTAGTTGTTGAAGAAGGGGGTGTGACGGCCACCCTCGTCCTTCGACAGGATGTAGGACTGGGCCTCGAAGTCGGTGTGCGGCGTGACCGAACCCGGCTTGATGATGACCTGGCCGCGCTCGACGTCCTCGCGCTTGATGCCACGGAGGAGCAGACCGACGTTCTCGCCCGCCTGGCCCTCGTCGAGCAGCTTGCGGAACATCTCGATACCGGTGACCGTGGTGGTGGTCTTGGTGGTCTTGATGCCGATGATGTCGACGGTCTCGTTGACCTTGAGGATGCCACGCTCGATACGACCGGTGACGACGGTGCCACGACCGGTGATCGTGAAGACGTCCTCGATCGGCATCAGGAACGGCTGGTCGACAGCGCGCTCCGGGGTCGGGATCGCGGTGTCCACGGCCTCCATGAGGCCGAGGAGCTTCGCGCCCCACTCGGCGTCGCCCTCGAGCGCCTTGAGCGCCGAGACGCGCACGACCGGCAGGTCGTCGCCCGGGAACTCGTACTCGGAGAGCAGCTCGCGGACCTCGAGCTCGACGAGCTCCAGGATCTCCTCGTCGTCCACCATGTCGGCCTTGTTCAGGGCGACAACGATGTAGGGGACGCCGACCTGGCGGGCCAGGAGCACGTGCTCCTTGGTCTGCGGCATCGGGCCGTCGGTGGCGGCGACGACGAGGATCGCACCGTCCATCTGGGCCGCACCGGTGATCATGTTCTTGATGTAGTCCGCGTGACCGGGGCAGTCGACGTGGGCGTAGTGACGCGCCTCGGTCTGGTACTCGACGTGCGCGATCGAGATGGTGATACCGCGCTGCCGCTCCTCCGGCGCCTTGTCGATCTGGTCGAACGGCGTGAAGGGGTTGATCTCCGGGTACGCGTCGTGCAGCACCTTGGTGATCGCCGCGGTAAGGGTCGTCTTACCGTGGTCGATGTGACCGATGGTGCCGATGTTGACGTGGGGCTTCGTCCGCTCGAACTTCGCCTTCGCCACTGCAGTCCTCCTGAGGACAGTTCTGTACGCCGTACGACGTCAGTTGGTCTTTGATCGGGTTGGGTACGGGGCGCGGTTGCGCTCCATGCCGTCCCGCGGGTGGGGGCGGAGACGCCGGCGGGGTCGGGGTGGACCCCGCCGGGTTTGCCTCCTAATAGCCTAAGGGTTGTGGTAAGTCCCGATTGCGGGACTTACTCCCCCTTGGCCTTGGCGATGATGTCGTCCGCCACGTTCCGCGGAACCTCGGCGTACGAGTCGAACTGCATCGAGTAGCTCGCGCGACCAGAGGTCTTGCTGCGCAGGTCACCGACGTAGCCGAACATCTCGGACAGCGGGACGAGCGCCTTGACGACGCGAGCACCGCTGCGCTCCTCCATGGCCTGGATCTGGCCACGGCGGGAGTTGATGTCGCCGATCACATCGCCCATGTAGTCCTCGGGCGTGGTGACCTCGACGGCCATCATCGGCTCGAGCAGAGCCGGGGACGCCTTGCGAGCGCCCTCCTTGAAGGCCATCGAACCGGCGATCTTGAACGCCAGCTCCGAGGAGTCGACGTCGTGCGAGGCACCGTCGAGCAGCGTCACGCGGACACCCTGGAGTGCGTAGCCCGCGAGGACACCGAACTCCATGGCCTCCTGGCAACCGGCGTCGACCGAAGGGATGTACTCCTTCGGCACGCGGCCACCGGTGACCTTGTTGACGAACTCGTAGCCCTCGCCGGACTCGAGCGGCTCGATCGCGATCTGGATCTTCGCGAACTGGCCGGAGCCACCGGTCTGCTTCTTGTGCGTGTAGTCGATACGCTCGACGGCCTTGCGGATCGTCTCGCGGTACGCGACCTGCGGCTTGCCGACGTTGGCCTCGACCTTGAACTCACGCTTCATACGGTCGACCAGCACCTCGAGGTGCAGCTCGCCCATACCCGCGATGATGGTCTGGCCGGTCTCCTCATCCGTGTTGACCTGGAAGGACGGGTCCTCCTCGGCCAGACGCTGGATGGCGGTGCCCAGACGCTCCTGGTCGCCCTTCGACTTCGGCTCGATCGCGACGCGGATGACCGGGGCCGGGAAGTCCATGGACTCCAGGATGACCGGGTGCTTCTCGTCGGACAGGGTCTCGCCGGTGGTGGTCTGCTTGAGACCCATGACGGCGACGATGTCGCCGGCGCCCACCGAGTCGATCTCCTCACGCTTGTTCGCGTGCATCCGGTAGATCTTGCCGATGCGCTCCTTGCGACCCTTCACCGCGTTGAGGACGGCGGTGCCGGCCTCAAGGCGCCCGGAGTAGATCCGGACGAAGGTGAGCTTGCCGAGGTGCGGGTCCGACATGATCTTGAACGCCAGCGCCGCGAGCGGCTCGTCGTCCGAGGCCTTGCGGGAGATCTTCACCGTGTCGTCGCCGGGCTTGGTGCCCTCGATGGACTCGATGTCCAGCGGCGACGGCAGGTACTTGACGACCGCGTCGAGCAGGGGCTGAACGCCCTTGTTCTTGAAGGCGGTGCCACAGAAGATCGGCGTGAACGCCGACGCCAGGGTGCCCTTGCGGATCGCGGCGACCAGCAGCTCCTCGGGGATGTCCTCGCCCTCCATGGCGAGTTCCATCACCTCGTCGCTGACGTTCGACACGGTGTCCAGCAGCTCCTCGCGGTACTGCTCGGCCTGGTCCACCAGGTCGGCCGGGATGTCGACGACGTCGTACATCTCGCCCTTGGCGGCCTCGGCCGTCCAGACCAGCGCCTTCATGCGCACCAGGTCGACAACGCCGGCGAAGTCGCCCTCGGCGCCGATCGGGAGCTGCATCACCAGCGGGGTGGCGCCGAGGCGGTCCACGATGGTGTCGACGCAGAAGAAGAAGTTCGCGCCCGTGCGGTCCAGCTTGTTGACGAAGCAGATGCGCGGAACGCCGTAGCGGTCAGCCTGCCGCCACACGGTCTCGGACTGGGGCTCGACACCGGCGACACCGTCGAACACCGTCACAGCACCGTCGAGCACGCGAAGTGAACGCTCCACCTCGACGGTGAAGTCGACGTGGCCCGGGGTGTCGATGATGTTGATCGTGTGGTCGCTGTCGTCGACCGTCCAGTGGCAGGTCGTCGCGGCCGACGTGATCGTGATGCCGCGCTCCTGCTCCTGCTCCATCCAGTCCATGGTGGCAGCGCCATCGTGGACCTCACCGATCTTGTACGAGACACCGGTGTAGAACAGGATCCGCTCGGTGGTGGTGGTCTTGCCCGCGTCGATGTGCGCCATGATCCCGATGTTGCGGACCTTGGCGAGGTCAAGGGAGGTTGCAGCCATGGTGGCTCGTTCTCTCTCTGTCTAGTGACGGGGTTCGGACTACCAGCGGTAGTGCGCGAAGGCCTTGTTGGACTCGGCCATCTTGTGGGTGTCCTCGCGACGCTTCACCGAAGCGCCCAGGCCGTTGCTGGCGTCGAGGATCTCGTTCATCAGGCGCTCGGTCATGGTCTTCTCGCGACGGGCGCGGGAGTAGCCGACCATCCAGCGCAGCGCCAGGGTGGCGGCGCGGCCCGGACGGACCTCGACCGGAACCTGGTACGTGGCGCCACCGACGCGGCGGGACTTGACCTCAAGCGCCGGCTTGACGTTCTCAAGCGCGCGCTTGAGGGTCACGACGGGGTCCGAGCCGGTCTTCTCACGAACGCCCTCGAGGGCGCCGTAGACGATCCGCTCGGCGGTGGAGCGCTTGCCGTGCAGGAGGATCTTGTTGACGAGCGACGTCACCAGGGGGGATCCGTAAACCGGGTCGATGATGACCGGGCGCTTCGGGGCGGGGCCCTTACGAGGCATTTTTTACTTCTCCTTCTTGGCGCCGTAGCGGCTGCGGGCCTGCTTGCGGTTCTTGACACCCTGGGTGTCGAGCGAGCCGCGGATGATCTTGTAACGCACACCCGGCAGGTCCTTCACACGACCGCCACGCACGAGCACGATGGAGTGCTCCTGCAGGTTGTGGCCCTCGCCCGGAATGTAGGCGGTGACCTCGATCCCGCTGGTGAGGCGCACACGGGCGACCTTACGGAGAGCCGAGTTCGGCTTCTTCGGGGTGGTCGTGTACACACGCGTGCAGACGCCACGGCGCTGCGGGGAGCCCTTCAGCGCGGGCGTCTTGTTCTTCTCGACCTTGTCCTGCCGGCCCTTTCGGACCAGCTGCTGGATCGTAGGCACCGTTTCTCCGTTTTCTGTGTGCCATCGCTTGGTAGATCTAACCTGCGGTGTTCCCAGCTCACGCCGACCCACGAGGTCGGGTGTGTTGGGCTTCTTCCGGCCCAGCCGCGAGGGCTGCTGCGGAAGAATCGCGGAATCCCATGGTGCTGATGTGCACCGACGGAGCTCGCGCGCGCGAAGCGCTCTGAGAAGCACTCCGGCGTGGCGCGGCGGCCGGTCTGGATGCACGCACAAGGACCCGGGGACACCCCAGGCACAAGGTCAGAGCGTACCTAGCGCATCGGGTGCGGTCAAAACAAATGGGGCGCGGTCAGCCGTGCGCCGCGGCCAGCACCGTTCCGAACAGCAGCAGGAGCAGCCAGCCGGCGGTGGCAATCCACCCGATCACCAGGCCGATCGTGGCCATCAGGTCGCCGTCCTCGTCGCGCTGGCGGATCTGGTTCTTGGCGACGTGGCCGGTCACCACGGCCGGGATGGCGAGCAGGCCCGCGGTCGGCACGGTGAGGATGCCCAGGGTCAGCGAGACGATCGCCAGGCCGTTGGTACTGCGCGGCCGGGGCGGCAGGAAGGTCATCGGGACGGCCGGGGCGCTCAGGCCGAACGGCACCGCGATCGGGCCGCTGGGCAGGTCCGCGACGAGCTGGGAGAGCTGGCCGTACGTCTGGGCCCGGTGGGCGGCGTCGAAGCGCTCGGAGTACTCCTCGGCGGACAGCCGGCCCTCCGCGTAGGCGGCCTTCAGCACGTCGACGGTCCGGTCCCGGTCGGTGTGCGCGGCCCGCATCGCGGCCTGCGGGGTCGCCTGCGGCTGCCAGCCGTCGGACCGGCGGTCCCACGGGGGCGGCGAAGCCTGCCAGGGCTGCATGCCGCTCATGTGGTCTCCTCCCGACCCGGAAAGCCCATTGTCACAGAGATCACCGCGCCCGCTACCGGACGTGGCATCACCAAGCAGGACGAGCGGACGACTCGAATGGTTTCCGAAGCAGGGTGGCGGGTGCGGCACTATTGCGGGATGAGCAGGGACAAGCAGGGCACAGCGGGGTCGGAGACCGGGGAACTGGTCGAGCGGGCGATAGCGGGGGTGCTCGGCGCGACCGACCGGCAGCTGGACGGCGCCCTGGACGGCGGCGCCTCGCTGCTCGCCGCCTCGGCCGAGGGCTGGCCGCAGGTGAGCCGGGCGCTGGTGGGGGTGACCGACCGCTCGCTGGCCCGGCTCTGGGAGAACGGCTGGCGCCCGGCGGACCTGGCCCGGCTGGTCCGGCGCGACCTGGCGCCGGTGCACCTGGCGCTGCTGGTGGACCTGGTCGCCGCCGAGGCCCGGCGCTACTCCCCCGCCGTGCTGGACCGGCGCTGGCAGGAGCAGCTGCGCGAGCTGGCCGCCGAGGTCTGGTGGCCCGCCGACGAGCACTACCTGCCGGGCTTCGCCGAGCGGCACCGGCTGGACCGGTTCGCGCTGGCGACGGCCGTCCT
This sequence comes from Kitasatospora sp. MAP12-44, assembly GCF_029892095.1. Lineage (NCBI taxonomy): Bacteria > Bacillati > Actinomycetota > Actinomycetes > Kitasatosporales > Streptomycetaceae > Kitasatospora > Kitasatospora sp. MAP12-44. The sequence goes on from NZ_JARZAE010000004.1 coordinate 3,488,471, forward strand.
GCAGCTGCTGCGGCTGCTCGGCCGGCTGCCCGTGATCGCACCGGTCGCCCCGGCCCCGGGCGCGCGGCGGGTGGAGCACCGGGCGACCCGTCCGACGCCCGGCGAGCCGCGGATGCTGGGGCGGATCCGGGGGCTGCTGGCGAAGGCCGAGTCCACCGAGTTCCCCGAGGAGGCCGAGGCGCTGACCGCCAAGGCCCAGCAGCTGATGGCGCAGCACAGCATCGACGAGGCGCTGCTCTCGGCCGGGCACGCGAACGGGGACGCGCCGGGCGCGCTGCGGATCGGCGTGGAGAACCCGTACGAGGGGCCCAAGGCGATGCTGCTGGACGCGGTGGCGGCGGCGAACCGGTGCCGGGTGGTGTGGGCGAAGGAGTTCGGCTTCTGCACGGTGATCGGCTTCGACTCCGACCTGGACGCGATCGAGCTGCTCTACACCTCGCTGCTGGTGCAGGCCACCAGCGCGATGAACAAGGCCGGCAGTCGCCAGCACCTGGACGGGGCCTCCCGGACCAAGGCGTTCCGGCACTCCTTCCTGGTGTCCTACGCGGCCCGGATCCGCGAGCGGCTGGTCGCCGCCACCGAGCAGGCCACCGCCGACGCCGCGGCCGGCCGGCACGAACGCGAGGACGGCACGGCGGAGCAGCTGGTGCCGGACGAGCGGCTGCTGCCGGCGCTGGCCGCGCGCGAACAGGCGGTCGACTCGGCCACCGGGCGGATGTTCCCCAAGCTCACCTCGCAGCGGGTGCGGGTGAGCGACGGCGAGGGCTGGGCGGCCGGCCGCGCCGCCGCCGACAAGGCCGCGCTGCACGAGCGGCGGGGTAAGGTCACGCGCGGAAAGCGCTAGCAAGCGCCAGGGGAGCGGGGGGGTTGTCGGTGGAGGGGTATCGGGAGCGGGTGCGGGGGTCGCTGCTGGGCGGGGCGGTCGGGGACGCCCTGGGCTGGCCGGTGGAGTTCCTGCAGCTGCAGCAGATCCGCGAGCAGTACGGCCCGGCCGGCGTCGGCGGCCTGGAGCCGCCCCAGCACCGCTCCTACCGGGGCAGGACCGACGACCGGCCGGGCGATGTCACCGACGACACCCAGATGACCCTGTTCACGGCCGAGGGCCTGATCCGGGCCCGGCTGGCGGGCGGCCCCGAGGGCGCCGGGCCCGCCCTGCACGCCGCGTACCGGCGCTGGTTCCTGACCCAGCAGCAGGACGCGCCCGACGAGCGGCCGCTGCCCGCGCCGTACGACGGGTGGCTGCTGCGCCAGCCGTTCCTGTACGCGCGCCGGGCACCGGGGCGGGCCTGCTGGACGGGCCTGGAGGAGCACCCGGTCTACCCGCAGCCCGCGCCGTTCGGGCAGGCCGGGCCGGTGAACGGGCACTCCAAGGGCTGCGGGACGGTGATGCGCTCGGCGCCGTTCGGGCTGCTGCGGCTGGGTCCTGACTGGGCGTTCGAGCTGGCCGGGCGGTGCGCGCAGATCACCCACGGGCATCCGACCGGCTATCTGTCGGCCGGCGCCTTCGCGGCGCTGGTGGAGCTGGTGGTCGCGGGGCAGCCGCTGCCCACCGCCGTCGACCAGGTGATCGCGCAGGTCGAGCGGTGGCCGCAGAGCGCGGAGACCGTGGTGGCGCTGCGCCGGGCGGTGGCGCTGGCGGCCGGCGAGGAGCCGTCCGAGGACGTGGTCGAGCGGGTCGGGCTCGGCTGGATCGCCGAGGAGTGCCTGGCGATCGCGGTGTACTGCGCGCTGGTGGCGCAGCGGGTCGGGGTGCGGCGGGCGCTGCTGCTGGCGGTGAACCACTCGGGCGACAGCGACTCGGTGGGCGCGGTCTGCGGCAACCTGCTGGGCGCGGCGTACGGGCTGAGCGCGCTGCCGGGCGAGTGGGTGGCGGCCGTCGAGGGGCGGGACGTGCTGCTGCGGGTGGCCGACGACCTGGTGGACCTCTTCGCCGCCTCAGGCAGCGCCCTCGAGGGGCGCTACCCGGCGGGCTGACGGGCGCTCAGTCCCAGAGCGCGCCGAGCGCGCGCAACTCGTCGCGGTGCTCGATCCGGCGCACCCAGTCCTCGGGCCACGCCTCCGCGCCGCCGTGCGCGCCCGCGAAGGCGCCGGCCAGGCAGGCGATCGAGTCGGAGTCGCCGCTGGAGTACGCCCCGCGGCGCACGGCGGCGACCGGGTCGTCCGGGAAGAGCAGGAAGCAGAGCAGGCCGGTGGCCAGCGCCTCCTCGGCGATCCAGCCCTCCCCGGTGGCCAGGCAGGGATCCGCCTCGCGGTCGGGCACGGCGAGCGCCGCGTCCAGCCGGTCGAGCACGCCCAGGCAGTCGTCCCAGCCCCTCGCCATGAACTCCTCCGCCGAGTGGTCGTGCGCACGGAAGACCAGGTCGCCGAGCCAGAACGCGTCGTAGCGGGTGCGGTTCGCCAGTGCGTACGCGCGCAGTGCGGCCGGCAGCCCGGCCGGCTCGGTGCCCTGGGCGAGCAGCCGGACGGCGTAGGCGGTCAGGTCGCTGGCGGCGAGCGCGGTGGGGTGGCCGTGGGTGAGCGCGGACTGCAGCTGGGCCGCGCCGGAGAGTTGGCGCTCGGTCAGCTCGCGGACCAGGCCGAGCGGGGCGACCCGCATATTGGCGCCGCAGCCCTTGGAGTCGACCTGGCTGGCCTCCTGCCAGCGCCGCTCCGGCTTGCTGAGCAGGAAACAGCCGGTCAGGCAGGTCCGGCCAGGGGCGCGGTTGTTCTCCGGCGAGCGCCACCAGTCGACGAACTCCTCACGGACCGGGCGCTCCAGGCGCAGCGGGGTGAGTGGGCCGCGCTCCAGCGCGATCCGCAGGCCGCGGGCCAGCGCGAGGGTCATCTGGGTGTCGTCGGTGACCAGCGCGGGCTTGGGCAGGTCGAGTTCGCGCCAGTCGGGGCAGTAGGCGGCGATCTGCGACAGCGGCATGAACTCGGTGGGGTGGCCGAGCGCGTCGCCGACCGCCAGGCCGAGCAGGGCGCCGGTGGCGCGGGTGGTGGTCATCAGGTGGTCACCAGGAGTTCGGTCAGGCCGCGGATCACGTAGCCGGGCTGCCAGCGGGGTTCGGCGGTCAGGGTCAGGGCGGGGGCGCGGCGCAGCAGCGCGCCGTAGGACTCGGTGAGTTCGAGCCGGGCGAGCGGGGCGCCGAGGCAGAAGTGGATGCCCGCGCCGAAGCTGAGGTGCGGGTTGTCGGCGCGGGTGACGTCGAGGCGGTCCGGGTCGGCGAACCGGGCCGGGTCGCGGTTGGCCGAGCCGAAGAGCAGCGCGACCTCCGAGCCGCGCGGGATGCGCACTCCGCCCACCTCGATGTCCTCCAGCACCCAGCGCTCGAACATCTGCAGCGGCGTGTCGTAGCGCATCAGCTCCTCGATCGCGGTCGGGAGGTGCGCGGGGACGTCGGAGCGCAGCAGCGCGAGCTGCTCGGGGTTGCGGAAGAGCGCCCACCAGCCGTTGCCGGTGGTGTTGACGGTCGCCTCGTGGCCGGCGTTGAGCAGCAGCACGCAGGTGGAGACCATCTCCTGCTCGCTGAGCGCGTCGCCCTCGTCCTGCGCCTGGATCAGCGCGGAGATCAGGTCGGTCCCCGGCTGCCGGCGCCGCTCGCGGATCAGCGCGCGCAGGAAGTCGGAGAACTCGACGCTGGCGTCCACCGCCCGCTGGGCCGTCTCCGGCGTCGGGTTGAGCTCGAACATCCCGGTGATCGCCGCCGACCAGGGTCGCAGCAGCCCGCGGTCGGCCGGCGGCACGCCGAGCATCTCGGCGATCACCGCGACCGGCAGCGGCTCGGCGACGGCGGCTATCAGGTCGCCGCCGCCGTCCGCGAGCAGGGCGCCGACCAGTTCGTCGGCCAGCCGGGCCACCGTGGGGCGCAACGACTGGACCATCCGCGGGGTGAAGGCCTTGGAGACCAGGCGGCGGATCCGGGTGTGGTCCGGCGCCTCCAGGTCGAGCAGCCCGTTGCTGTTGAGCGTGTGGAACGGCTCGTGCGCCGGGTCGGGCTCCTGCTGCCCGAACTCCTGGTGGCTGAAGCGGTGGGTGTACGTCCGCCCCAGCCGGCGATCACGCAGCAGCGCGCTGACGTCCTCGTAGCGGGAGATCAGCCACTGGCCGGTCGGCTCGTAGCGGCAGACCGGCGCCTGCTCGCGCAACTCGGCGTAGGCGTCGTACGGGTGGGCGATGAACTGCGCCGACCACGGATCGAAGTGCTTCATCCCGTCAGCCTAGGGGCCGACATTATGAGCTGCCGCGCGCCCGCGCACCCGGCTAACGGGCCGATGGACACGGGTGGTCCGCCGGACTGATTACGCTGGCCCGGTGAACAGCGCGACCTCCCTCAAGTCCTGGCTGACCCGGCGCACCCCCGAGCAACTGGTCGAACTGCTGGAGCAGCGCGAGCTGCCGTACGCGGGCGGACCCGGTCTGGAGACGCCGGCCCGGCTGGCCCAGCACCTGCTGACCGACGCCTCGGTGACCTTGGCCCTGCACGACCTGAACCAGGTTCAGATCCAGGTGCTGGCGGCCGTCGCCGTGCTGGCCGAGCAGCTGCACGGGCCCGCACCGGTGCCCGCGCCGCGGCCGGGGGCGGCGGGCTTCGCCGGCTGGTCGCCCGTCACGCCGGCGCAGCGGACGGCCGTGCCGGCCCTGGAGCCGTCCGAACGGGCGGTGCCGCGCGCGCGGTTGCGCGCCGCGCTGGCCGGGCAGCCCGGCGAGCTCGACGCGGTGCTCGCCGAGCTCGCCGACCGCGCGCTGCTGCTGCCCCCGCACGGCACCGCGCTCACCGTCCCCCCGCTGCTGCACCTGCAGTCCGGCGAACTCCAGGGCTACGGACGGCCGGTGGACGTGCTGCTCAGCGCGGCCTACAAGGCGGCCGAAATCCACCAGATCGCCGCCGACTTGGGCCTCGGGGCGGGCGGAACCCGGGACGCCGCACAGAAGTTGATCACCGACCGGCTCGGCGACCGCGCCGCGGTGCGCCAACTGGTCACCCAGGCCCCGCCCGACGCCCTGGACCTGCTGGAGCGGCTGGTGCCGGGACCGCCGCTGCTGCGCACCCACTGCTTCGTCTCGGAGCACGGCCAGTACTACAGCGCCGGTAGCAAGTTCCGCTTCCGGGCGGCCGGTTCGGGCGATCCGGGCACCGACTGGCTGGCCGCCCGGGGGATGCTGATCCCGATCGGGCCCGACCTGGTCGAGCTGCCGTACGAGATCGCCGCCGCGCTGCGCGACGGCGAGATGCCGCTCGGCTACGACCCCGAGCCGCCGGTCGTGGCGGCCTCCCGGCCGCTGCCCGCCCACCCGCTGGGCGAGGCGCAGACCGCCGCCACCAGCACCGCCACCCGGGTCGAGCTGCTGCTGCGGGCCACCGCCGCCGGGCCGCTGGCCGTGCGCAAGGCGGGCGGCATCGCGGTGCGCGACACCCGCCGACTGGCCAAGCTGATCGGCGCGCCGGAGGCGCAGACCCGGCTCTGGCTGGACCTGAGCGCCAACGCCGGCCTGATCGCCCCGCACCGCGACCTGCCCCCGCCCAGCCGCAGCCGCAAGCCCGCGCCGCTGCCGCCCGCCCGGATGCTGCCGACTGCGCGCTACGACAGCTGGCTGGCCGACTCCCCCGCCGAGCGGCTGGTCCCGCTGATCGCCACCTGGGCGGTGACGCCCGAGGTGTTCAGCCACTGGCCGGACGAGAGCGAGACCCCGGTGGCGCTGGTCTCCCCGCAGGACCCGGGCGCCGTGGCGCTGCGCCGCACGGTCCTTGAGGCCCTCGCGGTGCTGCCGCCCGGCACGGGCCTGGGCCAGGCGGCGGCGATCGACGAGGACGCGCTGGGCGACCTCGCGCTCGCCGCCGCCTGGCACCGCCCGGCCGCCGTCACCGGCGAACCCGGCACCCTGGCACGGATCTCCGCCACACTGACCGAGGCGGAGCTGCTCGGTGTGGTCGCGCACGGCGCGCTCACCCCCGTGGGGCACGCCGTACTCGGCCTGCTGCGGGCCGGCGCCGACCGCTACTTCCCGGCCGTCCCCGGGGCCGGGTCCGCGCTGACCGGCCGCCCCGCGCTGGCCGCCGCCGTCGCCGCGCTACGCGCCGCGCTGGTGGAGCTGGTGCCGCCGCCGCGGACCACCGCCCGGTTCCAGGCCGACCTGACGGCGGTCGTCGCGGGACCGGCCGCGCCCGAACTGACCGAGCTGCTCGGCTCGGTGGCCACCCGGGAGTCCGAGGGGCACGCCGTGGTCTGGCGGATCGACGCCGCCTCGGTGCGCCGCGCGCTGGACTCCGGCGCCGACCCGCAGGAGCTGCTCACCCGGCTGGCCGAGGTCTCCGAGGGCGGGCAGCCGCTGCCGCAGCCGCTGTCGTACCTGGTCAACGACGCCGCGCGGACCCACGGCCGGATCCGGGTGGTGCGCTCGGCCTGCTGCATCAGGTCGGACGACGAGGCGCTGGTCACCGAGCTCTCGCGGGCCCGGGTGCTGGCCAAGCTCGGCCTGCGGCGGATCGCGCCGACCGTCCTGATCAGCACCGCCTCGCCGACCGACACGCTTGCGGCGCTGCGCCTGGGCGGCTACGCCCCGGTGCTGGAGGCCGAGACCGGCAGCACCGTGGTGGAGCGGGCCCCGCAGGAGCGCGCGGCGCTGGAGCTGCCCTCGCTGACCGCCGCCCGGCCGTACTACGGCTCGGGCCCGGGCACCCCGGAGGCGCTGGCGGCCAAGCTGCTGGGCCCGCGGAAGGGCTAGACCGGGGAGGAAACGCCGCAGGGCGGCCACTCCGTCGAAACGGGGTGGCCGCCCTGCGGCGTTGAAGCGGTGACTGTCAGCCCGTGTAGGGGCCGTAGTCGTAGTCGTCCAGCGGGACCGCCTGGCCGGAGCCGGCGCCGAAGGGCGACAGGTCGTAGTCGTCGTAGCCGACGGCCGAGTACATCGCGGCCTTGGCCTCTTCGGTGGGCTCGACCCGGATGTTGCGGTAGCGGGGCAGACCCGTACCGGCCGGGATGAGCTTACCGAGGATGACGTTCTCCTTGAGGCCCAGCAGCGGGTCCGACTTGGCGTGGATCGCCGCGTCGGTGAGCACCCGGGTGGTCTCCTGGAAGGAGGCCGCCGACAGCCAGGACTCGGTGGCCAGCGAGGCCTTGGTGATACCCATCAGCTGGGGGCGGCCGGAGGCCGGGTGGCCGCCTTCCGACACCACGCGACGGTTCTCGGTCTCGAAGCGGCCGCGCTCGACGAGCTCGCCCGGGAGCAGCTCGGCGTCGCCCGACTCGATGATCGTCACGCGGCGGAGCATCTGCCGGATGATGATCTCGATGTGCTTGTCGTGGATCGACACACCCTGCGAGTTGTAGACCTTCTGGACCTCGGCGACCAGGTGGATCTGGACCGCACGCTGGCCCATGATCCGCAGGACGTCGTGCGGGTTCATCGTGCCCTGGGTCAGCTTCTGGCCGACCGAGACCGCCTCGCCCTCGCTGACCAGCAGCTTGATGCGCTTGGAGATCGGGTAGGCGATCTCCTCGGTGCCGTCGTCGGGGGTGACGACGAGCTTGCGGGTCTTCTCGGTGTCCTCGATGCGGACCCGGCCGTCGGCCTCCGAGATCGGGGCCAGACCCTTGGGGGTACGGGCCTCGAAGAGCTCGACGACACGGGGCAGACCCTGCGTGATGTCGTCACCTGCCACACCACCGGTGTGGAAGGTACGCATCGTCAGCTGGGTACCGGGCTCACCGATGGACTGGGCGGCGATGATGCCGACCGCCTCACCGATGTCGACCAGCTTGCCGGTGGCCAGCGAGCGGCCGTAGCAGAAGGCACAGGTGCCGACTGCGGACTCGCAGGTCAGGATCGAGCGGGTCTTGACCTCGCTGATGCCGTGCCGGATGAGCTCGTCGATCAGCACGTCACCGAGGTCGGTGTTCGCGGTGGCGATGAGCTTGCCGTCGATCGTGATGTCCTCGGCCAGCATGCGGGCGTAGACGCTGGTCTCGACGTCGTCCGTCTTGCGCAGGACGCCGTTCTCGACCGTGCCGATCGCCAGCTTGAGGCCGCGCTCGGTGCCGCAGTCCTCCTCGCGAATGATGACGTCCTGGGAGACGTCGACCAGACGACGGGTGAGGTAGCCGGAGTCGGCGGTACGCAGCGCGGTGTCGGCCAGACCCTTACGGGCACCGTGGGTCGAGATGAAGTACTCGAGAACGGTGAGGCCCTCACGGAAGGACGCCTTGATGGGACGGGGAATCGTCTCGTTCTTGGCGTTCGACACCAGACCACGCATACCGGCGATCTGACGCATCTGCATCATGTTTCCTCGAGCACCGGAGTCCACCATCATGAAGATGGGGTTGGTCTTCTCGAAGTTGGCGTTCATCGCCTCGGCAACCTCGTTGGTCGCCTTGGTCCAGATGCCGACGAGCTCGCTGCTGCGCTCGTCCTTGGTGATCAGGCCGCGCTCGTAGTTCTTCTGGACCTTCTCGGCCTGCGCCTCGTAGCCCTCGAGAATCTGCGGCTTGCTCGGCGGCACGACGACGTCGGAGATCGACACGGTGACGCCCGAGCGGGTGGCCCAGTGGAAACCGGCCGCCTTGAGGTTGTCCAGGGTCGCCGCGACGGTGACCTTGGGGTAGCGCTCCGCCAGGTCGTTGACGATCGCGGAGAGCTGCTTCTTGCCCACCTCGTAGTCGACGAACGGGTAGTCCTCGGGCAGCAGCTCGTTGAAGAGCGCGCGACCCAGGGTGGTGCTCAGGCGGAAGGGCTCGCCCTCGAACCAGGTCGACTGACCGTCCTCGTCCACCGGCGGGGTCCAGCCACGCGGCGGGACGGTGCCGATCGGCAGGCGGATGTCGACCGGGGCCTGGACGTCCAGCTCGCGGGCGTCGAAGGCCATGATCGCCTCGGCGGTCGAGGAGAAGGAGCGACCGGCGCCCTTCACCTTCTCGCGGTCCGAGGTGAGGAAGAACAGACCGAGCACCATGTCCTGGGTCGGCATGGTGACGGGGCGACCGTCGGCCGGCTTCAGGATGTTGTTCGAGGACAGCATCAGGATGCGGGCCTCGGCCTGCGCCTCCGCGGAGAGCGGCAGGTGGACGGCCATCTGGTCACCGTCGAAGTCCGCGTTGAACGCGGTGCAGACGAGCGGGTGGATCTGGATGGCCTTGCCCTCGACCAGCTGGGGCTCGAAGGCCTGGATGCCGAGTCGGTGCAGGGTGGGTGCACGGTTGAGCAGCACCGGGTGCTCGGCGATGACCTCTTCGAGGACGTCCCAGACCACCGGGCGGGCGCGCTCGACCATGCGCTTGGCCGACTTGATGTTCTGCGCGTGGTTGAGGTCCACCAGGCGCTTCATCACGAACGGCTTGAAGAGCTCCAGCGCCATGGCCTTCGGCAGACCGCACTGGTGCAGCTTGAGCTGCGGGCCGACGACGATGACCGAACGGGCCGAGTAGTCGACGCGCTTGCCGAGCAGGTTCTGACGGAAACGACCCTGCTTGCCCTTGAGCATGTCGGACAGCGACTTCAGCGGACGGTTGCCGGGGCCCGTGACCGGGCGACCACGACGGCCGTTGTCGAAGAGCGCGTCGACGGCCTCCTGAAGCATGCGCTTCTCGTTGTTCACGATGATCTCGGGGGCACCGAGGTCGAGGAGGCGCTTCAGGCGGTTGTTGCGGTTGATCACGCGGCGGTACAGGTCGTTCAGGTCGGAGGTCGCGAAGCGGCCACCGTCCAGCTGCACCATCGGACGCAGGTCCGGCGGGATGACCGGGACGCAGTCCAGCACCATGCCGTTGGGCTTGTTGGTGGTCTGCAGGAACGCCGAGACGACCTTGAGGCGCTTGAGCGCACGGGTCTTCTTCTGGCCCTTGCCGCTGCGGATGATCTCGCGCAGCCGCTCGGACTCCTCGGCCAGGTCGAACGTCTCCAGGCGGTCCTTGAGCGCCGCGGCGCCCATCGAGCCGGAGAAGTACGTGCCGAAGCGGTCGCGCAGCTCGCGGTAGAGCAGCTCGTCGCCCTCGAGGTCCTGGACCTTGAGGTTCTTGAAGCGCGCCCAGACCTCGTCGAGACGGTCGATCTCGCGCTGCGAGCGGTCCCGCAGCTGCTTCATCTCGCGCTCGGCACCCTCGCGCACCTTGCGGCGCACGTCGGCCTTGGCGCCCTCGGCCTCAAGCTCGGCGAGGTCGGTCTCGGCCTTCTTGGCGCGGTTCTCCAGGTCGGAGTCCCGGCGGTTCTCGATCTGCTGGCGCTCGACCGAGACATGCGCCTCGAGGGACGGCAGGTCGCGCTGGCGACGCTCGTCGTCCACCCAGGTGATCATGTAGGCGGCGAAGTAGATGACCTTCTCGAGGTCCTTCGGCGCCAGGTCGAGCAGGTAGCCGAGGCGGCTGGGGACACCCTTGAAGTACCAGATGTGGGTGACCGGCGCGGCCAGCTCGATGTGGCCCATCCGCTCACGACGCACCTTGGCGCGAGTGACCTCGACGCCGCAGCGCTCGCAGATGATGCCCTTGAAGCGGACGCGCTTGTACTTGCCGCAGTAGCACTCCCAGTCCCGGGTCGGACCGAAGATCTTCTCGCAGAAGAGTCCGTCCTTTTCGGGCTTCAGGGTGCGGTAGTTGATGGTCTCCGGCTTCTTGACCTCGCCGTGGGACCACTGGCGGATGTCGTCGGCGGTCGCGAGGCCGATGCGGAGCTCGTCGAAGAAGTTGACGTCAAGCACTGGTCGTCAAGCCCTCTTTCGTAAGTCGAAAGTCGTTCATCTGGTCTGAGGGGGGCCTGGGGGCGGGCCGGCCACCTGGTAGGTGGCCGGCCCGGCCTCCGTCAGACCTCTTCGACGCTGCTCGGCTCGCGCCGGGACAGGTCAATACCGAGCTCCTCGGCTGCGCGGAAGACATCCTCGTCGGAGTCCCGCAGCTCGATGTTGGAGCCGTCCGAGGACAGCACCTCCACGTTGAGGCAGAGCGACTGCATTTCCTTGATGAGCACCTTGAAGGACTCGGGAATGCCCGGCTCGGGGATGTTCTCGCCCTTGACGATCGCCTCGTAGACCTTCACGCGGCCCAGGACGTCGTCGGACTTGATGGTGAGGAGCTCCTGCAGCGCGTAGGCCGCGCCGTACGCCTCAAGGGCCCACACCTCCATCTCACCGAAGCGCTGACCACCGAACTGCGCCTTACCACCCAGCGGCTGCTGGGTGATCATCGAGTACGGACCGGTCGAACGGGCGTGCAGCTTGTCGTCGACCAGGTGGTGCAGCTTGAGGATGTACATGTAGCCGACCGAGACCGGCATCGGGAACGGCTCGCCGGAGCGGCCGTCGAACAGCTTGGCCTTACCGGTGGAGTTCACCAGGCGCTCACCGTCACGGGTGGGCGTGGTGTGGTCCAGCAGGCCGGTGATCTCGTCCTCGCGGGCGCCGTCGAAGACCGGGGTGGCGAGGTTGGTGCCGCCCTCGACCTTGTCGGCGCCGATGCCCTGCAGGCGCTGGGCCCACTCTTCGGCGAGGCCGGAGACGTCCCAGCCCTGTTTGGCGAGCCAGCCGAGGTGGATCTCCAGTACCTGTCCCGGGTTCATTCGGGACGGGACACCCAGCGGGTTCAGGATGATGTCGACCGGCGTGCCGTCCTCAAGGAACGGCATGTCCTCGACGGGGAGGATCTTGGAGATGACACCCTTGTTGCCGTGACGGCCGGCCAGCTTGTCACCGTTGGTGATCTTGCGCTTCTGGGCCACGTAGACCCGGACCAGCTGGTTGACGCCCGGGGGAAGCTCGTCGCCCTCTTCGCGGTCGAAGACGCGGACGCCGATGATCTTGCCCTGCTCGCCGTGCGGCACCTTCAGCGAGGTGTCGCGGACCTCACGGGCCTTCTCACCGAAGATCGCGCGCAGCAGGCGCTCCTCCGGGGTCAGCTCGGTCTCACCCTTGGGCGTGACCTTGCCGACCAGGATGTCGCCGGTGACGACATCGGCGCCGATCCGGATGATGCCGCGCTCGTCGAGGTCCGCGAGGACCTCCTCGGAGACGTTCGGGATGTCCCGAGTGATCTCCTCCGGGCCCAGCTTGGTGTCACGGGCGTCGACCTCGTGCTCCTCGATGTGGATCGAGGAGAGGACGTCGTCCTGCACGAGGCGCTGCGACAGGATGATCGCGTCCTCGTAGTTGTGGCCCTCCCAGGACATGAACGCCACGAGGAGGTTCTTGCCGAGGGCCATCTCGCCCTCGTCGGTGCAGGGGCCGTCGGCGAGGACCTGGTGGACCTCGACCCGGGCGCCCTCGTCCACGAGCACCTTCTGGTTGAAGGCGGTGCCCTGGTTGGAGCGGGTGAACTTGGCGGCGCGGTACGTGGTGTACGTGCCGTCGTCGTTGGCCACGGTGACGTAGTCGGCCGAGACCTCCTGGACGACACCCGCCTTCTCGGCCACGATCACGTCGGCGGCGTCGACCGCGCAGCGGTACTCCATGCCGGTGCCGACCAGCGGGGCCTCGCTCTTCAGCAGCGGCACCGCCTGACGCATCATGTTGGAGCCCATGAGCGCGCGGTTGGCGTCGTCGTGCTCCAGGAAGGGGATCATCGCGGTGGCGACGGACACCATCTGGCGCGGCGAGACGTCCATGTAGTCGATCTCGGAGCCGGGGATGTAGTCGATCTCGCCACCACGGCGACGAACGAGGACACGCGGCTCGGCGAAGTGCAGGTCGTCCGTCAGCGGGGCGTTGGCCTGCGCGATGACGTAGCGGTCCTCCTCGTCAGCGGTCAGGTAGTCCACCTGCTCGGTGACGATGCCCTCGACGACCTTGCGGTACGGGGTCTCGATGAAGCCGAAGGCGTTGACCCGGCCGTACGAGGCCAGCGAGCCGATCAGACCGATGTTCGGGCCTTCAGGGGTCTCGATGGGGCACATGCGGCCGTAGTGCGACGGGTGAACGTCACGGACCTCGAAGCCGGCGCGCTCACGGGACAGACCACCGGGGCCCAGCGCGGACAGACGACGCTTGTGGGTCAGGCCCGACAGCGGGTTCGTCTGGTCCATGAACTGGGACAGCTGGCTGGTGCCGAAGAACTCCTTGATGGAGGCGACGACCGGCCGGATGTTGATCAGGGTCTGCGGCGTGATCGCCTCGACGTCCTGGGTGGTCATGCGCTCGCGCACGACGCGCTCCATACGGGCGAGACCCGTACGGACCTGGTTCTGGATCAGCTCGCCGACGTTGCGCAGGCGGCGGTTGCCGAAGTGGTCGATGTCATCGACCTCGACGACGATGTCGCGACCCTCGTTGTCACGCCACTCGGTCTCGCCCGCGTGCAGCTTCACCAGGTACTTGATCGCACCGATGATGTCGGGCTCGGTGAGCACGCCGGAGTCCAGCGACTCGGCGTTGCCCAGCTTGCGGTTGACCTTGTAACGGCCGACCTTGGCGAGGTCGTAGCGCTTCGGGTTGAAGTAGAGGTTCTCCAACAGCGTCTGCGCGGCCTCGCGGGTCGGCGGCTCGCCGGGGCGCAGCTTGCGGTAGATGTCCAGCAGCGCGTCGTCCTGGCCCTGGGTGTGGTCCTTCTCCAGGGTGGCGCGCATCGACTCGTACTCGCCGAACTCCTCGAGAATCATCTCGTTGGTCCAGCCGAGGGCCTTGAGCAGGACGGTGACCGACTGCTTGCGCTTGCGGTCGATGCGGACACCGACCATGTCGCGCTTGTCGATCTCCATCTCCAGCCAGGCACCACGCGAGGGGATGACCTTGCAGGAGAAGATGTCCTTGTCGGACACCTTGTCCAGGGTGGAGTCGAAGTAGACGCCCGGGGAGCGGACCAGCTGCGAGACGACGACACGCTCGGTGCCGTTGATCACGAACGTGCCCTTGTGGGTCATGAGCGGGAAGTCGCCCATGAAGACCGTCTGAGACTTGATCTCACCGGTCTCGTTGTTGGTGAACTCGGCGGTGACGAAGAGCGGTGCCGCGAAGGTGAAGTCGCGGTCCTTGCACTCGTCAATGGAGTTCTTCGGCGGCTCGAAACGGTGGTCGCGGAAGGTCAGCGACATCGACCCGCTGAAGTCCTCGATCGGGGAGATCTCTTCGAAGATCTCCTCCAGACCGGACTTCGTGGGGACGTCCTGACCACTCTCCAGGGCCGCCTCGACCCGGGACTTCCAGGCCGCATTGCCGAGCAGCCAGTCAAAGCTCTCGGTCTGCAGGGCCAGGAGGTTCGGGACCTCGAGGGGCTCCTTGATCTTCGCGAAGGAGACGCGGAGCGGGGCGGTGGAATTAGCGTTGTTCGAGGCGTTGCGCGGCGCGGCCAAGAGGGGGGTCCTTCCGAGGGCTCGGAGCTCACTGCGCGCGTACCGGCCGGCTCTTGTCGGGCTGGTCCCGCCTCCGGCGCCGTGGGTCTCAGCCGGGAGGAAATCCCAGGTCAGAGCCGCTTTGCGGAGGCGATGCCAGGCCCCTTCAGGGCAGCGCAAACTCCGGGCGACGAGTCACGGAGCAGCTAACAGGCAGCGCAAAGGGACAGTGTAGCCAATAGGCACACTGCTGTCCAGCCCTGATTCGGAGACCGAATCGGACACTCCCTCCGGTAGCCAACCGAGCGGCCCCGCGCCCCCTCCCGGGGGCCGAACCGCAGGGTGGTCCCTGCCTTACCGCCACTACGCACCGCAGCGGTGCCCCACCTCGCAACGAGGCCGGCACCGCGACTCACGTGGAGTCATTTCCCGCCGCGACCCCGGGTTATGCATCCGGGGACACTCCAACTAACGTCCGACCGCCTCCGCGGTGTCGGCGCGCGCCTTGAGAATCGCGCGCCGCGTGCGGTTCGTCAAGGCCCCCGCCTGCGGTGGGGGCCTCGCGCAGTTCATCGCTCCGGGCGGCCCCGGCGTTACAAGAACCCGTGGTGAGGACCCTGTCGGCAGGCTGTGACGACCCGGCGGTCGACGACAACGATCACGATACCGGGCCGGACCGACAGTGCCGAGGGCACAATCGGCCAGCCTGGCCGAAGCCGCCGGCGAAGATGCCCGGAAACGAAAGCAGGCCGGGCCGACCACCTGCGAACAGGTGGCCGGCCCGGCCCGAAGTGCTCCGTGGGGAGCGCTAGATCACTTGACGGTGACCTTGGCGCCGGCGCCCTCGAGCTGCTCCTTGGCCTTCTCGGCAACGTCCTTGGCAACCTTCTCCAGGACGGGCTTCGGGGTGCCGTCAACGAGGTCCTTGGCCTCCTTCAGGCCGAGGGAGGTCAGGGCGCGCACCTCCTTGATGACCTGGATCTTCTTCTCGCCGGCCGACTCGAGGATGACGTCGAACTCGTCCTGCTCCTCGACCTCGTCGGCAACGGCGACGCCGCCACCCATGGCCACGGCGACCGGGGCGGCAGCCTTGACGTCGAACTTCTCCTCGAACGCCTTGACGAACTCGGAGAGCTCGATGAGGGTCAGGGTCGCGAACTGCTCGAGCAGCTCGTCCTGGGACAGCTTCGCCATGATGGCGTCCTTCCACTTTGTCGGCAGGTGCCGGATGTACGGGATGGCGGGCGTACGGGCCCGCTGCGACCGGAGGTACCGGACGCTGAGCTCTTCAGGCCAGGGCCTGAATTACTCGGCAGCCTCGGTGGTGTCCTCGGCCTCGGCGGGAGCCGGCGTACCGGCACCGCCCTGCTCGACCTTCGCGCGGAGTGCCTCGGCAGTGCGGGCGAACTCCACCAGCGGAGCCTGGAAGGTCGCCGCGGCCTTGGCCATGGACGCCTTCAGGCCGCCGGCCAGCTTGGCGAGCAGCACCTCGCGGGACTCGAGGTCCGCGAGCTTCTTGATCTCATCGGCGGTCAGCGCCTTACCGTCAAGGACACCGCCCTTGATGATGAGAGCGGGGTTCTCCTTGGCGAAGTCACGCAGAGCCTTCGCCGACTCCACCGGGTCACCGGTGACGAAGGCGACAGCCGTCGGACCCGCGAACAGGTCGTCGAGCGAAGAGATCCCGGCCTCGTTGGCCGCAATCTTGGTCAGCGTGTTCTTCACCACGGCGTACTGGGCGTTGTCACCCAGCGAGCGACGCAGGTTCTTGATCTGCTTCACCGAGAGACCGCGGTACTCGGTCAGCACTGCAGCGTTGGAGGTACGGAACTTGTCCGTGATCTCCGCGACGGCAGCAGCCTTGTCAGGCCTTGCCATAGGCTTACGCCTCCTTCCGTGATGTCGAGGTCGGCCGACCTTGGACAAGTCGACCTACTACGCCTGGGACCGCACGGAGAAGGAATGCTCTGCAGAAAAGACTGAGAGCCCCGGTGCGCAGGCGCACGGGGCTCATAAGAACCTCAACAGTCAGGCGGCGAACCGCGCGGACCGGAAGTCCAAGCTCCAAACACTCCTGCGCGGGCTGCCTGCGACTAGGCGCAGATCCTTCGGTCACCCGAGTCCTTGCGGACATCTGGCGACAACCAGCGGTCTTTGGCTTTGACCAGAGTACGGGTCAACGGCGCGTGAGCCAAATTGCCGCGGGCGGCCCGGCTAGCCCGCGTCCTGGGTGTCGCTCTCGTCGGGTGCCTGGACCGAGAAGGCGCCGCCGTAGTCGCTGTAGAGCACGGTCTCGTTCAGGCCGCCCTTGGCGCCCTGGCCGGTCCGCTGCAGCTTGACCAGCTGGTCGTGGTCGTTGAGCCACAGATCCAGGGTGAGCGTCTGCACCCCGCCCTGGGAGAGCGCGGTGGTCAGCCCCTGCTGGCGGGTGGCGGTCAGCAGCGGCTGCTGGGCCGCGACGTAGTCGGCCACCGACAGGGTGGCCTGGTAGTGCTGGACGGTGCTGTCGTTCAGCTTCTCCTCGCCCAGCGACTGCAGGTCGCCGGCGGCGGCCGCGCCGGTCACCGCCTCCAGCGGGTTGAGCTGGTCGATCAGCGGGGCGAACGGGGTCTCGATCCGCCCGTCCGGGCCGGTGACCTCGGCGGACTTCTCCCAGTGCTTGCCGCCCAGGCGCGCCGCGGTGGCCGCGTCACCGCCCTGGTACGCGACGGTGTCCAGGACGATCAGCCCGCTGGTGACCCCGTTGGTGGTGCGCTGCAGCTGCATGACCGTGCGCGGGGCCCAGAAGAGCGCGCCGTCGCCGCTGTCGGTGTCGCTCGGTCCGGCGCTCGCCCCGGTCGAGGTCTGCTGGTAGCTGAGCTTGGCCCGGCGGGCCGTCTGCAGCACCTGCTCGGCCGAGAGCATCACCCCGTGCGGAGAGCGGTCGGCGGACTTGGAGCCCTCCGAAGAGGTGGCGGGGGCGGACGGCGAGGCCGGGTTCCGGGCCGGCTGGGCCGCTCCCCCGCCGCAGGCCGCCAGCCCCCCTATCAGCGTGGCGGCGATCACCGCTGCCGCCGCCCTGCGCTGTGCCGCCATTCCTGCCTCCTGCTTCGCCGCCGTCCCTTCAGGTTGCCACGCCCGGCCTGGTCAGCCCTGAGCGGGTCGCCCGGCCGGTGCTCAGCCCTGTCGCACGCCGCCCATCGCGCCGAGCAGCTTGAGCGAGTCGGCCGGGGCGACCTGGTCGCTCGCCGGCGGGGCCGTGACGCTGACCTTGACGCCGAAGTCCGAGTACTGCGTGGTGGTGGCGTTGATCGCACCGGCCGCCGGCGAGGCCGAGGAGCCGTTGGAGCCGACCACCTTCTGCTGGACCAGCTGGTGCTGGGCGTTCAGCCAGAAGTCGGAGGTGATGGTCGAGCCGCCCTGGCCGAGGGCGGCGAGCACGGCCTTGCGGTCGGAGTCCTGCAGGTTCGGGACTGCGGCCACCAGCGTCGCGGTGGGCATCACGCTCTGGAAGTGCTTGGTGCTGACGCCGCCCACCGACTCCGAGCCGATGGTGCTGAGCTGGCCGGCCTGCGCGGCGGCGGCCAGCTGGACGGACGGGTTGATCATCATGGCAAGCGCCTGGAAGTTGCCGTTCAGGCTGCCGGCCGGGCCGTTGCCGTCGAGCTTGAGCCAGTGCTTGCCGCCGAGCTGGGCGGCCTGCTGGTCGTCGACGCCCAGGTACATCACGTTGTCGACCATCCGGACCTTCATCGCCTGGCCGGACTGCTGCTCGGAGAGGTCGAGCTCGGGCTGGGCGCCCCACGAGTAGAGGCCGCTGCCCTGGTCGGACTTGTCCCCGGCCGTGCTGACGGCGATCTTGGCACTGGCGGCCTTCTGCATCACGGCTGCGGCGGCCAGCAGGTCCGCCTTGGCGCCGACGCCGCCGCCCGCCGCGGCCGCACCCGCCGAATTCGCGGCTCCCGCCGCACCCGGCACGGCGTCCGCGCTCTTCTTCGCGCTGCTGCCGCAGGCCGACAGGGCCCCGACCAGCAGGGCCGACGCTGCTACTGCCGAAGCGATCCGAACCACGCGCACAACATCCCCCATTTGGATTTTCTGATCGAACGACCAGCGGACTCTAACTGACGGTAAGGACGGTTCCGCAGCCGGGTTCGGTTCCCCACCGAAGCAGCACAGGGCCCGCACTCCCGGTGGGAGTGCGGGCCCTGATGATGCTTCAGACCTTACGGCGCCTCAGATCCGGTGAGGATCAGAGCGACGCCGGGTCCTCCTCGACGAGGAGGTTGCGGGTGCGGTTCGGGTCCACCTGGACACCCGGGGCCCATGGTGGTGGAGACCGCGGTCTTCTTGATGTAGCGACCCTTGGCGGCGGACGGCTTGGCCCGCAGGACCTCGTCCAGCGCCGCGGCGTAGTTCTCGACCAGCTGCTCATCGGTGAAGGAGGTCTTGCCGATGATGAAGTGCAGGTTCGAGTGCTTGTCCACGCGGAACTCGATCTTGCCGCCCTTGATGTCCGTGACAGCCTTCGCCACGTCCGGGGTGACCGTACCGGTCTTCGGGTTCGGCATCAGACCACGCGGGCCGAGCACGCGGCCGAGGCGGCCGACCTTGCCCATGAGGTCCGGGGTGGCGACGACGGCGTCGAAGTCCAGGCGGCCCTTGGCAACCTCGTCGATGAGCTCGTCGGAGCCGACGATGTCGGCGCCCGCAGCCTCCGCAGCCGCTGCACGGTCACCGGTCGCGAAGACCAGGACCCGGGCGGTCTTACCAGTGCCGTGCGGCAGGTTGACGGTGCTGCGGACCATCTGGTCGGCCTTGCGCGGGTCGACGCCCAGACGCATGGCAACCTCGACGGTCGCGTCGAACTTGGTGGTGGACGTCTCGCGGGCGAGGCGGATGGCCTCAAGCGGGGCGTACAGGCGGTCGCGGTTGACCTTGAGGTCCGCGGCCTTGAGAGCCTTGCTGCGCTTCACTGCTGCTCCTGAGTTGTGGAGTCGTGGTGTGTACGGGCCGCGCGGGCCCTACCACATGGGAAAAGAAGGACTTCAGCCCTCGACCGTGATGCCCATCGACCGGGCGGTCCCGCGGATGATCTTCTCCGCGGCGTCCATGTCGTTGGCGTTCAGGTCGGGGAGCTTGGTGGTGGCGATCTCGCGGACCTGGGCGGCGCTGATCTTCGCGACCTTGGTCTTGTGCGGCTCGCCGGAGCCCTTCTCCACGCCCGCGGCCTTCAGGATGAGGCGTGCGGCCGGCGGAGTCTTGGTGATGAAGGTGAAGGAGCGGTCGTCGTAGACCGTGATCTCCACCGGCACGACCATGCCACGCTGCGACTCGGTCGCGGCGTTGTAGGCCTTGCAGAACTCCATGATGTTGACGCCGTGCTGACCCAGCGCGGGGCCGACCGGCGGAGCCGGGTTGGCCGCGCCGGCCTTGATCTGGAGCTTGATAAGCCCCGTGATCTTCTTCTTCTTGGGAGGCATGTCTCTCCGGGTCCTTCCGTTGGATGGGTGTGTACGGACCGGGGCGACACCCGGGCGAGAGTACACACAGCGGACCAGGCTAACGCGGATGCGCTGCTGGGCCAAAACGGGTTCGGGGTGGAGCCGGTGGCCCCACCCCGAATCCGAAGCTTTTACTAGTTCTTCTGGATCTGGTCGAAGGAGAGCTCGACCGGGGTCTCCCGGCCGAAGATCTCGACCAGGCCCTTGACCTTCTTCGAGTCCGGGTTGATCTCGTTGATGGTCGCCTGCAGGGTGGCGAACGGGCCGTCCGTGACGGTGACCGAGTCGCCGACCTCGAAGTCGAGGACCTGGATCTCGCTGGGCTTGACCGGCGAGGGCTTGCCGGCGTCCTTGGCCGCCTGGCGCTCCACGTCGGGGGCGAGCATCTTGACGACCTCGTCCAGGGTCAGCGGGTACGGGTCGTAGGCGTTGCCGACGAATCCGGTGACACCCGGGGTGTTGCGCACGACGCCCCAGGACTCCGGGGTCAGGTCCAGGCGCACCAGCACGTAGCCGGGGAGCTTGTTCTGCCGGATCGTCTTGCGGTCGCCGTTCTTGATCTGGACGACCTCTTCCTGCGGCACCTCGGCCTGGAAGATGTACTCCTCGACGTTGAGCGAGACGGCACGCTGCTCGAGGTTCTGCTTCACGCGGTTCTCGTAACCCGCGTAGGTGTGGATGACGTACCACTCGCCGGGGGCGGTGCGCAGCTCCTCGCGGAACTTGGCGACCGGGTCGACGTCCTCCTCGGCCTCTTCGGTCTCCTCGACCGCGGCATCGGCCTGCTCGGACTCGTCGAAGGCCTCGCCGGCCTCCGCCTCCTCGTCGCTCACCTCGTGCAGCGCGGCCGACTCGGCGGGGACGCCGGCCTCGGCCTCGTCCGCAGCCTCGACCTCGTCCTCGTCGCCGTCCACGGCGTCGACGATCTGCTCGGCGTCCTGCTCGTCGTCCTGCGAGACCTCGGTGGCGTCCTCGGCCTCGTCGGAGAAGTCGGTGGCCTCGGCATCGGCAGCCTCAGCCGCATCCAGGTCGGCGGCGACATCCTCATCCGCCTCGCGGACGGTCTCGTCGGCGTCGTACAGGGGGGACTCAGACACGGTGGCTGCTTCTTTCCTGGAGGTGTGGAGATGGTACGGCTCCGCCCCGCTCCGGCGCCGCGCGCCGCTGGCGCGGGCGGGGTTCGGTGCGGCTCGAAGTCTCAACAGTACCGAGTCAACGGTAGCGGGCTCGTCCGGCAGGTGCAGACAGCTCGACCCGGACCGGTCCCCCGGACGTCTCTTCGACGTCGTTCAGGGGCCGATCCGGGTCGGGGGAAAGCTGTGTGCTCGAACAGGGTCCGTACGGGGTCCGCACGAGGTCCGTACGGTCAGCCGAAGATCCAGAAGCTGGCCTTGGCGAAGCCCCAGTCCAGCGTGGCGACCACACCGATGATGACCGCGACGAACACGACCACGACGCTGGTGTAGTTCATCAGCTCGTTGCGGGTGGGCCAGACGACCTTGCGGAGTTCCGCGATGATCTGGCGGTAGTAGAGCCCGATGCGCGAGGCCAGGCTGCGCTTGGCGCGCTTGCCCGAACCCTTCTCGACGCCGCCGGCAGCCTTGTTGGCACGCTTGCGGGCGCGTCGCGAGAGCGTCTTGTCGCTCTCGGCGCTCGCAGTGCCTTCCGCGGCATCCTCGATGGGCGCCGCGTCCTCGGCACCCTCGGGGTTGCCGCTCTCAGGCGTTGCGGTGGAGCCCGTGGTCTCCGTCACTCGTCCTCACCTGAATCCGGGTCCTGCCGAGTGTCACTGGCGTGCCGCGGGGAGCACGAGCGATCCGGCGAAAGGCAGTGCTAGTGGGGCCCTCTCCGCATCAAGCCCGCTCGCTCGGTCGGAGCGAACGGGCTGGACTTGGATCAAGCAGCAGGGCACGAGGGACTCGAACCCCCAACCCCCGGTTTTGGAGACCGGTGCTCTACCAATTGAGCTAGTGCCCTACAGCGCCTTGCGGCACTTGAGATGCCCCCCAACCTACCCCATCGCGCCGTCTGCGTTGTGAACGCTGCTGGTGCTTCGGTGCGGGCCGGAGCCATCGATCAGTGAGTGTACGGGTTCAGAGGCGTTTGGTCGAACCTCTTCACCGGGCGGACCCGATGAGACGTCAGAGGTACGGATGCTGAAACAGCGATGCCCGGGTCGGGCGGGGTCTGCGACGATGCAGGTATGAGCGCTTCCACCCCCGCTAACGCCCTCCCCGCCGACCGCCGGGTCTCCGCCCGCGTCGGCGCCATCGCCGAGTCCGCCACCCTCGCCGTCGATGCCAAGGCCAAGGCCCTCAAGGCGGCCGGCCGGCCCGTGATCGGCTTCGGCGCCGGTGAGCCGGACTTCCCGACCCCGGACTACATCGTCGAGGCTGCCGTCGAGGCCTGCCGGGACCCGAAGAACCACCGCTACACGCCGGCCGGCGGTCTGCCGGAGCTCAAGGCGGCCATCGCGGCGAAGACGCTGCGGGACTCCGGCTACGCGGTGGAGGCCTCGCAGGTCCTGGTGACCAACGGCGGCAAGCAGGCCATCTACGAGGCCTTCGCCGCCATCCTGGACCCGGGCGACGAGGTCATCGTCCCGGCGCCGTACTGGACCACCTACCCCGAGTCGATCCAGCTGGCCGGCGGCGTCGCGGTCGAGGTCGTGGCCGACGAGACCACCGGCTACAAGGTGTCGGTGGAGCAGCTGGAGGCGGCCCGCACCGAGCGCACCAAGGTGGTGCTCTTCGTCTCGCCGTCCAACCCGACCGGCGCCGTCTACACCCAGTCCGAGGCCGAGGCGATCGGCCGCTGGGCCCTTGAGCACGGCCTGTGGGTGCTCACCGACGAGATCTACCAGCACCTGGTCTACGGCGACGCGACCTTCACCTCGCTGCCCGCGCTGCTGCCGGAGCTGGCCGACAAGTGCATCGTGGTCAACGGCGTGGCCAAGACCTACGCGATGACCGGCTGGCGGGTCGGGTGGCTGATCGGCCCCAAGGACGTGGTGGCCGCCGCGGCGAACCTCCAGTCGCACGCCACCTCCAACGTCAACAACGTGGCGCAGCGCGCCGCCCTGGTCGCGGTGAGCGGCGACCTGAAGGCCGTGGACGAGATGCGTACCGCATTCGACCGCCGCCGCCAGACCATCGTGCGGATGCTCAACGAGATCGACGGCGTGCTCTGCCCCGAGCCCGAGGGCGCCTTCTACGTCTACCCGTCCGTGAAGGACCTGCTGGGCAAGGAGATCCGCGGCAAGCGGCCCAAGAGCTCGGCCGAGCTGGCGGCGCTGATCCTGGACGAGGCCGAGGTCGCGGTCGTCCCCGGCGAGGCCTTCGGCACCCCCGGCTACCTGCGGCTCTCCTACGCGCTGGGTGACGCGGACCTGGCCGAGGGGGTCGCCCGGATGCAGAAGCTGCTGGGCGAGGCCCGCGACTGACGTCCGCCCGCGTCCACATCGGCGGTGCCGCCCCCTTCACCCTTCCGAGGGACTTCAAGGGGGCGGTTCCCGTTGCGGGGGTTGATACGGCAGGATCGGCTGATGGAACACCAGCCGCCGCGCCGAGACGTCCTGGGCCTGCCGAAGGCCCACCTCCATCTGCACTTCACCGGTTCGATGCGCCCGGCCACCCTGCTGGAGTTGGCCGAGAAGTACCGGGTCCGGCTGCCGGAGGCGCTGCTCTCCAGTGAGCCGCCCAAGCTTCGGGCGACCGACGAGCGCGGCTGGTTCCGGTTCCAGCGCCTCTACGACACCGCGCGCTCGGTGTTGCGCGACGAGCAGGACATCCGCCGGCTGGTCCGGGAGACCGCCGAGGACGAGGTCCTGGACGGCTCGCGCTGGCTGGAGATCCAGGTCGACCCGACCTCCTACGCCCCGCGCCTGGGCGGCCTGATCCCGGCGCTGGAGCTGATCCTGGACGCCGTGCGGGAGGCCTCGGCGGCCACCGGTGTGGGGATCCGGGTGCTGGTGGCGGCGAACCGGATGAAGTCGCCGATGGACGCCCGGACGCTGGCCCGGCTCGCGGTGCGCTACGCGGACCAGGGCGTGGTGGGCTTCGGGCTCTCCAACGACGAGCGGCGCGGGCTGGCCAGGGACTTCGACCGGGCCTTCGCCATCGCCCGCCGGGGTGACCTGCTGGCCGCCCCGCACGGCGGGGAGCTGGCCGGTCCCGAGTCGGTGCGGGACTGCCTGGACGACCTGGGGGCCGGCCGGATCGGGCACGGTGTGCGGGCCGCCGAGGATCCGCGGCTGCTGCAGCGGCTCTCGGACCGGCAGATCACCTGCGAGGTGTGCCCGGCCTCCAACGTCTCGCTCGGTGTCTACGAGACGGCGGCCGCGGTGCCGCTGCGGACCCTCTTCGACGCCGGTGTGCCGCTGGCGCTCGGCGCGGACGACCCGCTGCTCTTCGGCTCCCGGCTGGCCGAGCAGTACCGGCTGGCGCGCGAGGTGCACGGCTTCTCCGACGCCGAACTCGCCGAGCTGGCACGGCAGTCGGTGCGCGGCTCGCAGGCCCCGGAGAGCGTGCAGAAGGAGCTGCTGGCCGACATCGACGCGTGGCTGACGGCTCCCGTGTCCGTCGCTTGACGCCTCAGAGCTTGATGTCTCAGAGCTTGACGCCTCAGAGCTGGACGCCGACCATCACCGGCTCGTTGACCAGCTCGACGCCGAAGGCGGCGTGCACGCCATCGCGGATCTCGCGGGCGAGGGTGAGCAGGTCCTCGGTGCTGGCCAGGCCGCGGTTGGTGAGCGCCAGGGTGTGCTTGGTGGAGAGGGTCGCCGGGCCGGAGCCGTAGCCCTTGGTGAAGCCGGCCCGGTCGATCAGCCAGGCCGCCGAGGTCTTGGTGTGGCCGTCCGGCGCCGGGAAGGCGGGGGCGGTCAGGGCGCGGGCGTCGACCCGGGCCAGGAACGCCTGGTACTGCTCCGGGGTCAGGATCGGGTTGGTGAAGAAGGATCCTGCGGACCAGGTGTCATGATCGGCGGGGTCCAGCACCATGCCCTTGCCGGCGCGCAATGCGAGCACGCTCTCATAAGCAGCGCGCAGACTCACGCGCTCGCCGGCGGCGGTGCCCAGCGTCTTGGCCACCTCGGCGTACTGGATCGGTGAGGACTGGCCGGCGGCGTCCTCCAACGCGAAGCGGACCCGCAGCACCACGTAGCGGTCGGGGGCGGCCTTGAAGCGGCTGTGGCGGTAGGAGAAGGCGCAGTCGGCGTTGGCCAGGGTGACGGTCTCACCCGCCGCCCGGTCGTAGGCGACCACCTCGGTGATGCTGCCGGCCACCTCCTGGCCGTACGCGCCGACGTTCTGCACCGGCGTGGCACCGGCCGAGCCGGGGATGCCGGCCAGGAACTCGATACCGGCCAGGCCCGCGTCCACCGTCCGGGTGACGGCCTCGGACCAGACCTCGCCGGCCGCCAGCTCCAGCGCGGTGCCGTCCAGCGCGAAGCCCCGGGTGGCGATCCGCAGCACGGTGCCGTCGAAGCCGGCGTCCCCGATCACCAGGTTGCTGCCGCCGCCGATCACCAGCAGCGGCTCACCGGCGGCGTCGGCCTCGCGGACGGCGGCGACGACCTCGGCGTCCGTCTCCGCGGTGACCAGCCGGCGGGCGGGCCCGCCGAGGCGGAGGGTGGTCAGCGGGGCGAGGGGGGCGTTTTCAAGTACCAGCACGCCCCCAGCGTACGGGTGCCCCCGAGCGCACTCCCGCCGCGACCGGCCTCGCGCGGACTACCTTGCACATGATGTGGACAGCCGAGTCACACTCCGCATGGAGGCCACCCCGATGAGCATGACCAACATCGACATCGACGACGAGATCCTCTCCGAGGCGATGCGGATCCTCGGGATGCGCACGAAGAAGGAGACCGTGAACGCCGCGCTCCTCGAAGTCGTCCGGCGGGTCAAGCGGGTCCGGGCAGCCGAGCGCCTCGCGGAGCGCGCCCGCAGAGGCGAGTTCGACGCGGCGATCAAGGCGCACGAGGACAGCCGACGGGCCGAACGCGAGGCCTTCGGCCCGTGAGTCCGTACCTCATCACCGAGGTGGCGAAGGAGCTGCGGGTGCGGGACATCCGGATGTGACCGTGAGCCGGTGTGCGGGGTGCGCACCGGCTCGCGGTCTTGCGGTCAGGCGGACTGGAGGGTGCGGGTGTCGTCGGCGGGGACGGCGGCGGGGTGGGGCGGGGTGGCCGGGCGGCGGCGGGGGATCAGCAGGGCGCAGACCGCGGCGACGGCCACCGCGGCGGCGCCGACGTAGAGCGCGGGCACCAGGCCGTCCGTGAAGTGCTGGGCGGAGCCGTAGCCGCCGTGCGCGGAGAAGACCGAGGAGAGCACGGCCACCCCGAGCGCCCCGCCGACCTCGCGCATCGCGTTGTTGGCGCCGGAGGCGATGCCCTGCTCATGCGGGCGGACGCTGGCCATCACCAGGCTGGCGGTGGGCGCGAAGTAGAGCGACATCCCGATGCCGCAGACCACCAGTGAGGGCACCTGGGCGCCGTACGAGCCGTGGTGGTAGGCGACCTGGGCGAACATCGCCAGGCCCAGCGCCTGCAGGCCGAGCCCGGTGGCCACGATCGGCCGGCCGCCGATCCGGTCGGAGAGGATGCCCGCGATCGGCGCGACGATCAGCGGCATGCCGGTCCAGGGCAGCATCCGGACGCCGGCCTCGGTCGGGGTGTAGCCGCCGCTGCCCTGCAGCGACTGGCTGATCAGGAAGATCGAGCCGAACATGCCCAGGAACATCAGCAGGCTGGCGGAGTTGATCGCGGAGAAGGCCCGGCTGCGGAAGAGCCGCATCGGCAGCATCGGGGCCTCGGTGCGCAGCTCGTAGCCGACGAAGCCGGCCAGCAGCACGGCGCCGGCGAGCAGGCCGCCGAGCACCGGGGTGCTGGTCCAGCCGTCGGAGTTGCCGCGGATCAGGCCGAAGACGATGCCGAAGAGCGCGGAGCTGACCAGGGCGGTGCCGACCACGTCGAGCCGCGCGCCGCTGCCGCGACTCTCGGACAGGTGCAGTCGGGCGAGCGGCAGCAGGGCCAGGCCGATCGGGACGTTCAGCCAGAAGATCCACTGCCAGGAGAGGTGCTGGGTGAGGACACCGCCGATCAGCGGTCCGGTGGCGACGGCGAGGCCGTTGACGCCGGACCAGATGCCGAAGGCCATGCCGCGCCGGGCGGCCGGGACGGCGGTGGTCAGCAGGGTCAAGGTGAGCGGCATCATCACCGCCGCGCCGGTGCCCTGCAGGGCGCGGGCGGCGATCAGCCAGTTGATGCTCGGGGCGAGCGCGGCGGCGGTGGAGCCGGTGGTGAAGACGGCCAGGCCCGCGATGAAGAAGCGGCGGCGGCCGAAGCGGTCGCCGAGCGCGGCGCCGAACATCAGCAGCACCGCGAAGGTGAGGGTGTAGGCGCTGACCGTCCACTCCAGGTCGGAGAGGCCGCCGCCGAGGTTGGCGCGGATGGAGGGCAGTGCGGTGGTGACGACCAGGTTGTCCAGGGAGGCCATGAAGCCGGCCAGGCTGGTGATCACCAGGGTCCAGACGACGGGACGGCCGAGGGTGGCCGCGGGGGCGCCGGGGTCCGGCTTGATGGCGGTGGTGCTGTCCTTTGCCATGGCGTGGTCCTGTTCCTGTGTCCTGTTCCCGTGGAGCGAGGATAGTTATTAGTCACTAAGTTTTGGGGGCAGCGAAAGCCGCCGCGAACGGCGGGGCACGCTACGGGGTGTCGGCGTCGGCGGGAGTCCCCCGCAGCAGGCCGTCCCAGACCCGGTGGTCCTGGGGGTAGCCGAGCAGCAGCAGGACGTTCATCAGCATGCCGAAGGACATGAAGTCGGCGGTCTGGCGCGAGTCCGCACCGAGCGTGAGGTGCACGAAGTCGTACAGCTCGGACCAGGACTCCCGGACGGCCGCGCCGAACTCGTGGTCGCCCTCGATCTCGGCGGAGCTGACCGCGACGTACATCTGCATCTGCATCAGCAGCCGCTCGCGGTCCTCCAGCAGCCGCTGGTACTCCTGGGACATCGCGTCCCTGGCCTGCTCGGGGTCGCAGCCCTCGGCCGCGCGCTCGAACGCCGCCCGGATGCCGGCCGTACAGCTGCGGCCGGCGGCCAGGAACAGCGCCTGCTTGCTACCGAAGAGCCGGAAGAGGTACGGCTGGGAGACCCCGACCCGACGGGCGATCGCCTCGGTCGAGGTGCCGTGGTACCCGTGCTTCGCGAACTCGGTGATCGCGGCCCGGATGACGCTCTCGCGCCGCTCCTCGGCACTCATCCGCATGCTCGTCTTCGCCATGACAGCCAAGTTAGTGGCCAATCACTACCCTGTCAACCACTTCCCCGGGCACCCGCTCCCATCAGCGGATATCCCCGGGGCCCCGGCGGCGGTGTCCTCGGTCGGACCGGGCTTTGATCGGTGACTGTCCCAATGCTGACAGGCCCAGGCCTCGGCCGGACATCTTCCCTCTCTAGAAACACTTGAGCGGTGCTGGTGTTCTAGTCGTGCCAAAGGAAATCGGCGACATCGATCCGACATCGATCACAGAGGATGAATTCACATGCTGAAGCGTTCGGTCTCCACTCTGGCCCTTCTGATCACGCTTGCCTTCGGGGCCATCGGCGTGCTCGCCGAGCACAACACCGCATACGCGGACGGAACTCCCGCACCGAGCAGCCCCGTTTCCACCGCGCCGGCTCCCGCGCCGTCCACGGACACGCTGCTCTGGCCGTAGTAGCGAATACCTGTGCCGCACAGCCTGGAGGGGCAGTGGATATCCGCCAATTGACGACCTTTCACAAGGTCGCGACCGTCATGAGCTTCACCCGCGCCGCCGCCGAACTCAGCTACGCGCAATCGAGCATCACTGCCCAGGTCAAGGGCCTGGAGTCCTCGCTGGGCGTCGAGCTCTTCGAGCGCCTCAGCGGAAAGATCCAGCTCACCGAGGCCGGGCAGCGCCTGCTGCCGTACGCCGAGCAGCTCCTCTCACTGGCTGACGAGGCCCGCGGTGCCGCGATGGGGGCGGGCGACCCGGCCGGGATCCTCACCATCGGATCGATGGAGAGCATCACCTCCTACCGGATGCCACCGCTCCTGGAGTTCTTTCACCACCGCTACCCCCTGCTCCACCTGGTGCTGCGGCCGAGCCTGTGTGCCGAGACCTGCTATTCACTGCGCCAGGGAATGTACGACATGGGATTCCTGATGGAAGCCGAAACGCAGCACCCCGGTGTCCAGAGTGAAGTACTGGGGGCGGAGCCGCTGGTACTGGTCTGCGCCACCGGCCATTCGCTGGCCTCGGCGACCAGGATCAGCACGGCGGACCTGCGGCAGGTGCCGCTGCTGTCCACCGAAGCGGGTTGCGCCTATCGGGAGTTGTTCGAATCTGAATTGAGTGACGGATCGGGCGATCCGGTTCCATTTCTTGAATTCGGCACGATCGAGGCGATCAAGCGCGGAGTCGGCGCCGGCCTCGGGGTGAGCCTGCTGCCGACCGTGACCGTCGCGGACGCGATCGAGGCGGGGATCCTGGTCAAGCTGCCCTGGGAGGTGCCGTTCCAGGTCCACACCCAGCTCGCCTGGCGCAAGGGCAAGCGACTGACCAGGGAGATGCGGCTCTTCATCGACCAGACCATCCAGTTCATCGGTGAGGACCTGGCCCCCAGGAGCGGGCGGTGAGACCGAACGGCGCCGCTCAGAAGTGCACCCGGCGGTCGTCAGGGGTGACCCGGTAGCGGATGCTCCACAGGTTGCGCCGGACATAGCTGCGCTGAAGCCAGCGATCGGTGCCGTCGTATCTGGCCGAGAAGGCCGAACGGGCGTGCAGCCCCTTGCGGTTGTTCACCAGCAGGGCCTGGCCCGGGGCGAGCCGCACCTCGTGCGCGACCTCGCGGCAGACCGCCTGCAGGCGCACCAGCGCCAGAGCGGCGGCCTCCGTCAGCGGTCGCACGCCGTTCGCCGAGACGGTGATCTCCGGGTACTCCGGGGAGCCGCTGATGATCGGCACGGCGTCGGAGAGCACCTCGCCACCGCCCGCGAAGGCCCGGGTGTAGCTGCCGGGAGCGTTCAACCGGTAAAGCGGGCTGCGGAGTTCGGCGAACGTACGGTCGTCGAGGGCGGCCCGGACGTCCCGGGCGTCGGCGTAGTAGGTGCTGGCCGTGCCCTCGGGCTCGCTGCGCAGGCAACTCAGTACCAGGAAGTCCGGGTTGGCCAGGTCGTAGCGCCCGATCGGGTCGTGCACGATGTCGCTGTGGAAGTTCAGGAAGACCGCTGAGCCCTGGTTGGTCTGGGTGGTGGCGCCTGCCGCCACCGGCACCACGTCGTGCACCAGCCGGCCGGACTTCTCGGTGAGCACGCCCATCGGCTCACCGAGCAGACCGCTCAGCCCCAGCAGGACTCCCTCGGCCACGAAGGAGCGCTTGGCCTCGCTCGGACCGCCGTCCACCGGGGTCGGCGGCAGCTCGCGGTCCACCGGCAGATTGCGGACCAGCAGGACGCCCGGGGTGTCGATATGGCGCCCGAAGTCCAGCAGCTCGCACAGGATCCCGGTGGGCAGTTGGGCGAAGAGCTGGTGGTAGCGGGTCAGCGCGTGGTCGATGCCGGTGGCCCGGTCGGGGGCGGGCAGCCCGCCGAGTCGGCGGCCCAGCGCGCGGCTCGCCAGGTCGGGCAGGGTCAACTCGGCGAAGGTGCGGGCGGGTTCGAGGGCGCTCAGGGTCAGCGCGGGGTCCAGGACGGTGGTCATCGGTTCACACTCCTTCGAGCTGGGCGGTGCGGGGTGCCACCCGCGGGTCGGCGTGGAGCGAGTCGGCGTAGAGCGGGTCGGGGTAGAGCTCGTCGTGCAGGCGCTGGGCGAGCCGGACCGCCCGGGTCGGGTCGGCCGCGATCCTGCAGTCGACGCCGTCGGGTCGGACCACGGTCACCGGCACGCCCACCGGCCGACCGGGGCGCAGCCCGGCGCCGCGGTGGAACGCCTCATGGTCCAGATAGCCGCCGACGGCCACGATCGGCTCCGCGCCCACCCGGACGGCCTCGACCCCGGCGCCGCACAGCGTCTGGTGCGCCTCGGCCGCCGCGGGCTCGTCCGGGTATGCCAGCGCCACCGCCCGGCGGTCCACCACCACCGCGCTGGATCCGCCACCACCGGCCGCGATGGTCGTCCCCGAGCGGTAGGGCGGCCGGTTGAGCCGGCAGACGATCTCGATGCCGCGCCGGCGGGCCAGCGCGACCGCGCCGCGGTGCAGCACCTTGGCGCCGTACTGGGACATCAACTCGGCTGTCCGGTAGGAGACTTCACCCATCAGCCGGGCACCGGTCAGCAGGTTCGGATCGGCGCTGTAGACGCCGTCCACATCGGAGTGGATGGTGCAGCGCGGGGCTTCGAGCAGCATCGCCAGGACCACCGCCGAGAGGTCGGAGCTGTTCTTGCCGAGCCAGGTCGGGCGGCCGGACCGGTCCACCGCCTGGCCACCGGGCACCACCACCACCTCGTGCTCGGCCAGCGCCGCGCGCAGCGGCGCCGGATCGACCGCCTCAAGTCGGGCCCACAGGAAGGTGGAGTCGGTGCACAGTCCGAGCTGGTGGCCGGCCAGCACCACCGCGCTGCGGCCGGAACGCTGCAGCGCCGCCGCCAGCAGCTGGGCGCTGACGGTGTCGGCCAGCGTCACCAGGCCTGCCAGCGTGGCGTCCTGCGGCTGCGGATCGGTCCGCAGCAGCCGGGCGCGCAGCCGTTCGGTCTCGCCGCTCATCGCACTGACCACCACCACCAGCGGGCGCCGGGTGCGGGTCAGCCGGCGGTCCAGCGCGGCGGCGAGCTGCGGGTAGCCGGCCTCGGTACGGAAGGTCGAGCCGCCGAACTTCAGCACTTCGGGGGCGTCGGGTAGCCAGGTCATCGGGCAACTCCGTTCGGAAAAGGGTTGCTGCGAAAGGGAGTTCACGAGGGCGCGCGACATCCCGGCGCGGCGGTGACAGGCGCCGGGGTGGGGCGGACGTGACCGCGCGGCACTCGCCATCGTCGGGCCGGGGCGCGGGGGAAGTACAGGCGGCCGCCATCCAAGGGGCCGTTGCGGGGCATCGCCGCTCTCGATGGGCGGCGGGCAGCGATCGGGCGGCGGGCAGCGGTAGGGCGGCGGGCGGGCAGCGGGCGGGCGGGGCGCGGCTACTGGGGCCCGTCGGCATCGTCCGCGAGGTTGAGACGGGCCGCCGCCATGCCGAGCTGGAAGCGCGTCTCCACCTTCAACTTCCCGCACATGCTGGCGAGATAGCGGCGCAGCGTGCGGGTGGAGATGCCCAGCCGGCGCGAGATGAAGTCGTCCGAGCGGCCGCGGGTGAGCTCACCGAGGATCGAGAGCTCGATCTCCTCGAAGATGCCCTCCTCGTACTCGGCGCCGGTCACAGGCCTGGCGTTGTCCCAGATGTGCTCGAAGATCAGGGCCAGGAAGTCCACCACGGGCGGATCGCGGAACAGCGCCGCGCCACCGCCCTGGACCGAGACGACGGCCACCGACCCGTCCATCAGGATGATCCGGCCGGGCACCACCGCGGCCGTCCTGACCTGGGCGCCGAGCTCCTGGAGCGAGATGATGTGCTGGAAGGAGTCGCGCTGGCGGCGCGCGGTGTGCGGGACCACCGAGCGGTACTCGACACCGCGGCTGAGCAGCTCGCGGTCCAGTTCGAGGGCGGCCTGCAGTGCCTCCGGCGGTCCCATCGTGGGGTGGGCGGCCAGCACGGAGTTCTGCACCGCGCCCGAGAGGTCGGTGAGGCGTCTTCGCACCTTCTCGCTCTCGGTCAGCATCTCGGTGGTGGAGCTCGCGAACTGCTTGCGCTGCTGCGAGCGGTAGATCGGACCCAGCGCGCCCAGTTCGCGCCTGGTCCGATCGCTGTGCCGCATCAGCCGGTGCGCCTCGACCTGCAGCGGGGCGGTGAGTTCGGCGACCGCCAGGTCGGGCGGCGCGGCCTCGTATCCGCCCGGGGTGGCCAGGCTCGGGCGGAGCAGGTGCTGGGAGACCAGCTTGACGATGCGCCGGCGGGTTTCCGAGGGTTCGAGATCGAGCGAGTCGAGGCAGCTCTCCAGACTGGTCGAGATCTCCAGGAAGAACCGGTAGATCCGAACGTCCTCCGGATCCAGCACGGCGGCAGGTGCCTCCGGGTCATTGGGCACGTCGAGCGAGAACCCGTTTTCGATCACGCTTCCCCCAAGAATGATCCGCCGAGCCTGTTCGGACGGCAGCCGGCGCCGCCACCGGAGCAGCCTGGCATCCAGCGGCCACAGGCTAGCAAGACACAGGAGAAACGCGCATGCCCAATGCATGAAAATCCAGCATCGGCCCAGAGCTTTGATGAATCGTCAATAAAGGTGAAACACAAGGTAGTTGATCGTTCAGTTGCGCACCGGCTTCGCCTCGCGTTGGGCCTTGCCCGCAGTGGCCTTGGCGATTCCGAACGGCGGCATGTTGCGGTAAACGGTGTGCATCTTCTCCGGATCCACGATGTAGGCCTCGTGGTAGATCCCCACCGCACCGTGGTCCCCGATGGCGCGGTTGAAGCGCTGCCAGGCCGGCCGGTGCGAGGCCTCGGAGTTGCGGGAATAGGCGAGCAGGTCATCCATGCTGCGCCAGTACTGCAGCACCAGCACGGTCCGGTTCAGCCAGGTCCGCGATCCGAGGAAACCGTACTCGCGCTGCTTGTTCAGCTCGATCAGCATCGGCACCATCGCGATGAAGGACGGCAGCCAGCGGTGCACCAGCCAGAAGTTGTTCACCCGCATGCCGATCAGGAACACCACCGTGCCGGCCGGCGGATCCGCGATCTGCGGGACGGTCTGGACCTTGTTTGCCATGACGGACCTCTCTCTTGCGATCTCTTGCGATCACTTGCGATCACTTGCGATCTCTTCCGGTTAGAACGGGTAGCCCCGGCTGGGGGTGGAAACGGTGCGGGTGTGCCAGCGGGTGAAGGCCTCCACGCCGGCCGGGCCGCCGAAGCCGCCCCCGTTGCCGGAGGCACCGACGCCGCCGAACGGCAGGGCCGGGTCGTGGTTCACGGTCTGGTCGCCGACGTGCACGGTCCCGCAGCGCAGCCGGGCCGCGATCGCCGCGCCCCGCTCGGGATCGGCGCAGTAGACCGCCGCGGTCAGCCCGTAGTCGCTGTCGTTGGCCAGCGCCACCGCCTCGTCCTCGTCGCGGTAGGGGGTGACCAGCGCGACCGGGCCGAAGACCTCGGTGTGGAAGACGTCGGCGCGCGGCGAGACGTCGGCGAGCACGGTGGGCGGGAAGAACGCGCCGTCCGGGCGGCCACCGGTGACCAGCCTGGCGCCCTGGGCGACGGCCCGCTCCACCGCGTCGGCCACCCGGCGCACCTGGTGGGCGTCGATCAGCGGGCCGATCTGGGCGTCGGAGCCGTTCGGGTCGCCGATCCGCAGCGCGGCCGCGTGCCGGGCCAGTGCCTCGGTGTAGGCCTCCACCAGGTCCTCGTGCACCAGGTGGCGGCGGGCGGCCATGCAGATCTGGCCCTGGTGCAGGAAGGCGCCCCAGGAGCCGGCCGACGCGGCGAGCTCGACGTCGGCGTCGGCCGCCACGATGAAGGCGTTCTGCCCGCCGAGCTCCAGGATCACCCGCTTCAGCAGCCGGCCGCAGGCCGCGCCGACCTCGCGTCCGACCTCGGTCGAGCCGGTGAAGGAGACCACCGCGACGTCCGGTGCCTCGACCAGGGCGCGGCCCGCCTCGGCGTCGCCGTGCACCACCTGCAGCACGTTGGCGGGCAGGCCGGCCTCGGCCAGCACCTCGGCGAAGAGCCGGCCGCCGGACAGCGGGGTGTGCGGATCGGGCTTGAGGACCACCGCGTTGCCCAGCGCCAGGGCCGGCGCCACCGAGCGCATCCCCAGCAGCAGCGGGAAGTTCCACGGGACGATGACGCCCGCGACGCCCAGCGGCACCCGGCGGATGGTGGCAACCCGGCTCGGGTCCGGGCCCGCCACCTCGCTCGCGCTCTCGTCGAGCTGCCCGGCGAGGCCGGCGGCGTGCCGCAACTCGCCTGCCGCGGCGTGGACTTCGAAGAAGGCCTTGGCGGTGATCGAGCCGCTCTCGCGGACCAGCAGCTCGATCGCCTGCGGCGCCCGCTCGATCAGCAGGTCGGCCGCGCGCAGCAGCACCCGGGCCCGCTCGCGGGCCGGGCGGGCCGCCCAGTCGGCCTGGGCGGCGACCGCCCGCCGGGTGGCGCCCAGCACGACGCCGGTGGTGGAGAGTTCGACGGTGCCCAGCGCCTCGCCGGTGGCGGCGTCGCGACTGATCAGCAGCTGGGCGGGGGCCTGGGCGGACGGGGTGGCGTGGTCGGTGGTGCTCGCGCTCACGTGGGCTCCTCGGTCGGCGCGTCCGGTGGGGTGGCGGTGCGGGTCAGTAGGGCGAAGGCGGTGGTGATGCCCCCGGTGGTGGTCACGGAGAGTTGGACGTCGCCGCGCAGGACCTGGGCGGCATAGCGCGCGACCTCGCCGTGGAAGAGCAGCGTGCAGGGACCGTCCCCGGGGCAGCGGACCTCGATCTCGGTCCACCGGCCGGCGATCCGCGGCGGCGCGGCCAGCGCCCGGAAGGCCGCCTGGCGCACCGCCCAGAGCCGGGCAAGACGGTCGATCGGCAGCCCGGCGAGATCGCCGTCCCAGTCCCGGAAGAGCGCCCGGACGCGCTGCGGATGGTGGCGCAGCAGCCGCTCCAGCATCGCCGAGCCGACCGAGTACGCACCCACCCGCAGCACGGTGCGGCCCGGCTCAGGCATGGCTGACGCAGTGCTCGGCGCCCAGCGCGGACTCGATCATCGCGACCAGGTTGCCGACCGTCAGGAAGAGCAGCATCCGGTCCAGCGTGAGCCGGCCCTCGCTCCACTCCTCGGGGACGATCTGCGGCATCACCCGGCCCAGTTGCAGCAGTCCGCGCCGGGTGATCCGGCCCCGCTCGTCGCAGAACTCGCCGTCCGGGACCGGGCCCTGCAGCTGTTCGGCGCACCAGCGCGGCGACAGCAGCACCGGCAGGCTGCACTCGACCCGGAACATCAGGTCGAGCAGGCTCAGCGAGTCCACGCCGAGCTCGCCCAGCAGCGCGGTGTCCGGGCAGTACTCGCCCGGTCGCAGGCCGAAGGTCTCCTCGACCGCGACCCGCACCACCTGGGAGACGTCGTACCTGGTCATACCGTCACCTCCTGGCCGGCCTCGGCGGCCTCCTTGGCGTCCAGCGCGCGGCGCAGCCGGCGCAGGCAGCGGGTACGAATCGGCCCGACCGAGCCGACGGTCATCCCCAGCGCGGCGGCGATCTCGTCGTACGAGGCGGGCGGATCGGCCAGCGCCAGCTTCAGCAGCTCCTGGCACTGCCCGGACAGGCAGCCAAGCGCGCCGGCCACCTCCCCCGCCTGCTGGGCGGCGATCAGCAGCTGCTCGGGGCTCTCGCCGTGGCCGACGTAGCCGTCCAGCGTCTCGGCGTCGCCGACCACCACCAGGCGCCGCCCGCGGGTCACCACCTTGAGCGCCTCGCGCCGGGCGACGGTGGCCAGCCAGTGGCCGAGCCGCTCCGGATCGCGTATCCGGTCCACGTTCTGGACGAGTTTGAGCCAGGTGAGCTGACGGACGTCCTCGGCGTCCGCGGCGCTGAGCCGGTAGGAGCGGAGCACCGCGCCGATCAGGCGGGTGAACCGCTCCACCATCTCGTCCCAGGCCGCCTGTTCTCCCTTCGAGCATCTGGTCAGCAGATCCGAGTTGGGTGTGCCGTGCATGTGAGGCCTCCCCCTTGGCGACAGGTCAATTGCAAGGGCAGCGAGCGGTCCGGACAAGCGAGCGAGGTTGTCAGGACCCGGACTGTCCTGGTCCGGACGATCCGGCGGGCAGCAGTTCGGCCATCGCCGAGCGCAGCCGTACGGGTACCGGGCCGGGCTGCGCCTCGGTGTGCCGGATGGCCACCCCGAGTGCGAAGCGGTCCCACACCTGGAGCACCTCGACCTGCCAGAGCGGGCGCTCCTCGGCCGGGATCTCGTCGTCGACCAGGGCGAAGCTGCCGTCCCGCAGCAGGTGCACCGAGAAGGCGTCGAACCCCCGGCACATGCCCATCCCGGTGGCCTTGGTGTAGGCCTCCTTGGCCACCCAGGAGTCGGCGAAGGCCAGGCCCCGCTGGGTGTCGGTGTGCCGGGCCAGCACCTCGGTCTCCAGGTGGGTGAGCACCTTGGGCGCCAGCTTGACCGCCTCCGGGCGGGCCGGCGTCTGCTCGACGTCGACCCCGCAGCGCAGGTCGCGCACCACGATGGCGGCGATCAGGCCGTTGGTGTGGGTGATGTTGAAGTCGAGCCCCCAGTCGGCGCCCTCGATCTCCGGTCGCCCGTAGGTGCCGGTGTTGAAGCGCCAGCCCTCGGGCGGCACGTCGGCGTACTCCGAGAGCACCCGGCGGGCCAGCAGCCTGGCCCCCAGGAAGCGGCGGCGGGAGGCCGGCGAGATCAGCCGGTCGTGACGCTGCCGCTCCTGGTCGGTGAGCGCCGCGAGTCCGCCGAGCGCGGCGGCGAACGCGTCGACGCTGTCCTCGGGCAGCAGCCAGACGTCCGCACGGTCGGCGAGCAGGTCCGACGGCCCGTCGGCCGCCGCGGACAGCGTCTGGGACATGGTGGCCTCCTAGTCGGCAGCCGGGGCCAGTTCAAAGGCCCGCAGGGAGAAGAGCCGGGACTCCCGGTGGAACGCCAGCAGTGTTTCGGCGACCGCGTCGGTCTCGGCGGGCCCGGTGATCCGCCGGGTCGGGTGCAGCCGCTGCTGCAGCTGGTCGAGGCAGAGCAGCAGCACCGCGCCCGAGCGCAGCCGCTCGTCGATGGCGTCGCCGCCGTCCAGGTGGATCCGGATGCAGGCGGTCGCGGCGCCCAGCACGGCGTACTGCTTGGCCAGGTCGAAGAGTTCGGCCGACTGCGCGGCAGCCCGGCCGAGGTCCGCGACGAGCTTCTCGCGTTCGGCGCCCAGCCGGTGCAGCTCCTGGACCAGCAGCGCTCCGGCGTCCGCGGCGCGGGCCAGCCAGCCGGCCTGCGGTCCGTCCGCCTGCTGCGCGGCCTGCCGCAGGCCCTCGACGGCGGCGGGCAGCGACAGCACCAGGTCGTCGGTGCCGCGGCTGAACAGCTGCTGTCTGACGGGCTGGTAGGGCTCCATCGGCCGGCTCGCATCGAACAGCGGGACGATCCGCTCGGCGGCCCGCTCGGCGAGCGCCGGGTCGCCGTGCAGCGCGTTCTCCAACATCGGCTCCAGCTGGAGCGCGATGTTCTTGAGGTTCACCACGCTGTTGCCGTCGGCGAAGTTGGAGATCGGGAAGTCCCGCAGCGTCTTCTGGAAGATCCCGTGCCGGGGGTCCTCGCGCAGGTAGAAGCGGGCGCCGAGGACCACCGAGAGGCGGTTGACGGTGCCCTCCAGCAGGGCCGGCACGAAGTACTTGACCAGCGAGGACCACATACTGGTCTGGTCGGGGCTCAGCTGCAGGCTGCGGACGGCGCCCCAGGAGACCGCGTCGGCGATCAGCAGTTCGGCGAAGCACTCGGCCAACTGGCGCCGGGAGTACGGGATGTCGACGACCAGACTGCCGAAGATCTCCCGCTGGGCGGCGAAGTCCAGGGTGCTGCGCAGCGCGGTGTCCGCGCAGCTCATCGCGATGCTGCTGATCGCCACCCGGGCCAACTGGCTGCTCTTCAGGGCGATTTCCAGGCCCTGGCCGACCCGGCCGAGCAGCGCGGCGTCCGGCAGGAAGCAGTCGTGCAGGCTGATGCCGCTCATGTCCAGGCCGCGCAGTCCGTGCAGCGCCATGTCCGGCAGCTCCTCGAACTGGCCCTGAGCCACCAGCCGCTTCTCCAGCGCGAAGACCGAGTAGGCCGCCGGGCCCGCCTTCTCGCCGGTGCGCGCGTGCAGCATCACGACGTCGGCGACCGTGGCGTTGCCGATCGTCCACTTCTCGCCGTTCAGCACCCAGCCGCCGTCCACCCGGCGGGCGGACATCTCGTTGGCCAGGATGTCGCTGCCGTGCCGGCGCTCGGACAGGCCCCAGGCCATCTTGCCGCCGCCCATCACCAGGTCGGCGTAGTGCTGGCGCTGCTCGGGGTCGCCGGCCACCCAGACCGGCATGTAGCTGAGGCTGGTGAGCACCATCGCGGTGGCGGTGGTGGGGTCGCGGCGGGCGACCAGCCGGAACAGGTTGAAGCCGTCCTCGACGTTGACCGCGCGGCCGCCGTTGGCGGCCGGCACGATCCAGTCGTAGAGGCCCCAGCGCTGCAGCAGGTCGACGAACTCGTGCGGGTACTCCTCGCGTTCGTCCAGCTCCAGGATCCGGCGGTAGGGCATCGGGCTCGCGGGGTCGTGCGGATCGCCCAGGTACTGCTCCAGGTCGCGCATCAGCGCGAGCAGGTCGGTCATTGCGGCTCTCCCTTCGAGAGGCACGGCGCGGCGAGCAGGCGCTCCAGGTCGGGTGCGGGGTCGGTCGGCTCGGCCCAGCTCTCCGCGAGCCGGTGCGGCAGCGCGGTGAACAGCCTTCCGGTGTCCAGGAGTTCAGCGACCCGGCGGTAGGCGGGCAGCACCGCGGGGCCGGCCTGGCGCGGGTCGCGGCCGTCGGCCGTGGCGAGCAGCGCCTCCAGGACCGCGGTCAGCCAGTCGGCGGCGCCGGGCGGGCCGCCGTAGAGGGCGCGCCCGCGGTTGGCGCGCCAGACCTGGGCGGCGACCGCCGCCGCGTACAACGGGCAGAGCCGGTCGGCCAGATCGAGCAGCTCGGCCGAGCAGCGCAGGGCCCGGGACGGGTCCCGCTGAGCCTCGGCAGCCTGGGCGAAGAGCCGCTCCAGGCTCTCGGCGAGCAGCATGACCAGCTCCGCCGCACGGGCGGCCGCCGGGTCTCCGCCGACCGCCGCGGCGCGCAGGTCCTCGGCGATCGCGGCCGCGCCGCCGAACAGGCCGTGCAGCACCGGGTCGGTCGGCCGCACCCCGAGATCGAGCAGCGACGGGTCCAACTCGGGTACCGACGTGCCCAGTTCGAAGAGCCCCGCAGGCTCGGCCGGACTTCCGGCGCGGGTCGCGTAGCCCGGCAGCTGCAGGGCGATCGCCCGCAGGTTGCCCAGCGCGCTGGTGTCGATCACCTCCACCATCGCGTTGTCCCGGGCGGCCTTGTCCAGCACCGCGCCCGGCCCGCCGACCAGCACCGCCCGGGCGCCGAGCACCGAGCGGCAGCGCCGGATCACCGAGCCGGTGAGCAGGGTGGCGACCCGCTTGACCACCGAGGAGCTCAGCCCGAACCGGGCCGGCGCCAGATGCAGCAGTCGACCGGCCAGCTGGCCGGTCAGGTCGGCCGCGCAGAGCTCCGCCGCAGCCACCGCCAACTCGCGCTCGGCATACGGGAGTTCCACCACCGGGCGGCCACCCACCCGGTGGCAGCCGGCGAACCGCAGGGCGGTGCGCAGCGCGGTGTCCGCGGTGGCCAGGCAGCCGGCCGTACTCATCAGCCGGACCACCTGCTGGGCCCGCAGCGCCCCGGCCAACCCCTCGCCGGCCCGGCCCACCATGGTCTGGGCCGGGACCGGGCAGTCCTCGAAGGAGAGGTCGGCGAAGTCCACACCGCGCATCCCGGTGGTCGTGGTGCTCAGCCGGCGCCGCACCCGGGGGTCGGCCAGCTGCTCGGGCCCCAGCAGGACCGCGCTGAACGCCCCCGGACCGCGCTCGCCGGTGCGCGCCACCACGAAGACCGCGTCCGCGTCCGAGGCCCGACCCACCAGCCACTTGGTGCCCTTGAGCAGCCAGCCGCCGGGAGCCGGCCGCAGCCGGCAGGTGTTGGCCAGCACGTCGCTGCCGGCGTGCTCCTCGGAGAGCGCGAAGGCCAGCGTGCTGCCCTGCGCCACCCAGCTCGCCACCAGCTCACGCTGCGCCGCGTCCCCGGCCGCCAGCACCGCCATCACCGCCGAGACGCTGAAGAGCGTCGCGGGCATCGCGTTGGCGTCCCGGCGGGCGGCGGTGCGGATCAGCAGCAGGGTCTGCTCCATCGAGGCCAGCGTGCCGCCGAGCGCGGTCGGCAGGCAGCTGAGCTGGAACCCGTTGCGGCGCAGCTCGCGGGCGAAGGCCGTCGGGAACCGGCCCAGCAGGTCGCGCTGGACCCCGGCCGCGAAGCCGTACGGGTTGGCGGGCTGCCACGGGTCGCCGAGCACCGACTCCAACTGCTCGGCGGCGCTGAGGGATTGGACCAGCGTCACGGTGTCCCCCGGAGGATCGGCTCGGGCAGCGCCGACTGCTCCTCGGGCGCCGGACGGTAGCCGGAGCTGCCGGGCGAGAGCTCCACCCCGGCCGCCCGCAGCGCGGAGAGCCGCAGCTGGAAGGCCGCACCGATCATCAGGTGGCGGCCGACGTCGGCGACCCGGCGGTGCTCGGGCGCGGCCAGGTAGCTGCCGCGCACCCAGCTGTTGAAGCTGCCCATCGCCGGGCCGCACCAGATC
Organism: Kitasatospora sp. MAP12-44; assembly: GCF_029892095.1. Lineage (NCBI taxonomy): Bacteria > Bacillati > Actinomycetota > Actinomycetes > Kitasatosporales > Streptomycetaceae > Kitasatospora > Kitasatospora sp. MAP12-44. The sequence continues at coordinate 3,529,613 of NZ_JARZAE010000004.1, forward strand.
TGGTAGTCCGGACCGCGCTCGGCCTCCCCCACCTTGGCCCAGCGCGAGGCCATCCCCAGGTACCAGCGGAAGATCAGCGCGGCCCGCCGGCGCGGGTGGTCGGCGGCGCGGGCGAGCTGGTCGGGGTCGCGGCGGCCGAAGTAGTCCACCGTCTCCTCCCAGACGCTCTCCAGTGAGCGCCGGAAGACCTGCTGCTCCAGCCGGGCCCGGACCGGCCCCGGGATCGCGTCGATCCCGTCGTACGTCCGGTACAGCTCGTACAGCTGCTTGGCCCGCATCGGGAAGAGCGTGCCGCGCTTGAGCACCTGCAGCTCGACGCCCATCTCGAACATGTCGGCGGCGGGCGCCATCTCGAAGTCGGCGATGTCGGCCTGCGCGAGCAGCGCCTTGACCGCGGTCGAGGTGTCGGCCTCCAGGCAGGACTGGTTGACCGAGCCGGTGACGATGTAGTCCGCGCCCATCGCGAAGGCCGCGCCGGCCGCCTCCGGGCTGCCGATGCCACCCGCCGCGCCGATCCGGATCCGCTGCGGCAGACCGGTCTCCCGGGCGATCCGGTCGCGCTGGCGCAGGATCACCGGCAGCAGCGCGGGCAGCGGACGGCGGTCGGTGTGGCCGCCGGAGTCCGCCTCGACGGTGATGTCCTCGGCCACCGGCACCAGGGCGGCAAGCCGGGCCTGCTCGGCGGTGATCTCCCCCGCCGCGAGCAGCGCCCTGACCATCGCCTCGGGTGCCGGGCGCATGAACTGCTCGGCCACCTCGGGCCGGGAGACCTTGGCGATCACCCGGTTGCGGGCCAGCACGCCGTGCGGCCCGCCGGCCTCCAGGCCCGCCAGCCGGTAGCGCACCAGGTGCGGGGTGAGTGCGAGGAAGGCCGAGGCCTCCACACAGCGGACCCCGTGCTGCACGTACAGGTCGACGGCCGAGCGCTCCAGGCGCTCCTCGCTCGGGCTGTGGATCAGGTTGCAGGCGTAGGGCAGGCCCGGGATCTCCTCGCGGAACCGGGTCAGCGCCTTCTCGATCGCCTCCGGCAGCAGGCCGGCCGCGCCGTACGAACCGAGGAAGCCGGCCCGGGCCAGCGCGATCACCATGTCGGCGGAGGCGATGCCGTTGGCCATCGCCCCGCCCATGTAGGCGTAGTCGACCCCGTGCGCCGCCAGGAAGGCCGCGCTGCCGAGGCGTTCGGGGCCCAGCGGCGGGACGGCCGCGACGATCTCGTGGTCGCCGTACCCGCCGACCGTGCCGCCGGTGACGGCGGCGAGGCCGCGCGGGCCGCGCACGATGTAGCAGGGCTCGGTCAGTCGCAGCAGTGCGCGGTGCACCCCGGCCTCACTGGAGTCCGGCTCCTGCGTCCCTGCCCACCTGGGGAGTTGAAGGAAGTTCATGGGGGTGCTCCTCACTGTCCGTCGCGGATTTCGACACTGACGCCGCCCAGCTCGTAGATGCGCAGCGTCGACTTCCAGACGCTCGCGTCACCGATCAGCACGATCCGGCCGCCCTCGCGCCGGACCTCCCGGATGTGCACGTCGAACTCCATGTCCGGATCGGTGCGCAGGATCTGGCCGCGGTAGCGCCAGGTGGTCTGCACCCCGGCGGCCAGTGCGAAGTGCGGGTCGGCCAGGCCCGCGGTCAGGCCGGTCTCCACCGCGTAGACCTGCATCGCCTGGAGCACCGCCTCCACCCCGAGCGAGCCCGGCATCACCGGGTCGCGGTGGAAGTGGCAGCTGAAGTACCACTCCTCGGGCCGGATCGAGCGGTGGCCGCGCAGGTAGCCGGCGGCGTGCTTGCCGCCGTCGGGCACCAGCTCCATCCACTCGACGAGGTCGAGCCGCCCGCGCGCCAGCTTGGCGCCGCCGCGGCCCGGCTCGGCCGCGCGGTAGTCGGCCAGTTCGATCCGGCGCAGCCCGGCCGGGCGGGCCGGCTGCTGGTCCAGCCACTGCGGGACGTGCTTGCCGCCGTCCAGGCCGACCTGGTTGGCCAGCGCCTTCTCGTTGAAGAAGCCGAAGAGCGACTCGCCGGTGTAGAACACCTCGCCGTCGGCGGAGAGTTCGTAGCGGTAGTTCTGCAGGATCGCGCCGGGGATGGCGTCGTTGGAGAGCAGTGTGGAGTGGTGGCGGACGGTCTTGCCGCGCAGGTCGACGTCCTTGACCAGGGTGGCCCGGCCGTCCAGGTTGCGGATGCTGTACTGCTCGGCGGGCGAGTCCAGGGTCGCGCCGAGGTAGTAGCCGAGCAGGATCGCGGCCTGCAGGCTGGACTCCATGTAGACGCAGTTGGGCATCGCCGGGTAGCCGTTCTCGGCGAAGTACCAGGAGTCGGCGTGCGCGTCGTACTCGGTGACCATTACGGCACCGGGCTTGGCCGCGCCGCGGACGCCTTCCAGGGCCTGCACCCGGTCCACGAACAGGAAGTCGCCGTTGGGGATGTAGGGCGCCCGGCTGTCGGCGTAGACCTCGAACTCCGGTCCCATCGCGACCGCCAGGTCGCCCTTGGCAGCGTGCGCCATGTGGAACTCGTTCAGCAGCGCGGGCTCGCCCGAGCGGTTGCGCCGGCCCAGGAAGTGCGGGGTCGCGCCGCCGGCTTCGGGGCGGAACGGGGTGCCGGGCTTCTCCTGGAGGCGGATCGCCAGGCCGCGCACGCTGATCGCGGGCTTGCCGTCGCGCAGCACCAGGACGTCGGCGACCACGGTGGGCCTGGGCAGCAGGCTCAGCTCGGTGATGTCCAGCTGGTAACGGATCTCCGCGCAGTCGGGGGTGATCTGCCCGCGCACCTTGACCTCGGTCTGCAGGCCGGGCACCGGCTGGAAGCGGGCGTCCGGCAGGGCCAGGTGCAGGCCGAGCGAGAACGCATAGGTCTGCAGCAGCTGCACCGCGCCCTCGGCGACCAGCGAGCCGGCCAGCACCGGGTCGTCGCTGAAGTGGCAGTCGAAGTACCAGCCGTCCGGCACCAGGTGCTTGACGGCCTCGATCCGGCCGCGGCCGTAACCGCCGCCGGTGCGGTCGAGCAGGGTGACCTCGTCGACCATCCGCAGCAGCTCGTTCGGCAGCCGCAGCGAGGGGTTGGTGCCCTCGGGGCGGGCGTGCTCGGGACCGAACACCTCGCCGATGCCGCCCTCGGCGAGCAGCGCCAGGTCGGCGGCGCTCAGCGTGGTGCGCTCACTGATCGCGATCGGCTTGAAGGCGCTCGGGGTGATGCCGTCGGGCGCGGGGTCCGCGTCCTTGCGGCGCAGGGTGCCCTCGATGATGCCGAGCGAGCTCTCCAGCTCCTCGTCGGTGAAGAACCCGGCGCAGGCGTTGTTGAGTTGGAGGATCAGCTTGCCATCGGCGTAGCAGTCGTAGTGGAAGAAGAAGATCATGGTCTCGCCGTGCCGGACGAACTGGTCGATCCAGATGTCGTAGCGCAGCGTCTGGCCGACCTGCGGCAGGTCGCCGTGGAAGGTCAGACTGCTGTCCAGCAGGCGGTAGACCCGCTCGCCCCGGTTGGTGAAGTCCGCGCCCAGGTAGGAGATCAGCAGCAGGTCGCACTGGCCCGCCTCGATCGCGACGGCCGGCGGCACCTGGCCGTCGACCGCGTACCAGGCGTCCTCGGGCACGTCGTACTCGGTACGAATGAACGAGGGCCGGAACTCGCCGGGCTCGGCGTCCAGCTTGGTGACCCGGGTGGCGAAGTGGTACGGCGGGGCGGGCAGCCGGACCCGGCGGCGGAAGGTGTCGATCTCGGCGAACTTCTCGCCGAAGACCGCCGAGACCCGGCCGGTGGCGAACTCCAGCAGGTCGTGCTCGTCCCAGATCACGCCCTCGGGCTTGGGCGGGCGCGGCTTCAGCTGTGTGGTGGTGGGGGCCACGGCCGAGAGCAGCTCGGTCAGTTGGCGGCGCAGCTCGTGCTGACCGGCCAGCACCTCCTGGTGGGCGGCCAGCATCTGGCGGCGCAGCTCGGCCACGCTGGACGGGCGCGGGGTCGGCGCCGGTGACAGCGGGGCGGCGGCCGGCTTCGCGGCGGTGCCCGCCGCGCCGGTCCACGGTGCGGGCTCCGGCGCGGTCGCGATTGCTACGGCAGGCGCGACCGCGGGGGCGGGCGCCGGGGGGCCGGCCAGCTGGACGGCGGCGAGCGGCACCATGGTGATCGGCTCACGCTCCAGGACGAGGGCGACTACGGGGGCGGGCGGCGCGGCAGGTCGCTGAGACATGGTGGGTTCCGTTTCGGTGGCGGCGGCCTGGGCGACCGGAGCGGGGGCCGTCCTCGGCGCCGGGGTGGTGGCCGGTCGCACGGACGGGGGCAGGGGTGCGGCGGCGGCAGTGGTGGCGCCGGCGGCCGGCACAAGAACAAGCTCGGGCGCGGGCTCGGGGATGAGCGCAGGCTCGGGCTCGGGGATGAGCGGCAGACCGGTCGGCCAGGTCGCGGCCAGCGCGCCGGCGCCCGCCTCGACCAGGGCGGCGACCGGCTCGCCGCCGACCGCGAAGGTCCGCACACCCGGCGGCTTCGCGGCGGCGTCCGGACCGGGCCGGAAGACCCCCAGGTCCACCGGCACCCCGTGGCTGACCAGCCGCGCGACCAGCCGCGCGAGGTCGGAGACCCCGCGCGAGCCGCGCCGGTCGACCGAGGCCGACAGGTGCGGGGCGGCCCCCAGCGTCTCCTGCACCCAGCGGGCGCAGGTGCTGGACGGGCCGACCTCGATGAAGCAGCGGTACCCGTCCGCGTAGGCAGCCTGCACCAGCCGGGGGAAGTCGACCGTCTCGCGCAGGGTCACCGCGATGTTGCGGGCGATCTGCTCCTCGCCGAACTCCTCGATCGGCGCGTAGTGCCGGCTGCTGTAGAGCACCGTGTCGCCGACCTCGCCCGCCGGGTAGCGGTTGAGGTCGGCCAGCTCCTCCAGCGCCGAGTCGACCACCGGGCAGTGCATCACGTGGTTGGCCGGGGCACGGGCGCTGCGGCAGGCCAGTGCGTCGATCAGGTCCTTGCACTGGGCCGGGTCGCCGGCCACCACCACCTCGTCCGGCGTGTTGACATGGGTGATGAAGACCCGGTCGAAGTCCGGCAGTTTCGCCCGGACTTCACCGACCGGGGCGAGCACCACATGGGTGCCCCAGACCTCGTTGTCCGGCACCTCCGATGGGATGGACCAGAGTTGACGTACCGTCAGCTTCGGTCCGCGCAGCCGGTCGACGAAGAGCGGCGAGGCGCTGATCTTCACGTCGTTGCGTGCGCCCTTGGCCCAACCCCCCATCGCGAACATCATGCTGGACTCGCCGAGGCTGTAGCCGAAGGCGCCGTGCACCTTGATGCCCAGCAGCTCCCGCACCAGGTCGGTGGCCAGCAGGGCGAAGCTGGTGCCGGCCGCCAGCATCAGCGGGATGTCCTCGATCAGCGCACCCTCCAGCCGCATCAGCTCCCGCCGGTCGGCGGGCACCGCGGTGCGCGGGTAGAGCGCGGCGGCGCGCAGCAGTTCGGCCGGGCGCGGGGTCTGCTCCTCGAACTTCGGCAGCAGCCCGGGGAACGCGCGGAAGAGCGCGCTGCCCAGCCCCAGATAGGAGTTGAACGCGCCCGGGAAGACCAGCGCCACCTTGCCGCCCGAGCCGACCGGCCGGGAGGTGAAGAAGCTGCCGGACGGCGCGGCCCAGTCGCCCCCGGTGCGGTGCACCTCGGGCAGATCCCGGGCCGCCTGGGCGAGTTGGCGGATCAGGCCGGCCCGGTCGTCGGCGACCAGAGCCACCCGCAGCCGGGCGGCCGCAGCCGTGTCCGAGCTCTCCTCGACCAGTGCGCCGAGGTCCGCCCCGCTCTCCAGTCGGCCCTTCAACCAGCTGATGCGGTCGACCAGTTGGGAGATCCCGTCGGCGCCGACCGGCACCACCAGGGGTGCCCCGGAACGCGCCCAGTCGGAGCCGACCCGCTCACCGCGGACCGTACGGCCGGTGAGCACCAGGTGGGCGCAGGTGCCGGCGCTGCCGAGCACGCTCACCGCGGCGGCCCGCCGGGACTCCCGGTCGGCCCGCAGCCAGGGCTGCGACTCGCCGGGCTGGAAGAACGCGGAGCGCTCCACCAGTTCGGCGGCCACCGGACGGGAGGCCACCGGGAGGTAGCCGTGGTGCAGGCAGAGCGCTGCCCTGATGACGGCGGCCAGCACCGAGGCGCAGCCGGTGTCGCCCAGGGTCGCGGCCGCCGAGGAGAGCGCGGTGCGCAGTTGCCCGCTGCCGTCCCCGGCCCAGACCCGGGCCAGGCCCGTGAGTTCGTCCGCGCCGGCCCGGCCGATCCCGGCGTAGCCCGCCTCGACCAGCTCGACCTCGGCGGGCCGCAGCCCGGCCTGCGCCAGCGCGGCCTCGGCGGTGCGGGCCACCAGCTCCGGCCGCACCTCGGGCAGCACGGACGGGCTGTCGGGGTAGCCGATCGCCAGGCCGTCCAGCGAGGCGTACACGGTGTGCCCGGCCGGGACCAGCTCCGGACGGGTGACCACCACGGCCCCCGCGCCCTCACCGGCCGGCCGGCCGTTGCCGCCCGGCTCCAGCAGCTCGCGGGCGAGCGCCGACTCCGGCCCGGCCGCCAGGTCCACGCCGCCGACCAGCACCGCCTCGACGGTGGGGTCGAGCAGCAGGATCCGCGCCACGTCCAGGGCGCAGGCGCCGCTCGCGCTGTCGGCGGAGAGCGTGAACGAGGGGCCGGTGAAGTTCCACAGCGAGGAGATCCGGCTGGCCATGATGCTGCCGATGTAGCTGAGCACCTCGTTGGGCTCGATGGAGTCGTGGATGCCGTTCCTGGCCACCCGGGTGAGCGCGGCGAGCTGCTCGGGCGAGGGCCGTACGCCGGCCGACTCGCACCACTGGGCGAGCTTGCGCCCGAGGTCGTAGCGGGCGCCGTGCCCGTGCGCACTCGGCTCCATCTCCATCGCCAGCACGACCGCCACCCGGCGGCCGGTGCTGCCCTTGTCCTGGGCGGTGGGCCGCCGGTAGCCGGCGTCCCGCAGCGCCTCCTCGGCGACCCGGGTCATCAGCAGGTGCTGCTGGTTGAAGTGCTCCAGGTCGTTGGGCGGGATCCGGTACGAGACGGTGTCGACCTCGAAGGACTCGACATACCCCGCGCGATCGCTGCCCGCCAGCTTCTCCTGGAAGCCGCGCCAGCGGTGCTCGGGCAGCTCCCGGAAGGCGTCGAGGCCCTCGTAGCCGGCCCGTTCCAGCGCGTCCAGGTCGGTGAACGGGCCGAAGTGCGCGCCCATGCCGATGATCGACAGGGTCGGCATCGCGGCCGGCTCGGCCGGCTCACTCGCCGGGGCGGGCCGGGCGCCGGGTTCGGAGAGCACCACGTGGGCGTTGGTGCCGCCGAAGCCGAACGCCGACACGCCGGCCCGCCGGACCTGTCCGGCGGGCCACGGGGTGGCCGCGCGGACCACCCGCTCGCCGGCGGCGCCGGGCAGCGGCTGCTCGACGCCGAGCGTCGGGGGCAGCGTGCCGTGCGCCAGCGCGAGCACCACCTTGAGCAGACTGCTCAGGCCGGCGACGGTGAGCAGGTGGCCGATGTTGGCCTTCACCGAGCCGAGCAGCGGCACCTCGCCATGCGCGCCGAAGTAGTCGCTCACGCCGGTGAGTTCGGTGCCGTCGCCGAGCGGGGTACCGGTCGCGTGGCACTCCAGGTACTGCACGGCGCTCGGGTCGATCCCGGCCTGCTGGTACGCCAGCCGGTACGCGCCGCACTGGCCGGTCGCGTTCGGGGCGAGCAGGTGCTTGCCGGTGCCGTCGTTGGTGAGCGCCACCGCGTCGATCACCGCGTACACCCGGTCGCCGTCGCGCTCGGCGTCGGCGAGCCGCTTGACCGCGATCATCCCGGCGCCCTGGCCGGTGATGATCCCGCGCGAGCGGGCGTCGAACGGCTGGCTGAAGCCGTTCTCGGGGTAGGCCCGCAGGTCGGAGAAGGAGAGGTGGATGACGGTCGGGTCCGGCGCGCAGACCCCGCCGGCCAGCATCACATCCGCCCGGCCGGCCTCCAGGTAGCCGCAGGCCAGCTTGAGCGCGTACAGCGCCGAGGAGCAGGCCGCGTCCAGGGTGAACTGCGGGCCGCCCAGGCCCAGCGCCTCGGCCACCACCCGGGCGGGCAGACCGCCCGCCCACAGGTTGTGGGCGGCGGCCGGGCCGCCGGTGGGCGCCGGGAGCGACGCGGCGCCGCCCGGCAGACCGGCGGCCCGCAGGCCGGCGGTCACCGCGGTGTCCCAGAGCGGCTCGGTGAGCCGGCTCGAAGCGGGCGTCGGGAACGGGTAGTTGCCGAAGACCACACCGCACCTGGCCGGTCCGGCCGCCCGCTGCGGGTCGCCCGCGTCGGACAGCGCGTCCGCCGCGGTCTTCAGGGCCCAGTGGAACGAGCGGTCCAGGCCCGCCAGGTAGTCCGCCGGCAGCAGGTAGCCGGCGGGGTCGAAGGAGTACGAGTCGAGGAAGCCGCCCCGGGTGCAGTAGATCCGGTGCCGGTCCTCGGGGTCGGTCTCCCGGACCGTCGGCCGGTGGCCGAAGATCCGGGAGCCGCCTTCGGTGCGGGAGTCCACTCCCGCTACCAGGTTCTGCCAGTACTCGTCGGGTGTGGCCGCCCCGGGGAACAGGCAGGCCAGTCCTACGATCGCGTAGTTGCCCATGATGGGATCCGCCTCCGGGACGCCGCGGTCAGACCGCGAGAGCGCCGAGGCGCGACGACTGACGGAACTTCCCGTCCAACTCCGGGTCTTCGATCAGTGCGACCCCTTCCAGGACCTGCAGCACCCGGCCGTCCAGCGTGGTCGCGGTCACGGTGGCAACGACTCCCGAGTTGCCGGGGATGACGTTCTCGACCGCGATCAGGAACTCCTGGTCGGCGGGCAGCGGCGCGTGCAGGGTGATCCGCTCGATCTCCAGTGGCAGGCTCGCGGTGCCCCGGAAGAGCCGCACCCAGACCAGCCCGGCCTGCAGCAGCAGGTCGGCCTGCGCGGGGTGGTGCACGGCCGAGCCGTACGCGCCCTTGGCGGAGTCGCTCGCGGGCAGGCTCGCAGCAAGCAGCAGGCGCTCGGGGCTGCTGTCCAGCACCCGGCGCAGGCCCTGCAGGGCGGGGCCGTGGAAGAGCGTGCCGTCCTGGTAGAGGTGGGCGGCGTCCGTTCCGGTGGTCGCCCGGGCAGCGGCGGCGAGGTCGCCGCGATCCGCCGGGGCGGTGGTGGCGCCGTCCGCGACGGTCGCGCCGTAGGCGGGGCGGCTGGTGCCGGCCTCGTCCACCGCGGAGACCAGCACGTCCAGCTCACCGGCGGCCGACTTCGGGCCGGTACCGACCGCCAGCCGCAGCCGGGCCGGGCCCTGGTCGCCGAGGACGACCCCCTTGAACACCTTGAACGACCGCACCTGGGTGACCGCCGTGCCGGTGGTCGCCTCGACCACGTTCAGCACCGCGCCGAGCGCCATGGTCGCGGGCAGCACCGCGGAGCCGCCCACCCGGTGATCAGCAAGCATCGGCTCTGCTACCAGGCCGGTCAGCGAACGGTCGACCACCGCAGAGGAGTTGGCCATCGGCGCGGGGGCCGAGAGCGGACCGGTCGGACCGGCCACGATCACCACGTCGTCAGCGTGCTCGGCGGTGAACTGCTCGGCGAAGATGCCGGTCCCGGTGGCCAGCGGCACCAGGTCGACGCCCCGCGAGGCGAACATCGCCCGCAGCTCGTCGGTGACCATCCCGCCGTCCCAGGCGCCCCAGTTGATCGAGCTGACCCGGGTCTGCGGGCTCTGCTTCTTGAGCGAGACCGCGAGCCGGTTCAGCGCGTCGTTGGCCATCGCGTAGTCGGCCTGGCCGCGGTTGCCGAAGAAGCCGGCCACCGAGGAGAAGAGCACCAGGTGCCGCAGGGCGACGCCGTCCAGCACCTCAAGGAGGTTGCCGAGGCCGGTCAGCTTGGTGGCGAGCACCCGCTCGACGTCGGCCGCCGACTTGTCGGCGATCAGGCGGTCGGCCAGCACCCCGGCGCCGTGCACCACACCGGTGATCCGGTCGCGGTGCGGAACCAGTACGCGGCGGACGGCCTCGCGGTCGGCGATGTCGGCGACCAGGTACTCGACGGTCGCGCCGGCCGACCGCAGCCGCTCCAGGTTCGTCGCGATCTCACGGCTGCCGGTGATCCCTCGGAAGATCGCCTCGACGTCGCGCGGCCTGGGCTTCTCGCCCTGCGCGGTGAGCTGCTGGACGATGGCCAGCTTGAGCGGCGCGGCGTCCAGGCCGCGGGCCCAGGCGGGCTCCTCGGCCAGCTCGCTGCGGCCGAGCAGCAGCAGCCCGGCCGGCCAGGCGGACACCAGCTTGTGCAGGCAGTCCGCCGTGATACCCCGGGCGCCGCCGGTGACCACCAGGACGTCGGCGGCGGTCAGCGCGGGGGTGCCGGTGGGCGCGACGGGGGGCGGGGTGACGGAGAGCGTCACCGTGCGACGGCCGGCGGCGTCGTGGCCGACCTCGATCGGGGAGGCGGCCGGGTCCGTCAGCTCCGCCAGAAAGCGACGGCCCAGCACGGCCTCGTCCAGACCGGGCGCGAAGTCCACCACCCGGCAGAACAGTTCGGGCTCCTCGATGGCCAGCGTCTTCACCAGGCCGCCGAGACCGCCGAGCAGCGCGGACGGGCCGCTGACACCGCGGTAGCCGCTCGCACCGTCGAGCTGGGTGACCGCCACGAAGGCGGAACGGCCGCTCGCCGACTGCCCGGTGAGCGTCGAGCGGGTCTCCTTGGCGAGCAGCAGGGCGTGGGTGAGCCGGCGACCGGCGTCGTCCCAGGCGGCGCTCGTCGCGGCGGCGAGCTGGACCACCAGGTCCAGCTGGCCGGCGGCGGCGCGCACCTCGGCGACCACTCGGGCCAGCTCGGCCGGCTCCCAACTGCGCAGCGTACGGACCGAGTCGGCCTGCCCGACCGCGCTGAACGCACCGGGCAGCACCAGCACGTGGGTCTGCCAGCCGGCCGACTTCAGGGCGGCGACCAGCGGACGGGCCGGGGTCGAGCCGTCGTCGACCAGCAGGGCCGCGCGGCGGGTCCGGTAGGCGTCCACCAGGGTGTCGGGGGCTGGGAGTTCGCGCAGCGTCGCGAAGCTGCGGCCGATGCCGGGGGCGGTGGGGTAGTCGATCCGGACGGGGGCCGCCGCGACCGCAGTCGGGGCAGGGGCGGCGTCTGCCGCCGCGCCACCGAGGAAGCCGGCGATGTCGCTCAGCGTGCGCAGCTCACCGAGCTGCTCCGGCTGAATCTCCGTCGCCACCGGGAACCGCTCCGCCAACGCACCCATGATCTGAACACGCTTGATCGAGTCGATCCCGAGGTCAGCCTCCAGATCCATCTCCGGCTCCAACATCTCCGCCGGATAACCCGTCTTCTCCGCCACAATCTCCAACAACGCAGCCAGCACAGCAGCACCAGCCACACCAGCAACCGGCACCGCCTCAACGGGGGCTGCCACCACCACAGTTGGGGCAGAGGCGGTCTCTGCGGCCGCGCCGCCCAGGAAGCCGGCGATGTCGCTCAGCGTGCGCAGCTCACCGAGCTGCTCCGGCTGAATCTCCGTCGCCACCGGGAACCGCTCCGCCAACGCACCCATGATCTGAACACGCTTGATCGAGTCGATCCCGAGGTCAGCCTCCAGATCCATCTCCGGCTCCAACATCTCCGCCGGATAACCCGTCTTCTCCGCCACAATCTCCAACAACGCAGCCAGCACAGCAGCACCAGCCACACCAGCAACCGGCACCGCCTCAACGGGGGCCGCCACCACCACAGTTGGGGCAGAGGCGGTCTCTGCGGCCGCGCCGCCCAGGAAGCCCGCGATGTCGCTCAACGTCCGCAACTCACCCAGCTGCTCCGGCTGAATCTCCGTCGCCACCGGGAACCGCTCCGCCAACGCACCCATGATCTGAACACGCTTGATCGAGTCGATCCCGAGGTCAGCCTCCAGATCCATCTCCGGCTCCAACATCTCCGCCGGATAACCCGTCTTCTCCGCCACAATCTCCAACAACGCAGCCAGCACAGCAGCACCAGCCACACCAGCAACCGGAGCCGGCTCGGAAGAGGCAGGCGCAGGCGCAGGAACCGCAGCCGCAGTCACGGGAGCCGGAACCTCAACCGCAGCCTCCACCGGAGCCGCCACCGCCGCCGTCTCGTCCTGCGGCCGCAGGACCTCGATCAGCAGCCGGGTGGCCCGCTCATGCGCCGCCGCGATGGACGCGCCGTGCTCGCGGATCAGCCGCAGCGCGCCGTCCGTGTCCGGCCGCCCGCCCGCCGCGGCGTTCTGCTCCAGCGCCTGGAGGGCCTCGCGCACCACGTCCAGCTGGGTGTCGAGGATCTGCCCCTGCAGCCGCAGCCCTTCCTCGCTCGGCACGTCGTCGGCAGCGGCGCCAACCAGCACCGGCACCGCGGCGGGAGCGGCAGGAGCGGCAAGCGCAGCGGGAGCTGCAAGCGCAGGCGCCGGCTGCACCGCCACGGCCGCCGGTCGCGGCGCGACCAGGGACTCCGGGGTGTATTCCACTTCGAGTGCCTCTCTATACGCGGATCGTCGACTGTCTGTGACGAAGTTGATGCCGCGCAGCGGGATCGCCATCCCCTTGCGAGCCGGCTCGGCCACCTCGGGCTCGACGTCGTCGTCGATCCCGGTCAACGGCAGCCCCAGCACGCGCAGTTCGACGGCGGCGCTCTTCAGCGCCAGCTCGCTGTCCTTCTTGGGCCCGGCGTCCGCCGAGACCACGACCACCTCGGGGTCGTTCAGGATCTGCCGCACCAGCTCCGACAGCACCCGCTTGGGGCCGAACTCGACGAAGACCCGGAAGCCCGCGTCGTACATCTCCTTGATCCGGGCGCTGAAGTCGACCGGCTTCAGCAACTGGCCGACCAGCGTCTCGGCGTTCGCCGCCTCGTCCTCGCCGTACGCGGCGCCGGGGCTGTTGGCGTAGACGGGCAGGCGCGGCGCCCGGACCCGTTCGCGCGCCACGGCGGCCCGGAACGCCTCGGCCGCGTGCCCGACGAAGCGGGTGTGGAACGCGGCGGCCACCGGCAGCCGGCGTACCGACACCGCGCCGCCGGTCGCGTCGGCGACCAGCCGCTCGATCTCGGCGACCGGGCCGCCGACCACGATCTGGTCCAGCGCGTTGAGGTTGCAGACCGTGATCTCGCGGTACTTCGCGATCAGCGCCTCGACCTCGGCGAGCGGAGCGCGCACCGCGGCCATCGCCCCCGGGTCGAAGCCGGCCGCGTCGAAGCCGGCCGGGGCCGACTTCGGCGGCGCCATCGCCGCGCCGCGGGCCCGGGCCAGCGCGAAGAACTCCTCGTCCTGCAGCGAGCCGGCCGCCCACAGCGCGGTGAGCTCGCCGAAGCTGTGCCCGATCGCGCCGTCCAGCGACAGGCCCAGCGCACTGAGCCAGCGGTACTGGCCCACCGACAGCGCGCCGATCGCGGGCTGCGCGAACTCGGTTCGACGCAGCGCCTCCTCCTGCGCGGCCCGGGTGGTGTCGTCGAACGCGGGCGAGGGGAAGACCACCCGGCCCAGCGTCTCGCCCTCGGTGAAGCCCTGGTTGGCCTGGTCGAAGGCGGCCCGAATTGCCGGCACCGCGAGCGCGGCCGTCCGGCCCATGCCCGCGTACTGGCTGCCCTGGCCGGCGAAGAGGCCCGCCACCTTGCCCGAACCGGCGAGCGCGGCCCGCCGGTAGCTGATGCCCTTGGGGTGCTGCCAGGCGTCCGCCGTCGGCCGGGCCAGCAGCTGGCCCGCCGCGAGGGTGCGCAGCTCGGCGAACTCCTCGGCGCTGCGCGCGACGATGCCGATCCGGGCGTGCCCGGCCGGGATGGCGCCCTCAGGGTCGGCCGCGGCGCCGTCCGCCAGGCGCTGGGCCAGGGTGGCCGGGTCAGCGCTGTGCCAGACGCCGGTCTGCGCGACCGGTCCGAGCACGGTGGCCCGGCCGCCCTCGCTGCCGTGCTCCTCCAGGACCATGTGGAAGTTGGTGCCGCCGAAGCCGAACGACGAGACGGCGCCCCGGCGGACCGGGCGCTTGGGGTCCAGGATCCACGGCCGGGCCTGGGAGTTGACGTAGAACGGGGTCTTGCCGAAGTCCACCGCGCTGCTCGGGGCGACCACGTTGATGGTGGGCGGCAGCACCTTCTGGTGCAGCGCCAGCGCGACCTTGATCAGGCCGGCCGCGCCGGCCGCGGCCTTGGTGTGCCCGATCTGCGACTTGATGCTGCCGATCGCGGCGTGCTGGGCCTCCGCGCCGGTCGCGGCGGGGTCCGTCGCCTCGGCCACCACCGCGCTGAGGGCGGTGAGTTCGGTGTGGTCACCGACCGCCGTGCCGGTGCCGTGCGCCTCGAAGAGCTCGACGGCGTCGGCGCTCACACCGGCGTCGACGTAGGCGCGGCGCAGCGCGACCTCCTGGCCGGCGGCGCGCGGTGCGTAGATGCTCTTGAACCGGCCGTCGCTGGAGGTGCCGATGCCGCGCAGCACCGCGTAGACCCGGTCGCCGTCGCGCTCGGCGTCGGCCAGCCGCTTGAGCGCCAGCATGCCGATGCCCTCGCCGATCAACGTCCCGTCGGCCGAGTCGTCGAAGGGCCGGATCAGCCCGCTCTTGGAGAAGGCCGGGGTCTTGCTGAAGCACATGTACATCAGGATGGTGTTCTCGGCGTCGCAGCCGCCCGAGATCATCAAGTCGGCCCGGCCCTCGACCAGTTCGCTGACCGCGAGCTTGACGGCGGCCAGCGAGCTGGCGCAGGCCGCGTCCACCGTGCAGTTGGTGCCGCCGAGGTCGAAGCGGTTGGCGATCCGGCCCGCCACCACATTGCCGAGCATGCCGGGGAAGGAGTTCTCCTCCCACGGGATGTAGGCCTTCTTGAAGCGGTCGGCGATCTCGTCGGCGTCCCGCTCGCTGAGTCCGCAGCTGCGCACGACCTCCTTGAGCACCGGTGTCTGGAGCCGGGCGGAGAGCGGCTGGGTGAGCGAGTTGGCGCCGGTGATGCCGAGGATCACCCCGGTCCGGCCCGGGTCGTACCAGGACTTCTCGGCGCCGGCGTCGCGCAGCACGTCGCGGGCGACCACCAGGCTGAGCAGCTGGAGGATGTCGGTCACCTCCAGGATGTTCGGCGGCAGGCCGAACTCCATCGGGTTGAACGCGATCTCCGGCAGGAAGCCGCCGCGCCGGCAGTACGTCTTGTCCTCGGCCATCGGGTCGGGGTCGTAGTAGTCGTCCAGGTTCCAGTGGCCGGCCGGGACGTCCTCGATGCAGTCGACGGCGCCCACGACGTTGCGCCAGAGATCACGCACATTCGGTGATTTGGGGAACAGGCCCGCCAGCCCGACGATGGCGACGGGCGTGTCGGCCAGACGCCGGGTGGCGTCCGGAGTCGACGGTGCGTTCACGGGGGTCCTCTCAATCATCGGTCTGCGGCCGCAGCCCGGTGGGATCGGGGGTGCTCGACAGCGGGACGGCTGCGTCCCGGGGCACCGCTCCGCGGGTGTCAGACAGCGGCCGGCTCGGCCAGCAGCTCGGCGAGTACGGCCAGGTTGGCCGGCTGGCGGAGCATCGTGTAGTGGTCGCCGGCGACGTCGAGGTGACGCAGCGGCCGGGTGCTGAGCTGGTCCCAGCCCAGGCTTCCGTCGTTCGGCAGCAGCGAGTCGGCGGGCTTGAGCAGGGTGATGGTGCGGTCCAGCGCGCCAGGCCGGTAGGCCAGCGCGAACCGGTTGTTGCGCCGCAGTCCGGCCAGGTAGGTGTCGAACAGCTTGCGCAGCCCGGGCAGTTCGGTGTCGGCGGGCAGCACGCCCTGCGCCGTCGCGGCCGCCAGCAGCTCGGGCAGCCGGCGCTCGGCGACCGGTCCCGGCTGCCAGTCCAGCGGCTGCTCGCGCTTGGCCGCCAGGTACATCGCGAACCAGCGCAGCAGCATCTCGGGCTCCAGCAGCTCCTCGCCGCGCTGGTAGTCGGGCACCGGCGCGATGCTGTCGAGCAGCACGAGGTCGGTCAGCAGCTCGCCGAGGCCGGCCCGCTCTGCCTGCCGGGCCATCTCGAAGGCGACGACCCCGCCGAAGGACCAGCCGACCAGCGCGAACGGCGCGTCGGCCGGGCGGGCGGCGGTGAGCTCGGCCAGGCAGCGGGCGGCGAGCTCCTCGATGCCGATGACGGTCCGCTCGGGAGCGAACACGGCGGCGAAGTACTCCGGGACGAGCTGCAGGTCGAGCAGTCCGAACGCCGCGCCCTCGGGCAGCGCCGCGGCGGCGGGTGCCCAGGCGGAGGCCGCCAGCGCGCCGGGGTGCACCGCGTAGACGTGGCTGCGGTCGTGGCCCGCGGCCGGGCGTAGCCGGGCCAGCAGGGGCCGGGCCGCAGCGCGGGGTCTGTCAGGCAGTGGCGACACGGTTGCTGCTCTCCTCGGCGATGTGCTCGGCGAGCGCGGCGATGGTCGGGTGGTATACCAGAGCGCGGTGGCCTCCAGCTCGAAGCCCAGCCAGTTCTCCAGTTCGCCGGCCAGGATCAGCGCCTCGGTGGAGTCGAGGTCGAACTCGTCGAAGTACTGCTCGACGTTGACCTGCTCGGGGTCGATGGACAGCCGGGTGGCGAGCTTGTCGATGAGCCAGGCCTGCGCGTCCTCGGCGGTGACGTGCTGCATGAGATCCCTCCAGGGGAATCGGGTGGACGGGCCGGGACGGCCCAGGAGCTGGTGCGGCTGCCCGGGGTGGGTCAGCCGGCGGTGGACCGGTCGATGTCGCGTCCGACGGCGGCGGCGGCGCGCAGCCCGGAGACGAATCCCGACTCGTGCGAGCCGATCAGGTCGGGGCCGATCTTCGGCGAGTGGAAGTAGGAGCCCGCGAGCTTGATCCGCCCGGTGTCGTTGACCGAGTGGATGTCCTTCTGCATCGCCCGGACGTCCATGTCGATGATCGGGTGGGTGTACGGGAGTTCGCGGATCACCAGGTCGTCGCGGGGGACGATCGGGGAGTCCAGGGTGACGAAGTAGTCGTGCTCGGCGGTGAAGCCCTGGAGTGCGTTCATGTAGTACGCCACCCAGGTGCGGGTGGTCCCGTCCACGGTCTTCAGCCCGTAGTTCCAGCTCTCCCAGCGGGCCCGGTCGGGCGACATGGTCGCCGGGTCGCGGTGCAGGATCGCGCTGGTGGAGCTGTAGCGGACCTTCTCCAGGATCGTGGCCTGCCGGGCGGTGGGGCGCTCCAGCAGCCCGAGCGTCTGGTCCGCGTGGGTGGCGACGATCGCGTAGTCGTAGCTCTCGTGGCCGTCGGCGGTGCTCACCACGACGGCGTCGGCGTCCTCGCGCACCCCGGTGACCGGGGCGCCGGTGCGGACCTTGCCGTTGATCGCCTCGACCACCCGGCGCACATAGTTGACGCTGCCGCCGGCCACCGTCTTCCAGGAGACCGTACGGCCGCCGAGGCCGCCGGGGTCGTGCGACATGAAGAAGGCGATCACCGTGGTGGCCGGCATCTCCCAGATCAGCTCGGCCGGCACCGACCAGACGGCGGTGGCCAGCAGCACCACGTAGCCGTAGCGGAAGGCGTCGCTGTAGCCGCCGCGGTCGAGGTACTCGCCGAGCGGCAGGTCGGTGCGCTTGCGCAGGAAGTCCCGGGGCGCCTCGCGGTGGAACCGCTCGGCGTCGCGCCACAGGGTCAGGAAGTCCGCCGGGTAGCGCTCGGTGATCTCGGCCTCGGAGAGCTCGAACTCGGCGGTGCCGTAGTCGAGTCCGCGGTCCAGGTCGAAGAAGTTGAAGCCGCCGGTGTGGTCCAGGGCAGTGGCGCCGAGCTCCTGGAAGAAGCCGCTGATCTGCGGGTAGGTCCGGGAGTTGAACACCACGAAGGCGGTGTCGATGCCGATCGTCCGGTCACCCTCCACCACCTCCACGGTGTTGGCGTGGCCACCCGGGCGGTCCTCCTTCTCGTAGACGGTCACCTCGACGTCCGGCGGCAGGTGATAGGCGGCTGACAGGCCGGAGATACCGGCACCGATGACAGCGACACGGGTGCTCATGACAGCCCCTCGGCTAGGGATTCCTGTGGGAACACAGGCATGGGTACGGGCATGGGTACGACAGCGGTACGGGCATGCGTACGGGAGCGTTGCGCGGCGAAGCACAGAGGAGTGAAACCTCTGGAGCGAGTCCATCGGCCGAACCCGTCCCGGGCGTCCCGGGGGTACTGTTCGGCGAGTGGCACGAACGCTATGGGCGGCCCGAAAGATCGTCAACAACAGCGCCCGATGGGCTGGTTCGAAGGTTTCGTTGGGTCGCCGAGCGGCAAGGTGTCCGGATCAGCGGGGTCCTGACTCTTGTGCAGACGTACCGGGATTCCACCGTCCGACGGAGGGCGCCCTTCGCCGGGAGGAACAGCCGAACAGAGAGAGCAACAGATGCCGACGATCCCCTGGTTGCCCCCGAAACCGCGCGTCACCGGCGGCGAGGTCGTGGTGATGGCCTCGAAACTGGAGGTCAAATCGCTGCTCAATGTCCCGAACTTCTTTCTGCAGTCGATGATCATCTGGCGCCAGGTGCGGAAGTCGCCGGGGGTGGTGGGCGTTTCGCTGCGGGCCCAGCCACTGCGCGGGACTTTCTGGACCCTTTCCGCCTGGGAGAACCAGTCCGCGCTGAACGACTTCTCGCGCAGTGATCCGCATGCCCGGATCGTCGCCGGTATCCGCCGGGTGATGAAGAACTCGGTGTTCGTCTTCTGGAGTCCGGACGCCTCCGAGCTACCGATCGACTGGGCCGAGGCGACCCGCCGGGTGACCGAGCAGGAGCGCTCCACCAAGGACTGACGCCACCACCCCGAACGCCCGCACCGGCCCGCCGGTGCGGGCGTTCGCGTTTCGCAGGCCGGGTCGGCGGGCGGGTCGGCGGGCGAAAGAAATGTCCGCCGGGTGTCCGGACCGGGAATGTGAGGGCTCTTATCCTGTGTACCGGGAAACACCGTCCGGGGCGAAGGCGCCCCACCCTGAAGCGTCTTTACTCCGGATTTCTCCACGCATTCCCGGACCACAGACCAGCCGCTTTCCGGCGGCCGCCGATTCCCCCGTCCCGTCGATTATGGATAAGGAGGTGTTCCGCCATGGAGGAGATCATCATCGTCGTCGAAGAGGGCCCCCTGCTGGACCACCCGGGCCGCTAGTCCCCGTGGTTCCCGGACGACAGGTGGGCCGGCTCCGGCACGGCCCATCTGTCCTCTCCGTTTCCACCGTTTCCACCTGCCCACTCCGCCCGTCCACCCGCTCCGCGACCCCTGTGAGAGGCCATGAAGGTCCGCTCCCACTCCCCACTGGTCTCCACCGTCACCGCCGAGTTCGTCGAGATCGACCATCCGCGCAACCCCACCCGGCTCCGGGTTCCCCCCGCGGTACTGCGCCTCCTGCTCCAGCTCACCGACTGGTGCGAGATCGACGAGGTCGAGCTGCCCAGCGAGCTGGCCGGACGTGAACCAGAGGCAGTGCTACGGCAGTTGGTGGCAGCCGGCCTGCTGGACACCGAGGCGGCCGTCGAGCGCCACGAGGGCGAGGCCTGGCAGCACTGGGGTCCGGCCGCCCGCCGCTTCCACCGGGTGGCCAGGGACGCCGACTACACCGTGCACGAGGGCCGGGACGAGGTGGTCGCCGCGATCCTGGACAGCGGCCCCGAGCCCGCCGACAGCAAGAGCTACCCCGGCGCGCCCAGGCTGCTGCTGCCGCGGACTCTCAGCCCGTTCACCCTCGACCTGCGCGAGACCCTCGAACGCCGCCGCACCTACCGGGTGTTCTCACCCGAGCCGGTCCGGCTCGACCAGTTGGCCACCGTGCTGCACTACAGCTTCGCCCCGCTGCGGACCATCGACGCCGGCGCCTTCGGCGTCCGCCAGCTGCGGGCCAGCGCCAGCGCCGGCGGGCGGCACGAAGTCGAGTGCTACGTCGCCGCGTTCAACGTCGAGGGCGTGCCGCCGGGCCTCTACCACTACGAACCACTCACGCACGCACTGGAACTGCTGGTCCCCGACCTCGGGCGGGAACAGCTCGCGGATCTGACCTACCATCAGAAGGAGACCTGCGCGGGGGCGTTCACCTGCTTCACCACCGTGGTCGCGCAGCGGATCGCCTACAAGTACCGCCACCCGCGCGCCTACCGGCTGTGGATGTACGACGCCGGCCACTACGGCCAGACCTTCGCCATGACCTGCACCGGCCTCGGGCTCGGCGCCTTCCAGACGGTGGCCTTCAAGGACAGCGAACTGGAGGCCCTGCTCGGAGTCGACCCGGAGGAGGAGTTCGCCGCCTACGCGCTGTCCGCCGGGCGGCCGCTGCTCGACGAAGGACTGCTGCCGGTGGACTACCGCTACCCGCCACTGAGCGGACCGCCCCGAGGGGAGTCCCGATGACCATCGCCACCGTCCAGAGTCTGATCGCCGACGACGCCTTCGTCTCCGAGCACTGGGGCCGCGCCCCGCTGCTGATCCCGGCGGCCGAGGTGCTCGACCCGCCGGCGAGCGCGGAGCAGGTGCTCGACCTGCTGCGTTCGCGCGCCCTGCGGCCGCCGTACCTGCGCGTGGTCGGCGGCCCGGGCAAGGGCCTGCTGCCCAAGGAGCAGTACACCAAGTCCCGTCCGGTGGGCCATGGTTGGGCCGACGACTCGGTGCTGCCCAAGGTGGTCGCCGACGCCTTCCGACGCGGCGCGACGCTGGTCCTGGACGAGGTGCAGGACTACCTGCCCGGGCTGGCCCGGTTCTGTGACGCGCTCTCGGCCCGGCTCGGACTGCGCTTCCACGCCTCGGTCTTCGTCACCCCGCCCGGCAGCCAGGGCCTGGACCTGCACTTCGACCGCGAGGAGGTGTTCGTCCAGCAACTGGCCGGCAGCAAGGCCTGGCGGGTCTACCCGCAGCTCCAGCCGCTGCGCCCGCAGGCCCGCACGCTCAGCGAGGACGTCGGCGAGCCGCTGATCCAGCACCTGCTCCAGCCCGGCGACCTGCTCTATGTGCCGATCTGCGCGCCGCATGTCGCGGTCGCGGTCGAGTCGATGTCGATCCACCTCTCCATCGCGGCCCGGCCGCCGGCCTGGGGCGAGTTGCTCACCGACCTCTGCCGGGATCTGACCGGACAGTACGCGTGGTCCACCGAGTTCCCGGTCGGACCGCCGAGGACCGACGCGTACGAGGCCGAGTTCGCCACCTACGCGGGCGAGTTGGCGGACGCCCTCAGCTCGTTCAACCCCACCGCGGTGCTCGGCGGCCTGCTCGCCGGCACCGCCCGCCCCGAGCCCGCCAGCAGCGCGCTGTCCGACCTGCTGGACGGCCTGGACTCGGTCACCCGCTGGCAGCAGGCCGCGCCGTCCTTCCGGCTGGCCGAGGGCGTCACGGCCGGCGCCGCCGACCAGGGCGAGCGGATCGCACTGGCCCTCGGCGACCGCCTGATCACCGTCCCCGGCTCGCTCGCACCGCTGCTGGAGCGGCTGCGCACCGGCGCCCGAGCCGACGAGCTGCGCGCACTGCTGGCGGACCCGGACGGCATCGAGCGGCTGCTGGGCGGCCTGGTCCTCCAGGGCTACGTCACCACCGGGCCCGGCGACCGCTGATGCTGGTGCTGCGCAGGTACCCGGCCTTCCGACTGCTCTGGTCCGGCCAGACGGTGAGCGCCGCCGGCGACCAGATCCTGCCGCTCGCCGTGGTCGCCCTGCTGCTCGGCCGGCACGACAACGCCGACCTGATCGGCGTGGTCTTCGCCGGACGGGCGCTGGCGCTGGTGCTCTGCCTGCTGGTGGGCGGCGTGCTGGCGGACCGGCTGCCGCGCCGGCGGATCATGATGATCGCGGACCTGGCGCGGTTCGCGCTGGTCGGCGCGGTCGCCCTGACCGCCACGTCGGTGCCCTCGGCCGCGCTGGTCGCGCTGACCTTCCTGGTCGGCGCGGGCGAGGCGCTCTCCAAGCCGGCCTTCCGCGCCCTGGCGGCCACCCTGGTGGAGCCCGCCGACCTCAACCGGGTCAACGCGATGATGACGCTCTCCTCGCGGCTGTCGATCCTGCTGGGCATGCTCTGCGGCGCCGGCCTGATCACCCTCACCGGCCCGGGCGCGGCCTTCGGCATCGACGCGGCCACCTTCCTGTTCAGCATCGCCACGCTGTACGCCGTACGGGAGGTCCGCGCGCCCCGCGCCGCCGGCGGCGAGCGCCCGTGGGCGGCCGCCCTCGGCGGGCTGCGGGTAGTGGGCGGAATCCCGTGGATCCAGGCCGGGATGGCGGTCTTCTGCCTCCAGCTGCTCTTCGCCTCCGCGCCCGCGCAGACGCTGCTGCCGATCGTGCTGAGCGGCCGCGGGCACCCGGCCTCCGCCTACGGCCTGGTGCTGGCCGCGCAGTCCGTCGGCGCGCTCCCGGCGCTGTACGTCACCTCCCGCTGGCGGCCGAGCCGGCCCGGGCTGGTCTCGATGCTGAGCCTGGTCTGCTACGCGGCCGTGCCCCTGAGCATCCTCGGCGGCGGCAACCTGCCGCTGCTGCTGGGTGGTTACGCGATCGGCGGCTTCGCCGTCGCGCTGGCCGTCGTCTACTGGTCGAGCGCGCTGATCGAGGGAGTGCCGGGCGAGTACCTCGGCCGGGTGCTCTCCGTCGACCAATTGGCGGCCTTCGCGCTGACGCCGGCCGGCCTGGCGGCCACCGGTCCGCTGGTCGCCGTGCTGGGCGACCGGCCGGTGCTGGTGACCGCGGCGGTGGTGACCGTGCTCTCCAGCCTGGCGGCCCTCGCCGTCCCGGGGGTCAGCCGGTTCAAGGCCCCCGCCCCGGCCGGGGCGGCGCAGCAGCCGTCCGCCGAACTGCTGACAAGCTGACAACCTGACAACCTGACAGAAGCGACCCCCGACACCGGGGGCCGCTTCCGAACGCAACTACCGAACCGTCAGTGCCCGGGCGGCGGTCCACCCGCACCCGGCGGCGGCCCGGTCGGCACATTGCGCGGCATCAGCGAGGCCACCAGCACGGCAGCCACCACCAGCACCACCGCCGCCACCGCCGTCCCGGTGGTCAGCGCCGAGGTGAACGCACGGTCGGCCGCGCTCACCAGCGGACCGGCCTGCTCGGCCGGCAGCCGGGCCGCCGTCAGGTGGGCGCCCGGCAGGTCCTTGAGCGCCGAACCCGGCGCGCCCGCCAGCGACTTCATCCGATCCCGGTACCCGGCCGACAGGATGCTGCCGACCACCGCGACGCCCAGCACCCCGCCCAGCTCGCGCACCGTGCTGTTGAGCGCGCTGGCCATCGCCGCGTAGCGGGGCGGCACCGAGCTCATGATCACCACGGTGGCGGGCGCCATCATCGCGCCCATCCCGGTGCCGACCGCGGCCATCGAGAGGGCCACCGCGACGTACGCGGTGTGCGGGCCCAGCAGCGACAGCCCGCTCAGGCCGGCCGCCGCCAGCAGCAGTCCGCTGACCAGCGTGCCGCGCACGCCGACCCTGGCCGCGAATCCGCCACTGCCCACCGAGGAGGCCATCATCGACACCGCGAACGGGATCCCACCCAGACCGGCCTTGAACGGGCTGTAGCCGTGCACCAGTTGCAGGTAGGGCGAGAGGGCGAAGAGCACCCCGAAGAGCGCGAAAAAGGTCACCGCGAGCGCCAGCGAGGCCACCGAGAAGGCCCGCTGACGGAACACCCGGACGTCGACCATCGGGTGCTCCTGGCGCAGCTCCCACACCACGAAGGCGGCCAGCAGCACCACCCCGGCGATCAGTTCACCCAGCGTGGTGGCCGCCAGCCAGCCCCGGTCGGGCGCCTCGATGATGCCGTCCACCAGCAGCGCGAGCCCGGCGGTGACCAGCACCAGCGCGGGCAGGTCCAGTGGACCGCCGCGCATCCCCGGCACGTTCGGGACCAGCTTGAACACCGCCGCCAGCGCCAGCAGCACCAATGGCACGTTCACCCAGAACGCGCTGCTCCAGCTGAAGTGGTCGAGCAGCGCCCCGCCGACGATCGGGCCGAGCAGCACGCCCACCCCGGCCGCCGAGGCCCACACGCCCATCGCCTTGGCCCGCTCCTGCGGCGGGAAGAGCATCACCACCAGGGAGAGCGTGGCCGGCATCACGAAGGCCGCGCCGAGCCCCATCAGCGCCCGCCAGCCCACCAGTTCGATGGCTGAGGAGGACAGCGCGGCGGCCACCGAGCCGAGCACGAAGACCAGCAGGCCGCCGCTCAGCGCCCGGCGGGCACCGAACCGCATGCCCAGGTTGCCCGCCGGAATGAG
This sequence comes from Kitasatospora sp. MAP12-44, assembly GCF_029892095.1. NCBI lineage: Bacteria > Bacillati > Actinomycetota > Actinomycetes > Kitasatosporales > Streptomycetaceae > Kitasatospora > Kitasatospora sp. MAP12-44. The sequence goes on from NZ_JARZAE010000004.1 coordinate 3,553,762, forward strand.
TGCGGCGGCGAAGAGCAGGGTGTAGGCGTCGGTGATCCACTGCAGGTCGGCGGTGGTCGCCTTGAGTGAACGGGCCAGTGCGGGCAGGGCGATGTTGAGGACCGAGGTGTCCAGGGTCACCACCACCAGGGACAGGCTGAGCACCACGAGCGCGGCCCAGCGACCCGGTGCCGGCGGCGGTGGAGCCGGTGGCCCCTGTCCGGCCGCGGGGCCGGACGGCGCCGCCAACTGGTCTGTCATGAAAGTCTCCTAGGTATTCGGCCGGCACCAGCCGGCACTGCGGCAGAGCCGCGCCGGGCGCCGCAGCAGGTCGGCTGCGGCGCCCGGCGGGTGCTCTAGCGGATCCGCACCCGGTAGGTGCGGAGCCAGGTGTCCACCTCCAGCAGGTAGCCCAGCCACGCGGTGCTCTGCGGGCCGTTCCACTCGCCGGTCGGCGCCGCCAGGGTGGCGGTCAGTCGGGCCTTGTCGACCAGGTTCAGCAGCGGGGAGTTGGAGTCCGCGAGGATGTCGCGCAGCCGGTCGCGCACCGCCGCGTCGTACGCCGGGTCCTGGGCCACCGGGAACGCGCTCTTCGGCCGGTTGGCCACCTCCTCGGGCAGCAGGTCGCCAACGGCCTTGCGCAGCAGGCCCTTCTCGATGCTGCCGACGTTCTTCATCCACCACGGGATGTTCCACAGGTACTCGATCAGCCGGTGGTCGCAGAACGGCACCCGCACCTCCAGGCCGGCCGCCATGCTCATCCGGTCCTTGCGGTCCAGCAGGGCCGGCAGGAACCGGGTCAGGTTGAGGTGGAACACCTCGCGCAGCCGCCGGTCGATGCCCTCCTCGCCGTCCAGGTACGGGACTTCGCCGATCGCCTCGACGTAGCGGTCCTTGACGTACTCGCGCAGCTGGAGCCGCTGCAGCAGGCCCGGGTCGAGCACCTCGTAGCGCCCGGTGCGGCCGTGCGCCCAGGGGAAGCCGGGGTTCTTCAGCGCCTCCGGGTCGTGGAACCACGGGTAGCCGCCGAAGACCTCGTCCGCCGACTCGCCGGAGAGCGCGACCGTCGAGTGCTTGCGGACCTCCTTGAAGAGCAGCAGCAGCGAGACGTCCATGTCGCCCATGCCGGGCAGGTCGCGGGCCCGCAGCGTGTCGAGCTGGTCGGCGAGCAGGTCCTGCGGGTCCAGCACGATGTGGGTGTGCCGGGTGCCCAGGTGCCCGGCCACCGCGTGCGCGAACGGGGTGTCCAGGCTCGGGCGCAGCGCGTCCGGCTTGAAGTGCTCCTCGCTGCCGCGGAACTCCATCGAGAAGGTGGAGAGCTTGCCGGCGCCCTGTCCGGTGAGTTCGGCGGCGGCCAGCGCGGTGATCGCGCTGGAGTCGAGGCCGCCGGAGAGCAGCGAGCAGAGCGGCACGTCGGAGACCAGCTGGCGCGAGACGGTGTCGGTGAGAATCGAGCGCACGGTGGCGATGGTGGTGGGCAGGTCGTCCTGGTGGGTGTCGCTGACCAGCTGCCAGTAGCGCTGCTCGCGCACGCCCGAGCGGCTCACCCGGACCAGGTGGCCGGGCCGCACCTCGCGCAGGCCGCGGAAGACGCCGTGCCCCGGCGTCTTGAGCGGCGGGGTGAGCAGCAGCTCCGAGATGCCCTCGTCGTCCAACTCGGGCTGGAACAGCGGGTTCGCGAGCACTGCCTTGGGCTCGGAGCCGAACAGCAGACCGCTGGGGGTCTGCGCGTAGTAGAGCGGCTTGACGCCCAACCGGTCGCGCACCAGCAGGAGTTCCTCCCGCTCGGCGTCCCAGATCGCGAAGCCGAACATGCCGTTCAGCCGGGCGACCGAGTCGGTGCCCCACTCCAGGTAGGCGCGCAGCACCACCTCGGTGTCCGACCTGGTCCGGAAGGTGTGCCCGAGACCCTCCAACTCGGTCCGCAGCTCACGGAAGTTGTAGACCTCGCCGCTGTAGCTGAGCAGTACGCCGCGCTGCTCGTCGCCCATCGGCTGGGCGCCGCCCTCCAGATCGATGATGGAGAGCCGGCGGTGCCCGAGCGCGGCGTGCCGGGTGATCCGGTAGCCCTCGGCGTCAGGCCCGCGGCAGACCATCGTGTCGGTCATCGCGCGGACGACCGCCACGCAGTCGGTGAGATCTCTTTCCCAGTCGACCCATCCGGTGATCCCGCACATCCTGTGCCTTCCTCCGCATCCGGCGTCGGGACCTGGACCGGTTCCGACCACGCTGTTAAGCACACCAGCGGGAGGAGGGGGGCGAACAGGGGAGCAGGCGGTCAGCTCCCGGACACGCCCTGGCAGATTGCGGACAGCCGAAAGGGCCGGGGAGCGCTCCCCGGCCCTTCGGCTACGTACGGCGGCGGTCAGCCGAGCTGCACCACGGCCCGCGACATGCCCAGCACCTTGAGGTCGTTGTTCTTCACCAGCAGGTCGACCCGGACCCGGCGGTCCTCCAGCAGCGCGGCGACCTTGGCGCTGACCTCGATCACCGTGCCGACGCCGTCGTTCGGCACCGGGACGGGCTTGGTGAACCGCACGCCGTACTCGATCACCGCGGCGGGATCGCCGACCCAGTCGGTCACCACCCGGATCGCCTCGGCCATGGTGAACATGCCGTGCGCGATGACGTCGGGCAGGCCGACCTCCAGCGCGAACTTCTCGTTCCAGTGGATCGGGTTGAAGTCACCGGAGGCGCCCGCGTACTGGACGAGTGTGGCGCGGGTCACCGGGAAGGACCGCGCCGGGAGCTCGGTCCCGACCTCGACCTCGTCGAAGCTGATCGCCATCATCACTCCCCCGCCTCTGCGGTGGCCGCCCTGGCCACCAGCGTCATGAAGGAGGTCACCACGTGCTCGCCGCTCGCCTCGTGCAGCTCGCCGCGCACGGTGAGGACCTCGTTGCCCGCCAGCGACTTGATGTTGTCGATGACGATCGTCACAGTGAGCCGGTCGCCGGCCCGGACCGGACGGGTGTAGACGAACCGCTGGTCACCGTGCACGACCCGGCTGAAGTCCAGGCCGAGCTCCGGGTCCTCGACCGCCTGCGCGGCGGCCCGGTAGCTGAGCACGAACGGGAAGGTCGGCGGGGCGATCACATCCGGGTGCCCAAGTGCCTTGGCGGCCTCCGGATCGGTGTACAACGGGTTGGTGTCGCCGATCGAGACGGCGAACTCACGGATCTTCTCCCGGCCCACTTCGTACGGCTCGGTGGGCGGATACGTCCGCCCGATGAAGGAGGGGTCGAGCGGCATGGCTACTCCTCGGATTCCTTTGGGGCGGATACGACTTCAGGCCGCACCCCTCGATGAGGGATGCGGCCTGAAGCCTATGACCTGAGTGCACAGGCCCACTTGAACGCCCTAGGGGGTCAGCGGGTCTCGCGGTGCGCGGTGTGCGAGTTGCAGCGGGGGCAGTGCTTCTTCATCTCAAGACGGTCCGGGTCGTTACGCCGGTTCTTCTTGGTGATGTAGTTCCGCTCCTTGCACTCCACGCAGGCCAGCGTGATCTTCGGGCGGACATCGGTGGCAGCCACGGGAGTGCCTTCCTGGACAAATGAGTGATGACACGACAAGAGTAGCCGATCGGGAGTTCGACCTCCCGACCGACTACGCGGGGTAGCGGTGACCGGACTTGAACCGGTGACACAGCGATTATGAGCCGCTTGCTCTACCAACTGAGCTACACCGCTTTGATGACCAGCACCCCCGCCGAAGCGGAAGTCCCGTTCACCAGAGCCCCCATGCGGAATCGAACCGCAGACCTTCTCCTTACCATGGAGACGCTCTACCGACTGAGCTATAGGGGCGAACGAGGAAGAGATTACACGTTTCCGGGCCAGAGGTGAAATCCGTATCCCGGCCGCAAGATCGCAGGTGGGCGGCCTGCACAGAGCAGCGAGCCAAGGCTGCGCGTTCGACTCGCCCGCGACTCGCGCGAGCCTCCCGGCTCCGTACCCGAACTGACCATAGGCTCGACCGCCAGTGATCTTTATCGGCGCCGGCCAGCCGCTGGACCGGCGCACCGCAGCTGGGAGGAGCCGGCCGATGAGCGCGGACAGCGCACCCACCGACGGACCGCAGCCCGGCTCCCCCGGCCCCGGCCCGTTCGGCGGCAACCCCCTCGGCCACGGCCCCGTCCTGCTGCTGACCGGCGCCCGGCTGGCCGACGGGCGCGTGGTGGACGTACGGATCAGCGGCGACCGGATCCAGGCCGTCGGCACGGTCGGCAGCCTGGGCCCGCTGCCGCAGACCGCACTGCCCGCCGGAGCCGCCCACGCGGTGCCCCCGGTGGCCTCCGGGGCCCGGATCGACCTGGCCGGCTACCTGCTGCTGCCCGCCCCCGCGGAGCCGCACGCCCATCACGACACCGCCTTCTCCGCCGCGCTGCCGCCGCCCACCGCGGCTGCTCAGCCCGGCCCGCCCCCCGCCGCCGGGGCACCGCGGCTCGCCCGCCCACCGGCCCCGGAGAGCCCGGCCGAGCTGATCCGCCGGGTCACCGAGGCCTCGCTCACCTCGCTGGGCTACGGCGCCACCGCCCAGCGCACCCACGTCCGGATCGGCGACGTCCACGGGCTGCGCCGGCTGGAGGCGGTGCTCACCGCGCGCCAGGCCCTGCGCGGACTGGCCGAGCTGCAGGCGGTGGCGGTCCCGCGGCTGCTCACCGGGGCGGCCGGCGCCGACGGCCGGGCCGCGCTGCGCGAGGCGCTGCGGCTGGGCGCGGACGCCGTCGGGGGCTGCCCCGAGCTGGACCCGGACCCGGCGGGCTATGTGCAGGTGCTGGTCGAGGCGGCGCTGGAGTTCGACTGCCCGGTGGATCTGCACACCAGGGGCGCCGAGCCGGCCAAACTGGCCCGCACGGTGGCCGCGTTGGCCCCGCTGCGCCCCCGGGTCACGCTCGGGCCGTGCGACGCGCTCACGGAGGGCGCGGCGGCCGCGCTGCGAGCGGCCGGGATGCGGGTGGTCTGCCTGCCGCAGAGCGGCTCCTGCTGTGGAGTGGACGGCCGCCCGGAGGGCCTGCGGCCCGGTCTGGTCCGCGAGCTGGCGGCGGCCCGGGTGCCGCTGGCGGCCGGCAGTGGCTCGCTGCGGGACGCCGTCAACCCGGTCGGCCGCGCCGACCCGCTGGAGGCCGCCTACCTGCTGGCCGCCTCCGGCGCGCTGAGCAGCGCCGCCGCGTACGAGGCGGTCAGCCACCAGGCCCGGCTGCTGATGGGCCTGCCCGCGGTCCGGGTGGACGCCGGGTTCCCGGCCGAGCTGCTCGCGGTGCGCGGCGACAGCCTGGCCGGCGCGCTCTCCGGCGGCCACAGCCGGCTGGTGGTGCACAGCGGACGGGTCGTCAGCCGTACCAGCGCGGTACGCGAGTTCGCGGACACGGTCGCCCTGGCGCTCCCGCGCCAGAGCGGCCACCACTGATCGTTCAGCGGTACTCGGCCAGCCGGGGCCGCACGGCGACCAGCGTCAGCCCCAGGCCCGCCAGCAGCAGGACCAGACCAGCGGTCGTCGCACCGGCCCCGAGGTCGCCGTCGGACTGCGCGACCGCCTGGTCGAAGGCCTTCTGGTTGATCCCGATGACGTCCGAGAAGGCGTCCGAGAGCAGACCGAAGTCGGCGTTCGACTGCCCCGGGGCGTTGCCGGTGTCGAAGGTGACGGCGTCGGCGAGGCGGCCCTGGGTGTTCAGCAGGCGCAGCTTGTGGTCGTCCGCCTGGTAGGTCTGGAACGTCGACAGCACCTTGTCCGCGGCGGCCTGCTCACCGGGGAAGGTGATGTTGCGCAGCTCCGTGCCGAGGTAGCCACCGAAGCCCACCTGCTTCGGGTCGGCCTGGAGGGCCATGGCCCGCTCGTTGAGGTCGCCGCTGTAGGCGGCCAGATCGGCGCCGTCGATCGTCGCGATCGACTGCGTCTTGTCGAAGAAGCTCCGCTCGTAGCCGGCGGCCCCGGCCGGGTCGCTGAGGTAGCGGCTCTCGTCCGCGTTGCTGTCGTAGGCCACCGCACGGGCCCGGCTGAGCGCGATCACCGAGTCGTAGGCGCTGCTCTTGGCCACCTTCAGGTGCTGGTCGGCCCCGGAGACCAGCGAGAGCCCGTAGACCAGGCCGGCCGCGGTGAGCACCAGGGCGAGCGCCAGCGGCGGGCTGACCAGCCGGCGGTAGCGCACGGTGAGGGTGCGCTGCAGCGCGCCGAGGGCGAGCAGGGCGAGCACCCCGAAGGCCAGCAGCCACCACCAGCCGGCCGCCAGGTCGGACCGCTGCGAGGCGTAACTGCCGTCCACGGTGGCCTCGCTGGCGGCCGCCACCTGGTCGGCGCCGGGCAGCAGCTGCTGGCGCAGCAGGCCGGTGGCCTGCCGGTAGGCGTCCAGCGCGTCGGCGGACGGCTTGCCCGGCTGGTCCTTGCCCTGGTCCTCCAGCAGCTCGGATCGGGCCACCAGGGCCTCGTACTGGCCCAGCGCGCCGAGCACCGAGGCGACCGCGCGCTGCGCCGCCGGGTCCCCGGCGGCGGCCGCGGTGGCCTGCTGGAGGTCGCCGTCGGCCTGCGCGCGGCGCTGCTCGTAGACGTCCTGGGTGGCCTTGCGGCGTCCGGCGTCGGCCGGATCGGCGCCGACCAGCAGCAGGTTGGCCGCCTGGGCGTCCATGTCGCTGAGCGCGAAGTACAGGTCGGAGGCCCGGACGGCCTGCGGCGCGGCCCGGTGCCCGATGGTGTCGATGCTGCCGCGCGCGCCGCCGAGCACGGTGGCGGCGACCGCGCCGAAGGCCACCAGCGCGACCAGGCAGAGCGCGGTCAGCGCCCGCACCCGGCGCGGGGTGGTCCAGCCGCCGCCGAGCGCCGTCCGCAGCAGCTGCGGGACGGACCTGCTGCGGACGCTACCCGACGCCGTCTCCCCCGACGAGGTCTTCCCCGGTGCAACCCTCGTTCTGACTCCCGCTGCCATGGCCCGCGCGTCCCTTCCCCCTGTGGTACTCCCCCTGACGGGGTGCGGAGATCAATTCTGCTCCGCCCTGACGTTCCCTTGGCGACCGGGGTCCCCGTCCTGACGCATCATGAGCGCCTCCCCTGCCACGCCGCGGTCAGGGCTCGTAGCGGTAGCCGATCCCGGGCTCGGTGAGCAGGTGCCGCGGACGGGCCGGGTCTCGCTCCAACTTCCGTCGCAGGCCCGCGAGATAGACCCGCAGATAGTTGCCGCGGTGCTCGTGCTCGGGCCCCCAGACGGCCCGCAGGATCTGCCGGCCGGGCAGCAGCCGGCCCGGGTTGGCCAGCAGCATGCTGAGGATCCGCCACTCGGTCGGGGTCAGCCGCACCTGCCCGGCCGCGCCGTCCGCCCGGAGCACCGTGCAGGCCACCAGGTCGACCACGTGCTCGCCGATCACCACCTGCGCGGTCGGCTCGGTACCGACCGGGCGGCGCAGCACCGCGCGCAGCCGGGCGAAGAGCTCGTCCATCAGGAACGGCTTGGTGACGTAGTCGTCCGCGCCCGCGTCCAGGGCCTGGATCTTGTCGTCCGCGCCGCTGCGGCCGGAGAGCACGATGATCGGCGCCGGATGGCGGCTGCGCAGCCGGTGGATCACCTCGACACCGTCCAGGTCCGGCAGGCCGAGGTCGAGCAGCACGGCGTCCGGCCGGCTCTGCTCGGCGGCCTCCAGCGCGCCGCCGCCGGTCTCGGCGGTGGCCACCTCGTACTTGCGGGCCCGCAGGTTGATCCGCAGCGCGCGCAGCAGTTGCGGTTCGTCGTCGACGACCAGGATGTGTGTCATGCCCCCTCCTCGGCGGCCGGCAGGGTGAGCAGCATGGTGGTGCCGCCGCCCGGGGTGTCCTCGACCTCCAGGGTTCCGCCCATCGCCTCGGCCAGGCCGCGGGAGAGCGCGAGGCCCAGGCCCACGCCGGTGGTGTTGTCGGTGTCGCCCAGGCGCTGGAACGGCAGGAAGACCCGGGCGCGGTCGGCGGCCGGGATGCCCGGGCCGCGGTCGGCGATCCGGATCTCGACGCGGTCCAGGTGGACGCTGGCGCTGACCAGCACGGGGGCGCCGGGGGCGTTGTGGCGCAGCGCGTTGGTGATCACGTTGGCCAGCACCCGCTCCAGCAGCGGCGGGTCGGCGAGCACCGGCGGCACCTCGGCGAGGTCGAGCGCCTGGACGGGCGCGTCAAAGGGGGTGCGACCCGCAGGGTCTCCGGCAAGGGTGGTGGCGGGCGACGGGGGGGCGGAGAGCGAGTCCAGGGCGCGCGGCAGCACCTCGTCCAGGTGGACGGGCGTCAGGTGCAGGGTGAGCGCGCCGGCCTGCAGGCGGCTCATGTCGAGCAGGTTGTCGACCAGCCGGGTCAGCTTGATCAGCGACTCGTCGGCGGTGGCCAGCAGTTCGGCCTGGTCCTCGGGCGAGAACTCGACGTCCGGGCTGCGCAGCGAGCCGACCGAGGCCAGAGCGGCGGCCAGCGGGGTGCGCAGGTCGTGGCTGACGGCGGCCAGCAGCGCGGTGCGCATCCGGTCCGCCGCCTTGATCGGCTCCACCTCGGCGGCCACCGCCGCCAGTCGGTCGCGCTCTAGGGCGGCGGCGACATGGGCGGCGAACGCGGTCAGCACCCGCTGCTCGTCGGCGGGCAGCCTGCGGCCGGAGAGGATGAGCAACGCGCCCGCCCCGACCGGCACTTCGGTGACCTCCCGGTCGCGCGCCGAGGCGGGCTGCCCCTGCGCGTCGCTGCGGGCGATCACCTCACCGCTCTCCCGGGAGAGCAGCGCGACCGAGTCGAGCCCGAAGGTCGTCCGGGACTGCTCGAGCAGCGTCGGGATGGCGGATCCGCCACCGTTCCCGCCCCCGTCGTGGCGGCGCAGCACGGTGCCGGCCAGGGTGCTGAGCGTCTCGGCCTCGGCGGTGGCGCGGGCGGCGCGAACGGTCTGCCGGGTGGCCCGGTCCACCACGGTGGAGACGGTGAGCGCGACCACCGCGAAGACCACCAGGGCGATGACGTTGTTCGGCTCGCCGATGGTGAAGGTGTGGATGGGCGGGATGAAGTAGTAGTTGAGCAGCAGCGAGGCGATCAGCGAGGCCACCAGCGCGGAGGCCGATCCACCGAGCAACGCGACGGCCACCACGCCGAGTTGGAAGAGCAGCGCGACGGTGGTCAGGTTCAGGCTGTCGCGTGTCTGGGAGAGGACGGCGGTGAGCGCGAAGGGCAGCAGCAGGCCGGAGGTGAAGCCCGCGATCGTCCGGCCCCGGGAGTGCCGGCGGCCGAGCGAGGGGAGTCGGCCGCGGCCGGTGAACTCGTGGGTGACCATGTGGACGTCGATGTCCTCGGAGGCGTCCACGGTGGTCTCGCCGATGCCGGGCCCGGTCAGGAAGCGGGTGATCCGGCCGCGCCGGCTGGTGCCGAGCACCAGCTGGGTGGCGTGCATGGCGCGGGCGAAGTCGAGCAGCGCGGTGGGGATGTCGTCGCCGATCACCACGTGGTAGCTGCCGCCCAGACTCTCCACCAGCTGGCGCTGGTTGGCGAGCGCACCCGGCGACGCCCCGGCGAGGCCGTCGCTGCGGGTGATGTGCACGGCCAGCAGCTCGCCGCCGGCGGTGCGGTCGGCGATCCTGGCGGCGCGGCGCACCAGCGTCTCGCCCTCAGGGCCGCCGGTGAGGGCGACCACGACGCGCTCGCGGGTCTCCCAGACGCGGTCGATGTTGTGCGCGGCGCGGTAGTCGCGCAGGCCCTCGTCCACCCGTCCGGCCACCCAGAGCAGGGCCAGCTCGCGCAGCGCGGTGAGGTTGCCGACCCGGAAGTAGTTGGAGAGCGCGGCGTCCACCTTCTCGGCCTTGTAGACGTTGCCGTGGGCCATCCGGCGGCGCAGCGCCTGGGGGGCCATGTCGACCAGTTCGATCTGGTCGGCGCGGCGGACCACCTCGTCGGGGACGGTCTCACGCTGGGGAATGCCGGTGATCTTCTGGACCACGTCGTTGAGGCTTTCCAGGTGCTGGATGTTGACGGTGGTGATGACGTCGATCCCGGCGGCGAGCAGTTCCTCGATGTCCTGCCAGCGCTTGGCGTTGCGCCCGCCGGGGATGTTGGTGTGGGCGAGCTCGTCGACCAGCGCGACCGAGGGCCTGCGGGCGAGCAGCGCGTCGATGTCCATCTCGCGGAAGTCGGCGTCCCGGTAGCTGCGGGTCAGCCGGGGGACGACGTCCAGGCCGTCCAGCATGTTCTCGGTGTGCCGGCGGCCGTGGCACTCGATCCAGCCCACCACCACGTCCGCGCCGCGCTCCTGTCTGCGCCTTGCCTCGTCCAGCATCCGGTAGGTCTTTCCCACACCGGGGGCCGAGCCGAGATACACCCGCAGCCGGCCGCGCCGGGGTGAGGTGTCGGAGGCGAGATCGCGGGCCATCAGTCCTCTTCAGGAATACGGGAACAGGGGCGGAAACGCGGACCGACCGGCCCGGGCACAAAGCCTGGGCCGGTCAGCCGGTCAATCATGCTGCGTTGTGCTCACTTGGTCTCGCTGAGTGCCTTGTTGAGCAGGACGACGTTGACGCCGGGGTCGCCGAGGAAGCCCAGCGAACGGCTGTCGGTGTACTTGGCGACCAGCGCGGCCACCGTGTCGGTGGACAGGCCGCGGGCCTTGGCGACCCGGGCGGTCTGCTCCTTGGCGTAGGCCGGGGAGATGTCCGGGTCCAGGCCCGAGCCCGAGGCGGTCAGCGCGTCGGCCGGCACGGTGGCCGGGTCGACGCCGTCGAACGCGGCGTCCGCGGCCCGGCGGTCGTTGACGTCCTTCAGCAGCGTCGCGTCGTTGGGGCCCAGGTTGGAGGGCGAGGAGCTGTGCGGGTCGTAGCCCGCGCCGGCCGCCGAGGGACGCGGCTGGAACCACTTCGGGTCCGGCTGCGCCTGCTCGTTGGGGTCGTTGCCCGTTGTTGAACCAGAAGCAGCAGTCTTCTTCGGCAGGTTGTAGTTCTGCCCCAGCAGGCTGGAGCCGATCTCCTTGCCGTCCGCGGACTTCACGATCGACCCGTTGGCCTTGGCGCTGAACGCGACCTGGCTGACGCCGGTCACCAGCAGCGGGTACAGCACCCCCAGGATCACGGTCATCACCAGCAGGAGGCGCAGCGCGCTCAGATGTGTACGGATGGAGGTGGGCAGTGGCTTGGACATGAGGTGGGTTCTCCTTCCGTGTCTTTAGCGCAGGCCGGGAATGAACTGAACGATAAGGTCGATCGCCTTGATTCCGACGAACGGCACGATCAGGCCGCCGACGCCGTAGATCAGGATGTTGCGTCGCAGCATGGAACTGGCGTCGGAGGGGCGGTACTTGACGCCGCGCAGGGCGAGCGGGATGAGGCCGATGATGACCAGTGCGTTGAAGATGATCGCCGAGGTGATCGCCGACTTGGGGCTGTGCAGCGCCATGATGTTCAGGTGGTTCAGCCCCGGGTAGACGGAGGCGAACATCGCCGGGATGATCGCGAAGTACTTCGCGACGTCGTTGGCGATCGAGAATGTGGTCAGCGCGCCGCGGGTGATCAGGAGCTGCTTGCCGATCTCGACGATCTCGATCAGCTTGGTGGGGTTGGAGTCGAGGTCCACCATGTTGCCGGCCTCCTTGGCCGCCATGGTGCCGGTGTTCATCGCCACACCGACGTCGGCCTGCGCCAGCGCCGGGGCGTCGTTGGTGCCGTCACCCGTCATCGCGACGAGCTTGCCGCCCTCCTGCTCCTTCTTGATCAGCGCCATCTTGTCCTCGGGCGTGGCCTCGGCGAGGAAGTCGTCCACGCCCGCCTCGTCCGCGATCGCCTTGGCGGTCAGCGGGTTGTCACCCGTGATCATGATGGTCTTGATGCCCATCCGGCGCAGCTCGTCGAAGCGCTCGCGCATGCCCTCCTTGACGACGTCCTTGAGGTAGATGACGCCGAGGACGCGGGCGGGTGCGGTGCCGGCCTTGGCGGCCACCACCAGCGGGGTGCCGCCGGCCGCGGAGATCCCGTCGACCAGGGCGCTCACGTCGGTTCCGACGGTGCCGCCGTTGTCGGTGACCCAGGTGGCGACCGAGGCGGCCGCGCCCTTGCGCACCGCGTGGATTCCTTCGGGCTCGTCGAGGTCGACTCCGGACATCCGGGTCTGCGCGGTGAAGGGGACCCAGGTGGCGTGCGTCAACTCGCCCTGGGTGCGGGCCCGCAGGCCGTACCCGGTCTTGGCGAGCACCACGATCGAGCGGCCCTCGGGCGTCTCGTCCGCGAGGCTGGACAGCTGCGCGGCATCCGCGAGCTCGTCGACGGCGACGCCGTTGGCGGGCTGGAACTCGGCGGCCTGGCGGTTGCCGAGGGTGATGGTGCCGGTCTTGTCGAGCAGCAGGGTGTTGACGTCGCCGGCGGCCTCGACCGCGCGGCCCGACATGGCCAGCACGTTGCGCTGCACCAGGCGGTCCATGCCGGCGATGCCGATCGCGGAGAGCAGCGCGCCGATCGTGGTGGGGATCAGCGCCACGATCAGCGCCACCAGCACGACCATGGTCTGCGGGGCGCCCGCGAAGGTCGCCATCGGCTGCAGCGCCGCCACCGTCACCAGGAACACGATGGTCAGCGAGGCCAGCAGGATGTTCAGCGCGATCTCGTTGGGCGTCTTCTGCCGGGCCGCGCCCTCGACCAGCGCGATCATCCGGTCGATGAAGGACTTGCCGGGCTCCGAGGCGATCTTGACGACGATCCGGTCGGACAGCACCTTGGTGCCGCCGGTGACCGCCGAGCGGTCACCGCCCGACTCGCGGATCACCGGCGCGGACTCGCCCGTGATCGCCGACTCGTCCACCGAGGCGACACCCTCGACGACGTCGCCGTCGCCCGGGATGATCTCGCCGGCCTCGGCGACCACGTGGTCCCCCAGGCGCAGCTCCGTGGCGGCCACGGACTCCTCGGCCTGGGAGGCGGGCCAGTCCAGCAGCCGGCGGGCCATTGTGTCGGTCTTGGTGCGGCGCAGGGTTTCGGCCTGCGCCTTGCCGCGGCCCTCGGCGACGGCCTCCGCCAGGTTGGCGAAGATCGTGGTCAGCCAGAGCCAGGCGGTGATCGCCCAGGCGAACACGCTGGGGCTGGCGATCGCGGCCACCGTGGTGACCAGCGAGCCGACCTCGACCACGAACATGACCGGGTTCTTGACCATCACCCGGGGGTCGAGCTTGCGGATCGCGTCGGGGACCGCCGCGAGCAGCACCTTGGGGTCCAGCAGATTGGACGCCACCCGGTGGGTGGGGGCCTGCTCCTCCTGGACGGGGGGCGGGGAGACGAGTGTGGGGGTGGACATCAGTGCAGACCCTCCGCGAGCGGCCCGAGAGCCAGGGCAGGGAAGTAGGTGAGGCCGACGACGATCAGGACGACGCCCGACAGCAGACCGACGAACAGGGGCTTGTGGGTGGGCAGCGTGCCCTCGGTGGCCGGGACCGGCTGCTGGCGGGCCAGCGACCCGGCCAGCGCCAACACGAAGATCATCGGCAGGAACCGCCCGAAGACCATCGCCAACCCCAGCGCGGTGTCCCACCACGGGGAGGTCACCGTCAGACCGCCGAACGCCGACCCGTTGTTGTTGGCCGCCGACGTGAACGCATACAGCACCTCGGAGAAGCCATGCGGCCCCGAGGCCTGCATATTCGCCCGCTCACCGCCCAGCGCCATCGCGACACCCGTGCCGATCAGCACGATCGCCGGCGTGGTCAGGATGTACAGCGAGGCGAACTTCATCTCCCGCCCGCCCAGCTTCTTGCCCAGGTACTCCGGCGTACGACCGACCATCAGGCCCGCCACGAACACCGCCACGATCGCCAGGATCAGCATCCCGTACAGACCCGAACCAGTACCACCAGGAGCGATCTCACCGAGCATCATGTCGAAGATCGCCACCCCGCCGCCGCCCGGCGTCAGCGAGTCATGCGCCGCGTCCACCGCACCGGTGGACGTCAGCGTCGTCGAGGACGCGAACAGCGACGAGGCCGCGATACCGAAGCGGACCTCCTTGCCCTCCATCGCCGCACCGGCCGCCTGCAGCGCCACACCGCCGTGACCGGACTCGAAGAACGTCATCAGCGCGGCCGACCCGGCCCAGAACAGGCCCATCACCGACACGATCGCGTAGCCCTGGCGGTGGTCGCCCACCATCTTGCCGAAGGTGCGCGGCAGCGAGAAGGAGATCACCAGCAGCAGGAAGATCTCCAGCCAGTTGGTGAACCCGGTCGGGTTCTCGAAGGGGTGCGCCGAGTTGGCGTTGAAGAACCCGCCGCCGTTGGTGCCCAGCTCCTTGATGACCTCCTGCGAGGCCACCGGACCACCCGGGATCGACTGGGTGTCGCCGCCCAGCGTCGCCAGGTCGTGGAAACCGTGGAAGTTCTGGATCACACCGTTGGCGACCAGCACCAGACCGAACACGATCGACAGCGGCAGCAGCAGCCGCAGGCAGATCCGGGTCAGGTCCACCCAGAAGTTGCCCACCCGGTCGGTGCGGGAGCGCGTGAAGCCGCGGATCAGCGTCGCCACGATCGCGATGCCCACCGCCGCCGACACGAAGTTCTGCACGGTGAGGCCGACCATCTGGACCGTGTGGCCCAGCGTCGCCTCACCGGCGTAGTCCTGCCAGTTGGTGTTGGTGACGAACGAGATCGCGGTGTTCCACGCCCCGTGCGGCCCCACGGCCTTGAAGCCGAGGTTGAGCATCAGGTGGTTCTGCACCCGCTGCAGCCCGTACAGGAACAGCACGGACACCAGCGAGAACGCCAGCACCGACCGCAGATACACCGGCCAACGCTGATCCGCGTCCCCGTCCACCCCGATCGTCCTGTAGATGCCGCGCTCGACCCGCAGGTGCTTCGCGGTCGTCAGCAGCTTGGCGATGTAGTCGCCGAGGGGGCGGTAGCACAGGGCCAGCGCTCCCACCAGTGCAAGGGCCTGCATCCAGCCGGCCAAAGTCGAGCCCATGTCAGAACTTCTCCGGGAAGATCAGCGCCACGACCAGATAGCCGACCAGCGCGACAGCGACGATGAGACCTGCGATGTTCTCGGCACTCACAGCTTCTCCACCCCCCGCACCACCAGCGCGAGGACGGCGAACACGGCGACCGTGACACCGACGAAGACGAGATCGAGCATGGGTTCCACCAAGGCGATAAAGAGCCTGGCCGTGGGTGGCCGCTAGGCCTCACGACACCGGCGGCGGGCCGGCTGAAGCAGCAAACCAGCCGTTTCGCCGCCACTTCGGAGTCCTGACGCCGTCCATACGGGCGTATGGGGAACGTTGACGCCCCCTTGATGGCCACCCGCACCGGCGTTATCGGACCGTCATCTCCGCACCGCCCCCGGGCACGCCGAGGCCCCCGGTGCGCGGCCCGTTCCTGCTGCCGCGCCCCGGGGGCCAGTCCCCAACGGTCAGCCGACCTTGTCGGCCTTCGGCAGGACGTCGTCGCGCGACGGCGGCTCACCGCGGCGCACCGACCCCGGGGCCCGGCGGGCCGGGTGGTCGGCGCGGCTGGAGGAGGAGAGCTGCCACGGCACGCTGATCACCATCACCCCGGGGGTGAAGAGCAGCCGGCTCTTCAGCCACAGCGCCGACTGGTTGTGCAGCAGGTGCTCCCACCAGCGGCCGACCACGTACTCGGGGATGAAGACCGCGACGACGTCCCGCGGGCTGGAACGGCGCACCGAGCGGACGTAGGCCACCACCGGCCTGGTGATCTCGCGGTACGGCGAGTCCAGCACCTTGAGCGGCACCTGGATGTCGAACAGCGCCCACTGCTCGCGCAGTTCGTCGGTGTCCTCCTTCTCCACCGCGACGCTGAGCGCCTCCAGGGTGTCCGGCCGGAACGCCTGCGCGTAGCCGAGCGCGCGCAGCGTGGGCTTGTGGATCTTGGAGACCAGGACGATGCCGTGCACCTTCGAGGGCCGCACCGACTCCGCGTGCGGGTCGTCGACCGACAGCTCGTCCGCAACCGCGTCGTAGTGCCGGCGGATCCCCCGCATCATCCCGAACAGCAGCACGGCGGCCACCACTGCGAGCCAGGCGCCCTCGGTGAACTTGGTGATCATCACGATCACCAGCACCAGCGCGGTGACGCAGGCACCGAAGCTGTTGATCACCCGCGAGCGCTGGGCGGCGCCGCGCACCGAGGCGTCGGTCTCGGTGGTCAGCAGCTCGTTCCAGTGCCTGACCATGCCGATCTGCGACAGCGTGAAGGAGGTGAACACACCCAGGATGTAGAGGTGGATCAGGTTGGTGACGTCCGCCTTGTACGCCCAGAGCAGCAGCATGTTCACCACGGCCAGCGCGATGATGCCGTTGGAGAACGCGAGGCGGTCGCCGCGGGTGTGCATCTGGCGTGGCAGGAAGCGGTGCTGGGCCAGGATCGAGGCCAGCAGCGGGAACCCGTTGAAGGCGGTGTTCGCGGCCAGGATCAGGACCAGCGCGGTCACCGCCTGGATGAAGTAGAAGAGGAAGCTGTGGTCGCCGCCGAAGATCGAGGCCGCCAGCTGCGCGATCACCGTCGGCTGCGAGGCCGTGTGGCAGTCCCCCGGGTAGCCCAGCAACTGGCAGGTGTCGACGGTCTTGTGCACCTTGGTGAGCAGCGCCAGCCAGGTGATCCCGACGAACATCACCACGGCGGTGATGCCCATCACCGCCAACGTGCTCGCGGCGTTCTTCGACTTGGGAGCCCGAAAGGCCGGCACACCGTTGGAGATCGCCTCGACACCGGTCAGCGCCGTACAGCCGGAGGCGAAGGCCTTGAGGGCCAGCAGCAGCAGGCCCAGGCCCGCCAGGGTGTTCTTGTGGTCGATCGGGATGATCGGGTACTTCGCGCTGGAGGCCACCGGCGCGTGCCCGAGCGCGGCCTTGATCAGCCCGGTGATGATCATCAGCATCATGCCGCCGATGAACAGGTACGTCGGCGCGGCGAACGCCTTGCCCGACTCGCGCACCCCGCGCAGGTTCACCGCCGCCAGTATCGCGACGAACAGCACCGCCATCAACACCCGGTAGTCGCTCAGCGCCGGGATCGCCGAGATGATGTTGTCCACCCCGGAGGCCACCGATACGGCCACCGTCATCACGTAGTCGACCAGCAACGAGGCCGCCACCACCAGGCCCGCGTTCGGCCCGAGGTTGCTGGTCACCACCTCGTACGAGCCGCCACCGCTGGGGTAGGCGTGCACGACCTGGCGGTACGACATCACCACGACCGCCATCAGCGCGACCACCCCGGCCGCGATCCACGGCGTGAGGTAGAGGAGGGCGGTGCCGCCGACAGTGAGCACCAGCAGGATCTCCTCGGTGGCGTAGGCCACCGA
Source organism: Kitasatospora sp. MAP12-44 (assembly GCF_029892095.1). Lineage (NCBI taxonomy): Bacteria > Bacillati > Actinomycetota > Actinomycetes > Kitasatosporales > Streptomycetaceae > Kitasatospora > Kitasatospora sp. MAP12-44. Next base: position 3,571,005 of record NZ_JARZAE010000004.1, read on the forward strand.
GGAGAGCGGGTCGGACGCGAAGATCGGCAGCGCGATGCGCTTGGGCAGCAGGGTCTCGCCCAGCTCCTCGCTGCGCATGGCCCGACCGATCACGAGGCGCTTGAGCGCCGAGGGCACGTTGAACACAGCGCGAGCGTATGCGTGCAGGACGTTAAGACGACCATCGACTCGCGGGGGTCCAGCGGACTCGGCACCGCCCACCCGGCTGCGGATTTCCGCAGGCCAGAGGGGTTCAGATCGACTTTCGGTGCTACATCCGCAACCGCAGACGGCAGACCACCGCGTCCGTGCCCTGCCGCAGCGCCCGGTCGATCAGCGCCCCGCGCTGGTTCTGCAGCGCCCGCTGCCAGAGGTGCACCGGCTCGACCTCCGCGATCAGCACGGTGATCCGGTCGTACGCGTGCTCGGTGCCGAGCTCGTTGACGAAGGCGACCAGCGGCCGGCCCAGTCGTCGGTGCGCGTCAGGGGCCTCCAGCAGCGGCACGCCCGGCTGCCACAGCTCCCAGTCCCGGCGCAGCGCCTCGGTGGCCTGGCGGTCCTCGGCGTCCGGATCGCTGTGCACCACGGTCACCGCGAGGACCTCGTCGCCGAGCGAGACGGCCGCCGACAGCGCCTCCCTGGTCAGCCGCGAGATCGACATCACCGGCACCACCACCAGCGAACGCTGACGCGTCACCGGCCCGGGGATCCGGCCGAGCTCAAGGCGCGCGCCGATCCGCCCGTACGCCCGGTGGATCAGCTCGAAGAGCAGCACCAGCAGCGGCAGCGCGACCACGATGCCCCAGGCGCCCTCGGTGAACTTGGTCCCGGTCACCACCAGGGTGGCCACCCCGGTCAGCAGCGCGCCGAAGCCGTTCAGCAGCGCCCGGCCGCGCCAGCCGGCCCCGCGCTCCGTCAACCAGTGCTTCACCATGCCGACCTGGCAGATCGTGAAGCCGACGAAGACGCCGATCGAGAAGAGCGGCACCAGGCTGTTGACGTCCCCGCCCGAGCCGATCAGCAGCACCGCCGAGACACCCGCAAGGAACAGCACGCCGTGCCGGTGCACCTGGTGGTCGGCCCGCAGCGCGAAGACATGCGGCAGGTGGTTGTCGCGGGCCAGCAGCCGCAGCAGCACCGGCAGCCCGCCGAACGAGGTGTTCGCCGCCAGCGCGAGCAGCAGCACGGTGGAGAACTGCACCAGGTAGAAGCCGAATCCATGCCCCAGCGAGGCGTCCGCCAGCTGGGCGAGCACCGTGACGCCCTGCACCGGCTGGAGGTGGAATCGGCCGATCAGCACGGCCAGCCCGACCAGCATCACCCCGAGCACCGCGCCGAGCGCGATCTCGGTGTTCTGCGCCCGCTTGACCCGCGGCGTCCGGAACGACGGCACCGCGTTGGCCACCGCCTCCACCCCGGTCAGCGCCGAGCAACCGGAGGCGAAGGCCTTGAGCAGCAGCAGCGCGCCGACGCCGGTGGCGTTCTGGGCCAGCGCCGAGGCGTGCCCGGCGGCGGCCGCCGTACTGGCCGGCGCGGAGCGGAAGAGCCCGATCACGATGATCGCCATGATCGAGAGGACGAAGACCGCGGTCGGCGCCATGAACCAGCGAGCCGACTCGGCGATCCCGCGCAGGTTGACCAGCGTGACCACCACCAGCACCGCCAGGCAGAGCCACACCCGGTCGTCGTAGAGGTTCGGAAACGCCGAGGTCAGCGCGGCCACCCCGGCCGTCACCGAGACCGCCACGTTCAAGATGTAGTCGACGATCAGCGAAGCCGCCGCCGTGAGCGCGGTCCGCCGCCCCAGGTACGCCTTGGCCACCGCGTACGACCCGCCGCCGTCCGGAAACGCCGCGATCACCTGCCGGTACGAGGCCGTCAGCACCGCCAGCAGCAAAGCGATCGCCGCCGTCACCGGCAGCGTGAACCCCAACCCGTAGCTGCCTGCCGCGGCCAGCACCAGAACGATCGACTCCGGCCCGTACGCCACCGACGCCATCGCGTCCAGCGACAGCGCGGCCAGGCCCCCGAACGCGGAGAGCTTGTCGTTCTCCTTGGCCTTCTTGGCAGGCAGCCCGGTATCAGGAGGCTCGGCGAGGGCCGCGAGCGGCGAGGGGGACATCTGACTAACCTCCGTGGTCGGCAAACTGCTCGAATCGTCTCCACGACGCCCACCCGTGCCAACCTGCCCTACACGTTCGATACGCCGCGCCCGGCATCCTTGACGCCTCCTTGACCCCGCGTCAACCGCCGCCCGGCCAGAGCACGAACGACCGTCCGCCCTTCCATGCCAGTTCAGAGCCCCGGGCACAAAGAAGACCGGCCCCGAACCGCGTTTCCACGGTTCGGGGCCGGTCTCATATCCTGTGGCTGGTGCAGGGTTCGAACCTGCGTAGCTTGCGCGGCAGATTTACAGTCTGCTCCCTTTGGCCGCTCGGGCAACCAGCCAGGATGTTTGTCTCGCGGAGGCTCGCGCCCCGTTCGACGTCGTAAACGATACCTGATGACTGGGGGTGCTCCGCCACTCGATTGGTCACCTGATGATCAAAGGGTCGGCGGGCGGTGCCGCTGGATAGGCTGGGCCCGTGACCGCTCCGCATCCGGCGGGGCGCCGACAGTGCCGCCGACACCGCAAGGAGACCACCACAGATGGCCGACTCCAGTTTCGACATCGTCTCGAAGGTCGAGAAGCAGGAGGTCGACAACGCGATCAACCAGACCTCCCGCGAGCTCGCCAGCCGCTACGACTTCAAGAACGTCGGGGCGTACATCGGCTGGACGGGTGACAAGATCGAGATGAAGGCCAGCGGCGAGGAGCGGGTCAAGGCGATCCTCGACGTGCTGCAGACCAAGCTGATCAACCGCGGCATCTCGCTGAAGGCGCTGGACGCCGGCGAGCCGCAGCTGTCCGGCAAGGAGTACAAGATCTTCGCGACGATCCAGGAGGGCATCTCCCAGGACAACGCCAAGAAGGTCTCGAAGATCATCCGCGACGAGGGCCCCAAGGGCGTCAAGGCGCAGATCCAGGGCGAGGAGCTGCGCGTCTCGTCCAAGAGCCGGGACGACCTGCAGGAGGTGCAGGCCCTGCTCAAGGGCAAGGACCTGGACTTCGCACTCCAGTTCGTGAACTACCGCTGAGCCAGCCGGTAGCGGCCGCCGAGGGCGGCCCAGCAGGGCACGGGTGAGGGCGTCGCAATCGCGGCGCCCTCACCCTTTGCGTTCGTACCTGTACGTCCGCTGAGCCGACGGGCCGGCAAGGATTGCGGCGGGGTCGAATGGGCAGGCGAGAGGTGGGGGAGGTGGAGATCCCGGGGACCCGAGCGGCAGAAACCGTGAAGGGACGAATCTGTGCCCGGTGCATGACCACCAGCTGACCCAACGGACCACTTGCTCGGAGCGGTTTTCTGAGTTTTTGGTGTGCGGCCTCCGACCCACCCGGGCAGACCGCAGAGCACGACGGTACTTGCCGGACCCAGCGCAGTGCGAAAGAAGTCCTTCCGCACTCAGTGATTCTTAAAGATTGCGCTGCTACGTTGACCCGGCTTGACCGACCTGACCTCGCGAAGGGGACGCCACCGGTGACCAGCCTGTTCCACTCCGCACGGCCCACCGCCGACACGCCGCGCTCCGAGGCGCCGCATGCCGCTCCCCGGAGCACGGACTGGCGGACTCATCTGAGCGCGGTACGGGCCAAGGCCCAGTACCTGCGTCTGCTGGCGTGGCCGATCTACCTCGTCGCGCTGTGGCGCTACGTCAACGACAACGGTCTCCCGTACAACAACGACCTGGTCTTCGTCTGGCTGATCGGCGCGCTGATAGCCGCCGCGGTGCACAGCGGCAACCGCTTCGGCTGGTTGCGCGTGCTCCGCGACTGGGTACCGGTGATGGCGGCGGTCTGGGCGTACTCGTTGCTGCGCGGCTACGGCTCGCACACGCCGTGGGCCGTGCACTGGGCACCGCAGGTGGCGTTCGACAAGGTCGTCGGCGGCGGGCAGGTCTGGACGGTCCGGCTGCAGCACCTGCTGTACACACCCGGTCACCTGCACTGGTACGACTACCTGGCCACCACGGTCTACATGTCGCATTTCTTCGCGGTCTTCGTCGTCATGGCGGTGCTCTGGCGCAAGCGCCACGAGCGGTTCACCCGCCTGGTGGCGCTCTACCTGGCGCTCACCTTCGCAGCGTTCGCCACGTACGTCCTCTACCCCGCCGACCCGCCGTGGCTCACGGCGCAGAACGGGCACCTGCCGGCCATCGCCCGGATCGTCCAGGACGTGCTGAACCAGAGCGGCCTGCCGCGCGCCGGATCGCTCTTCGAGAACGGCAGCCGCTTCGACAACGACGTGGCCGCGATGCCCTCGCTGCACGCCGCGTACCCGATGCTGCTGGCGCTGTTCTTCTGGCCGGTCTCCAACCGCTGGGTGCGGATCGTGCTGGTCGCCTATCCGCTGGCGATGGCATTCACCCTGGTCTACGGCGGCGAGCACTTCGTGGTCGACATCCTGGCGGGCTGGACCTACACCGCCGTGATCTACTTCGGCCTCACCCGCCTGCTCGACCGCCGGGCCCGACTGCGCGCCGAGCGCAAGGCGGCGCAGCGTCCTGAGGACCAGGACGACCAGGTCACCCGACCGGCGAAGGCCAGGATCTGACCCGGGGCAGACTGGCTCCGTGCAGACTTCCTCCCGCCCCAGCGCAGAGCAACTCGCCGCCGCCCGCGACGCGACCATTCCCGATATCACCGCCCCCGGGCTGCGCGTGCTGTTCTGCGGCATCAACCCCGGGCTCTGGTCAGGGGCGACCGGTCACCACTTCGCGCGGCCCGGCAACCGCTTCTGGCCCGCCCTGCACCGCTCCGGCTTCACGCCCCGCCAGCTGCGCCCGGACGAGCAGCGGGAACTGCTCGCGCTGGGCCTGGGCATCACCAACGTGGTCGCCCGCGCCACCGCCAAGGCGGACGAGCTCACCGCGGACGAGTTCCGCGCGGGCGGCGCGGCGCTGACCGAGCGGGTGGCCCGGCTGCGGCCGCAGGTGCTGGCGGTCCTGGGCATCGGGGCGTACCGGACGGCCTTCGGCAGGCCGCGCACCACGGTGGGCCGCCAGCCGGACGGGCTGGGCGACACCGAGGTCTGGGTCCTGCCGAACCCGAGCGGCCTGAACGCGCACTACACGCCCACCACGCTGGCGGCCGAGTTCCGCACGCTGCGTGAGGCGATCGGCTAGGCGTCAGCGTCCGCCGAACTTCTCGTCCGTCGAGACCACCTCGCGGCCGAGCGGCATCAGCGAGATCGGGATCATCTTCAGGTTCGCCCAGCCGAACGGGATCCCGATGATCGACACAAACAGCGGAATGCTCGTCGCGATATGCGCCAGCGCGAGCCACCACCCCGCGAACACCACCCAGATCACATTGCCGACGCACGACGGCGCCCCGGCGTCCGGCCGCTCGACCGTCGTGCGCCCGAACGGCCACAGCACATAGCCGGCAATACGGAAACTCGCAATGCCAAACGGAATCGTAATAATCAGGATGCAGCAGACGATTCCCGCAATGGCATAGGCAATGGCCATCCAGATGCCGCAGAAGACCAGCCAGATCACGTTGAGCACAAAGCTGAGCACCTTCATGCTCCAAGCCTCCCACGTCCTCAGGTCGCCTGCCCGGACCGTCAGGCGCCGCCAGGACGCGCGTCGCGGCGTTCGACCAGCGCGGGCGCCGTCAGGGCGGTGAGCTCGGGTGCGGTCATGCTGGGGAGGAACTCGGTCACCTGGTACGTGGCCACCCCGGCGCGGGCGAACGGGTCGCCGGCGAGGATCGCGTCCAGGGCGGCCGGGCTCTCGGCGCGGGCCAGGATCACTCCGCCGGTGCGCGGCACCCGGCGGCCTGACGCCAGGAAGGCGCCGGCCTCGTACTGGGTCTCCAGCCAGGCGACGTGCTCGGGCACCAGCTCGTCGATCCGCTCCAGCGGCACGGTGTAGGTGAGGGTCACGACGAACACATCGACCTCCGTTGGCGTCTGCTCCGCGGACCGTCCGCGTCGTGGAGGACAGTAGTACCCGCGCCCCGCGCTACGGGCGCCCGGCCATCCGCTCCAGCCGCGCGATCCGCTCGTCCATCGGCGGGTGCGTGGAGAACAGCCGGGTGCCCGCCTCGCCCGGGCGGAACGGGCTGGCGATCATCATGTGGCTGGCCGTCTGGAGCTGCGGCTCGGGCGGCAGCGGCAGACGCTGGGTGCCCGCGTCCAGCTTGCGCAGGGCGCTGGCGAGGGCGAGCGGGTCCCCGGTGATCCGGGCGCCGTCGGCGTCCGCCTGGTACTCCCGGGACCGGCTGACGGCCATCTGGATGAGCATTGCGGCGAGCGGGCCCAGGATCAGAATGGCAAGTGTGCCGATGAGCCCGGGTCCGTCGTCGTCCTCGTCGCGGCCGAACGGGATCAGCCAGGCGAAATTCACCAGGAACATGATCACCGAGGCCAGCGCTCCGGCCACCGACGAGATCAGGATGTCGCGGTTGTAGACATGGCTCAGCTCATGGCCGATGACGCCGCGCAGCTCCCGCTCGTCCAGCAGTTGCAGGATGCCGTCGGTGCAGCAGACGGCGGCGTTGCGCGGGTTGCGCCCGGTGGCGAAGGCGTTCGGCGCGGGCGTCGGGGAGATGTAGAGCCGGGGCATCGGCTGCCGGGCGCTGGTGGAGAGCTCGCGGACGATCCGGTACAGCCGGGGGGCCTCGATCTCACTGACCGGGCGGGCGCGCATCGCCCGCAGGGCGAGCTTGTCGCTGTTCCAGTACGCGTAGCCGTTGGTACCGAGCGCGACCAGCAGGCCGATGATCAGCCCCGTCCGCCCGAACAGGCTGCCGACCAGCAGGATCAGTGCTGACAGCGTGCCGAGCAGGACGGCCGTTCTCAACCCGTTGTGCTGGCGATGCACGGCAGACCCTCCAAGTGGTGCGGTGGGAAGCCTCTGCTCACATCCCTCTGTCCGGTCAACGGAGGGACGCCTGGTCCTGGTTCCCTTCACGCCCCCGGGCGGACCTCCTCGGTCAGAACAGCGAGCCGCTGACCACCTGGATCACCAGCTGCGGGGCCACCGAGAGCACCACCGCACCGACCGCGGTGAGCGCCAGTGTGGCACTGAGCGAGGCGGGCAGCCGGCGCTCGTCGGGCAGCACCGAGGCGGCCGGTGCGGCGAAGAGCTTGGCCGTCCACTGGAGGTAGTAGTACAGCGCGATCACCACATTGGCCGCCATCACCACGGCCAGCCAGCCGAGGCCGGCGTCCACCGCGGCGCGGAAGACCACCACCTTGCCGAAGAGCCCGACCACGCCCGGCGGCAGGCCCGCCAGGCAGAGCAGGAAGAAGGCCAGCGCCAGCGCCGCCCAGCGGCGGCGGGCGAAGAGGCCCTGGTAGTCGTCCAGCCGGTTGGCGGGGCTGGTCCGGCCGACCACCGCGGCCACCCCGAAGGCGCCGAGGTTGACCAGACCGTAGATCAGCGCGTACGCGACGGTGGCGCCCAGCGGGTGCGCTGTCCCGGCGTAGCCGGCCGCGGCCAGCGGCACCAGCAGGTATCCCGCCTGGGCCACCGAGGACCAGGCCAGCAGGCGGACGGCGCCGTGCGCGGTGTCCGAGCGCTGGCGCAGTGCCGCGACATTGCCGGCCGTCATGGTGACGGCGGCCAGCACGGCCAGCAGCAGGCCCCAGGTGTGGCCGTAGGGGCGGAACGCGATGCTGGTGACCAGCGCAAGACCCGCGAAGCCGGCCGCCTTGCCGACCACCGAGAGGTAGCCGGCCACCGGCAGCGGGGCGCCGGTGTAGGTGTCGGGCACCCAGAAGTGGAACGGGACGGCGGCCACCTTGAAGGCGAACCCGACCAGGGTCAGCGCGGCTCCGGCCTCGGCCAGCGGCTTGAGCTGCCCCGGCGTGTGCGCGAGGCCGTCGGCGATGGCGGACAGGTGCAGGCTGCCGGTGGCGGCGTAGACGAAGCTGACGCCGAGCAGCATCGCGGCCGTCGCGGTCACCGAGGAGAGGAAGAACTTCAGCGCCGCCTCGCCGCCGCGCCCGTCGCGCTTGAGGCCGACCAGCGCGAAGGACGGCAGCGAGACCACCTCCAGCGCCACCACCAGGGTCGCCAGGTCGCGCGAGGCGGGCAGCAGCGCGGCTCCGGTGGCGCTGCTGAGCAGCAGGAACCAGTACTCGCCGGAGGGCAGCTCCTGCTCCTCGACGGTGTGCAGCGACAGCAGCGCGGCGATCAGCGCGCCGCCCAGCGCGAGCAGCTGGAAGACCAGCGTGAAGTGGTCGGCGACATAGCTGCAGCCCGCGTTGTCAGTGGCGCCTGTTACGTTCGGTACACAGAAGGTGGACCGAGGGTGACCATCCGTCAGTGGGAGGAGGGCGAGCAGGGCCAGCGCCAGGCCGGCCGCGGCGAGCGGGCCGAGCAGCTTCTTCCGTCGGACCGGCAGGAAGAGGTCGGCGAGCAGAACGCCGATCGCCGTCAGGGCGGCGATCAGCGGCGGGGCGATGGCCACCCAGTCGACGGACTGGATCAGGCCACCGGGGTTGCTCACAGCGAGGAGGGTCGAATTCACGGCGGGCTGCCCCAGGAGTTGGTGGCCGGCGGCGACGGACACGAGCGCGGACACGGAGCTGATCATCGGTCAGCCACCCCCGAGGAGGTGCTTCACGGCCGGGTTGGAGAGACCCAGCAGCAGGGCCGGCCAGAGGCCGGCGACCAGCGTCAGCGCGGCCAGCGGCGTCCAGCTGACGGCTTCGTACGGGCGCAGGTCCGCGATGTCCGACACCAGGGCGGGCTGCTTGGGGTCTCCCATGCAGACCCGGCGCACCACGATCAGCAGATAAGCGGCAGTCAGGAGGGTGCCCAGACCGGCCAGCACCATGTACGTGACGAACGCGGGGCGGGACAGCCCGGCGGCGGGGTCGAACGCGCCGAACATCGCGAGCACCTCGCCCCAGAAGCCCGCCAGCCCGGGCAGGCCCAGGCTGGCCACGGCGGCGAAGGCGAGCAGTGCGCCGATCCGCGGTGCCCGGCCGTAGAGCGCGGCGCCGGTGGCACCCGCGAGGGTGTCCAGGTCCGCCGTGCCGTAGCGGTCCTTGAGGGCACCCACCAGGAAGAAGAGCAGACCGGTGATCAGACCGTGGGCGATGTTCGCGAAGAGCGCGCCATTGACACCCACCGGAGTGAGGGAGGCGATGCCGAGGAGCACAAAGCCCATGTGGCCGACCGAGGAGAAGGCGATCAGCCGCTTGAGATCGCCCTTGCTGCCCGGGCGGGCGAGGGCCAGACAGGCCAGCGAGCCGTAGACGACGCCGACGGCGGCGAGCGCCCCGAGGTACGGGGCGAGGGTCGCCGCACCCTGCGGCACCACCGGGAGGAGGACCCTGACCAGACCGTACGTGCCCATCTTGAGCAGCACACCGGCGAGCAGCACCGAGCCGACGGTCGGGGCCGAGGTGTGCGCGTCCGGCAGCCAGCTGTGCAGCGGCCAGGCGGGCGCCTTGACCGCCAGGCCGAGGCCGATCGCCAGCGCCGCCAGCACCTGGGTGGTGTGCGAGAGGCCGTGGCCGTGCGCGGCGGCCAGCGCCGTCATGTCGAAGGTGCCCGCCTTCAGACCGATCAGCAGGAAGCCGAGCAGCATCACGGCGGAGCCGAGCAGCGTGTAGAGGATGAACCGGTTGGCCGAGGCCGTCTTGGCCCCGCTCCCCCACCGGGCGATCAGGAAATACATCGGGATCAGCACGATCTCGAAGGCCAGGAAGAAGAGCAGCAGGTCGAGCACCACGAAGGTGGAGAGCATGCCGACTTCGAGCAGCAGCAGCAGTCCGACGAAGACCCGGGCGGACGGACTCTGTTGCCCCCCACTGGCCGGTCCGTCCGGCAGCCGCCTGGTGGAGTACACCGCGCAGAGGAAGGTGAGCAGCGCGGTGAGCACCAGCAGCGGCAGCGAGATGCCGTCGACCCCGAGGTGGAAGCGGACCCCGATGGACGGGATCCACGCGGTGTCGGTGACCGCCTGCATCCGGCTGGAGTGCGCGCGGTCGAAGCCGGCCGCCAGCGCCACGGTCAGCGCGAGCACCAGTCCGGTGACCAGCGCGCCGAACCGCAGCGCGCGCTTCTCCTGGGTCGCGGTTTCGGCGCCGAAGACGGTGGCCGGTGCCAGCGTCAGGGCGGCGCCGAGCAGCGGCAGCACCAGGAGGGCGATGAGGACCGCGTTCATCGGGGGCTCCCTGGGCGTGCTGCGGTGGACGGGTTGGCGAGGAGGAGGTGGAGTCGCAGCTGGGTCATGTGCCGACCGCCACGAAGACGGCGATCAGCACCACGCCCGCGAGCAGCGCGCTGAGGTAGGTCTGCGCGTTGCCGCTCTGGGCGCGCCGCACGGCCCAGCCGAGCATCCGGGCGCCACCCCCGGCGCCCTGCACATAGCCCTCGACGACCTCGCGGTCCAGGAAGCGGACCAGCCGAGCGGCGCCGAGGGTCGGGCCCACAAAGAGCCGGTCGTAGAGCCGGTCGACGCCGAAGCCGTGCTGGGCCGGTCCGTAGAGCGGTCCGAGCAGCAACCGGCCCGGGTCGACGGCCTCCGTGGACTGCGGCGCCGGCGCCGGCGCGAGCGACTCGGCGTGCGGCGCGGTGCCCTGTTCCGGGACCCGCTCGGCCTCGGCCAGTCGGGCCCGGGCGGCGCGGCTGGTGACGGTCCGCCAGGCGGCCCAGGAGATCAGCACACCGGCCACCGCCAGGCCGGTGCCGATCACGGCGGTGGCCAGGGTCGGCCGCAGCGAGCCGCCGTCCAACAGGGCGGGCAGCCACTCCGGTCGCAGTCCGGCGATGCCGAAAGCCATCGCCGGGACCGCCAGCACCCACAGCGTCCAGCGCATCGCGGCCGGCTCGGCGGTGTGCACCGAGGGTGCGGTCGCGACGGCGGGCGCGGCGACCGGCAGGTCCTCGCCGGTGTCGGCGAGCGCGGCGGCATGCCCCTCGTCGGCGGCACCGCGCGGGACGGCGGTGTCGGCGGGGGCGATGGCGGCGCCGCGCGGCGGGAAGGCCAGCAGCCAGAGCCGGGTCGCGTACGCCGCCGTGAGCAGCGCGGTGACCGCGGCCGCGATCAGCACGATCCAGCCGGCCGCCTGCGGCACGCCGGAGGCGGCGCCGACACCGTTGGTCAGCGCGTCGCCCTGGGCGGCGTGCTCGGCGGCCGCGAAGACGGACTCCTTGCTGAAGAAGCCGGAGAACGGCGGCAGCCCGACCAGCGCCACCAGGCCGATGCCGAGCGTCCAGCGCGCGTCCGGGACGCGCTGGGCCAGCCAGGGCATCCGGGACATCGCGGAGAGCGAGTTGGTGTGCGCGGCGTGGATCAGCACGCCCGCGGCCAGGAACAGCAGCGCCTTGAACGCACCATGGCTGACCAGGTGGAACAGCGCCGCCTCGCGGTCGCCGGCGGCCAGCGCGCCGGCCATGTAGCCGAGCTGGCCGACCGTGGAGTAGGCGAGCACCCGCTTGATGTCGTCCTGCGCGAGCGCGCAGAGTGCCGATCCGATCATCGTCACGGCGGCCATCACCGCGAGCACCACCAGCGCGGCGCCCGACAGCAGGAAGACCGGCAGCAGGCGGGCGACCAGGTAGATGCCGGCCGCGACCATGGTGGCGGCGTGGATCAGCGCGGAGACCGGCGTCGGGCCGGCCATCGCGTCCGGGAGCCAGTTGTGCAGCGGGAACTGCGCGCTCTTGCCGGCCACTCCGCCGAGCAGCAGCAGTGCGATCAGCGTCGGGTGGCTGAGCCGCCCGTCGGCCGCCGCGGCCAGCACGCCGCTGATCCGGAACGTCCCGGCGTCGGAGCCGAGCAGGAAGAGCCCGAACAGGAAGGGCACATCGCCGAGCTTGGTGACCAGGAACGCCTTCAGCGAGGCCGACCGGGCGTCCGCCGTCTCCCAGTGGTGGCCGATCAGGAAATACGAGCAGATGCCCATGATCTCCCAGCCGACCAGCAGCACGATCAGGTCGCCGGAGTACACCACCAGGAACATCGCGGCGGTGAAGAGCGAGACCAGCGCCGCGTACGAGGGGTAGCGCGGGTCGTCGCGCAGATAGGCCGTCGAGTAGATCTGCACGCAGCTGGCGACCAGCCCGACCAGCACGGTCACCAGCGAGGTGTAGCCGTCCAGGTGGATCGCGAGCGAGATGTCGGGGCCGCCGGTCGGGGTCAGCCGGGTGGCGATGTCCAGGGTGCGGCCGGTGCCGAGCTGCAGCGCCGTCACCAGCGCCAGCACGGCCGACAGCACGACCGGCACGATCGCCAGCGGTCGGGCGAACCCCGGTGCGCGGCGGCCGGTGGCGAAGAGGGCGGCGGCGCCGAGCGCGGGCAGCGCGGGGACGAGCACGGGGAGGGCGGTGTTCACGAGACGGCTTGGCCCTTCGACGCGTCGTCGGTGTCGTGGCGCTCGGCGACCCGGTCGCCGAGCGCGGTCAGCTTGTCGATGTCCGCCGTGCCCCCGGTCCGGAAGACCATCAGGACGATGGCGAGACCGAGGCCGATCTCGGCGGCGGCGATGGTGATGGTGAAGAGGGTGAGCGCCTGCCCGGCGTGCAGCGCGTCGCGCAGCCAGGCGTCGAAGGCGATGAGGTTGAGGTTGACGGCGTTGAGCATCAGCTCGACGGACATCAGCACCAGGACGGCGTTGCGCCGGGCGAGGACGCCGTAGACACCGACGCTGAAGAGCAGCGCGGCGAGGACGGCGGGGTAGGCGAGGTGCATCGGCGGTCAGCTCTCCCGCTCGGAGGAGACTGCAGGATGACGGACGGCGCCGACCGGCTTGCCGGCCCGCAGCTTGCCGGCCCGCGGCTTGGCCTCGCCGGACTGCCGCGAGCGCGACAGCACGATCGCCCCGACCAGCGCGGCCAGCAGCAGCACGGAGAGCGCCTCGAAGGGCAGCACCCAGGTGCGGAACAGGCTCGCCCCGGTCACGGCGGCGCTGCCGCCGCCCGCGCCCAGGTCGATCCAGGAGGTCCGGAACGCGTCCACGACCAGCGTCACCAGCGTCCCCGCGGCGGCCAGCGCGACCAGCAGGGCCACCCAGCGGTTGCCCGAGTCGGCGTCCGGCGAACGGCCGATCGGCGCCTTGGTGAGCATCAGGCCGAAGAGCACCAGCACCACCACCGAGCCGAGGTAGATCAGCACCTGCACCCAGGCCACGAACTCGGCCGTGAGCAGCAGGAACTCGATCGCCAGGCCGCCGAGGGCGACGACCAGCCAGAGCGCGGCGTGCACCAGTTGCTTGGTGCTCACCGAGATGACGGCGGCGCCCAGCACGGCGAGGCCGACCAGGACGAAGACGATCTCGACCCCGGTCGGGGAGAGGAAACCCCTGGTCGCGGGCGTGAGGGAGCCCGCGGCGGCGAGGAAGCTCACGCGTCCTCACCCCCGGTGGATGCGGCAGCGGCGGCGGCAGCCAGCTTGTCCGCGGCCTTGCGCGCCGCGGCGATCTCCTTGGGCTCCTCGGCCGCCGGGTCCAGCGCGGGCGGGGCTGGCACGGTCCACATCCACTCGCGCAGCTTGTCCCGCTCGTGGGTCAGCTCCAGGATGTCGGTCTCCGCGTACTCGAACTCCGGGGACCAGAAGAGCGCGTCGAACGGGCAGACCTCGATGCAGATCCCGCAGTACATGCAGAGCGAGAAGTCGATGGCGAAACGGTCCAGCACATTGCGGGTGCGGGCGCGCGCGTTCGGGTCGACCGCGGGGAGGGTCTCCTTGTGCGAGTCGATGTAGATGCACCAGTCCGGGCACTCCCGGGCGCAGAGCATGCAGACCGTGCAGTTCTCCTCCAGCAGCCCGATCACGCCCCGACTGCGCGGGGGCAGGTGCGGCTGCACCTCGGGGTACTGCGCGGTGACGGTCTTCTTCGTCATCGTCCGCAGGGTGACGGCGAGGCCCTTGGCCAGGCCGGAGCCGGGGAGGTTCACTGGGAGATCGCCACCTTGATGATGCCGGTCAGGGCGAGCTGGACGAGCGCGAGCGGGACGAGGACGGTCCAGGCGAACTTCATCAACTGGTCCTCGCGCAGGCGCGGGTAGGTGACCCGCAGCCAGATCACCACGAAGGCGAGCGCGAAGGTCTTGAGGATCGTCCAGAGCCAGCCGAGGCTGTCGGACAGCGGACCGTGCCACCCGCCGAGGAACAGCACGGTGGTCAGCGCGCTGACCACCAGGATGCCCGCGTACTCGGAGAGCAGGAAGAACGCGAAGCGCAGGCCGGTGTACTCGGTGTACGCGCCGAAGATGATCTCGGAGTCGGCGACCGGCATGTCGAACGGCGGGCGCTGCAGCTCGGCCAGGCCGGCCGTGAAGAAGACGAACGCGCCGATCGCCTGCCACGGCAGCCACCACCAGTGGAAGGCGTGGACGATCCCGGGCAGCGAGAGCGTGCCGGCCGCCATCGCCACGGAGGCGGCGGCGAGCACCATCGGCAGCTCGTACGACATCAGCTGGGCCGCCGCGCGCAGGCCGCCGAGCAGCGAGTACTTGTTGGCGGAGGACCAGCCCGCCATCAGCTTGCCGATCACCCCGATGCCCATCACGGCGAGCACGAAGAAGATCCCGGCATCCACCGACTGCCCGACGAAGCCGTCGGGGCCCACCGGGATCACCAGCAACACGATCAGGTACGGCAGCAGCGAGACGGCCGGTGCCAGCTGGAAGATCCGCCGGTCGGCCCCGGCCGGGACGATGTCCTCCTTCTGCGCGAACTTCACGCCGTCGGCGACGAGCTGCGCCCAGCCGTGGAACCCGCCCGCGTACATCGGGCCGAGCCGGCCCTGCATATGGGCCATCACCTTGTGCTCGGTCTGACCGATGATCAGCGGGAAGGTGAGGAAGACGACCAGGACGGCGACGCAGCGCAGCAGTGTGTCGAGCAGGTTCACGCGCTGTCTCCGTCCTGCGAGCTGGTGTCGGACGTCGGCTCGGCCGACTTCTGGGGCTCAGCTTCGGGCTGCGGCGATGGCGCCGGCGCCGGCTCGCGCGCGGGCACCGGCGAGTGCCACGGCGCGTCCGAGACCGGAGCCTCGGTGGGAGCCGCCTGGCTGGTCGAACCCTCCGCGATGCTGCGGGTACGCCGCGGCCGGTCCGCCCGCACCGCGGGCGCACCCTCCGCACCGGCTCCCGCGCGCGGAGCCCGCGCACCGCGCGCGGGCCGCTCCGCGACCGGCGGCAGCGTCCCCTTCAAGGGGCCCCACTCGTTCGGGTCCGGCACCCCGGCCGGCTGCATCTTGCGCCGCGCCGGACCGTCCCCCTCGCTCTCGCCCGGTTCCTTCGCGCCCGGCCAGGCCTTGGCGACCCGGGCCGCGAGCACGAACTCCTTGCGCAGCGGGTGGCCCTCGAAGCCGTCCGGCAGCAGCAGCGTCACCAGGTGCGGGTGGCCCTCGAAGCCGATCCCGAACATCTCGTGCGTCTCCCGCTCGTGCCACCCGGCCCCGGCGTACACGCCCGCGGCCGTCGGCAGCGACGCGCCCTCACGCGGTACCCGGGTGCGCAGCAGCAGGTGCCGCACGGCGGAGCCGTCCCCGGCGGCCGCCAGGTGCACCGCGACCGAGAAGCCCTCGCCGAGCTCGTCCACCGCGCTCAGCCAGTCGAAGTAGCCAAGACCGAGGGTGTCCCGGGCAGCGGTCAGCGCCTCGATCCAGTGCTCGGCCGGCACGTCGACCGTCACCAGCTCGTACGCCTGCGCGACCGTCGCCCACGGCCCGATCGCGGCCGCGGTCTGCTCGACATCGCCCCATGCGCCGCTCACTGCGCACCCCCCGGCCCCGGCACCAGCGGTCGCCGCAGGGCGCCGGCCGACGGGCCCGTGTAGCGCTCCGCCAGCGACTCGGCCGCGATCTTCTCCTGCAGCTTGAGGATCCCCTGCATCAGCGCCTCCGGCCGCGGCGGGCAGCCGGGCACGTAGACGTCCACCGGGATGATCTGGTCGACGCCCTTGGTCACCGAGTACGAGTCCCAGTACGGTCCGCCCGAGTTGGAGCAGGCACCGAAGGAGATGACGTACTTCGGCTCCGGCATCTGCTCGTAGAGCCGCTTCACGGCGGGCGCCATCTTGTCCGTCACCGTGCCCGAGACGATCATCAGATCAGCCTGACGCGGGCCGGGCGCGAACGGGATCACACCCATCCGGATGAAGTCGTGTTTGGCCATCGAGGCCGCGATGAACTCGATCGCGCAGCAGGCCAGCCCGAAGTTGAAGCACCAGAGGCTGTAGCGGCGACCCCAGTTGAGCACCACCTTGACCGGGTCCGGCGCGAGCCGGGCCAACGGTCCGAGCCGACGCTCGGCGAGCTCGCCGGCCCCCGGCCGCGAGGCGTCGGGCATGCCGAGCGGGACCGGCCCGTCCGAAGAACCGTGCGCGTGCGAGTGGGAGTGCGTCACGTCCATTCCAGAACGCCCTTCTTCCAGGCGTAGAGCAGCCCGACCGCGAGGAAGCCCAGGAAGATGAACATCTCGACCAGGGTGCCCATGCCGTATCCCGCGCTGGCGAACACCGTCGCCCACGGGAACAGGTAGATCGCGTCGACCGCGAAGATCACGTAGAGGAAGGCATAGACGTAGTAGCGGACCTGGGTGTGCGCCCACCCCTCGCCGACCGGGTCCACGCCGCACTCGTAGGTCAGCAGCTTCTCCGGCGACCAGATCGCCGGGCGCAGCAGCCGGTTCGCCGTGAAGCTCACCATGACGAAGAGCACGCCGACCACAGCGAGCAGGCCAACCGCCGCATATGCGTCGAAATAGCCACTCCCCGCCGCAGGATCGGCCGCGACGGCAGCGGCCAAGGGCCCCTCCATGCGTTCGCCTCCAGATCCGCCGTGCCGTGCTTCCGGGGCCTGCTGGGGCCCGGATCACCGCACGTCTTTACACTTCCATAACCTCGCTCAGCCGTGAGTCTAAGTCCCCGGCCCGATCACACCCACACCCTGCCCGGCCCGTAAGACGCCTCGTGGACACCGCTGCCCTCCCCAGCATGCCGTTACGCGTGTGCGAGGTGGGGTTATCCCCCGAGGAAAAGGGGCCCCAGCCCCCGTGCGACCGGCCCCCTGACCGCGCCAAGCTGATACCCCAGCACCACCACCCCGCCCGCCCCACCCCCCAGGACGGACCGCCGACCATGAAGCCCCAGCGCGACCAGCCCGGCAAGCAGCAGCGCGAACGCGGACCGCTGTACGGCGCGCAGCTGTGGCGCGAGGTGCAGCACCTGCTGCTCAACCTGCCGATCGGCATCGCCTCCTTCGTCTTCACGGCGGTGACGTTGAGCGTGGGCGCGGGCCTCTCGGTGACGGTGGTCGGGCTGCCGCTGGCCGCCGGCGCGCTGGCCTGCTCCCGCCGACTGGGAGCGTTCGCCCGGTTCCGGGCCCGCCGAGCGCTGGGCGCAGTGGTGGAGGAGCCCGCGCCGCTGAAGCCGGCCAAGCCCGGGCCCGCGGCCTGGGTGCTCGCCTCGCTGACCGACGGGGTGAGCTGGCGCTCGGTGCTCTTCACGCTGCTGATGATGCCGTGGGGGGTCGTCAGCTTCACCGTGACGCTGGTCTGCCTGGTCGTCGGCTGGCCGGTGCTCCCGTGGGTGGCCCGCTACCTGGCCGCCTTCGACCGCATGATGGTCGAGCTGCTGCTCGGCCCGAGCGAGCTCACCGAGCGGGTGCGCGAGCTGGAGGAGGACCGCGGCGCGGTGGTCGACACCGCCGCCGCCGACCTGCGCCGGATCGAGCGCGACCTGCATGACGGCGCGCAGGCCCGGCTGGTTGCGCTCGCCATGGATCTCGGCCTGGCCAAGGAGAAGCTGCTGGACACCGAGCTGACGGCCGAGCAGCAGGCCGCCGCCAGGATGGTCGACTCCGCGCACGGCGAGGTCAAGCTCGCCCTGCAGGAGCTGCGCGACCTCGCCCGCGGCATCCACCCCGCGGTGCTGACGGACCGCGGACTGAGCGCGGCGCTCTCCGCCGTGGCCGCGCGCTGCACCGTGCCGGGCGGCGTGCGGGTCCAGGTGGACCTGACCGGCCCCGACGGCCTGGTCGAGCGCCCGGACTCCGCCGTCGAGGGCATCGCCTACTTCACTGTCAGCGAGCTGCTCACCAACACCTCGAAGCACGCGGGCGCGCGCAGCGCCACCGTGGACGCCTGGCGCTCCGCCGACCGGCTGATGCTCCAGGTCGCGGACGACGGGCGCGGCGGTGCGGTGGCGCCGGACGGCGGCTTCCGGCCGGGTGGCGGGCTCGCCGGCCTGGCCGAGCGGTGCCGCGCGGTGGACGGGGTCTTCCTGGTCGAGAGCCCCGAGGGCGGCCCGACCACGGTCACCGTCGAACTGCCCTGGCGCACCCGTGCCGCCCGCCCGTAGCACGTGCCGGCAGCAGGAGGTCCGGCGGCGGTGACCCTTGCGCGGTGCACCGCCGCCGGACCGGCGGGAGGGGACGTCAGGAGGTGGCGCTGAGCGTTCCCAGCGTGACGTCGGCGGTCTTGGTCTGCCCGCCGCGCAGGTAGGTGACGGTGACCTTGCTGTCCGGGCTGAGCGAGGCCAGCGCCGTGGTCAGCGAGCTCAGCGAGGTGACCGGGGTGGTGCCGATCTGGGTGATCACGTCACCGGCCTGCAGCCCGGCCGAGGCCGCCGGTCCGCCCGCCGTGACTCCGACCACCACCGCACCGGCCGGTGTGAAGTCGCTGCCGTAGTAGGTCCGCGCGGTGATGCCGAGCGCCGCCCGGCCCGAGTTGGTGACCTTGCCGGTCTTGATCAGCTGGTCGGCGATGTTGGTGATGGTGGCGCTGGGGATCGCGAAGCCGATCCCGGGGGCGGCGCCGCCGTTGGCCTCCTGGTCGACGGCGGCCAGCGTGTTGATGCCGATCACCTGGCTGGAGAGGTTCACCAGGGCGCCGCCGCTGTTGCCGGGGTTGATCGCCGCCGAGGTCTGCACCATGTTGCCGATGGTCGCGCCGGGCGAGCCACCGCCGCTGGGCTCGGAGACGGTCCGGGCGATGGCCGAGACGATGCCCTCCGTCACGCTGCTGGACAGGCCCAGCGGGCTGCCCATCGCCAGGGTGATCTGGCCGACCTCGACCTTGGCGCTGTTGCCGAAGGTCGCGGGACGCAGGCCGTTGGGCGGGCTGCTCAGCTTGATCACCGCGAGGTCGTCGTCCGGGTAGCTGCCGACCAGGGTGGCCGGCAGCGTCGTGGTGCTGTTGGCGAGGGTGACGTCGAAGCTGGTCGCCGTGCCGACCACATGCGCGTTGGTGACGATGTCGCCCTTGTCGTCGTAGACGATCCCCGAGCCGAGACCGGCGGCGGTGGTGATCTGCACCACCGACGGCAGCACGTTGGCGATCACCTGCTGGTACTCGTTCTGCAGCTGGTCGCTGGTGGTCGGCGCCGGCGCGCCGGACGGGGACGGGGACGAGGAGGACGAGGCGGCGGTGGACGAGGTGGACGGCGCACTGCTGCTGCAACCGCCGACCGCCAGCACGGCGGCCAGCACCGCCGCACCGGACAGCGCGGGGAGCGCCTTCGGCCCGGTGGGGCGCGGGCCGGCCGGGATCGGACGGTTGTGGTCCTTGGTGGGATGCACCTGAGCTGCCTCCGGTTCCAAACGCATGGGACGGCCCCGGGCGCCGCGGCCGAGGGCGCCCGGGGCGCGCCAAAGCCGGGCACTGGGCCGACTTTTGTCAGCATTTCACCGTTATGTCCTTTTCTCGGTCAGCGGCGCGCCGTGCCGCGCGGCAGCCCGCGGCGATCCGCCTCTACGATCCCCGCATGACATGGCTGATCGTCGGCGGCGCCGGTTACATCGGTGGGCACGTGGTGCGGCAGTTGCTCGAGGACGGGCAGCGGGTCGCCGTTCTGGACGACCTCAGCAGCGGCGACGCCGCCCGGCTGCCCGAGACCGTCCCGCTGGTGGAGGGGTCGAGTCTGGACCGCGCGGCGCTCGACAAGGTGATCCGCGAGCACCGGATCACCGGCGTGCTGCACCTCGCGGCGCGCAAAGCGGTCGGCGAGTCGGTCGAGCGGCCGCTGCACTACTACCGGGAGAACGTCACCGGTCTGCAGACCGTCCTGGAGGCCTGCGTCGAGGGCGGCGTCAGGCGCTTCCTGTTCTCCTCCTCCGCCGCCGTCTACGGCATGCCGGACGTCGACCTGGTCACCGAGTCCACCCCGTGCCTGCCGATGAACCCGTACGGCGAGACCAAGCTCGCCGGCGAGTGGCTGGTCGCCGCCGCGGGCCGGGCGTACGGGATGTCGACCGCCGCGCTGCGCTACTTCAACGTCGCGGGCGCCGCCTCCCCCGCCCTCGCCGACACCGGGACCTCCAACCTGGTCCCGATGGTCTTCGAGCGGCTGGCGGCCGGCCGCGCCCCGCTGATCTTCGGCGCCGACTACCCCACCCCGGACGGCACCTGCGTACGCGACTTCATCCACGTCTCGGACATCGCCTCCGCGCACGTCGCCGCGGTCCGCCGGCTCGGCGAGGACCCGGTCGGGCGGACCTCACTGGTGCTCAACATCGGCCGCGGCGAGGGCGTCTCGGTCAGGGAGATGCTCGACGTCGTGGGCCGGGTCACCGGCTACGACGCGACCGGCGAGCTCGCCCCGCGCCGGGCCGGCGACCCCGCCCGGGTGGTCGCCTCGGCCGAGCTGATCGCCGCCGAGCTGGGCTGGCACGCCCGCCACGGCCTGCGCGAGATGGTGGCCTCGGCGTGGGAGGGCTGGTGCGCCCGCCACCCCGAGGCCCGTCGGGCCTGAGCGGCTACCGCTGGTCCGGTACGGCGGTGCCGTAGCGGGCGTCCAGCGCGTAGACGCAGCGGTCCTTGCTGCTCACGAAGACCCGCCCGCCGACCGCCACCGGGGAGCCGGTCAGCTCGCCCTTGGTGCCCAGCTCCCAGCGCAGCCGGCCGCTGGCCAGCTCCACCGTGTGCAGGGAGTGGTCGCGACTGCCCAGGTGCACCAGGCCGTCGGCGACCGCGGGCGCGCCGACCACCTCGCCGCGGGCCGCGTAGCGCCACAGCTCGCGTCCGCTGGCCGTCTCGAAGGCGTACAGCGTCTCGCCGCTGGCGATCAGCGCGGTGCCGTCCGCCACGACCACGGGTTCGGCGCCCTGCCGGCTCGCGGTGCGGCCCTGCCAGCGGACCCGGCCCGAGGCACCGTCCAGCGCGTACAGGGTGCCCAGGTAGTCGGCGACGTAGACGGCGGGCGCGGGCGACTCGTCCAGCGTCGGCGGGGTGAAGAGCACCACCGGCGCCTCGAACCGCCAGCGCTCGGCGCCGGTCGCCGCATCCAGCGCGTAGACCCTGGTCCCGGCGGTCACATAGAGCATCCCGGCCCGAGCGACCGGCCGGGACGGGACGTCCTCGCCGACCGGCACCGTCCAGCGCAGCCGCCCGCTGCGCGGGTCGACGCAGCGCAGTCGGCCGGCGCCGTAGTAGTAGACCGCGCCGGCCACCAGGGCCGGACCGGACTGCGGGTTCTCGTAGTCCTGCTGGGCGTCGTCGGCGCGCCACAGCTCCGCGCCGTTGGCGCTGGAGCGCACCTGCACGCCCCCGCCTCGCAGGCCGCAGCAGAGCACACCGTCGGCAGCGTCCAGCGAGTAGACCCAGCCGTCCAGCGAGGTCCGCCAGCGCTCGGTGCCGTCCGCGACGTCGACCGTGTAGAGGTGCGGGCCGTCGGCGGCGTGCAGCCGCCCGGCATCGACGGCGACCGCCCAGGCCACGTCCCGGGTCTTGTAGCGGCGCCGGCCCGAGCCGATGTCGAGGGCGTGCACCTCGAAGCTGGAGATGAAGAGGGTGCCGTCGGCCACCAGCGGGGTGCCCCAGACGTCGTTGGACATCCGGAACCGCCAGGGCCGCCAGCGGGCCTGCGGCGCCTCGACGACCGGCAGCGGCGCGGACGGGGTGCCGCCCCGGCGGACCCAGTCGGTCTCGGCGGGCGCCGGTCCCGGCGGCCGGGCCGGCTCGACGCCATGCGCCTGCGGGCCGGGCCCTATCCGCACCGAGGCCCCGCCGGAGAGCTGGATCTCCTCGGCGGCCGGGCCGCCGCGGTGCCTGCGGGCCGCGCCCAGCTTGGCGGTGGCCGCCTCGCCCTCCGCCACCCCGCGGGGCGGCTGAGGCCGGTGCGGACGGCCGAGCGGGCCGTGCTCGCCGGTGCGCGGGTCGACCGCCTCCGGCCGGCGCTGCCCGTTCGGCGCACCCCAGCGGGCGTCCGGCGCGGGCGGTACCGGGTTCGCCGCCACCGGGTTCGCCGAGAGGTACGGCTCGGGGACGACCGCCGAGGCGACCGGCAGCGGACCGCCGGACAGCGGACCGACCGGCGCGGGAACGGCCGGCGGCACGGTCGGCGCGGGCGGCACCCGGACGGGCGCCGGGGGCGCGGGCGGCTGGCGGCGGCCGCGCTTGCGCTGCTCGATCAGGCCCAGCGCGTTGGGCGGCAGCCACTCCCCGACCTCCTCGCCCGCGTCGTCCCGGGAGAAGAGATGCGGCGCCAGCTCCGCCTGGATCTGCGCGGGCGTCGGCCGGTGCTCGGCGGCCGGCCGCATGCAGGCGCGCACCAGGTCCACCAGCTCGACCGGCAGCCCGGACAGGTCGGGCTGCTCGCGCAGCAGCTTGAACACCGTCTCCACCGGGTTGCCGCCGCGGTAGGGCGGGTGGCCGGTGGCGCAGAAGACCAGCAGCGAGCCGAGCGAGAAGACGTCGCTGGCGCCCGTGACACTGCGGCTGTCCTTGGCCTGCTCGGGCGACATATAGGCGGGCGTGCCGACCGCGACATTGGTCATCGTCAGCCGGGAGCTGGAGACCCCGGCTGCGATGCCGAAGTCGATCACCCGCGGGCCGTCCTCGACCACCAGCACATTGGACGGTTTCAGGTCACGGTGCACCAGGCCGACCGCGTGGATGGACTGCAGGGCCTCGGCGATCCCGGCCACCAGCCAGCGCACGGCATCCACGGGCAGCGGCCCGCACTCGCCGATCAGCTCCTCCAGCGAGGGCGCGGGCACATACGCGGTGGCCAGCCACGGCACCCTGGCATCCGCGTCGGCCTCCACCACGGCCGCGGTGTAGAAACCGCCGACCGTCTTGGCGGCCGCGATCTCGCGGGCGAAGCGGACCCGGAACAGCTCGTCCTCGGCCAGCTCGCCGCGCACCGTCTTGATCGCCACCCGGCGGCCGGACGCGGAGCGCGCCAGATACACCAGCCCCATCCCACCGGCGCCCAGACGTCCGAGCACCTCGAAGGGCCCGATCCGCCTCGGATCCTGCGCCGTCAGCTGGTCCACTCCGCTGCCACCTCCCCGTCAGCACGCCACCCGATCGGGCGCCGAGGTTGATTCTCCAATGCGCCCGGCGTCTGAGCCAATCTCCCCCTGCCCGGGCCCGTCCCCGTGTCGCGTCCCGATGGCCGGTTCCCGCTGTCATCGCGTCGGATCCGCCCCGGATGATGCGATCTGACGCACCTTCCGGCGTTCACCGCATTCACGCACGGGACTACACAGAGCTACCCGACTGTCCTTCAGCGCACTGGCCGTCACTCTGTGCCGCCATCAGCACACGGGGGGGCTTCGAATATCTCTATCGCCCCCCTGATTACCTCCCCCAAGTGGACTAATAGTCGCATCACCGAATCGCGCCATGATCGGTGCGCGGTAAGCTGACGGCATGACAGGACAAGTTCGCACCGTCGACGGTCGCGTCGCCGGGCGACGCGGACAGGAGACGCGGCAGAAGCTGCTCGACTGCCTCCGCGAGATGCTCAGCACGTCGCCGTACCGGGACGTCAAGGTCATCGACGTCGCCCGTATGGCGGGAACCTCCCCCGCGACCTTCTATCAGTACTTCCCAGATGTCGAGGGCGCCGTCCTTGAGATCGCAGAGGAAATGGCCAAGGACAGCGTCGAGCTCAAAGAGCTCGTCGACGGAAAGTCCTGGGCAGGAAAGTCCGGCACCACCACCTCGGAAGAACTGGTGGACGGATTCCTTGCCTTCTGGCGCAAGAACGACGCCATTCTGCGTGTGGTCACCCTCGGTGCCGCGGAAGGGGACAAGCGGTTCTTCAAGATCCGCATGACCGTCCTCAACTCGGTGGCGAAGCCGCTCGCGGATGCCGTCAAGGATCTCCAGGCCAAGGGCCAGGCGGACAAGGCACAGGATGCCGCCGCCGTCGCCGGCTCGCTGATCTCGCTGCTGGCCTCGGCAGCCGAGCACCAGAAGGCCTTCACCTCGTGGGGGGTCAAGATCAAGGACCTCAAGCCCACGCTCGCTCCCCTGGTGTACCTGGGTGTCACCGGCAAGAAGGCACCCAAGTAGACCAGTCCTACAACCCTGCAATACCTGTGCTTGCGCGTGGCCCCGGTCTCCTGTCCGGTGGAACTCGGGCGGCGGCCGTGTCCTCGGGGGAGGTTCGCCGACGTACCGCAGCGCGCCGGCCGGACATGCGTGTGGGCGGGACCCCGACCTCGGGTCCCGCCCACACGCATGTCCGCCTCAGGGGCAGCGCACGACCTGCCCGGCGTACGCGAGACCGCCGCCGAAGCCGAAGAGCAGCACCGGGTCGCCGGTGGTCAGCTCGCCGCGCTCGACCAGCTTGCTGAGCGCCAGCGGAATCGAGGCGGCGGAGGTGTTACCCGAGTCGACCACGTCGCGGGCGATCACCGCGTTCGGCGCGCCGAGCTTGTTGGCGATCGCGTCGATGATCCGCAGATTCGCCTGGTGCGCGACGAAGCCCTTGAGCTCGCTCGGGTCGATGCCGGCCTTCTCGCAGGTCTGCCGGGCCAGCGGGGCGATCTGCGTGGTGGCCCAGCGGAACACCGACTGGCCCTGCTGGCTGATCACCGGCTTCCACCCGGTGATGGTCACCGCGTCGTTCTTCTCCGGCTCGGAACCCCAGACCACCGGGCCGATGCCCGGCTCCGCGTCGTCCTCCTGGGCCTCCACGACGGCCGCGCCGGCGCCGTCGGCGAAGATCACGGCGGTGGTCCGGTCGCTCCAGTCCAGGGTGTCGGACATCCGCTCGGCGCCGATCACCAGCGCGCGGCGGGCCGCGCCGGCCCGGATCGCGTGGTCGGCGGTGGCCAGCGCGTAGGAGAAGCCCGAGCAGACGGTGTTGATGTCGTACGCGGCGGGCGCGGGGATGCCGAGGCGCGCCGCCACGGCGCAGGCCGTGTTGGGGCTGCGCTCGACGGCGGTGCAGGTCGCGACGACCACCAGGTCGATCTCGTCGGCACGCCGACCGCTGGCGGCGAGTGCCTTCTGTGCGGCCTCGGTGGCGAGGTCGACGAGGGTCTCGTCCACCGCGATGTGCCGCTGCCGGATGCCCACTCGGCTGCGGATCCACTCGTCGTCCGTGTCGACCACCTGGGCCAGGTCGTCGTTGGTGAGGACCTTGGGCGGCTGGTAGTGGCCGAGCGCCACGATGCGGGAACCGGTCATGCTGCCACTCAACCCGTTAGCAGTCCGCAAGATGCTCACGGCCTGTGACAGGATACCGAGCCGGATGCTGTAGGGGCTCGACAAGAGCCCTTGTCCTGCAACGGGTCAGGCTCGGTCATCAACAGGTCAAGCCGCCAGTGAGGTGGCGTCACCCATGGCTATCACGGGGTGGGCGGCCGGGTCGAGGGTCTTCAGCAGCTCGATCATGGTGCCCTCGGACAGCGAGACGCAAGCATGCGTCGGACCGCCGTGGTCGACATGCAGCCATATCCCGCCACCTTTGCTCGCACCCAGCGGCTCGCGGGGGTCCAGCGGGGAGTCCCCGGTCACCCGGTTGTAGTCGATGGCGACCACGTAGTCGAAGGCGCCGGCCAGCGGCTCGCCGCTGAAGCCGTTGCCGGTCGCCACGAAGCCGTTGTCCTGGTGGTACGGGAGGCGGCTGCCCGGGTCGGCCTTGAGGCCGCCGGCGTCGCTGAGTGTGAAGACGCCGATCGGGCTGCGCAGGTCGCCGTCGCTGTGGTCGGCGGTCCAGCCGGAGTAGCCGTTGTGCGCGGCCCAGGTCGTCCCGGCGCGCCAGCGGCCGTCCGGGGTGCGGCTCCACAGGGTCACCGAGGAGGCGGAGGAGTCCTTGCCGGCGCCGGAGGCCAGCACCACCTGGTTGCTGCCGGCCGGGATCATGGCGGCGAACTTCACGCCGAGGCCGGGTATCGAGGCGAAGGTGCCGTCCGCGCGGTCCGAGCGGTCGGCGGTGGGCGCCTGGGTGTGGGTGCTCCCGGCGGTGGGCGCGGGCGCGCTGTCCGGGGTGGACAAGGGCGTGGGCACGGGGGTGTCGGGCGCGCTCTGCGCCAGCGCGGCGTCCGTACTGGAGGCGCTGAGCACCCCGCCGGGGCCGAAGCTGAACCAGCCCACCGCGGCCGCTATGAGCAGCACCGCCGTCCCCAGAGTGGCCCGCCCGCGCCGCCTGCGTGCCCTGCGGCGCTGCCCCCGGCTCTGCTGCCGGGGGCCCGCTCCGGCGCCGCCTGGCGGTCCCGCGGCGGCGGGACCGGCACTGCGGCGGCGCTGTACAGAAGCACGATGGGATCCGGACATGCGGTCGATCCTCGCAAATCGCGCCGCAGTTGGGAAACCCGAGCCGTCATAAATCCTCGTGAAGAGGCTCCGCTTCAGAGCCGCATGGCCTGCGGGGTCTCGCGACGGCCGAGGTCAGGACCGTCGTACTCGCGGATGATCTCGTAGCGGGTGTTGCGCTCGGCGGGGCGGAAGCCGGCGTCGCGGATCAGGTCGAGCAGGTCGTCGCGGCTCAGCTTGTTGGGGGTGCCGAAGTTGTCCGCGTCGTGCGTGATCTTGTACTCGACGACCGAACCGTCCATGTCGTCCGCGCCGTGGCTGAGCGCCAACTGCGAGGTGGTGACGCCGTGCATCACCCAGAAGACCTTGACGTGCGGCACGTTGTCGAAGAGCAGCCGGGAGACCGCGAAGGTCTTCAGCGCCTCGGCACCGGTGGCCATCTCGGTACGGGCCATCAGCTTGTTGCGGACCACGCCGTCCTTGGAGTCGTGGAAGTCGTGCTGGTAGCGCAGCGGGATGAAGACCTGGAAGCCGCCGGTCTCGTCCTGCAGTTCACGCAGCCGCAGCACGTGGTCGACCCGGTGGCGGGGCTCCTCGATGTGGCCGTAGAGCATCGTCGAAGGGGTCTTGAGGCCCTTGCTGTGAGCCAGCCGGTGGATCCGCGACCAGTCCTCCCAGTGGGTCTCGTGGTCGACGATGTGCTGGCGGACCTCCCAGTCGAAGATCTCCGCGCCGCCGCCGGTCAGCGACTCCAGGCCGGCGTCGATCAGTTCGTCCAGGATCTCGCTCGCCGACAGGCCGCTGATCTTCTCGAACCAGTGGATCTCGGTGGCGGTGAAGGCCTTCAGCGAGACGTTCGGCAGCGCGGCCTTCAGCTCGCGCAGCGAGCGCGGGTAGTAGCGCCACGGGAGGGTCGGGTGCAGGCCGTTGACGATGTGCAGCTCGGTGAGCGAGTCCACCTCCATCGCCTTCGCCAGCCGCACGGCCTCCTCGATCCGCATGGTGTACGCGTCCTTCTCGCCCGGCTTGCGCTGGAACGAGCAGTACGCGCAGGAGGCCGCGCAGACGTTGGTCATGTTGAGGTGGCGGTTGATGTTGAAGTGGACGACGTCGCCGTTCTTCACCGTCCGTACGTGGTGCGCCAGCCCGCCCAGCCAGGCCAGGTCGTCGCTCTCGTACAGGGCGATGCCGTCCTCGCGGGTCAGCCGCTCACCCGCGTAGACCTTCGCTTCCAGCTCCCGCTTGAGCCCTGCGTCCATGCGGCGACCCGCCTCCTCTGTCTTCGATTCCTCGGCCGGTGATGGCCGCAACCGAGACTACGCCTAGGCGGTCAGCAACTCCGACAGCAGCTTCGGGTCGAGGTTGCCGCCGCTGACGACGGCCGCGAAGACCCGGCCGCCCAACTCGGCGCCGCGGTGGAGGTAGGCGGCGGTGGTCACCGCGCCGGAGGGCTCGGCCACCAGTCGGCCGCGCCGGGCCAGTACCGCGACCGCGGAGCGGATCTCCTCCTCGCTGACCGTCACCATGTCGTCGACATAGGCCTGCAGGTGCTCGAAGTTGAGCGCGCCGACCGACGGGGTGCGCAGGCCGTCCGCGATGGTGCGGTAGGTGTGGTCGACCGGCCAGGCGATGCGCTCGCCGGCCCGGAAGCTCTCCCCCGCGTCGGCGGCCAGCTCGGGCTCGACGCCGATCACCCGCACGCCGGGGGTGGTCAGCTTGATCGCCGCGGCCGTGCCGCCGATCAGGCCGCCGCCGCTGACCGGCACCAGGACGGTGTCCAGCTCGTCCGGGGCGTCCTCGCCGATCTCCAGGCCCACCGTGCCCTGGCCCGCGATGATGTACGGATCGTCGTACGGCGGCACCCAGACGTACCCGTGGCGCTCCGTCAGCTCGGCGGGCACCAGGTCGCGCTCGGCGGGGGCCACCAGGAGCACCTCGGCGCCGAACGAGCGGGTGTTGGCCACCTTGACCTCGGGCGAGGTGTCCGGCATCACGATGACGGCCTTGATGCCGAGCAGCCGCGCCGCGTAGGCCACCGCCTGCGCGTGGTTGCCGCTGGACTGGGCGACCACGCCGCGAACCCGTTCGGCGGCGGTCAGCGCGGCCAGCCGGTTGTAGGCGCCGCGGATCTTGAAGGCGCCGGTGGGCTGCAGGTTCTCGGGCTTGAGCCAGAGCCGGCGGTTGCCGTCCTCGGCCCACGGACAGGGCATCAGCGGGGTGCGGACGGCCACTCCCGCTATCCGCTGCTGGGCGGCGCGCAGGTCCTCCAGGCTCACCAGGGCCATACCGGTCTCACTCTCCCGCGTCGAGGGGCAGCTCGCTGACCCGGTTCTCCCATTTGGTGGACAGTACGACGGTGGTCCTGGTGCGGGCCACACCCTTGGTGCCCGACAGCCGCTTGACGACCGATTCGAGCCCCTCGACGTCGGAGACCCGGACCTTGAGCATGTACGAGTCGTCGCCCGCGATGAACCAGCAGTCCTCGACCTCGCCGAGGTCCTTCAGCCGGTGCGCGACGTCCTCGTGGTCAGCGGCGTCGGTGAGTTGAAGGCCGATCAGGGCGGTCACGCCGAAGCCGAGCGAGGCCGGGTTGACGGTGGCCCGGTAGCCGGTGATCACCCCGGCCTGCTCCAGGCGGTTGATCCGGTCCGTGACGCTCGGGCCCGACAGGCCCACCAGACGGCCCAGTTCTGCGTAGGAGGCGCGGCCGTTCTCGCGGAGCGCCTGGATGAGCTGTCTGTCCACCGTGTCCATGTACCGTCCGCGTCCTTCCGAACCTTGCCAGACCCAGAGATCATTATCCGGAATCCAAGGGCCGACCCTGGGACCAACCCGGATATCGCAGAGAACATACTCTCCCGGCGCGGGCGTTCCTACGCCCCCTCCGCCCTCGCCGCGCCCAGTTCGCCCTCCCAGCGCCGGTAGAGCCGGTGCTCCACACCGACCGCGTCCAGCACCCGGCCGGCCACGAAGTCCACCAACTCCCGGGCCGTGGAGCCGCCGGCGTAGAAACCGGGCGACGCGGGGAGCACCACCGCGCCGGCCGCGTCGAGCTCCACCAGATGCCGCAGCGTCACCCCGTCGAGCGGGGCCTCGCGGACGCAGACCACCAGCGGGCGGCGCTCCTTGAGGGTGACGGCGGCGGCCCGCTGGAGCAGGTCCTTGCTCAGCCCCAGCGCGATCCCGGCCACCGCGCCGGTGGTCGCCGGGACGACCAGCATGCCCTTGGCGGGGTACGAGCCGCTGGAGGGGCCGGCCGCGAAGTCGCCGGCCGGCCAGTACCGGACGTCGGTGGGCTCGACTTCCAGCCACGCGGCGAGGTCCTGCTGCCAGTGGGCGTCCCGGAAGGCGATGCCGGTCTCGTCCAGGATGGTCAGCCGGGCGGCGCGGCTGACCACCAGGTCCACCGGCTCGCCGGCCGCCAGCAGCGCGCGGATCACCGACGCGGCGTACGGGGTCCCCGACGCCCCGGAGACGCCGAC
The DNA here is from genome assembly GCF_029892095.1 of Kitasatospora sp. MAP12-44. Taxonomy (NCBI): domain Bacteria; kingdom Bacillati; phylum Actinomycetota; class Actinomycetes; order Kitasatosporales; family Streptomycetaceae; genus Kitasatospora; species Kitasatospora sp. MAP12-44. The sequence goes on from NZ_JARZAE010000004.1 coordinate 3,600,974, forward strand.
CACCCATGGCCGCCGCACCTCGTTCACTTGCTTGTCCATAGCCGCCTTGCCCATACCCGCACCCTAGGGCCTGCAACGCGGGAGGATGCCCTTGTGACTCCTGAGCAGGCGCCGACCCTGATCGACCTCACCCACCAGGTCACCACCGGCATGCCCGTCTATCCGGGCGATCCCGAGGTCGCCCTGACCCCCGCGATGACCACCGACACGGCCGGGGTGAACGTGCTGAGCGTGCACCTGGGCTCGCAGTCCGGCACCCATGTGGACGCGCCGTACCACGTGGACGTCACCTGGCCGACCCTGGACGGGCTGCCGCTGGAGCTCTTCACCGGCCCCGCCGTCGTCGCCGACCTGCGCGCGCTGCCGGCCCGCACCGCGATCACCCCCGAGCAGCTGACCCCCGCGCTGGCCCGGGTGACGCCCGGCGCCGTGCTGCTGCTGGCCACCGGCTGGCCGCGCTTCTGGGGCACCGAGCGCTACCTCGCCCACCCCTACCTCAGCCCGGGCGCGGCGCGGGCGATCGTCGAGGCGGGCGTGCGGACGGTGGGCGTGGACGCGCTGAGCGTGGACCCCACCCCCGACCCCGGCCCGGCCGACCCGGCGGTGGCCGCGCTCCTGGCCGGCCTCACCGACGAGCACGACGGCGCCCCGCCCGCCGAGGAGCCGGTCCTCACCGCCCACCGCGTCCTGCTGGGAGCCCCGGGCGGCGCGGTGATCGCGGAGAACCTCACCGACCTGACCGCCCTGCTGGAGGCCCAGGCGCGTGACAAACCGCTCTCCGTCAGCCTCTTCCCGCTACGCCTGGCGGCGGCAGACGGCGCCCCGATCCGAGCGGTGGCGAAGATCGGATAAGCGGTAGGCGGCGCGGGGAGATGCCGATACTGTCCGGCGGTGGACAATCTGATCTTCACTTCTTCCCCCGCCGTGGTCCGTCGCTATGCGTTGAGACTGCTGCTCTGCATGGCGCTCACGGACGCACTGGGCATGATGCGCGCCCATCGCTTCGCCATCAGCACCATCGCCTGGAACGCGGTGTTCATGGCCGGCTACCTCGGCTTGGTTCTCGGAACCCGTACCAAAGTCGGCAGCGCGGGCATCCAGGTCCGGCGCGCCGGGGTTCCGGCGGCCCTGCGCCCATGGGCCGAGATCGCCTCGATCCAGGAGGAAACGACGAAGGGCGGCACCTTCCTGCTCCGGGTCGAGCTGGCTGACGGCAAGCGGTTCGCGCTGCCGCGCCCGATGCGCGCTCCCGGGAAGTCCGACCCGACCTATGACGTCCAGCGGGACCAGATCCTCTCCTGCTGGCAGCGAATGCGTACCGATCCGGGCAACGTCACCTGATCGGATCAGCGTTCGGGGCTGCGGCGACGTACCCTCCCTCCCGTGGACACCCTGAACTTCTCCCTCTCGCCGGGCCGCCTCGTACGATTCGTGATCCGGATCGCGCTGCTCTTCGGCGCCCTCACCGCCGTCTCGCTGCTGGTCAACCACAGCGCCGCGATGCGGCTGATCTCGCTCGTGGTGGTGATGGTCGCGCTGTTCGCGGCGGGGGCGGCCGGTGGGCGGACCACGCTCAGCGGCGAGGGCATCCGGATCCACCGGTTCTTCGTGCCGATGAAGCGGCATCCGTGGAGCGAGGTCGCCTCGGTGAGCGAGAAGCAGATGCGCACCACGTCCGTGCTGAAGCTGCAGCTGACCAACGGCAAGGAGTACACCCTGCCGTATCCGGTGAACACGGCCAGCAACCCCGACCCCGACTTCGCCGTGCACCGGGACCAGGTGATCGCGTACTGGCGCGGGCAGGCCAAGAGCGCGAAGGCGTCCAGGGCGGCGCAGGGCAAGAAGCGGTCATAGGTCTAGACCAAGGGTGATACCCCCCGATAGGCTGCCTGCCCATGGCAGAGATCATCGGTGTGGTCGAGCGGCTCTGGCGATACCCCGTGAAATCCACCGCCGGTGAGCGTCTGGCGCAGGTCGGCGTCGACGAACGGGGCCTGGCCGGCGACCGGTTGTACGCGGTGCGGGACGGCCAGGGCAGGTTCGGCTCGGGCAAGAACACCCGGCGCTTTCGCCGGATGGACGGCCTGCTGCGCCTTGGCTCCCGGCTCGGGCACCACCTGGGCGGGCCCGAGCTGCTCGACCCGCTCGGGCGACCGGTGGCCGACCCGACCGCGTTCCTGCGGGCGTACCTGCAGCGCGAGGACGTCGAGTTGGCCCGCGAGGACGAGATCTCGCACTTCGACCAGCTCCCCGTCAGCGTGCTCAGCACCGCCACCCTGGACTGGGTCCGCGAGGCCGTGCCGGGCGCGCTGGTGGACGAGCGGCGCTTTCGCCCCAACATCGTGCTGCGCACCCCGCCCGGGACGCCCCCGTTCGTCGAGGACGCGTGGTTCGGCCGGGAGGCCGAGTTCACCTCCGGCGCCCGGCTGGCGTTCGTCCGCGCCAGCGAGCGCTGCGCGATGACGGGCATGGCGCAGCCCGGGCTCCCGCACGCCCCCGAGATCCTGCGGGTGATCGCCCGGGCCCATGACAACCGCCTGGACGCGCTGGCCACCGTCGCCGCCCCCGGCGCTCTGCGGGTGGGCGACCGGCTGCGGCTCGGCTGACGGGTCGGCTGACGGGTCGGATCAGACCTTGTCGGCCGCGATCATCAGGTAGTGGAAGCTGCCTTCCTTGTAGGCGGTCAGGAACGGCGACTCGACACCGGTGGCCACCTCCGACTGCGCGCGCAGCTCCCAGTACGGGATGGTGGCGGCGGTCAGGTCGACGACGCTGATCGGGACCAGGTTGTTCGCCGACATCGCGGCGAAGTACTCGCTGCGCGGGTGGATGTCGCAGATGTAGTGCGCGTCGATCTGGCTGACGGCGCGGGACGGCTGGCGGCCGTGCACATCGTTGTAGCAACCGGTGATGGTGACGTAGCGGCCGCCCTGCTTCAGCACCCGGGAGTGCTCGGCGAAGAGGGCGTGCAGGTCGACGTACATGGTGCTCTCGTTGTTCCAGATCGCCTGGAACGTGGCGTCCGGGAACCGGTTGTCGAGCATGTTGCGGAAGTTGAACGCCACCTTGTCGGCCACACCGCGCTGCTGGGCCTGCTGGTTGGCGAACTTCACCTGCTCCTCGGAGATGGAGATGCCGTCCACCTGGCAGCCGAACCGCTGGTTGGCCATGAAGCTGGTGCCACCGCGGCCGGACCCGGCGTCGAGTATCCGGTCGCCCGGGCCCAGCGGGCCGAGCTGGTCGAGCAGGAAGTCGGCCTGGGCGGCCTCCAGTCGGTGCATCTCCTTGATCGTCCGCTCCTCGCGGGTGTCCTCGGGGCCTTCGAGGACCGACCAGTCGACATCGCCGATGCCGTAGTGGTGGTGGAAGGTGCCGGAGACCTCGCCGAGGCGGATGTTGACCGGGTCCTTCTCCTTGTTCCAGTACTCCGCCACGGACTTCTGGTACTTGGTGACCAGGACCTCGGAGCCGGTCGCAGCGGGGTTCTCGAGCATCGTCATGTCGGTTTCCTTTACTGGTGGTTGTAGCGGGGGCTGCTGGCGTGCCATTCCCTGTTGCCACCGAGCCACGCCCACAGGGCGCCCAGGTAGCGGGTGAGCACGGGGTCGCCGGTGAGGCCGAGGGCGGCCGCAGAGGCCTCGAAGGAGTGCATGAGCTCGTCGTGGATGTCGGCGGAACGCTGGATCGCCTCGTCGAGGGAGCAGCCGTCCTCCGCCATCAGCACCGAGGGCAGGTTGTACTCGATGCCCTCGGCGCCGGCCTCCTTGTGCACCGAGTAGATGTCGTTGAGCAGCACGGACGCGAGGGCGGCCTGCAGGGTCGCGTGACGCACGTCCGGGCGGCCGTACACGTTGGCGGGCAGTTCGTAGCCGCCGATCGCGTCGACCAGGGTCAGGCACGGCAGGAAGCTGTTCAGCTGGCGGTTGGCCAGGTACTCCCAGACGGCCGGCGGGGTGCCCTCGATCCGCCAGCCCGCCTCGGCGTCCATGCCGAGGAAGAGCCCGGCGATCTCCTGGCGCAGCCGGTTGATCTGCGAACCGCTGGCGTACTCGGCGAGCGCGTCCACCGAGCGCCGCAGCGCGTTCCACACCGGCTGCTCGCGTATCTCGCGCTCGTAGCGCGCGTGGTAGCGAGTGGGCATCCGCATCGGGTCGATCGCCACCTGGGCCAGCATCAACTGCGGTCCCAGGCGCTGCGGGTGGTCGCCGGCGGCGGCCTCGTCGCAGAAGTAGTCGTCGACGGCGAACTCCGCGGCCATGCAGCGGCCGGCGGCCAGCAGTCGGTCCGGGTCGTCGGTGTCCGGGTGGGTCAGCATCAGCAGCCGCCCGTAGTTGGCCTGCCGGAACTTCTCGGTCCGGCCGGCGTAGATGCCCACCTCGCCGGCCCAGCGGGCCAGGCGCTCGTTGACCTCCTCGCCGAGCGCGTGGTCGTCTCGCAGGTGCGGCGGGCAGTACAGCTCGGGGATGCGCCGGCCGGTCGCCGGCCCGGGCGCGGCCGCCGGGGTGCGCGGCCGCAGCAGGGTGGCGGCACGGGCCGCCGACGTGCCGAGGCCGGTCGGGCCCTGCGGGATCGGACGAGCCGCCGGAGCGGCGTCGAGGGCTGCCATCGGGTCCTCCTGGAGCGGGCGGGTCAGGACCGGGGGGCCGCGATGTCGACGTTCTCCAGGATGCCGACGGCGTCCTGGACGAGGATCGCGACCGAGTAGTAGGCGGTCACCAGGTACTTGATCAGCGCGCTGTCGTCGATGCCCATGAAGCGGACGTTCAGGCTGGGCTCGTACTCGTCCGGGATGCCGGTCTGGTGCAGCCCGATGACGCCCTGGTCCTGCTCGCCGGTGCGCATCGCGAGGATGGACGAGGTGTGCCCGCCGGTGATCGGGATCTTGCCGCAGGGGAAGATCGGCACGCCTCGCCAGGCCGGGACGCGGTGGCCGTTGACGTCGGCGTGGTCGGGGTAGATGCCGCGCTTGGTGCACTCGCGGAAGAACGCCGCGATGGCCTTGGGGTGGGCGAGGAACATGTCCGTGCCCCGGCGCATCGACAGCAGGTCGTCCATGTCGTCCGGGGTGGGCGGCCCGGACCAGGTGTTGATCCGCTGGTCGTAGGCGGCGTTGTGCAGCAGGCCGAACTCGCGGTTGTTCAGCAGCTCCCACTCCTGGCGCTCGCGGATCTCCTCGACCGTCAGCCGGAGCTGCTGCTCCAACTGGTTCATCGGGTCGTTGTACAGATCGGCGACCCGGGAGTGCACCCGCAGAATCGTCTGGGTGAGGGAGAGCTCGTACTCGCGGGGCGCGACCTCGTATTCCACGAACGAGCCGGGAATCTCCGTCTCGCCTTCGTGGCCGGCCGCGACAGCGACCTCGATCTCACCCTTGGAATTGACCTTTCGGGAGACGCCGGAAAGATACGCCTCAATATGCTCGCGCAGGTTTTCCGCGCGATTGAAAAGGCTGAGAAAGGAACCCCACGGCAGCACCAGAACCGTGCCGGCGGTGGCGGCCTTCACAGTGGCGGTCCACAGCGGGTCGCTCTGCAGCAGGGCCTCGTCGCCCAGGTGGTCGCCGTCCGAGAGGACCCCGACGGCCTTCTGGTCGCCGTACTTCCCGGTGGTGATCCGGTCGAGCCGGCCGTGGGCGACGATGAAGACCTCCTGGATGGGCTGGCCCTCCTCGACCAGCACCTCGCCGCTGCGGACCTCGCGCACCGTGAACCGGCCGGCCAGCTCGGCGAGCAGGGCGTCGTCCTCGAAGCCGCGCAGGACCGGGATCTCGCGCAGTGTCTCGGGGATGATCCGCACATCGTCCGCACCGGCCTGGACGAAGCCGACCCGGCCCCGGCCGACGGCCAGCGACAGTCGCCGGTTGACCCGGTAGGTGCCGCCGGAAACCTCCGTCCACGGCAGTCGGCGCAGCAGCCAGCGCGAGCTGATACCGCGCATCTGCGGAACGGACTTGGTGGTGGTGGCCAGGGTCCGCGCGGCGGCGGTGCTCAGGCTGAGTTGTATACGATCCTGCTCGGCATCCTGGCCGGCTGCTGTCGACATGGCGAATCTCCCGGGGTCACGGAAATGCGGGGGCGGCGGGCGCTGAAATCAGGTGAATAATGCAGTCGGGAATAACCGACCGGCGGCAGCAGACGCTATCAAAGCCCCCATGCTATTGAACATCTGTGCGAATTTAATTCGCCAATACCGCCTGCCCACCCCCTTGGCAGCACCGCGGCGCCGGGGCTCGGGCCCCCTCGGTCACGTTCGGGCCGAACACCGGCGACCCGCCGTCGAGTTCACCGACGGCACCCCGAACGGACGGTCGGTCACCGAGCCTCGCGCCCCGACCGCCAAGATCACCGCCACCCGGGCGGGCCCGGGCGGCCGCACGTCGGAGTGTGGCTCAATCCAGCAGCACCCGGGGGACGAAATCACCACCAGGAGAGCGGATCTGTCACACTGACAGATTTTCTTATGATCAATTCGGCTGATGGACCAGGCAGAACGGGTGGCCGGCCGGGTCGGCGTAGACGCGCCAGCTGCCATCGCGATCCAGCGGCGCGGCACCGTGGGCGACGACCTCGCGCTCGGCCGCGTCGAGGTCCGGGACGCCGACGTCGAGGTGGAACTGCTGCGGGTGGCGGGGATCGGGCCACTGCGGCGGGTGGAAGTCCGCCACCCGCTGGAACGCGAGCACCAGGCCGCCCGGGGTGTGCAGAGTGGACCAGCCCTCGTCCAGCGACCAGTGCTGGTCCGGCCGGTCCACCTCGCCGCCGAGCAGCGCGGCGTAGAAGCGGGCCAGCGCGGCCGGGTAGTGGCAGTCCAGGACGACGCACTGCAGGGTGCCGATCATCGCGATCTCCTCCGGGCTCGGGTACCGGAATCATCGCGCAGAAGCCCCCGCGCGGACGGGATTGAACCGTCCGGGCGGGGGCCTCGCAGAGCCGGGTCAGCCGATCCGCAGACCACGCAGGACCAGGTCGAGCAGCGCGAAGACGAAGAGCGAGACGCCGACGAACCCATTGGTGGTGAAGAACGCCCGGTTGAGCCGCGACAGGTCGCCCGGCTTGACGATCGAGTGCTCGTACAGGAACGCGCCGACCACCACGACCAGGCCGACGAAGAAGGCCGGACCCGCGTGCGTGAGCACTCCGTACCAGAGCAGCAGGCCGGTGGTGACCAGGTGGCAGGCCCGCGCGCCGTACAGCGCGGCGGGGACGCCGAACCGGGCGGGGACCGAGCGCACGCCCTCCGCGCGGTCCGCCGCGACGTCCTGGCAGCCGAAGATCAGGTCGAAGCCGCCGATCCAGATGCCGACCGCGAGGCCCAGCACCACGGCTTCCCAGGACCAGCTGCCGGTGACGGCCAGCCAGGCACCGACCGGGCCCATCGCCTGGGCCAGGCCGAGGATCGCGTGCGGGAAGTCGGTGAACCGCTTGCCGTACGGGTAGACCACCATCGGCACCACCGCGACCGGCGCCAGCGCCAGGCAGAGCGGGTTGAGCAGCGCCGCGGCGCCCAGGAAGACCAGCAGCGCGATCCCCGAGCCGGTGTACGCAGTGCGCAGCGAGACCGCGCCGGTGACCAGCTCGCGGCCGGCCGTGCGCGGGTTGCGGGCGTCGATCTCGCGGTCGATGATCCGGTTCGCGGCCATCGCGAAGGTCCGCAGGCTGACCATGGCGACGGTGACGATCAGCAGCTCGCCCCAGTGCACCCGCTTGTCCGCGAGGAACATCGCGGTGAGGGTGGCGATGTAGGCGAAGGGGAGGGCGAAGACCGAGTGCTCGATCAGCACCAGGCGCAGGAAGGCTTTCGCCTTGTTCGGCGGGACCTCGAAGGCGTCGGCAGTGGCGCTCACAGTCCGTACTCCGTCCAGCGCTCGGTCACCAGCGCGGCGGTGGCCGGGTCGGAGGCGACCATCTCGGGCCAGCCGCCGTCGCGGGTGTAGCCCTCCTCGGGCAGTTTGCGAGTGGCGTCGATACCTGCCTTGCCGCCCCAGAACTGCTGGTACGAAGCGTGGTCCAGGTGGTCCACCGGGCCCTCGACCACGCTCAGGTCGCGGCTGTAGTCGGTGTTGCCCAGCGCGCGCCAGGCCACCTCCTGGTAGTCGTGCACGTCGCAGTCGGCGTCCACCACGATGATCAGCTTGGTCAGCGACATCATGTGGGCACCCCAGATCGCGTGCATCACCTTCTGCGCGTGCTTGGGGTACTTCTTGTCGATCGAGACGATCACGCAGTTGTGGAAGCCGCCGGCCTCGGGCAGGTCGTAGTCGACGATGTCCGGGATGATGATCTTCAGCAGCGGCAGGAAGAACCGCTCGGTGAACTTGCCCAGCGGCCCGTCCTCGGTCGGCGGGCGGCCGACCACGATGGACTGCAGGATCGGGCGCCGGCGCATCGTCACGCAGTCGATGGTGAGCGCCGGGAAGGGCTCCTGCGGGGTGTAGAAGCCGGTGTGGTCGCCGAACGGGCCCTCCGGCAGCATCTCCCCCGGCTCCAGCCAGCCCTCCAGGACCACCTCGGCGTCGGCCGGCACCTGGAGCGGGACGGTCTTGCAGTCGACCATCTTCACCCGCTCGCCGGCCACGAAGCCCGCGAACAGGTACTCGTCGATGTCGCCCGGCAGCGGCGCGGTGGCGGCGTACGTCACGACCGGCGGGCAGCCGAAGGCGATCGCGACCGGCAGGCGCTCGCCGCGCTTGGCGGCCACCGCGTAGTGGTTGCGGCTGTCCTTGTGGATCTGCCAGTGCATGCCGATGGTCCGCTTGTCATGCCGCTGGAGGCGGTAGAGGCCTAGGTTGCGGATGCCGGTGTCCGGGTCCTTGGTGTGGGTCAGGCCCAGGTTGAAGAAGGAGCCGCCGTCCAGCGGCCAGGTGAAGAGCGCGGGCAGCGCGTCGAGGTCGACGTCGTCCCCGGTGAGCACCACCTCCTGGACCGCCGCCTCGGTAGGCTTCACCTTGCGCGGCGGCACGTGCGCCATCGAGGCGAGCTTGCCGAAAGCGTCCCGGAAGCCGGTGAAGCCGTGCGGAAGCTCGGGCTTCAGCAGGCCGGCGATCTTCTCGGCGATGTCGTCGGGGGACTTCAGCCCGAGCGACTTGGCGAGCCGGCGCTCGGTGCCGAAGACGTTCATCGCCAGCGGCATCGAGGAGCCCTTGACGTTCTCGAAGAGCAGCGCCGGGCCCTTGGCCTTCTGCACCCGGTCGACGATCTCCCCGATCTCCAAATGGGGGTCGACCTCGACCTTGATGCGCTTGAGGTCGCCATCTCGTTCCAGAGCCCGCAGAAAGGAGCGGAGATCGTCGTATGCCATGCAGCCAAGTATCGGGTACGCGCCCGCCCGGGCCGGTCAACCACGGGTTTTGGTGCATCCCTACGATGACGGCCCGCAAACCCGGCACCCGGCCCGCTCCCCGGCGGCCGCCCCCGCCGGAGCCCCGCGCACCCCGGCAGCCGACCCCCCGCACCGGCCCTGAGCTGCACAGTTGCCGTCGACCCCAGCCCACCGCGACCGGCGCCGCCGCCTCGCCGCAGTGAACTGCGCCACAACCCCTACCCCAGGCCTCGGCTACCCCTGCCCAGAAGCACTTCTGTACGGCTCCGACATGTAATCAGCCTTGACCTTGTACGGAACCAACGCCGAAACGGAGCGGTCTCCCCTCGTACTGTCATAGGTGAAGACGCGAATCGCAGCCGGGAGAGACAAAGCCGACACCGACTGCTCGGACACTCGCCTCACACCTTGGAGTTCGAGATGACGGTGCTGGACGGCGCCCCCGCCGACGCTGACGGGCCGACCGATACGCGCGGCCGGGTGGCCGAGCTGCACGAACTGCGTGAGCAGGTGCGGCGTGGTCCCAGTGACCAGGCGACCGAGGCGCAGCATGCCAAGGGGAAGTTGACGGCGCGTGAGCGGATCGATCTGCTGTTGGATGCGGGGTCGTTCCATGAGGTGGAGCCGTTGCGTCGGCATCGTGCGACGGGGTTCGGTCTTGAGGGGAAGAAGCCGCACACCGATGGTGTGATCGTGGGGTGGGGCACGGTGAACGGCCGGACGGTGTTCACCTACGCGCATGACTTCCGGATCTTCGGTGGGGCGCTGGGTGAGGCGCATGCCCAGAAGATCCACAAGATCATGGATATGGCGATCGCGGCGGGTGCGCCGCTGGTGTCGCTGAACGACGGAGCGGGTGCGCGGATCCAGGAGGGTGTCACGGCGCTGGCCGGGTACGGCGGCATCTTCCAGCGCAACACCAGGGCGTCGGGGGTGATCCCGCAGATCTCGGTGATGCTGGGCCCCTGCGCGGGTGGCGCCGCCTACAGTCCCGCGCTGACCGACTTCGTGTTCATGGTCCGCGAGACGTCGCAGATGTTCATCACCGGTCCCGACGTGGTGCAGGCCGTCACCGGCGAGAAGATCAGCCAGAACGGTCTGGGCGGTGCGGACGTGCACTCCGCCGTCTCGGGTGTCTCGCACTTCGCCTACGACGACGAGCCCTCCTGCATCGAGGAGGTCCGCTTCCTGCTGTCGATGCTGCCGCAGAACAACCGCGAGATGCCGCCGGCGACCCCCGCCGAGGACCCCGTCGAGCGGCGCTGCGAGGCTCTGCTGGACCTGGTGCCCGCCGACGGCAACCGCCCCTACGACATGCGCAAGGTCATCGAGGAGATCGTCGACCACGGCGAGTACCTGGAGATCCACGAGCGCTGGGCCACCAACGTCATCGTCGCCCTGGCCCGCATCGACGGCCACGTCGTCGGTCTGATCGCCAACCAGCCTCAGTCCCTGGCCGGCGTCCTGGACATCAACGCCTCCGAGAAGGCCGCCCGCTTCGTGCAGATGTGCGACGCCTTCAACATCCCGCTGGTCACCCTCCTGGACGTCCCCGGCTTCCTGCCCGGCGTCGACCAGGAGCACGACGGCATCATCCGCCACGGCGCCAAACTCCTCTACGCCTACTGCAACGCCACCGTCCCGCGCATCCAGCTGATCCTGCGCAAGGCCTACGGCGGCGCCTACATCGTCATGGACTCCCGCTCGATCGGCGCCGACCTCTCCTACGCCTGGCCCACCAACGAGATCGCCGTGATGGGCGCCGAGGGTGCCGCCAACGTCATCTTCCGCCGCGACATCAACGCCGCCGAAGACCCCGAGGCGATGCGCACCCAGAAGATCAAGGAGTACAAGAGCGAGCTGATGCACCCGTACTACGCGGCCGAACGCGGCCTCGTCGACGACGTCATCGACCCCGCCGAGACCCGCACCGTCCTCGCCGCCGCCCTCGCCATGCTCCGCACCAAGCACGCCGACCTGCCCTCCCGCAAGCACGGCAACCCGCCCATGTAGGGCGCAGTACTGACGTACCGGCCCGTGCCCTTCATCAGATATCTGCCAGGGGGAGAAAACAGACTATGAGCAGCATCAACGAACCGATGATCCGCGTCACCCGAGGCACGCTCAGCGACGAGGAGCTCGCCGCGCTCACCGCCGTCCTGCTGGCCCGCGCGGCCACTCAGCAGGCCGCCGCCGCGGCGGCCGCCCGGCTGGAGCCGATCGCCCGCTGGCAGCGCCTGGAGCGCCGCCCGGCGTACTACTCCCCCGTCAGCTGGCAGCAGGCCGCGTAGCAAGCTGGTGGGCCTGGTGGGCGCTCAGGCGGCCACCAGGCCCACCGGGCGTCCGGCGTGCATCACGCTCAGGTTCGCCGCCAGGCGCTCCGGCTCCTGCGCGAGCCAGAGCCGCAGCGCCGCCCCGAGCATCGCGCAACCCGAGCCGAGTCGGACGCCGGTGGCCAGCGCCACCTGGGCGGCGGCGGGCACCAGCAGATCGGCCAGCGGGGCCGGCAGCCAGACCGTCAGCGCGCACGGCGCCGGCTCGGCCAGCGCGGCGAGCAGCCCGTACGCCCTGGCGGTGCCCTGCAGCGTCGGCAGCACGTCGATCAGCCCGTCGGCCACCACCTCCGAGACATCACTGCGGTGGCCCTGCGCCAGCTGACGCAGCAGCGTGCGCTCGCGGACGGTGATCCGGACCGTCAGCATGATCTCTTCACTGTCCACGGCGGCCTCCCCGCACCATTGGTACCTATACGTACGACCTAGTCGGAGCTCGGTCCATCCGAAGACATCCCCAGCACCGGCAATCTGACACCTGTTCGACAACGGAAACGGTGCAGGCACCCGCACCGGGGGCCTGCACCGTTTCCGCAGGACTCGGCAGCTGCTATCCGACACCGGCGTACGAGTGCTTGCCGGTGATGAAGATGTTGACGCCGTAGTAGTTGAAGACGAAGCAGGCGAACGCCAGGCAGGCCAGGTAGGCGGCCTTGCGGCCCTTCCACCCCGCGGTGGCGCGGGCGTGCAGGTAGCAGGCGTAGGCGACCCAGGTGATGAAGGACCAGGTCTCCTTCGGGTCCCACTCCCAGTACTTGCCCCAGGCCGACTCGGCCCAGATCGCGCCCGCGATGATGGTGAAGGTCCACAGCGGGAAGACGATCGCGTTGATCCGGTAGGACAGCTTGTCCAGCGTCGAGGCGGCGGGCAGCCGGTCCCAGACGGAGGCCGCGGTGTTGAACGGCCCGGTGGTCTTGCCGGCCGCGATCCGCTTGTCGTAGGTGTCCTTGCCCAGGTAGAGCGCGGTGACCACGAAGCCCGCGTGCAGGGCGCCGCCGGAGATGATCGCGGTGGTCACGTGGATGCCCAGCCAGTACGAGTGCAGGGCGGGCACCAGCTGCTCGGAGTCGGTGTAGAGCACCGTGGTGGCCAGCCCCAGCGTCAGCACCGCGGTCAGCACGACCGGCAGGCCGAGCCAGCGGACCGGCTTCTTCGCCGCCAACAGGACCAGGAACGCTGCCACCGTGGAGACGGCGAAGGCGCAGGAGAACTCGTACATGTTGCCCCACGGCCAGCGCATCACCGAGAGGCCGCGGGCGATCACACCGCTCGCGTTGATCAGGAAGCCGAGGACGGTCAGCGAGACGGCCATCCGGCCGGCCAGGTCACCCTTCTCGCTGGTGCCGGCGGCCCCGGGACCGTCCACCGCCTCGCCGTCGCCGCGACCGCTGGTCACCACGGTGGCGCCCTCGCCGGCCAGCGCCGTCCGGGTCAGCGTGGTGGTCCCGCCGCCGGGCGAGGCGACCGTGACGGTCACCGACTTGGCCGCCTTGGCCGCCTTCGCCTGCTCGGGGAGGGTGGCTGCGGCGGCGGTCTGGGCCAGCGTGGCCTGCTCCGCGGAACGGACCGCCACCGCACCCTTGCTGCCGAAGGTCCACTCGAACATGTAGGCGAACATCGCCAGCAGGTACACGGCCATGGCCGAGTAGATGAACTTGTTGGACAGGTCAGCCAGATGGGGGTTGACCCCGGAGGCGCTGATCACCGTCTACTCCTTGGATTCCGAGTCGGCAGGGACGGGGACGGCGTCTGATGGTTCGTCAGACGGTTCGGCGGAGGGTGCGCCGGAAGGTTCGACTGCGGGTTCGTCCAGGGCCGGGGCGTCGTCCTGCAGGTCGACGGCCAGCTCGGCCAGCTCCTCGGCGATCCGCGCGGACTCGCTGCGGGCCAGGCCCGCCAGCTCCACCAGCGTCCGGCCGTCCGGGCCGGCCACCGCGCGGACCCAGATCCGGCGGCGCTGCACGAAGAGCGAGCCGATCAGGCCGAGCACGGCGAGCACCGCACCCGTCAGGGCGACGGAGTTGCCCGGGCGGTGCGAGACGCTGAAGGTCGCCCACTGCTTGTAGGAGTCGAACGAGATGGTGCCGTAGTTGTCCGGCAGCTGCCAGACCTGGCCCGGCGTCATCTTGGCCTTGGCCGGACCGCCGTCCTGCTGCAGCTGGGTCATGTGGGTCAGGTCCAGCTGGTACACGTTCTGCGGCAGGCCCGAGTCGGTGCCGAGGTCGCCCTCGTAGGCGGTCAGCACCAGCAGCGGGGACGCGTCGCCCGGGAAGAGCGAGATCGGGCCGGTGGTCGGGCCGAAGTTGGCCGGCGCGGTCGGCAGGAAGAAGCCCGAGAAACCGAGTTGGACCTTCTTGCCGTCCTTGTCCCCGTAGTCGCCGACCTTGATCACACCGGTCGAGGTGAGGTTGGGGTCCTGCGGCAGGAAGGGAACGGTGTCGTGGTAGACCACCTTGCCGGTGGCGTCCTTGATGGTGATCACCGGGGCGTAGCCGTGGCCGATCAGGAAGACCTTGCTGCCGCCGATGTCCAGCGGGTGGTTGACCTGGATGTCGCCGGCCTTCAGCTTGCTGCTGTCCTCGCCCTGCCAGTACCGGATGTGCGCGATGAACTCGCGGGCGTTGCCCATCTGGTCGCCGCTGGTCTGGTAGCTGGCGGTGAAGTTGTCGAGCTTGAAGCCGAACGGGTCGAGGTCCTCGGGCCCGTAGAAGGCCGAGCCGGTGAAGTCGTCCAGCTGGGTCATCGTGTTGGCGAAGCCGTCGCCCTCGACCACCAGCTTGCCGCCCGTGCCACTGGCCAGGCTGGCCCAGGCGAACCCGGCCAGCAGGGCGAAGAGCGAGAGGTGGAAGAGCAGGTTGCCGACCTCGCGCAGGTAGCCCTTCTCGGCGGCCACCGCGCCGTTCGTCCCGGTGCTCAGGTGCGAGCGGAACCGGCGCTTGCGCAGCAGCCGGTGGGCGGCGGCGTTGACGGTCTCCGGGTCCGCGTCGGTGTGCCAGGCGGCGTACACCGGCATCCGGGTCAGGTTGCGCGGGGCGCCCGGCGGCATGGCCCGGATCACCCCGACGAACTGCCAGGTCCGCGGGATGATGCAGCCGGCCAGCGAGATGAAGAGCAGGATGTAGATCGCCGAGAACCAGACCGAGCTGTAGACGTCGAACAGCTGGAGCTTCTGGTAGATCGGCGCCACCGTCTTGTGCGCGGCCTGCCAGGTCTGCACCTTGAAGGCGTTCTGGCTGGTCTGCGGGATCAGCGAGCCGGGGATGGCGGCGAGCGACAGCAGGAAGAGCAGGATCAGCGCGACCCGCATCGAGGTCAGCTGGCGCCACATCCAGCGCACCCAGCCGAACACTCCTATGCCGGCGGGGGCCTCCGCCTCGACCGGGGCACTGCTCATCCGCTCGGCGGACTCCTCGTCCGCCGGGGGCCTCAGGTCGGTGTCACTCACGGTCAGATTCCGATCGAATCGGCGGGGAAGAGGTACTGGAGCTGGTTCACCAGCTGGTCCCAGGCGCCGGTCACAAGCAGCAGGCCGACCGCGACCAGCATGCCGCCGCCGATCCGCATCACCCACTGGTAGTGCCGCTTGATCCAGCTGAACGCCCCGAGAGCGCGGCGGAAGGCCAGCGCCGCCACGACGAACGGTACGCCGAGGCCCAGGCAGTAGACGGCCATCAGCAACGCGGCGCGCCCGGCGCTGGCCTGGTGGATGGCCAGCGCGTTGAGCGAGGCCAGGGTCGGGCCGATGCACGGGGTCCAGCCGACCCCGAAGACCACGCCGAGCATCGGCGCGCCGAGCAGCCCGACCACCGGGCGGCGGTGCGAGCGCACCTCGCGCATGGTGAATCCCGGGAGCAGCCCCATGAAGGAGAGCCCCATCAGGATGGTCAGCACGCCGGTCACCAGCGAGATGGTGTGGCGGTAGGTCAGCAGGGTCTGGCCGAAGAAGCCGAACAGCGCGCCGCCGGAGACGAAGACGGCGGTGAAGCCGAGCACGAAGAGCAGCGAGCCCGCCAGCATCCGGCCGCGCCTGGCCCCGCGCGCGTCGGCGAGGTCGGCGGCCGAGAAACCGGTGATGTACGAGAGGTAGCCCGGGACCAGCGGCAGCACGCAGGGCGAGAAGAACGAGACCAGCCCGGCGGCCAGCGCCACCGGCACGGCCAGCAGCAGGGCGCCGTTCAGCACCGTGCCGTTGGTCTCCCCGATGGCGAGCAGGGCCGCACTCACGACTTCGGCTCCGCCAGGATCGGCGTGAGCATCGCGGTCAGGTCGTCGGCGGAGAGCGCCTTCATCGCCCGCGCGGCGAGCCGGCCCTGGCGGTCGATCACGATGGTGGTCGGGATGGACTGCGGATTCAGGCTGCCCTTGGGGAACTTGAGGATCTGGGTGCCGTCCGGGTCGTACAGGCTCGGGTAGGTGATCCCGCTCACGTCCTCGAACTGCTTGGCGTTGGTGATGCTGGTGTCCCGGGTGTTGATGCCGAGGAACTGCACACCCTGGCCCTGGAACTGCTGGTAGACCTGCTCGAGGCCCTTGGCCTCGGCCCGGCAGGGCGAGCACCAGGAGCCCCAGATGTTGAGGACGACGATCTTGCCGCGGTAGTCGGAGAGGGCGGCGTTGGCGCCCTCCAGGGTCTTGCCCGAGATGGCGGGGGCCGGTTGGCGGTCGGCGACGGGCGCGGTGTCGATACCGCCGCTGCCGATCACGAAGCCGGCCTGCGCGTCACCGCCGCCCGAGGAGCCCGACGAGCTGCAGCCGGCGAGCGTGAGGGCGGCGGCGGTGGCGACCAGAGCCGCGGCAAGACGCAGGCGGGTGGGGGTCCGCCCGGCCGAGGGCCGGGGGTGCGACGTACCAGACATGTGAAAAGTTTCGCATGGGACTTTGGGACGCTTTAGGGGGGTCCGCCCTTGCGGTCCGGACCCTCCCTGAGCTGCGGGTGTAAAGACGGGATCAGATCCCGCGGGTGCTGCGGCCGGTCAGGCCCCGAAGCTCTTGGCCACCGGCACGTCGCCCTTGGAACCCTTGCCGGTCAGGTGAGCCGGCAGCAGGTCGCGGGCCGGCTCGCGGTAGCCGACCGACACCAGCTTGTCCCCCTCGTAGGTGAAGCTGGTCAACGAGGCGAGCGAGCACTGCCGGCGGCGCGGGTCGTGCCACAGCCGGCGCTTCTCGGCGAACGAACGGGCCGTCCAGATCGGCAGCTGGTGGCTCACGCAGACCGCCTCGTGCCCGCGCGCGGCGTCCCGGGCGGCGGCCAGCGCGCCCATCATCCGCACCGCCTGCTCGATGTACGGCTCGCCCCAGGACGGACGGAACGGGTTGACCAGGTGCTGCCAGTAGCGCGGGTTGCGCAGCGAGCCGTCGCCGACGCCGAAGGTCTTGCCCTGGAAGATGTTCTCCGCCTCGATCAGCCGGTCGTCACTGGCGACCTCCAGACCGTGCGCGGACCCGATCGGCGCGGCGGTCTCCTGCGCGCGCTCCAGCGGGGAGGCGACCACGTACGTGATGTCGTGGTCGGCCAGGTGCTCGGCGACCCGGTCGGCCATCTGCCGTCCGAGCTCGGACAGGTGGTAGTCCGGCAGCCGGCCGTAGAGCACGCCCTCAGGGTTGTGCACCTCGCCGTGCCGCATGAGGTGCACCACGGTGATCTCTTTGGCGCTCACGTATCTGCTTCTCTCAGTTCTGGGCGGGCTGGGCCGCGGCCGCGGCACGGGCCGCGGCGGGCAGGGCGGCGGCGATCTTCTCGATCGCCCGCTCGTCGTGGGACGCCGAGACGAACCAGGACTCGAAGGCGGACGGCGGCAGGTAGACGCCGTCGGCGAGCAGGCTGTGGAAGAAGTCCGTGAAGCGGTAGGCCTGCTGACGCTTCGCCGAGTCGTAGTCGGTGACCGGCTCGTCGGTGAAGAAGACCGAGAACATGTTGCCCGCCTTCTGCAGCCGGTGCGTCACGCCCTCCTTCGTCAGCGCGTCGGTGACCAGGCCGGAGATGGTGTCGGCGACCCGGTCGACGGTGGCGTACACCTCGTCGGTGCAGCCGCGCAGCTGGGCCAGGCCCGCCGCGGTGGCGATCGGGTTACCGGACAGGGTGCCCGCCTGGTAGACCGGGCCGGCCGGCGCCAGGTAGGCCATCACGTCGGCGCGACCGCCGAAGGCCGCGGCCGGGAATCCGCCGCCCATCACCTTGCCGAAGGTCAGCAGGTCCGGGGCCCAGCCCTCGTGGGCGGCCTCCAGGCCGTACCAGCCGGCCTTGGAGACGCGGAAGCCGGTCATCACCTCGTCGGAGATGAAGAGCGCGCCGTTCTCGCGGCAGAGCCGGGCCAGGCCCGCGTTGAAGCCGGCGGCCGGCGGGACGACGCCCATGTTGCCGGGCGAGGCCTCGGTGATCACGCAGGCGATCTGCCCGGCGTGCGCGGCGAAGGCCTGCTCGACGGCGGCCAGGTCGTTGTACGGCAGCACGATGGTGTCGCCGGCCTGGGCTCCGGTCACCCCGGGCGTGTCGGGCAGCCCGAAGGTGGCCACCCCCGAGCCGGCAGCGGCCAGCAGCGCGTCCACGTGGCCGTGGTAGCAGCCGGCGAACTTGACGATCTTCGCCCGGCCGGTGAAGCCGCGGGCCAGCCGGATCGCCGACATGGTCGCCTCGGTGCCGGAGGAGACCAGCCGGACCTGCTCCACCGGGGCCACCCGGGAGACGATCTCCTCGGCCAGCTCGACCTCGCCCTGCCCGGGCGTGCCGAAGGACGTGCCGCGCGTCACAGCCTGCTGGACGGCCTCGATCACGGCCGGGTTGGCGTGGCCGAGGATCATCGGCCCCCACGAGCAGACCAGGTCGACGTACTCGCGACCGTCGGCGTCGGTCAGGTAGGGCCCGTTGCCGGACACCATGAAGCGCGGCGTGCCGCCCACCGCGCGGAAGGCGCGCACCGGGGAGTTCACCCCGCCGGGGGTCACGATCGAGGCGCGGTCGAAGAGCAGCTGGGACTGAGGTGCTTCATAGGGGTAGCTCACGAGACCACATCCTCTCAAACCGGTCCGGTCTCAAATCGTGTCCTTTACCTCTGCATGTCGGAGCCGATCATCTGGAACGATGATCCGTGTGCGGCCACTGTCCCCTCGTCCCGCACACTGGGGTGAGCACGGTTCGCCGTGCACGAGGCCGCCGGAGGGACACCGGGGGTCCCGGAGGTCTGTCGGTTCCGGCGAATTCCGGTGAGGATGGTCCGAGTGTCCGAGGCGCACGACGGCTTCGAGAAGGCCACGGCGGGAAGGCGGGGTGGAGGACGGGTGGGGGTGACCTACAAGTACTTCGGCGCACCCGACCGCGCCACCGCCGCGAGAGTCCCCACCGCACTCGGCCCCGGCGGCCTGGGTCTGGACGCCGGCGAACTCGGCTCGCTCGGCCGGCTCGGCGATCTGATGGAGACCAGCGGCTCGCCCAACGGGCACCTCTCCACCAAGATCAAGCCGGAGACCATGAGCGCGATGGTCCTCACCGGCATCCAGGGCGTCCCGCTGCACCAGGTCCCGCCGCTGGAACTCGTCGTGCTGCACCCCGACTACGCGGTCGTCCAGCTCCCGCACACCGTGGTGGAGCCCCTGCGCAAGGCCGACGAGACCGAACTCGGCGCCGCCGCCTTCATCTGGTCCACCGTCCCCGACCGCCGCGGCCCGCGCGACGCGTTCGTCATCTACTCGATGCTGCACGAGTGGCAGGACTTCGCCAACCGGCTGCACGACGCGGGGCACCAGCTGTACTGCCTGGTCTGGCCATGAGTCAGGCGCGCACCCCGGTCGGGTGCGCGCCTGGCTGGGCGGTCAGTTGTGGCCGAAGCGCTTCTGCTTGCCCTTGCGGGCGAACTCCGTCGTGCTGCCCTCGGTCATCTTGTCCTCGGCCGGCGGCGCCTCCATCGGCGCGCCCTTGACCTGCGGGCTCTTCTTGGCGTCGTGGCTCTTGGTCTTGTTCTTGGTCTTCGTCATGGTCTCTCTCCTGGGTGAGGGGGCCTCACCAACGACGGTCTCAGGGCTCTGGCCGGGCCGCACGTCGGAGCGTCACCGAGGGTGAATCGACGGTGGGGTGGGAAGTCGGCCGGACCGACCTCCCACCCCACCGGCCGAGCGGGGATCGTCAGCCGTGCAGGTAGACGATGCCGAGCTTGGTGAGCTGCCAGAGCTGGCTCGACGCGCCGGTGTCGGCGGCGAGTTGGACGATCGGGTTGCCCTGGCCGTCGACCGAGGCGCTGACGGTGGCGACCTTCGAGGTGTCCTGCGAGTCGGCGAGCTTGTACTGGCCGTTGCCCGCGGGCTCGATCACCCAGTGCTGGTTGCCGCCGCCGTTGCAGGCCCACTGCTCCAGTACCGTGCCGGGCGCGGTGGAGCCGCCGGTGGCGTCCAGGCACATGTTCCGGTTGCCGCTGAAGTCCATCTCGTAGCTGCCGCCGGTCTTGGCCTCCAGCACGAAGGACTGGTTGAGCCCGCCGGTGGCCGGATAGCTGATCGCGGTCCGCCCATTGGTGCTGTCGCCGTAGGTGCCGCCGCCCGAGAGGTCGAGCACCTTGCCGTTGGAGGCGTTGGTGAGCTGGTACCAGGCGCCGTCCTCGGGCGTGTCGTTGAACGGCTGACCTGGTGTCAGCGGCATCAGCGCGGTGCCGTCGGCCTGGTCGAGGGTGCAGTACGCCTCCTGCTGCGCGGCGCCGTTGTAGAAGGCGCCGAGGCAGGAGCCCTCGCCCTGGTAGCCGGCCACCCGCAGGTGGTAGGACTGCCGGATCTCGTTCTCGCAGAGCGAGAGGATGCCGATCGAGTAGTCGCAGCCGTTGCGGGTGTTCTCGGAGAGGTCGATGACGTCGCCGTTGGTGTACTCGTACGGCGAGCTGGTCCACTCCGCGCAGACCTCGTGGCCGTAGCTGACCCGGCGCTCGTCCAGGAACCGTACGCCGGGCACCTGTTCGGCGGCCTGGCGCAGCGCGTCGTCAAAGGTCGGCACCACCCAGTTGTGGCCCCAGGCCAGGTCCTCGGGGTAGGCCGGGCAGCCCTGGTTGATCTTGGTCGCGTAGTCGTTGCTGCGGATGTCCGGGGTGATCGGGGTGAAGTAGGACTGGTAGACCAGCTGGTAGGAGCCGTCCGGGTAGCCGGCGTTGCGCATGGTCTGGCGGACGTCGGTGATCGCAGCGACCACCTTGGGGATGACGGCCTGCGCGCGCTGGAGGATGGTGGCGCTGCCGATGGTGTCCCGGCAGCCCTGCGACTTGGGGATCGGGAAGTACTGCGCCAGGCAGCTCTCCATGATCCCGCTGAAGTCGAAGTTGTCGTTGGCGCCGATCGTGACGACGACCATCTTGACGTTGTACTTGGCTGCGGTCTGGGCGAGTTGGACGTCCTGCTTGGGCTCGCCGTAGTCACCGCTGCCGCCACCGGTGATCTTCGCCAGGGTCGGGTCGCTGGTCAGGTCGCCGGTCTGCGCGCCGGAGCAGGCGAGGTCCACGGGCGTGACGCCGGTCAGGCCGGTGTCGAAGATCTCGGACTGCGGGTGCCGGTGGCAGTAGTTCGACGGGCCGTCCGTGCCGGGGAAGTAGCCGTCGCTGGTGTCGGTTCCGGCGCCCTCGCCGGAGATCGCGCTGTCTCCCATCGAGACGATGGCGCTGGGCAGATCGGCTCGGGTGGCCGCGTGAGCCGGTGGGGCGCCGGTGGCCAGACCGAGCGCGGCGACCAGAGCGGCTACGGCCAGCAGGGCGGTGGGGGGAGCTGAGTGACGTTTCCTGATCACGTATGACTCCTAGGTGGGGGGCGGAGTTCCACTGTGAGCGGAGTCACATCGTAGGTACTGACAAGTAACACAACAAGACGCGGGACAAGGAAACTTGAGGGATCCTCAGGTTCTCCTCGAATGTGGGTGGACCTGGGTGGACCTGGGTGGACAGCACAGAGCCGCCGTCCGTCGCCTCAGGAGGAGAGGCAACGGACGGCGGCTCGCTGCGGGCGAATCAGCCCTGGTTCACGCAGGTGTTGCCGAACGCCGGGTTCAGCAGGCCGATCACATCGACGCTGTTACCGCAGAGGTTGACCGGAATGTGCACCGGCACCTGGAGCTGGTTGCCGGACAGCACGCCCGGCGAGCCGACAGCGGCGCCCTCGGCACCGGAGCTGGCGAGGGCGGACCCGGCACCCGCGGCAACGATGCCGACCACAGCGGCGCCGACAGCGGCAGCCTTCTTGACGCTCATTTGAGTCTCCTTGTTACTGAGCACGATGCGTGCATGATCGTCAACGATGCGCGCGCTCCGAGGTTGCGCCCTGGCGGCCACCGTCACCCGTTCAGACGTATCCGCAGACAGCGGCCGCCCGCTGCGCCGCCACCCGTTTCCCACCGCGCCGTCGGTCGTTCTTCCTTCCGGAAGCTGATTCATCCCGCACACGCACGCACGCAACACGCCCGCCGGTATCCGGGCCGGGTTCACGAATGCCGGGCTTCGGCATCCGCCGCCGGAGTGACAGCCGGGGGCCACCCGAAACCTTTCGGCTGCCATTCCGGTTTCGCCCGGTGCCCGGGAAATACCGTCCCTGGAAATCAACGGAGGATTAACTCTCATGCGCAAGTTCTCGAAGTCCCTCGTCCTCTCCGTCGCCGCGGCCGGCCTGGTCCTCGGCGGCGCGGGCGCGGCCGCCGCCAGCGCGGGTGCGGAGGGCGTCGCGGCCGGCTCGCCGGGCGTGCTCTCCGGCAACCTGATCCAGGTCCCGGTGCACATTCCGGTCAACCTCTGCGGCAACAGCATCGGCGTCATCAGCGTGCTGAACCCGGCGTTCGGCAACACCTGCGTGAACAACGGCTGACAGCAGCCCGGTTCGTCGCCTCGCGACAGCCTGCCGCGCGCCCGGTTCGCCCCGAGCGCGCGGCGTCCCACCTCGTGATGATCCACAAGGAGACTCCCATGCAGAAGACCAAGAAGCTCGCGATCCTGTCGACGGCAGCCGTCGGCCTGATCCTCGGCGGGGCCGGCGCGGCCGCCGCCAGCGCGGGTGCGGAGGGCGTCGCCGCCAACTCCCCCGGCGTGCTCTCCGGCAACAACGCCCAGGTCCCGATCCACATCCCGGTCAACCTCTGCGGCAACTCGGTCGACGTGATCGGCCTGCTCAACCCCGCGTTCGGCAACACCTGCGTCAACGCCGAGGCCATGCACCACGACGACGACGACTGCTGACCAGCGGACGTCTCGTGCGCACCGCCCCTCGGACTCCCCTGTCCGGGGGGCGGTTCCGTCTCCGCGAAGTTCGCTACCGAAGCCTCTGCGAAAGGAACCCGCGTTGAACGCCAAGACCACCGCGAGCGGTCTGCTGGCCGCGCTGGGAGCAGTGCTGCTGCTCGGTCAGGCCGGCTCGGCGGCGGCCGCCGAGCCCGCGCCGAGCGGCAAGCTCCAGCCGACCCAGGTCGGACCGGCGCTGGGCGCGCTCCCGTACGTGATCGCCCCGGCCAAGGACCTGCGGCTCGACCCGTTCGCGCAGTCCGGGGCCGACCCGCTGAGCAACGTCGTCGCCGTGAAGCCGGACAACGGGATGAAGCCGCTCAGTTCCACCGGCCTGACCAGCGGGCTGAGCAACGGCGGCGGCGCCAAGGACATCCCCGGCGCCAAGCTGCTGCTCTCCGCCCTGCCGGGCTGAGCGCGTCGAGGCCCGGTGCGCGTCCACGCACCGGGCCCCTTGCGCGGACCTGCGGACTGCTCAGCCCGCGGACTCGGCCGCCGCGGCGTCGGTGGTGGTCAGCAGGTCGCCCACCGCGTCGGTGAGCGACAGGTGACGGTCCGAACCGCCCAGCGACGCCTTGGCACCGGGGACCGCGGAGACCGCGGCCGGGATGAAGTGGGGGTCCAGGTCACCGGCCGAGAGCGAGCCGTCGTGCAGCTGCCCGTCCGGTCCCTCGTTGAAGAGCACCGGCTGGCCCAGGCCCACCGCCGGGCCGACGGCCTTGAGCGGCGCGGCCGGCGCGTCCAGCGAGAAGTCGCCCGGGCGCACGCCGTCCGCCACGGCCGGCAGCGGGAGCGCGGTCTCCAGGCTGGGGCCGACCTTGCTGAAGTTCAGCGCGGGCACCACCCGGTCCGGCATCAGCTGGTGGCGGTCCTGCGTGGCCGGCACCGGGGGCAGCACCGGGGAGGCGGGCACCGCGCCCCGGATGTCGCCGCCCAGCGGGAGCAGCGGCGCCGCCTGGCTCACCGTCTCCAGCGGCACCCGGAACGGCACCGACTTGGTGGCCAGGCCGTTTTCGAGCTCCTGCACCTTGCTCGGGGAGAGCGGCCCCGCGGCCGCCGCCACACCCTGGCCGGCGATCGCCGAGGCACCGACGGCGAGCAGCAGCGCACCGGTCCGCTTGGAGAACTTCATCGTGTTCATACCCGATCTCTTGAGAGCTTCCGGACAGCGCCTCGCTGATGAATACAGCCGAGGCCAATCTGCCTCAACGATCCGGAGCCCCCGGAGTGGGCGGACCTTACCTCGAACGGATCAATAGTCAGATCGACACGCCGAGTGTCCGGAGACCGGGAAAACTTTCTCGCCGAGCCTCGCGTAACTTTCCGGCCCGCCATTCTTTGATATCGATGTCACCGCACGACGACGGCCGGATCGGACAGCCGATCAGCCGGCAGCCCGAGTAACTGTCGGACGTGATCGCATTCCTGAATACGCCGCGAAGTCCGCAGTGACCACAGACCAGATCTATTCAGCGCCATGCTCCGAGACGCAGCAGACGAGCAGCAGACGAAGTAATCCAGAGAGGAATCACCATGATCAAGAAGACCCTCGCCTCCGTCGGCCTGGTGGCCGCCGCGCTTGCCGCCGGTGCCGCCCCCGCCATGGCGATCGGCAACGCGGACGGCTCGGCCGGCTCCATGCAGGGCAACGGTGGCACCAACACCACCGGCACCTGGGGCGACCACAGCCCGAACTTCCACTTCCTGGACAACCCGAACATCTGCCTGCCGGAGATCCACCACGTCCAGGTCGGCCTCATCCCGATCCAGGCGGACATCCCGGTCGGCGACCAGCAGCTGCACCAGACCTGCAACGTGGGCCAGGCCACCCAGTCCAACGGTGACGGCATCGCCTCGCACCTGATCGGCTGACCTTCCCTCAGTTCCGGGCCCGGACGCGGCCGCTCCCCCAGCCCCTCGGCCGGGCCCCGGCTTCCCGTTCCACCACCGCAGCCAGCGGTGTCCCGCACCACCCCGCCCCCTCACCGCGCTACCTCGAAAGAGAGCTCCCCATGCTGAAGAAGGTTTTCGCCGTCGCCGGCCTGGCCGCTGCCGCCGTCGCCATGTCCGCCGCCCCCTCCCTCGCCATCGGTGACGCGGACGGCTCGGCCGCCTCCGTCCAGGGCAACGGTGGCACCAACACCACCGGCACCGCGGGCGACCACAGCCCGAACTACCACACCCTGGACAACGCCAACATCTGCCTGCCCGAGGTCCACCACGTCCAGGTCGGCCTCATCCCGATCCAGGTCGACGTGCCGGTCCTCAACCAGCAGCTGCACCAGACCTGCAACGTGGGCCAGGCCACCCAGTCCAACGGTGACGGCGCGCTGTCGCACCTGATCGGCTGATCCAGCTCCTTCGGGGCAACCGGCAGCACCTGACCCTCCAGAGCGGTACCTGACTCAACGGAGCAGTACAGCGGGGCCGGGGAGGACCTCTCCCCGGCCCCGATCGCGTCCATACCCCCCGGACGCCTTGTCAGAGAAATCAGAGAGAGGACCGACCTCATGCAGAGGATCCTGGGCCGGGCCGCGGCCGTCGCGGCCGGCGCACTGATGATCGCCGGTGTCGCCGCACCGGCCTACGCCCACGTCTCCGTCGGCGGCTCCGGCGGCGGCGTCGTCTCGGCCCACCCGGTGTTCGTGGCCGGCGGCGGCGCGGGCTGGGCCGGCACCCACCACGTCCACACCATGGGCGAGCACAGCCTCTGGGCCACCGACACCGCCACCGGCGGCGAGGGCGCCGGCGAGGTCGAGCTCGACGGCTGGCACCACCACAGCTGAGTGGGTATGAGGGAGGGGGTGTCGGCGCGCGCCGACACCCCCTCCCTCATACCGGCTCAGCGCAGCAGCCGGGCCGCCTCGACCGCCCAGTAGGTGAGGATCTGCTCGGCGCCGGCCCGGCGGATCGAGGTCAGCGACTCCATGATGGTCCGCTCCCGCTCGATCCAGCCGTTGGCGGCGGCCGCCTCCACCATCGAGTACTCACCGGAGATCTGGTAGGCCGCCACCGGGACCGGCGAGCGGTCGGCGACCTGGCGCAGGATGTCCAGGCAGGGCATGGCCGGCTTGACCATCACCAGGTCGGCCCCCTCGGCGAGGTCGAGCTCCAGCTCGCGCAGCGCCTCGCGGGCGTTGGCCAGGTCCTGCTGGTAGGTCTTGCGGTCGCCCTTGAGCGAGGAGGCCACCGCCTCGCGGAACGGACCGTAGAGGGCGGAGGCGTACTTGGCGGTGTAGGCCAGCACCGCGACGTCCTGGTGCCCGGCCGCGTCCAGCGCCCGGCGGACCACGCCGACCTGGCCGTCCATCATCCCGGAGGGCCCGACCATGTGGACCCCGGCCTCGGCCTGCACCACGGCCATCTCGGCGTAGCGCAGCAGCGTGGCGTCGTTGTCCACGCTGCCGTCCGCCGCCAGCACGCCGCAGTGGCCGTGGTCGGTGAACTCGTCCAGGCACAGGTCCGACATCACGACCAGCTGGTCGCCGACCTCGGCGACCACGTCGCGGATGGCCTGCTGCAGGATGCCGTCCGGGTTGGTGCCCTCCGAACCGGAGGCGTCCTTGGTCTGCGGCACGCCGAAGAGCATGATGCCGCCGATGCCGGCCTCGGCCGCCTCCACCGCCGCCTTGCGCAGGGTGTCACGGGTGTGCTGGACGACGCCGGGCATCGAGCTGACCGGGACCGGCTCGCTGATCCCCTCCCGCACGAAGGCGGGCAGGATCAGCTCGGCCGGGTGCAGCCGGGTCTCCGCGACCAGCCGGCGCACCGCCGGAGTGGTGCGCAGGCGGCGCGGACGGACGGACGGGAAATCGGACATGACTCTCCTCCTGGAGGTCAGCGCGCCTTACGACGGGAGCCGGGGCGGCGCTCGCTGGGGCGGTACACCGGCTCGCCGGCCGAGGTGGCGGCGTCCCGGCGGCCGGCGCCGAAGTCCGCCAGGGCCTGGGCCAGTGCGGAGGCGGACGGCGCGGGGGCCATCACGTCCACCCGCAGGCCGTGCTCCTCGGCGGTCTTGGCGGTGGCCGGACCGATGCAGGCGATGATGGTGACGTTGTGCGGCTTGCCGGCGATGCCGACCAGGTTGCGCACGGTCGAGGACGAGGTGAAGAGCACCGCGTCGAAGCCGCCGCCCTTGATCGCCTCGCGGGTCTCGGCCGGCGGGGGCGAGGCGCGCACGGTGCGGTAGGCCGTCACGTCGTCCACCTCCCAGCCGAGTTCGACCAGGCCGGCCACCAGGGTCTCGGTGGCGATGTCGGCGCGCGGCAGCAGCACCCGGTCGATCGGGTCGAAGACCGGGTCGTACGGCGGCCAGTCCTCCAGCAGGCCGGCCGCGGACTGCTCGCCGGACGGCACCAGGTCGGGCTTCACGCCGAAGTCGACCAGCGCCTGCGCGGTGGTCTCGCCGACCGCCGCGACCTTGATCCCGGCGAACGCCCGGGCGTCCAGGCCGTACTCCTCGAACTTCTCGCGGACCGCGCGCACCGCGTTGACCGAGGTGAAGGCGATCCACTCATAGCGGCCGGTGACCAGGCCCTTGATCGCCCGCTCCATCTGCTGCGGGGTGCGCGGCGGCTCGACCGCGATGGTCGGCACCTCCTGCGGTACCGCGCCGTAGGAGCGCAGCTGCTCGGAGAGGCCTGGTGGCCTGCTCCTTGGTGCGCGGCACCAGGACGTTCCAGCCGAAGAGCGGCTTGGTCTCGAACCAGGAGTGCGACGAGCGGTGCGCGACCTGCTCGCCGACCACGGCTATCACGGAGGTGGCCGGGTCGACCGGCGCCGAGACCGGCGAGGGCAGCACCCGCGCCACCTTGAGCTCGGCCGCGATGGTCGCCAGGGTGGCGGTGAAGGTGCGCTGGCGGGTGGTGGTGCCCGAGAGCGTGGCGCAGAGCGCGGCGTCGGGCTTGCGGCCGTGCGTGACCAGCGCGGCGGCGGTGGCCGGCAGTTGGCCCAGCGTGGTGCGCACCACCAGCGTGGTCTCGGGCGCGCCGAGGTCCACCAGGGCGCCGGCGACCAGCGCGGCGCCGTCGACGAAGCGCACGTCGGCGCCGTTGCTGCCGCGCAGCGGGACGCCGGCGTAGGCAGGCACGCCGACCGACTGGGCGACGCCCGGGATCACCTCGAAGGCGAGCCCGGCCTTGGCGCAGAGCAGCATCTCCTCGGCGGCCCGGCCGTCCAGGCCCGGGTCTCCGTCGACGGTGCGCACCACGTGCTTGCCGGCCGTGACGGCGTCGGCGACCAGCTTGGCGAGCGAGGCGGCGTCGCCCCACCCGCCGATGTCGGTGGCGGCGGCGTCCGCGTCCGTGGCAGCCGTGGTCCGCACCTGCACGCCCTCGGGGCAGTGGGTGCGCACGGCGGCGGCGGTGAGCGGGTCGGCGATCAGGATGTCGGCCGAGGCCAGCACCTCGACCGCGCGCAGCGTCAGCAGGCCGGGGTCACCCGGGCCCGCGCCCAGGAAGGTGCAGCGTCCGGACCGATCGGCGGTGGCGGTGGGGCTCATCAGGCTCGCTCCCCCATCAGACCGGCCGCTCCCCCGTCGAGCAGCCGGGCGGCGAGCGCGTGGCCGAGGGCCGCCGCCTGCCGTTCGGCCGTCTCGTCCAGGACAAGCGGGCCAGTGGTGGACATCATCAGCAAGGTGGCGCCGTCGATCGTGCCGACGACGCCCTCCAGCCGCAGTTCGGATCTGCTGCTCACGGTCGCCAGTGCGGCGACGGGGGCGGAGCAGCCGGCCTCAAGCGCGGCCAGCAGGGCACGTTCCGCGACGACCGCGGCGCGCGTGGGTGCGTGGTCGAGCGCGCCGAGGGCGGCGGCCAGCTCCACAGCGTCGGCCCGGCACTCGAGGGCGAGCGCGCCCTGGCCGGGGGCCGGGAGCATCAGCTCGGGGTCGAGGTGCTCGGTGACCTCGGCGCCGCGGCCGAGCCGGTTGAGGCCGGCCGTGGCGAGCACGACGGCGTCCAGCTCGCCGGAGTGCACGAAGCCGATCCGGGTGTCGACGTTGCCGCGGATCGCGACGGTCTCGATCGAGGCGCCGTTGGCGGTGGCCCAGGCGTTCAGCTGCGCCATCCGGCGCGGCGAGCCGGTGCCGATCCGAGCCGGACGGCCGGCGCACTTCTCGACCAGTTCGGCCAGGTTCAGGCCCTCGCGGGCGACCAGGGCGTCGCGGGCGTCCTCGCGCTCGGGGACGGCTGCCAGCAGCAGGCCCTCGGGGGCCGCGGTGGGCAGGTCCTTCAGCGAGTGGACGGCGAAGTCGATCCGGCCCTCGAGGAGCGCGTCGCGCAGGGCGGAGACGAAGACGCCGGTGCCGCCTATCTGCGCGAGGTGCTCGCGGGAGGTGTCGCCGTAGGTGGTGATCTCCACCAACTCGACAGGCCGACCGGTGACCCGGGTGACCTCCCGGGCGACCATGCCCGACTGGGCCATCGCCAGTGCGCTGCGGCGGGTGCCCAGCCGCAGCGGTATCGTTTCGGCGTCCAACTGGCCCTGTAGGGTACTCAGCTGACCATTCATCACGTGATCATCCCGGTCGTGCTGGTGGTCGATATGGTGGTTCATCGGGCCGCTCCGCCCGCGAGACTACCGCTGGCGGGCTGCGTCTGCGGCCCGAGCGGCGTACCGGACACCGCTTGCACGGCGCCCGGGTCGAGATCGAAGAGCTCGCGGAGCGCGTCCGCGTAGGAGGCACCGCCCGGTTCGGCGGCCAGCTGCTTGACCCGCACCGTCGGTGCGTGCAGCAGTTTGTCGACCACCCTGCGGACGGTCTGCGCCATTTCGGCGCGCGAGCGTTCGTCCAGGGTGGGCAGTCGGGAGTCGAGGCGGGCCAGCTCGGCGCCGACCACCTCGGAGGCCATCGCGCGCAGCGCGACCACGGTGGGCGCGATCCGCGCGGCGCGCTGGGCGGCGCCGAAGGCGGCCACCTCGTCGGCGACGATCCCGGTGACCGCGTCCACGTCCCCCGCGCCGGGGGTGGCGGCGTGCGCCTGCGAGAGCGACTCCAGGTCGACCAGCAGCGCACCGGGCAGCTCGTGGACCGCGTGGTCCACGTCGCGCGGCATCGCCAGGTCGAGGAAGGCCAGCGGCTCGGGCGCGGTACGGACCGCGACGGCCGCCGCGACGTCGGCAGCGGCGATCACCGCGCCGGCCGAGCCGGTGCAGGAGATCACCAGGTCCACGTCGGCCAGGGCCTGCGGGACCTTGGCGAACTCCACCGTCCGGGCGCCCAGGCTCGCGGCCAGCCGCTCGGCCCGCTCGGGGGTGCGGTTGGCGATCAGCAGGTCGCTGACCCCGGCCCGGGAGAGCGTGGCGGCGGCCAGCGAGCTCATCGAGCCCGCGCCGACCACCAGGGCCCGCTTGCCGGCGATCGCGCCGGCGCCTACGGCGATCTGGTCCAGGCCGAAGGTGACCAGCGACTGGCCGGCCTTGTCGATCCCGGTCTCGCTGTGGGCGCGCTTGCCGACCCGCAGGGCCTGCTGGAAGAGCTCGTTCAGGCCGCGGCCCGCGGTGTGCTCCTCCTGGGCGCGGGCGAGCGCGTCGCGCAGCTGGCCGAGGATCTGGCCCTCGCCGACCACCATCGAGTCCAGACCGCAGGCCACCGAGAAGAGATGGTGGACGGCGCGGTCCTCGTAATGGACGTAGAGGTGGGCGGTCAGCTCCTCCAGGTCCACGCCGCTGTGGTGGGCGAGGAGCAGCGAGAGCTCGGCGACGCCGGCGTGGAACTTGTCCACGTCCGCGTAGAGCTCGATCCGGTTGCAGGTGTTGAGCAGGGCCGCCTCGGAGACGGTGGCCGTGGCGGCCGCGTCGTGCAGCAGGCGGTTGGGGACGTCCCCGGTCAGCGCGGCGCGCTCCAGGACGCCCACGGGGGCGGTGCGGTGACTGAGACCCACGACGAGCAAGCTCATGCCGGCATCACCGCGGGCCGCTCGGCGTCGGTCTCGGTCTTCTCCGCCTTGGCGTCCTTGGCGTCCTTGGCGGCGCCGGCCGCCCTGCGCAGCTTGGCGGCGGCCGCGCGGACCGGGCCGGGGGCGCGGTCGAGCACCGACTCCTCGCCGGTGCGGCCCTGGTCGGGCTCCTCGCCGGCCTTGCGCTGCTCGTGGAAGGCCAGGATCTGGAGCTCTATCGAGAGGTCCACCTTGCGCACGTCCACGCCGTCCGGAACGGTCAGCACGGTCGGCGCGAAGTTCAGGATGCTGGTGACGCCCGCCTCGACCAGCCGGTCGCAGACCTGCTGCGCGGCGCCCGGCGGGGTGGTGATGACCCCGATGGAGACGTGCTGGCTCTCCACGATGGCCTCCAGCTCGTCCATGTGGACCACGGGCAGGCCGGCCGCGCTGCTGCCGACCACGGCCGGGTCGGCGTCCAGCAGGGCCGCCACCCGGAAACCGCGGGAGGCGAAGCCGCCGTAGTTGGCCAGCGCGTGGCCGAGGTTGCCGATCCCAACGATCACCACGGGCCAGTCCTGGGTGAGACCCAGCTCACGGGAGATCTGGTACACGAGGTACTCGACGTCGTAGCCCACGCCCCGGGTTCCGTAGGAACCCAGGTAGGAGAAGTCCTTGCGGAGCTTGGCGGAGTTGACCCCGGCCGCAGCGGCCAGCTCCTCGGAGGAGACGGTCGGCACCGAGCGCTCGGAGAGCGCGGTCAGCGCGCGCAGGTAGAGCGGGAGTCGGGCGACAGTCGCCTCGGGGATACCGCGGGCGCGCGTCTGACGTCCCACAGGGGTGCGGCGCATGGAGCCTCCGTCGGCAGGGCTGGGGGGCGAGGACTTCGGGGTGGATCGGCCGATTGCCACGGTGCTCCTGTGGGTGAAGCTGGGCTTTGGCTGCCAGGCTATGCGTTTGTGAACGTGTGCACAAAGATGGTGTCCGATTTGTCCCGCCACAGTGACGCGCATCACGCTTCGTACCCCACCCGCCGCAGGACGCGCACCCGGGACCGGCCCAGACGGGGCCAGGCCAGCACGGACGCCTCGCGCAGCGGCTCGGCCCAGGCCTCGGGCGGCTGTGCGGGCGCGTCCGGGGCCTCGGGCGCCGCCGCGCAGTGCCGCAGGAGGTCGGCGGCGGCCCGGGCGTCGCCGAGCGCGGTGTGCGGATGGAAGTCGCCGAGACCGGCCGCCGCCACGCAGGCGGCCAGGCCGAAGCCGCCGGCCTGCGGGAGGTGGTGGCGGGCCAGGCGCATCGTGCAGAGCAGCGGGACGGCCGGCAGCGACACCCCGATCCGGGCGAACTCACGCTCCAGGAAGGCCCGGTCACAGCTGACATGGTGGCCCACCAGGACGCGTCCGGCCAGCAGTTCGAGCAGAAACGGCGCGATCTCACGAAAACGCGGGGCGCCGACCACGTCGTCCTGGGTTATCCGGTGCACATGGGTGGGACCGACCGGGCCGTTCGGGTCGACCAGGGTGGCGAACTCCGTCTCGGCCCGCAGCGCGGTGTCCAGCAGCACCACGCCGATCTCCACCACCCGGTGGCGCCACGGACTGTTGCCGCTGGCCTCGATGTCGATCACGGCGAAACCGCCGACCCCGGCAGGCAGGGCGCGCCCGGGAACCATGGCTGCCCTCCTCTGAGTTCGATACCCCGGCCGCGTGGAACGAGGTTGATCGTAGACAGATGAGAGAGCCCCTACTGAGCCGAAATCGAGTCGTTCCGGCAACGATTCGACCCGACCCACCCGCCGATCGGCGGGGGTGGCGGGTGCTACTCGGTGCGGGTGCTACTTCAGCAGCGCGGTGCGCAGGCGCTTCTCGTCGACGCGCCAGAAGTCGTGCTGGCGGCCGTCGATCAGGGTCACCGGGATCTGCTCCGCGTACGTGCGGTAGAGCTCCTCGTCCTGGGTGATGTCCCGCTCCTCGAAGCCCGAGCCGAGGTCGCCGACGACCCGCAGGATCACCTCCCGGGCCTGGTCGCAGAGATGGCAGCCCGGCTTCCCGATCAGCGTGACCGTACGGTCGGCGGGCTTGGGGCTCTTGTCGCGGCTGTCGCGGCGCAGCAGTGGACTCATCGCCCCATTGTGCGCCGCGACCGGTACCGCTCGTGTGCCCTACCGCCCACACACGCTGTTCACCGCAGCTGACTATGCTCGGTGCCGTGACTCCTCCACCCCGCGAACAAGGTGGCTTCTCACTTGGCCCATTCGAGCCTCATGGCGGCCAAGCCCTGACCGCTGCCCAGAGGGCAGGGCGACAGATTACTACGCCGCTTCGCGGCTCTGCGGGCGATGGACGCGTATCCCTCCTCGCTTGAAGTCGCGGAATCCCACGCAAGGAGAAAGATGGCCGCGCTGCGAAGGCTCACCCAGGCAAGGCGTTCCTCCTCCGAGCGGACCGCCCTGGCGGGCGAGGCGGCTGCCGACGCCGCCGAGCGGGCGCTGCGCGACACGCCGGCGCCCGTCGAGGAGACCGGCGAGGCCGAGGACCGGCAGGCGTCAGCGGCCCACCCGCAGGGCGCCGCCTTCTTCGACTGCGACAACACCATCCTGCAGGGCGCCGCGGTCTTCTATCTCGGCGTGGGCCTGTACCGCCGCAAGTTCTTCTCCCGGCGCGAGATGGCCAAGTTCGCCTGGCAGCAGGCCTGGTTCCGACTGCACGGCGCCGAGGACCCGGAGCACATCGCCGACGCCCGGCACACCGCACTGTCGCTGGTGGCCGGCAAGCGGACCGCCGATCTGGAGGAGATCTGCGAGGAGATCTTCGAGGACATCGTCGCCGCCAAGGTGTGGCCGGGCACCCGGGCGCTGGTGCAGATGCACCTGGACGCCGGGGAGCGGGTCTGGCTGGTGACCGCCGCGCCGCTGGAGGTGGCCAGGATCATCGCCCGCCGGCTGGGCATGACCGGCGCGCTGGGCACCGTCGCCGAGGCGGAGGACGGCCGGTACACCGGGCGGCTGGTGGGCGAGATGCTGCACGGCCCGGCCAAGGCGGCCGCGGTCGGCGCGCTCGCCCGGCGCGAGCGGCTGGAGCTGGCGCACTGCGCCGCGTACAGCGACTCGGCCAACGACATCCCGATGCTGTCGCTGGTCGGGCATCCCTTCGTGGTCAACCCGGACGGCGCGCTGCGCCGCTACGCGCGGGCCCAGGGCTGGCGGGTGCAGGACTTCCGGACAGGTCGCAAGGCGGCGCGGATCGGTATCCCGGCGGCGGCGCTGCTCGGCGTGGTGGCCGGTGCCACCGTGGCGGGAGTGGCGCTGCGGCGCCGCCGCCCCTGACGTGTTGCCAGTGTCCTTGCCGGGCCGCCCGACTGACCGGTTCTGATCGTTCGAACGCCGCGGAAAGTCTGGGATTGGCGGCCCCCAGGGCAGGGAATTCGCCCGGCCGACCTCGGAATTGGTCACACTCCGCCACCATATGATCGCGTAGGGCGTGCAGTTCGGAGCTTTGTTCGGTCACTTTCAGCTCATATACCACGCGAAGTGGATCCCATTCGACCACTTCGGCCACAGGGTGTAGCTGTCATTGCACAAAGCGTTATTCTCTCCTGGATGCACGCCCAACCCACGTGTCCCCCCGGCGGGGTGACGAGGAGTGTGCACTCCGCGCAGGCGGAGGTGATCCGTCCACAGTTCTGCCTCTGGGAGTCCCGTGTACCCACCCGTCCGGAACGACGCGCCTGCTCCCGCCCGCCCGTCGCCCGCCACCACCCTTCCAGGGAGCTTCGCGCCCCCCTTGTCCCCGTCGCCCGCCGTCGCCAAGCCCGCCGTCGCTGTGCCCGCTGTCGCCTCGCGCAATCTTCGCCTGCTCCGCTCCCTGCTCCGCGACCAGTTCGTCCTGGCCTCCCCCCAACTCGTCCCGGCCGGTGCCTCGTTCGGGCCGGGCACGGCACTGCGCAGCACCGCTGCGGGCGGCGCCGGCACCCGCAGTCGCAGCACCACCGCGGGCGGCGCCGGCACCCGCGGCCGGACCAGGACGCTGCCGCCGCCCGGCGTCGAGTCCGAAAATCCGATCATGGATCTGGTCGAACGGGCCCAGGCCGGCGAGAGCGAGGCGTTCGGGCGGCTGTACGACCACTACTGCGACACGGTCTACCGCTACATCTACTACCGGGTCGGCAGCCGGGCCACCGCCGAGGACCTCACCAGCGAGACCTTCCTGCGGGCGCTGCGCCGGATCGGCACCTTCACCTGGCAGGGCCGGGACTTCGGCGCCTGGCTGGTGACCATCGCCCGCAACCTGGTGGCCGACCACTTCAAGTCCAGCCGCTTCCGGTTGGAGGTCACCACCGGCGAGATGCTGGACTCCAACGAGTGCGAGCGCAGCCCCGAGGACTCGGTCCTGGAGTCGCTGTCCAACGCGGCCCTGCTGGACGCCGTCCACCGACTCAACCCGCAGCAGCAGGAGTGCGTCACGCTGCGCTTCCTGCAGGGCCTCTCGGTGGCCGAGACCGCGCGGATCATGGGCAAGAACGAGGGGGCCATCAAGACCCTGCAGTACCGTGCCGTGCGCACGCTGGCCCGTCTGCTGCCGCCCGACGCGCGATGACCGCACCCGTGGCGATACCGATACCGATACCGGTACCGGTACCGGTACCGGCGTCAGCTCAGCGGTCATCCTCCGGTCCGTTCTTACACGTCCGGGTGAATGGGCGGTCACATGATCACTCGTGCGTAACCGACCCCCCTCGCCACTCGTTGCCCAGCGTGCAAACCACCTCGGGTCGCGCGGTCAAGCCAAGTCGCGCACTGTCACCCGATGGAGTGGATTTGGCCCGCCGTGGCAACCGTCCGGCAGGCCGGGGAGTCGACAACGACGAAGGGAGGTGTGGCCCGTGACGGCAAACGTGCTGGAGCACCGGCGGGCGAAGGCCTTCGCCGAGGCGCTGGAGGCCCACCGGACAGGACAACCGGCGAGCAATCCGGGGATGGGCGAACTCCTCAACACGGCCCAGTCCTTGAGCGCGATCACCGCGCCCGGACTGGACGTTGAGGTGCGTGTCACCCAACGCGCGCAACTGATGGCCGCGTTCGAGCA
Source organism: Kitasatospora sp. MAP12-44 (assembly GCF_029892095.1). Lineage (NCBI taxonomy): Bacteria > Bacillati > Actinomycetota > Actinomycetes > Kitasatosporales > Streptomycetaceae > Kitasatospora > Kitasatospora sp. MAP12-44. Next base: position 3,636,808 of record NZ_JARZAE010000004.1, read on the forward strand.
GGCGATGGCGGGCGGCGGACTGCCGACCGTGCCGGGTCAGCGGCGCCACCGGGCCGAACGGGTCGGCCGGCGGCGGCGCTGGACGAGACGGTTCGCGATCGGCGGCCTGGTGGCGGGGGTGACCGTCGGCAGCCTCGCCGGAGTGGCCGCCGCGAGCACCAAGGCGCTGCCCGGGGACACCCTGTACGGCATGAAGCGCGGTCTGGAGGGGCTGCGCCTCGACCTGGCCAACTCGGACTCCGAGCGCGGCGCCCTGCTGCTCGACCAGGCGTCCACCCGGCTCGCCGAGGCCCGCAGCCTGGTCGGCCAGGACAACGACCCCGCGACGCTGAGCCCGGCCACCGTGGCCGAGCTCGGCGCGGCGCTGGACGACATGCACGCCGAGGCTGCCAAGGGCCGCGACCTGCTGCGCTCGGTCTACCGGGCCAACGGCTCGCTGGACCCGATGCGCAGACTGGCCGCCTTCAGCGAGGGCCAGGACACCCACTGGAACGACCTGCAGGGCCACCTGCCCGCGCAGTTGACCCCGATGGCCGGTCAGATGGACCAGCTCTTCGGCGCCATGGACCAGGACGTCGCACCGCTGCACCTGGACCCGGCCGCCGGTCACCCGGGCGCGGTCCAGTCGGCCGACGCGCCGAACGGCTCGTCCTCGTCCGCGGCCGGCGACGGCCAGCAGCCGGGCGCCGGTACGGGCTCCGCGGCGGGCTCCGGCGCGTCCGGGGCAGCAGGCGGCAGTCGTCCGTCGGCCGGCGGTGCGGGCCAGAGCACCGGCCAGGGCTCCGGCGGCGCGGTCGGCGGCCAGGTGAACGGGCTGGTCAACGGCCTGACCGGCAGCCTGACGGGCAGTGGCGGCAACGCCGCCGCGTCGGCCTCCGGCACGCCCCAGGGCGCGGCGGGTGCCCCGGTCGGCGGCGCCCAGTCGGGGGCGCCGGCCGTCGGCAGCTCGCCGAGCGGCACGCCTCAGGTCGACCCGGGGCTGAACCTGCCGCCGCTCATCCCGGGCCTGCTCCCCGGCCTCGGCCTGAGCGGTGGGAACGGCAGCTGAGACCGGTCGGTCTAAGCACGCCGCTGCGGCCCGCACGCCCGTCGAGTCGGGGGTGCGGGCCGCAGCTGTTCAGAAGAAGACCGAGCGGCGCTGCACCAACAGCCGGTAGAGCGTGTGCTGGATGGTCTCGCGCACCTCGTCGGTCAGGTTGAAGACCAGCATCGGATCATCCGCCGCCTCCGGCGGGTGGTTGTCGGTGCGGATCGGCTCGCCGAACTGGATGGTCCACTTCGTCGGCAGCGGGATCGCCCCGAGCGGCCCCAGCCACGGGAAGGTCGGCGTGATCGGCACGTACGGCAGGCCGAGCAGCCGGGCCAGCGTCTTGGCGTTGCCGAGCATCGGGTACGTCTCCTCGGCCCCCACGATCGAGCAGGGCACGATCGGCACCTGGGCCCGCAGCGCCGAGGCCACGAAACCACCGCGGCCGAACCGCTGCAGCTTGTAGCGGTCGGAGAACGGCTTGCCGATCCCCTTGAAGCCCTCCGGCCAGACTCCGACCACCTCGCCGCGCTCCAGCAGCGCCTGGGCGTCCTCGTTGCAGGCCAGCGTGTGGCCGGCCTTGCGGGCCAGCTCGCCGACGCCGGGCAGCACGAAGACCAGGTCCGCGGCCAGCATCCGCAGATGACGGTGGTTCGGGGTGTGGTCGTGGATCGCCACCTGGGTCATCAGGGCGTCCAGCGGGACCGTCCCCGAGTGGTTGGCCACCACCAGCGCGCCGCCCTCGGCCGGGATGTTCTCGGCCCCGCGGACCTCGATCCGGAAGTACTTCTCGGCCAGCGGGCGCAGCGCCGAGAGGAAGACCTCCTCGGTCAGCTCGCGGTCGAAGCCGAACTCGTCCACCTCGTAGTCGCCGGTGATCCGGCGGCGCAGGAAGGCCAGGCCGTTGGCCGCGCGGCCCTCCCAGCCCTTGCCGAGGACCGACTCGGCCACCGGCCCCAGGCGCCCGGCCAGCGCGTCGCCGACCGCCCCGGCCAGCAGCGAGGCGAAGGCTCCCGCGCCGCCGCTGTCCCCGTCGTTCGGGGTCCAGCTGGGCGCCGTCTCGATCGGGATGACCTTGGCAGGACCTGTCGCTCGCTCGCTCGCGGCCGTCATCCTCGGTTCAGCTCCTGTCGGTTCGGGTCGAATGCTCGGGGCCGAGCAGCGCGGCCAGCCGGTCGGTGACCGCGGTCAGCCGCTCCGGTGGCAGCAGGCCGCGGCTCTGCGCCGCGGCGAAGTCGCCGAACGCCTCCGGGGTGCTGAACCGCGGCTGGTAGCCGAAGGTCTCGCGCAGCTGCGTGGTGTCCACCACCCGGCCGTGGGTGAGCAGGCCGATCTGCTCGGGCGAGAAGTCGGTGACCCGGGTCTGGCGGGCCAGCGCGGCGACCCAGCCGAGCGCGGGCAGCAGTATCGGCACGGTCGGGCGGCCGAGCCGGCGGGCGCACTGGGAGAGCAGCAGCACGCCCTCCCCCGCGACGTTGAAGGTGCCGGTGTTGGTGGTGCCGCGGACCGGGTCCAGGGCGGCCAGCCGGAGCACCTCGACGGCGTCGTCCTCGTGCACGAACTGAAGCCGGGGGTCGTAGCCGAGCGCGGTGGGCAGGACGGGCAGCGCGAAGTACTCGCTCAGCGGCGTGTCGGCCGCCGGGCCGACGATGTTGGCGAAGCGCAGCACGGCGACCGCGATGTCCGGGCGGCGCCGGCCGAAGCCGCGCACATAGCCCTCGACCTCGGCGGCGTCCTTGGCGAAGCCGCCGGAGGGCAGGTGCTTGGGCTGGGTCCGCTCGCCGAAGACCGCCGGGTCGCGCGGGGTGGAGCCGTACACGCCGGTGGTCGACTTCACCACCAGCCGGGTCAGCGTGGTCGACTGCTGGCAGGCACCGAGCAGTTGCATGGTGCCGATGACATTGATCTCCTTGACCGCCGCGCGGCCGGGGGCACCCGGGTTGGTGGCGCTGACGTTGAGGTGCACCACGGTGTCCACGGCGTGCTCCGCGAGGACCCGGGCGATCGCCGGGCGGCGCAGGTCGGCCGGCGCGAAAACGTACCGGGCGAGGGGGCCGTCCGGGTCATCCGGCGGCCCGGGGACGCGGCGCGCGGGCTCGACGTCCACTCCGACCACCAGCTCGACACCGGGCTGACGGCGGATCCGCTCGGCGAAGCGGGCCCCGAGATGGCGGGCCACTCCGGTGACGAGCACGACCTTGCCCACTGTGTGCCCTCCCTGTACCGGACCGTGTCTGCACCGTACCGCGTCAGGTGGCGGAAAATGACGCTGCCCGCCCCGGCCAAGGCCGAGACGGGCAGCAGCACAGCTGGAGCGAGGCTCAAGCAGTATTACTTCTTGTTGCGACGCTGCACGCGGGTCCGCTTCAGAAGCTTGCGGTGCTTCTTCTTGGCCATACGCTTGCGACGCTTCTTGATGACAGAGCCCACGGAACAACCCTCGCTCACTGAGACTCCCGCCCGTGAGAGACGGAGTCCATACGACTGACGGAGGGCCTAGCCTACCGTCCGCGCGCCCAGCCCTGTAATCGGGACCATCCGACCCCCGTCCTACGCGCTCTGGCGGCCGACGTAGGAGTCCTTCAGATAGTCGTGGACCGCCTGCTCGGGGACCCGGAAGGAGCGGCCGACCCGGATGGCCGGAAGCTCTCCACCGTGCACCAGGCGGTACACGGTCATCTTGGACACCCGCATGACCGAGGCGACTTCCGCCACGGTCAGAAAGTTGACCTCTTGCAAGGGGCGTTCGCCGGAACCCATGACCTCACCCGACCCTTTTATCCGTGTGCAAGGCACCGGCTTCCCCTCCGGTGACTCCACCGACACACGCGTATCCCCAGAGTAGTTGCGGGTGGTACCAGTGGGAAGAGGGGGGTGCCGAGTCCTTGTACGGTCAGAGATCCGCCTGTTGCAGTACGTAGTCACTCAGCGGTCTGTAGCAGTCGGCCTGCGCCCCGTCGTCCACCGGGACCACCACCGCCACCGTTCCCTCGGCCTCGCCGACGAACGGCGCGGGGTCGTTGGAGTCCGCCGGGCCGCCCGCCGCGATGCCCAGCCGGCCCGCCCCGCAGAGCCAGCCGTGGTCGCCCAGCACCAGGTCCGGCAGCGGATGGCCCTCCTCGGCCAGGGCCGCCAGGGCCAGCCGTACCGGCAGCGCCGAGTGGGTGTGCAGCAGGTCGGAGCCGGAGGCGAGTCTTCCACTGCGGGGGGATCCGTCAAGCGCCCTCAGGACGGCCACCGGGCCGACGTAGTCGAGGGCGCACAACCGCTCACCGCCGGGCGTGGGCGTGCGGAGGCGCGCGCCCCGGGCAGGCGTGCGAACGGCGCACCCCGCGGCGGCGAGCGCCCCTGCGAGCGCCCCGTGGAAGCCCGCCAACTGGGTGGGGTGGCCGGTCCCGGCGAGCACGCTGCCGCGGCGCCGGGCGGTGGCGCGCAGCAGCGCGGCCAGCCGGTCCAGGGCGGCCACCGTGCGCTCGGGGTCGATGGTGTCCGGGCCGTGGCCGTAGCCGAACTCGGGGCGCACCCCGCAGCGTTCGGCCATCAGCTCGAGGACCACCGATGGCCCCCAGCGGCCCTCCGGGTCCAGGCCCATCAGCGCCTCCGGGTCGCCCTGGCCGAACAGCCGGTAGCTGCGCAGGTTCTTCTGCCGGGGCGTCGGGATGTCCGGGCCGGCCAGCCGGCGGCGGGTCAGGTGCGCCAGCAGGTCGGCGCGGCTGACCGGGCGGGCGGCGCCGCGGCTGGTCACGGCAGCAGGCCGTGGTGCGGGAAGACCGCCCGCCGGACCGCCAGGATCGCCTGGTCGAGGCGGTCGCCCGGGTCGTAGCCGGACTCCGCGAAGTCGCGCCAGGACGGCTCGGCGCCGTCCGTCATCCGCTCCGGCGCCGGGCCCCCGGTCAGCCGGCGGACCTCGGCGCGCCACGCTTGGGGCGTCTCGGCCTGCGGATCCAGTGGTCTGCCGGCCGCCACGGCCACCAGGTGCGTCCAGGTCCGCGGGACCACCTCGGCCACCGCGTAGCCGCCCCCGCCGAGCGCCACCCAGCGGCCCTCGCAGTAGCGGTGGGCCAGCTCGTGCAGGCTCACCGCGACCTCGCGCTGCGCGTCCACGCTGACCGCGAGGTGGGCCAGTGGGTCGTGCAGATGGGTGTCCGCGCCGTGCTGGCTGACCAGGACCTGCGGGCGGAAGGCGGCCAGCAGCTCGGGCACCAGCGCGTGGAAGGCCCGCAGCCAGCCCGCGTCGCCCGTACCGGCCGGCAGCGGCAGGTTGGCGGCCGAGCCCGGCGCCCGCTCGCCGCCGCTCTCGGTGGGCCAACCGGTGCGCGGGAAGAGCGTGCCGGGGTGCTCGTGGAGGGAGATGGTGAGCACCCGCGGGTCGTCCCAGAAGGCGTGCTGCACGCCGTCGCCGTGGTGGACGTCGACGTCCACGTAGGCGACCCGCTCGGCGCCGAGTTCGAGCAGCCGGGCGATGGCGATCGCGGCGTCGTTGTAGACGCAGAAGCCGGAGGCCTCGCCTGGCATCGCGTGGTGCAGGCCGCCGGCGAAGTTGACGGCGTGCCGGGCCGGGCCGCGCCACACCGCCTCGGCGGCGCCCACCGACTGCCCGGCGATCAGCGCGGAGGCGGTGTGGATGGCCGGGAAGATCGGGTTGTCCTCGGTGCCGAGGCCGTGCCGGGCGTCGCGCTGCTCTGGGTGCAGGGCCGCCCGGTGGACGGCCTCGACGTACTCGGGGCGGTGCACCAGCTGGAGCGTGGAGTCGCCGGCCGGCGGCGCCGCGCGCAGCTGCACGCCGGGGGCGGAGGTCAGCCCGAAGGCCTCCACCAGCCGCATGGTGAGCGCGAGCCGGGTCGGGTCCATCGGGTGCCCCGGGCCGAAGTCGTAGGCGGTGACGGCCTCGTCCCAGAACAGGTGCAGGCCGCAGGGCTGGTCAGGCTCGGCTGGGGGCATGGTCCAACGGTAGTTGGTGGACCTGAGTCGGTGCGAAGTGCCCCGCGAGGGGGACCACCATCAGCACCAGCAGCATCGGCGCGATCAGCGCCCAGCGGTACGAACTGGCGCCCGCGATGGCGCCGACCAGCGGCGAACCGACCAGGAAGCCGACGTAGTTGAAGAGGTTGAGCCGGGCCACCGCGGCGTCCGAATCCTGCGGGAAGAGCCGCCCACCGGCCGCGAAGACCTGCGGGATGATCGCGCAGATGCCGATGCCGAGCACCGTGAACCCGGCGATCCCGGCCCACGCCGCCGGGGCCAGCGCAGCGACGGCGAAGCCGAGCGCGGCGACCCCGGCGCCGGTGCGGACCACCGCCACCGCGCCCCAGCGCTGCACGGTGCGGTCGCCGACGGTGCGGCCGAGCAGCAGCGCCACCATGTAGCCGGCGTACGCGAGGGCGGCCACCTGGTCGGAGCTGTGCAGCGTCTCGGTGAGGTACTTGGCGCTCCAGTTGGAGACCGTCGAGTCGGCGATGTAGGCGAAGGCCATCGCGGCGCAGAGCGGCAGCAGCGGCCGCCAGGGGATCGAGCGGGCGGCGGCCAGCGCGGCCTCCCGGACGGCGTCGCCCAGTTCGGCCGGACCGGCGAAGAACCGCCCGGCCACCAGCGCGGCCGGGATCAGCACGGCCGCGCTCGCCCCGAACAGGGTGAGCAGCGGCAGGTGCGCCCCGGCGCTGGCCAGCAGCGCGCCGATGATGCCGCCGAGGCTGAAGGCGGCGTGGAAGCCGAGCATGATGGAGCGTCCGTAGCGGTGCTGGAGGCCGACCCCGAGCATGTTCATGCTGGCGTCCAACGCGCCGACCAGCAGGCCGAAGGCGGACAGCGCCAGACCCAGCGCCCAGAGCCGGTCGCCGGCCCCGACGCCGACCAGGGTCAGGCAGACGGCCGGCTGCACGATCCGCAGCACGGTGCGCGGGCTGGTCCGCTTGACGATCTGCTCGGAGGTGATCGAGCCGACGCCGGCCAGGATCGGCACCGCGGCCAGGAAGATCGTCAGCGTCCCGTCGCTCAGCCCGTAGCGCCGCTGGATGCCCGGGATCCGGGTGACCAGCAGCGCGAAGGTGGTGCCCTGCAGCAGGAAGCTGACCAGCAGCGCGGTGCGGGCCTGCCGCAGCCGGGCCGTGACCTCGGTGGACATCCGGCACCTCGCTCACCACCGACGCAGTCCTACTGGCCGGTACGAAGATATTGGCGCGAGCGTAGGGGGTGGACCGACTTTTGGGGAGGGGTCCAACGCAACGATCGGGGGACACCGCCGAATGGCGGTGTCCCCCGATGTGCAGTTCTAGCCGCCCGCGAAGGAGCGGGTGCGTTCGTCCACCCGATCGATGGCATCCCTCATGCTGCTCCCGGAGTTGGGGCGCAGCTCGTGCTCGACAGCGGTCAGCCGCGTCTCGATCCCGCCGAGCCGGGCCATCACACCCTCGTGGGCCGGCGCCACGCCCGGGCGCCCGGTCGTGCCGTTCCAGTCGTCCACGAACTCGTCGACCCTGCGCATCGAACGGCGCAACCCCCTGGTCAGCCGCCAGAGCAGACCGGCGGCCGCCGCCAGGCCCGCCAGTGCGCCGCACCAGACGACCAGGGCGTCGACGGACTGCACGCCGGTGACGTGATCGCTCATCGAGGCGGCTCCTGAGCGGCCACCGACTCAGCGGCGGCGGCCGGCGCAGCAGCGGCGGGCTCAGCGACAGCGGGCGTAGCGGCGGCAGGCGCAGCGGCAGCGGCCGGCGCCGAAGGCGTGCGCAGCCAGCCGGGGAGCAGCTGCTGAACGGCGGGGAACGCCATCACCCGGGTCACGGCGGTCGCCACAGCGAGCGCCACGCCGAGGCCGGGCAAGGTTCTCGACACGGTGCCGCCGTCCACCAGCAGCGGCAGCGCCGCGAGCAGGCCGAGCAGGGTCTGAACGGCGGTACGGACAGTGCGGGTTGCGCTCTCCGACATGGTAAGGGCCTTTCGGTGAGGGGAAGCGAGGACATGGGGACATGGGTCGGGGCGCACCCGGCAGTGCCGGATGCGCCCCGCTGGTACCGCGTGTCAGGAGGTGACGGGTGCGGTCCAGGCCGCGTCCCACGTGACCGGGCCGACGATGCCGTCGACGCCGAGGCCCTTCTCCTGCTGGAACTGCCGGCAGATGGCGGCGGAGGCCGGTCCGTACCAGCCGTCCACCGCGATCGACCAGCCCCGGGCCGCCATCTGCCGCTGCCAGGTCTGCACGTTGTCGTCGTGCAGCATCGGCGACTTGACGGCCAGGTACTCCCCCGGCCAGCCCGGGTGCGGCGCGGGCGCCGGGCTCGGGGCGCTGCGCACGGGATCGCCGACCAGCTGCTGGGCGCGGGCGATGATCTGCGGACGCTGGGCGAGCACCGCGTTGCCCGGGCAGTCGTAGTGCCCGCCCCAGGCCGCGCCACCCATGCCGTGCCAGCCGAGCCCGGTCCCGTTCGGGTCGTCGGTGGGCTGCACCGGGATGCCGTACTGGCCGTGCAGCCAGGCCAGCAGCTGTGCGCAGTTCTCGATCTGACTGTCCGTCAGGCTGTCGCCGCCCAGCCCCTCGTTCTCGACGCTGACCCAACTCCGGTTGCCGGCCATCTCGGTCCAGGCCGCGTCGTCGGTGTCCACCAGCTGGCGCAGCCCGCCGGACTTGGGGTTGAGGAAGTGCGAGGAGGCCTGCGAGGACGGGTCCTTGAACCAGGACTCGGTACCGGCCTCGCTGCCGTCCTGGATGTGCAGGACCAGGCCGCGGTGCTCGGACATACCGCCCGGGTAGAGGTTGGGGGTGGGGCCGATCCATTCGGCGCCGGGCATACGTGCCATCGGTCAGTTCTCCTTCGGTACGGGTGGCAGCCCCCGGTGGGACGGGGGCTGCCCGAGGTGCGGGAGGTGCGCGGCTGTCAGGTGTGCACCCGCAGGACGCTCAACTGCGTCGCCGACGGGACGGTGGCCAGGGTGGCGCCGCTGTTCTGGTGGGCGTAGATCTCCAGGTAGTCGGTGGTGCCGTTGAAGTAGGCGACCGCCGAGACGGCGACGGTCGCGTTGTAGTAGGTGGTGGGGATGGCCGAGGCCGCCTGCTGGCCGAAGATGACGTTGCCGTTCTTCATCAGGTTGAGGCAGCGGCCGCCCGTGATGTTCGGAGCGTAGGAGATCTGCCCATTGACCTGGTAGTACCCCGAAACGGTAGGGGTGTAGCGCGTCGGGTTGGCCGCGTTGTAACCACTGCTGCCGTCGAACACCGGTGCGGGGAAGGTCATCGCGGTCGGCGTGAGGTTCGCGACGTTCTGCGCGACCGTCTGCTGGTAGAGCGCGAACGGCAGGTCCTGCATCAGGACCCAGGCAGAACCGGTGTAGTAGGTGAAGCCGTTGCCGACGTAGGCGATCATGCCGGCGATCGGCGAAGTGATCACCAGGTCGCGCGCCGTCGTGCTGGCGAAGCGCATGACGAGCCGCGAGTCCACCGCGCCGGCGAAGTTGGCGAAGGCGGTCGGGACGTCGGCCGGGTCCGTCTCCTGCGGGATCGGCAGGCCGTTCAGCGGGGTGGTGGTGCTCATGAGGTCGCTCCGGGGGCCGGCGTGGTGGTGGACGAGCTGCCGTCGGTCGGCGCCGCACCGGGCGGCTGCGGGAACACCGGGGCGACGGTGACCACGGTGACCGGGACGGGGCTCACTACGACGCCGCTGGTGTCGACCGCGTCGCCGGCCGAGAGCGGAGACGGGTCACGGGTCATCAGCAGCTGGGGCAGCTGCTGCGCGATCGCCTGGGCCAGCGAGGTCAGCTGGTCCGCGCTCAGGGTCACCGGGGTCGGGGTGGGCGTAGTGGTTGCCGGGGGTGTACTCATCTGCCACTCCTGGAAGGGAAGGTCGAACAGGGACGGATCAGTGGTTCAGCAGGTTCTGGTACTGACGTCCGGAACTCTTGATGTCAGCGAACGTCGGGTAGATCAGCGGCAGTTGGCTGAACTGCTGGAGGATCCAGGCATTCGGGTCCACCGCCGGGTCCGGGGTCAGCGCGGCGGGCGCGGCGCCGTTGTACTGGGTTCCGCGCAGCGTCAGGGTCTGTGTCACGGTGCCGTCGGTGTCGGCCACCACCGAGTTCCCGACCACCCAGACCGGGGTGGCCATGTAGGCGCCGGAGTAGTCCACCAGCTGGATCACGTCGCCGAGTTGGAGCCTGGGGTCGTACAGCACCTCGACGTTGCTGTACACCGGGATCGGGTACCGGCCGGCGTTCAGGAGCCAGGTCGACAGCTGCGCGGCCGCTCCCGCGTCCTGCAGCCAGTCGCTGGTGGACGCGGTGTAGCTCTGGACCCCGTAGATGCCCTGGCTGGTGGTGTCCAGGGCGACCACCTGGCGCTCGACCGGGTCGGCGCTGGGCTTCATCGTGACGATGGTGAGCGACGAGGTGGTCCCGGTCTTCGTGGTGGTGTACAGCGGGTTGGTCGAGTAGTTGCGCATGTAGAGCGTCAGCACGCCGTTCGACCGCTCGACGTCGACTTCCACCTGCCCCTTGATGGCCGGGCTGTTGGCCACGGTGGAGCTGGCGAACCGCACCACCGAGCCGTTGTACGTCTTCACGTCGTCCTCGACCAGCACCGGACCGACGTCGAACTCCGCGGCGTCCAGCAGGAACGGGACGCTGACCTGGGTGCTCGAGCCGCCCGGCGGGATCGTCCGCACCGAGGTGTCGGTCTGCGTCAGGCTGGGCGTGGCCGTGACCTGCGTCCAGTCCTGGTAGGGCACGATGCAGTAGTTCCGGCAGGCGTCGATCTCCTCGGAGACGGTGATCGACGAGATGTCCTGCGTGGTGGTCACGGTCCTGACCGGGGTCAGCTCGGCCGGGTTACCCGCGTCGAAGCGGTTGTGGTTGCGCCAGCGGAAGATGCCGTACGCGTCGAACTCGGCCGTACTGAGCGCCGCGTTGGCGATCTCGGTGATGACATCCCACTGGCTGCCGCTGACCTGGGGGATCGAGTAGAGCGGCAGGCTGACATCGTCCAGCCGGGCACCCCGGTTCCAGGTCTGCTCGAAGTTGGCCACCGGGAACTGCGCGCTGACACCCGCGGTGACCTGGACGCACTCGGTGACGAAGTCCGTCACCACCTCCACCTTGTAGAGCTCGCCCGCGAGTTGGATGCCGGTCCCGTCCAGCTCGCCGCCGCCACCGGTCAGGATGGTGCCGTCGGGCGCCCGCAGGATCGGGACGACCACCGGCGCGTTGCTGGTCCAGTTGTGGTTGGCGTCGTAGGTGCCGTTGACCGACCACTCGAAGTCCACCACGGCGCCCAGGTGCCAGTTGCCCTTCTCGGTCAGCAGCTGGGGGAAGGTCCAGGTCGTGCTGGTCCCGGTGGTCGTCCCGTCGATGCCCGACCAGGCGGTCACGATGCCGGTCGAGAAGTCGACCGTGACCTGCACCGCGCCGTACTGGGCGCCGGTACGGTCGACGACCGCCTTGAGGATGACCTGCTTGCCGTTCGGTGCGCCCACCAGGGTGTTGACGTAAGCCTCGAGCAGCAGGCCGCCGAAGGGCGCGGTGGCGCGCTCGCGCGGCATCCAGGACATCATCATCCCGGGCGCTGTCGGCACCACCCCGATCTCGAACGGCGCCGCCGCCCTGGTCCAGGTGTACTGCGAGGGCACCGGCACGTCCTCCGGGATGCCGTACACCGGCACGAAGCCGCCGTGCAGCGTCGCGTAGACCACCGTGTAGGGCGAGGTGAGGCCGCTGTACGCCGTGGAGCGAGGCTGCGGGCAGGTGAAGATGCCCGCCTGGCGCAGGAGTTCATCCACGCACCAGGTCGCGCTGGCGACCGGCCGCTGCCCGAAGAAGCCCGCGTACGGCCGTGGCAGCACCGCTGGACCGCGCAGCCGCTCCGCGCCGTCCAGCGCGACGATCTGCACCGCGTCGGTGCCGGAGTCCGCGCTGCGGCTGCGCACCGAGCCGCGGAAGAGCGGCAGTTGGGTGTTCGTGTTCAGACCCGTGCTGAACACCACGGACTGGCCGGGCCGCACCACGTCACCGGACGAGCGCGGCGCCCAGGGCGAGTACTGCACCGGCGCGGGGACGCCGTAGCTGCCGGACAGCTGAACCTGCAACTGGGCGGCGGAGCTGCCCGAGAACGCCCGCATGGCGTCCGGCAGATCGGTGTTGTAGGCCTGGTCGAGCTGCCAGCTCTGGATCTGCGGGGAGAGGTCCTGGCCGCCGAACCGGCCGACGTGCTCATAGGACCGCTCCCCCGAGGCCAGCGCCGCACTGAGGGCCGCATTACCCGACTGCACTGCCCACCTCCAGCAGCTCCAGGGAGACGTTGCGGTACGGCAGATGGGCGCCGAGCACATCGGTGTAGCCGACTATCGACACGCCCGGGCAGCCGTCGCCGGCCAGCGCGGGACTGGGGACGTCACCGTTGATCGTGAGGCAGGCCCCGGCCAGCGAGAAGGTGCCGATTTGACCCGTCTGAGCCACCGGGGTGACGAAGGCGGCGTTCGGCGGCACGGTCGCGGTCACCGGCCCTCCGATGGCGGTGAAGCCGGTGATGTAGGTGCCGTCCGCCCTCTTGAAGTCCACCTCGGCCTGGGTGGTGGAAGCCGGGAAGCCGGCCGGCGGGGAGAACGACACGGTCATGCCCGGCATCACCGGGATGCCGACCCACACCGGGTGGCGCCAGCCGATGGAGGTGGTGGTGGTCAGCGAGGTGAAGCCGAACGCGCCCGGCGTCGAGGTGGATTCGACGATCGAGCCGGCGGTCGCGGGATTGACGCCGGACGGGACGTTGATGAACCACTGGTTCGCGCCCAGGCTCCCCGGCCGGGCGGTGCCCGCGGCCTGCGAGGGCTCGAGCAGGTTGACCGCGACCGGATCGATCACCGCGATCGGACCCGGTCCGTCGACCCGGCGGGCCAACCGGTCGAGGAACGACGCGGTGGCCTGGTCCAGCGACTCCCAGGCGACCTTGGTCCGGCGCACCGGCTTCGGCGTGACCACCACGGTGGCCCGGCCGCCCAGCGAGGTGAACTGGGTGACCCCGAGGTCGGCGGTGCGGTCGAAGCTCTTCGCCGCCTGGACGATCTCCAGGAGCGAGCCCGGGCGGCCGATCCACAGATTGTGTGGCATGACCGTACTCCTTTCTGACGTTACGTCAGTTGATTGGGTCGATTGCAGGCCGATCGGTCGACCGGGCCGGTCGACCGGCCGGGCGAGCCGGCCGATCGACGGATCAGGGTGATCGCCGGATCAGCGCCGGACGAGCTGGCGCTGACCGACCATCACGGAACGGGCGATCGTCTGCGAGTCGACCTGGACCTGCACCGGGCGCACGGCGAGCGCCTCCAGCGCCGCGGCGAGCCGCTGCAGGGTCTGATTCGTGCCGCCGCCGGAGCTGAGCATCGCGCCCAGCCGGTCCAGCGGGATGACGGCCTCGTGCTGGCCGCCCTCGCCGATCAGCGCGAGCGTGCCGCCGGCGCTCGGCGCGACGATGCCGCCGTTGGCGAGCATCGGGATCTTCGGAATGTTGACGCCGAAACCCTTGCCGCCGATTCCCGGGATCCAGGACGGAATGCTGATGTGGATGCCGTCGATCGCGCCGATCGCCATGTTGACCAGGCCGATCACCGCGTTGAGCGGCGCCTTCACCGCACCCAGCACGGCGTTGAACGCGGACTGCGCGATCCCCGCGAGGCCGTTCCAGGCGCTGCTCAGCCCGTCCTTGACCGCGTTGAAGACGGTGGAAGTGGCGCTCTTGATCATGTTGAGCGGCCCCGAGATCGCCCCCCAGATCCCGTTCCACACCCCGGTGACGATCGAGAGGACGACATGCAGGACGGTCTCGATGACCGCCTTGTACGCATTGAAGTAGAGCGAGATCGCGGTCGAGATCCACTTCACCACGGTCTCGATGGCGGACTTGATGCCATCCCAGACCTTGGCGATGATGTCGCCGGCCGACTTCATGATCGGGCCGATCGCCTTCATCACGGTGTCGATGACATCGTGGATGACCTTGAAGGCCTCGGACATGATCTTCTGCATGGTCTTCGACTGCATGGCCATGTCGATGATCTTCTGGATCAACGGCGCCAGCAGCATCAGCAGCAGACCGATGAGGTTGGCCTTCATGGCCCCATTGAGGCCCTTCATGCCCTCTTCACCGAGACCGAGGCCCTGCTTGAACTTGCCCATCAGCCCACCGGCAGTGGCCCCGGCCTTGCCGTTCTCCTCGACCGCCAACGCGGACTTCTCCGCGCTCCCCTGGAGATGATTGAGCGATTTGCTGGCTTCCTCGGTCTTGGTCTTGATCCCACTGACCGCGGTACCGGCGGACGAGGCGGCGGTCTTGAGCTTGTCGGTTCCAGTGGCCGCCTCGGAGGCGGCGGTCTTGAACTTGTCGGTTCCAGTGGCTGCCCCGGAGACCGCGGTCTTGAGCTTGTCGGTTCCGGTGGCCGCCTCGGAGATAGCGGTCTTGAACTTGGCGAGACTGGAGGAGGCAGACCCGAGGGCGCTGCTCAGGCTACTCATGTGCGTGTCCCATCATGGTTTGCCGATGGCGGTAGCAAGATCGTCGACCGTCGTTTTCATGCTGTCGAGGTGCGTCTTGATATCCTTGACGTACTTCTCCGTGTTACTCATTGCCTCCTCTGCCTTCTTGGCCGCATCGGCAGCGTTATTGGCGGAGGTTTGAGCCTTTGTTTCGTACCCCTGCACCTTTTGTCTGGCCGTCTCCAGTTCCTTGATCTTGTCCCTCAAATAGCCCTTGGTGACCTTCTCATCGACCCCGAGCGCGTCGAGCTGCGCCTTTTCTTCGGCGACGTCTTTATCCAGCGTCGCCTTCTGCGCCTTGATATCCGCAAGCTTCTTCCGGAGCGGCGTCAGCTCGTTGTCTATCCTCTTGGACAACTTGGCCGCCTCGGTATCGAACTTGCCGCCGGCCTTCACCAGCGCCTTGTCGGCAGCGGCGCTATCGATCCCCTCCTTCGTCCCGGCCTTGTGCTGCTCAGTCCCCTTGATCTTCGAAAGAAGCTTCTCGATGCCGTCACTCCAGGGCCACTTGAACACTTCGTGACCCATGAAGGAGAGGCCGTGGGGATTGGCATTCATCATGTCGGGATTGATGCTCAGGAGCTGCGACTGGTAGTAGACAGCCTGATTACTGACCGAACTGTCATGGGGGAATGCTTTACTGATTCCTTGTGCCCACGAATTCGGACTGAGACCATGATTAGTGAGCCACTGGCCCACCATGTTCTTGAACTCTTTGAAGTCGTCTGGGGTCGGGTCTTTTGGCTTGCTATCGTCAGATCCCACGAAATCCTCCAATGATCTCGTTTCTTCGCCTACCGCCCCAAGTCCCGACAGCCTTTGCTCGGAATAGCGGATGCCGGCGAATCGCGGCGCGTCGAAGTGCCCCGCGGCTCCCGGTCAGCTTTCGGATGGCGGTGAGCTGTAAAGCTGTCTCAGGCGAAGAACCCGGCCAGTTCGATGGCGGTGGGCCCCGGAGCGATCTCGGCCGGCGACTCCGCCGCGGCGTCCTCCAGGGTGTCCTCCGACGCGTGTTCGCCGTCGATCCCCGGGCGGGCCACCGGCTCCGGGGGGTCCAGCGGGTCGGCGTCCTCGTCGCGGTTGATGGTGGCGAACATCCAGTTGGCGACCGCCAAGTGGTCGACCACGTGGGCCAGCAGATAGTCCGTCACGGACCAGTCCACGGCCTCGCCCAGGAGTTCGCGGTTGAGGGCGCTGTCGCGTGGGAGGTGCCTGATCAGCACCGCGAGCCGGCGGGAGGAGAGCCGGCCGCGGTGCCAGTCGAGCAGGTCCACGCCGTAGTGCTTGAGCAGGTCGGCTTCGAGGGCCTCAGCGTGTTCATCAACGAACTCGCCGAGGCTCAGCCTTCCCCCAGGCCGAGCCCGGTCTCCTTGCCGTACGCCTCCAGGATGGCGGCGACGTCCGGCATGGTGAGCTCGTGCTCGCTGAGGCGCTCGAACTGCTGCTCGCCGAGCAGCAGCTTCAGCAGGCCGTCGACGTCGTTGTCGTCGAGGTTGGTGAGCTTGCGCGCGACCTTGCGGGTCAGCTCGGTGGGGAGCTCGAAGACGTCGCCGTCGAGCTCGAAGGTCCAGGTGCGGCCGAGCGCCTCCAGGCGCTGGGCGCGGGCCGCGTTGACATCGAAGCGGGCCATGCGGGGCTCCTTACGGAAGAGAAGGGAGTGAAAGGGGAGGGCCCGGGGGCTGGAGAGCCCCCGGGCCCGGGTCAAGCTGCCGCCGGCGGCGGGGTGTTAGTCGCCCAGCCCCTTGTCACCCATCAGGAAGGTGGCAAGCGGGTTGGCGTCGTTGGTCGCCAGCGCGGTGTAGGTGACACCGAGCGAGATGGCGGCGGTGCGGGTCAGGGTCATGTCCTCGGTGTCGGTGACCTGGCCGCGCGGGATGACGATGCGGTAGGTGATGGCCGCACCATCGGTGAACTCGATGCCGAGGGCCTTCTCGTTCGCCCCCGGGATCGTGGGCAGGTTGTACTGGTAGATGCCGGTCGGCACGGGCGGGGTGGCCGTGCTCATGCCCTGGATCAGCGGGTCGCCGCCCAGGAAGAACGGCAGGGTCTCGCCGTTGATCTGGATCATCTGGAAGTGGACCTTGAGGTCGCGCTCCGCGAAGATCAGACGCGCGGCACTGGCGGACTGCCAGCTGTGGACCGGGTCGATCTTGTCCTTCTTGGTCAGCTTGACGCCGGCCGTGGAGGTGTAGCCGAGGTCCAGCCAGTTCGCGCCCCACGCGGTGACGGTGTCGGCGGGGGCGGCGGTGCCGACCGGCGCGATGAGGATGCGACCGCTGCCTGCGACGCGGATTTCGCCGGCGTTGGGACCAGCCATGGTGACTCCTTGGGTACTAGCGCGATGCCGCTCCCGGGTCCGGGAACGACGAAGGCCCCGCCGGTGTGGACGGGGCCCGATCAGGGGGTGAGCGCGCGAAGGGCGCTCACGGGGAGCCTCGGGTCAGCGAGGCTCGGGGGGAAGGAAGACTGGGTGGCTCAGGTGGCTCAGGCGGGCTTGATGGTGAGCCGCACCGTGTTGCGGTACCGGTTGCCGGTCGGGTTGTTGTAGTCGGGCAGCCAGCGCGGGCCGTCCGTCTCGACTACGTCCATGATCGTCGCGGTGCCGTACGTGGTGCCGCGCAGCAGCATCACCGCGGCCCTGGCCAGCAGCATCAGCGCCTGGGCGCTGGGCTTGTCCGGCCCGTAGACCTCCAGGTCGACCTGCGGGAGGTCGAGATGCTGGTCGTCGATCCAGCAACCGCCGGTGCGCGAGACCAGGACGAGAGCCTGGGTGCCGTTGAACCCGGTCGGTACGACGTTGTTGACCGTCGCCGGGGCCAGCTCCGGGCGGTTCTTCAGGAAGTCGACGATGACCCGTTCGGCGTCCGGGAAGGCGACAGGGGTGGGAGTGGTCATGGAGTGCTGCTCCTTTCTCTCTGATCTCTCTGACGGGAATCAGGAGCCTGGCTGCGTTGGGCGGCTCGAACCTCGGTGGGGTGACCGGAGCCTCGGTGCGATGCGAGGGAGGGAGGCCGTACACCCGCCGGGCCGAGCCGCCCAACGCGAAGCGGCGGATCCGCGCCCCCTGGTGTGGGGCACAGCTCCGCCGCTGCACTTATCGTGGCCGAGTGCGCGCGCGATCGCAACTTATTCGGGAAAGATCTTCGATCGAGACGCAGCCCATCCAGGCCCGGACAGCACGATGCCCCGCCGCACAGGAGCTGCGGCGGGGCATCGGGGTCGAGCAGGAGCAGTAGAGCGGTAGGGCGGTAGAGCGTCAGGAGCGTTCGTGGCGGCGGCGGGTGGCCCGCTCGGCGGCGAAGACGTCCTCCAGGCGGAAGAGCAGGGCCTTCCCCCGGCGGCCGGCGGCGGCCAGGTGGCCCAGCTGGACCCACTTGCGGATGGTGGCCGGGGCCACCTCCACCTCGGCGGCGGCCATCACGCCGGTGACCAGGGCCGTACCGGCGGGCAGAGCAGTGAGGACGCTGTTCATCGGGCCACCTCGACGGTCTCGCAGCTGCCGGCCGGCTCGGCCTCGGCGTCGTCGACCAGGGCCGCCAGCGCCTCCTCGTCCACCCCGGCGTCCAGGGCGAGTTGCCCCCACGAGGTCTCCTGCCAGGAGTGCCGGTGCCCGGGGCTGGTGGTGCATCCGCAGTCCGCCTCCGTGCAGCGGCAGCCCGGGTTGACGCACAGCACCGCCCGCCAGGCCGGGAAGGCCCGCAGCGACACCGAGTCGCACCACGGGCAGCGACCGCGCACCCTGACCAGCGACTCCGCCTCACCCAGCGCACCGGCGCAGCGGCGCGCCATCCGCCGTACCTCGTCCAGCACATGGGCCGCCAGCACCGGCTGCTCGGCCACCTTGCCCAGCAGCGACGCCAGTCGGCCGAGCCGGGTCGGCACGTCGGCCCGCCGGGGGCGGCCCATCCGCAGCTTCTCCCAGACCGCCTCCTCCAACTCCACCACCCCGTCGGTGATATCGCGCACCGCGTCGGAGATGTGCAGGTTCACCGGCGCCGCTCCCCCGCCGGCCGCCGTGAGTCCGTGCTGCTCGTTCCAGAGCGCCGCCGCGCGATCAGCCCGGTCCCGGGCGGCCAGGGCGGCGAGCGCGGCCGGCGCGGGGGCCGGTCCCGATCGGATCCGCGCGCCGGGCCGACCCGGCACCAACTCCTCCAGCAGCTCAGGGAACTGGCGGTCCAGGATGTCCAGCCAGAGGGCCGCGCGAGCGGCGTGGCGACCGGCGAAGTCGGACGATTCGGTCATGGGGATCGGTCCTCCGTGAGTGTGGTGCGCTGAGCTACAAAGCGACGAGCGACGAGCGACGAACGGGTGGCACCGCGCCGACCGGAGTCAGTCGGCCTTCTTCTTGGTCTTCTGGACGACCACCCGGCCGTTGCGCCAGAGCCGGCCCCCGCAGACGCCGTCGAACCAGGAGTGGCCGGGGTCGACGGCGTCCAGGCACTCCCGCCGCACGGGACAGCGGGCGCAGCGGCCGAGCGCCGGGGCGGCCTGCGCGGCGCGGGTGGCGAAGACCGTACGGGCCGGCAGGTCGGCGCAGGCCGCGGCGAGCCGCCAGTCGAGCAGGTCGTCATCCGGGGCGGTGGGAGAAGCGGGCATGGCGAGGAAGCTCCAGGATCCGGAGAGGCAGCGAGGCTGAAAGGGGGGCGCGAGGGCACGGCGAGGCAGCAAGGCACGGCTTGGTGAGGCACGGCAAAGCACGGCAAGGCACGGCAAGGGCGCAGCTGAAGGAAGTCCGCCAGGATGTTGCGGGCTCGCACCCATCTTGATTCGTTGCGCCTGCGCACGCAAGCGCCTTTTTGCCGGAGCTCGCCGGGACTCGTGTGACGGATGGGTGCAACGCGCCGCAAAGTCTCGCGTTCTCAATCAAAACGTCACCGTTGCGCGCGCGAAAGCGCACATTACGCTCGCGCGCGAGCGGTAACCTGGTTACGCGATGCGCGAAAGGGTGGAGGGAGGCAGACCACTGATGATGCCCACAGGCACTGACATCGACCGGTTCGCAGCATGGGTAGAAGAGCTCATGCGCACTCGCGGTTATGACATCGACAGTCCCCGGGGCGGCGGGAAGTCCAAGCTCGCCGAAGACGCCGGGGTGCACAGGGCGGCCGTGACCCGGCTGCTCCAGCGTCAGAGCATGCCCGATCTGGACACTATGCGCGGGCTCGCCCGCGCCTTGGACATCCCAATCCGCGAGATCCTCATCCGGTCGGGCAAGCTGACCGAGGAAGATCTCCCACAAGTCGTCGGTTACCCTGCGGTGGGGGTAATCTCCGGCACGTCCGACAGCGGCTACGTCGTTGCGCGGATGACTCTGGAGCAGGTAGCCGAGGCACTGGGCATCCCTGACGACCGACGTGAGATGTTCATCAAGGTCGCCCAGCAATTCACACCGGAGACGACGGGCACCGAGCAGGGCACGGACCGCGACAGCGTGGCGGGAGGTACAACCACACGGCGGCTCGCAGCGGGCTGAGGCCGGATGGGCGAGAGGCGTTCAGCGCGTGGCGGGGCAGAACGACCAGGCAGGCGGGGCGAAGCCGCCGCATGCAGCAGGTGACGAGTCCGATCTCGACCTGCTCGCACTGCTCGGACAGTCAGCCCCCGGGGGAGCCACGGGACGCCAGCAGTTGGAACCGGCCGCTGTCAGCAGAATCCTGGCGGCGCTGGTCGAGCAGAACCTCCCAGCGGGGATCGTCGTGATCACTCAGGACGAGCTGGACCGCACCCGCGAGCGCGCGTACGCCGACGGCTGGCAGGACGCCCTGCGCTACGCCTGGCAGCGCCAGCAGCCCGCCGGAACGACCGGCCCGGGCAGCGAGTTCGGCAGGACCGGGCAGCACAACGACAGCCGCGCGGCGGAGCCCACCACAGCAATCGTGCCGCCCGCACCGCGCGAGCCCACCTCCCCCCGCACCGGCACCGAAGCGACCGTGCTGGCCTTCCCGCCGCGAATACCACTGGTCCGGGCCGCCGACACCGCACGCCAGCAGGAACTGATGCCGCATCGACCGCGGCGCCGCCGCCGCACGCCGCCCAAGCCCGCTCCCGACCAGCCGGGCAACTGAGGCCGACCGGGCTGAGCAGCACCCTCGCTGAGCAACAACCGGTCCGAGCAACACCCGGTCTGAGCAGCCGAGCTAAGGCCTAGCCGCGCCCCAGCAGCTCCGGCACCTCGTCCAGCGAACCGATCAGCCCGGTCGCACCGGCCCCGATCAGCCTGGCCGGATCGGTGAGCGCCGCGTACCCGTAGACGTCCATGCCCGCCGCACGGGCGGCCAGCACCCCGTTGCGGCTGTCCTCGATCACCAGGCAGCGCCCGGGCTCGACGCCCAACGTCCGTGCGGCGTGCAGGAAGAGGTCGGGCGCGGGCTTGCCGACGCCGACGTCCTGGGCGCTGAAGATCCGCGGCTCCGGGTGGTAGGCGCGCAGGCCGGTCAGGTCCAGCGCGGTGCGGATCCAGGAGTGGTGGGCCGAGGAGGCCAGGCAGTACGGCAGGCCGCGCCGGCCCAGCTCCTTGAGCAGCCGGTCGGCGCCGGCCACCGGCGTCAGCTCGGCGCCGAAGGCCGCGAACACCCGAGCGTGGAAGGCCTCGTCGAAGCCCGCCGGCAGGGTCGCGCCGTACCGCTCGCCGATCACGTCGTGCACGGTGTGCGCCGCGCAGCCCATGTAGTCGCGGTAGGAGTCCGCCTGGGTGGTCGGGTAGCCGAGCTCGGTCAGGTACTCGGCCAGCACCCGGTTGGAGATCGGCTCGCTGTCCACCAGCACGCCGTCATTGTCGAAGATCACCAGGTCATAGCGCACCGCCCGGCTCACTTCCCGCCCGATGCGAGCTCCTGGGAGCGGTTGCGGGCCGCCTCCAGCGCGCCGAGCAGGGCGGCCCTGACACCGTGGTTCTCCAGCTCGCGGATGGCCGAGATGGTGGTGCCGGCCGGCGAGGTGACCGCCTCGCGCAGCTTGACCGGGTGCTCGCCGGAGTCGCGCAGCATCACCGAGGCGCCGACCGCGGACTGCACGATCAGGTCGTGCGCCACCTGCCGGGGCAGCCCGAGCAGGATGCCCGCGTCGGTCATCGCCTCAACCAGGTAGTAGAAGTACGCCGGGCCGGAGCCGGACAGCGCGGTGGCCGCGTCCTGCTGCGCCTCGGGCAGCCGCAGCGCCTTGCCGACGGCCCGGAAGATCTCCTCGGTCCGCACCAGGTGCTCCTCGCGGGCGTACGAGCCGCCGGAGATCACGCTCATGCCCTCGTCGACCAGGACGGGCGTGTTGGGCATCACCCGCACCACAGGGGTGCCGGCCGGCAGCCGGGCCTCGAACCAGCGGGTCGGGATGCCGGCGGCGGCCGAGATCACCAGCCGGTCGGCGGTCATGTGCGGGCCCAGCTCCTCGATCAGGGTGCCCATGTCCTGCGGCTTGACGGCCAGGATCAGGGTGTCGGCGAGCTTGGCCGCCTCCCGGTTGGAGGTGACGCCCACGCCGTACCTGGCGGCCAGTTCGGCGGCCCGCTCGGGGCGGCGCGCGGTGACCAGGACGTCCGCCGGGTCCTTGCCCGCCCTCAGCAGCCCGGACAGCAGGGCTTCACCGATCTTGCCGGTGCCGAGGAAGGCGATCCGCTGGGGGTGGGCAGCGCTGCTGGTCATGGCGTGGCTCCTTGATCACCGCGACGGTACTGGGGCCATCCTCGCACTCGGCGCCGACCCGGGCGGGTGGGCGTCCAACGAGCGGACGCCCGTCCAGTACGGGTCCGGTGCGGGTCCCGTAGGGGAAAACTCGGGGGTTGCCCCTATGGCTTCGGGGGCTGCCGAGGAGCACCGTGGAGGTATGGGACACGGAGATTTGTCGCGGAGTGAGAACCGGCAGCTGGCCGTCGCGTCGACGACCCTCGGGTCGTGGCGGGCCGGCGCGGCAGTCGGTGCTGTGGTGGGCGCTGCGGCGCTCGGGGTCGACGTCCTGACGGGCAAGTGGTCGACGAGCATCCTGGCCGGGCCGGCCGGGCTGGCGCTGTTCTTCTTCTTCCTGGTCGGCACGGTGGGCGGGCAGCTGCGCCGGGACACCGGCGACCGCCGGCTGCGCCGCTGGGCGGACGCGCATCCGTGGCAGGCGGTGCTCCCGGCGGCCGGCGCGCTGCTGGTGCTGAACACCCTGGCGCTGACCCTGCTCGGGAGCTGGGGCGTGTTCGGCGCGTTCTTCACCTCGCTGCTGCCGGCCGGGGTGCTGCTGCTGATAGCCGGCGTGGTCGGCTCGGTCAAGGCCGCCCGGAAGTAGCCGCGGACGCCGGCTCGGACGCACGCGGCAGCCGACAGAGCCCGGCGCGTTCCGGGCAAGTGCGGCGGTCCCAGGCCACCGGGACGTTCAGTACGAGCGCGGTGGCGGGCCAGCTCCAGACGGTCAAGAAGTTCCTGGTCGCGGCCAACCTGGACCCGACCGCCCTGGCCGGTGGGACGCCGCAGGCCGCACTCGACCTGATGGCCCGTGAGGAGCGCGATGCGGCCATGCAGGCACTTTCGCATCCCAGCGCGGATCACGATCCGACGAGCTGGTTCAGTCGCTTCAACCCTGACACCGCAGTTCTGGCCAGCCAGGAGGTCAAGGTGCAGGGGCGGGTCACCTTCGAGGGCGACGGTGACAACGGACTGCTGGTGCACACCGACTACACCTTCGTCTACGCCCTGGTCCCGGGCCCCCATGTGTACCGGCCCGCTGCCCAGCCCTCCCCGCAAGGCGGTGGCGGCGCCACCAGTGCGCCGACCGACGGCGGGGCCCAGTCCGCGGCCTGGCTGCAGCTCAGTGGCAGCACCCCGGTCACCCGTGAGATCGTCCGCCGCCAGCAGGACTTCCGCTTCTTCGACCACACCCGCTACAGCAACGACCCGACGAAGATCACCTTCGGCAAGGGGCAGAGCGACACGGCCAACAACTACTGCGTAGCAGGCGACGGCTGGCTGGAGCCCGAGTTCCCGCAGACCGTGGTCGGCAACGACGACCCGGGCCCCTCGAGCGGGCCGACCAGCGATCCCTACGACCGCAGCAAGCCGCTCCCCGACGACGGAAAGTGCGGCACCGCCAGCCGCACCTGATTCACCCCTTGCGCCGCTTGCCCGGCCGCCCCGCGCGGCCGGCCGAGCGGCGCTCGTACCGCTCGGTGGCGCGCTGGTAGTCGGCCCGCCGGGCCGCCTCGCCGGGCGCCTCGGTCAGGCTGCGGGCGAAGTACGCCGCCGCCGCGCCGACGCAGCCGATCAGCCAGACCGCGCCGAGCGACTTCTCCTCGGCCATCCAGCCCGTCAGCGCGTCCCGGCCCTCGGCGAGCTGCTTCCAGTTGCGCAGCGCGGCCAGGCACGAGCAGACCGCGATCGCCCCGATCAGCAGCCCGTCGACCAGACCGCCGGCCTTGGAGATCTGCACCCCGTCCACGGCGAAGCGCAGCACCAGGGCGCCGGCCACCACCGTGGCCAGCGCCCCGATCGGCACGAGCACGCGCCGCAGCCAGTAACCCCGCCCCCGGTCCACCCAGCTGGTGCCGAAGAAGCGGATGGGCTCGGGCACGGGGGCAGCGGCGGGGGAAGCGGCGGGGGCGGTGCGATCGTCGGTCACACCGCCGATTATCCCAGCCGGCTATCCGAGCTTGCTGACGTCGCGCACCGCGCCCTTGTCGGCGGAGGTGGCCATCGCCGCGTAGGCCTTCAGCGCCTGGCTGACCTCCCGCTCACGGTTCTTCGGCCGGTAGCCGCCCTCGGCCTCCAGCTTCAGCCGCCGCTCGTGCAGCTCCTCGAAGGAGACCTCCAGCTCGACCTTGCGCGCCGGGATGTCGATCGAGATGATGTCGCCGTCCTCGACCAGCGCGATGGTGCCGCCGGCCGCCGCCTCCGGCGAGGCGTGGCCGATCGAGAGGCCCGAGGTGCCGCCGGAGAAGCGCCCGTCCGTGATCAGTGCGCAGGCCTTGCCCAGGCCGCGGCCCTTGAGGAACGAGGTCGGGTAGAGCATCTCCTGCATGCCGGGCCCGCCCCTGGGCCCCTCGTAGCGGATCACCACCACGTCGCCCTCCTTGACCCGCTTGGTCAGGATGGCGTCGACGGCGTCCTCCTGGGACTCCAGCACCACGGCCGGGCCGCTGAACGTCCAGATCGACTCGTCGACACCGGCCGTCTTGACGATGCAGCCGTCCTCGGCGAGGTTGCCGTACAGCACGGCCAGCCCGCCCTCGGTGGAGTAGGCGTGCTGGACGCTGCGGATGCAGCCGCCCGCGGCGTCGGTGTCCAGCGTCTCCCAGCGCTCGGACTGCGAGAACGCGGTGGCCGAGCGGACGCAGCCGGGCGCGGCGTGGAACATCTCGACGGCGGTCGCGGACGGCGAGCCGCCGCGGATGTCCCAGTTCTTCAGCCACTCCTCGATCGAGCCGGAGTGCACGGTGTGCACGTCCTCGTTCAGCAGCCCGCCGCGGTACAGCTCGCCGAGGATGGCCGGGATGCCGCCGGCCCGGTGCACGTCCTCCATGTAGTACTTGCCGTTGGGCGCGACCTTGGACAGGCAGGGGACCTTGCGCGAGATGGCGTCGATGGCCCGCATGTCGAAGTCCAGCTCGGCCTCCTGCGCGGCGGCCAGCAGGTGCAGGATCGTGTTGGTCGAGCCGCCCATCGCGATGTCCAGCGCCATGGCGTTCTCGAACGCGGCGCGGGAGGCGATGTTGCGCGGCAGAACGGAGTAGTCGTCCTGGTGGTAGTGCCGCTTGGTGATCTCGACGATCGTCCGGCCGGCGTCCTCGTACAGCGCCTTGCGGGCGGTGTGGGTGGCAAGCACCGAGCCGTTGCCGGGCAGCGCCAGGCCGATCGCCTCGGCCAGGCAGTTCATCGAGTTGGCGGTGAACATGCCCGAGCACGACCCGCAGGTCGGGCAGGCGTTCTCCTCGATGATCGCGATGTCCTCGTCCGAGACGTTCTCGTTGACGGCGTCCGAGATCGCGTTGATCAGGTCGAGCTTGCGGACCGTGCCGTCGACCAGGACGGCCTGGCCGGCCTCCATCGGGCCGCCGGAGACGAAGACCACCGGGATGTTGAGGCGCAACGCGGCCATCAGCATGCCGGGGGTGATCTTGTCGCAGTTGGAGATGCAGATCAGCGCGTCCGCGCAGTGCGCGTTGACCATGTACTCGACCGAGTCGGCGATCAGGTCGCGCGAGGGCAGCGAGTAGAGCATGCCGGCGTGGCCCATCGCGATGCCGTCGTCGACCGCGATGGTGTTGAACTCGCGCGCGATGCCACCCGCCGCCTGGATCGCCTCGGAGACGATCCGGCCGACCGGCTGCAGGTGGGTGTGGCCCGGGACGAACTCGGTGAAGGAGTTGGCGACCGCGATGATCGGCTTGCCGAAGTCCTCGCGCGCTACACCGGCCGCCCGAAGGAGCGCCCGGGCGCCTGCCATGTTGCGACCGTGGGTGACCGTACGGGACTTCAGCTCGGGCACAGCTCTCTCCTGCTCCTGCGGGGTAGGTAACTGTCGAGCCTACGCCCCGGATCCACCCGCCGGACCCCGCGTCCGCATGGCGGTCAGCCGCGCTTGACGGCGACCGTCAGATCCAGGTCGTACGGCTCGGTCACCCAGCCGTCCGGGAAGTCCGCGAGCAGCGCCTGCCGCTCGGCGGCCAGCACCGGCTCGCGGCGCTCGGCGTCCAGCACCGCGAAGTACGACTTGGAGCGCAGGTCGGTGATCACGTCGTCCACGGTGATCCGGCGCTCCCAGCGCAGCAGGCTGGTGGCCACGTCCAGCGGGTGGCGGCTGAGCGGCTCGGCGACGACGTTCATCGCACCGTAGTAGTGGTACGACGGCAACGCGGCTGCCAGCCGCCGCTCCTGGGCGCCCAGCCAGCCCACGCTGCGGTCCTTGACGTTCCAGAACAGCGCCAGCGCGCCGCCCGGGCGCAGCACCCGGATCGCCTCGGGGATCGAGCGCTCCGGGTCGGTCCAGTGGAAGGCCTGGGCGTAGCTGACCAGGTCGACCGTGGCGTCGTGGAACGGCAGGTCGTTGCCGTCGCCCTTGACCAGCGGGATCTCGGGGCTGACCGCGTGCAGCTGCGCCGCCATCCCGGCGCTCGGCTCGACGGCGGTGACCCTGGCGCCGCGGGCGTGCAGCAGGCGGGTGGCGATGCCGGTGCCGGCGCCGACGTCCAGCACGTCCGCGCCGTGCAGCGGGCGGCCGGTGAGGCGCTCGATCTCGTCGAGCAGCTCCTGCGGATAGGACGGACGGGCCCGGTCGTACTCGGCGGCGACGGCACCGAAACTCTCCGCGTGCGCCCGCAACTGGCGATCCGTCACGCTGATCGCCATGTCGCCCGTCGCGATGTCCGCCACTGTCTGCCTCCCCGGCTTGTCGTCCTGCCGTCAGCGTACGCGCGAGGCGGTGGCCAGATGGAGCCGGGTGAATGCCAGCGCCTCGGCCAGGTCCGCCTCCCGCTCGGCGGGCGAGCCGGAGCGGCGGGTGTTGACCTCCAGCACCACATGGCCGTCGAAGCCGGTCCGGGCGAGGCGCTCCAGCAGCTCGGCGCAGGGCTGGTTGCCGCGGCCGGGGATCAGGTGCTCGTCCTTGCCCGACCCGGAGCCGTCGGCCAGGTGCACATGGGCCAGCCGGTCGCCCATCCGGTCGGCCATCTCGAAGGCGTCGATCCGCGAGGTGGAGACATGCGAGAGGTCGATGGTGAAGTGCCGGTACTCCTCGTCGGTGACGTCCCAACCGGGGGCGTAGGCGAGCATCTCGCGGTCCTTGTAGCGCCACGGGTACATGTTCTCGACGGCGAACCGGACGGCCGTCTCGCCCGCCATCCGGTTGATCCCCCGGACGAACTCCCGGGCGTACTGGCGCTGCCAGCGGAACGGCGGGTGGACCACCACGGTGTCCGCGCCGAGCTTCTCGGCGGCCGCCCGGGCCCGCACCAGCTTGGTCCACGGGTCGGTGGTCCAGACCCGCTGGGTGATCAGCAGGCACGGCGCGTGCACCGCCAGGATCGGCAGCTGGTGCTTGTCGGAGAGCACCCGCAGGGCGTCCAGGTCCTGGCTGACCGGGTCGTTCCAGACCATCACCTCGACGCCGTCGTAGCCGAGCTTGGCCGCCAGCTCAAAGGCGATCGAGGTGCTCTCGGGGTAGACCGAGGCGGTCGAGAGCGCGACCTTGGTGTCCGGGACGTGCAGCGCGGGGTGGCGGGGCAGCACCAGCCGGTCGGTGGTGCGCAGCAGCGGGGCGGGGCGGTCGGCGGCTGCCTTGCGGGTGCGCCGGCGCAGCGGCCGGGGCGGCTTGGGGGGCTTGCCCGCACCCGCACCAGCCATCCGCGCCGCGCGGCGCGGGCCGCGGGCGCTCGCGTCGTCGTCCGGCTGCTCGGCTCCCGGTCCGCCTGCTCGCACCACGGGAGACAGCGTATGCGGACGGCGCCCCCGACGGAGGAAGCGGTCAGCTGTTCTGCGCCGCCAGGGTGTCAAGACGGCGCAGGATGATGCCCTCCCGCAAGGCCCACGGACAGATGTCCAGCGCGTCCAGGCCGAACAGGTCCATCGCCGCGTCGGCCACCAGGGCGCCGGCCAGCAGCTGCTTGGCCCGGCCCTCGGAGACGCCGGGGATCCTGGCCCGCTCGGTGACCGTCATGGTGGACAGCCGCGGCAGCCAGGCGGAGAGTCCGGCACGGGTGAGCCGTCTGGGCACCAGCGGACCGGCCTCGGCCGCGGCCGCGCCGGTCATCCGGGCGAGCTGCTTGAAGGTCTTGGAGGTGGCCACCGCGTGGTCCGGCGGCCCGAGCCGGGCGATCTCGCCGACCACGCCCGCGATCTCGGCCCGGATGTGCCGGCGCAGGTCGCGCAGCCGCTCGGGGTCGGCCACCTCGTCGGGCAGCCAGCCCGCCGTCAGCCGGCCGGCGCCCAGCGGCAGCGAGAAGGCAGCGGCGGGCTGCTCGTCCAGGCCGCAGGCGATCTCCAGCGATCCGCCGCCGATGTCCAGGTCGAGCAGCCGCCCGGAGGACCAGCCGAACCAGCGCCGCACCGCGAGGAAGGTCAGCCGGGCCTCCTCCGCGCCGGACAGCACCTGCAGCTCGATGCCGGTCTCGTCCTGCACGCGCTTGAGCACGGCCTCGCCGTTGGCCGCCTCGCGCACCGCCGAGGTGGCGAACGGCAGCAGGTCCACCACGCCCTTGTCCTCGGCCACCCGGATCGAGGACTCCACCATGGCGACCAGCCGCTCGACCCCCGCCTCGCTGATCGCCCCCTGCTCGTCGAGCAGCTCCGCGAGCCGCAGCTCCGCCTTGTGCGAGTACGCGGGCAGCGGGGCAGCACCGGGGTGGGCGTCCACCACGAGGAAGTGGACGGTGTTGGAACCTACGTCGAGCACACCGAGTCGCATAATTCACCACGCTACGGCACCCGACCTGAGGAAATCCCGTCTGTTCGATTGCCCGTCGGACAGCAGCGGAGGACGATGTTCAGCGAACAGCGCGTCCATCAGCTTGGGAGAGAGCGGATATGACGATCCATCACCGCCTGCTGGGCAATGGCGAGCACCCGGTCGTGGTGCTGCACGACTGGTTCGGCACCAGCGCGGGGTGGGGCCCCTTCCTCGACCTGCTCGACGGCTCGGCCTTCAGCTACGCCTTCCTGGACTACCGCGGCTACGGCGACCGGGCCGAGGTCCCCGGCGAGTACACGCTGGCCGAGATCGCCGAGGACGTGCTGGCGCTGGCGGACCAGCTCGGCTGGCCGACCTTCTCCCTGGTGGGCCACTCGATGGGCGGCAAGGCGGCGCAGCGCGTGCTGGCCCAGGCGCCGCACCGGGTGCGCAAGTTGGCCGGAATCGCACCCGTGCCGGCCTCCGCGTTCCCCCTGGAGGGCGACGCGTTCGAGCTGTTCCACGGCGCCGCGGCGCAGCCGGCCAACCGCCGCGCCATCCTCGACATGGTCACCGGTCACCGCGCGGGCGCCGTCTGGCTGGACCGGATGACGACTCAGTCGCTGGCCCTCTCCCGTCCGGAGGCGTTCGCGGCCTACCTGACCGACTGGAGCACCCAGGACTTCGCCGCCAAGATCGACGGCGCCGAGCTCCCGGTGCGGGTCTTCGCCTGCGAGCACGACGAGGCGCTCACCCCCGAGGTGCTGCGCGCCACCTGGCTGCCGCACTACCCGCAGGCCGAACTCACCGTCCTCCCTGCCACCGGCCACTACCCGATGTACGAGACCCCGGTCGCCTTCGCGGCCGCGTTGGAAGCCTTCCTCCGCTAGAGCCGTACCCTTGCCGGGTGGCAGCCATCGACATCCCCACCCCCAAGCTCGCATCCAAGATCAAGAAGCCCGGTCGCGAGGTCCCGCTGGACTTCCCGCGCGCCTGGGTCGAGTTCGCCGACCCCGCCGACGACGAGCAGCTCTTCCGCTGCGACCTGACCTGGCTGACCTCGCGGTGGAACTGCATCTTCGGCCGCGGCTGCCACGGCATCCGCCCGGGCCGCGGTGCCTCCGACGGCTGCTGCACACTCGGCGCGCACTACTCGGACGAGGACGACGAGAAGCGCGTGATCGGCCACGCCGCCCGGCTCACCCGGGAGACCTGGCAGCTCTTCGACGAGGGCACCGACAAGAACGGCAAGCTCGTCGTCGACGGCGGCATCACGATGCTCGACGAGGACGGCGACCGGCAGACCCGCCGGGTCGACGGCGCCTGCGTCTTCCTCAACCGCCCCGGCTTCGCCGGCGGCGAGGGCTGCGCGCTGCACACCCTCGCGCTGGCCGAGGGCAAGGAGCCACTGGAGACCAAGCCGGACGTCTGCTGGCAGCTCCCGGTCCGCCGCACCTACGACTGGATCGACCGCCCCGACGACACCCGCTACCTCCAGGTCACCATCGGCGAGTACGACCGCCGCGGCTGGGGCCCGGGCGGCCACGACCTGCACTGGTGGTGCACCGGCAGTCCGGAGGCGCACGACGGCCCCGACCCGGTGTACGTCAGCTACCGGCCCGAGCTGACCGAGCTGATGGGCGCGGCCGGCTACGCCGTACTGGCCGAGCTGTGCGAGCAGCGGATCGCCACCAAGGGCGACCGCAAGGTCGCGCCGCACCCGGCGGACCCGAAGCCCGCCAAGAAGCCCGCCAAGAAGAAGTAGCCCTACTTGTCGATGTCGCCGACGACGAAGAACATCGACCCGAGGATGGCGACCATGTCGGCGACCAGGGTCCCGGGCAGCAGCTCGGTGAGCGCCTGGATGTTGTTGAAGGACGCCGAGCGGAGCTTGAGCCGCCACGGCGTCTTGTCGCCGCGCGAGACCAGGTAGTAGCCGTTGATCCCCAGCGGGTTCTCGGTCCAGGCGTAGGTCTCGCCCTCGGGTGCCTTGAGCACCTTGGGCAGCCGCAGGTTGACCGGCCCGGCCGGCAGCCCGGCCAGCCGGTCGAGGCAGGCGTCGGCCAGGTCGAGCGAGTTGGCGGTCTGCTCCAGCAGGCACTCGAAGCGGGCCAGGCAGTCGCCCTCCTCGCGGGTCACCACGGTGAGGACGTCGCGCAGCTCCCCGTACGCGAGGTACGGCTCGTCGCGGCGCAGGTCGAAGTCGACGCCCGAGGCGCGCGCGATCGGCCCGCTGATCCCGTAGGCCTGCACGTGCTCGGCCGCGAGCACTCCGACACCGGCGGTCCGGGCCCGGAAGATCTCGTTGCCGAGCACCAGGTTCTCGAAGACCGGCAGCTGCTCGCGCACGGTGGCGACGGCTGCCCGGACGCGGCCGAGCCAGCCGGCCGGCAGGTCCTCCTTGAGTCCGCCGACCCGGTTGAACATGTAGTGCATCCGCCCGCCGCTGGCCTCCTCCAGCACGTGCTGGAGCTCCTCGCGGGAGGTGAAGGCGTGGAAGACGGGGGTGATCCCGCCCAGCTCCAGCGGGTAGGAGCCGAGGAACATCAGGTGGTTGAGCACCCGGTTGAGCTCGGCCAGCAGGGTGCGCACCCAGACCGCCCGCTCGGGGACCTCCATGCCGAGCATCCGCTCGACGGCCAGCACCACGCCCAGCTCGTTGGCGAAGGCGGAGAGCCAGTCGTGCCGGTTGGCCAGCATGATGATCTGCCGGTAGTCCCGGGCCTCGAACAGCTTCTCGGCGCCGCGGTGCATATAGCCGATCACCGGCTCGGCCTGCAGGATGCGCTCGCCGTCCAGCACGAGTTTGAGCCGGAGCACGCCGTGCGTGGACGGGTGCTGCGGGCCGATGTTCAGCACCATGTCGGTGGCGCTCTGCTCCGCCCCCGCACCGATGCCGACCGTGGTCTCCCTGATGCTCATGGGGTCAGAGTCTGCCATCCCGACAGGGCTTGCAAGCTTC
The DNA here is from genome assembly GCF_029892095.1 of Kitasatospora sp. MAP12-44. Lineage (NCBI taxonomy): Bacteria > Bacillati > Actinomycetota > Actinomycetes > Kitasatosporales > Streptomycetaceae > Kitasatospora > Kitasatospora sp. MAP12-44. Next base: position 3,668,652 of record NZ_JARZAE010000004.1, read on the forward strand.
TCGGTACCGGCATGCGGACGGCCTGCAGCAGCCAGCCGAATCCGCCCAGGCCGGCGGAGGCGGTCAGCTCGGCGGCCTCACCGGCGGCACCGAGCGCACGGAGGTAGTCGGCGGGGTCGCTCGACGCCAGTGCGAGCGGGGGGCGCGCGCCGTGCACGCCCAGGGCGTGCAGTGCCTCGCGCTGCGTTGTCCACAGGGTGTGGACAACCTGTGCACCACGCACCGCCGCGGAGTCCAGCGCCACATGGGCCGTGAGGTCGCAGCTGCCGTCCGGGACCGGCGGCACCTCCCGGCCGGCCCGGAACCCGGTCAGCGACCCGAAGATCGGCCGGTCCGACGTCCGGTGCGCGTAGTCCACCGCCACCGCCAGGCCGCGGTCCAGCGCGGCCACCGCGGCGGCCCAGGCCGCGTCGCGCGGGCCGCCGAGCTCCACCCGGGGCGCGTCGGCGGGCCACCAGCGGGCGGCCCAGTCGGCGTCCTCGGCGCTCAGCGGCGGGCCCAGGCGCTCCTGGCCCGTCGTCGACACCTCGACGTAGCGCAGCCGCCCGGCCTCGTCGGGCTCGGCGACGTCCAGCGGCACGTTGTCCAGCCACTCGTTGGCGAACAGCAGCCCGACCGCCCCGCGCGGCGGCGCGGTGGTCCACCGCACGCCGTCCGGCAGCCCGTCCGGCCGGGCGGCCAGCTCGACCCCGTACGCGCGCAGCCGCCCGGGCAGCAGGCCCGCCAGCGCGGACACCAGCTCGCCGCGCCCGGCCCCGACGTCGATCAGGGCGATCTCCTGCGGGTGGCCGAGCGCCTCGTCCACCTCGAGCAGTAGCCGGCCGACCGCCTCCCCGTACTGGCGCGAGGCGTGCACCGAGGTGCGGAAGTGCCCCGCCGGGCCCTCCGGCCTGCGGTAGAAACCGTCCTGCGCCCCGTACAGGGCCTGCTCCATGGCTTCTCGCCACCGCATCCAGCTCATGCCCGCGACGCTACCGGGCTCCGACCTGCGGACGAGGCCAGGATCGCTCTCCCGGCGGACGGGAAGTGGCCTCATCACTGCCTAGGCTGGTCTGGTGCATCGACTCAACGCCTGGCTTCGCGGACACCCGCTGGTGGTCGATGGCGCCTGGGCGCTCGTCGTGCTCTGCCTGACGGCGCTGTCGACCCTCGGCGACTCCGGCCTGCGGATGGTGGCCTACGTCGCCATCTCGCTCGCGCTCGGCGTCCTGATGGTGGTCCGCCGGCGCTGGACCGACCTGACCGTGGTCGCCGCGCTGGTGATCGGCCTCGGCCAGATCCTGCTGAACGTGTCTCCGAACACCTCCTCCATCGCCTACCTGGTCTTCGTCTACACCGCCGCCGCCTTCGGCTCGCAGTGGATCTCCCGGTTGGCGCTGGTCAGCGGCCTGGTGGCCGGACCGCTCACCTACCTGAGGTTCCAGGCCGACGTCAACGACCCGCACAACAGCACGACCAAGGCCGTCTTCTACGCCACCCTGCTCTCCACCCCGTTCATCCTGTGCTGGGCATGGGGCCGGCTGACCCGGGTCCGCCGGGCCTACCTGGTCGAGCTGGAGGACCGGGCCGCCCGGCTGGAGCGCGAGCGGGACGCCCAGGCGCAGGTGGCGGTGGCCGCCGAGCGGGCCCGGATCGCCCGCGAGCTGCACGACGTGGTCGCGCACAACGTCTCCGTCATGATCGTCCAGGCCGACGGCGCCGCGTACGTGCTGGACAACTCGCCGCAGCAGGCCAAGGAGGCGCTCGGCACGATCGCCTCCACCGGCCGCCAGGCGCTGGTGGAGATGCGCCGGCTGCTGGGCGTGCTGCGCACCTCCGACGCGGCCGGCGAGTACGTGCCGCAGCCCAGCGTCGAGGAGCTGCCCGAGCTGCTCGACCAGGTCCGCACGGCCGGGCTGCCGGTCGAGTTCTCCAGCACCGGCGTGGCCCGCGAGCTGCCGCGCGGCGTCGAGCTGACGGTCTACCGGATCGTCCAGGAGGCGCTCACCAACGTCCGCAAGCACGGCGGCCCGGGGGCCAGCGCCCGGGTCGCGGTGGACTTCGGCGACCGCAACCTCAATGTGCTGATCGAGGACGACGGCCGCGGGGCGACCGACGAGAAGCTAGCCCACGGCGGAGCCGACGGACTCGGCCATGGTCTGATCGGCATGCGCGAGCGGATCGGCATGGTCAGCGGCAGCCTGGACGCCGGCCCGCGCCCCGGCGGCGGCTTCCGGATCCGCGCCGTCCTTCCCCTGAAAACCGGCAAATAGGAGAAACATGACCATCCGCGTGATGCTCGTCGACGACCAGGAACTGCTGCGCACGGGCTTCCGGATGGTCCTCCAGTCACAGGGCGACATCGAGATCACCGCCGAGGCGGGCGACGGCGCCCAGGCCCTGGAGGTGCTCAGGCACACGCAGGTGGACGTGATCCTGATGGACGTCCGGATGCCCCGGCTGGACGGCGTGCAGGCCACCCGGCGGATCTGCCTGGCCGCCGACGGCAGCCCGCTGCCGGACGCCCCGCACGTGCTGATCCTGACCACCTTCGACCTGGACGAGTACGCCTTCGCCGCGCTCAAGGCCGGCGCCAGCGGCTTCCTGCTCAAGGACGTCCCGCCGACCGAGCTGGTGGCCGCGATCCGCTCGGTCCACGGCGGCGACGCGGTGGTCGCCCCGACCACCACCCGCCGCATGATCGACCGATTCGCCGAGGTACTCCCGCTCCCCCGCGGCGCGGGCACCCCGGCCGTCCTCGACCCGCTGACCGAGCGCGAGCGCGAGGTCTTCCTGCTCGTCGCCCAGGGCCTGTCGAACGCCGAGATCGCCGCCGAGCTGACCCTCTCCGAAGCCACCGTGAAGACCCACGTCGGCCGCATCCTGGCCAAACTCCGGCTGCGCGACCGGGTGCAGGCCGTGGTGCTGGCGTACGAGGCCGGGCTGGTCAGGGCGGGCAGCTCGGACTGAGCCGTAGGATGGTGCGGTACGTCTGGTACCCGTAGAGGACTGGAACGCAGCCGTGAACTCGCTCGACCCGTTCGACGCCGCTCCCGAGGATCCGGCCGCCCGACCGGCCCGACTCGCCGTCGGTGTGGTGGGCACCGGCCGGGTCGGACCGGCGCTGGGCGCCGCACTGCAACTGGCCGGCCACCAGGTGGTGGCCGCCTCCGGCGTCTCCACGAGCTCCCTGCGCCGGGCCGAGGCCCTGCTGCCGGGCGTCCGCCTGGTGACGCCCCCGCAGGTGCTGGCCGCCGCCGACCTGGTGCTGCTGACCGTCCCGGACGACGCGCTGCCCGCGCTGGTCGCCGGGCTGGCCGCCACCGGCTCGGTCCGCCCCGGGCAGATCATCGTGCACACCTCCGGCGCGGTCGGCGTGTCGGTGCTGGAGCCCGCCACCCGGGCCGGCGCGCTGCCGCTGGCGCTGCACCCCGCGATGACCTTCACCGGCACCTCGGTGGACGTGGCCCGGCTGGCCGGCTGCCCGTTCGGGGTGACCGCCCCCGACGAGCTGCGCCCGGTCGCCGAGGCCCTGGTGGTGGAGATGGGCGGCGACCCGGAGTGGGTGCCCGAGGAGGTCCGCCCGCTCTACCACACCGCCCTCGCGCACGGCGCGAACCACCTGGTCACGCTGGTCGCGCAGGCCCTGGAGCTGCTGCGGACGGCCGGGGTGGCCGAGCCCGGCCGGCTGCTCGGCCCGCTGCTCGGCGCCGCGCTCGACAACAGCCTGCGCTCCGGCGACGCCGCGCTGACCGGCCCGGTCGCCCGCGGTGACGTGGGGACGGTGCGCCGTCACCTGGAGCAGCTCAGTACGGTGTCCCCGGACATCCCCGCCGCGTACCGGGCGATGGCCCGGGCCACCGCACAGCGGGCGGTGGCCAGCGGGACGCTGAACGAAGAGTCTGCGGCAGCGCTGCTGGACGTACTCAACGAGGAGATTCACTGATGGCACGACCGAAGCCGGCCGCCAAGGCGTCCACGCACCGCAAGACCGCCCTGACCCACACCATCGCCGACTTCGAGCCCGCCTTCTGGCCGGACGAGCAGCCGGTGGACAACGCCGTGGTGATGACCATGGGCGCGCTGCACGAGGGCCACGCCGCGCTGATCCGGGCCGCCCGCAAGGAGGTCGGCGCGGACGGCCGGGTGGCGGTGACGGTCTTCGTCAACCCGCTGCAGTTCGGCGCCGGCGAGGACCTTGACCGCTACCCGCGCACGCTGGCCGCCGACGTCCGACTCGCCGAGGAGGCCGGCGCGGACGTGGTCTTCGCCCCGCTGCCCGAGGAGGTCTACCCGAACGGCGACCCGCAGGTGCGGATCTCCGCGGGCCCGATGGGCGAGCGCTTCGAGGGGGCCACCCGCCCCGGCCACTTCGACGGCATGCTGACCGTGGTGGCCAAGATGCTGCACATCACCGACCCGGACTTCGCCTTCTTCGGCGAGAAGGACGCCCAGCAGCTGGCGATCGTCCAGCGGATGGTGGCCGACCTCGACTTCGACGTGGAGGTGATCGGCGTCCCGACCGTCCGTGAGGCGGACGGCCTGGCGCTCTCCTCGCGCAACCGCTTCCTCTCCGAGGACGAGCGCGCCCAGGCGCTCGCCCTCTCCCGCGCGCTGTTCGCCGGCCGCGACGTCGCCGCGAAGGGACCGCAGGCCGTCCGCGAGGCCGCCGCGGCCGCCCTGGCCGACGCCGACGGCGTCACCCTCGACTACCTCGCCCTGATCGACCCCGACGACTTCACCGAGGCGCCGGACGACTTCCAGGGCGAGGCCGTGCTGGCCGTCGCCGCCAAGGTGGGCTCCACCCGCCTGATCGACAACGTCCGCATGATCGTCCGCTAGACCCCCCTCGCAGGCATGCACTCACCTCAGGAGGCGTGACCAAGTGCTCCGCACCATGCTCAAGTCCAAGATCCACCGTGCCACCGTCACCCAGGCCGACCTGCACTACGTCGGCTCGGTCACCGTCGACCAGGACCTGCTCGACGCCGCGGACCTGCTCCCCGGCGAGCTGGTCCACATCGTCGACATCAACAACGGCGCCCGGCTGGAGACCTACACCATCGCCGGCCCCCGCGGCACCGGCGTGATCGGCATCAACGGCGCGGCCGCCCGCCTGGTCCACCCGGGCGACCTGGTGATACTCATCGCCTACGGGCAGATGGACACGGCGGAGGCGAAGTCCTACCAGCCGAAGGTGGTCTTCGTGGACGCCGACAACAAGATCACCGGCACCGGTGCGGACCCGGCAGAGGCCCTGCCGGGGACGGACACCCTGCGCGGCGACGCCGTGCACGCCCTCTAGAGATGGACCGGAGCACCACCATGCCAGTGACCCACCGCCTCACCGCCCCCGCGCCGGGCTGGACCGCCACCACCGACGTGGTCGTGGTCGGCTCCGGCGTGGCCGGGCTGACCGTCGCGCTGGGCGTCCGCAAGGCCGGCCTGCGGGTGACGGTGGTCACCAAGGCCATGCTGGACGACGGCTCCACCCGCTGGGCCCAGGGCGGCATCGCGGCCGCCCTGGGCGAGGGGGACACCCCCGAGCAGCACCTGGACGACACCCTGGTCGCGGGCGCCGGGCTCTGCGACGAGGAGGCCGTCGGCGTCCTGGTCACCGAGGGCCCGGAAGCCGTGCGTCATCTGATCGCCACCGGTGCCGCCTTCGACCAGGACGCCGACGGCGAGATCCTGCTCACCCGCGAGGGCGGCCACCATCGCCGCCGGATCGCGCACGCGGGCGGCGACGCGACCGGCGCCGAGATATCGCGCGCCCTGGTCGCCGCCGTGCGCAGCGACCCCGGCCTCGAACTGATCGAGCACGCGCTCGTCCTCGACCTGCTGACCGACGCCGACGGCCACGCGGCCGGCCTCACCCTGCACGTGATGGGCGAGGGCCAGCGCGACGGCGTCGGCGCGATCCGGGCCCGCGCCGTGGTGCTGGCCACCGGCGGGATGGGCCAGGTCTTCTCCGCCACCACCAACCCGGCGGTCTCCACCGGCGACGGTGTGGCACTGGCGCTGCGCGCCGGGGCCGCTGTGACCGACCTGGAGTTCGTCCAGTTCCACCCCACCGTGATGTGGCTGGGCCCGGAGGCCGAGGGCCAGCAGCCGCTGGTCTCCGAGGCCGTCCGCGGCGAGGGCGCCTACCTGGTGGACGCCGCCGGCACCCGGTTCATGGTCGGGCAGCACGAGCTCAACGAGCTGGCGCCGCGGGACATCGTCGCCAAGGCGATCACCCGGCAGATGCAGGCCCAGGGCGCCGAGCACATGTACCTGGACGGACGGCACTTCGGCGCCACGATGTGGCAGGAGCGCTTCCCCACCATCCTGGCCTCCTGCCGCGCGCACGGCATCGACCCGATCAACGGGCTGATCCCGATCTCCCCCGCCGCGCACCACGCCTCCGGCGGCGTCCGCACCGACCTGCGCGGGCGGACCACCGTCCCGGGCCTGTACGCCTGCGGCGAGGTGGCCTGCACCGGGGTGCACGGCGCCAACCGGCTGGCCTCCAACTCGCTGCTCGAAGGCCTGGTCTTCGCCGAGCGGATCGCCGCCGACCTGACCGGGCGGTACGCGGCCGGCGACCTGCCGGAGCGCTCGGTGGACGTCCCCGCCGCCCGCGCCGCGCGGACCGTCCCGCTGCCCGCGCCCGAGGCCCGGGCCGAGATCCAGCGGCTGATGAGCTCCGGCGCGGGCGTGCTGCGCTCGGCCGCCGGCATGGCCGCCACCGCCGACGGGCTGGCCGCACTGGGCCGGGCCGCCGCCGCGCAGGTCGCCGAGGAGAAGCCCGCCGACCCGCGGGTGGAGACCTGGGAGGCCGCCAACCTGCATCTGGTCGCCACCGCCCTGGTGGCCGCCGCCGCTCAGCGCGCCGAGACCCGCGGCTGCCACTGGCGCGAGGACTTCCCCGAGCGGGACGACGAGCACTGGCAGCGCCACCTGATCACCACCCTGGACGCCGTGTCCGGCGACCCCATCAGTACTCCTGAGGAGCGGTAAGCATGTCCGACCATCACGCCGAGCACACCCACGAGGAACTCCCGCTGGCCGAGCAGGACGGCTGCGGCGACGGCTGCGCCTGCGGGGACGGCGAGGGCTACGAGACCGGTCTCGACCCGGCGCTCGCCGAGCTGCTGGAGGCGGCCGGCCTGGACCCGGTCGAGGTCGAGGACATCGCCACACTGGCGCTGGCCGAGGACCTGGCCGGCGGCGAGGACGTCACCTCGATCGCCACCGTGCCGGCCGACGCCGTCGCCACCGCCGACTTCACCGCCCGTGAGGCGGGCGTGGTGGCCGGTCTGCGGATCGCCGAGGCCGTGGTCTCGCTGATCTGCGAGGAGGAGTTCGAGGTCGAGCGGCACGTCGAGGACGGCGACCAGGTCGAGGCCGGCCAGGTGCTGCTCTCGGTGCGCAGCCGCACCCGCGACCTGCTGACCGCCGAGCGCAGCGCGCTCAACCTGCTCTGCCACCTCTCCGGCATCGCCACCGCCACCCGGCAGTGGGCCGACGTGCTGGAGGGCACCGGCGCGGTGGTCCGCGACACCCGCAAGACCCACCCGGGCCTGCGGGCGCTGCAGAAGTACGCGGTGCGGGCCGGCGGCGGCATGAACCACCGGATGGCGCTCTCCGACGCGGCGCTGATCAAGGACAACCACGTGGTCGCCGCGGGCGGCGTGGCGCAGGCCTTCCTGGCCGTCCGGGCCGCCTACCCCGAGCTGCCGGTGGAGGTCGAGGTCGACGCTCTGGAGCAGATCCCGCCGGTGCTGGAGGCCGGGGCGGACCTGATCCTGCTCGACAACTTCAGCATCCCCGAGCTCAAGGACGCGGTGCAGCTGGTGGCCGGCCGGGCCCGGCTGGAAGCTTCCGGTGGTCTGACCCTGGCCACCGCGCGCGCGGTGGCCGAGACTGGTGTCGACTACCTGGCCGTCGGAGCACTCACCCACTCCTCGCCGATCCTGGACATCGGCCTGGACTTGCGCGCGTAACTCCTCCACCCCATACGGAAAGCGGCTCATGCTCCTCACCATCGACGTCGGCAACACCCAGACCACGCTCGGCCTGTTCGACGGTGAGGAGATCGTCGAGCACTGGCGGATCTCCACCGACCCGCGTCGGACGGCGGACGAACTGGCCGTGCTGCTGCAGGGGCTGATGGGCTCTCATCCGCTGGCCGCCGAGGAGCAGGTCGAGGGTCTGTCGATCTGCTCCTCGGTGCCCGCGGTGCTGCACGAACTGCGCGAGGTGGCCCGCCGCTACTACGGCGACGTGCCCGCGGTGATCGTGGAGCCCGGGGTGAAGACCGGGGTGCACGTCCTGATGGACCACCCCAAGGAGGTCGGCGCCGACCGCATCGTCAACGCGCTGGCCGCAAACCACCTGTACGGGGGACCGTGCATCGTGGTCGACTTCGGCACCGCGACCACCTTCGACGCGATCAACGAGCGCGGCGACTACATCGGCGGCGCGATCGCCCCGGGCATCGAGATCTCGGTCGAGGCCCTCGGTGTCCGCGGCGCCCAGCTGCGCAAGATCGAGCTGACCCGGCCGCGCAACGTGATCGGCAAGAACACCGTCGAGGGCATGCAGTCCGGCATCCTCTACGGCTTCGCCGGCCAGGTGGACGGGCTGGTGGCCCGGATGTCCAAGGAGCTGGCCAAGGACCCGGAGGATGTCCAGGTGATCGCCACCGGCGGCCTGGCGCCGCTGGTGCTCGGCGAGGCCGAGGCGATCGACGTGCACGAGCCCTGGCTCACCCTGATCGGCCTGCGACTGGTCTACGAGCGCAACAAGCCCAGCTGACCCAATCGGGGTGGCGCGACGCGGGGTTACCGACAAATCGGATATTCCTCCCGTAGGGTCATTTTATGCCTACGCCACATGGGTCCCGCGGCGGCATGGCCTTCAGCGCCGACGAAGTGCGCGTGCTGCGCCGTGCCCTCGCCCAAGCCCTCCACCCCGCTGTCCCCGCCCAACTGACGCTCAGTACGAGCGGCGCCGACCTCTGGGCGGAGGACGTCCAGGAGGCACTACGGCTGGCCGAGGCGATCGACGAGGCCGCCCAGGAAGGCGGCCGGCTGCGGAGCTTCCTGCTGGACGAGCTGTCCCGCTACCGCTCCGCACTGCCGGGCAGCGCCCGGGGGTATCTGGAACGGCTGGAGGAGGCCGTCACCGACGGGTACCTGCCCAGTCCTGACGACCTGTCGGCGCTGCGCTCGCTGTCCCGGCTGCCCTGCGGCCCGGTCGAGCGCTCGCGCCGCTCGCGGCTGGCCGGCCGCTGCCACACGCTGGCCGAGGCCGCCGTCCGGGAGCGGCTGGCGCTCAGCACCGGCTTCCCGCACCCCGCCGTCGCGCCCGCTGCCGCGCCCCGCCATCTCGCCGCCGTGCCCAGCCCGACGCCGGCACCCTGCTACCTGTCCGCACTCGCCGCCGTCGCACCGAGCAGCCCCACCGAACGAGCTGGAGGACCGATTCCGATGAGCAGCCCCACCGACCCCGCAGCCACTGCCGTGCCGGCCGACCCCGCCCACCGCACCCAGCGCGTCCCCACCCCGTCCGAGCTCTTCGCCCGCCGCCCCAAGCCCGCGCCCCACCCCACCGCGCACCCCAGCGCGCACACCACCGGCCGCCCGCCCGTCCGGCAGACCGAAGAGCTCGCCACCGGCACCGGCTGACCGGCCGCTTCCGCACTGCCCCGCCATCACCGATATCCGGTGGCGGGGCAGTGCCGTGCGGTCGCTACCCTGGTGAGGTGAGCGATCAGAACAGCCTCCCCGCGACCGACGACCTTCCCGAGCAGATGCGCGTCCGGCGCGAGAAGCTGGACCGGCTCCGCGCGGCCGGGGTCGACCCGTACCCCGTCGGCTTCCCCCGCACCACCTCGATCGCCGACCTCCGCGCCAAGCACCCCGACCTGGAGCCGGACACCGCGACCGGCGAGCGGGCCGGCGTCACCGGCCGGGTGATCCTCGCGCGCACCGGCGGCAAGCTCTGCTTCGCGACCCTGCGCGACGGCTCCGGCGACCTCCAGGTGATGTTCTCCCTGGACAAGCTCGGCCCCGAGCGGCTGGCCGACTGGAAGACCGACATCGACCTCGGCGACCAGGTGGGCGTCGAGGGCGAGGTGATCACCTCCAAGCGCGGTGAGCTGAGCATCATGGTGGACAGCTGGGCGCTGACCGCCAAGTGCCTGCGCCCGCTGCCCGACAAGCACAAGGGCCTGACCGACCCGGAGGCCCGGGTCCGCCAGCGCTACGTGGACCTGATCGTCAACCCCGAGGCCCGGGAGATGCTGCGGCTGCGCAGCGCGGTGGTCCGCTCGATCCGCAACACCTACGAGGAGCGCGGCTACCTCGAGGTCGAGACGCCGATGCTGCAGCCGATCCACGGCGGGGCCAACGCCCGTCCGTTCATGACGCACATCAACGCGTACGGCATCGACCTGTACCTGCGGATCGCCACCGAGCTCTACCTCAAGCGGCTGGTGGTCGGCGGCGCCGAGAAGGTCTTCGAGATCAACCGGAACTTCCGCAACGAGGGCGCCGACGCGACCCACAACCCGGAGTTCACCGCGCTGGAGTCGTACGAGGCCTACGGCGACTACGACACCCAGGCCGAGCTGATCCGCGCGATCATCATCAACGCGGCCCGGGACGCGCTGGGCACCACGGTGGTCCGCGGCACCGACCCGCACGGTGTCGAGCACGAGATCGACCTGGCCGAGCCGTGGGACGAGATCAGCGTCTACCCCGGCATCTCCGCCCGGCTGGGCACCGAGGTCACCCCCGAGAGCACCGTCGAGGAGCTGCGCAAGCTCGCCGACGCGGCCGGCGTCCCGTACGAGAAGGAGTGGGGCCACGGGCAGATCATCCTGGAGATGATCGAGCGCCTGCTGGAGGAGAACGCCGTCCGGCCGACCTTCATCAAGGACTACCCGACCGAGGTCTCCCCGCTGACCCGCCAGCACCGCTCGATCCCGGGCGTGGCTGAGAAGTGGGACCTGGTGATCTTCGGGACGGAGATCGGTACCGCCTACTCCGAGCTGATCGACCCGGTCGAGCAGCGCGCCCGGCTCACCGCGCAGTCGCTGCTGGCGGCCGGCGGCGACGTCGAGGCGATGCAGGTGGACGAGGACTTCCTGCGGGCGCTGGAGTACGCGATGCCGCCCACCGGTGGCCTCGGGCTCGGCGTCGACCGCCTGATCATGCTGCTCACCGGCAAGAACATCCGCGAGACGGTGCTCTTCCCGCTGGTCCGCCCGGACCACGCGCGGCCGGAGCCCAAGGGGAGCAAGGCCACCGCGGCCGACGAGAAGACCGAGGGAGAGTGACCTGATGCAGTATGTCAGCGCGATTGTGCCGCCACTGGTGATGGCGATCGGTTTCGGTTTTCTGGTGCGGGCGATCATCCGCACCCAGGGCGGGGACCAGAAGGGCAAGGAGGACGCCGCCGCCGACGCACTGGCGTCCACCGCTCCCGCGCCCCGCACGGCGGAATAGCTCCCGCTTCTTCACCGCGGCTTCTTCACCGCAGGCCGTCGTCCTTCATCGGGCGGCGGCCTGCGGCGCGCCGCGACGACGGCAGTTCGTGCGTTTTGTCCGATAGTTTCCCTAGGGTTGCCCCATGGTGCGGCCGCTCGGTGAACTGGAGAACGCCATCATGACCCGGGTGTGGGAGTGGAACCGCCCGGTCACCGTTCGCGAGGTTCTGCTCGATCTGCGCGAGGAACGGGATATCGCCTACACCACGGCGATGACCGTGCTCGACAAGCTCTACAGAAAGGGCTGGCTGCGCAGGGAACGCGCGGGCCGCGCCTATCGATATGAGCCGGTCTCCTCGCGCGAGGCGTACACCGCCGCGCTGATGAACGAGGCCTGGGCCACCAGCGACAATCCGGCGGCGGCCCTGGTGCACTTCTTCGGGCTGATGTCGCCCGAGCAGCGCGAGGCACTGCGGGACGCGCTGCGGGTGGCCGGACCGGACGCCACCGGGGAGACCGGCGAGCAGCCGACGCGATAACGTCCCGCCCATGGAGGTCACCATCCGCCGGGCGCGGACCAACGATGTCAGGACCGTGCGACGGCTCATCGACGCTTACTCGCAGGACGGCATTCTGCTCGACAAGCCCACCGTCACCCTGTTCGAATCCGTCCAGGAGTTCTGGGTCGCCGAACGGCTGGACAACGGCGAAGTGGTCGCCTGCGGCGCGTTGCACGTGATGTGGCATGACCTCGCCGAGGTGCGCACACTCGCGGTGGATCCGATCTGCCGAGGTCACGGTGTCGGACATCGGCTACTTGAACAGTTGCTGGAGACCGCGCGGTGGCTCGGTGTACGTCGGATTTTCTGCTTGACGTTCGAGGTGGCGTTCTTCGCGAAACACGGCTTCGTCGAGATCGGTGAAACCGATGATGGTACGACAGACCCGGCTGTCATCGCTACGGAAGTGTATGAAGAACTCCTGCACTCGTACGACGAAGGAGTCGCCGAGTTCCTCGGCCTGGAGCGAGTGAAGCCCAACACCCTGGGCAACTCGCGCATGCTACTGCATCTCTGAAGCGACGTCCGGGGGACTTGCCAGAGCGCTTGCCGGTCACGGCCCGAACAGTCCGGGGTTTGTGTTTTTCGAGAAAAGGCGGTTTCCTTTCCCTAAGGCATTGGGTCGTTAAGCGGAAAGGGAAGCCCGTGGCACAGAGGGTGCAGGTCATTCTTGAAGACGATCTCGACGGCGGTTCGGCGGACGAGACGGTGACGTTCGCCCTCGACGGCGTTGCCTACGAGATCGACCTCACGTCCGCCAACGCGGACAAACTGCGCAGCCTGTTGGCTCCGTATGTCGACAAGGGCCGCAAGCAGAGCGGTCGGCTCACCAGCGTTCGCCGGGCCGGCAGCCGCGGCACTGCGCGTCCGGCCGCCGGCAGCGCGGACACCGCCAAGATCCGCACGTGGGCGAAGGACAACGGATTCTCGGTCAACGACCGCGGCCGCGTCCCCAGCAATGTGCGTGAGGCGTACGAGGCGGCCAACGCCTCCTGAGGCGGCCGCGCCTCAGCGGGCCGGCGGCAGGCCGAGCCGGTCCCGGGCACAGGCCTCGGCCAGCCCGTCCAGCAGCCGCAGCAGACCCGGCGAGGCCAGGTCCAGACCGAGCGGCGGCCCGGCGGCCGCCCGGGCGCGTACCCAGCGGACGCTTCGCAGCGAGTGCCCGCCGGTCACGGGGCGCGGAGGATCATCCTCCGCGCCCCGCGGCCGTGGCACCTTCGCGCCGCCGGGCGGACGGCCGGTCGCCCGCAGGTCCAGGCCCAGCTCCGGCCCCCAGCCGAGCCAGCACAGCAGGCCGGGCACCAGCTCGGCGGTGCCCACCGCCAGGAGGTAGAGCGAGCGCTGGGCGCCCTGCGGGTCGGTGGCCCGCAGCACCGGCCCGGTCGGCCGGCCGAGCCGCTCCAGTCGGGCCAGTGCGGCCCTTCCGGCCCGGGCCGGGAGTTCGAGCCGATCCGAGTCCAGCAGTGCCGCACTCGGCCCGTCCGGCGCCTCCTGGCGAGCCTCCCCGGTGCGGCCTGCCGTGCCTTCGGGCCCGGGTCCGGCCGGCTGGGCTCCGGCGGACTGGGGCGGGGACGGCGGGGCACTCACGACCTGTGCAACGCTGGAGCTGCGGACCGGTCACGCCGGCCACCCCGATTGGCCCTACCCGGGCCGCCGCCCGACCCCTGTCCGACCCCTGACCGGGCACTGACCGAGCGCTGACCGAGTGCTGACCGACCCGGTACCGGCATACCCGCGATGCTGAGGCCCCGTCATCCGGGGCCCCGATCGGCAGACTTCTCGCCGAGCGAACAACACCAGCCGGGAAACTGCACGAGAACCGCCGCAATTTCCGGTATGAATGCAGGTGGGACGGGTCCAGGCCCGAACCGCAGGCAGGCCGCGAAGCCGGCGGACGAGGCGAGTGCACACCGTTCCACCGATCGGAGCGGAGCGTGTTCGCCATTGGCGTAGCGGGAACACGTGCATCGGGCGGACTAGCGGGAACACCGTCTCCCAACATCAGGTTGGGAAGGGTGTCGGCTGGTCGTGCAGCATGATTCCCCCATACACGTGGGGGGAGATCCACCCTCTTCGCCCACCAACGGGCAAGAGGAGCCCCTGCCGCGCCGCTGAGCGGGACTAGCATGCGGAAGGACAGGGCGGGGACCGACCCCGAACTGCCCGACCGCTCTGAGGAGCGATTAACGATGTTCGAGAGGTTCACCGACCGCGCGCGGCGGGTTGTCGTCCTGGCTCAGGAAGAAGCCCGGATGCTCAACCACAACTACATCGGCACCGAGCACATCCTCCTGGGCCTGATCCACGAGGGTGAGGGTGTCGCCGCTAAGGCCCTGGAGAGCCTCGGGATTTCTCTTGAGGCGGTCCGCCAGCAGGTCGAGGAGATCATCGGCCAGGGCCAGCAGGCCCCGTCCGGTCACATCCCCTTCACCCCCCGGGCGAAGAAGGTCCTGGAGCTGTCGCTCCGCGAGGCCCTTCAGCTGGGCCACAACTACATCGGCACCGAGCACATCCTGCTCGGCCTGATCCGCGAGGGCGAGGGCGTCGCCGCCCAGGTCCTGGTGAAGCTGGGCGCCGACCTCAACCGTGTCCGCCAGCAGGTGATCCAGCTGCTGTCCGGTTACCAGGGCGGCGGCAAGGAGTCGGCCACCGCGGGTGGGCCTGCCGAGGGCACCCCGTCGACCTCGCTGGTCCTGGACCAGTTCGGCCGCAACCTGACCCAGGCCGCCCGCGAGGCCAAGCTCGACCCGGTGATCGGGCGCGAGAAGGAGATCGAGCGGGTCATGCAGGTGCTGTCCCGCCGCACCAAGAACAACCCCGTCCTGATCGGTGAGCCCGGCGTCGGCAAGACCGCCGTGGTCGAGGGCCTGGCCCAGGCGATCGTCAAGGGCGAGGTCCCGGAGACGCTGAAGGACAAGCAGCTCTACACCCTGGACCTGGGCGCCCTGGTCGCCGGCTCCCGCTACCGCGGTGACTTCGAGGAGCGCCTGAAGAAGGTCCTCAAGGAGATCCGCACCCGCGGCGACATCATCCTGTTCATCGACGAGCTGCACACCCTGGTCGGCGCGGGCGCCGCCGAGGGTGCCATCGATGCCGCCAGCATCCTGAAGCCGATGCTGGCCCGCGGTGAGCTGCAGACCATCGGTGCGACCACGCTGGACGAGTACCGCAAGCACCTGGAGAAGGACGCCGCGCTCGAGCGCCGCTTCCAGCCGATCCAGGTCGCGGAGCCGTCGCTGCCGCACACCATCGAGATCCTCAAGGGCCTGCGGGACCGCTACGAGGCGCACCACCGGGTGTCCATCACGGACGCCGCCCTGGTCGCCGCGGCGACCCTGGCCGACCGGTACATCTCGGACCGCTTCCTGCCGGACAAGGCGATCGACCTGATCGACGAGGCCGGCTCCCGGATGCGCATCCGCCGGATGACCGCGCCGCCGGACCTGCGCGAGTTCGACGAGAAGATCGCCGACGTGCGCCGGGAGAAGGAGAGCGCGATCGACGCGCAGGACTTCGAGAAGGCCGCCTCGCTGCGCGATGACGAGAAGCAGCTCCTGAACGCGAAGGCCAAGCGCGAGAAGGAGTGGAAGGCCGGCGACATGGATGTCGTCGCCGAGGTCGACGAGGAGCTGATCGCCGAGGTGCTGGCGACGGCCACCGGCATCCCGGTCTTCAAGCTGACCGAGGAGGAGTCCTCCCGCCTGCTGCGCATGGAGGACGAGCTGCACAAGCGCGTCATCGGCCAGAAGGACGCCATCAAGGCGCTCTCGCAGGCCATCCGGCGCACCCGTGCGGGCCTCAAGGACCCGAAGCGCCCTGGCGGCTCGTTCATCTTCGCCGGCCCGTCCGGCGTCGGTAAGACCGAGCTCTCCAAGACGCTCGCCGAGTTCCTCTTCGGCGACGAGGACGCCCTGATCGCCCTCGACATGTCGGAGTTCAGCGAGAAGCACACCGTCTCGCGGCTCTTCGGCTCGCCGCCCGGCTACGTCGGGTACGAGGAGGGCGGCCAGCTCACCGAGAAGGTGCGCCGCAAGCCGTTCTCGGTCGTGCTCTTCGACGAGGTCGAGAAGGCCCACCCGGACATCTTCAACTCGCTGCTGCAGATCCTGGAGGACGGTCGACTGACCGACTCCCAGGGCCGGGTCGTGGACTTCAAGAACACGGTCATCATCATGACCACCAACCTCGGCACCCGGGACATCTCCAAGGGCTTCAACCTGGGCTTCGCGGCCCAGGGCGACACCGCCTCGGGCTACGAGCGGATGAAGAACAAGGTCGGCGAGGAGCTCAAGCAGCACTTCCGCCCCGAGTTCCTCAACCGTGTCGACGACATCGTCGTCTTCCACCAGCTGACCGAGGAGGACATCATCCAGATCGTCGACCTGATGGTCGACAAGGTGGATGGTCGGCTCAAGGACCGCGACATGGGCCTGGAGCTCAGCATCGAGGCCAAGCAGCTGCTGGCCAAGCGCGGTTACGACCCGGTTCTCGGTGCCCGTCCGCTGCGTCGCACGATTCAGCGCGAGATCGAGGACCACCTTTCCGAGAAGATCCTCTTCGGCGAGCTGCGGGCCGGCCAGATCGTGGTGGTCGGCGTCGAGGGCGAAGGCAAGGAAGCCAAGTTCACCTTCCGTGGCGAGGAGAAGTCGGCTATCGCCGACACTCCGGCCGCGGTGGTGGCCCCGGGCCCGGACCTGACGAAGTAGCACCTCCCGCTCAAAAGCCCCGGCCCCCAGCTGATTCAGCTGGGGGCCGGGGCTTTCTGTCGCCGCACTTGCTGGTAGGTATGGGGAGTGCGCTTCGACTCCGTTCCGATGCCCGAAGACCATCCGGACCAGGCCCCGTGACACCCGCGGGTATCCGGTGCCGGCCATCACGCCCTGGGAGGGCGAGGAGCCGCAGTTCGCGCTCACCGACTACGGGCGCAGCGCCGACTGCGCCCGGCAGCGGCTCTGCTCGGTCTGCAACACCCTGATGCCGCGCGGCCCGGTCTGGCGGGTGGTGGGCGCCGCCGAGTCCGCCGCGATCGGCGAGGCGCTGGCGGCCGGTCGGCCGTACCGCAATCTCGCGCCGACCCTGGAGGCCCCCGGGCACCGCGCGTGCATGCTGTACGCCTCGATGGTCTGCCCCTACCTGGCTCGCCCCAACGCGCGGCGCGGGCTGAGCGCCGAGCAGCCGGACGACCTGACCGCGCACGTGGTGCGCGGTGCCGTGCGGGGCGCGCTCGGCGCCGTGGTGGGGTTCGGCGACTACGAGTTCGCGGTCACCGGGAGCCAGGTGCTGTTCCGCTTCCTCGACGTGGTCGAGTTCCTGCCGCACGACACCGCGGACACCCACCTGGCCGAGCTGCGGGCCGAACTCGCCCGCCGGGAACCGCAGTAGGCGTCAGGCTCGGTAGGCGGGCAGACCGGCGACGCCGGAGATCAGCTTGGGGGCGGCCGAGCCGTTGGCCGGGAGGGTGACGACGCCCGCCGGGGTCCGGGCGGCGATGGTCTTGCCGTCCGGGGAGAACACGGGCTCGCTGTAGTCGGTGGTGGCGTTCGGCGTGAGGTCCTTGGTCTGGGCGGGGTTGTAGGTGGACGCCTCGAAGAGGTGGTCGTGCCCGCCGACGGAGCGGACGAAGACGATGTTCATCTCGTCGGAGGAAAGGTCGGGCTCGGAGCCCTTGGTCATCACACCGCCCTGCTGGCGCAGGTAGTCGTCACGGATGTAGACGTCGCCGTCGGCGGTGTTGGCGTAGACGGAGGTGCCGATGTGACCCGCGGCGTTCGGCCAGACGTTGCCGGTCGTCGGGTTGGGGGCCTCGTTGTCACCCGAGTTGTCGTACAGGCTCACCACCGCGGGGGTGCCGTGGACGGAGGAGGCCACGACGCGCTCCAGCTGCGAGACCCCGCCCTTGGACGCGGCGAAGAGGATGTTGTTCTTCGCCGGAACGCCGTTCACGTCCCCGGCGGCCGTCACCTGCCAGGTGGGGTGCGACCAGCTCTCGCCGCTGGGGGCGACGGCCACGGTGACCTTGCCGGTGCCGTCGGGGTTGCTGGTGACCAGGTTGCCCGCGCCGTCGATGAAGGCGGCCCGGCTGCCGTTCGGGGACCAGGCGAGGTCCCGGACGACGGTGCCGAAGTTGACCGAAGTCCCGTTCATCACCACGTAGTCGGTGCCGTTGCTGATGGTCAGCCCGGTGTGCGCGGTGCCGTTCAGGACCGGGACGGGAGCCGCGCTGGTCCGAGGGGCCGAGGGACGGGTGGAGGGGGTCTGCCCGCCGCCGGTCGGGGCCGTCGAGGTCGGGGTGGCGGAGGCGGAGTCCGTCGGGGTCGAGGTCGGGGCCGAGGACGAGCTGTCGGTCGGGGCGACGGTGACCGCCGAGGGCTTGGCGGGTGCGGCGCTGGTGCCGGTGGAGCCGGACGGGCCGCAGCCGGTCAGCAGCAGCGTGCCGGTGATCGTGGCGGTGAGGGCGATGGCGGCGGCGGTGCTGCGGCGGTTGGTGCGAGCGGACATGAGCGGTTCCCCCAGGGACCTGGATGCGACGTACGGGATGCTCGCGTGAGCCGCGCCGCCATCCTGGGGCCTTCAGTTGCCCGTTCGACTGGTTGCTGCTCTGTGCGATGTAAGAAGCCTGTCAGCGCCGGGTCCGGGATCTGTGTGGCGTCCGTCACGGCTGCGCAACAGAGCCGGGCGTGAGAGGCCGTCAGCCCCGCCGCAGGGACTCGCGGACCGCGATGGTGAGTGGGTGGCCGGGGCTGAGGGTGTCCTCGCAGAGGGCCAGGGTGCGTTCGGCCAGGGCGATCGCCTGGTAGGGGTTGCCCAGCGCCCAGTCGGCCTTGGCCAGTTCGTGGCGCGAGCGCAGGGTGTCGGGGTGGGCCGGGCCGAGCAGCCGGCCGCGGTCGTCGATGATCCGGGCCAGCATCGCCGCGGCCCGTCCGGGTTCGCCGGTGCGCCGCCGGGCGACGGCCAACTCGTGGCGCAGGGCCAGGATTTCCGGGTGCTGCGGACCCAGCACCCGGCCCGCCAGCACCAGCGTGACCTCCAGCAGGGAGAGCGCGAGGGCGTGGTCGCCCTGCTCCAGGTAGCCGACCGCCAGGTGGCGGCGGGCGGCGAAGCTGGCCGGGTGGTGCTCCCCCAGGACGCGGGTGCGGGCCAGGTTGACCGCCTCCAGGATCGGCACGGCCCGGAACAGGTCGCCCGCCTGCGCGTAGGCGATGGCCAGGCGCAGGCTGACGGTGAGGGTCGCCGGGAAGTCCTCGCCGAGCACCCGCACGGCGTCCAGGTGCAGTTGCTCCAGTGCCGCTATCGACTGCCCGGCGTCGCCCGCCTCGGCGTAGGCGACGGCCCGGGCGGTGCGGATGGTCAGGGTCTCCGGGTGGTCCTCGCCCAGGGCCTGCTCGGCGTCCACCACCAGCCACTCGAACATGGTGATCGCCCGAGCCAGCGAGCCGGCGTCCCGCAGCGCGGTGGCCAGGCTGCCCCGGGCGGCGAGGGCGTGCGGGTGCTCGGGCCCGAGCAGCGCCTCGGTCTCCTCGCGCAGCCGCTCGAACAGCGGTATGGCCAGCGACAGTGCCCCGGCCTGCAGATACGCCTCGCCGAGCCGGCCCCGGATCACCAGCAGGTCCGCTGGTCCGGCCCGCCCCTCGGCGTCCGCCAGCAGCTGCTCGAAGCTCGGTACGGCGCCGGCCAGATCACCCGCCTCCAGCCGGGCGTCGGCCAGCCGCAGCCGGGACGAGAAGGCGTCCGGGTGCCCGCGTCCCACCAACTGCTCGGTGAGCGTGACGATCTGCTCCAGAGTCGGGATCTCCCGGTCCAGGTCGCCGGCCTCCTGGTAGGCGCGGGCCAGCACCTCGCGGGAGGCCAGCGCGGCCGGCTCCCCGGCGTCCGCGACCTGGGCATCGATCGCCGCCAGCCGGCGCAGCGCCTCCTCCCCGCCGATCCGCTCCAGCAGTCGGCAGACCAGCCAGACGGGCAGGTCGCTGCTCGGGGTGAGCAGCGGCAGCAGGGCCTCGCCGATCGCGTACAGGCCGTGCCACTCCCTGGCCTCGTAGGTCTGGCCGGCCTCGGTGGGGAACATCCGCAGCAGCGGCACCAGTTGGTCCAGCACCTCGGCCTGCACCGGCTCGTCCAGCACCGAGGCGTACGGCAGGCAGGTGGCCGCCACCAGCCGGATCCAGCGCGCCTCGCGCGGGTCGGAGCGGGCGTCGGCCGCCGCGAGCAGCCGGTGCAGCAGCTCCACCCGGTCGCGCGGCGAGCAGTGGCCCACGCCCATCCGCACGACGTCCGCCCACTGCTCGTCGGCGGCCCGGTCGGCGAGCAGGCCGAAGTCCCGGTCCTCCATGAACTCCCGTGCGGCCAGGTAGTCCTGGAAGGTGCGGTGGACGAACTCGAAGGTCTCCACGCTGGTCTCGGCCAACAGGCCGGTACGCTCCAGCAGATGGCGGAAGACCTGCTCGGCGTCGATCCCCCGGTGGGCGGCGGGCAGGCTGGGCAGCACCCGGCCGATCTGCCGCAGCGCGTCCGAACGACCGCCCTCGGTCTGGCCGTTGGCCACCAGCCAGGCCGCCACCCGCTGCAGCAGCGCGAGTTGCTCCTCGCGGCCGAGCTGCTCGCCGAGCGGCCCGACCGCCACCCGGCGCTGCTTGTCGCGCCTGACCAGCAGCATGTTCAGCGCCGACTCGTAGACCTCCATGGTGCGGTGCGGCGGCGCACCCTCCCACTCCCGGTGCAGCGCGCAGATCATCGCGCAGAGCAGCGGGCTGTCGGTGAGGGCGTCCAGCTCGGGCGAGCGGTCCAGGGTGCGCAGCAGGGCGTTCTTCATCTCCCGGAAGCGCTGCTCGTGGGCCGTCCGGTCGGCCGGGTCCCAGTCCTCGGCGTCATCGGCCTCGGCGGCCAGCGCGGCCTGGTGCCAGCGCTCCACGAAGAGCGTGCGGTCCCACTCGTTCATCGGGCAGAGCGTCAGCTCGTCGAAGCGCAGATGGCGCAGGAAGCGCGGCGGGACGGCCGAAGGGCGGACGGTGACCAGGGTGAAGACCCGCGGGTAGTCGTCCAGCAGCTCGGCCAGCCACTCCTCGGCCTCCTCGCGGTGCTGCTGCGGGACTTCGTCCAGGCCGTCCACCAGCAGCACCGCGCGGCCGCTCTCGAAGACCCGCTCGGCCCAGCCGTGCGGCTGGCTGTCGGCCACCCGGCTGCGGTCGATGGCGAGGAAGTCGGCGGGGCGCGGGCGCAGGTTGCGCAGCTGGAACATGGTGCGCAGGCGCAGCACGAAGGGCACCCGGTAGTTGAAGTCGGCGAGTTCGCCGGCGAAGCCGCCGCCCACCGCGGTGACGGCCAGCCACTGCAGCAGCGTGGTCTTGCCGGAGCCGGCCTGGCCGCGCAGCAGCACCCGGTGGCGGCCCTTGAGCATCCGCTCGACCCGCTGGCGCTGCGCGGGGCGGGCCAGCGAGGGTTCGCGGTCGCCGCTCTCGGGTTCGACGGCGGGCACCGCCTCCAGGCTGAGGTAGGCCGTCTCCAGCGCCCAGGGCTGCGACTGCGGCAGGCCGAAGATCTTCAGCCGGCCGTGCTCCTTGCGGATCGAGCGGGCGTAGTGCTCCTCGAACTCCGCATCGGCGCGCTCGCCCGGCGAGATGCCCTGCACCCGGATGTCGCGGTCCAGGTGGCGGGCCAGCACGGCGGCGAAGGACGGGTCGGACAGCAGCGGGGCCAGCGCGACCAGGCCGAGCTGCGAGTGGTGCCAGATGCCGGGCGCGAGGTCGGCGGTGGCCAGGCCCAGCAGCAGGCCGTTGAAGAGCACGGGGGCGCCGGACATCCCGGACCACGGGGACTGCGCTCCGGTCACCGGGCCGGGCGGCTGGTGCAGGGTGCTGAGCACGTGCCGACCGGTACCGACCGCGCTGCCGGGGGCCAGCGTGCCGATCAGCTGGTGGCTGCGCAGCACACCGCCGTCCTCGCGGGTGGCGGCCGGGTAGCCGGTGGCATGGCAGAGCGGCACGGGCTCGCTGCTGTCGATCCGGCCCCAGCGCAGCTCCTCGAAGCGCTCGGCGGTGCCGGGACGCACCAGGTCGGCGGCGGCCAGCAGCAGCGCGACGTCGTTGCCCAGGCCCGGCCGGACCTCACCGTCCGGGGCGCCGCCGCCGCGGTCGGAGCGCCAGAGAGGGGCGCAGCGCACCCAGCCCCGGCCACCCGGCACGGCGGCCTCGATCTGCTCCTCGGGCGGGGTGCCGGGGCCGGCGGGCTCGGCGGGCAGCAGATGGGCGGCGGTGAGGATCAGCCGGGCGCTGAGCAGCAGCCCGCTGCCCTGGCTCGCCGCGCGGACCGCCGCGATCCGCTGCGCCGTCAAGGTCAATGGAAGCCCTCGCGACTGCCCAGATCCTGGTGGCCGACCAGCGGGCTGGCGCCGGTGACCACGTCCTTGGGGGTGAGCGTGACGGTCACCCGGTGCGCTCTGGTCCGACCCGCAGAGGCCTCCAGATCGGCCGACAGGACCCAGGCGCGCACGCCGCCGGAGGCCTTGGCATCCCGGCGCAGTTCGACGGTGAACTCTATTTCCACCGGTCCGACCTCGAACTGGATGCGCTGGCCGGCCGCCTGCTCGGCCGCCGCCGCCAGCTGCCGCCGGACGGCCTGCACGGCATCGGCCAGTTCGATGTCCGCGACAGCTTCGCTCACGACGTCTCCCCGAGTGATCCGCAGTCAGATGGATCCGACATTAGGTCAGCCGGCGCGCGCTGTCCGGCGAAGTAGGAATTCGACTTTCCGTACCGGCACCGGACGTCCGTGCCACCCGGGAGGTGAGTCCCGTCACCCGACGAGCCGATGAGCCGATAAAGCGATCACTCCGCCAAGCGCCTGAAATTACCGATCTGACCGCGCTCCACGCCGGGACAGCTGATCCGATTTCGTTATTGCCTCCCTGACGGTTACACCTGAATGGTCCCCCGAGCCGTTGCGAGGTCGCCCACCCATGCCCACCACCGCGTCACCGACGCCCCTGCCGCCGGCACCTCTCGCCCCGTACGCGGTCTTCTACGGCCCGCACCGGCGCAAGGCCGCCACGGCCGCCGCCGCGGGCGCCGTGCTGCTCGGGGTCATACTGGCCGCCGTGCCAGGCAGCGCCGCCGCCCGGACGGTGCGGCCGACCACCCCCGGAAGCTCCGCCTTCACCGCCGCCGGGCACGGCCTCGACACCCGGGCCGACCTGGTCCAGCGCGGCGAACCGACCGCCTACCCGCTGCCTGGCGGGCCCGGCAGCGCGAGGGACGCCGTCGGCACGACGTCCAGGCTGACCCCGCACGCCCCGCCCGCCCCGGCGCCCCCTCCCGCGCCGCACTGGTTCGCCCCCGTCCCCGGCGCGCGGATCAGCAATCCGTACGGTGAGCCGAACCCCGAGTACGCGGCGGGCTACCACACCGGCGTGGACTTCGCGGTGGACCAGGGCACGCCGGTACTCGCGGTCGGCGACGCCACCGTGGTCTCGGCCGGCTGGGCCGGCTCGTACGGCAATCAGATCGTGCTGCTGCTGGAGGACGGCCGCTACGCCCAGTACGCGCACCTCTCCGAGCTGGCGATCGGCCCGGGCGACACGGTGACGGCCGGCCAGCGGATCGGCGCCTCCGGCAGCACCGGCAACTCCACCGGCCCGCACCTTCACTTCGAGATCCGCACCAGCAACAGCTACGGAGCGGTCACCGACCCGATCGGCTACCTCTCCGGACACGGCGCCACCAACTTCTGACCGGCCCGCTTCTGACTGGCCCGCTTCTGATCGGCCCCCTTCTGACCGGCCCCCGCAGCGGCGCCCGGGTCAGGAGACCCCGGCCTCAATCCGCTCGGCGATCTCCAGGGCCACCGTGAGCGAGGCCGCCACGGCCTCATCCAGGGTGGCGCCCTGCGCATCGCACACGTGGTCGGCGGCCTGGCCGTCGTCGAGGTCCTGCTTGAGCAGGAAGAGCGCCGAGTTGACCGAGAAGAGCGCCATGGTCGCGCGCAGCCGGTCCTCGAACGAGGCGCGCGGACCGTGGACCAGTCGGATCATCCCGACCATCCGCTCCTTGAACTCCAGGCCCGCCGGGCTCCCCCGCAGGGCCGGCTGGTTCTCGTGGAAGAAGCGCAGCAGCGGGGCCCGCTCGACCATCCCGGCCGCGAACCGCCGCACCAACTCGTCGCGCACCTGCGGCGACCAAGGCTGCTTCTCGCCCCAGGCGATCGCGTCGTCGATCGGCGCCGCCATCGCCTCGACGATGCCGTGGACGATGTCGTCCTTGGTCTTGAAGTGGTAGTACAGCGCGGCCTTCGTCACACCGAGCCGGTCGGCGATCTCGCGCAGCGAGGTCTTCTCGTACCCGTTCTCCGCGAAGAGTTCCAGCGCCACCGCGATGATCCGTCCGCGGGTGTCACTGCGGGGGCTCAGTGTCGAACTCATGACTTCACGGCCTGCCTTGATAGCTGCGTGGGGTTAGGGCGTCGGTGCCGTCGGACTACTCGGCCAGGCACCGACTCCGGCCTCATTCTCGCTGACCAGGCGGCTGTGGCCGAATTCGGCTTGACGCCCGGCTTACACAGACCTTACCGTGCCAACGGACAACAAACTAGCCGGGCGGCAAGTAAGTATCGCCCTCAAGGCCCGCAGAGCCGCGGACCGCACTGCGCTTCCGGGAGACGCACCATGGCACAACAGCAGGTCGACGCGAAGGCGGACACCCCGCCCTCAGCAGTCGAAGGGGAGGCCGGCACCCCGGCGCAGGCGCGAACGCACCGCGAGATAACGCTGGTGATGATCGGTCTGGTCATCACCATGCTCCTGGCGATGCTCGACAACCTCATCGTCGGCACCGCCATGCCGACCATCGTCGGCGACCTCGGTGGTGCCAACCACCTCTCCTGGGTCGTCACCTCGTACACCCTGGCCACCGCCGCCGCCACGCCGATCTGGGGCAAGCTCGGCGACCTCTACGGCCGCAAGGGCACCTTCCTCACCTCGATCGTGATCTTCCTGGTCGGCTCGGCGCTCTCCGGGCTCTCGCAGAACATGACCGAGCTGATCGCCTTCCGCGCCCTGCAGGGCCTGGGCGCCGGCGGCCTGATGGTCGGCGTGATGTCGATCATGGGTGCGCTGGTGTCGCCGCGTGAGCGCGCCAAGTACCAGGGCATGTTCGCCGCGGTCATGGCGCTCGCCACGGTCGGCGGCCCGCTGCTCGGCGGTTTCATCACCGACCACTTCAGCTGGCACTGGATCTTCTACATCAACCTGCCGCTGGGTCTGATCGCGCTGGCCGTGGTCACCGTCACCCTGCACCTGCCCAAGGTCCGCTCCACCGCGAAGGTCGACTACCTCGGCGCGGCACTGCTCACCACCGGCATCACCTCGCTGGTCCTGATCACCACCTGGGGCGGCGGGCAGTACGCCTGGGGCTCCAAGCACATCATCGGCCTCGGCGTGCTGGCCGTCGCCGCCCTGATCGGCTTCTGCTACACCGAGCAGCGCGCCGAGGAGCCGATGCTGCCGCTCGGCCTCTTCAAGAACGTCAACTTCTCGATGGTCTCGATCATCGGCTTCATCGTCGGCTTCCTGATGTTCGGCGCCGTCGCCTTCCTGCCGCAGTACCAGCAGTACGTGCAGGGCGCCTCGGCCACCAACTCCGGCCTGCTGCTGATGCCGATGATGTTCGGCATGCTGGTGGTCTCGCTGGTGGTCGGCCAGATCGTCAGCAAGACGGGCAAGTACCGGATCTTCCCGCTGATCGGCACCACGGTGATGGGCGGCGGCGCGCTGCTGCTCTCCACCCTGGGCACCGACACCACCCGCTTCACCTCCAGCTGCTACATGGTGGCGCTCGGCGCCGGCATGGGCTTCCTGATGCAGATCACCATGCTGGTGGCGCAGAACAGCGTGGAGCTCAAGGACATGGGCGTGGCCAGCTCGACGGCGACGCTGTTCCGCACCATCGGCGGCTCGTTCGGCGTGGCGCTCTTCGGCTCGCTCTACACCAACCGGATCACCGCCGGCCTGAAGCAGGTGCCGCAGCTCGCCGGACACGCGTCGGACGCCTCCGCGGCCAACGCGCTGACCCCGGCGACGCTCAAGTCGAAGCCCGAGTTCTTCCAGAACGCCTTCCACCACGCGGTGGCCAGCGGCATCCACTCGGTCTTCCTGTGCGCCGCCGTGATCACCGTGATCGCGATCGCCGCGGCCGTTTTCCTGCGGGACATCCCGCTGCGCGGCGGCCCGAAGTCGGAGAGCTCGCTGGAGGCGGCGGCCATCTGAGCCGCCCCGCCCGCAACGCCGCAGCCCCCACCCAGTTCGGGTGGGGGCTGCGGCGTTTTCGCGGCTACTGCGGGAGGCGGTAGACCCCAGGGGCGACTGGCTCCACCAGGCCGTCCACCACCAGGCCGTCCAGGGCGCGGGCGCGCTGGATCGGCTCGGGCCAGACGGCGTCCAGGCGGTGCTGCTCGACCTCGCCGTGCGCCTCGCGCAGCACGGCGAGCAGCTTGCCGCGCACCTGGCGGTCCGTGCCCTCGTACGTCTGCCCCCGGCGCGCCGGGCCCTCGTACGGCGGGCAGCCGGCCTGCTGCCAGGCGCAGTGCGCGCGCAGCGGGCAGCCGCCGCACTCCGGGCCGCGCGCGGTGCAGACCAGCGCGCCCAGCTCCATCACGCCCACCGCCCACTCGGCCGCCGTGGCCGCCGCGTCCGGCAGCAGCTCGACGGCGGTACGGCGCTCGGCGGCGGTGGTCGCCTGGGCCGGGTACTCGACGCCGGTGACCGCGCGCGCGAAGACCCGGCGCACATTGGTGTCCAGCACCGCGTGGCGGCGGCGGAAGGCGAAGGAGGCCACGGCGGCGGCGGTGTACTCGCCGACGCCGGGCAGCGCCAGCAGCGCGGCGTGGTCGTCCGGGACCTCGCCGCCGTGCCGCTCGGTGATCGCGACCGCGGCGGCGTGCAGGCGCAGCGCCCGGCGCGGGTAGCCCAGCCGGCCCCACATCCGGACCGCCTCACCCGGTGCGTCGGCGGCCAGCGCGGCCGGCGTCGGCCAGCGCTCCAGCCAGGCCGCGTAGGCGGGCAGCACCCGCTTCACCGGGGTCTGCTGGAGCATGAACTCACTCACCATCACCGCCCAGGGCGACGCCTGCGGGGTGCGCCACGGCAGGTCGCGGGCGTTCTCCCGGTACCAGTCGAGGACGATGGTGTGCAGGAGCGGGGCGGGGGTACGCGTGGTGGTCGGCATAGCACCTCGATCCTCGCACAGTCGCCCGCCGAACGGGCGAGGCCTATGACCGACCGCACTCCCGCGCCGCTCCCACGCCGCTCCCCCGCCGCTCCCTCGTACGGAGCAAATGGCGGATGATGTGAAAGAAGCTGCCCGAGGATGGTGTTGTTGCGTCTGGCGGTGCTCCGACTCTCGTAGAGTTTGATCGTGCCTTCTCTGCGTCAGCCCGTCGGACCGCTGCCAGCTTCGATCTACTGGCGGCGGCGGCTTGTCGTGCTCGCCGCCGTGGCGGTGGCGGCGCTGCTGGTTTTGTGGTTGACGACCGGTCAGGGCGGCGGCGGCAAACCGGCCGCCACCGCGCACCCCGCGCCGGCGCCCTCGGTGCCCACCTCGATCACCCCCGGCGCCACCCCGACCGGCCCGGCCATCACCAGCCACCCGGGCGGCACCGGCGGCACCTCCGGCGGAGCGGCAGGCGGGACGGCGGGCGGGACGGCTGCCGGTGCGTCCGGCGGGTCCGGCGGCACGACCGGCGGTACGGGTACGGACACCACGGGCAGCGGCAGCACCGGCGGCGACAGCAGCTCCTCGGGAGGCAGCGGCGGTGGCAGTGCGGGCGGCGCTCCGCCGGTCAACACCAGCGACGTGATGGCTCTGCCCGTCTGCACCGCCTCCCAGCTCACCCTGGAGCTGGCCGGCACCCAGAACGCCTACCAGGCCAAGGACAAGCCGACCTTCGAGCTCAAGGTCCGCAATGCCTCCGGCTCCCCCTGCCGCGTCGACCTGAGCCAGGCCGCCGCCGCGATCACCGTCAACTCGGCCAGCGGGGAGCGGATCTGGTCCTCCGCCGACTGCGTCACGGACAAGCAGGGCCGCTGGGTGCAGATCACCCCGGCCACCGCCCTCACCGAGACGTTCATCTGGGACCGCACCCGCAGCAAGCCCCAGTGCCCCACCCCCACGGACACGACCCCGGCCCCCGCCGGCAACTACCTCGTCCAGGCCGAACTCACCGGCCCGCCCGGCGGCCCCGTCCCCGCCCGCACCTCCACCCGCCTGGACCCCTGAGCCCGATTGTCAGCCGCCGCCGCTACGGTCGTTCGCTGTGGCCGACATCTACGAACTCTCCCTCGCCGTTGACCTGCGCGACGACCTCTCCGACGCCGAACTCGCCGAGCTGCGCTGGCACCTCGGCCTGGCACCGAGGCCGGACAGCCTGAGCATCGTCCGCGCGTTCCCGTTCGTAGTGGGGAACGATCTCGGCGAACTGGTCACAGAGGACGACCCCGCGCCGCTCCTGGGACAGCACGGCGAAGCCCGGAAGGTCGCCGGAGCACTCACCTCCGTTCTGCTTCGGCGCGAGGAGAGTCGGCACGGGGGCTGGGCCCTGACCGCTCGCCAGGAGGCCCACCCGGATGATTTCGACCGGCTGGGCGAGCTGCTCAGCTGGCTGGCAACCAAGACGGTCCAGCACCATGAACGCCTCGACGGCTCCGTCGAGCTGGGCTGGATCCGCTTCTACGAGTCGGACCAGCCCAACCCCCTCACCGTGCGGGACGCCGGCGTCAGCTGGCCATAGACGGGCCCCCGACCAGCCATCTTGTCTTGACCGGCCAGACCCCGAGGACGATGGCGCCCCTCCTGTCTGTGATGATCGCTCCGAACTTCAAGGAGGACGTGGTGGATAGGCCGACAGATGCCCCCGAGGCCGACCGGCGCGATGCGGACGGCGGTCGCGTCCGCATCCGGCCGGGTGATGTGCTGGTGCTGGAGTGTCCCTTCTCCGAGACCACAGTCACCGGAGTCACCCGCGGCTTCGCCCATGTTCGCTGGCCGTGGCGGGAGATGGACCCGCTGGCAAAAGGCTTCCGCTGGGACGGTGACTTCGCGCTCCCGACGGCTGCGAGCCACGGGTGGGAGACGTTGTACTTCCGATCGGAGCCGACAGCGGGCGCACTGAAGACGGGTGATGCCTGCCTGGTGGGGATCCCTCCGACGCAGGTGCACGTCGTGGCGGTCCATCACTTCGATCCGCCGCTGGTGACCGGCATGCTGCCTCGGCCCGCGTGCTACGTCGAGGTCCTGCCGCAGGGCGAGAGCCATGATCCGGACCTTGAGGAGCAGGCATTCACGTTCGACCCGGCGGGCGGCGAGCCCATGCGCCTCGAACTTCTCTTTCGCCCCTACGCCTTCCTCGAACCAGGAGATGAAGTCACCGACCGGGATGGGCGTGCCTGGCGGTTCGACGCGGCTTGGGCATGGCACCCCTTCGACGATGGGCAACCCAGCACCCCGGCCTGGCCGCTGGCCCTGCTCTCCCGCAACGGCAAGCCCACGCCGGAGCAGGCCGCCGCCGTCGCCCGGGCAACGGCGGCGGGCAACCACGCGGAGGAACTCGGGAGATGGACAGAACACACCCTCGCGAAGCCGCCCACCGATCGGCAGTGATCGCCACGGCCATACATGGTCAGACATTGCATCGGCGTCGAAGCGGAGGACTGGAACCAGTTCGCGGCCCTGCCTCGCGCCGGGTGAACCCGATGCGGGGCAGGCTGCGCTGAGTGATCAGCAGTCGGTGGGGAACTCCCCGGCGCGGATGCCGGCCACGAAGTAGTGCCAGGCGGCGGCGGGGAAGACCAGGGCGGGGCCCTGCGGGTCCTTGGAGTCGCGCACGGGCAGCACGCCGGTGAAGCCGTCCGCCACCTCGACGCAGTCGCCGCCCTGGCCGCGACGCAGTTGCCGCCCTGGCCGCTGTAGCTGCTCTTGCGCCACGCCGCGTACTCAAGCTCCGGGGTGTCCATCAGTCGACTACCTCTCAGTTTTCCTGGCTGCTACAGATCGCGACGGATCCGAGCGATCAGGTCGAGGCTGTCCGCCGGACTCAACGCGATGCTGCGAAGACTGATCGAAGATCAGCGCATATTCCGCCGTCTCCTGGGGGTCCTCCATATACAGCGTCCCGGTCCGGTGCTCGACGCAAACCACGTCGGAGAAGGCCGGGTTGGGGAATCCGAAGAGCACGCACGCCGGGGCGCTGGGCTTCCTCCTCCAGCTGGTCGAGCTGCTTGCGCATCACGTCCGGACCACCGACCTGAAGGCGCAGGGCGGCCTCGCCCTCGATCGCGCAGAGCCGGTTCCGGCCCTGCTGCGGCAGCTGCTCGCTGCCGTATCGGGTGGCGAACGGTTCGGTGAGGCCGACTGCTCTGGGTGGGCTTCCGACTGGTCGGCGGGCAGCTCAGAGTCGAGGTGCATGATGCGGGCGAGGGGTGCCCGTCGGCCCGGCCGGGAGGCGAACTGGAGGAATCCGGCCGGGGGTTGCTGCTGGTGGAGCTGCTGTCCGAGGCGTGGGGGGTGTGCGGGCGCGCGGGGATCGGCAAGTGCGTCTGGGCGGTGATCGCCCCGACGGGTTAGACGTAGCGCTCCAGGATGGACGATTCAGCAAGGCGGGACAGGCCCTCGCGGACCGAACGGGCGCGGGTCTCGCCCACTCCCTCGACGGTCTGGAGGTCGTCGATGCTGGCGGCGAGGAGCTTCTGCAGGCCGCCGAAGTGCTCGACCAGGCGCTCCATCACCGTGTTGGGCAGGCGCGGGATCTTGGCCAGCAGGCGGTAGCCGCGCGGGGAGACCGCGGAGTCCAGCGACTCGGGGCTGCCGGAGTAGCCGATCGCCTTGGCCACCGTCTGGAGGTCCAGCAGCTCGGCGTGGGTGAGGGCTTCGAGGTCGGCCAGGACCTCGGGGACCGTGCGGCCGCGCTTGGCGGCGCGCTCGGGGAAGTAGTCGCGGGCGACCAGTTCGCGCTCGGGTTCGACGCCCGCGATCAGCTCGTCCAGCTGGAGCGAGAGCAGCCGGCCGTCGGTGCCGAGCTCCAGGACGTAGCCGGCGATCTCGGCGGCGATCAGCCGGACCATCTCCAGGCGCTGGGCGACGGCGGTGACGTCCCGGACGGTGACCAGGTCCTCGATCTCCAGGGCGGAGAGCGTGCCGGCCACCTCGTCCAGGCGCAGCTTGTAGCGCTCCAGCGTCGCCAGTGCCTGGTTGGCGCGGGAGAGGACGGTGGTGGAGTCCTCCAGGACGCGGCGCGAGCCGTTGACGTACATCGCGATCAGCCGCATCGAGTGCGAGACCGCGACGACCGGGAAGCCGGTCTGCTTGTTCACCCGTTCGGCGGTGCGGTGGCGGGTGCCGGTCTCGTCGGTGGGAATCGAGGCGTCCGGCATCAGGTGCACGCCGGCTCGGACGATCTTGGTGATGTCCTTGTCGAGCACCACCGCGCCGTCCAGCTTGCACAGCTCGCGCAGCCGGGTCGCGGTGAACTCGACGTCCAGCACGAAACCGCCGGTGCAGACCGACTCGACGGTCTTGTCGAAGCCGACGACGATCAGGCCGCCGGTGTTGGCGCGCAGCACCCGCTCCAGGCCGTCCCGCAGGGGCGTCCCGGGCGCGATGGCTTGGAGGGAGGCCCGGAGCAGGGCCTCCTCACGGGGGGACTTCTCCACCCGGTCGCTCGCTGCCACGTGACTCCTCCGGCCGGTCCGGTCCGCTCGCCGCGGTGGCCCGTGGCCCCGGTCCCTCGATCGCTGCTGCCCGAAAATGGTGCTGGACAGCCAAAGTCTACGGTGCGGGCGCAGCGCCGGGGCCTCGGTCAGGCCAGTTCGTCGGAGTCGACCGGCTCCCACCCCGCCATCAGCTCCTCCGGATAGGCGGCCGGAGCAGGCGCCGGAGCGGGGACGGCGGCGGGCTTGCGCGCCGCCTCGCGCGGTTTGGCGGCGGCCCGGCGGCGGCCCGGGATGGCCTGCAGCGCCTCGCCGATGTCCGCCACCTCGACCACCTT
This sequence comes from Kitasatospora sp. MAP12-44, assembly GCF_029892095.1. Taxonomy (NCBI): domain Bacteria; kingdom Bacillati; phylum Actinomycetota; class Actinomycetes; order Kitasatosporales; family Streptomycetaceae; genus Kitasatospora; species Kitasatospora sp. MAP12-44. Next base: position 3,700,689 of record NZ_JARZAE010000004.1, read on the forward strand.
CATGCCGCGCGGCACCTTGCCCGGATCCGGCGGGACCAGCGCGTGGGTGAAGCCGAGCCGGTGCGCCTCGGCCAGCCGGCGCTGCACACCCGTCACCCGGCGGACCTCGCCCGCCAGGCCCACCTCACCGATCGCCACCAGGTTGTTGGGCAGCGGGGTGTCGGAGGAGGAACTCGCCACGGCCAGCGCGATGGCCAGGTCGGCGGAGGGCTCGGAGAGCTTCACCCCGCCCACGGTGGCGGTGTAGATGTCCTGCTTGCCGAGCTTGACGCCGCCGTGCCGCTCGACGACCGCCAGGATCATCGCGATCCGCGGCGACTCCAGGCCGGAGGTGGTGCGGCGCGGGGAGGGGATCTGCGAATCCACCATCAGCGCCTGCACCTCGGCGACCAGCGGGCGGCGGCCCTCCAGGGTGACCGTCAGGCAGGTACCGGGGACGGCCTTGTCACGGCGGGTCAGGAAGAGGCCGGACGGGTCGGCGAGCCCGGCGATGCCCTCGTCGTGCAACTCGAAGCAGCCGACCTCGTCCGTCGCGCCGTAGCGGTTCTTGATGCCGCGGATGATCCGCAGCCGGGCGTGCCGGTCGCCCTCGAAACTCAGCACCACGTCCACCAGGTGCTCCAGCAGGCGCGGGCCGGCGATCGAGCCGTCCTTGGTGACATGGCCGACCAGCAGGGTCGCCATGCCGCGGTCCTTGGAGGCCCGGATCAGCGCGCTGGCCACCTCGCGGACCTGGGCCGGCCCGCCGGGCGCGCCGTCCAGCTCGGCGGAGGCGATGGTCTGCACCGAGTCCAGGATCAGCAGCCCGGGGTTGACCTGGTCGACATGGCCGAGCACCGCGCCGAGATCCGACTCGGCGGCCAGATAGAGGTGGTCGGAGAGCGCGTTGATCCGGTCGGCGCGCAGCCGGACCTGACCGGCCGACTCCTCACCGGTGACGTAGAGGGTGCGGTGCTGGGCGGTGGCGGCCTTGGCGGCGACGTCCAGCAGCAGGGTGGACTTGCCGACGCCCGGCTCGCCCGCGAGCAGCACCACCGCGCCGGGGACCAGGCCGCCGCCGAGCACCCGGTCCAACTCGCTGACGCCGGTGGTGCGGGCGGTGGCCACCTGGCCGTCGACCTGGCCGATCGGCCGGGCGGGAGCGCTGACCGGCCCGGCCGCGGTGGTCCGGATCGGGACGGCGCCGTACTCCTCCACCGTGCCCCAGGCGTTGCACTCCGGACAGCGGCCGACCCATTTGGGCAGCTGGTTGCCGCACTCCGTGCAGCGGTAGGCCGGACGGGGCTTGGCGGTGGTCTTCACGGTACGGGCTGCCATGCGGCCCACCGTAGCGGGTGGGTCCGACAACGCGGCACCGGCGCTTTGTCAGTCCATGGGCTGTGTTGTTACCCGAAAGAAGTACAAGAACGGGGATCCGCGGGGTCGGCCCGGCGCCGCTCTCTACCGTCGAAGCTGTGAAACCCCCAACCCACAACCCGCTGGAACAGCAGGTCGCCGACCAGGTCGCCGCGACCGTACTGCCCGCGTACGGACGCCTGGCGGACGGCCTGTTCACCTACTGCCTCTCGGTGCTCTGCGAGCACGACGCGGCACTGGCAGCGCTACGCGAGACCCGCGAGCTGGCGCTGCGCAACGGATCACGGCTGGCCGCCCCCGGCCTGCTGCGGGCCTGGCTGTACTCGCTGGCGCGCTACGCCTGCATGCGACGGCTGGCCGAGCGGGCCGACGGCGCGGTGCCGGTGCGCCCCACCCCCGGCGAGGCCGGTCGGCGCAAGGACGAGCTGGCCTCGCTGGCCTGGCCGGAGGCGGCGGGCACGACGGCCGAGCAGCGCGAGGCGCTGGAGCTGTCGGTCCGCCACCGGCTGACCCCGCTGGAGATCGCGGCCGTGCTCGGCCTCGGCATCGAGGCGACCCAGGCGCTGCTGGCGGACGGCGGCGCCGAGGTCGACCGGACCAGGAGCGCGCTGGCGGTGCTGGGCGTCGGCAACTGCCCCGAGCTGGCCCGGCTCGGCGGCCCGGGCGCCGACCACTGGCGGGCCTGGGTGCTCAGCCCGGCGCTGCGCCGCGAGCTGGTGCGGCATGTGCTGGAGTGCCCGACCTGCCGCGGGACGGCCGAGCGGGTGGCCGGGGAGCCGGCCGCGGGGCCGGCCGGCCGCTCCGGGCTCGGGTTGGTCCGGGCGCCCGGCGAGGACGGGCCCGCCGCGCCCGAGGCCCAACCGGTCCACTTCGACCAGCGCGGCTTCCCCCGCCACCGGCAGCCCGGGTACCTGGAGCGCCATCGGGCCGGCGGGGATCTGCACGGGCGGACCGTCCTGGTCCGCCAGCGCGCGCTGACCACCGGCGTGCTCGCCGCAGTGCTGTCGGCCCCGCTGGTCGCCCTCTGGGTCGCCCACCGGGACGGCGGCGGGACGGACACGGCCGCCGTATCGGCGGTGCGGGTGGACGGCGGCGCCGGGGACCGCGACGGCACCCCGCTGGTCGCCGCCCCCCTGCCCGACCTGGGCGGGCCGCCGACCGCCGCGCCGGTGGCCGGCGGTCAGCCCGGCGGCAACCTCGCGCCGGCGGTGCTGAGACCGGCGACTGCAGAAACGTTGCTGCCAGCGGTTCAGGGGGTCGCGATCCCCGTCCCGGCTGGCGACGCCGTCCCGCTCGGCAGCCCGCAGCTGACCGCCCAGCCCGCTCCCCCGCTGCCGCCCGCCTCCCCCGCCGGGGGCTGGCTGACCGTCGAGGCCAGCCCTTACGGCGCCCGGACCGTACTCACCCTGACCAACACCGGCGCCACCACGATCGACTGGCAGGCCGTCACCACCTGTGACTGGCTACGCCTGAGCCGCGACTCCGGCAGCCTGGCCCCCGGCCAGCGGATCACCGTGACCGTCACGGTCGACGACACCCGCGCCCCGCAGGATCACTGGACCGCCCAGATCGCGCTGCCGCCGTCCGAGGCCGTGGTCACCCTGGAGGGCGGTTCGGAGCAGCGCGGCGGCACGCCCTCACCGAGCTCCTCGCCCTCATCCGGGCCGGCGCCCAGCGCCAGCGCGAACCCCAGCGGCAGCGCCAGCAGCACCCCCTCGGTCGCGCCCACCTCGGGCAGCAGCGCGAGCAGCGCCCCGAGCAGCAGCGCCAGCCCGAGCGCCGCACCCACGTCCGGGCCGTCCTCCAGCCCGCCCCCCGCACCGAGCAGCTCACCGAGCACCGGCCCGACCGCTCCGTCGAACGCACCGTCCGCCACGCCCACCACCCCCGTCTCCTCCGCCGCGCCCGCACGCTGACGCGGCCGCCACACCAGAACTCCCCCGTATCGACTCCTTTAAGACCCGCGACGTTGCGCCCGGGGGATGAGAAAAGTCAGAGTCCCCCGACGCTCTCGATCGGCGGCAGGCGGTACGAGCCCTGAAGGACCGCCGGCTGCGGCTGGTAGAGCCGGATCAGCGGGCGGAAGCCGCCCTGCGGGGTGGGCAGCCAGTTGGCCGCCTCGGCCGGGTCGGTGGGCCGCTCGTGCCGCAGGTGCAGGGTGAGCGAGCCGTCGTCGCCGTGCACCAGGCCGGGCGTGCGGTCGCCGATCGAGTAGCGGTCGATCGGGTTGGCGACCAGGCGGTAGTCCGGCAGCGCGTACATGGTGACCGACCAGAAGGCGTCCACCGGCGGCGGGCTGTCGAACCGCAGGGTGTACGCGTGCGCGCCGGTCAGCGGCCGGCCCTCGGCGTCGTCGTAGCAGCCGGCGTAGACCGCCTCGTACGCGTGGTTGCCCCAGAGCCCGCTGCGGGCGGCGACCGCGCGGGTGAGGTAGGCGGCGCGGCGGTCCGGGATCCGCCACTGCGGGTCGTCCACGGTGCCCGGGCCCTGGAAGTCGAGGTTGTAGTCGAAGAGGTGCAGGTTGGTCTGCCACTCGCCGACCGGGCGGTCATCGGCCGGCTCCGGCGCCCTGGTCGCGGCCTCGATCCGCTCGCGGCCGGTCTCCAGGCCGTGCGCGAGCACCGCCGCCCAGCCGGGGTCGGCCGCGAGGTACGGCGAGGCCCCCGCGTCGAGCAGGCCGAGCGGCGCGAACCGCTGCTGGTACTCGACGTCCGGCGCGGCGGGCGGGAAGGCGGCCATCCAGAGCCGCAGCCGCTCGAAGAAGCGCAGCTCCTCGGGGACGGCCGGATCGGGTTTCGGCAGCCCGGCGGGCAGCCCGCCCGGCTCCAACGCGGTGAGCGTCAGGTGCTGCTGCAGAGCGGCCACCCGGGGCAGGTCCGCCGGACCGTCGCAGGCGAAGCGGCCGACGATGGTGGCGACCGTGGTGGGCGCGCTGATCACCCGCACCCCGTCGGGCGGTGTGCCGTGCCAGCCGGGCGGGACGACCAGCCAGGTCTGCTCACCGGTGCCGAAGGCGCGGCGGCCGAGGTAGCAGAAGCTGTTGGTCCAGGCGTCGACGAACTGCAGCACGTAGTAGGCCCCGGCGGTGTCCGGCACCCGCAGCAGCTGCGGGCCCTCGGAGAGGTCCAGCGGGGCGACCGAGTAGAGGGTGTCGTTGTTGACCGACACGAAGTCGGTCTCCGGACCTGCCAGCCGGTCGGCGTGGCCGAAGCCGTTCAGACGCACCGGCGGGACGGCGCCCAGGCCCTCGTGCAGCAGGCGCTCGACCGCGGTGAGGTCGGCGACCTGCGGGAAGCCGTAGACGTACGCGTCGGCGGCGAGGGCGGACAGGGCGACGTGGTCGTGGCTGGGCATCCGGGGTCCTTAGCTGAGCGGGGTGAGCGGCGGCAGGGTCCAACTGCCGTCCGTGACGGCGGTGTCCGGCCCGTAGACCCGGATGACCACGCTGAACGGGCCGTCCGGCGCGGGCAGCCAGTTGGCCGCCCGGGCCGGGTCGGTGGGCTGCTGGTGGCACACGGACAGGGTCAGGCCGCCGTCCGCGTCGTACACCAGGCCGGGCGTGCGGTCGCCGATCGAGTAGCGGCCGATCGGGTTGGCCACCAGCAGGCGCTCGGGGAGCTGGTACATGGTCACCGACCAGAAGAACCGGGCCGGTGGCAGCCGCCCTGGCGGGAAGCGCAGCCGGTAGTCCTGCAGGTGCGCGTCGAGCCGGCGGTTGCCCGCGCTGTCCTCGACCCAGCCGCCGTACCAGGCCTCCTCGGCGGGCAGCCCGTACAGGCCGTGCCGCGCGCCGAACGCCCGGGCCAGGTAGTCGCCGCCGAGCTGCTCCCGGGTGCCGAAGCAGCCGGTGGAGTCCACCCGCTCGGCGGCCTCCCGCTCCAGCCGGGCGCGGCCGTCCGCGATGCCCTGGCGGACCGCGGCGCGGACCGCGGCGGGCAGCGCGGCCGGCTCGAAGTCGCCGGAGCCGATGCCCAGTTCGGCCAGCCGGTGGCGCAGGTCGGCGTCGGCCGGCAGCACCGGGAAGAAGCCGAGCAGGAAGTCCAGGAAGGCGAAGAACTCGACGCTCTCACGGGCCTCCTCGCGCCAGAGCGGCCAGACCGGGTCGGCGGCCGGCGGCGGGGGCGCGGCGCCGAGGTGGGCGCTGAGCGGCCGGAGGCGGAACTGCTCCTGCAGCGCGCGCAGGCCGGAGACGTCCTCAGGGCCGGCCAGATAGCTGCGTCCGAGGATCCCGACCAGGTGGCTGTCCGCGCGCAGCACGCCGTCGAAGCCCGCGGGGACGCCGTGCTCGGCGGGGTGGGCGACGGCCTGCGCCGGGCCGGTGACCAGGTAGCGCCCGGCCTGCGGGCCGGTGCTGCGGGTGCCGACGAAGCCCACGTAGCAGGTGTCCAGGTCGTGGAAGGGCAGCACGTAGTAGCGGTCGGTTGCCGGGACCTCGACCACCCAGGGCTCGGCGCGCAGGTCCAGCCAGGCCCAGGAGTACGGGGTGTCGTTGTTGGGCGTGACCACGTCGGTGTCGGCCGGGGTGAACGGCTGCGGGTGGTGCCGGAAGACGCCGAAGCCGCCGACGTAGCGGGGATCCGCGTCATCGACGGCCTGCGGGTACATCGTGCGGTAGTTCTCCACCAACGGGAGGCCCCAGATCCAGCCCTCGGCGGCCGTCCGGCGGGCGGTCTGCGGGTCGGGCGGGGTGAGTTCGGCCGGCGGCAGCCCGGTCGGGGTCCAGCCGGCCGCGCTGAGACCGCTCCCTGCCGGGTCCGCCGGTGTGCCGCCAGCCATCCGCTCGCTCCCACCTGTCGCTCTCGCCTGCCCAGCTGCTCGCAAACCGGTCGAATGCGGGCAAAGTGATGACAGGTGGATGCTACGTGCGGAGCGGATGGTCGGCATGTCGCCGGGCGAGCGGTCGGTCTATGGCTCAGCGCGGCGGGGGGAGGCGGTCCAGGAAGACCTGGAAGGCAGTCGGTTTGATCGCGGCGGCGCCGGCGAAGGGGAAGTTCAACTCCTTGATGACCACCAGTGAGAGCACCACAAGACCGGCCAGCGAGAGCACCATCAGGGTGTGCGCGAGGGTGTTGGGGAGGCCGAACAGGAAGGTGAAGCCGACCGTGAGCACGGCGCCCAGGATCAGCGCCACCCACAGCAGCACGGGCACCTCGTCGTCCACCTCGTTCAGCCGCGCGCGGCGCTCGGAGGCCAGATCCTCGACGTGGGTGACCGCGTGCTCGTAGAGCACCTGCTGCTGGTCGCCGACCGGGTTGACGGAGAAGACGGTGCCGCGCATCTGGTAGACCAGCTGGGTGGCGTCCGGGCTGCTCTTGTGGTCGGCCATCAGCGGCCACTCGGTGGTCATCACGGTCTGCGCGTACGACAGGGTCTCGTGCTCCAGCTGCGGGCCGACCGGGGCCGGGAGCTCGCGGGAGATCCAGTAGATCCCGGCCAGCGCGTCGGCCTCCTTGAAGGTGGTCTGCCGGGCCGAGTCGTTGTTGGTCCAGACGGTGATCACGACGAAGCCCAGCAGCACGGCGTAGAGCACGCCGACGGCGGCGAAGATGAAGCCCGCGACGTCGTTGTGAGGCTCGCGCACATGGTGCGGGACGTAGCGCTGGAGCAGTTTGAGGGCGACGGCCAGCACGACCAGGACGATGAGGACGGTACCTATGTCCCAAAGGCTCATATGGGGCAGTCCTTGCGGTTGCTCGCAGGGGTGAGGGGGTGCTGCAGCCCGGACAGGCCCTAGTGGTTGCGGCGGGTCACCAGCTCGGCCAGCACGAGGAGTTCGTCGGCCGCCTCGGGCGCCGGGACGGCTGCGGCGAGCTGTTCGATGGCCGCGGCCATCCGCTCGCAGGACTGGCCCTGGGCCCAGGCCCGGCCGCCCGCGCGGTCCACCGCGTCGGCGGCCCGGTGCAGTTCGTCCTCGGTCAGCGGGCGGTCGAGGGCGTAGAGCGCGGCGAGTTCGGCGCCGGCCTCGGTGCCCGAAGCCAGCGCGGCCACCACCGGCAGCGACTTCTTGCGGGCCAGCAGATCGGCGCCGGCCGGCTTGCCGGTCACCTCGGGATCGCCCCAGATGCCGATCAGGTCGTCGATCAGCTGGAAGGCCAGGCCGATCTGCCGGCCGAAGGCGTCCATCGCCTGCGCGGCCTCCTCGCCGGCGCCCGCGTAGAGCGCGCCGATGGCGCAGGCGCAGCCGAGCAGCGCGCCGGTCTTGGCCTCGGCCATCGCCAGGCACTCGTCCAGGGTGACGGTGCTGCGCTGCTCGAAGGCGCAGTCGGCCTGCTGCCCGTCGCACAGCTCGACCACGCACTGGGCGAGGCGGCGCATCGAGGCCGCGGCGGCGGGGTGGGCGTCCTCGGCGAGGGTGCGCAGGGCGAGCGAGTGCATGGCGTCGCCGGCCAGGATGGCCTCGGTGGAGCCGAACACCCGCCAGGCGGTGAGGCGGTGGCGACGGGTCTCGTCGCGGTCGATCACGTCGTCGTGCAGCAGCGTGAAGTTGTGCACCAGCTCGACAGCGGCCGCGGCCGCGAGCGCGGTGGGCCGGGACCCCGTCGCGGACTGGCTGTCCGGCGGCGTGCAGGCGCGGGCGGCGGCGAGGACGAGGGCGGGCCGGATCGCCTTGCCGGCGTCGGCGGCGGAGAGCGAGCCGTCGGCCTCGCGCCAGCCGAAGTGGTAGGCGCCGATCCGCGCCATCGACTCCGGCATGGAGTCGACGGCGGTGCGCAGTACCGGGTCGACGGCGGAGCGCGCCCGGGCCAGGATCTCGGCGGCGGTGCGGTCGGGGGCGGGGTCGGCGCTGCCCGTGTACCCGTCGTGGTCGTCGCGGCTGAGCGTGTGCGTGCCCATGACTACTGGTCCCCCCAGGTGTCGGACGTGCGAATGGTGAAGGGCCTGCCGGATGCCCGCGTGCCGTGCGGCCCCGCCCCGGGCCGCCCTCCCGGACCACCTGCCGGCGGCCGGAATCGACACGCGGGCGGCTGAGATGTGAATGCCGGACGCGTTATCCGTCCGCCGCCCCGAGAATTCCCTCGGGGCGACGGACACCAGGGTTTCTGTCAGCCCTTGGAGCGGGCGATTTCGACGTTCTCCAGAACTCCGATGGCATCGGGCACCAGAATGGCGGCCGAATAGTAGGCACTGACCAGGTAGGAGATGATGGCCTTCTCATTGATGCCCATGAATCGGACGGAGAGGCTGGGCTGGTACTCGTCGGGGATGCCGGTCTGGTGCAGGCCGATCACACCCTGGTTGTCCTCGCCGACACGCATCGCGAGGACCGAGCTGGTGTGGCCGTCGACGATCGGGATCTTGTTGCACGGGAAGACCGGCACACCGCGCCACGCGGGAACGTGGTGACCCTGCACCTCGAGCGGGGTCGGATACAGGCCCCGGCTGTTGCACTCGCGCATGAACGCGGCGATCGTCCGCGGGTGGGCCAGGAAGAACTTGGTGCCGCGGCGGCGGCTCAGCAGCTCATCGAAGTCGTCCGGGGTGGGCGGGCCGGAGTGGGTCTGGATGCGCTGGTCGTACTCGGCGTTCTGCAGCAGGCCGAACTCCGAGTTGTTGATCAGCTCGTACTCCTGGCGCTCCCGCAGCGCCTCGATGGTCAGCCGCAGCTGCTGCTCGATCTGGTTCATCGGCTGGTTGTAGAGGTCGGCGACCCGGCTGTGCACCTGGAGCACCGTCTGGGCCACGCTGAGCTCGTACTCGCGCGGGGCCAGCTCGTAGTCGACGAACGTACCGGGGAGCTCGTGCTCGCCCTCGTGACCGGCGGCCAGCTCGATCTCCGCCTCGCCGTGCTTGTTCTGGGACTGCTGCGCGTCGGCGAGGAACTGCAGGATCTGGTCGCGCAGCGCCTCGGAGCGGTCGGCCAGCTCCTGGAAGGCGGGCCAGGGCAGCGCCAGCAGGGTGCCGGCCGTGGCGGCCTTGACGCCGTACGCCCAGACGCCGTCGGCCTCGGTCAGCGCCTCGTCGCCCAGGTGGTCGCCGTCGGCCAGCACGCCGACGACGGCCTTCTCGCCGTACTTGCTGATGCCGACCTTGTTCACCTTGCCGTGCGCGATCAGGAAGATCTCGTTGATCGGCTGCCCGGCCTCCACCAGGACCTCGCCCGGCTGGAACTCGCGCTGGGCGAACCTGGACGCCATCTCCTCCAGCAGCGCATCGTCCTCGAAGCCGCGCAGCACCGGGATCTCACCGAGCGTGGGCGGCACGACGCGGACCGCCGCGCCCGTCTTGACGAAGCTCACCCGGCCCCGCCCCACCGCGTAGCTCAGCCGGCGGTTGACGCGGTACGTACCACCGGCCACCTGGGTCCAGGGCAGCATCCGCAGCAACCAGCGCGAGCTGATTCCCTGCATCTGCGGCTCGGACTTGGTGGTGGTCGCGAGGTTCTTGGCGGCCGCTGTCCCCAGGCTCAGCTGCTGCTGACCCTGCGCCTGGCCGCCCTGTGCAGGATTACCAACATTGGTCTCAGTCGTCATGCCCGGACTCTCCCCCAAGAAGGTTCAGGTTGTTGAGACCAGACTGGCGCCTGACTTGCCGTCAGGCAATCACTCGTTCGGGTGAGTGAAGCGTCGGGTCAATTAGTACGACTGGATAAGATGCGCGATTTCCGCCTGCCGCAGCGATATTTAATGAAGAAGCGATCATAAATTGTCATTCGCTCAGTTGCGGTCGAATCCGGACAGCGTGCTCAGAGCGGGCCGTTCCAGTCGAGGGTGGGCGGCAGCAGGCCCTCCAGGGTCAGCAGCCAGCGCTTGACGTCCAGCCCCAGCGGCCCGGCGCCGAAGCCGCCGATGCCGTCGGCCGCCACCACCCGGTGGCAGGGCACCAGCAGGGCCACCGGGTTGGCGCCCATCATCTGGCCGACCGTCCGGGCCGCGAGCCCCGGGCTGTCGGTGAACTCCTCGAACACCCCGCTGCGCTCGGCCAGTCGGCCGTAGGTGATCGTCTCGCCGAACGGGACGGTGCGGTACAGCGTCTCCAGCACCACCCGGTGCGGTCCGGAGGCCAGCCGGAGATCCAGCGGCAGCCCCAACTCCCGCCGCCGTCCGGCGAAGTACTCCGCCAGGCGGCCGGTCACCAGCTCGATCCGGCGCTCGTCGGCGCACAGCCCGGCGGCCGTCTGCGCGGACCGGCCGTACTCCGCCGCGGCCACCCCCTGGTCGGTGACGCCGATCGCCATCGGACCGGTGGGCAGCGGGGTCTGCACGGTGATCCAGCTGAGCTGCGCGGTAGTACTCACCCTGCCAGTGTGCCGCGAACGGGTGACAACCGGTCCAGTACCGGCTCGGCGACCAGGGCCAGGGTGTCCCCGCGCGGGCCGTGCAGCTCCAGCAGGGCGAGCTCGTTGCGGCCCGGGCGCAGCAGCGGCCCGGGCAGGTAGAGGGTCTGCTGCGGGCCGATGTCCCAGTAGCGGCCCAGCAGGAAGCCGTTGATCCAGCAGAGGCCCTTGCCGTGCCCCTCGGTCAGCACAAAGGTGTCGAGCGGCTCGGCCACCTCCAGCACCGCCCGGCGCAGCACCGGCAGCCCGTCCGCCACCCGCCCCTCGCCGCCGGGCAGCCGGTCGACGTCGTCCAGCGGCAGCGGATACATGCTCCAGTCCATCAGCAGCTGCTGCCCGAGCCGGACGCCGCCCGTGATGCCCTTGCGATCCAGCAGCCCCGGGCCGTAGTTGACCCGCCCGAGGTTCTCCACCAGCAGCTCGAGCCGGGCCCCGCCGGCCGGGATCGCGAGCCTGCAGCCGAGTGTCGGGTCGGTGCGGTCGAGCAGCCCGACCGGGCGGCCGTCCAGGAAGACCTGGGCCCGGTCGCCGAGCCCGTCGACCAGCAGCGCGGACGGCTCGCGCGGGCCGGCCACCCAGGTGCGGTACAGCACGAAGCCGTGGCTCTGGTCGAGCTCCTCCATCGAGCACGGGACGGCGGCCCGGACGGGGGCGCCGAGCCGCTCGGCCGCCTCGAGCAGCGGCTGCGGCGCGCCGAGCCGCAGCAGCCGCGGCTCCAGCGTCCGGGCCGGTTCGTCGACCGGGGGCGGCGGCAACTCCGTGTACCGGCCGAGCACTTCGCGAAAGGCCCAGAACTTGGCGGTGGGGCGGCCGGATTCGCTGATCGGCGCGTCGTAGTCATAGCTGGTGACCGTCGGGCAGAGCCGGCCATCCGTCAGGTTGGCGCCGTTCAGGTAGCCGAAGTTGGTCCCGCCGTGCGCCATGTAGAGGTTGACCGAGGCGCCGGCCGCGAGCATCCGGTCGAGCACCTCGGCGGCGCCGGCCGCGTCCCGCGTGTGGTGCGGCTCGCCCCAGGCGTCGAACCAGCCGTTCCAGTACTCCATGCAGAGCAGCGGGGCGTCCGGCGCGTGCTCGCGCAGGCCCGCGAAGCCCTCCTCGGGGCGGTCGCCGAAGTTGACGGTGGGCAGCACGCCCGGGATGGTCCCGCTCTGCAGCATGGCAGTTGACGGGCCGTCGGAGGTGAACAGCAGGCAGCCCGCACCCCGGCGGCGCAGCCCCTCGGCGAGGTGGCGCAGGTAGCCCGCGTCGTTGCCGTAGGCGCCGTACTCGTTCTCGACCTGGAGCGCCAGCACCGGGCCGCCGGATTCGGCGAGCAGCGGGACGAGCAGCGGCAGCAGCACGTCGAACCAGCGGTCCACGGCGGCCAGATAGCCCGGCTCGGCGCAGCGCAGCCGGAGCGCCGGGTCCTTGAGCAGCCAGGCCGGCAGCCCGCCGAGCTCCCACTCCGCGCAGATGTACGGACCGGGCCTGACCAGCACCTGGAGCCCCTGCGCGGCGGCGGCCCGGATGAAGCGGACCAGGTCGAGCCGCCCCGAGAAGTCGTAGCGGCCCGGGCGCGGCTCGTGCAGGTTCCAGGCGACATAGGTCTCGACGGTGTTGAGCCCCATCGCGCGCAGCAGCGCGAGCCGGGCGTCCCACTGCTCGGGGAGCACCCGGAAGTAGTGCAGGGCGCCGGAGAGGATCCGCAGCGGTCGGCCGTCCAGCGTGAAACCGTCCCGGTCGTACGCGAGGCTGGGCATCAGCGACGGGCTCCTCGTCCTGGGCGGGGTTCCGATGTGCCGCCCGCCCGACCCGTACTGCGCTGTGGAGCCCCCTGTCGGATTCGAACCGACGACCTACGCATTACAAGTGCGTTGCTCTGGCCAAACTGAGCTAAGGAGGCATGGCGACAGCTCGGCCGCCGGAGCGGGCCGGGCGGCACCGCGTCGCAGTCTACCGGGAGGTACGGGCGGTGCGGCGGCAGATATTGGCAGCGGCCGGGAGGTCGTGACCGCACTGTTGCCGGATTGGAGGGAGACCGGGGGCTGACAATCCGATGACGTGGCGGGTAGCCTCGGCGGAAGTCGCTCCTCAGTGGTTCAGACCAGTGCCGGAGCGGCCGACAATCCACCCCTTTACTCGGATCGTCCGGCACGTTCCTGCCGGTGAAGGAGAGCACCATCATGGCTTCTGTCACGTTCGACAAGGCGACCCGGCTCTACCCGGGCGGCACCAAGCCCGCCGTGGACGCGCTGGAACTGCACGTCGAGGACGGCGAGTTCCTCGTCCTGGTCGGCCCCTCCGGCTGCGGCAAGTCCACCAGCCTGCGGATGCTGGCCGGTCTGGAGGACGTCAACGGCGGCGCCATCCGGATCGGCGACCGCGACGTCACCCACCTGCCGCCGAAGGACCGGGACATCGCGATGGTGTTCCAGAACTACGCGCTCTACCCGCACATGACCGTCGCGGACAACATGGGCTTCGCGCTCAAGATCGCGGGCGTCAACAAGGCCGAGATCCGCACCAAGGTCGAAGAGGCCGCCAAGATCCTCGACCTCACCGACTACCTGGACCGCAAGCCGAAGGCGCTCTCCGGCGGTCAGCGCCAGCGCGTCGCGATGGGCCGGGCGATCGTCCGCGAGCCGCAGGTCTTCCTGATGGACGAGCCGCTCTCCAACCTGGACGCCAAGCTCCGGGTGTCCACCCGCACCCAGATCGCCGGCCTGCAGCGCCGCCTGGGCATCACCACGGTCTACGTGACGCACGACCAGGTCGAGGCCATGACCATGGGCGACCGGGTCGCGGTGCTCAAGGACGGTCTGCTGCAGCAGGTCGACACCCCGCGCAACATGTACGACCGCCCGGCCAACCTCTTCGTGGCCGGCTTCATCGGCTCGCCCGCGATGAACCTGGTCGAGGTCCCGCTGGTGGACGGCGGCGTGAAGTTCGGCGGCTCGGTGATCAACATCGACCGCGAGCACCTGGCCGGCGCCGGCCAGGACAAGACCGTCACCGTCGGCATCCGCCCCGAGCACTTCGAGATCGTGCCGGAGGGCGGCATCGAGGGCGTCGCCGTCACCGTCAACGTGGTCGAGGAGCTCGGCGCGGACGGCTTCGTCTACGGCACCACCAAGATCGGCGGCGAGGACACCGACATCGTCGTGCGCGTGCACGGCCGGCAGATCCCGCACAAGGGCGACACCATCCACGTGGTCCCGACCGGCGGCGAGACCCACGTCTTCTCCAGCACCACCGGCGCCCGCCTGAGCGCGTAGGACCGATGGCGCACGGCCGCGGAGCCCCGTCGGACACCTGTCCGGCGGGGCTCCGTCCTGTCACTCGTCCGTGTGACGGAGTGTCTTCAACCCCTCACCCGACGCTACTCTCACTGGCGTGAAGCAGCTCGTGCGCCGCATCGGCCAGACCATCGCCCTCACCCTGCCCGTGATCCTGGTGACCACCGGCACGCTCGCCGTCACCCGGGTTCCCTGGGCCCCTCCGATCGCCCTGGACCAGCAGGTGGTCGCGGCGTCGAGCGGCGACGGCAGCATCGGCCGCACCGCGGCCACCCCGACCTCGGCCGACCACCAGGGCCTCTCCCCACAGGACGCGCTGCGCGCCGACCTGCTGGAGGAGCTGCGCAACCGCGGCGCGGGCTCCGCGCTGGACCTGCTGGACCGCTCGATGCGCGAGCAGCCCTCGCTCGCCCCGTACTGCACCGGCCTCGCCGAGGACCTGGGTCGGGCCGCCGTGAAGCAGTACCAGGGCGACGTGCAGCGGGCCCGCTCCTTCGCCCGCCCGGTCTGCGACGGCTCGTTCGCGGCCGGCGTGGGCAGCTGACGATCCGTCACTTCCCCTTCGCTCCAAAGCCGGGCGCCCTATCCTGCTAGCCATGACCGGCTATGACATCACCACCGCGCCCACCGTGACCCAGGCCGTTATCCTCGCGGGCGGCCAGGGCTCGCGGCTGCGCCCGTACACCGACGACCGGCCCAAGCCGCTGGTCGAGATCCCCGGCACCGGCACGCCGATCGTGGGACACCAACTCGCCTGGCTCGCAGCCGAAGGCGTGACCGACGTGGTGATCTCCTGCGGCCATCTGGCCGAGGTCCTGCAGGACTGGCTGGACCACGCCGACCTCCCGCTGAACGTGAGCACCGTGGTGGAGGCCGAACCGCTGGGCCGCGGTGGCGGGTTGAAGCTCGCCGCCAAGGGCCTGCCACGCCCGGACGAGCCCTGGTACGCCACCAACGGCGATATCTGGACCAGGTTCAGCCTGCGCGAGATGGCCGCCTTCCACCACGAGCGGGACGCCCTGGCCACCCTCGCGCTGGCCCGGCCGCGGATCCCCTGGGGCGCGGTGGAGACGGACCAGTTCGGCAACATCCTGGACTTCATCGAGGCGCCGCCCTCGCCGTTCCTGATCAACGCCGGGCTGTACGTCTTCGCGGCCGGCTTCGCCGAGCTGCTGCCCGACGTGGGCGACCACGAGCGCACCACCTTCCCCCAACTCGCCCGCGCCAAGCGGCTGGCGGGCTACCAGCTCCCGCAGGGCGTCTACTGGCGCGCGATCGACACCGCCAAGGACCTCACCGAGGCCGCCAAGGAACTGGCCGCCTCCCGGGAGCAGCGCAACTAGGCCCTGCCCGCAACTAGGCCCTGCCCAGCGACACGCGCTGGGCAGGGCCTGGTTGTCGGGGCGGTCAGACCATCGAGTGCGCCGCCGGTGACTGCTGCAGCCCGAGGGTCGGGAGCTGCACCGGCGGCGGGCCGCTGCCCAGCACGCCGCCGATCAGCCCGCCGCCACCGCTGGGGGTGGGCTTGGGCGCCCGGTTGCCGGAGCCGGCGCCCGGGGAGGTACCGGAGGACGAGCCCGGGTTCGACCCGGAGGACGAACCGCCGCCCTGGCCACCCGAGTTGCTCGGCGCGTCGGCGTTCCCGGTGCCACCGGTGCCCGAAGAGGCGTGCGGCTTGGGGCTCTTGTGCGCCGACGACGGCGACGAGGAGGCCGACGGCGCGGACGAGGGCGATGCCGAGGAGGAAGCCGGCGCGGACGGCTGCGCAGTGCTGCCCGACGACGGGTGCGGGGCACCGGTGGCCGGCCAGACCGGGGTGCCGAAGTCGGTCGGCGGCTTGACCGGCACGGGCTGGACGCGCCCGCCGGTCCGTACCGCCGCGCCGAGCATCGAGCCGACCAGCATCGTCAGCCCGATCACCACCGTGGCGACCACCGTGCCGCGGCGCAGCACCCGGCGCCGGACCGCCTTCGGCGCGTCCGCGCCGTAGCGCCGCCAGGCCTCCAGCGAGAGCCGCCCGTCCAGCGAGGCGAACGGCGCCCCGGCGATCAGCAGCGGGCTCCAGGCGGCCAGGAAGATCAGGTCGGGGGTGTCGTAGACCGGCACCGCCCGCCAGCTGACCGTGAAGAGCAGCGCCGCGGACAGGCCCATCGCCGCCGCGGCCGCCAGCCGCTGCCAGAGGCCGAGCAGCGTGAGCACGCCCACCACGACCTCGGTGAAGGCCACCCCGAGCCCGGCACCCACGGGGTGCGCCATGGCGAAGTCGAGCAGCGGCTGGGCGACCTTCCACGGGTGCAGCGAGGCCAGCCAGCGCATCATCGAGCCGCGCTCACCGCCGTCGAAGTACACCGGGTCGCAGAGCTTGGCGAAGCCCTCGTAGACCGTGAGCGAGCCGAGCAGCAGGCGCAGCGGGAGCAGCACCAGGCCGAGGTCGACCCGGCGTCCGGGGTACCGCGCGTGGCGGCTGGACTCGCCGACCGCGACCGCACCGGCCGCACCCGCCGAGGACGCCGCGCGCTTGGGCGCCGGCGCGGTCGGCTGCCAGCCGGCCCGCTCGGGCTGCGGCGCCCGCCGCCCGCCCGTCGAGGGACCCGACGACGAACCGGGCTGGCGCGGCACGGACCCGCGTCCGTACCCGCCGCCGATCGCGGGCCCGTCCCAGCCCGGCACCGGGTCAAGGAACCGGGTGTCGTCGTCCGGATCGGCCAGGCCGATCCCGCCGCCCGCCGGGCCACCGTACGAGCCGCCCGCCGAGCCGCCGATCGAGCCGCCGACCGACGCCCCGGCGGGGCTCGGCACAGTGTTCAGGCGCACGGCGTCGAGCAGCTGAGTCGCCGCCAGGTCGCCCGGCGCGGTCTGCCCGCTCCAGGTGACCGCGGTGACCCGCGCCTTGCGCCGCGGCGCGCCGCCGGAGAGCACGGCGCTGCCCGCGACGGCCCCGGCCGCGGTGTCCGCGGCGCCGACCCGGACGAGCCCGGGTCGGCCGGCGTAGGCCAGCGGTGCGTACGGCCGCCCGAAGGCGTCCGCGTAGGGCGCCGTCGAGTACGGCGGCGCCTGGATCATCGGGGTCGCCGGCACGGGCATTCTGACCCTGAAGCTGACCTGGGTGCTGCTCAGCCGGGCCGGGTCGCTCGGCACCTTGACGGTGCTGAGGCCGGGCTCTGGGTCTATCCCTGCCGCTCCGCCCTGCCTTGGGCGCCAAGGTGTTCTGGTGTCCACACCCCTCTAACCGGGTGACACCCGGTTAGGACACTCTCCCGGGTGCAAGTGCCGGGCGTGGCTGACGGTTCCGCAAGCTCTCGTACGAGATCATGACTCTTTGGGTCACTTCCGGGCGGAACCGGTCAGCTGGGCGGCCCGGTGTTGACAGCTCAGCGCTTGGCACGCACGCGGGCCGCCTCATACATGACGATGCCGGCCGCGACGCCCGCGTTCAGCGACTCGGTCCGGCCCGGCATCGGGATCCGCACCCGGATGTCACAGGTCTCGGCAACCAGCCGGGACAGGCCCTTGCCCTCGGAGCCGGCCACGATGACGACCGGGCCGGTCAGTGCCTCCAGGTCGCCGACCTCCATCTCGCCGTCGGCGGCCAGGCCGACCACCAGCAGACCGGCCTTCTGGTAGGCCTCCAGAGCGCGGGTCAGGTTGGTGGCGCGGGCCACCTGCAGCCGGGCGGCCGCGCCGGACGAGGTCTTCCAGGCGCCCGCCGTCATGCCGGCCGCGCGCCGCTCGGGGATGACCACGCCGTGCGCGCCGAAGGCGGCGGCGGAGCGGACCACCGCGCCCAGGTTGCGGGAGTCGGTCACCCCGTCCAGCGCCATGATCAGCGCGTCCTCGCCGAGGTCGGCGGCCACGCCCAGCAGGTCCTCGGGGTGCGCGTACTCGTACGGCGGGACCTGGAGCACCAGGCCCTGGTGGTTGAGGCCGCCGGTCATCGAGTCGAGCTGCGGGCGCGGCGCCTCCATCAGCGGGATGCCGCGGTCGTTGGCGGCCTGGAACGCCTCGCGCACCCGGTCGTCGCTGTCGATGAACTGCAGGACGTACAGCGCGGTCGCCGGCACGCCGCCCTGCAGCGCCTCGACGACCGAATTGCGGCCGACCACCAGCTCGGCGGCGCCCGCGCCACCGCGCCCGCCCCGGCCGCCGCCGCCGGCCCGGCGCATGCCGGCCCGCGCCTTGGCGTCCCGCTCGCGCTTGAGCGCCGCGTTGGCGGCCCGCTGCTTCGGGTGGCCCTTGCGCGCCTCACCGGGAGGGGTCGGGCCCTTGCCCTGGATCGCCTTCCGGCTGTGGCCGCCGGTCCCGACAGTCGCGCCCTTCTTCGATCCGGGGTTGCGGCGGTTCCTGCGTGCGCTGTTGCCGGCCATGGCTGTTCTTCCTGTCTGTCCGTCATGCCCGACCGTGACGGTCGTCGGCATGCTCTGCCTCATGCGGGTGGGCCGTACCAGCCGACTGATCAGCCGGTACGGCCCACCCTCACCCCTACGTCGAGGGATTACTGGTTGTTGATCGTCCAGCGTGCGCCGGACGGGGTGTCCTCGATCGCCAGCCCGGCCAGGCCGAGCTGGTCGCGGATGGCGTCCGCGGTGGCGAAATCCTTGCGGGCCCTGGCCGCCTGCCGCTGATCCAGCACGAGGCGAACCAGCGAGTCGACGACCCCGTGGAGGTCCTCGCCGCGGTCCTCGCCGGACCACTGCGGGTCGAGCGGGTCGAGACCCAGTACTCCGAGCATCGCACGGACCTCGGCCAGACGCGCTACCGCGTTCTCCTTGTCGTCCGCGCTCAGCGCGCTGTTGCCCTGCCGGACCGTGGTGTGCACGACGGCCAGCGCCTGCGGGACGCCGAAGTCGTCGTCCATCGCCTCGGCGAAGGCGAGCGGCACCTCGGACGCCGGCTCGACGCTGCCGCAGCGCTCCACGACCCGCTGGATGAAGCCCTCGATCCGGCTGAAGCCGGCCTCCGCCTCGCGGATCGACTCCTCGCTGTACTCGATCATCGAGCGGTAGTGCGGGGCGCCCAGGTAGTAGCGGAGCACGATCGGGCGCCAGCGCTGCACCATCTCGGAGACCAGCACCGAGTTGCCGAGCGACTTGCTCATCTTCTCGCCGGCCATGGTGACCCAGGCGTTGTGCACCCAGAAGTTGGAGAAGTCGTCGCCGAAGGCCTTGGACTGGGCGATCTCGTTCTCGTGGTGCGGGAAGATCAGGTCGAGACCGCCGCCGTGGATATCGAAGGCCTTGCCCAGGTACTTGTGCGCCATCGCGGAGCACTCCAGGTGCCAGCCGGGACGGCCGGCGCCCCACGGGGTGTTCCAGCTCGGCTCGCCCTCCTTCGCCGACTTCCACATCGCGAAGTCGCGCTGGTCGCGCTTGCCGGTCTCACCCTCGCCGGAGGGCTGGCGCAGGTCGTCCAGCTTCTGGTTGGAGAGCTCCAGGTAGTCCGGGAAGGACCGGACGTCGAAGTAGACGTTGCCGTCGGCCGCGTAGGCGTGGCCCTTGGCGATCAGCGTCTGCATCATGTCGATCATCTCGGGGATGTGCCCGGTGGCGCGCGGCTCCACGCTCGGCGGCAGGCAGCCGAGCGCGTGGTAACCGTCGTTGAAGGCACGCTCGTTGGCGTAGGCGATCTGCCACCACGGGATGCCGAGCTCGCGCTCCTTGGCGATGACCTTGTCGTCGATGTCGGTGACATTGCGCACAAAGGTCACCTCGAAGCCGCGGTAGGTCAGCCAGCGGCGGATGAGGTCGAAGTTGACGTTGGACCGGATGTGCCCGATGTGCGGGGCCGCCTGGACGGTCGCGCCACACAGGTACATCGAGACACAACCCGGTACAAGCGGGACGAAGTCGCGTACCTGGCGGGTGCTGGTGTCGTACAGGCGAAGGCTCACAGCGTCAAGCGTAGTGGGAAACAGGCAGTGCCCCGCGACGTTTGCGCCGCGGGGCTGTCACGAATGTGTGGCGAAGCGAACTCCTGGGCTCCGCTTGGGACGCATTGGCTGCGGTCCACGCTACGCACCGCACCCGGACCCGCACTGCTGAACACCCGTCAGTCCGCCACTATTCCAGCGGATCGCCCGGCCGGCGGTAGACCAGGGCGGTGGCCAACGCGGCCAGGCCCTCGGCCCGTCCGGTCAGGCCCAGGCCGTCCGTGGTGGTGCCGGAGACCGAGACCGGTGCGCCGACCGCCGCCGAGAGCACGGCCTGCGCCTCGTCCCGGCGCTTGCCGATCTTCGGCCGCACACCGATCACCTGGACCGAGACATTGCCGATCTCAAAGCCCGCCGCCCGCACGATCCGGGCCGCCTCGCCGAGCAGCCGGACCCCGGAGGCGCCGGCCCACTCGGGACGGTCGGTGCCGAAGTGGGTGCCGAGGTCGCCGACCCCGGCCGCCGAGAAGAGCGCGTCGCAGGCGGCGTGCGCGACCACGTCGGCGTCCGAGTGGCCGGCCAGGCCGTGCTCGTAGCCCTCCCACTGCAGACCGGCCACCCAGAGCGGGCGGCCGGCCTCGAAGGCGTGCACGTCGGTGCCGATGCCGATCCGCGGGATCAACGGGCTAGAAACCATCGGAGGCCCTCCTGCGGGCGAGTACGGCCTCGGCCAGGACGAGGTCCAGTGGACGGGTCACCTTGAAGGCCTCCTCGTGGCCCGGCACCACGACCACCCGGCCGCCGTAGCGCTCCACCAGCCCGGCGTCATCGGTCACCGGCGCCGGCGCGTCCTTCGTCGCCGCGCTCTCCTCGGCGAGCGCCTTGGCGTGCACGGCGTCCAGCAGCTCGCGCCGGAAGCCCTGCGGGGTCTGCACGGCCCGCAGCGTCGCGCGGTCGGGCGTGTCCAGGACGGGCTCGGGCTCGCCCGCCGGGCGCGGCTCGACCCTCTTGACGGTGTCGGCCAGCGGCACGGCCGGGACGACCGCGTCGGCCCCGTCCCGGACGGCGGCGACCACCGCGTCCACCACCTCGACCGGCACCAGCGGGCGGGCCGCGTCGTGCACCAGCACGATCCCGGTCTGCGCCGGGACGGCCGCCAGGCCCAGCCGGACCGACTCCTGGCGGGTCGCGCCGCCGGCCACCACCCGGACGTCCATGCCGTCCAGGCCGTGGCTGTCCAGCAGGCCGAGCACCTCGGCGACGCCGTCCGGCGGGGCCACCACGACCACCAGGCCGATCGCCCGGCTGCGCGCCAGCGCTCGGACGGCGTGCACCAGCAGCGGCGCGCCGCCCAGTTCGCGCAGCGCCTTGGGGGCCCCGGGACCGAGCCGCTCGCCCCGCCCGGCGGCGGGGACCACGGCTGCTGCGACTGCTCCTGTGCTGTTCAGGTTTCACTCCTTTGGCGAAGTGGGTATGGCCCTGGCGTACCCGTCAGACAGTGCACCGGACCCCTTCCACTCCGGCACAGCCTCTCGGGTACCGGTGTGCGGGCCGGCCCGGCTGCAGCTGTACGGGACAGTCTCGCGCGGTCCGCGGCGCTGCCGCGGCAGGTGGCAGTGTCCGGGCATGCCACAGCGCCCGGAGGGCTACCGCATCACCCGGACCATGAGCTGGTCACGGGCGATACCGCAGCGCCGGGCGCTGTACACGGCAATCGCCGCACTACGAGGCAAGCACCTCGTCGAGCAGCGTCTCCGCCTTGTCCTCGTTGGTGTTCTCCGCCAGCGCGAGCTCGCTGACGAGGATCTGCCGCGCCTTGGCGAGCATCCGCTTCTCGCCGGCCGACAGGCCGCGCTCGCGCTCACGGCGCCAGAGGTCGCGAACAACCTCGGCGACCTTGATGACGTCTCCCGACGCGAGCTTTTCCAGGTTCGCCTTGTAGCGACGAGACCAGTTGGTGGGCTCCTCGGTGTACGGTGCACGCAGCACCTCGAAGACCCGGTCCAGACCCTCCTGGCCGACCACGTCGCGCACGCCGACGAACTCCGCGTTCTCCGCGGGGACGCGCAGCGTGAGGTCACCTTGCTGAACCTTCAGCACCAGGTAGGTCTTGTCCACACCTTTGATCTGGCGAATTTCGATGGCCTCGATCAGTGCAGCCCCGTGATGGGGGTAGACCACCGTGTCGCCAACCTTGAACGTCATGTGACAGGACCCCTTCCGTGGCTTTCCAGAATAACACGCTTTTCCGTCCACCCGAAGGGCGTTTTCGCAGGTCAGGGCGGGTCTCGGGGCTTGACAAGGACCCCTGCGACGTGCTGCGACCGGACCCCGGAACGGGCTTCTCGCAGGTCGGAGGCCCTTCCCGGTTCTTCGCAAACGTGTGGCGGCGGCTCGCAAACCATGATTCGATCTTGCCCGCGAAGGCGGATATCCGCCGTTTCCAGATCGTGATCTGATCTTGACCCGCCGACCGGGCTCGCCGCGCCCGGCCGCCGTGTCGTCTTGCCGGCCGGCCGCAGCGGCCGCAACAACCCTCCCCGGCCGCTGCGCTGGCCCCTTCGCGGCCCCCGGACGGGCGCTCGCCCCGCGACACGGGGCCACCCCGTGAGAACCAAATAAGTGCGGTCGGTAATCTGAGCGCTGACCATCCGACACGTGACCAAGGAGATGCCGCCGCCGTGAGCCGCAGCCTTCGACGCGGCGGCAGTGCCGCCCTCGTTCTCGCCCTTGCCGCCATCTCGCTGTCCGCCTGCGCAGCCGGACCCTCCCCGGACACCGCCAAGGTGCAGCCGGACACCCCGGCCACCTCGATCGGCAACGACCTCAAGCTCAACGGCATCGTCGTCGTCACCAGCGCGACGCAGACCAGCGGCCAGCCCGGCCCGGCCAACGTCACCGTGAACATCAGCAACACCGGCTCCGCGCCGCAGACGCTGCAGTCGCTCACCGTGGCAGGCAACCCGGCGACCTTCACCGACGCCCACGGGCTGCCGCTCTCCGGCATCGTGATCCCGCCGCTCGGCGCGGTGCTGCTCGGCGGCGCGGGCCAGCCGAGCGCCAAGGTGCCCTCGGTCGCGCTGGAGACCGGCAGCTTCACGCCGACCGTGTTCTCCTTCGACCAGGCCGGCCAGGTCACCGCGCAGGCCCAGATCAACTCCGCGTCCGGGATCTACGCCTCGTTCGGCCCGGCCTCGCCGTCGGCCAACGCCTCTGTCAGCGGTGCGCCGGCTGCCTCCGGCCCGGCCGCCCTGCCGAGCGCCGGCGCCTCCATCCCGGTCACCACCGGGTCGGCCCCGGCCTCCGGCCCCGCGACGGGCACGGCTCCGGCGACGCCGCCGGCCAGCCCGGCCAGCCCGGCCGCCTCGGCGCACTGATCCAGCACGCCCGAGGGCCCCGCCTCCCCCACGTAGCAGGGGGAAGCGGGGCCCTCGGGCGTTGCGCTGCGGCGGTTTACGGCTCGAACTTGTAGCCCAGGCCACGGACCGTGACCAGGTAGCGGGGCGCGCCCGGGTCCGGCTCGATCTTCGCCCGCAGGCGCTTGACGTGGACGTCCAGGGTCTTGGTGTCCCCGACGTAGTCGGCGCCCCAGACCCGGTCGATCAGCTGCATCCGGGTGAGCACCCGGCCGGCGTTGCGCAGCAGCATCTCCAGCAGGTCGAACTCCTTCAGCGGCAGGTCGACCTTGGCGCCGTCCACCGTCACCACGTGCCGGTCGACGTCCATCCGGACCGGGCCGGCCTCCAGCGCCCCGGGGCCGCCGCCGTCGGTACCCGGGCCGCCGTCCTCGCCGCGGCGGCGGAGCACCGCGCGGATCCGGGCGACCAACTCGCGGGTGGAGTACGGCTTGGTGACGTAGTCGTCAGCGCCTATCTCCAGGCCGACGACCTTGTCGATCTCGCTGTCCTTGGCGGTCACCATGATCACCGGCACGTTGGAGCGGACCCGCAGCTGGCGGCAGACCTCGGTGCCGGGCAGGCCGGGCAGCATCAGGTCGAGCAGCACCAGGTCGGCACCGTTGCGTTCGAACTGCTCCAGCGCGTCGGGGCCGGTGGCGGCCACGGCCACCTCGAAGCCCTCCTTGCGGAGCATGTACGACAGGGCGTCACTGAACGATTCCTCGTCCTCGACCACCAGTACTCGGGTCACGATCGGGCCTCCGGGGCAGGAAGGGGGGATGGGGTTGTCGGCTCGGGGTCCCGCGCCGGGTCGGCTGCGGGGGACTGCCCGGCGGGCAGCCGGACGGTGAAGGTGGAGCCCTGGCCCTCGACGCTCCAGACCGAGACGGTGCCGCCGTGCGAGGCGGCCACGTGCTTGACGATCGAGAGGCCGAGGCCGGTGCCTCCGGTCGCTCGGGAGCGGGCCGGGTCCACCCGGTAGAAGCGTTCGAAGACCCGCTCGCGGTCCTTCTCCGAGATGCCGATGCCCTGGTCGGTCACCGAGATCTCGATCAGCTCGCCGTCCGCCTCACCGATGGCGGCGGCGCTGGCTATCCGGCGGGTGGCGATCGCCACCCGGGTGCGCGGCGGCGAGTAGTTGACGGCGTTCTCCACCAGGTTGCCCAGGGCCGCGGCCAGCTGGCCGCGGTCGCCGTGCAGGTGGAGCCCGGCGATGCCGCCCGCCGCGATGTGGATCTGCTTGGCGGCGGCCTGCTGGCGGCAGCGGTCGATCGCCTCGGCGATCAGCTCGTCCACCGGCACCGGCTCCGGCTCCATCTGCAGCCGGTCGTCCTGGACCCGGGAGAGGTCGATGATCTCCTGGACCAGGCTGGCCAGCCTGGTCGCCTCGATCTGCATCCGGCCGGCGAAGCGCTGCACGGCCTCCGGGTCGTCGGCCGCGTCGGCGACCGCCTCGGAGAGCAGCGACAGCGCGCCGACCGGGGTCTTCAGCTCATGGCTGACGTTGGCCACGAAGTCCCGGCGGACCGCCTCGATCCGGCGCCGCTCGGTGAGGTCCTCGACCAGCACCAGGACCAGCCGGGAGCCCAGCGGGGCGACCCGGACCGAGACCGCCAGCGGCTCGCCGGACCGGGCCACGCCGGGCCTTGGGACATCCAGTTCGACCTGGCGGATCTCGCCGTCGCGACGGGTCGCCCGGGCCAGCGCGAGCATCGGCTCGACGGCCACCGCACCGCCTCTGACCAGGCCCATCGCATAGGCGGCCGAGCTGGCCTTGACCACCTCGTCGCCGTCGCCGAGCACGATCGCGCAGGAGCGCAGCACCGAGAGCACGGTGTCCACGCCCGGCGGGAGCGCCGAGTCCTGGAGGGGCGAGCTCACGGTCGAAGCACTGCCGGTTCGTCTGCCATTGCCACTCCTGCTGCCTCGGGACTGTTCGCGTTCGCTCCAGCGGAAGGCGATGGCGGCCGTGAGACCGACGCCGAGCCCGGCGATGGCGCAGGCAGCGGCGGCGGCCACATTCACGTCCATGTCGTCAGCCTAAGCGCATCGCCCGGGCGGACTGACAGTCCCAGATCAAGGCATCGGCCGCACGTTGCCGAGAATTCACCTTCAGGAAGCCGCTGGTTCACCACAGCGGATGTGCGTGGTCGTCCGGACGGACCAGTCTTGGCCGTGCAGCCCGTGTGGGGCCGTGACGCGCGTACGATGCGCGCCACCCGCAGCGGCCGTCCGGACAGCAACGCGGACAGCCGGTCGGCACGCCACCGACACAGCTACTGAGGAGAGAAGAGAGCATGCGCGACTCGTACCACGAGGAACTCGACTCGATCGGCGACGGCCTGGTCGAGATGGCCAGGCTGGTCGGTTCGGCGATGGGCCGCGCCACCACCGCGCTGCTCGACGCCGACCTCGCTCTCGCCGAAAGCGTGATCGCCGCCGACGCGAAGGTCAACGACCTGCACCACGAGCTGGAGAACCGCGCGATCGACCTGCTGGCCCGCCAGCAGCCGGTCGCCACCGACCTGCGGATCGTGGTCACCAGCCTGCGGATGAGCGCCGACCTGGAGCGCTGCGGCGACCTCGCCCGGCATGTCGCCAAGGTCGCTCGACTGCGTTACCCCCAGTCGGCCGTCCCCAACGACCTGCACCCGATCGTCCTGGAGATGGGCCAGCTCGCCCAGCGCCTGGTGGCCAAGGCCGGCCAGGTCATCGCCACCAAGGACGTCGACGCGGCGCTGCAGCTGGAGCGCGACGACGATGCGATCGACGAGCTGCACCGCGAGCTCTTCGCCCACCTGATCGACGACCGCTGGCAGCACGGCATCGAGACCGGCGTGGACGTCACGCTGATCGGCCGGTACTACGAGCGGTTCGCCGACCACGCGGTCTCGGTCGCCAAGCGGGTCGTCTTCCTGGTCACCGGCGAGCACGCGAGCGAGTTCGTCCCCGAGGAGAAGCCGCTCGGCGGCGCGTGACACCCCTTGGTGCTGGGGGCGCACGGGGGCCGTGCGCCCCACCACTACGCGCCCGTTGACGCCCCCGGCGGGCGAGCGCTTCACTCATGGAGCGGACAGCCCATCACCGGCTGCCTCGATCGAGGAGGGCTCAGCACCATGACCACCACTCCCGCCCGGCCCGTACCGACTCCCCGTAGCACCGAGGCGGCCACCCGCCGCACCCCGCTGAGCCTGCCGCTGCTCGCCGGCGCCTGCGGCTGCGGCCCGGGCTGCGGCTGCGGCTGCCAGTCCGGCGCGCCCTGCCAGTGCGGCTCCGTCAGCGGCGGCTGCTGCGGCGGGCACTGAGCACGGATCGCCGACGGCTGAGCACGACACAGGCCCCTCCCCCGCAGCCAAGCGGGTGAGGGGCCTGATCAGCTGTCAGTCCTACTTCTTGCCCTGATTCTTCACGGCCTCGATGGCGGCGGCAGCGGCGTCCGCGTCCAGGTAGCGGCCGCCCGGGTTGACCGGCTTGAAGTCCGCGTCCAGCTCGTAGACCAGCGGGATGCCGGTGGGGATGTTGAGGCCGGCGATGGCCTCGTCGGAGATCCCGTCCAGGTGCTTGACCAGCGCGCGCAGGCTGTTGCCGTGCGCGGTGACCAGCACGGTCTTGCCGGCCGCCAGATCCGGGACGATCGCGTCGTACCAGTACGGCAGCATCCGGTCAACGACGTCCTTGAGGCACTCGGTGCGCGGACGGAGCTCGCTCGGGATGTCTGCGTAGCGGACGTCGGCGGCCTGCGAGAACTCGCTGCTGTCCGCGAGCGCCGGCGGCGGGGTGTCGTACGAGCGGCGCCAGAGCTGGAACTGCTCCTCGCCGAACTCGGCCAGCGTCTGGGCCTTGTCCTTGCCCTGCAGCGCGCCGTAGTGGCGCTCGTTCAGGCGCCAGCTGCGGCTGACCGGGATCCAGTGGCGGTCGGCCTTGTCCAGGGCGATCTGCGAGGTGCGGATCGCGCGGCGCAGCAGCGAGGTGTGCAGCACATCGGGGAGGTAGCCCTCGGCGGCGAGCAGCTCGCCGCCGCGTGCGGCCTCCTTCTCGCCCTTCTCGTTGAGGTCGACGTCGACCCAGCCGGTGAAGAGGTTCTTCTGGTTCCACTCGCTCTCGCCGTGGCGGAGCAGGATGAGTCGGTACGTCGTGTCAGCCATGGCCCACATCCTAGGCGAGCCGAATTAAACCCCTGGGAGGCCCCCGGGCCACTGCGGTAATGTGCGCTCATCGCCTGAGCCACTTACCACTGACCACCGTGCACTCCTGTCGACCGGCACCACCCGCACCGGCCGGCGGGACCTCTGCCGCCCGGGAGCCGCCGTGACCTCGCCCGACCCGTTCGTCGCTCCCGGCCGGCTGCGCCGCGCCGCCACCGAGTCCCTCGGCGGCCTGCCGCAGCAGTTCTGGTGGCTGTGGACCTCCACGCTGATCAATCGGCTGGGCGGATTCGTCGTCACATTCCTGGCCCTGTACCTGACCGTCGACCGCGGCTACTCGGCCTCGTACGCGGGCCTGGTCGCCTCGCTCTACGGCCTCGGCTCGGTGGTCGCGGCGCTCGGCGGCGGGGTGCTGACCGACCGGGTCGGGCGGCGGCCCACCCTGCTGGCCGCCCAGTTGCTCACCGCCGTCAGCACCGCCGCCCTGGGGTTCGCCAACGGGCAGGTGATGATCGCCACGGTGGCCTTCCTGGTCGGCCTCAGCGGCAACGCCTCCCGGCCGGCCATCTCGGCGATCATCGCGGACGTGGTGCCCACCGCCGACCGGGTGCGCGCCTACGCGCTGAACTACTGGGCGATCAACATCGGCTTCGGCGTCTCGGCCGGGCTGGCCGGGCTGGTCGCCTCGCACGGCTATCTCCCGCTCTTCATCGGGGACGCGTGCTCCACGCTGCTCTGCGCCCTGGTGGTCTTCGTCAAGGTCCCCGAGACCAGGCCCGCCGCCGCTCCGCTCGACCGGGCCAAGCCGCCGGTCACGCTGGGCACGGTCTTCCGCGACCGGCGGTTCATGGCGATGGTCGGGCTGACCTTCCTGTTCGCCATGATCATGCAGCAGGGCAGCACCACGCTGGCGGTGCAGATGGGCAAGTCCGGCGTGAGCACCACCGAGTTCGGTCTGGTGGCCGGGCTGAACGGCCTGCTGATCGTGGTGCTGCAGATCCCGGTGACCCGGCTGGTCCAGGGCCGCGACCGCGGGCGGCTGCTGCTGGTCGGCTCGCTGCTGGTCGGCTGGGGGTTCGGGCTCACCACGTTCGCCGGCTCGTCGGCGCTGCTCTACGCGGGGGCCGTGGCGGTCTGGACGATCGGCGAGATCGTCCAGACGCCGACCAGCATGGGCCTGGTGGCCGAGCTGTCGCCGACCCACGCGCGCGGGCGCTACCAGGGGACGTACTCGCTGGCCTGGTCGTCGGCGGCCTGCCTGGGGCCGGCGGTCGGCGGGTTCCTGCTCGACCACGCGGGCGGCGCGGCGGTGTGGGGCGGCTGCGCGGTGCTCGGGACGGTCGCCGGCCTCGGCTTCCTGATGCTCGGCCGCCGGACGCCGGCGGCTCAGGCGGCTCAGGCGGCCTCGGCGGATCAGGCGGCCTCGGCGGATCAGCTGGCCGAGTGCCACGAGACCGAGGTCAGCGGCGTTTAGAGCTCAGGAAGTAGGCGGCTTCGCCAGGTGGGCGAAGGCCTCCAGGTTGCGGGTGGACTCGCCGCGCTTGGTGCGCCACTCCCACTCGCGCCGGATGGCGGAGGCGAAGCCCAGCTCCAGCAGGGTGTTGAAGGGCTCGTCGGCGTTCTCCAGCACCGTGCCGAGCAGCCGGTCCACGGTGTCCGCGCTGAGCGCCGACAGCGGCAGCCGTCCGGTCAGGTAGACGTCGCCGAGCGAGTCCAGCGCGTACCCGAGGGCGTACATCCGGGTGTTGCGCTCCAGCAGCCAGCGCATGACGGCCTCGTGGTTCTCGTCCGGGCGCCGGATCACGAAGGCATTCACCGAGAAGGTGTGGTCACCGACCCGCAGGGCGCAGGTGGTGCTGAGCTTGCGGGTGCCGGGGAGCGTGGCGACCAGGGTGTACGGGTCGCTGACGGCCGGCTCCCAGGGCACGCCGGCCGCGTCGAGGGCGGCGCGCAGCTCGGTGAGGGCCTCGTCCTTGGTGGGGGTTGCCATGGCGGTGACGTTACCGGCTGGTACCGGGCGGCGCAGCGGGACGCCCGGTCGGACACTCAGCCCAGGCGGACGCTCAGCCCAGCCGGCGGCGGGTACCGCTGCTGCCGAGCCAGCTGTCAGGGCGGGCCAGGGCGCCCGCGTACACCTCGGCCGTGCGGCCGGCCGCCGCGCCCCAGCCGAAGGCCGCCGCGTGCCGGACCGCCGCCTCGCCCTGCCGCACCGCCAGCTCCGGCGGCCGGGCGGTATAGGGCTCCAGCGCGCGCGCCCAGTCCTGCGGGTCGTGACCCGGGACCAGCGTCCCGGTCTCGCCGTCCCGGACGGCGACCGGCAGGCCGCCGACCGCCGCCGCCACCACCGGCGTCCCGCAGGCCTGCGCCTCCAGCGCGACCAGGCCGAACGACTCGCTGTACGACGGCATCACCAGCGCCGTCGCGGCGCGGTACCACTGCGCCAGCTCCGGCTGCCCCACCGGCGGATGGAACCGCACCACGTCCGTGATGCCCAGCTGGGCGGCCAGCTTGTGCAGGCTCTCGGGCTCCGCCAGCCCCGTCCCGGACGGACCGCCGACCACCGGAACCACCAGCTGCCCGCGCAGCTCGGGGCGGCGGGCGAGCAGCACGGAGACCGCCTTGAGCAGCACGTCGGGTGCCTTCAGCGGCTGTATCCGACCGGCGAAGAGCAGCACGGCGGCGTCCTGCGGCAGGCCCAGCCGGGCGCGGGCGGCGGCCTGGTCGCCGGGGCGGAAGACGTCCAGGTTGACGCCGGGGTGCACCACCGCGAGCTGCTCGGGCCGGGCGCCGTAGTGGCTGGCCAGCTCGCCGGCCTCGTCCACGGTGTTGGCGATCAGCCGGTCCGCGGCGTCCACCACCTGGCTCTCGCCGATCAGCCGGCTGGCCGGCTCGGGGGCGTCGCCCTCGGCCAGCGCGGCGTTCTTGACCTTGCCCATGGTGTGCATGGTGTGCACCAGCGGCACGCCCCAGCGCTGCGCGGCCAGCCAGCCGACCTGGCCGGAGAGCCAGTAGTGCGAGTGGACCAGGTCGTAGTGGCCGGGGCGGTGGCCGGCCTCGGTGCGCAGCACACCGTGCGTGAACGCGCAGAGCTGGGCCGAGAGGTCCTCCTTCAGCAACCCCTCGTACGGGCCCGCGGTGACGTGCCGGACCAGCACGCCCGGGGCCAGCTCGACGGCGGGCGCCAGGTCGGAGGAGGTGGCGCGGGTGAAGATCTCGACCTCGATGTCGAGCTCGGCCAGGCGCTTGGCCAGCTCGACGATGTAGACGTTCATACCGCCCGCGTCGCCGGTGCCCGGCTGGTGCAGCGGGGAGGTGTGGACACTGAGCATCGCCACGCGGCGCGGGCGTCTCGAGCGCCCTTGGACGAGCCCCTGCAAGCGCCCGCGCGAGGGCGCGAGGCCTGTCTGGGCGCGCCGCGCCGTCCGTACCGGGTGCTGGGTCACCTGGCTGAAGCCTCCTCTTGCTTCCCGACTGCCCTGTCTGGACTCTGCCTGCCCCGGATATCCGGTCCATCTCGGCGGGCGCCCTCGAATATGCCTGGATTGTGATCGGCGCCACCCGGCTCGGTGGTTTCGACGGCCCACGTCCAGTGTGTCAACCGAGTGGTCAAAGCTCGGTATTCCCGTCTCGGCGCATGAGATCCGGGCACATGAGTTCCCGGCGCCTGGGAGGGGGTAGGGCCCGCCGCGTAGGCTGCGGGCATGGCTGCCTCGTTCGACCCCGCCGCTGTCCGCGGGCGGTCCGCCCGCCCGGTCGGGACGGTGACCCGGGGCACCACCAACACCAACCGGCTGCGTCGGATGGACCGCTGGATCGGCCACACCCTCGGGCCCGCGCTGCGCTCGGCGGCGCTGCCGCCGGTGGCCGTGGACCTCGGGTACGGCGCGGCGCCGTGGACGGCCGTCGAGCTGTCGACGCGCCTGCGGGCGGTGCGGGCCGACGTCCGGGTGGTCGGCATCGAGATCGAGCCCGAGCGGGTCGCCGCCGCGCTGCCGTACGCCGCCCCACCGCTGCTGACCTTCCGGCGCGGGGGCTTCGAGGTACCGCTGGACGGTGCGGCGCCGCTGCTGATCAGGGCCGCGAATGTGCTGCGGCAGTACGAGGAGTCGGCGGTGGCGGCGGTCTGGGAGCGGCTCTGCGGGCGGCTGGCCCCGGGCGGGCTGCTGGTCGAGGGGACCTGCGACGAGATCGGGCGGCGGCAGGTGTGGGTCGCGCTGGGGCCGCAGGGGCCGCGGACGGTGACCTTCGCGGCCCGGCTGGGCGGGCTCGGGCAGCCGTCCGACCTGGCGGAGCGGCTGCCCAAGGCGCTGATCCACCACAACGTGCCGGGGCGGCGGGTGCACGCGTTCCTGACCGAGTTCGACCGGGCATGGTCGGCGGCGGCGCCGTACGGGGCGTTCGGCGCGCGCCAGCGGTGGGTGGCGGCCTGCACCGCGCTGGCGGGGAGCTGGCCGCTGCTCGACGCGCCGGGGCGGTGGCGGCAGGGCGAGGTCACGGTGCCCTGGGAGGCGTTGGCGCCTTAGGCCGATTAGACCGACCGGTCTTAGCGCTCCCAGCTTCACTCGAACGAGTTATCGAATTCCTCTGGCGCGTTGACGCCCGGCAGGTCACGATGGAGCGGTCGCAAGAGCTGCCGACGGTCCCGTCAGCTCCGCTGCGCCAGCTCGCGCCGCACGCGTTCGAAGCCCTCGTACGCCTCTGCGCCGAACAGCACGAACCGCACCTCGACCAGCTTCGATCCGGCTCCACCGGCCTCGGCCGCAGCCCCGTCCAGCAGAGTCCCGTCCTGCTCAGCTCCGTCCTGCTCAGCTCCGCCAGCCGCCACTTCGGCGACGGTCGTGAGGGCGATCCGCGCCGCGTCCTCCAACGGCCAGCCGTACACGCCGGTCGAGATCGCCGGGAACGCCACCGTCCGCGCACCCAACTCCCCTGCGACCCGCAGGGACTCCCGATAGCAGGAGGCCATGAGTCCAGCCCGCTGCTCGTACTCATCAGCCAGATAGACCGGCCCCACCGTGTGCACCACCCAGCGGGCCGGCAACCGCCCGGCCGTCGTGGCGACGGCCTGGCCCGTCGGCAGGCCCTTGCCGTAGTGCGCGGCGCGCAGCCTGCGGCAGTCCCCGAGGATCTCCGGGCCGCCCTTGCGGTGAATCGCGCCGTCCACCCCGCCGCCACCGAGCAGCGAGCTGTTCGCCGCATTCACGACGACGTCCACATCCTGTTCCGTGATGTCACCCTCGACCAGCGTGATCTGCGTCACCACAGCTGCCTCCCGTCCTGCACAGTCCGACACCACAGTTCAACGTACCGACTGGTCCCACCGAGAGCGTGGCTCGTGCCACACCAGCGCCGGTCGGCCAGGGAAATCCTCGGAGATCACGTTATGGTCGCGAGAAAGTCTCCGACACCAAGGCGGGCACTGCGCGCGGATGTCGACCGTTGCCCAGTCGGGGAAAGGGAGGATCGACCGATGCCCGCTACGGGAGACGGGCTGGCGCCCAACGCCACGCACCGGCCGGGCGCCCCTGCTGGGAGGCTGGCCACCCGCAGAGGCGGCAGCACCGGCCGCACCGCAGAGTTTCCGGGCGGCCTCGCGGCGCGCCGCCCGATGCTGTCCGCCGACGGGATCGGTCGACCGGACCGGGCCGACAGCACCATCGACAGCACCGGCACCAGCACCAGCACCAGCGGCGTTCCGCTCGGCGTCACCGGCGGCCCTGCCAGTGGCGCCACCGGCGGGGTGACCGGCACGGCCACCCCGATACCGCGTCCTCGCGGCGCAGCCGGCGGGCCCGCGGTCAGCGCACCCAGTGCCCCACTCCGGCTGCTGGTGATCGACAACGACGCCTCCGATGCTGCCCTGATCGAGCGGCTGGTCGCGGACGGCTGCACCCCGATCGAGGTGACCTGGGCCGACGGCATCGAACAGGCTGCCGCGCAACTCTCCGGCCCCTCGACGTCCGGCCGCCGCAACCGGAGCCGTGGCGCCGGTTTCAGCTGCGTCCTGCTCGACCTCGTGGCGCCGGACGCCGCCCCGGCACACCCCTCCGTCGACCTGGACAACACCAGCAGCGCGGACGGCACGCAGCAGCCGGACGCCCCGGACGGGTTGGACGGGCTGCGCGAGCTGCTGCGGCGCGCCCCGCACACCGCCGTGGTGGTCCTGACCGACGCGGCGGCCTCCGAACTCGGCGCCGCCGCGGTCGCGGCCGGCGCCCAGGACTTCCTGGTCAAGCACGAGACGGACGGACCGCTGCTGGCCCGTGCGCTGCGCTACGCGGTCGAACGAAAGCGGGCCGACGAGTCCCAGCGCCGCCTGGTCGAAGCGGAGCTGCGCGGCCAGGAGAACGCCCGCCTGCAACGGCACCTGCTGCCCACCCCGCTTCTCGACGGCGCCGGGCTCTCCTTCACCCGTCGCTACCGCCCCGGTCGCCGACGGGCCCTGCTCGGCGGCGACTTCTACGACGCCGTCCGCACCGAGGACGGCACCGTCCATGTGGTGATCGGTGACGTCTGCGGGCACGGCCCGGACGAGGCCGCCCTAGGCGTCGCGCTGCGGATAGCGTGGCGGACCCTGGTCTTCGCCGGGCTCACCGGCAAGGCACTGCTCAGCACCTTGCAGCACGTCCTGGAGCACGAGCGGCGCAGCGACGAGATCTTCGCGACGCTCTGCATGCTGGTCCTGTCGCCCGGCCCCACCGAAGCCGCCGAGCAGCGGGGCAAGGGCGCGCGCCGGTCGGCACCGGTCGAGCGGGCCCGCCTCTACCTGGCCGGGCACCCCTCGCCCCTGCTGCTGCGCCCGGACGGCCGTCCGATCCTGCTCCCCACCGACCAGGCCGGTCCGGCCCTCGGCCTGCTGGCCTGCGACGACAGCCAGGCCGTCTGGCCGGCCCAGGAGGTGGAACTCCCGTCGGGCTGGGGCCTGCTGCTCTACACCGACGGCCTGGTGGAGGGGCGGATCGACGACGGCTCACGCCGACTGGGCTCGGAGGGCCTGGTCGACCTGATCGGCGCCCATCAAGCCGCCGGCCTCACCCGGGGCCGCCTGGTGGACAGCGCCATCGCCGAGGTCGAGGAGCTGAACGGCGGGGCACTCACCGACGACGTGGCCGTGCTGCTGCTGGAACGCCCCCAGAGCCAGCTCATCATGGGCTGAGGGCCCGTCCGCCAGTTGGCGGACGGGCCCTCAGCCGCTCAGTCGTTCAGTTGCCGCAGTTGCCGTAGTTGTTGCGACCTCTCGGTCACCACGGCCCGTACGGGCCGATGTTGCGCTTGCCGCCACCGCCGCGGCCATCGGTCAGCTGCTTGATCGCGGGTCGCACATCGACCATGTAGACGATCGCGGCGACCAGGCCGACCAGTGTCAGCGGCGCCAGCACGCTCGCGCCGAACAGCAGGTCCACGCCGAGGGCGAGAGCGAGGATGACCACCCAGAACCGCTTGGACTTCTTGTCCGCCGCCCGGTAGGCGTCCTCGCGCCGCAGCGCGGCGTCCACCAGGGCGAAGAGCTTGAACAGCACCATCGCGGTGGACAGCCACCAGAACGGGTTCAGAAAGTCGAACAGCAGGATCTCCACTGGGGTCTCCTCAACTCAGGCTCCGGCTGCACCTTGCTCCGACTGCACCTCGCGGCACCTCCGGACCAGCCACACAGACCCAACGTACCGGCTGGCCCCCACGTGCCGGGCTACTTCGCGCCCGTGCTCTTCCGCGCCCTCGGCGCCTTCTTCGCGGGCGCCTCGGCCGTCGGCTGGGCGGTGGGCTGGGCGGTGGGCTCGTCGAGCAGTTCGGCCTCGACCGTCTCCACGGGCTCGTCCGCCGCGCCCGACTCGACCGGCTCCACCACCTCGACGTCGACGACCACCGCGGTCGGCTTGGACGCCTCGTCCGTCCCGTCCGCCCCGGCGGCGGTCTGCTGCCCCTTGTCCACGACCGCCTGGCCTCGCACGGCCAGCTCGTCATAGACCTCCTTGGCCTTGACCGCGAGCTCCACCGCACGGCCGACCTGCTGCAGCGCGAAGCCCTGCGCCAGCTCCTGCAGTGCCTTGAAGTCGCTCGGCAGCGCCGTGACTGTCTCGGCCACCTTCGCCGGTGCCCCGATCAGCCGGGCCTGCGCGTCCTGGAGACGGGCCGCGGCCAGCTCCTGCGCACCCTTGCGGTCGCCCGCGAACGCCTCGACTTTGCCCGGCACCTCGCGCAGCTTCTCGTAAGCGAGGTCCCCGGCGCCCGCGAGGGCGTACAGCGGGGTCGGGTCGCTGAGGGTCTTCTTGATGTCGTCGGTGATCGGCATGACCGGTCCTCTCCTAGGCGTCGGAAGCCCGGTAACGGGCCCGTCGTAGCTCTGTTCCGGCACCCGCCCGGGCGGGCGCCACCGTGTCCCGCTGGTTCAGCCGTCGGCAGCGGGCGCGCCCGGCTGCTCGGCCGCCGGCCCGTCCTGCTCCCCGGGCTCCCCGGGGCTGCTCGCGCGAAGGCTGTTCTCCTTCACAAAGGCCTCGTAGACCGCGAGCAGCGCGTGCTTCTGCTGCTCGCTGATCCCCGGATCGGCCAGGATCGCGGCCCGCAGCTGCGGACCCTCACCAGGCCGCTCCTCCAGGATCCCGGCCTGCACATAGAGCGTCTCCGCCGAGATCCGCAGCGCCTTCGCGATCTGCTGCAGAATCTCCGCGCTCGGCTTGCGCAGCCCGCGCTCGATCTGGCTGAGGTAGGGGTTGGACACCCCTGCCACCTCCGCCAGCTGCCGCAGCGAGTACTGCGCGCTGCGGCGCTGCTCGCGGATGTACTCGCCGAGCGAGCCGACATTCAGTGTGGCCATATCGGCAGTCTGCCCCCGCTTGCTTGCAAATGCAAGCAGGCC
The DNA here is from genome assembly GCF_029892095.1 of Kitasatospora sp. MAP12-44. Lineage (NCBI taxonomy): Bacteria > Bacillati > Actinomycetota > Actinomycetes > Kitasatosporales > Streptomycetaceae > Kitasatospora > Kitasatospora sp. MAP12-44. The sequence goes on from NZ_JARZAE010000004.1 coordinate 3,736,857, forward strand.
TGCAAGCGGGCGGGTCGCAACCCGACCGGCACCCGACCGGCACCCGGCCGCAGCTCAGCGCAGCCCGGCGCAGCCTGGCAGCGCGCCGCGGCGCCGGAAAGCGCTGGCCTCGGCTCGCGGTGGAACGTAGCGTCGAGGCATGGAGTTGCTCTCGGTCAATGTCGGCAGGCCGCGCCCCAATCCGTGGAAGGGGCTCACCGATACGGGTATCGACAAGCGGCCGGTGGACGGGCCGGTGGCGGTGAGCGACCCCGGGCCCAAGGGCACCGGGGCGGTCGGGCTGGCCGGTGACCGGGTCTATGACCTGAAGCACCACGGCGGCTCGGACCAGGCGGTCTACGCCTATGCGCGCGAGGATCTGGACGGCTGGGAGTCCGCGTTGGGCAGGCCGCTGGCGGACGGTTCCTTCGGCGAGAACCTGACCACGCTCGGGCTCGACGTCAACGGCGCGCTGATCGGTGAGCGCTGGCGGATCGGCGGGGAGGTCGTACTGGAGGTCTCCTGTCCGCGGATCCCGTGCGGGACGTTCCAGGGGTGGCTGGAGCAGGCCGGCTGGATCAAGCGGTTCACGCTGGCCGCGCTGCCCGGCGCGTATCTGCGGGTGGTCGAGCCGGGCGAGATCCGGGCCGGCGACCCGGTCGAGATCGTGCACCGGCCCGACCACGAGGTGACCGTCGCGCTCAGCTTCCGCGCACTGACCCTGGAGCCCGACCTGCTCCCCCGGCTGCTGGTGGCCGACGCCCTGCCGGAGGAGGCGAGGGAGTCGGCCCGTCGCCGGACCGCAGACAGGCCCTAGCCTCGTCAGGTCAGCCGGACCGGCATCAGCAGAGAGAAGGTGCCCTCGCCGGCGGCCGAGCGGATCGCCAACGGGCTGACCGCACTGCCGAGTTCGAGGACCAGCTGGCCCTGGACCCCGGCCGCCAGCGCCTGCAGCAGGAACTCCTGGTTGAGGGCGATCCGCAGACCGTCGTGCTCCCCTGCGGCCTCGGCCGCGGTGTCGGCTGCGGTGTCGGCTGCGGTGTCGATGACGCGCAGGGTCCCGGCAGCCGGGTCGACGGCGAGGACGGTGAGCGCGGCGTCGATGCCGTCCGGGGCGGGTTCACTGCGGCGGGTCGGCCCATCGGACACCGCCCGGCGCAGGTCGGCGGCGTCGATGCCGACCCGGTGGGTGGGCTCCAGGCGCAGCAGGCGACGGTAGTCGGGGAAGTCCAGGTCCAGGCTGCTCCCCTCGACGAGCCGCCCGTCGGCCGAGGCCAGCAGCCGGCCGCCGTCCAGCTGGAGGCTCAACTCGTCCGCACCGACGGCCTCTGCCAGCAGCTGGATCTCGTCGGCCAGCGCGGTGGGCACCAGGGCGCTGAACGTCGCGGCCTCGCCGCGGGCCTCGACACCGGCCGCGACACCGGCCTCCGCCGACTGCACGGCGGCCTCGGCGACGGCGATCCGGTAGCGGTCGGTGGCGACCAGGCGCAGCACGTCGCCGTCCAGGTCGAAGAGGACGCCGCCGAGCATCGGCAGCTCCGGATCGGCGCTCACCGCGAACCGTACGGAGGCCAGCGCGGCGGCCAACTCGGCGCGGTCCACGGTGAGTCGGACGGTGTTCGGGGTAGTGGTCATCGGGTGCTCCCTCTGGTCGAGCAGGACTCGGACGGTGGAGAGTTCACGACGCGCGTCAGCCAGACCGTCCTCCAGTCGCCGCAGATGCGCGTCGAGCGCACGGTGGGCAGCGGAGGAGCCGGCGGGCGCCTCCAGGACCAGCCGGATGTCGGCCAGCGGCAGCCCCACCCGGCGCAGTCGGCAGATCAGCCTGGCGTCGGCCAACTGGTCGGGCGCGTACCAGCGGTAGCCGGTCTGCGGGTCGACCCAGGCGGGACCGAAGACGCCGGCCCCGTCGTAGAACCGCAGCGCGCTGACGGTCAGCCCGCTCTCCCGGGCCAGCCGGCCGATACTGCGCAGTTCGCTCTCCATGTCGCTGAGCCTGCGGCCTCGACCAGGTCGAGGGTCAACCTCGGCACCCGCGGGGACGGGCACGCTCACGAGGTCATCGCCCGATAGACGGGCGCGAGCAGCACCGCCAGGTTCCGGCCCCGTACGGTGATCTTCGGCGGCGGCAGCTGCTCGATCGCCGGCGGTGGTGGCGGTTCCTCCGGCTCCGCGCCGTCGCGCAGGGTGAACTCGCCCTGCCAGTAGCCCTCCAGGTGATCCGTCATGCCTCCATCGCCTCGACTTCGGCTTCGGCCGTCAGGGTGACCAGCTCCCGCAGATCCTCGACGGAGAGGTCGCCGAGCCACTGCCCGCCGCCCGCTCCGACCACCGTCTCGGCGAGCGCCCGCTTGGACTCGATCATCTCCGCGATCCGCTCCTCCACCGTGCCGACGCAGACGAAGCTGCGCACCTGGACGTCCCGCCGCTGCCCGATCCGGTGCGCCCGGTCGGTGGCCTGCTGCTCGACCGCCGGATTCCACCAACGGTCAAGGTGGATCACCTGATTGGCGGCGGTCAGATTGAGCCCGGTGCCGCCGGCCTTGAGCGAGAGCAGGAAGACACCCGGCCCGTCCTGCTCCTGGAACCGGGCGATCAGCTCGTCGCGGCGGCGGGCCGAGAGGCCGCCGTGCAGGTAGAGCACCTCGGTGCCGAGACGCTCGGGCAGGTGCCGGTGCAGCATCGAGCCGAACTCGGCGTACTGGGTGAAGACCAGGGTGCGTTCGCCCTCGGCGAGAGCCGACTCCAGGGTCTCCTCCAGCCGGGCGAGTTTGCCCGAGCGGCCGGCCACCGCCGAGCCGTCGTGCAGCAACTGGGCCGGGTGGTTGCACACTTGCTTGAGCTTGCCGATCGCCGCCAGTACGGTGCCCTTGCGCTCGACGCCCTTGATCCCCTGCACCCGGTGCAACAGGTCGGCCACCACGGCCTGGTAGAGGCCGGCCTGTTCGGTGGTCAGGGTGCACCAGACCGTCATCTCCTGCTTCGCCGGCAGCTCAAGGGCCACCCCGGGATCGCCCTTGAGCCGGCGCAGGATGAACGGGCTTGTCCGGCGCTGGAGTTCGGCGAGCCGGACGGCGTTCCCGTGCTGCTCGACCGGGATCGCGTAGCGCTCCTTGAACGCGGAGGCCGAACCGAGCAGGCCCGGATTGGCGAAGTCGAGGATGGCGTGCAGCTCGGTGAGCCGGTTCTCCACGGGCGTGCCGGTCAGCGCGATCCGATGGTCGGCCGGGAGTGAACGCAGCGCCCTGGACTGGGCGGTGGCGCTGTTCTTGACCTGCTGCGCCTCGTCCGCGATCACCCGGCGCCAGTCGATCGTGCGCAGTTGCTCGGCGTCGCGTTGGACCAGGCCGTAGGTGGTGATGACCAGGTCGACCCCGGCGACGGCCGCGCGCAGCTCGTCGCCGGTCGGGCGCTCGGCGCCGTGCTGGACGTGCACCCGCAGGGACGGCGCGAACCGGGCCGCCTCGCGCCGCCAGTTGCCGACCAGCGACATCGGGCAGACCAGCAGGGTCGGCCGGGCGGCTTCGGCAGGCTCGGCTGCGGCCCGTTCGCCCTGCTCGCCCCGCTCGCCCCGCTCAGCCTGCTCAGCCTGCTCGGCCTGCTCGGCGGCGAGCAGTGCCAGCGTCTGCACGGTCTTGCCCAGCCCCATGTCGTCGGCAAGCACCGCGCCCAGGCCCAGCCGGGTGAGCGAGCGCAGCCAGGCGACCCCGCGCTCCTGGTAGGGCCGCAGGGTGGCGGTGAAGCCGTCCGGCAGCGGCACGGGCGGGGCCCACCCGCCGGCGGTCGCGCCGGCCCGGGAGGCCGTCCGATCGGCGAGCAGCTCGCCGAGCACCCCGGAGGCCCGGACGGCGCTGACCGGCAGTCCGCCGACCGAGGCCTCCGGGTCGAGCGCCAGGCGCAGCAGCCGGCCCGGCGTCATCTCCCCGCGCCCCTCCCGGGAGAGGAAGTCGACGGCGGCGGCGATCTGCCGCGCATCCACCTCCACCCACTGGCCGCGGATCCTGACCAGGCCCTCCTTGGCTGCCGCCAGATCGGCCAACTGCTGTGCGGTGAGCGGCTTTCCGTCGATGGCCGCCTGCCAGCGGAAGGCCACCACGGCGTCGCGGTCGACCTGCCCTGCGGTCTCCACCGCGCCGGGCGCGGCCGGCCGGGCGGTGAGCGCCATGCCGAGCCGCGGCGGCCGCTGCCACCAGCTGGGCAGCAGCACCCCGAAGCCTGCGCCGCTGAGCACGGGGGCCGCCTCGCGCAGGAAGGCAAGCGCGCCGGCCCGGTCCAGCGTCAGCGACGCCGGGCTGCCGGTGCGCAGCACGGGCCGCAGCTCGGCGCGGCAGCGCGCGGCACGGTCCAGTTCGGCGAGGTAGGAAGCCTGCGGGTCGTCGGTCTTGCGTTCGAAGGCGGCGAGCGCCGCGCCACCGGCCCACAGGTCCGCTGCCGGGACGAGCAGCGAGGGTTCGTCGGCGGCTTGGAGCAGGAAGTCGAGCCGCCAGTGGTCGTCCGAGGGCCGGCCTTCGGGGTCGTCGGGGTCGGGCCCGAGCGGTTCGACCAGGCGGAAGCAGAGCCGGACGGCTGCGGCGGCGGGCTCCTCACCGGCGCACCAGTCGGCCAGCCGCCCGGCGAGCTGCTCCAACGCGCCACCGTCGAGCGCGGTGTCGAGCGGTATGGCGAGCGCGGTGTCGAGTCGGCCGTCGGCTGAGCCGAGCGCCACGAACCAGCGCTCGGTCAGCCCGTCCACCGCAGCCTGCCCGTTCACTGCGGGCTCGGCGGCAGGCAGGCGCAGCGCCTGCGGTTGCTCGGCCAGCGCGGCGCGCACCTCGCGGTCGGTCAGCGCGTCGAGCACCTCCCCCAGCAGCTCCGCCCCCTCCCGCTCCCCCCGGCAGACCGGCGGGCAGCCGGCCGCCAGCGCCGCCGCCTCGCGCCGCGCCGCAGCGTTCAGCACCGGCTGCCAGCGCGCGTGCGGCACCCCGTCCTCGCTGGTCAGCGCGGGCAGCACCTGCCCACTCCCGGCCAGCCGCCAGGCGAGGTCGTGCACACCGGTCAGCCAGCGCAGCGAAGCCCCGTACGCGACGTCCACCCGCCCGGCCCCGGGCAGCTCGGAGCTGCTCAGCGCCCAGCGGGGATCGAAGAGTTCACCCAGCAGCTGGGCTGCCTCGGCGGCCTCGAAGAGCAGTGCCGGCACCCGCCAGCGGCGCAGCGACACCCCGCTCGCACCCCGGCTGCCGAGCAGCTCCGGCGACGGCGCGGGCGAGCCGCTGAGCGAGGGCAGCGCGAGCGTCGCCCAGCGCTCCGGCGCCTGCCCGGCCAGCCACTCAAGGCCGGGGCCGATCCCGGCCAGCAGCTCGGCCAGCCGACCGGCGGCACAGGCGTACGGGTGCGGACGGACGGCATCGGGCCCGCCGGGCACCGGGCCGCGCGCCGCAGCCAGCGCCCGCGCGTCCTCGGCCCACAGCGCGAGCCGCCCACCCGTCCGCCAAAGGCCGTGCACGGCGAACATGGGACTCGGCCTCCGGTCTGCGGACAGTCCTTGCAGCCTAGTCGCGACCTGCGACAACGCGCCGCGCCGAAAGATGTGGTTGAACGTTGAACCAAAGACGGCTACGGTGGAACCAACAAGTTGAAGCCTCAACAACAGGCTTCGGACCTCAGGAGGAGCCATGGGCCTGTTCAACCGCAAGACCGCCGCCGCACCCGCCGCCGTCGCCGTGCTGGACGCACCGGCCGCCACCGGCACCGACCTCTCGCACCTGAGCGGTGACTACACCATCGACAGCTCGCACAGCAGCATCGAGTTCCGGGTGCGGCACGCGATGGTCACCAACGTGCGCGGCGCGTTCGCCGAGTACGACGGCCGGCTCCACCTGGACGGCGCCAACCCCGCCGCCTCGCGGGCCGAGCTGGTGATCAAGGTCGCCAGCGTCGACACCGGCAACGAGCAGCGCGACGGACACCTGCGCACCGGCGACTTCTTCGCGGTCGAGACCCACCCGGAGATCACCTTCCGCAGCACCGCCACCGAGCAGCTCGACGCCGACCACTACCGGCTGACCGGCGACCTCACCATCAAGGCCACCACCCGGCCCGTCGTGCTGGACCTGGAGTTCACCGGTACCGCGACCGACCCCTACGGCATCGAGCGGGTCGGCTTCGAGGGCAGCACGACCGTCGACCGCACCGAGTTCGGCTTGACGTACAACGCCGCACTGGAGACCGGCGGGGTGCTGATCGGCGAGAAGGTCAAGCTCTCCTTCGACATCTCCGCCGTCCGCGCCGGCTGACCGCTCCCCACCCCCGCACCCGCACCGCACCCGCTCCCCGACTCCGGCAGGATGGTCCGGGGAGCGAACGGTGGGAGGGGCTGTGGAACTGCGCCAGCTGCGCTACTTCGTCACAGTGGCGGAGGAGCTGCACTTCGGACGGGCCGCCGAGCGGCTGCTGATCGGGCAGCCCGCCGTCAGCCAGCAGATCCGGCGGCTGGAACGGGAGTTGAAAGTCGACCTCTTCGACCGTACGCCCCGCCTGGTCCGCCTCACGACGGCCGGTGAGGCGTTCCTGCCGGCCGCCCGAGCGGTACTGACTGCCGAGGACGCGGCCCACGCGGTCGCCGCCGACCTGGCGGCGGGCCGACTGGGCGTGCTGCGGCTGGGCACCATCACCGGCCTCGGCGAGCGGCTGGACCGGATCCTGGACGCGTTCGAGCAGCACGCCCCCACCCTGCGGGTCGAGCTGATCGCACTCCCCGTCAAGGAGCGGCTGGCCCACCTGGCCGACGGCCGGCTGGACGCCGCGTTCGTCCGGGGAGCGGCCGGGCCGGAGCCCGCGGAACTGCGCCGGATTCCGCTCTGGCAGGACGAGTTGGTGGCCGCCGTGCCCGCCGGACACCCCCTGGCCGAGCAGCCCTCGGTACGCCTGGCGGACCTCGCCGAGCTGCCGCTTCGGCTGACCGCGCGCCGCAACCACCCGTCGCTGGTCGATCTCGTTCTCACCGGCTGCCGGCAGGCCGGTTTCGAGCCAATCCCGGGCCCAGCCTCCAGCACCCTGCAGGACACCCTGGCCGCGATCGGCGCCGGCACCCCGATGTGGACGGTGGTGTACGCGGCCAACGCGCGGATCATGCGGATCCCCCGGGTCGCCTTCGTCCCGTTCGCCCCGCCCGGGCCGGCCCTGCCGACCGCGCTCGTGCTGCGCCGGGGCGCCGCCTCGGCGGGGCTCGAACTGCTGCTGAAGGCCTGCAAAACACCACTGACCTGTGACGATCAGGAATCGTGATCGCTACGAGAGCGATTCGGGTCTGGGTCGGGACCGGCCCGCCACGATGAACTGTTCCCCGAAGGCAGAGCGCACCGGAACAGCCGGTGCCGGCCGATCGATCGAGGAGCAGATCATGCCCGTCGTCACCGTTCAGCAGGGCCCGCGCACCGTCGAGCTCAAGCGCGAGCTGGTCGCCCGGATCACCGACGCCTTCGTGGATGCCTACCAGATCCCGGCCGAGGCGGTTCAGGTCTGGATCCACGAGGTGCCCACCGACAGCTGGGGCACGGCCGGCAAGCTCACCGCCGACAAGTAACTACCCGGCCAGCAGTGCGGCGTCCTCGGCTGACAGCCAGCTCCCGGGCGGGCGCCGCAGCCAGCCCTCCCGTCGGCCGATCGCCCGCGCCTGGTCGCGCAGCAGCTCAACCGCCTTGCCCGCAGGCCCTGTTCGGGTGACCATGCCCACCAGGGTGAGCGGCACCGGCTCCACCAGCGGGCGGGTCACCGTGCCGGGAAGCTCCGGACCGCCCAGGGTGGTCAGCATCGGGTCGCCGTGCCTGACGATGTAGCGAGCCGTCTCGTCCACCCCCACCGGCGGGGCGTACGGCGCCGCTGCCGTCAACCCGTGTGCCGCCAGCAGGCGTTGGCCGAAGCCCGTCCACTCGGTGGTGGCCGGGTTCCCGGCGCAGATGTCCACCGGATGCCCGACCAGCTCCGCGATCCGCACCGCGCCGGGCCCGGCCAGCGGGTGGTCCTGCGGCAGCATCAGCGCCAACCGTTCGAGCCTGACCGGGAGGTGGGACAGCCGCTCGCGCAGCACGGTCGGCAGCCCACTGAAGCAGCCGAACGAGACATCCAGCCTTCCGGCGATCAACTCCCGTGCCGCAGCGGCGAGTCCGCCGTGATAGCGGGCCAGCAGCTCGGCCTGCGGGTCGGCCGCCCGGGCCGCGGCCAGGATCCGGTCCGCCGTCAGGTCCTCGCCGGTCACCGCGCTGTTGAGGTCCACCAGCAGCGGGCGGTCCGCCGCCGGGGCCAGCATCTCGTCCTGCAGCGCCAGCAACCGACGTGCCTGCGGCAGTAGTTGCTCGCCCGCCGGGGTGAGCGCCACGCTGCGGGTGGTCCGGACGAAGAGCTCGCGGCCGAGCAGCCGCTCCAGCGTACGGACGTCCCGGCTCAGCGCCTGCTGGGCGAGGTGCAGCCGCTCGGCCGCGCGACCGAAGTGCAGGGTCTCGGCGGTCGCGACGAAACAGCGCAGCAGGCGGGGGTGCAGGTCGACGGGCATGGCAGCAGATTAACAACGCGACTGCGTCAATACCTCCGAACAGGTGTTGGACCGCCCGTACGCGGCCGGTCCAGGCTGAGGGAACACCCCAACCCCTTGCCTGGAGAGCCGTGTTCTCGTCGTACCGCCGACTCCTCGCAGTCCCCGGCGCAGTCGCCTTCACCTGCTTCGGACTGCTCAGCCGCCTCTCCTTCGGCATGCTGGGCATCAGCGTGCTGACCATGGTCGTCGACCGGCGCGGCTCCTACGCGACGGCCGGCGCGGTCTCGGCCGCCGGGCTGGTCGGGACGGCGCTCGCCCTGCCGCTGCTCGGGCGGCTGGTCGACCGCCACGGCCAGGCCCGCACCACCGTGCCCGCCGCCCTGCTCGCCGCCGTCCCGCGCATCGCGCTGCTGCTCTGCGCACACGGCGGCGCCCCCGACTGGACGCTCTACTGCTGCGCCTTCGCCTCGGCGGCCGCGCCGAACGTCGGCGGCATGGCCCGAGCCCGCTGGGCCCACCTGCTGCGCGACGACCCGGCCGCCGCCCATGTCGCCAACTCCCTTGAGCAGGCGCTGGACGAGCTCTGCTTCATGACCGGACCGGTGCTCGGGGTGCTGCTCTGCGGCTGGTTCTTCCCGGAGGCCGGTCTGCTCGCGGCCACCGTGCTGTCCACCCTCGGCGCGCTGCTCTTCGCCGCCCAGCGCCGGACCGAACCGCCGCTCCCCGCCGCCCCGCCGAGCCGCCCGCGTTCCGCCCTGCGGACGCCGGGGACGGCGGTGCTGGTGGCCGCGTTCCTGGCCGTCGGCGCGGTCTTCGGCGCGCTGGAGGTCAGCACGGCGGCCTACCTCGGCTCGCGCGGCCACCAGGGCGCGGCCGGTGCGCTGCTGGGCCTGCTGGCGGCCGGGTCGTGCGCTTCCGGCCTGGTCTTCGGGCTGCTGCGGGCCCGCCGCCACCCGGTCGTCCGCTTCCTGCTCGGGCTCACCGCGATGGCCGCGCTGATGTGGCTCCCGCTCGCGGCGGCCGGCCTCGGCGCGGGCACGGTGACGCTCGCCGCCGTCCTCTTCGTGGCGGGCACCGGCACCGCGCCGACCATGGTGACCGGTATGACGCTGCTCCAGCAGGTGCTGCCGGCGGACGCCTTGAACGAGGGCATGGCCTTCGCCGTCTCCGGCATCGTGACCGGCATCTCGGTGGGTTCGGCCACGGCAGGCCTCGCCGCTCAGCGGTACGGCCCCGCCACCGGCTACGCCATCGCCACCACGGCCGCCGCCCTCGCCCTGCTGCTCACCCTGGCCGGCCGCCGGCGCCTGCGGCCGGCCAGGCCCTACGCCCAGGTGTACTCGTACTCGGGCAGCTCGAAGCCGCCCGGGAAGGGCGCCCAGCGCTCGTCCGTGCGGACGCCGCCCGCCCGCTCGTAGAAGGCCACGGCGCGGTCGTTCGCCCGCAGCACCTCCAGGTAGAACGGCGCGCCGGGGTGCTCGGCCGCCGCCCAGCCGCGCGCGGCGGCCAGCAGCGCGGTCCCGAGGCCGCCCCCGGTGCGGCCCGGGCGGACGTGCAGGTTGTCGAGCAGCAGCCGCCCGTCCGGCTGCGGCACGACGTAGCAGAAGCCGACAAGCCGCCCCTCGGCGTCCTGCGCGACCAGCAGCCGCGGGGTGTTGGCGGGCTCGCCGTAGTCGACGGTGAGCCGGATCCCCCACAGTTCCTCGCGCTCCGCGAGCAACCCCTCCCCCAACGCCTCGTCGGGCACGATCCCGGCGTACGCGACCCGCCAGCTCTCGGCATGCAGGGCGGCGACCGCCGACGTGTCGGCGGCGCCACCGACCCGGATGACGACGGCGGCGGGGGCAAGGGCGGGCTGGTGATCGTTCACCCCCCGAGCCTGCCACACCGCCCCTTCGCGCACTGCGCCCAGCGGGGTTGAACACGTTCAAAAACAGGTCTACAGTCACCGCCAAGAGGTTTTGAACGCGTTCGAAACGGAGGGGTCCGATGGACTACACAGTCCTCAGCTATGCCGCCTACCTGCCGGTAGCCGCCGGCGTCACGATCTGGGTCGCCCGTACGCTCAGCCGCAACGGCAAGGTCTTCCTGGCCGATGTCCTGGCCGGCGACGGGGCGCTCGCCGACGCCGTCAACAACCTGCTGGTGGTCGGCTTCTACCTGCTCAACCTGGGTTTCGTCGTGCTCTGGATGAAGAACGGCGATCAGATCAGCAGCCTCCAGGGGGTCTTCGACGCCCTCTCCGTCAAGCTCGGCTCGGTGCTGTTGATCCTCGGCCTGATCCACCTGGCCAACGTGTACGTGCTCAACCGGATCCGCCACCGCGGCGCACTCGACCGCCAGCACCGCCCGCCGGTCCCCCCGCAGGGCTGGACCCAGCCGGTCAAGGCCTGACGGCGCCCGACCCCGCGCCGGCAGCAAACGGAGAGGCGGCACACCCGATGACCGATCACCACGGCACAGCCGGCCCGGCCGTCACCCGGCTGACCGTCCTGCACGATCCCGGCTGCCTGCTCTGCCGCAACCTCACCAGCTGGCTCCGTGGGCAGGACCAGCTCGTACCGCTGGAGTTCGTCGCGGTGGCCTCCGCCGAGGCGCGGAGGCGCTATCCGCAACTCGACCACGACGCCTCGCTCGGCGAGATCACCGTGGTCGCCGATACCGGCGAGGTATGGCGTGGTCCGCACGCCTTCGTCGCCTGCCTCTGGGCGCTGGCCGCACACCGGCCGCTCGCCCAGCGGCTCAGCACCCCGACCGGCCTGCCGCTCGCCCGAGCGGCGGCCTTCGCGGCCGGCCGGTACCGCGCCGCGACCGGCGCCGGACGGGTGCGACCGGCGGCACCGGGCGCGGAGGGGGCGCCCGGTACCGCCGGACCGGACCACGGCGACGATCCAGGATGTACCGACGGGACCTGCCGGATCCCCGGCTAGGCTCGACCCTCGTGGACGACGCAGCGGCAACCAGCACCGGCAGCACCGACGCGCCCCGGGGAGGCCGTGCGCTCCCCAAGACCGACAAGAGCGAGCAGACCCGCGCGCTGATCCTGGACACCGCCATGCGCATGTTCCAGGAGCGCGGCTACGACAAGACCACCATGCGGGCCATCGCCGGCGAGGCCGGGGTCTCGGTGGGCAACGCCTACTACTACTTCGAGTCCAAGGAATACCTGATCCAGGGTTTCTACGACCGGATGACGCACGAGCACGCCGCCGACGCGCGGGCCAGGATGGCCGGCGTGCAGGACTTCGCCACCCGCCTGGACATCGCGCTGACCGCCTGGGTGGACTGCGCGGCGCCCTACCACCAGTTCGCCTCGCAGTTCTTCCGGACGGCGGCGGATCCCAACAGCCCGCTGAGCCCGTTCTCCGACGAGTCCCACCCGGCGCGGACCACCGCCGTGGAGCTGTTCCGCGAAGTCCTGCTGGAGTCCGAGCTGGCGCCCAAGCTGGACACCGAGCTGACCGAGCTGCTGCCCGACCTGCTCTGGCTGCACGAGATGGCCGTCGTCCTGTACTGGGTCTTCGACCGCACCGAGGACACCGAGCGGACCAGGGCCTTCGTGAAGCGCTGCACCCCGCTGGTGGCCAAGCTCGTGGGGCTGACCCGCTACCGGATGTTCCGGCCGATCGTGCGGGACGCCAAGGGCCTGATCCACGACTTCATCGTGCCGACCTTCGGCATGGCCGCGAGGCCGCCCCGCGCCTCGGACCACGCCCCGCAGGCCGCGCCCGCGCGCAAGACCCGGAAGACCGCCAAGGCCGCGAAGTCCGCCAAGGCCGCCGAGTCCACAGAGTCGGACTCGGTGGACTCGGCGGACTGACCCCGGCTCAGAACTCGTCGTGGTTCCAGGCCTTGAGCGGCGTCTGCAGCAGCCGGTCGAGGGCCACCGCGGCGCCCGGGCGCAGCTCGCTGACGAGCGACGCCGCGGCCAGCCGCGGAGCCGACTCCGCCCCCAGATAAAGCGTGCCCAGGGCGGAGGCGGTCAGGGCGAGGTCGGCGTCGCCGCTGGTCGGGACGGCGCGGCCGGCGCCGTCAGCGTCGGCCTCCAGCGCCCAGCGCCCGGCCGCGTGTCCGAGCGGGTCGGAGACCTCCAGCACCACGCGGCCCGCCCCCGCGTACGTCCGGGCGCCGAAGGCGGCGGGGACGTCGAGCACCCGCAGCCACATGAAGTCGAAGTTGTCCCTGGCGGGCAGCGCCGCCCGCGGGTCGCGCAGCAGCAGTGGCAGCGGGTCGTCCGGTCCGATGTTCCTGACGGTCACCTTGCGCACCCAGTCGACCGAGAGCACGTACCGCCAGAGCGAGTTGGCGGTGGGCTGGTCCAGCGCCAGGAAGTCCTTGACGGTCAGCCGGCAGTCGGGGCTGGCGCCGTCCCAGTTGTCGTCCACCGTATAGACCAGCAGACCGGTGACCTGGCCCCGGGCGTCGCGATGAACGGCCGCGAAGGGCTCCTTGAAGTCGAGGCCCGGAACGTCCACTGTGCCGGCCGCGACCCTCCAGGAGGACTCGTCGCGGGCGATGGCACCCGGCCTGGTCGGCCGCCAGCGCTCGTGCAACTCGGGGCCGAGCTTGACCAGTTCCGCCATGCTGATCAGGTCGATCCGCCCGCCCACGGCCTGCGGCACCTCCTCGCGAAGGCCGCCGGCCCGGTTGAGGTCGATCTCCCAGCCGTGGTACCGGGTCGCCGGGCCGAAGCCGAAGCGGCCGTAGATGCCGTACTCGGCGGCGATCAGGATCGCGACGGCCTCGCCCCGCTCGCGCGAAGCGGCCAGATCCCGGGTCATCATCCCGGTGAGCAGGCCGCGCCTGCGGTGCGTCTGCGTGGTGGTGACCCCGGTGATGGCCGAGACCGGGAGCAATGCCCCGCCGGGGAGCGTCAGTTCGCTCGGGAAGCTGCGGAACGTCGCGACGCAGCGAGCGCCCTCGAAGGCGCCGAGCGTGCGGCCCGGGTAGAGCCGCAGCCGACGGAACTCCTCGGCCACCGGCAACCCCGGCCGCATGAACCCGACACTGACCGCCGCACCCCAGGCACCCAGGTCCTCCTCGCCGACGGCGCGGATCTCGATGCCGCCGTCCTCCGGGTCTGCTGCGCTGCCTACCGGCGTATCGATGCTCATCCCGCCACCGTACGACTCGCCAACAGGCCCGGCATCCGATTTTCCAGGCTCAGCGGGTGTTGGCAGAGCCGGCCAGTTCCCGGGCAAGCCTTTCCGTGGTGGTCTCGACCCAGTTCATCGTTCGTGCCGTGTGGTAGCCGAGTGCGTGGTTGATCCCGATCATGTAGCTGTTCGTGGTGGCGGTGGTGGTGAGGACACGTTCCATGTCCGGCCGCTCGTCGGTGAGTCGGCGCATCATGGCGGCCTTGATCGCCCGACCGAGCCCGTGGCCGCGGTGCGCGGCCAGCACAGAGGTGTCGTTGATGAAGCCGACCCCGGGACGGTGTGGGTAGGTGTGGATGACGTGCACGCCGACGACCTGGTCCGTGGCGTCGTCGACGGCGACGACCACCCGCTGCTCCACGCCGGAATCCGCCAACTCACGGTCGGTCTCGCGGATTCGGGCCGGGGTCCAGACAGTCGGCCGGTAACTCGTCCGACCGAACGGAGCGTCCTGGATGGCCTGCCGGGCCACGGCATAGGAGTCGGTGAACTGCTCGGGCGTCGCTCCCGTCCAGTGCGCCAGACGGTAGCCGGCCGGAACGGGCACCTCCCACAGCCGCACGGGAGTCGTCGCGATGCGCAGGACCTGCATCACCATGCTGTGCGTCACCTCGAACCCGAGGCCCGCCACCCACGGGGCCCCTGCGGAGTCGGGCTTCATGGGCTGCCCGAGGACGGTGCCGCGCCGAGCGTCCAGCACCGCGGGCATCGCGGCCCGGAGGAGCGCGGTGCCGATACCGCGCCGCCTCAGCTCGGGGTGCACATGGACCTCGACATTGGCGATCCCGCTGTTCGAGCCCTCCGGCAGCGCGACCCTGACCGAACCGACCAGACGTCCCTCCAGGTGGCCGACCCAGAAGCGGCAGGATCCGTCCTCGATCGGCGGTGTGCGCAGGCGGCCGATCGCGGCCTCGTAGGTCAGCGGCGGGTCCTCGGAGAAGTCCACCGCTGCGACTGCTGCCCGCATCACGTGGTAGTCGGCCAACTGCTCGTCGCCTGCGTGGTGCGGATCGAGCGGCTGAATGTCGAGGCTCACCGAATCTCCCCTGTTCTCTGTGGACGGGGCCATTGCGGCCGGCCGGATCTCGTCGACCGCAGCTCCCGTCATGAGTGGACTGGGAACCTGACACCCCCGACGTAGCCTACGGGCGGGCGTAGAAGTCGGGGCGGCCCATGATCCAGAGGCTGGCCTGCTTGATCGCCATGCCCGGGCGGGGGGCCTCGATCATCTGGTCGTCGCCGAGGTAGATGGCGACGTGGTAGATGTCGGCGGCGCGGCCGGTGTGGGTCCAGAAGACCAGGTCGCCGGGGCGTAGTTGCGGGTAGTCGACGGGGGTGGACTCGGCGTACTGGTCGGCGGCGAAGTGGGTCAGGCGCTTGCCGCTCTGGTGCCAGGCGAGCATGGTCAGCCCGGAGCAGTCGTAGCCCTCCGGGCCCTCGCCGCCCCAGATGTACGGCAGGCCGATCGTGGAGCGGGCGAAGTCGATGGCGGCCTGCGCGGCCGGCTCCGACCAGGCGGCGGGTGCGGCCGGGCGCTCGGTTGCGGGGTGCCGCGCGGCCTCCTGCGCGGCGGCGGCCGAGGCCGCCGCCTTGGCGGCCTCCTGCGCCTGGCCGGCGGCGCTCGCCTCCAGGGCCTCCTGGCGCTGGCGCTCCAGCTCCACCGTGGTGTCGCGGGCGGCGGCGAGCTCGCCGAGCAGGTGTTCGCGTCGGGCGGTCAGGTCGGTGACCAGCGCCTGCTGGTCGGCCAGCCGCGACTGCGCCCGCGCCTTGGCCTGCTCGACCGCCGCGGCGGCCCGGCCGGCCTGCTCGGCGGCGCGGCTCGCGGCCTCGTCCGCCGCGGTGGCCGCGGCGGCGGTGGAGGTCGCCGCGTCCAGGATCTGCCGGGTACTGGTGCCCGCCGCGCCCACCGCCGCGGCCTGCTCGGTGACGGCGATCGGGCCCCGGCTGCCGAGCAGGGCGTCGATCGCGGCCAGTTCGGGGGTGCCGCCGGTCCGGTAGGTGGCGGCGGCGAGGGCGGCGGCGTCCTCGGCGGCCGAGGCGCGGGCGGCCTGCGCCTCGGTGGAGCGCCGGGACGCGTCGGCGGCATCGGTCCGGGCCTTCGCCAGCCGGACCTGCGCGCCGTTGTAGGCCTCGACCGCCTGCTCGGCGATCCGGCCGGCCTGGTCCAGTTCCGCCCGGGCGCCGGCGAGCCGGGTCTCGACGCCGGCCGCGGCCTCCGCCCGCTGGTCGGCCTCCGCGGTCGCCCGGGCGATGGTGCCGGTCGAGGGGTACGCGTCGTCCGCGGGATCGTCGGTGCCGGGGGCCCGCACCGCCTGGACGGCGGCGGGGGCGGCTGCGGCCGGGCCCAGCGGGGCGGCTCCGGTGACGGTGGTCAGCGCCAGCAGCAGGGTGGTCAGGAGTCTGCGGGCCACGAGAGAGACCTCTCCGTCTGATGATCAGTCAACTATCTCATCACGTGACCATTTGGTCACTCGACGTAATATTCTCAAACCTGACGAACAGTCAATGCCAACCCCATGCCGCCGAGCGGGTGAGATCGGGCTGAGCCGCCGAGCCGGACGTCGATCAGCTCCGCCGACGCGGTGACCGCGTCCCGTACGGGCGGGCCCGGCCGGCCTGGACGGTGCGGCGGCGGTGCTCGGCGCCGCGTTCGTCGGCGCGGGCCGTCCGGGCGCCGACGCGGGTGTCGAGGTGGTGGGCGTCCAGGTGGGCGGTGGCCCGGGCGGCCATCCGCTCGGCCACCCGGTGGGTCGCCGCGTGGTGCGCCGGGACCTTGTCGGGGGCGCCCGCGATCAGGTCGAAGATCCAGGTGCGGACCAGGTCGGCCCGCCGGTGCAGCAGGCGTTCGCGGCGCAGCGCCCGGGCCCGGCGGCGCGGCCGGTCCGCGTACCGCCAGCGCGCCCAGGGGCTGGACGGGCGGGCCAGCCGGACCGCGCCGACCCAGGAGAGGCCGGGCACCATGATGCCCAGCAGGCCGGTCCACAGCTTGCCCTTCACCAGCGCGACGATGGACATCACCGCGTTAGCCGCAATCAGCGCGAACGGCCCCCAGCGGCCGAACCAGTCGGACGAGGACTGCCCGGGCACCACGCCGAGCGGCACATAACCGGTCAGCAGCAGCGCCGTCACCAGGATGCCGAGGATCACCGCGTCCACCGACTTGCGGCCCTGCTCGCTCCAGTAGACGTCCTCCAGATGCAGGATCAGCGCGAACTCGTCCAGCACCAGCCCGCAGCCCACCCCGAAGAGCAGCCCGAACCAGTCGATCCACGGGTGCCCGCCGCTGGTCGCGAAGACGCCGATGCCGGCCACCAGCAGACAGCCGATGCCGAAGACCATGTGGTGGATGTGCAGCCCGCCGGGCGTGAAGTTGCCCGGCCACCAGCGCACCTGCGCCCGGATCAGCCGCACGCTGACCCGGATCAGCACGAAGGAGCTGATGAACCCGACCAGCAGCAGGAAGAGCGGCTGCTTGTGCGGCGCCACGATGTGCTCGCGGTAGCTCTCCACCAGGTCGGGGAGGTGCATGGGTGGTACGTCCTAGCGTTGGTGCGTGTCCGGGGCCCGGGGCCCGCTTCCGGCTGCCTAACGTCCGGTCAGAAGCCGCGGGTACGTTTGGCGGCCCGGCGTGGCGCGGTGAGGTAGGGCGCGAGCCGGTGTTCCGCACCGGGACCGGGGACCTTCATGAAGAGCCGGGCCACCTCACCACCCAGGCTCACCCCGATCGCCAGCGCCATCGCCAGCGCGGCCGCCCGGCTGATCGAGACCAGCCCGACGGACGAGTGCCCCTGGGCGAAGGCGAGCATTCCGAGGTAGAGCGCGGAGCCGGGCATCAGCGGGCCCAGCGCGGCAGTCATGTACGGCAACGCGGAGGCCGAGCGGTAGCGCGCCATCAGCTGGCCGAAGAGGCCGACCACTCCGGCCGCCACCCCGGTGGCGACGATCGGCGAGATATGGGCGCTGTAGGCCAGCACGCCGTAGACCGACCAGCCGATCCCGCTGTTCAGGGTGACCATCGGCAGGGTGCGCCGGTCGGTCTGCAGCAGCATCGCGAAGGCCAGTGTCAGCAGCATCGCGGCGGCCAGCTGGACCGGCGGGTTGTAGATCCCGATCAGCGTCTCGTCCGGCCGCAGATGGGCGCCGAAGCTGACCCCGACATAGAGGATCAGCATCACGCCGATCACGATGCCGGCCACCAGGTAGAGGACTTCGAGCAGGCGGGCGGCGGCGGTGATGTAGAAGCCGGTCAGGCCGTCCTGGACGGCCGCCACCAGGGCGCGCCCCGGCAGCAGCGCGAACAGGCCACCGGTGATCGCGACCGAGCCGCGCAACCCCGACTCGTGCAGCGAGAGCACGATGCCGGTGGCCGCGGCCGGCATCGACGCGAGCACGAACTGGTAGAACTCGGGCAGTCCGCGGCGGGCCACCAGCAGGGCCAGCCGGTCGCCGATGACCGCGCCGATGAAGGCGTTGATGAAGACCAGCCAGGCCCTGGCGTCGATCTGGCCGCCGACCAGGAAGGTGGCCGCGCCGGCCAGCAGGCCGGTGGTCAGCGTGATCAGCCAGACCGGGTACGGGTGGCGGTTGCGGCGGATCACGGCCAGCCGGCGGTAGGCGTCGTTGACGGTGATCTTCTCGGCGGTGATGTCGGCGACCAGCTTGTAGACCGCGGCCAGCCGGGTGTAGTCGGAGGTGCGGCGGCGGACCACCCGGGCCGCGGTGACCGGCGGCTCGACCAGCGAGGGCTGGTAGGAGATCGACATCAGCGTGAAGGTGACCTGCGGCTCGCAGCGGTCCAGCGCGTAGGCGTGGGTGACCCCGAGCATGGCCGCCTCGGCGTCCTCGGCGCTCTCGCCGCTGGCGAGCAGCAGTTCGCCGATCCGCAGGGTGAGGTCGAGGATCCGCGGCACGTTCTTGGCGGTGGCCTCGGCCTTGGACTGGCTCGGGGTGCGTTCAAAGGCGGGGCGCTCGGACATCGGGGTGCGCAGCAGGGTGCGCATCCGGTCCGGCCAGGGGGCGGCGCCGGGGGCGCCGGCGCGCAGGCTGGGGACGGCGAGGCCGGTCGGCGGGTGGTAGCCGACGGCGCGCCAGACCTCGGGGGTGAGAGTGTCGTCGGAGCCGGTGCCGAGCGGCTCGCCGGTCTCCGGCGGGTGGCCGAGCAGGCCGGCGGTCTGCACCGGCGCCGGCGCCAGCGGGATCGCCTGCATCTGGTCCGCGGGGGGCACGGCGCGGCCGAGCAGTCCCTCGGTGGGCGGTGCCTCGGACGGCGGGACGCTGCCGGGCGGTACGGGCAACGGGACGGCCTGCACCGGGTGGTCGGCCTGCCCGGTGACGTCGTCGGCCTGCGCGGCGGCCGGGGTGACAGGGGTGGCAGGCGTATGGCCGCCCGTCCCGCCCGTACGCCGCTTGCCGCTGGTCCGGCTCCGGCCGCTCTTCCCGCCGCGCGCGCTCCCGCTGCCGCCCGGTCGGCCCCGCTTAGGCACTCCCGCTCCTCACCGCCCCGGAGGTGGCCCCGCCACCACTCGTGATCTTCGCCTCCACCTTGCCCGAACCGGACCGCGTACGCATATGTACGGGTCGGTGGACGGCGGCTGCGGACATCGCCCGGACGGACTGTCCGGAAAGCAGACAATACGGGACGGACAGGAGGCGCTGGTCAGAGGCCGTAGCGCTCGATGATCTCCTCGTGCGGGGCCGTGTCCACCCCGGCCGCCTTGGCCAGGTCGAGCCAGCTCAGCGGGTGCTCCCACCCCTTCGTCAGCTTCTGCAGCAGGGTGTCCGCCTCGGCGGCGGAGGCGGTCGGCGGCACCCCGAGCGCCGCGTAGATCCCGGGGAGCTGCCCCTTGCCCGCGGCCGGGTCGGTGATCACGTACTGCCCGCCGCTGTACGCCCACACGCCGTACCCGGCCTCGACCGCGGCCACCCGGAACTCGGACCAGGTCTGCGGTCCCGGCCAGCAGCCGTCCAGCCAGTACGTGGTGAACCCGGCCGGGTCGAGCAGGGTGAGCAGCTCGAAGGTCGGCCGCCACTGCTCACCGTCCTCCACCGCCACCTCCTCGTTCGCCAGCCCCTCAAGCAGCGCGGGGCCGAAGACCACCACGTCCCCGTGGTTGAGCGGGATGTCCTCGGCCAGCACCGGCAGGATGCGGGCGGTGGCGGGTCCGGTGCGGAGTGCCGGGAGATCGGTGGTGGCGCCGTTGGTGCGCCGCACCCGGATGGTGACGAGCTGCCACTCCTCGTCGACCGGGCCCTCGGACTGCTCGAAGTCGATGCCGAGACGGGCTCCGGCCGCCCGCACCGCCGCCCAGTCGCGGTTGGCGGTGGCGGCCGTCACCAGGTGCCAGAGGTCGGACTCCTGGACCGTGCGGTACTGCTCGTGCGGCGGCGTCCCCTCGGCGGGCAGCGCGTGCTCCAGCAGCTCCTGGTAGAACCGCTGGGCGGTGGCGTGGTCGCCGAGCTCGGTGGCCGCGGCGGCGGCCAGCCGGCGCGGGTTGATCCGGTCCGGCTCGAGTGCCAGCAGCGCCTCGCAGCTCTCCACGGCCTGCGCCCAGCGGCTCTCGGCGATCGCCCAGCGGGCCCGGATCCAGTGCGCGTCGACCGGGCTGCGGCGCGCCAGCAGGGCCGCCAGCCGCTGGATGCCCTCGGCGTCGCGGCCCTCGATCAGCACCGAGCCGAGCATGCCGGTGAGCTGCTGGTGGTCCGGCTCCTGCTCCAGGCGGGCCCAGAGCAGCTCGGCCGAGGCGTAGTCGTGGCCGAGCGAGGCCAGCAGCCCGGCCAGCTGGAGCAGCAGGTCGGTGGCCGCGGCGGGCTCGATCGTATGGTCGGCGCCGCAGGCTGCCCAGGCGGTGGTCAGCAGGTCCGCGTCGGCCTCCGGCGTGCCGTCGGGCTCGGCGGGCTCGGGGCGGTCGGCCAGCCAGCCGAGCAGCTCGCCGACCGGCACCGGCAGCTCGGGCAGGCCCAGCGCCTCGGCGTCGGCGCGCAGCTCGGCGAGCCGGCCGGCGACCGCCTGGTCCGCCCGGCGCAGCAGCGCCAGCTTGCGCTCACCGGTGGCGACCAGCGCGCGGGCCACCGCGGCGGCCCGGCGGCGCACGGCCAGCCGGCCGGCCACCAGGGCCAGCTCCAGGCAGGGCCGGTGCGAGCCGGCGGTGTCCAGGTAGGAGACCCAGCCGGCCAGCAGCACGCCGAGCCGGACGTCGTTGGGGTACTGACCGGCCGCCACCAGCCGCTCCACCGCGTCGGTCCAGCGGTGCCGGATGTCCGGGAACTCGTCGGCCTCCTCAGCCGGCGGCAGCTGCTCCAGCGCCTGCTCCCAGCGGCCGAGCGCGGCCAGCGCGCGGGCCCGGTGGACGCCAAGTTTGCGGCGGTCGTCCTCGTCCAGGATGTTGCGGGCGGCGACATAGGCCTGCTCGGCGGTGTCGAGGGCGGTGAGCACCTCCTCGTTGCGGCCGAGCCGGTGCAGCGCGGAGGCACGGGCCAGCCCGAAGGCCAGCGAGACCCGCGCGCCGCTCGTCTGGATCCGCAGCTGGGCGCGGTCCAGGTGGGCGAGCGCGGCGTCGGCGCGGCCGTCGTCCTCCAGCGTGTCGGCGTACTCGCGGGAGAGGCAGTCGTAGCAGGCCCTGGCGGGCTCGACCCGCTCCAGCGTCTCCTCCAGCACGGCGAGCCGCTCGGGCACGTAGCCGGGGCCGTCGATGTTGGCATGGCAGATCGTGAAGTCCTGCACGGCGCAGACCGACTGGGGGCAGGAGACGGTCTCCTCGCGGTGGGCGAACTCCAGCAGCGAGACCGCCTCGGCCATCGCGCGCTCGCCCTGGTGGCGCTTGTTCAGCAGGTTCTGCAGCCGCCAGTGCCGCAGGAAGACCTCGGCCCAGGGCAGGCCGAGCGCGCGGGCCGAGGCCAGTGCCTCCGGGAACATCGCGTCGAGCTGGTCGTTGCGCCCGTCGACGGCGTGGCCGGCGATCTCGGCGAGCGCGGTGGCCAGCCGGTGCTGGCCGTCCTCGATCAGCCGGCTGTGGGTGTCGTGGACCCAGCCCCAGACATCGGTGCTCACTGGGTGGCCTCCCCTGACTCGTCGGTGGTGTCGAACAGTGTGCCGAGCGCCACTGACAGTCCGTCGGACGGCGCCGTCAGCGCCGCCACCGCCGTCCCCACCCCGGCCAGCGCGGCCGCCAGGTCGCCGCCGGTGGAGCCCGCCGCCGCGGCCATGATCACCTTGAGCGAGCGCAGCAGGGCCGCCGCGGTGGCGCTGCCGGTGTGGCCCGCGCGGTAGGCCGCCAGCAGGTCCCGGACCGCGGGCGAGGCGGTGTTGAGGTAGAGCCGGGCCTTGACCGAGCCGTCGGTACGGGCCGTGAAGGCCCGGGCCAGGCGCAGCGCCGCCGACGGGATCCGGGCGTCCGCCGCGTCGTCCTCGATCCGGGCCTTCAACTCGGCCTCGCGGTCGGGGACCAGCACCAGCGGCAGGCCGGGCGGGTCGAAGCGGGCGGGCACCAGCTGCTCGCCCGGGTCGGCCAGCGCGGCCGCCAGCCAGGCCGACTCCTCGGCGGGCAGCGGCTGTTCGGGCTCGCGGAACAGCTCGCGGTTGCCGCTCTCACCGCCCAGTTCGACGATCCGGCAGTCCCGCAGCTGGGTGTAGCGGCGCAGGAAGGGCAGCACGGCGTAGCGGTCGCCGCGCGCGATCGGCACCTGCATGGCGCGGTAGAGCATCTCCTCGAACCCGCCGCCGGTGCCGAGCGCCACATGCACCGCGCCGTTGCCCGCGGCGCGCAGCGCGCCCGCCGTCAGGTCGCCCTGCGAGGTCGGCACCGGGACGTCGTCGGCGAGCAGCGTGAAGAGCCGGTCGTCGCAGAGCGCGGCGCCGAGCAGGTCCTGCCCGTGCCGGGCCAGGATCCGGCGCCAGGCGCTGGGGTACAACCGGGCTGTCTCGTACAGGCCGTTGACGATGGCGTCGGTCAACTCCTGCTGCAGCGCCCGGTAGTGCTCGTCGCGCTGGAGGTCCTCGCGGCTGGCGGTGGGGGTGAGGCGGTTGGACTCGACCACGCCGCCGATGAATCCGGCCCAGCTGGGCAGCAGGTCGCGGGCGTCGTCGGCGAGCAGCATGCCGCGCAGGTAGACCGCCAACTCGCGGTTGTCGCTGCTGCCGTAGGTGCCGCCGTCCTGCACCCAGAGCAGGCCGACGCTGTCCGCGTCCTCGGTGGCGGGGTTCAGCGGGAACGCGGTGAGCGGCGCGAAGCGGCGGCCGAAAGCCGTCGCGAAGTCCATCCGGGCCGCGTAGAGGCCAGTCGTCGGGACGGGCTCGCGCCACGGCACCGGGATCGCGTTGACCGGCTGCTCGTCGTCGCCGACGTAGACCGGCACGCTCAGCAGCACGCAGTAGCGGCCGAGGACTTCGCGCAGCGACTGCTCGTCGGCGAGGTGCGCGTGCTCGGCCTTCAGGGCCAGCTCGACGACGGTGCCAGGGGTGGGCCGCGGCGCGACGGGCTCGACGCTGTACTGCTCGCCGCCGCGGCTGCGGTAGCGGTGGCCGCGGGTGGGTTCGCGGTGCGAGGTGGTGGTGACGGTGACCTCGTCGGCCACCGAGAAGGCGGACAGGAAGCCGAGGCCGAAGGCCCCGATCAGCTCCTCGTTGCCGGTCACCTCGCGCAGCAGCCGGGTGTAGCCGGTGCCGACGGTGGCCAGATAGGCGTGGATCTCGGGTTCGGTCAGGCCCGCGCCGGTGTCCTCGATCGCGACGGTCCGGGCGGTGGTGGCGCGCACCCGGATCTCGGGGGTGTGCCCGGTGCTGCCGTCCGGGTCCTCCAGCCGTCTGCGGGTGTGCGAGTCGTGCGCGTTCTGGACCAGTTCGCGCAGGGCGACCAGCGGGGTGGAGTAGAGGTGGGTGGCGAGGACGCTCACCAGACCGCCGAGGTCGACCTCGGTGGTGCGCAGGTTCTCGTGCGCGGACGGCGGGTCGGCCGGTGCGCGATCGGGCTCGTGACCTTCAGACATGAGGCCCCAGTCTGCCAGTACGACTAACCCTGGACCACCACTTTCCGCAGGGGCGCGGACTCCCGGCTGCCTGCCCGCAAGGCCACCGGGCAAACCTTTGCGTGGGGCTCTCGGGCCGATATGACTCGATTGAGCGAATCGCCCGGAAATCCATGGAAGTCGGACGGTCGGACGGTGGATGCTGCTGATGCGACGTCAGACCACGACGCAGCCGGGGCGGCCACCCCGGGAGCGCCAACTCGCAGCATTGACAGCTAGGGAGACCATCGTGTCCCGTACCCGTGCACTCACCGCCATCGCCGCCCTCGGTGCCTTTCTCGTGATCGGCATCGGCAGTGCCCAGGCCGACAACGCCGCCGGATCCGACAACGGATCCAACAGCAGCGTCGTCAGCAACTGGGGCTCCGGCAACGTGGTCGGCAGTGTGACCGGCAACGGCAACGCCGCACAGCAGACGGCCACCGGCTCCGGCGGCAGCAACGAGAACAACACCACCGCCGTGGCCGGCAACTCGGGCGGCGTGGGCGCCCTGCAGGGCAACCTCAACTTCCGCCACGAGGTGCACTATCCGCTCGTGGCCTCCTGAGCCTGCGGCTTGACCGAAGGGCGGGCCTCCTGGGGTCCGCCCTTCCCCGCGTCACCGGCCCAGGCCGGGGCCGGGGGCCGACGGACCAGCAGCAGCACGATCGCGCCGCCCACCAGGCCCATCACACCGGCCACCAAGAAGGTCTGCCGCAGCCCGGCGGCGAACACCTCGTGCACCAGCTGCGAGACGGCGGCCCGGTGTTCGGGGGCCGTGCGGGCGATCACGGCGGCCGCCCGGCCGCCGGTGAGCGCGTCCGCGGTGGCCTTGGGGTCGCTCAGCGCTCCGGCCGAGGCCCGCAGCGCGGCCAGCACCTTGTCCTGGAAGACGGCGCCCAGCACCGCGATCCCCAGCGCATTGCCCAGCTGGCGCGAGGTGTTGGCGGCGCCGGCCGCCATCCCGCCGCGCTCGGTCGGCACCGAGGCCATCGCGGTGATCGCCAGCAACGGCCCCGCCAGGCCCACCCCGACGCCGGTCAGCGCCAGGCCGGGCAGCAGGACCGTCCAGGTCGAGCCCGCGCCGACCATGGCCTGCAGCAGGGCGCCCGCACTGATCAGCAGCATGCCGATCCCGATGGTCCACCGGGGCGAGGCCCCGTAGAGCCATCGGCCGGCCACGGCGGAGACCAGGAACGCCGCGATGCTCATCGGCAGGAAGACGAGACCGGCCGTCACCGGGCCCATGCCGCGCACCGACTGGAGCCAGAGCGAGGCGTAGACCATGTAGGAGAAGCCCGCGACGGAGAGCAGCAGGCCGCCGAGCATGATCCCGACGAAGGAGGGGCTGCGGAAGAGCGCCAGGTCCAGCATCGGCCGGCTACTGCGCCGCTCGACCGCCACGAACGCGGCCAGCGCGAGCGCGCCGAGCGCGAAGAACCCCAGTGTGGCGGTGGAGGTCCAGCCGTTGTCGCCGACCCGGATCAGTGCGTAGGTGACGGCACCGGCCGCCAGCGTGAAGGTGGCCATGCCCGGCAGGTCGACGCCCTTGGCGTGCGGGTTGCGGGACTCGCTGACGTAGCGCAGGGTCATCAGCACCGCCAGCGCGCTGACCGGCAGGTTGACGTAGAAGATCCAGTGCCAGTCCAGGTGTTGGGTGAGCATCCCGCCCAGCACCGGGCCGGCCGCGGCCGCGGCGCCGCTCACCGCGCCCCAGACGCCGAACGCGATGCCGCGGTCCTTGCCCTGGTAGGAGCTGCTCAGCAGCGCCATCGTGGTAGCCGACATCGCGGCGCCGCCGATGCCCTGCAGAGCGCGGAAGGCGATCAGCACGGCCGGTCCGGTCGCCAGGCCGCAGGCCAGCGAGGCGACGGCGAAGAGCACCAGGCCCGCCAGGTAGACCTTGCGTCGCCCGGCCAGGTCGGCCAGCGACCCGGCGCTCAGCAGCAGGGCCGCCAGGGCCAGGGCGTAGATGTCCATCACCCACTGCAGGTCGGCGAAGGAGGTGTGCAGGCTCCTGGCCATGTCCGGCAGGGCGACGGTCACGATGGTGACGTCCACCAGCAGCATGAACGTGCCCAGGCACACCGCGGTCAGCGGCAGCCATTTACGCATCGGAGTTCTCCGTTCGGTTTCGCATTTGTGTCGCGCTGACGATCGCACCGGGGCGGGCGATACTTCCAACCACGCCTACCTTCGTGCCGGATTCCAACATAGACTGATCGGGTGATGATGGAAACCAATCAGAGCCCGCTGCTCGACGACCTCGATCACCAGCTGGTCCAGGCCCTGCTGATCGACGGGCGGGCCGCCTTCAGCAAGATCGCCGCCGTCCTGGGCGTCTCGGACCAGACGGTGATCCGCCGCTACCGCAGGCTGCGCACCGCCGGGCTGCTGCGGGTGGTCGGGCTGCCGGACGGCCGCCGGGTCGGCCTGCTGGAGTCCTGGCTGCGGGTGCAGTGCACCCCGGACGCCGCCGTGGCGGTCGCCGACGCACTGGCCCGGCGCCCCGACATCTCCTGGGTCACCCTCAACTCCGGTGGCACCGAGGTCAACTGCGTGACCCGGGCACGCAGCCGGGAGGACCGCGACTCGCTGCTGCTGGACAAGCTGCCGCGCACCCAGCGGGTCACCGGGGTGACCGCACACACCGTGCTGAAGGTCTTCATCGGCGGCCCGTCACGCTGGCTGGGAGTGAACCGGCTGACCGCCGAGCAGGTGGCAGCGCTGGAACACCCGGTGAACCCGGGCGCCGGACCGGTCCAGCTGGACGAGACGGACCTCGTGCTCCTCGCCGAGCTGGCCCGCGACGGCCGGACGGGCTGCCCCGACTTGGCCCGCGCCACCGGTCTCTCCGAGTCCACCGCACGTCGCCGCATGGAGCACCTGCAGGAGATCGGCGCGCTCTCCTTCGACGTCGAGATCGACCCGGCACTGCTCGGCTACCCGACCCAGGCCACCCTGTGGGCCACCGTGGCCCCCGCCGACCTGGCCGCCGCGGGCGCCGCGCTCGCCGCCCACCCGGGCATCCCGTTCGCCGCCGCCGTGACCGGCTCGGCCAACCTGGTGGCCGTGGTGCTCTGCCGGGACACCGAGGAGCTCTACGAGTTCCTCACCGGCCGACTCGGCTCACTGCCCGCCATCCAGCGGGTCGAGCTCAGCCCGGTCATCCGCACCGTCAAGCGGGCCGGCCTGCTGACGGACGGGCACCGACTGGTGGACCCGGTGGAGTAGCGACCCGGGCGCCTTCGGGCAGGCCGAGGACGGCCAGGGCCAGGCCGGTCAGGCGGGGCGCGAGGTCGGGGCGGGCAGCGTGCGGCGGGTTGCACACGCCGTCGTTCACTACCGCGAACATCGCGTGCACCCGGATCCTGGCCTGTGCGTTGTCGTAGTCGGGGCGCAGCTGCTGGAGCAGGCCGACCCAGACCCGCAGGAAGTCGCGCCGGAAGTCGAGCGCGGCCTTGCGGTCCGGTGCGGCCAGCCGGTCGGTCTCGCTCACCATCGCACCCAGGTAGTGGTGGTGGCGCCGGGCGAAGTCGACGTAGGCGTCCAGGCCGCGCGCCAGCGCCTCGGCGGGGTCGGCGGGGTCGGCGGCCGACCGCAGCGCGGCCTCCACCTCGTGCCACAGCCGCTCCCGGCAGCGCACCAGGGAGGCGGCCAACAGCTCGGCCTTGGTGGGGAAATGGCGGTAGACGCTGGGTCCGGCGATGCCGACCGCGGCGCCCAGCCGGTCGATGCTGACGTTGTCGAAACCCCGCTCGTGGAACAGCCGGACGGCGGCCGTCAGGAGCGCCTCCCGACGGTTCACCGGATGGACCTCACCGGCGGCCGCCGGGGGCCGGGGAGTCGGCGCGGGCCGGTGAGTCGGCGCGGCGGCGGCGGAAGGCCGGCCGACGGAGACCGAGAAGAGCCCGAACAGCAGCTCGCGCAGCAGCCGCTCGAAGCGCCGGCGCGGCGGGGCGAAGCTGTGGTACGACAGGCTGGCGCAGACCGAAAGGGCCGACCAGACCATCAACTCGGCATCCTCCGAGGACAGTTCGGCCCGATCCGAGACCAGTAGACGGGCCGCCGCCCGGACGTCCGCGCGCAACGTACGCCGCAGCTCGGCACGTTGCGCGGCCGGCAGCAACCGGGCGTCCCGCTGCCAGAGCGTGCCGAGTGCGCGCTGCTCGGGGGCCAGGCCCGCCAACGCGTCGGCCAGCGCCTCGGCGGCGCCGCCGGCCCCGTCGGCCGATGCAGCGGCCGCCGACGCGACGGCGGCCGACAGCTGGTCGAAGCCGGAGCGGACGGCCTGCCGCAGCAGCTCCGGCTTGCCCCGGTAGTGCCGGTAGAGCGCGGGGGCGGTGATCCCGACGGCCGCCGCGACCTCGGCCATCGCGACCTGGTGGTACCCGCTGCGGTGGAACTGCTCCGCGGCCACCATGAGGATCTGCGCCCGGCGCCCCCGAGGACGCCGCCCCGCGCCGGGGGCCGCCGCCACCTGCCCAGCCATCCGCAGCCCCTTTCCGGCTAGCCATCATTCACATAACCCGCCCCGAGGTCCACCGTTTCGGTCCTCCCACTGGCCTGGACTCACCCGGCGAACACCCTGGACAGCGAGGCTACCGAGGATTAACTTAGCCAGCGATCAACCGCCCACCGCGCCGTCCCCGAAGGGAGCGCCATCGTGCGCCGTACCGTCTACACCGAGGACCACGAGGCCTTCCGGAGCACCATCCGGGACTTCATCGCCAAGGAGGTCGTCCCGGTCTACGAGAGCTGGGAGGCCGACGGCCACCCGCCGCGCTCGTTCTACAACAAGCTCGGCGCCCTCGGCGTCTTCGGCATCGAGGTCCCCGAGGAGTACGGCGGCGCGGGCGAGAGCGGCTTCAAGTACCAGGCCGTGGTGGTCGAGGAGACCGCCCGCGCGGGCGTCACCTTCGGCTCGTCCGGTGTGCACACCGGCCTGGTGCTGCCGTACATCCTGGAGTACGCCAACGAGGAGCAGAAGCAGCGCTGGCTGCCGGGCTTCATCTCGGGCGACATCATGACGGCGATCGCGATGACCGAGCCGGGCGCCGGTTCCGACCTGGCCGGCATCGCCACCACCGCCAAGCTCTCCGCGGACGGCACCCACTACGTGCTGAACGGCGCCAAGACCTTCATCACCGGCGGCGTGCTGGCCGACCTGGTGCTGGTGGTCGCGCGCACCGCGCCGTACGACCCGGCCGACCGCAGAGCCGGTCTGTCGATCCTCTGCGTGGACACCAAGTCGCCGGGTTACACGGTCGGCCGCAAGCTGCAGAAGATCGGCCTGCGCACCTCCGACACCGCCGAACTGGCCTTCTCCGACGTCAAGGTGCCGGTGGTGGACCTGCTCGGCGAGGAGGGCAAGGCGTTCAGCTACCTGACCCACAACCTGGTGCAGGAGCGCCTGGCGATCGCCGTCGGCGCCTACGCCGCCGCGGCCGCCGCGGTGCGCTTCGCGCTGGATTACGTCAAGGACCGCAAGGTCTTCGGCCAGACGGTGGCGGAGTTCCAGAACACCAAGTTCACACTGGCCGACTGCCAGTCCCAGGTGACGGCCCAACAGGCCATGGTGGACCAGGCGTTGGAGCTCTACCAGCAGGGCGCGCTGACGGTCGCGGACGCCGCCGAACTCAAGCTGTTCTGCACCGAGTCGACCTCCGTGGTGGTCGACAAGTGCCTTCAGCTGCACGGTGGCTACGGCTACATCCTGGAGTACCCGATCGCCCGCCTCTACACCGACAACCGGGTGTTCCGGATCTACGGCGGCACCAGCGAGGTCATGAAGACCATCATCGCCAAGTCGATGGGCCTGTAAGGACGTTCGACCCGAACAACGACCTCGGCCGGTGGCCGCCGAACGGATCCCGTTCGGCGGCCACCGGCCGAGGTCGTTCACCGGCTCCATGCGGGGCAACCGGCTCAGTTCACGGACGCCCCGCTGCGCCAGGCGTCCAGGCCGGCCTGTGAGGCCGCCCGGGCCTGCTGCATCGCGCGGGTGGCCCGCTCGACGGGCGAGGTCTCCATCTGCTGGATCCAGCCGCGACCGGCGGTGGCCAGTGCAACCCCGACCAGTACCGTGCCCAGCAGCCCCGCCACCGCGCCGACGCCGCCGAGCAGCAGGCCGGCGCCGAGCAGCTTGCGGTTGGGCTGGAATCCGTAGCTCTTCTCATTGATCGCCATAGACCCACCATCGGCGAAGCGGGGAGCGCCCGCATCCCGAGCGGCTCCGAACAGGTCCGAGCGGGTCCGAGCGGGTCGGCGTCAGCCACTGCCCAATGCGCCGCCCAGCACGCTGCCCGAGACCACCTGCAGGCCGCGGAGGAAGTCGCGGCCGCTCGGCGCCTGCGCCGGCGCGAGCAGCCACTGCGCCGCCAGCCCGGCCAGCAGGGCCTGGTAGAACATGCCGCGGCTGATCTCGTCCTCGGTGTCGGGCACCTCGGCCTTGCCCTGGAAGAGCGCGGAGAGCCCGAGCCGGGCATCGCGCTGCGCCTGCTCCATCGCCGCCTTCAGCTCGGGCGCGTGCTCGATCTGCGCCATCATCTCGAACTGCGCGACCCAGAGTCCGCGGTGCTCGACGAAGGTCTCCAGCACCCGGTCCCAGCTGGCGACGAAGCGCTCCTCCGGGGTGGCGTGCACATAGGCGGCGTCGCGGAGCGCGGCGCCCAGCCGGTCGGCCCACTCCTCGATCGCCGCCATCATCGCCGCGTTCATCAACGCGTCCTTGGAGCCGAAGTGGTAGCCGATGGCGGCGAGGCTGACGCCGGACGCGCTCGCGATGTCCCGCGCGGTGGTCCGAGCGAAGCCCTTCTCGTACAGGCAGCTCTTGGCCCCGGCCAGCAGGGCTTCTCGGTTTCCCATGCGCCGATGCTACGGCAGATCCGTACGTACGTCTTGAACAGATGTCTTGCACGATCGTATTGAACGAACGTCCTAGACAGCCGTCTCAAACGTCCGTACCGTCTCTCCCATGACCGCAACCACCGGCCTCGCCGGCCGCCGCGCCTGGATCGGCCTCGCCGTCCTCCTGCTTCCGACTCTGGTCCTCGCCATGGACATGGGCGTGCTCTTCTTCGCCGTGCCGTTCATCAGCACCGATCTGCGACCGAGTGGCACCCAGCAGCTGTGGATCATGGACAGCTACTCGTTCCTGCTGGCCGGGCTGCTCATCCCGATGGGCGACCTGGGCGACCGGATCGGCCGTCGCCGACTACTGCTGCTGGGCGCGGCCGGCTTCGCCGGGGCGTCCCTGCTGGCCGCCTACGCGGACGGCGCGGCGCAGCTGATCGCGGCCCGCGCACTGCTTGGCGTGGCCGGGGCGACGCTGATGCCCTCGACCCTGGCGCTGATCCGCAACATGTTCCCCGACCCGGACCAGCGCCGGCTCGCCCTCGGCGCCTGGACCGGCGCGATGACCGGCGGCGCCACCCTCGGCCCGGTGGTCGGCGGCCTGATGCTCGCCCACTTCTGGTGGGGCTCGGCCTTCCTGGTCTCCATCCCGGTGATGGTCCTGCTGCTGCTCGCCGGTCCGTTCCTGCTGCCCGAGTACCGCTCGCCGCAGCGCGGCGGCTTCGACCTGCTCGGCGCCGGCCTGCTGATGGCCGCCGTGCTGCCGGTGGTCTACGGCATCAAGACGCTCGCCGTCGACGGCTGGAGCACCGACCCCGCCCTGGTGCTGGCCGCCGGCCTGGGCTTCGGCGCGCTCTTCGTCCAGCGCCAGCGCAGCGCCGCGCATCCGCTGATCGAGCTGAGCCTCTTTCGGATCAGGACCTACAGCGGAGCGATCACGGTCAACACCGTCGCGATGTTCGCGATGATGGGCTTCACCCTCTTCACCTCGCAGTACCTGCAGCTGGTCAAGGGCATGAGTCCACTCACCGCCTCGCTCTGGGCACTGGTGCCCAGCGTCGGGGTCGGCGCGGCGGTCGGGCTCTCCGGAGCGCTGGCCGGCAAGGTCCGACCGGGCCGGCAGATGGCCGGCGGACTGCTGATCGGCGCGACCGGCTTCGCCCTGATGACGCTGGTCGGCCCGGACTCCCCGCTGGCCCTGGTGCTCACCGCGGCCGGCGTGCTCGCCGCCGGCACCGTCGGCACCATGATGCTGACCGCCGACCTGGTCGTCTCGGCCGCCCCGCCGGAGCGGGCCGGGGTCGCCGCCGCCACCTCGGAGACCGCCACCGAGCTGGGCAGCTCACTGGGTATCGCGATCCTCGGCGCGGCCGGCGCGGCGGTCTACCGCGCCCGGCTGAACGGCGCGCTGCCCGCCGGCCTGCCGGGCGACGCGGCGCGAGCGGCGCACGACACGCTCGGCGGCGCGGTTACCGTGGCGGCGCACCTGCCGGGAGCGGCCCGCGGCGAGCTGCTGGCCGCCACCCGCGCGGCGTTCACCGACGGCATGCACCTGGCGGCCGTGGTCGGGCTGCTCTTCATGATCGCCGCGGCGGTCGCGGCCAACCGGCTGATGGGCCATCTGCCAACCACCGCCAACGCAGGGGCGAAAGACACCGGTGATAGGGACCTTTCCGCCACCCAGGCGACAGTGGTATAGACCACATCGCACGGAAACCCCGCGAATCCACCCGCTTCACCGGCTCTTTGACCACCGTTTCCCAGCGGGTGTATACGTTCGCCCGCGGAGCCAGGCATACTGACGTGGTCGGGCGGTCCCGTCCGGCATGCAACGGCGAGTAAACCGAAGGGACCGGTGGTCAGGGATGTTCCGCAACGGTCTGGAGCCCTGGCACCTCCTGGTGGTGCTGGCTGTCATCATCCTGCTGTTCGGCTCGAAGAAGCTGCCCGAGATGGCACGCGGCCTGGGCAAGTCCATGCGCATCCTGAAGGCCGAGACCAAGGCCATGCGCGAGGACGACTCGCCGGCCGAGGGCACCACCGCCGAGTCCACCGCGACCGAGCAGCCCCGCCCGGCCGTGGCCCCGGTCACCGTGACCAAGGTGGACGAGGTCCCCAGGAACACCACCGCCTGAGGCTCCCTCCGCGCGAGCACAGCTGCGCGAGCACAGACTTCCCGCAACCCCCGGTCCGTCAGCTGACGGACCGGGGGTTGCGTCGTATCAGGCCCCGGTGGCACGCCGCATGCCCGACTGGCCGTCCGATTTGTTCTGGTATCTCCTGGTCGGAGCACCCACCGTGACCGGAGGTACCGATGAGCGGCGGCAGTCCGGCACCGGACGGCCCGACGGCGGCCGAACTCGCCGACCTCCGGCAGCGCCTGGCCTGGCTGGAACAGCCCGGCCGCCGACTGAAGTCCGTGCTCGCCGCCCTGCTGATCACGCTCGCCTGCGTACTCACCCCGCTCGGCACGGCCGCCATCTGGGTCAAGTCGCACATCACCGACACCGATCGCTATGTCGCCACGATGGCCCCGCTGGCCAGTGACCCCGCCGTGCAGGCGGCCGTCACCGACCGGGTGACCACCGAGCTGGTCAGCCTGATCCCGATCAGCTCGCTGGTCGGCCAGCTCGCGCCGGACGACCGCCCGCTGCTGAACGCGCTGCTCGGCCAGGTGGGCGGGGCACTCACCGACGGGCTCACCGGTTTCGTCCAGGGCCAGGTGGCCTCGGTGGTGAGCAGCGACGCGTTCGCGACGCTCTGGATCCAGCTCAACCGCTCGGCGCACGCCACCCTCGACAAGGCGCTGACCGGCCAGGGCGGCGGCGCCGTGCAGATCCACGGCAACGTGGTCACCCTCGACCTGGCGCCGGTGATCGACCAGGTGAAGAGCCGTCTGGTGACGGGCGGGCTCTCGATCGCCGGGCAGCTCCCCACCGTGCACACCGACTTCGTGCTGGCCGACTCGCAGAGCGTCTCCACCATACGCACCGTCCTGCGGCTGCTGGAGCTGGCCGGGTTCTGGGTGCCGGTGCTGGCCCTGCTCTGTGCGGCCGCCGGGGTCCTGCTGGCCGTCCGGCGGCGGCGGGCGCTGGTCACGGTGGCACTCGGGATGGCGGCCGGCGCGGCGGTGCTGGGGATCGGGCTGAGCTTCTTCCACGCGTTCTACCTCGACAAGCTGCCGGCCGCGGTGGACCAGGCCGCCGCCTCGGCCATCTACAACACGCTGGTGCGCTTCCTGCGTGCGGAGGTCCGCACGGTGATCGTGCTGGGCGTGCTGACGGCGCTCGGCGCCTGGCTGACCGGTCCTGGGCGGCGGGCGGTCGCCGGGCGCGGCCTGTGGCGGGCGGGTCTCGGCGCCGTCCGGCAGTCCGCGCAGCGGCTGGGCCTGCGTCTTGGCCCGGTCGGCCGCTTCACCCACCGGTTCAAGGCGGCGCTGGGCTGGTTCGCGCTGGCCGTCGTGGTCGTGCTCTTCGTGACCTGGAACTATCCGACCGCGCTGGTGGTGTTCTGGCTCGCGGTCGTGCTGGTGGCGGTGCTCGCGGTGCTGGAGTTCCTGGACGACCCGGGACCGCCGAGCGGCGCCGCCCCGACCGGCCGTCCGCCCGGCTACCCGACCGCCTCGCCGCCCTCGGCGGGCACGATGCCGCTGCGGTAGGCGTAGCGCACCGCCTGGGCGCGGTCGCGGGCGCCGGTCTTGGCGAAGATCCGGTTGATATGCGTCTTGACGGTCGCCAGGCCCAGGTAGAGCCGCTCGGCGATCTCGGCGTTGGAGAGGCCCTCGGCGATCAGCACCAGCACCTCGCGCTCACGGTCCGTCAGCCCGTCGGCGGCGGCCACCGGACCGGTGGGCGCGGCGGGGCTGGTGGGGCCGCTGGGGCCGGTGGGGCCGGTGACCATGACGGCGGCGACCAGGCGCTGCTGGACCACCGGGTCCATCCAGGTCTGCCCGGCGTGCACAGCCCGGATGCCGGCCTCGATCCGCTCCGAGCCGACGTCCTTGGTCAGATAGCCCTTGGCGCCCGCGCGCAGGGCGGGGAAGATCGAGGCATCGTCCGCGTAGGTGCTCAGGACCAGCACCGGGGTGCCCGGCAGCTGCTCGGCGAGCGCGGCGGTGGCGGCGATGCCGTCCATCACGGGCATCGACAGGTCCATCAGGACGACGTCCGGGCGGTGCAGCAGCGCGGCGGCGACGGCCTCCTCGCCGTTTCCGGCCAACGCCACCACCTGCATGCCCTCGTTGAGCCCGACCAGGAGGGCGAGCCCGTCCCGGGTCACCCGCTGGTCGTCCGCGATCACCACTCGGATCATCTGCCCGCTCTTCCCTCGCGTATCGGCCACGTCCTGCTGTCCCGCTGTCATCCCGGCACCTCCATGACGACCCGCCAGCCGCCGACGAGCCCACCGGTGTCGGCCGGCCCGGCCTCGGCACGGCCACCGGCCCGCTCGATCCGCTCGCGCATCCCGCGCAGCCCGTTGCCCCCGCCGCCCGAGGAGCCGGACGGCGGCGCCTGGCCCGGGCCGTTGGAGACGGTCACCAGCACTCCCCCGGCACGGTAGTCCAAGACGATCTCGGTCGCCGCACCGCGCGCGTAGCGGGCCACGTTGGTCAGCGCCTCCTGCACGCCCCGGTAGAGCGCGAAGCCGGCGTCCGGGTCGCAGGGCCACGGCGTGCCCAGCACCGAGAGGGCGACGGTCAGTTCCAGATCCCGGCGGCAGCGCTCGACCAGCGGTTCCAGGTCCTCCAGCGCGGGCAGCCGGTCGCCGCGCAGCGCGCCGACGGCGTGCCGGGCCTCGTTGAGGCCCTCCCTGGTCAACTCGACGGAACGCTCGATGACCTGCTGCAGCAGCGGCGAGACCTGCTCGCGCTCGCCGAGTCGGCGGGCGCCCTCCAACTGGATCGACAGCGCCGACAGCGACTGCGCCAGCACATCGTGCAACTCACCGGCGATCCGGGCCCGTTCGGCATCTGCGGCGGCCCGGGTCTCGGCCTCCCGGGCGTCCTCAAGCTCGGCCAGCAGCAGCTCGGTCCGGGCCTGGCTCTCCCGGCTGCGGCGGATCAGCTCGGCGGTGACCGCCAGCACCACGCAGAACAGGGTGCCCGAAGTGGCCGACTCCACCGGACTGTCGCTGGTCAGCGCCAGCAGCACGGCCAGCAGCACGGTCGTCGTGCCACCGACCAGCACGGCCCGGCGCAGCTCCAACTGGAGGAACGTCAGCATCACCGCGCCGGAGACCGGGATGTCCGCGAGCGCGCCGTCCGGGTCCAGTGCGGCCACCGCCAGCCCGCCGACCGACAGCAGCAGGGCCAGCGCCAGCCGCCAGCCGGGCGGGTCGGCGGGCCAGCGGCCGCCGCCCGCGATCATCAGCGGCAGGGCGTAGCAGGCCAGCGCGATGCTCAGCGCCAGGCCGGTGCCGGACAGCCCCGGCCGGACGCTCCCGGTCCAGGCGCACACGCCGATCACCGCGAGCATCAACCAGGTGAGCGGACGCAGGCGGTGGGCCTGGCGCTGTTGGCGCTGCTGGACGCGGACCCTGGCGCCCGCGATCCGGACGCTGTCGCCGGCCGCGGCGCTCGGGGCGACGGGCTGCGTGGTGGACTCCATCCCCCCAGCATGCCGCCTGCCCCGTTTCGGCCGCGTCCGGCCCTGGGTTGAACAGCGGGTTGACCAGTGGAGTCAACCCGTGGGTGGAGGCGGCCGGATCTTCCCATCCGACACCCTTTCATGTCACCCTTCCCAAGCCCAGCACCACTCACCTGGCTTCTCGGGACTGGGCGTGAACCTAAGGACGCGTGGGGGTACCCGTGAGCAGCGAGATCTATTTCACCAACAACCACCGGGACCTGTGCGAGCAGTACGGGACCGGCGCAGGATTCCAGTTCGAGTTCAACTGCTCGCGCTGCCAGGACACCTGGCGCTCACCGTTCGAGCGCTTCACCACCGGGCGGGCGGCCGGCTGGGTCAGCAAGGGGGTGGGCGCGGCCTGGAGCCTGCTGGGGGGCCAGGGCAGCACCATCACGAACGCCGCCGACGGCCTGGCCGGTGCCACCTGGGGCAGCTCGCGGGACGCCGCCTTCGAGCGGGCGATAGCCAACGCGCAGGGCCACTTCCACCGTTGTGCCCGCTGCACGCAGCATGTCTGCGACCAGTGCTGGAACGGCGCCCAGGGTCTGTGCCAGGGCTGCGCGCCCGACACCGCGGCCGAGGCGGAGGTGGCCCGCCAGCGCGGGCTCAACGAGGCGGTCAGCGAGCGGGCGTACGCCGCCGGGCAGCAGAGCGCCAAGGCCTACGACGTGCAGACGCCGCGCCAGCTGGTCTGCCCGCAGTGCAACCACGAGACGCACGGTTCGGCCTTCTGCCCCGGCTGCGGTTTCCGACTCGCCGACCCGGCCACCTGCACCTCGTGCCAGGGCGTGGTCCCGACCGGTGCCGCGTTCTGCCCGGGCTGCGGGACCAGGCAGTGAGACTGCCGGGATAACAGATCGGTCACTCCGACGAGTTGGACGGCGTCTCGGCATTGGAGGCGTCGTCCCGCTCGCCCTAGGCTGTCGGCAACCGCCGATCACGGGTGGGAGAGGAGCGCCGGAACCATGCGCGTCGGGGAACTGAGCAACCGGGCCGGCGTCCCGGTGCCCACCATCAAGTACTACCTGCGCGAGGGCCTGCTGCCGCCCGGCGAGCTGACCTGCCCCAACCAGGCGCAGTACGGCGAACGGCACCTGCACCGGCTGAAGTTGATCAGGGCCCTGCTGGAGACCGGCCGGCTCTCGATCGCGGCGGCCCGGGACGTGCTGGCCGCGATCGACGCGCCCGAGGTGTCGCTGCACGAGACCCTGGGCGTCGTGCAGCGGGCGATCACGCCGCCGCCGGGCGACTGCGAGGGGCCGCAGTGGCAGCGGGCCGTCGCGGAGGCCTCGGCCTGGCTGCGCGGGCGCGGATGGCTGGTGGAGCCGGACGGGCCGGCCGGCACCGCACTGGCCCATCTGCTGCTCACACTGAACGAGTTGGGGCAGAGCGGACTGCTCGCCATGCTGAACGACTACGCCGCGGCCGCCGAGCGGCTGGCCGCCCTCGAACTCGCCGCGATCGGTTCGACCAGCCCAAGCCACCCGCGCAGCCCAGGCCACCCGACCCGCCCGGTCTCGGTGGACCGCCTGGTCGAGGGGGCGGTCCTGGGCACCGTCCTGGGCGACGCGCTGCTCGCCACCATGCACCGCCTCGCCCGGGAGGACGCCTCGCGGCGGGCCTTCGAAACGCTCTGACGGATCGTCAGTTGTTCCATCCGTAGTCGCTGCTTCCGCCGTCGACATAGCCGCTGCTGCCGTCGGTGCTCCCGTCGCTGCTTCCGACGCCGGTCCCGTCGGCGCCGGCATTGTCAGCAGCAGGGGTGCCGTTGGCTCCGCCGTTCCCCAACGAGCTGATGATCGAGTCGAGTTGGTGCTGCCATGAGGCGGCCGTCGCGCCGTCCACCGCGTGCTTCTTCGACAGGTCGCGCACCTGGCGCTGGGCCGACTTCAGCTGCAGCACCGCCACCGGCTGCCGGCCGGCCGAGATCGCCGCCGAGGCAGCGTCGAGGGTCTTGAGCAGCGCCGCCTGCCGGTCGCCCGGCAGCTGCGCCTGGGCCACCTCGGCGCTCAGCGCGGCGAGCGCGGCCGATGGAGCCGGCCGAGCCGAGGCGGACGCTGCGGGGGGCGTCGACTGCACGGCCGGCGTGGGGGCCGCGCTGTTCGCACCCGGCGCTGCCTGCACCGGAGTCGACGCACCGGCCGGGTGCTTGGCGGGCTGTCCGCCGCCCGACCCGGAGAAGGCCACCGCGGCCAGCACCCCGACCCCGGCCAGCACCCCCGCGCCGATCAGCACGGCACGGCCGCGGCTCGGTCTGCGCCGGGCGGGCGCCTCGGCCGGGTACGCGGGCAGCGGCGCCATCACCGAGGTGGGCGCGCCGACACCCTGGTACGGCGGCGGCTCCTGGTACGCCTGCGGGTACGGGGTGGCCGGCAGCACGGTCGTCCGGGCACCGCCACCCGCGTCGGCGATGGCGCCGGTGAGCAGTTCGGACGTACGGTCCAGCGCGCCCGGGACGGGTATCGCCGCCAGCAGCTCGGCCCGGGCGGCTGCCGCATTCAGCGGGCGGTCCGCCGGTCGCTTCGCCAGCATCCGCAGGGTCACCAGGTCCAGCGCGGGCGGCACCTCGGGCCGTCGATGGGAGACCGGGACGGGCTCCTCCGTCACCTGCTTGAACGCGATGGCGACCGGCGTCTCGGCGGTGAACGGCGGCTGCCCGGTGAGCATCTCCACCAGCACGCAGCCCAGCGCGTAGAGGTCGGTCCGGCCGTCCACCTCGGCGGCGGTGGCCTGCTCGGGCGACAGGTAGGCGGCGGTGCCGAGCACCGTGGCGGTCTGGGTCAGCTGCTGGCCCGACGCGCTGGCGCGGGCGATGCCGAAGTCGACGACCTTCACCCCGCCGTCATCCGTGATCATGATGTTCCCGGGCTTGATGTCCCGGTGCACCAGGCCGGCGGCGTGCGCCACCTCCAGCGCCTCGCAGACCGCCGAGGCGATCCCGACCGCGCGCTCCACCGGCAGCGGCCCGTTCTCGGCCAGCAGCGAGCCGAGCGACCGGCCGCGGATCAACTCCATGACGATGTACGGGGAGCCCTGGTCCATGCCCGAGTCGAAGACCATCGCGATCCGCGGGTGCACCAGCATCGCCGCGTGCTGCGCCTCGCGGCCGAACCGCTCGGCGAACCGCGGGTCCTCGGCCAGGCCGCCATTGAGCACCTTGACCGCCACCGGGCGGCCGAGCACCCGGTCGACGCCCTCGTAGACGGTGGCCATGCCACCGACGCCCAGCATGCCGACGAGTTCGTAGCGGCCGTTCAGCGCACGTCCGATCACCTGGTCCCGCTCCTCACACTCCGTGGGCCGGGCATCGCCCCCGGCACCCGCGCCATGA
This sequence comes from Kitasatospora sp. MAP12-44, assembly GCF_029892095.1. Classification (NCBI taxonomy): domain Bacteria; kingdom Bacillati; phylum Actinomycetota; class Actinomycetes; order Kitasatosporales; family Streptomycetaceae; genus Kitasatospora; species Kitasatospora sp. MAP12-44. Next base: position 3,776,313 of record NZ_JARZAE010000004.1, read on the forward strand.
TCCGGCATCGCCCCCGGCCGCCCGTCAGCGGGGCGACGCCGACGCCCGGCGGCCACCGGCCGCTGGTCCGTACGGGCGCTGGCCGCACGGCAGTTCGGGCACGATACCCCCGAAGGGGTGCCACTTCGCGCGCGGCGTCTGGCCAAGGCACAGACCCGGCAGTAACTTACCCGCGAGTACCAGGTGTGACCCCCATCACACCTCGCGCGTACCTCCCCCCACCCTGGAGGACTGCCATGCCCCAATCCACGCTGCCCGCACAGGCGGTGACCGCGCCGCGCGGTCGCCGGCTCGCCGCGCTCGTCACCGGCTGCACGCTGCTGGCCGCCGCCCTGGTCGGCGCCGCCGCCCCCGCGCGGGCCCAGGCGGCCGCGCAACCGGACCCGATCGCCGCCGCCCAGGCGCTCGCCGCGCCGCTCGTTCCGGGCGCCAACGACTGGTCGTGCAAGCCGAGTTCCGCCCACCCCCGGCCGGTCGTGCTGGTCCACGGCACCTTCGCGAACGGCTCGGTCAACTGGCTGACCATCGCCCCGGCGCTGGCCGCCAACGGGTACTGCGTCTTCGCGCTCACCTACGGCGCGCAGCCCGACGTCCCCGTGCTGCGCGCGATCGCCCCGGTCGCGGACTCCGCGCAGCAGCTGTCCACCTTCGTGGACGGCGTGCTGGCGGCCACCGGCGCCGGCCAGGTCGACATCGTCGGCCACAGCCAGGGCGGCATGATGCCGCGTTACTACCTGAAGTTCGACGGCGGCGCGGCCAAGGTGCACACCCTGGTCGGCCTGGCACCCAGCAACCACGGCACCACCCTCGACGGCCTGAGCACCCTCGCGCAGTCGTACCCGGGCGCGGCGGCCGTGGTCGGCTCGCTCTGCCCCGCCTGCACCGACCAGCTCGTCGGCTCGGACACCCTCAACCGGCTCAACGCGGACGGCGACACGCTGCCCGGCGTCACGTACTGGGTGATCGCGACCCGCTACGACGAGGTGGTGACGCCCTACCAGTCGCAGTTCCTCACCGGCCCCGACGTGCACAACGTCCTCGTCCAGGACCTCTGCCCCGCCAACGCCCCCGACCACGTGCTGATGGCCACCGACCCGGTGGTCGAGCACGAGATCCGCCACGCCCTCGACCCCGCCGACGTCGGCGACGCCACCTGCCTGGCCAACCTGACCGGCTGACGCCGGCCCCGGACAGCGCAGTGGGCCCGGAACCGCGGTTCCGGGCCCACTGGCCTGTTCAGGGATCAGACCGCGAGGCGAGCCTCGTTGATCAGCGCCGTCACGGCCGCGGCCGCCTCCGCGATCGGGACCTGCACGGTCTCGCCGTCGGCGCGGGCGACCAGCTCGACCACGCCCTCCTTCAGACCGCGCGGGCCGACGGTGATCCGGAACGGGATGCCGATCAGCTCGATGTCCGCGAACTTCACCCCGGGGCGCTCGTTGCGGTCGTCCAGGACGACGTCCACCCGAGCCGCGCGCAGCTGCTCGTAGAGACCCTCGACGACCTTGGTGGTCTCCTCGTCGCCCTTGCCGATCGGCACGATGACGACCTCGAACGGCGCGACCGAGACCGGCCAGACGATGCCCTTCTCGTCGTTGTGCGACTCGACGACCGCCGCGATGGAACGCTCGACGCCGATGCCGTAGCTGCCCATGATCGGCTTGATCCGGGTGCCGTCCGCGCCGAGCACGCTGACGTCCAGCGACTCGGTGTACTTGTAGCCCAGCTTGAAGATGTGGCCGACCTCGACCGTGCGGACCACCGTGAGCGGCGCCGCGCAGGTCGGGCAGGCCTCACCGGCGACGACCTCGCGGAAGTCCGCCCAGCGGGTGACGGCGATGTCCCGCTCGATGTCGACGCCGCGCAGGTGGACACCGTCCTCGTTGGCGCCGGTGCTCATCGCGCGGCGCCCGCGCAGCGCCTCGTCGGCCAGCACGGTCAGTCCGGTCACGCCGACGGCGCCCAGGCTGCCCGGGGAGGCCTGCAGCGCCGCCTTGATCTCCTCCGGCTGCGCCGGGCGCGCGTTGCGGGCGCCGGTGACATCGAGCAGCTTCTGCTCGACCAGGCTGTGGTCGCCGCGGACCAGCACCAGCGTGAGCTGGTCGTCGACGACGTACACCAGGGTCTTGATCTGGCGCTCGGCCGGCACCCCGTGCTTGGTGGCCAGCTGCTCGATGGTCCGGGCGTCGGGGGTGTCGAAGCGCTCCGGCGCGGCCAGGCTCTCCGGGTCCTCGATCGCCGGCAGCGCCGAGGTGGCCTTCTCCACATTGGCGGCGTAGCCACAGGCCGGGCAGTGCGCGACCAGGTCCTCGCCGGCCTCGGTGGGCGACATGAACTCGACCGAGGCCGAGCCGCCCATCGCGCCGCTGGACGCCTGCACGGGGATGGCGGGGATGCCCAGGCGCTGGAAGATCCGCACATAGGCCTCGCGGTGCAGGTCGAAGGAGCGGTCCAGGCCGGCCTGGTCAAGGTCGAAGCTGTAGGAGTCCTTCATGGTGAACTCGCGCACCCGCAGCAGACCGCTCTTCGGGCGGGGCTCGTCGCGGAACTTGGTCTGGAACTGGTACCACATCTGCGGCAACTGCTTGTAGGAGGCGAGCTCCTGGGCGAGCGTGGTGAAGATCTCCTCGTGCGTCATACCCAGCGCGAGGTCCGCACCCTTGCGGTCCTTGAGGCGGAACATCTCGTCGCCCATGACCTCCCAGCGGCCCGAGCGCTGCCAGATCTCCGCCGGGTGCATCGCGGGCAGGATCCACTCCTGGGAGCCGATCCGCTCCATCTCCTCGCGGATGATCTCGATGACCTTCGCCCGAACCCGGACAGCCAGCGGCAGCAGCGAGTAGTGCCCGGCCATCAACTGGCGTGCGAAACCAGCCCGGACGAGCAGCCGGTGGCTCACCGCGTCCGCGTCCGCCGGGTCATCACGCAGGGTCGGGGCGTACATCTGGGACCAGCGCATCTGAGTGTCTTTCTGTCGTGCGCCCGGAGGCACGGAGCGGTGACGAAGAGCCGTTCCGACTTTTGCCCAGGCCCGCGCAGAGGGCCGCAGACATGCAAAAAGCCCAGGTCACGGCGAGTGAGTCCTGGGCCTTCTGAGAGCCGCTTTCGGGATTCGAACCCGAGACCTACGCATTACGAGTACATCAGCGATCATGCCCGATGATGACCAATAGTGCCCACGGATCGCACGTTTGCCCAGGTCAGACCGTCTTCTGGGGTCTTCGCGTGCCCAACAGTACCGGACAGTGCCCAGGTGTGCCCAGCAGTCTCGGGCACACCTGGAGCACACATCGGCACACTTCCCAATCAGCTGAATACTACGCAGAGTGACTGCCGTGCCGAATGGTGCCCATCGGTGACCAGTCGTGGTCGCGCGCGTCGTGCAGTCTCCGGCGGCCTCGGGCCCGCCACCCCCACGCCCCTGAGCGCCGCCGACCGGCGCCCGCCCGGGACACTGAACACCAGTGCCAGGCCCTTGCCCCCGGGGCCGCCTGGGCACCGCAGTGGTCCCGGTCACGGTCGGTGCGCGCACCAACGCATGAAGGAGACCACGGCAACCACCGCCGTGAGGCAGGCCAACGGGAGCTGCAGCACACGCCCGTCAGGCTGGACCCACGCCACGAGAACGCTGACCACGGTGGCCGCAGCCCACGCGACCCAGTAGCCGTACCGCTGGCCATTCAGAATCCGGTAGGCCAGCACGACCGCGCCGACAAGCAGCCCGACAGCGGGCAGCACGAGCCAGTGCGAACCGGTACCGACAGCCATCAGGATGCACAACGCGGCTCCACCGAAAAGGCCGACCGCCGTGCGGCAGACCTCCTGGCGGCCATGAACGCTATCCGGCATCAGTTCTCAGTCCTCTTCTTCACACCGCCCGTTGGTCGACTGCCAAATGGGCATGAAACCACCCTAACCTGCTGGTATGACAACTCGCGGACAAGATCAAGAGACTTTCGCGGTCTCCTTGTCCGACGGAATCACCCTCCAGCCTGGCTCGGCACAGTCGCAGTGCCCTCGTACGTAAGCGGCGTATGACGCGATTCCGCTCCCGATCGAGGTGGCGCTGGCACGGCGACCGCGCGAATGGACTCGGTGGGTGATCGGCTTCAGGTCCCCGCTCAGCATGTCCGCCGGTCTCGAGCTGCGCCACGGCTAGTGAACCCGGCCGCGGGCGTCCACGGGCTTCCTGAGTGGCATGCGACTCCGGAAGTCGCACCCACCTTCACGAGTTCCTCAGCGCCTGCTCGCAGTGCCGGCAGCGTCGGTCGTACAACTGCGGCGGGTACCAGGGCTCTCCCGGTCGGGCTGGCCGGTAGTGGCTGTGTTCCATAGCGTCCGTATCCAGGCCACACAGAGTCCGCGGAAGGGGGTCTTCGGGCGCGTCAGGATCAGCGCCGGCCGCGTGTACGAGGAGAACCATTGGCTCGACACCGTCAGGACCGATCTCCTGGTCCGGTTCCAGCTCGAAGAGAACGATGATCGAGCCCATACGTCGACCATGCGGGACGACGGCACCGACCGCATCCGGGAAGTCGCCGACTACGGGACGGGTGGGCACACGGTCGGCCGCGTTGCAGACCCGACAGAAGACATTTGGGCTGGCCGGGGGGCTTGGCGGACTGTGGCCGGGTCGTAGACAACCCACGCACGATCCGGGAGTCCCTCGCCCCAGCGGACCAAGGCCACCCAACGCGTGCTGCCCTGGCGGAGCCGCCAGCGCTCCAGATGGGCCGGTCGCCACTTGCCGCCGATGCGGATGTCGACCCGCGACCAGCGCGCCTCCGCAACCCAGCTGCGACCGGGGCCGCTCATCAGCTCGTGCGGCGCGTAGACCGCATCCCCTGGCAGCTGGTGCGGGCGGCGAGGGCGGGAGAACGGGATGGCGATGTTCACCTCTCTATCGTAATCGAACACCTGTTCGTTTCAAGTGCCAGAGTCATCGAACTACTGGTGTCGTCGCAGGTCACAGTGCCCGCTTCCGGGTATGACAGGTGGTGTGCCGCCGTTCGAACTCCCGATTGAGGTGGCGCTGGCACGGCCGATCACCCGGCTACCCGCCAGCGCCGAAGGGCTGTCGGCCCAGGCCAAGGTCGACGGATGGCGCGCCATCCTGCTGACTGGCCCTGAGCCGCGCGTGTTCAGCCGGCACGGCAAGGACTTGACCAAGGCTTTCGCGGACATCGCCGAAGCCGCCCAGTTCCTTCCGCCCTCTGTCTTGGACGGCGAGCTGGTCGCTGTCCTGCCCACAGGAGAGTTGTCGTTCGGTCTTTTGCAGACCCGCTCCGGCAAGGGACCGAAGGCCGGCGCCGGGTTCGCCGCCCAGTTCGCCGCGTTCGACGCCCTATCCGCAGGCGACACCGACCTTCGGGACCGTCCTCATCTCGAGCGCCACGCCCGCTTGCTGGGACTCCTCGAAGGCGCCCCACTAGGGGTCCAGCCGCTGCCCATCACCAGCGACCTGGACGAGGCCCGCCGGTGGTTCGGTGCCCTCGGCGGTGGTGTCGAAGGCTGCGTCCTCAAGCCCACTGGCTCTCGCTACAGGCCGGGCTACGCCTCGAATTGGCTCAAGTTCCGTGTTCACCATTCGGTGGACGCGGTCGTCGTCGGCATCACTCCCGGCTCCACGCCAGCTGGCCAGGCCGCAGTCCTCGCACAGCCGAATACCCGCGGCCAACTGCGCCCGGTCGGGGTCAGCCTCCCCCTGGGCCAGACACTGCGCGCCGAGCTCGCACCGCTGCTTCGCCCGGTCGGCGGCGAACTAGTGGAGCTACCGGGCACGCTGGGTGGCCTTCCAGGCGCGCCACAGGTCTCCTATCTTCCAGTCCACCCGGACGTCGTGGTGGAGATCGAGGTCGACCAGAAGCTCGAATTCGGGCGCTATCGCCACCGGCCGCGCGTGCTCCGTGTGCGGGGCGACCTGACGGCGGACCAGGTCACGCCGCCGCGCACGGCCCTGTGAATGGGCGGATCACGGAAGCAGCCAGCGAGCGAGTCAGATGCGTTCCACCCGCAGGGCCTCACCAACGACCAAGCGCTCGGCCATGTCTTCGGCCTGCGGGAAGCTCTGCGACGTGAGCCGCAGGCCGGCCCCAGCAACCGCTGCGACCACCTTCGCGGCCAGCTCCGTGCGCCCGGACTCCGGGACCGTGCTGAGGTTGAAGGACACCCAGATTCGCGTGTCGTTGCCCGGGGAGACCAGGACCGGCCCCTGCGGCGGGTCGCAGGGGATCGCGGCGCTGGTGAGCGCCTGGACGGTCCAGCTGCGGATCTCGGCTGTGCTCCTCTGGTCGACCGCGCGTGCCGCGGAGTAGATCGCGGCGCACAGCTCACTGGCGGCGGGGAGTGCCGCGCTGACCGGGATGGTGAACGGCCCCATGGTGACGGCATCGGCAGCAGGGTCGTAGCCGAAGCTCCAGAAGTCGCGGGCGACGTCGCGTGGCGCGTTCCCGGCCTTGCGAGCTGCGGCTTGCGGTCCGAACTTGCCTTCGCCGCGTGCCCAGTCCTCGAAGTGGGTCAGGCCGTCGCGGACGTGCTTGATGTCGGGCAGCGCGGCCTCGAAGCGCTGCTGGGCCTGGGCGAGTGCCTCGCCCACGGCCGGGTCCATGCTCAGGTCCGCGAGGGCGATCTGTTCGAGCTTCACCGCCGCGAGCAGCTGGCGCAGGGCGACGACCAGCGTGCGCGCGTCGATCTGGCGAGAGCTGAACCAACCGACCTGGCTGTCGTCACCGTGCATGCGCTGGACGGCCAAGGCGACGGTGGCCCGCAACCAGTTCGCCTCCGAGACCGCGATTGCGTACGGGTTGTCCGCTGGTGACCAGTCGTCTGGCAAGTTGTCGCTCATGACCAAGATCTTGGCCCCCGGAGCGATCGACTGCTCGGATTTTCCCGCGGAAGGTCAGTACGTCCGTGCGCGGGTACCGCCGCGAGCTGGTCTGGGTCAGCAGCGTGGGGAGAACTCGTATTCGTCCTCATCAGCCCAGTCCGGCCGTCCGTCGTCACCGGGTTCGAGAAGGTCTTGGGTCTCGTCTTCGGTCAGGTGCTCGTCCATCGGACCATGATGCACCGTCAGCTTCAGCGACTGCGAGTCGGCGTGGTTGGAGCCGGACGCGTTGGCAGTCGAGCCTCCGACTCAGCCACTTTCTATCAGTCAGATCATGCGATGTGGCGGATTGCGGAGAGCCGCTCCGAGCCTATTCCCATCTGCCGATAAAGGTGATAAGCGCAACAAAGCCTTTCGCTCTAGCTGGTGTGCACATATGCTGTGCGGCTCGATCCTCGCAGGTGGCGGATCGGTGGTACGAGGGGGGAGCTGCGGTGGCTGGTCTGAAGCTGTTCAAGGATGTCGATGGCGAGGCTGTCGAGCTGGCGGGTTCCACGGTTGCTCTGGAGCGGCATATCCAGACGTATATCGAGCGGAATATGGAGCGTCTGCTCGGCGTGCGGTTTCTAGCGTCGGAGTACTACACGGGCGCACGGCATGCCGGGCGGATCGACTCGTTGGGTCTGGACGAGGACTTTTCTCCTGTCGTCGTGGAGTACAAGCGTGCCCGTGGTGAGAGCATTGTTACTCAAGGGCTCTATTATTTGGCCTGGTTGAGGGACCATAAGTCGGAGTTCGAGGCGCTCGTGGCGAAGAGGCTCGGTGCCGATGTCTCTGCCCGCGTTGATTGGAGTAGCCCTCGGGTCGTGTGCATCGCGGGCGACTTCACGCGTTACGACGCGCACGCTGTTCAGGAGATCGGCCGGCGGGTGGACCTGGTCCGGTACACGAGCTTCAACGACGGGGTCCTTGCGCTGGAGACGCTGGTCTCGGTTGCCGGGACGGCCGATGCGTCGTCCAGCGTGCCCGGTTCGGCCGACAGCTCGCGTTCGGTCGGCAAGACGAAGACCGTGACGGAGGTCCTCGCACAGGCCCCGCAGTCGTTGCAGGACCTGTATGCCGACCTGGACGCTCGGCTGCTGGCGCTGGGCGATGTCCACAGCGTTCCCTTGCAGCTGTACTTCGCCTACCGGCGCTCGGGCAACATCGCGTGCGTGAAGGTGCTCCCGCGTGAGCACACGCTGCTGGTCTTCCTGAAGGTTGACCCGTCCGCAGTGGAGCTGGTCGACGGCTGGACCCGTAACGTACGCGAGATCGGGCACCACGGCACGGGCGACCTGGAGGTGCGGATCAAGTCGGTGGAGGATCTCGCTCGCGCGGGCGAGCTGTTCGAGGCCAGTTACGCCGCGTAGCGCGAATCGCGGAGGCCGGCGGCGGACTCAGAAGCGTCCACCGCCGGCCTTCGTGTTGCCACCGCCGAGGGCCGAGTGGTGCCCACGCCGAGTGCTGGGCACCGACCGGCGGACTTCCGAGGTCGGCACCAGCCGCAGTGCTATCGGGGAAGAGACGTGATCAGGGTCCGCTCGCGCACGAGGTCTGCGTGGAACTCCGGCGCGTTCGGCGCGAGCGCCTCCATCGCGTTCTCGACCGTGGCCAGTGCCTCGTGGCGGCGTCCGAGCATGCGAAGCGCGCTGGCGGCGCGGAAGAGCATCACCGGGTCGTCGTCGGCGAAGATGGATCGAGCGGCCAGCCGCAGGATCTGCTCGGCTTGGCCGGGCAGGGCGTCGCCGAGCCACAGACCATGCAGGAGCGCGTGGCAGACCTGCGGGTTGTCGCCGGCCTCGTCGAGGCTGTGCTGCATCACGTTCAGCCCATCCGGGTTGGACTGGCCGAGGAGGGCGAAGGCTCGCAGGGCTCGGGTGTACGGATCCCAGTGAGCACGGCGTGATTCAGGAACCTGGTCGAGGAGCTGCTGGATGCTCCGGCAGCGGAAGTCGTAGCGCAGGGCCGCCAGTTGCAGGTGGACGAGGGCCTGTGCGTGGACATGGTCCGTTCCCGGCCTCGTCAGGTGGTCTGCGCTGGTGAGGTAGATGCTGGCGCTGTTGCCGCGCCGACGGGCGTACCAGGCGAGGTCGTTGCAGAAGCGGGCCGATGTGCGCCAGTCGGAGTCGGCCTTGCTGAGCCAGTCGGCAGCGGCGTGGGTCCACGGTTCACCGACGTCGATGCGGCGCTCGACCAGGGCGCGGGCGACCTCCAGTGCTGCGGGGCGTAGATCAGACCTGGTGAGTGCGGGCGCGAGCGCGTTCTCGGTTCCTGGGGTGTCGAGCAGTCCTCGGATGATCAGCCGTGCGGTGGCGCTGGGATGTTGGCTGATGCGGGCGAGCTGGGCGAGGCCCAGCTCCAGCGTGTTGCCAGCCGGTGCGGTCACAGGGTCCTTGGGGTGGGGTTGCCGTCGTCGGTCCGTCGAGCGGTGGCGGCGGGCGGTGTGCTGGTTGGTGCCGTTGAACTGGCGGCGATGGCCGCCTGGCGGGGGGAGCCCCCGCCTCCTGTCGTGACGCCGGCGTCGGGAGAGCGGCGGATCGTGATGGTGGGCCGAGCTGGCACGTAGGACGTCTCCTGGCAGGCATTCACACCGGGCGGCGGGTGGGAGCAGCAACTGCGTTCGCGGGAGTCGGTCCGGGGTAGGAGTGGGTGCTGGGCCGCCCGAGTGACGCATCAGCCCAGGGCGATGAGGCTGTTGCGGCGCGCCGGCGGTTACCGGCGTGGATGTCGATGGTGCGCAGGGCGGAGGACCACCGGGCGAGACCGGCGCTGCTCTCCCCGATGCGGCCCGCATCGGCAGTGATCCGGCCGATCAGGTCGTGCTGCCCGGGGTCGGTGGTCGTACGGACAGCCTGTGCGCAGGCGCGCAGCATCTGTTCCAGTGCGTCCATCGCGTTTCCCTGCCCCATGGTGAGCTGGCCTAGGAGGTCAGCCAGCTCACCCGGATGCTCTGTCTCTTCGGCCAGTGCCTGCAGTTCGGCGAGTCTGGCGCTGATGCCGGCCAGCATCTCCATGGCGCGTTCACCGCGCTCTGAGGTGTGAAGCGCCGGGTGGAGGTCGACATGGTGGCCGGCCTCGCGCAGGCGGCGGGCGGCCTGGCCCGCGACGGCCTTCTGCTGCGCCGGACCATCCAGCGAGTTCAGGCGTACCGGGCCTGGTCCTTTGAGCGGGGCTCGGAAGCCGAGCGGGGCGATCACCTCGAGGGCCGCCGGTCCGGCACCGGTAACCTGGACAACGCCGTGCAGGCCCGGATGGATGCTGATCTGGTCCTGTGCCGGGGTCACCGCGACAGCCCGGTAATGCGGGCCTGGGCGATGGCAGCCTCGGCTTCTGGGGGGCGCGTCGGGAACGTCGGCCATTCGGCGGTTCGTCGGTGTGCCGCCTCGACACGGGGCGCGCGGCCTACGGCGGCGGGCTCGGGGCGGGCGAGCTGTCGGGAGAGTCGCTCGACGTCGGCGCGTAGCTGGGCCGTTGTCGCCGTGGCGGCGCCGAAGCCCTTGGCGATGTCGTCGAGACTCAGACCAACGTCCTCTCCGACGGCCTGGTTGGCGAAGTCGAGCTGCTCCTCAAGTTCGTTGAGCATGGGAAGGAGCGCGTCGAGCGCCGCCGAGGTGGATGCGGCCGACCTGCTGCAGTGGAGGGAATAGCCGATCCGATGCACAGCGTCGGCGGCGATGATGCCGTCGCGCAGCTCGTCCGGACTGGTGGGCGTGGTAGGGACAGTGGGGGTGGGCAAGGGAGCTCCTGGTCTTGGCGGGGCGGGAGCCGACCTGACGTGCGTCAGGTGCGTCAGGTGCGGCTGGTCTCGGCAGTGCACGGGGGCACGATCGGCGCGGGCACCGGCGGGGACTCGGCGCGCAGGACCTGCACCATCAGCGACGAGGCCGGGGACAGGAGCCGGGGGCGCACGGCTGAATCGGCGTCGGCGGTCGACCGGCCGGGGCCCGCCAGCCGACGGGGTGCTGCCTGGACACCGGCGAGTGGGGGTGTGGTGATGTTCTCTCCTTCGGCTGTGGCCGGGTTGTCGCTGGCGGCCTGGGGCTGCGGCGTCATCGGGTGTGCTGGTTACTGGCTGCAGCCGGGGGCACGAGCGTGGTCTGCTGTGCGGCCAGTGGTGTGTTCGGCGCAGTGCGGGTGAGGGCGGGCAGGCGGTTGGAGCGGACAACTGCTGCTTGGCGCGGTCGGGAGGGTGGCGTGAGCATCTCGGTGGCCGTGCGCGCCAGGTCGTCGCCGATCTCCTCCAGCAGCTTCCTGGCCTCCGCGAACTTCGTGGCCCGGTCGTTGTCGTGGCGCTCCCACAGCCGGTTCTCGGCGTACTCCAGGAACCGGTGCAGCTGGGCGAGCGCACCGTCGTCGTGGTCGACGACCTGCGAGACGACGCCAGCGAACTCCACCGGCCCGTCAGTCCAAGAAACCAAGGTGGCCCAGTTGTTGATGCTCTCACCGGAGGATGGGGGCGCCTGCTTGCCGTGGCGGGCGAGGACGGACGCGAGGCCGTACTCCATCAGGTCGTCCTCGGCGGCAGAGCGGGTCTGTTCGGCCAAGGCCACCTCGTCGGGCTCGTGCGGCTCAGTCGGCTCGATCTCCGGGTCGCCGAACCCCAGCTCGTCGATGCGGATTCCCAGGCGGCCCAGCGACGACAGGTCGTAGGAACAGGAATCGAGATCCTGGGCACGGGCGAGGGCCTCATCGAAACTGGGGGCATCCACGACCAGGGTCACGGCGCTGGGCAGGGCGGTGAAGGTGAATGCGGGGATGGCATCGTCCTCTCTAGGCGGCACTGTGACGGGGTGGCGGCCGAAACGGGGAGGCTGGTGCTTCGGCCGCGCGCGGCATGAGCGCGTTCCGTGCGGGCCCCGGCGGGGCGGTCCGGGTCGGAACCGGCTGTCAGGTGATGGCCGGGGGCGGGGATGACGGTGATCCTGGCCGCTTGGCGGGCGGCGTGGGTGAGTGAGGAGGAGCGTCGCTCGACCGGCTCCGAGGTGGCCATGGCCGTGGTGAGGGCGGCGAGGATCGGCACCGGTGTGACCCGCGACAGGTGCCCGTACCAGCGGTCACCGCCCGGTACCCCGGCCGCGAAGGTCCACGTCTCGTCGTTGCCGAGGTAGGTTCCTTGGCCGAGGGTGAGGGAGTGCTTCCAGTTGATCCTGGCGTCGCCTACGGGCGAACTCATCACGGCCAGATCGGCGAACCGTTCGGAGGTCCGCCGCCACCCGGCGGTGGTCAGGGGCTCGTACACGTCGTCCATGTCGTGGTCGTAGTCGTACTTCAGGGCGTCGGCGGTCCACAACTGAGCGAGTGTTGTCGCCAGCGAGGTCATGAACTCGCTAGGCGTCAGCGCGGTGAAGTGGCCCGACCACGTCACGTGGCCGGCGAACGGGTCCTGGGCCACCGCGACCTTCCAGCGCCGCAGGCCGCCCTCGGCGACGCTGGCCAAGCGCACTCGGTGGTCGGGGGTGGCGAGGTAGGAGTTTCCGGCGCCGTCGTTGGTCAGGACGGCGCCGACCTCCAGGAGGGGGTGCAGGGGGCTGAGGTAGTCCTCGGCGGGGCCGGCGAGGTAGGCCGGCGCGATCCGGACGAGGCCCTCG